>CAWKAN010000016.1:0-651291 GCA_963847615.1 uncultured Alphaproteobacteria bacterium
ACCCGCCGGAACCACGCCCCTGCCTTCAAGGCGAAGGTGGCATTGGCCGCCCTCAAGGGCGAGAAGACGCTGGCCGACTTAGCCCAGCAGTTTGACGTTCACCCGAACCAGATCACCAACTGGAAGGCCCGGCTGCTGGAAGGCGCGGCCGGCTTGTTCGGCTCCGACGCGTCGCGCTCGGATGCGGCGCCAACGGCGGACCTGACGGTGCTGCATGCGAAGGCCTGCCCCCGGGCTGTCATGTCCGTTTTCAAGAATTCCGGACGCGAAATTGCACCCGTGTTTGTAGTCCCCGGTTGCGGCCTCTGATGCAGGCATGTGCGGTGGAGGGCGGGGCACTGAGCGGCGGTTGATCATGCTGTGATGCGCGGGTTGGTTACCGCAAGACCATGATGCGTCGCGGGCCTGCCTCTGTCTTGACGCGGAAGTCGGGTTCCAAAGCGCGAGGCCGAGAGCCTGCCCCCGGACTTGATCCGGGGGATTGCCCTGACCGGTTCCCGCCCTCCGCCGTGCATGCCGGATGGGGTGGTAGCTGGGTTGTCAGCTGATCGAGCGATGTGCTGGCGGATCCGACGTGGTGCAAGCAATGGCCCAGACGAACCCGGCGAGTTCGCGCGCGACAGCGATGACCACGACCTGCTTCAGCTTGTCTCTCGCTATCATCTGGCGATAGCGCTGGCACAACCGGGTCTGCGCCTTCCAGGCGATCTCGCGCACCGGATCTGGCACCGCTTCGACGGCCTTCAGCTTGCGCCGCGCGACGCGGGCCGGAAGTCGGTAGCTGTGCGCTGCCTCGATCAACATGGTGCGGGCATGGATGTCGCCAGCCTTGGTGATGGCACCAATGCGCCTGCGCTGGCCGGAGGAGTGCTCGGAGGGCACCAGGCCGAGATCCGCCATGAAGTCGGGGGCGGTCGCAAAGCGTGCCGGGTCGCCAATCGCCGCCGCCAGGCCGGCGCTGGCGATCACGTCCACGCCACGCAGCGCGCACAGGTTTTGCACGAGGGGGAACAGCGACCAGCTGGGGATCTGCGCACGCAAATGTCCATCGACGCGATCAAGTCTTTGGGTTCTTCGCTGTTTGGAGTGGGTAGAAACGTGTTCAAGCGGGCAGCCTGAGGTCGAGCTTGCCGGCCAGCAGATAGACGATGGCCTTGAGGTTGCGGGTTGAGCGGTACCCTCGCGCCTTGGCCTTGGCAGCCTGCACGAGGCTGTTGATCCCCTCGATCAGGCCGTTGGCGATCTTGCTATCGAACCAGCGCAGGATGCCGTCCCAATGTCGCTTGACGGTGCGGGCGGCATCGATCATCGGCTCCAGCCGGCTGTGCGTGGCCCAGAAATACCATTTCTTGAGGAAGCCGGCGCCGGTTGTGGCCGAAGGCTGGTCGTAGAGGTCCTGGAAGGCCAGCCGGATCTGATAGGCAGGCGCCGTCTTGAGATGGCGCGTGGGAAGGCTGTCCAGTGTCTCCCGCTGCCGGTCCGACAGGTTGGTCGGATTGCGCAGCCAGATATAGCGCGTGCCGCGCAGCAGGCTTTGGTTCTTCTGTTCGGCACGCCGCACCTGATCGACCGCATCATTGATAATCTTGACGGCGTGGAACTTGTCGAAGGTCACAGCAGCATTAGGCAGGTGCTCGGGGGTGCCCTTGATGAAGGCGGGGCTCATGTCGATGCAGACCTCGCCGATCGCCTCAGGGTCGCCACCGTGCACGGCCAGGTCTTCGGCGAAGGCGGCTATGGTGTCGGCGTCCTTGCCCTCGGTGGCGAACAGCACGCGGGCCTGCTTGATATCGACAAACAGCGTGACGTAGTCGTGGCCACGCCGGGCGGCGGTCTCGTCAATGGCGACCTGGGTCACGTCCGAAGCGTCACTCCGCGCCCGCGCCTGGTCCACATAATGGTGCAGCACGCGCCACAACCTTGTGTCGTGCTCGCCCACCATCTTTGCCACGGTGTTGACCGGCATGGCGGAGACCATGGTCATGAGCAGTGCCTCGAACAGCAGGGTGAAGCCGCTGTCGGGTCGTGCCCAGGGCACGTGGGCCTTCCTGATGCCGCACTTGTCGCAGCGGACGCGCGGCACACGAGCGTTCAGGTAGGCCTGATGCTGGAAGAAGTTGAGATGGCGCCAGCGCATCTACTCGGTGTCGTAGGCCGGGCAATCCGCGGCGCCGCAGTTCGGGCAGGAAAAGCGGCTGCCCGGCGCGAAATCGATCTGGATGTCGAGCCGGTAAGCGTCGGGGTCGAAGTCGCTGCGGGTCACCGTCCAAGGTGGGGTCAGGCCCAACGCCAGTTGCAGCAGGTTTGGTGTCACGCATCGCCGTGCCTCCGCCGTCGCATCCCGACCTGCCCGAGGGTGGCGCCGTGCTCGCCCCCGTCAAGGACGCTTCGCGCCGCGCAAGCGCGCGGTGGCCGGCGGCCATCCCTCGGGTCAGGCCCGAGGGCATGCCTTGACCGGAGCTGCGCGCGCCGCCTGGGGGTTGTCAGGCCGGGACGAAGAAACGGCCCCCTTCAGCCAAACAAAGAAACGCCATCAGGTGGGCGGGGCGCCTGGCTGAGGCAAGGGGCGGTCGTTGCTACCCACTCCAAACAGCGAGGACCCGTAATTCTGTGTGCGGGGCATAACCGACGCAAAGGAGCGTATTATGCGGAGCAGAGCGAAGAAAATAGCGCGGGAGGTGGCCAAGCTGCCGTCGATCCCGAAGGAACTGGTGGCGCTTTTCCTGAACGGCCCAATGACCGGCGAGGCGATCAATGAGGCTGGCCTGGCGTTCAAGAAGGCGCTGGTCGAGGCGGCGTTGAACGCGGAGCTGAGCCACCATCTGGGCAACGCGACCGGCGCGGATAGACCCGAGCTGGTCACCAACCATCGCAACGGCAACACATCCAAGTCGGTGCTGACCGGCGATGGCAAGATCAGGATCGACACGCCGCACGACCGCGACGGCAGTTTTGAGCCGCCGCTGGTGCCCAAGCACGCCAGGCGTTTCACCGGCTTCGACGACAAGGTCACGGCGCTCTATGCGCGCGGCCTGACGGTGCGCCGCATCCGGGCCTACCTGCTTGAAACATATGACATCGAGGTGAGCCCCGACTTCATCCGCACGGTGACCGACGGCGTGCTGGCGGAGGTGACGGCGTGGCAGATCCGGCCGCTGGAACCGGTCTATGCCGTGGTGTTTGGAGCCTGTTGGGGTGGACGGCCCCACGGCATCGCGTGCCAGACTTGGGCGTTGTCAACCAAGACCGGAGCCGTCCATGAGCCAGTATAAGGGCATCGCCATCGACACGTCCAAAGCCGTGTTCACCCTGCATGGTATCGACCAGGCAGAGCGGCCGATCCTTCGCACCAATCTCAGCCGGGCCCAGATGATCGGGTTCTTCAAAAGGCTTCCCGCCACCGAGATCGCCATGGAGGCCTGCGGCGGCAGCCATTACTGGGCCCGGGAACTGGCCGCGCTTGGCCACAAGGTGCGTCTCATCCCTCCTCAATACATCAAACCCTACGTCAAACGCGGCAAAAACGACCGCAACGACGCCGAAGCCATCTGCGAGGCCGCCGGCCGCCCCGGGATGCACTTCGTGCCGGTGAAGTCCGCCGATCAGCCGGCCCAGGGAATGGTGTCGAAAGTGCGAGAGACCCTGGTCAACCAGCGCACCGCACTGGTCAACACGCTGCGCGGCCACGCCGGCGAATTCGGCGTGATCGCCGGCAAAGGCGTCAGCAACATCATCCCCTTGCTTGAGAAGGTTGAAGCGGAGACCACCATCCCACTCGAGGCCAGGGAGACAATGGCCCTGCTCGGCGAAGAGATCGGCCGTCTTGACGCCAGGCTGAAGCAGATGGCGACCAAACTCAATCAGGCGCACAAGGCCAACCCGGTCAGCGTGCGGCTGGCCACCATCCCGGGTGTCGGCCCAATCATCGCGCTCACCCTGGCGACCGAGATCGATCCAACCGCCTTTGAATCCGGCCGTCACCTCGCCGCCTGGGCCGGCCTGACACCACGGGAACATTCAACCGGCGGGAAGCAGCGCATGGGTGGGATCAGCCGCGCCGGGAATGAACGGCTGCGGGCTTTGCTCGTCCTCGGCGCCACGTCGGTGATCAAGGTCGCCGAAAGACCGGGCAACAAGCTGGCCAACGAATGGCTGTTGAAACTGCTCCGGCGCAGGCCGCGCAAGGTCGCCGCCGTGGCATTGGCCAACAAGATGGCCCGTATCGCGTGGGCGATGATGATGAGCGGTGAGGCGTACCGGCGCGCGCCGGGCGCCGGGGTTTCGTGACGTAACGTTTGGGAGCGGAAATCATGCCCCGTCCAACAATCGGCGATACCGCTATGACCGATGCCGAACGCCAGGCACGCTACCGCGCCGCGCGCGCGGCTGGCGCGGCGGTGATCCGCATCCGCCGCCCGGCCGAGCGCCGCGGCCTGCTCCAGAGATGGAACGATGCGTGCGCCGAATTCACCGATCTGCAGGCCCGGTATGCCGCCTGGCTGGAAAGTCTGCCTGACAATCAGCAAGACAGCGCCACGGCGGAAGCCTTGCGAGCGATCGCCGATCTCGACCTCTCCGAGCTGCTGGCGATCGAACCACCACGCGGCTTCGGCCGGGACTGATCAACCGGATGGCCCGTACCGCATGGGCCACGATGACGCGTGGCGGGGCATACCGGCAACGGCCGGTCACTGCCCAAACCACGCGTGGATGCCAGGGTGTGAGAGCTGAACGAGATGACCATCGGTCGAACCGACGATCCGGAGAACCCGTCGAGGACAGCGGCTTGCGAAGCCGCGAGCCTGTTTGGGGCTGGATCGCGGATCCCATCTGGGCCAGCGGCGATGCTGCCGCGCCAACAGGCCGGACACATGACCGCTATCGACCCGATTGTCGGACTTCTCAATTCTTCGCTCTTGCATCCCAGGGGCCGTCCACACATGCCCTCGGGCTTGACCCGAGGGACGCGCTGCGGGTCAAGATCCGGGAAGATGCGGTTGTGCGCAACAAGGCGATCTACCTGGCGCTGGGCATGCGCCGCGACGGCACGCGCGAGATACTGGGCATTTGGATCGAGACCACGGAGGGCGCCAAATTCTGGATGAAGGTGTTCAACAACCTCAAAACCCGCGGCGTGGCTGACATGTTGATCGCGGTGACCGATGGCCTGAAGGGCATGCCGGAGGCGCTCAGCGCGGTGTTCCCGGCGACCACGCTGCAAACCTGCATCCCCGGAACAAGTCCGGGGACGCATCTGATCCGCAACAGCCTTGACTATGCCAGCTGCAAAGACCGCAAGGCGCTGGCTGCGGCGTTGCGGCCGATCTATGCCGCACCCAGCGCCGAGGCGGCGCTTGCGGCACTCGATGCGTTCGAAGGCGGCGAGTGGGGGCAGAAATTCCCGACCGTGGTTGGCGCTTGGCGGCGGGCCTGGGACCGGGTGATCCCGTTCTTTGCGTTTCCGCCCGAGATCCGACGGGGAATCTACACGACCAATGCGATCGAGAGCGTCAATGCGCGGCTGCGCAAGATCATCAAGACGCGCGGCCATTTCCCCAGCGACGATGCTGCGAGCAAGCTGACCCTCGCCTTCGCAAGGGCAAGCCTGGTTAGCCTTACGTAATATTACCGCCGATTGGGGGAAAGCGGCGCACCACTGGAAGGAAGCGATGAACCAATTCGCGATCCTCTACGCGGAGCGCTTCACCCGGGACGCCTGACGGATTGCTCCGCCCGCCCTTACCCATCCCCTCATTTCCACGCTGAGTGCGCTGGGTAACAAGAGAATTGGGCGGCGCTGCGTGGCTTTCTGAAAAGAACCCAGACCGGCCTGTCTGGATTCGCATTGCGTCGCAGGTCACGTGTTGGTTGCCTCAAGCCCACCGTTGGCGAATCTCCCCGCATGCAACACGATTCGCGGGGCAAGTGATGAAACCGAACCGGACCCTCTGCTTCGATGAAGTGCACGGCTTCCTGACCGGCCTGTTCGACGGCGACCTGCACGCCAAGCGCGTCCTGTCGTTGGCCAACGCCACGCTCGGCGTCATCACGACCGCGTCCCTGGCGGTCAATACGATCGGTCAGGGCCTCGCCCTGGCACGCGGCCTGGTGACCAAGCATGCGATCACGCAGGTGGACCGGCTGCTGTCCAACCAAGGGATCGATGTCAACGCTGCACTGCGTCACTGGGTCCCCTACGTGGTGGGACCTCGCAGCAGCAGCAACGTGGCGATGGACTGGACCGACTTCGACGCGGACCGGCAGGCCACCATCATGCTCTCGCTGCTGACCCGCCACGGAAGGGCGACGCCGCTGGTGTGGCTCACGGTGGAGACCGCCACCCTGAAGAACCATCGCAACGAATATGAATATCAGGTGCTGGTCCGCCTGGCCGACGCCCTGCCGGCGGACATCACGGTGTGCATTGTGGCCGATCGCGGCTTCGGCGATCAGAAGCTCTACCGGGTGCTGAGCAATGAACTGGAGTTCGACTACGTCATCCGCTTCCGCGGCAATATCGCGGTGACCGCCGCGGACGGCGAGGTGCGCACCGCCGCTGCCTGGGTCGGACCCGGCGGATGCGCGCGCGTGCTGCGCGGTGCCCGGGTGACGGCCAAGCGCTATCGGGTCGGCACCGCGCTGTGCGTGCAGGACAGGGCGATGAAGCAGGCCTGGTGCCTGGCCACCAGCAGCACCAAGGCGACGGCAAGGGCTTTGATGAGCCCCTACGGCAAGCGCTGGGGCATCGAGTGTGGGTTCCGCGATACCAAGGATCTGCGCTTCGGCATGGGCTTGGGATCGATCCACGTCAGCACCCCCGGCCGGCGGGATCGTCTGTGGCTATTGAACGCTCTGGCCATCGCCCTGCTGACACTGCTCGGGGCAGCCGGGGAAGCACTCGGTTATGATCGATACCTCAAGTCAAACACATCCAAGAAGTGCACCCATTCGCTGTTCCGCCAGGGCTGTATGCTCTACGAGTTGATCCCCACCATGCCGGAGTTGCGGTTGCTGCCGCTGATCGACCGGTTCGCTGCCATGCTCGCTCAACTCCCGGTCTTTGCCGATACTTTCGGGGCCGTTTGAAAATGAGGGGAGTCGTGAGCCGCGTGCCGGCAACGGAGTAGCCCCTGCTTTGCCGTAGCATGGCGTCGTGCTCAGCCCGGTCAAATTGTGGGTCCTCGCCATGCTCGCCCCCAAGCGGGGGCTGCGCGCGGCTCCGGTCCCGCCGCTGCGCGGCGAATTTGACCGGGCTTGCGCGCGACTGCCCGGGAAATGGCAGGTCGGGACGAAGGAACAGGCGCCTTGATCGAACCAAGGAACATCCACCAGCACGCACCACACGCTTGCCGACAAGGTCAACCAGCGGCTACAAACACTTGCCCAGTGCGGGCAAAACGATGAACGCCTCGCACACAGAAATTCCGACAGGTCCATGTTGGCCGAGGCGCGCGCCTCGATCGGTCGATATCTGGACTTCTACAACCGCAAACGTCCGCATTCGAGCCTTGACGCCCGGACGCCGGATCACGCCTACTTCACCCACCTGCGGCAGGTCGCGGCAACATGTATTTCGCCGCCGTTGTTGGGGTGTCACTCCAGTCGGGCTACGCCCTCCCTGCGTGACACCCCAACGACGGCACATAGCAACGAAAACCGGCAGCGGTTCCACTTATCGAAGGCGAAACACTGTTCAGACAATGCCGGCCACCTCTCTTCGACACCCACATCAACGGACGCATCGGATCGCCCATCGTCGCGGGTTCCACCAATTGGCGGAGATTTTCCAGAAGAGTTGGATCCTTTTCGATCAGGGTTGGACCACCGCCGCCGGGTCGTCGAACCTCATCCGACAAGGAATCCGGCGTGGCCAGGTCCTTCAAACCCCTGCCAATCGTGCTGCGTGCGATCCCCGTCGCCCGCGACGTGGCGGCGATACCGCCGTAACCGGCCGTTTTGGCCTCAGCCGCCGCCAGCAGGCGGCGGGACCGCTCGTTCAGGTCCCGTTCAACCGCCGTGAACCGTTCGCGAATCACCGATGTGTTTATCATCCCGAGAGTCTACGCAGTACCCGACCGCGCCGGCATCTCCCTCACAGAAGAGCGTGGACCGGCGACCTCCCGCGAAGTCGGTAGTCTGTGGGCGTCGCCTAAGTCCGCGCACAGCACCAAGCCCCCGAGATGATGACACCTTCCATCATTTCGGCGCTTGGAACCAATCATCCGGCAATGCCGGTTGATGCCCGCATCGGTCACCACAAATCGCGCATCGCCCCGCGCCGCCGCCAAATCCAGGTTGGCCAGGCGCAGCAGGCACGGGGCATCCTTGGACCCCGCCGGGCGTCCCGAATTGCCGCTGAGTCTCAAGCGGTGCAGCGCGGATCGACAGCAAGTTTCCAAGTAGGGCTCATTCCACATCCCGTCCGCCTTCGTCTCGCCCGGCCATCCACGCCAGCGGGCCCCCTTTCCGGACCCCGCGACCATCGGCATAACCGGTGGCGATGATACCTGGGATCACCTCGGCTGTGTTGCCCTTGTTGCGCCGGATCGATCCTGAGACGGCCCACAACCTAGCGTTGTGGGGCCTGCGGTTAGGCCCGGCGGGGCGCGGCCCGCTGCACGATGATCCGGTGCTCGCCACGCACGCGTTGGGCCGCGCGTTCACCAATCCAATCGGTCTCGCCGCCGGGTTTGATAAGAACGCTGTAGCCATCGCGCCACTGATGCGCTTGGGCTTTGGCTTCATCGAGGTAGGAACCGTCACGCCTCGACCCCAGGAGGGCAACCGCCGTCCTCGGCTGTTCCGCCTGAACTCCAGACCGCGCCGCCATCAACCGTCTTGGCTTCAACAATCGAGGCTTGCCTGCCTTTCTTGCCCGGGTGGCGGCTCGGCCGCGGACCACGGTGGTATTGGGTTGCAACGTTGGAATCAACAAGGACGGGGCAGATCCGGAGCGAGACTATCCCCTGCTTATTGAGGCCGTGGCGCCCTATGCCGACTACGTCGTCATCAACGTATCTTCACCCAACACGCCTGGCCTGCGCGACCTTCAGAATGAGGCGCGCCTGCAAGCTATATTGAAGGCCGTGAAGGAGCGCATGGCGCGACCACCACCGATTTTGGTCAAAATCTCCCCTGACCTTTCGCTTGAAGGCCTCGGCGGCTTGGTGGAGATTTGCGTGGCCGGCGACGTTCAAGGCCTGATCGTGTCGAACACGACGGTAAGCCGCCCGTCCGGGTTGCGGTCGCCGGCGGCACGAGAAGCAGGCGGCCTGTCAGGCGCACCCCTGTTTCCGCTGTCAACTGCTATGTTGGCGCGCGCTTTTCTGCTGGCGCGTGGCCGATTGACGCTAATTGGCGTCGGCGGGGTGTTTTCCGGAATGGACGCCTTGACCAAAATTCGCGCCGGCGCGTCGTTGGTGCAGCTTTATACGGGGTTTGCCTTCTCCGGTCCGGCCCTTATACCGCGCATCAAGGCAGAGCTTGCCGGGGCTTTGCGCGGCGCGGGTGTCGGCAACGTGCAAGAGGCCGTTGGCACTGACGCCGAGCGACTGGCACGGGGTGTATGATGCAGCATCTGACTGGGTTCGCCCCGCTGGCCGATCGCTTCGACGGCTTCATCCTGGATCTCTGGGGCGTAATCCATGATGGAGTGACGGCTTTCCCGAGCGCTATCGACTGTCTCAGTCGCCTCCGCGCGGCTGGAAAACCGACATTGTTGCTGTCCAACGTGCCGCGACCAAATGTTGACGCCCGGGCGCTCATGCAGCGGATGGGGATCGCCGACGATTGCTACACGGACATATTGACCAGCGGGGAAGCGGTCCGGCGCGCTCTGCAGAACCCACCGGATCTATGGTGGGCAGAACTCGGCCGGCATGTCTTCCATCTTGGGCCGGAACGGGACCGGGGCGTGCTGAATGGCCTACCGCTCATCTCCGTGCCCGAGCCGGCGTTGGCAAATTTCGTCCTCAACACCGGCCCGGATGATCACCGAAATCCTTCGGACCTGAGCGAGTTTGAGCCGGTGCTACAGGAGTGCGCCCGCCATCATTTGCCGATGATTTGCGCCAATCCTGACCTGGCCGTGATCCGCGGAGGAGTGCTCGTGTTGTGCGCCGGAGCGCTCGCCGAGCGCTATCATGCAATGGGCGGCGACATTCGCTCTCTTGGCAAGCCGGACCCGGCAATCTACCAGCCGGCCCTACAGCGGCTGGGCCTGCCACCTGATCGCATCCTCGCGGTCGGTGACGCCCTGCACACGGATATCGCCGGTGCCAAGGCAATAAACATTGCAGCGTGCTGGGTGCTTGGCGGCATCCACGGCGCCAAACTGCGCAGCGCGAGCGGGCAATTCGACACAGCTCGGGCTGAGGCAGAGGCGAAGGAAGCCGGCCTGTCACCGATAGCGACTTTGCCGCAGTTCACCTGGTAACCACGCGCGACTGCGGCGCCAATCCATCCGATCCGCTCATCTGGCAGGATGCGGGGTACAGCATGCTGCACCCCCGGGCCACCCGTGGTCAGCGCCCGACCCGCTCAGCTCGGCGCCGCCGGACAGCGGGACCTAACGATCAGCGGGCGGTCTCGGGAATGCCGCCTACCCACCGGCCACGGCGATCCGCCGAGCGGCAAGCTCGGCGGCAAGGTCGAGCGCCGCGATCAAGCTGGACGGATCCGCGAGACCCTTTCCGGCGATGTCGTACGCGGTGCCATGGTCGGGCGAGGTGCGTATGATCGGCAGTCCAAGCGTCACGTTCACCCCATGCGTCATATCCAGCGTTTTCAGCGGGATCAGGGCTTGATCGTGATACATGCAGATCGCCACGTCGTACTGGCCGCGCGCAATCTCAGTGAACATGGTGTCGGGCGGCCAAGGACCGGAAACATGCAACCCATCACCACGAAGTTCACTAATCGCCGGGGCGATAATCGTGATCTCCTCATTGCCGAGCGCGCCTTGTTCCCCGGCATGCGGGTTGAGGCCGGCGATCGCCAACCGCGGCCTCGCGATCCCGAACTCCAGCCGCAGCGCGGCCTCCGTCGTCCGCGCGGCCGCGACGATGCGCGCCGTCGTGATCATCTCGATTGACCGCCGCAGCGATGCATGAACCGTCACCGGCACCACGCGCAGCATCGGGCTCGCCAGCATCATGATCTGCCGGCCCGTCGCACCGGTCAGCGCGGCGATGAACTCGGTGTGGCCAGGGTAGGCGAAACCAGCCTCGTAGAGCGCGGCTTTGTTGATCGGATTGGTCACCATGGCGCCGACGAGGCCACGCGTCGCAAGCTCAGTGGCACGCTCGATCGACGCCACCACGGCAGCGGCGTTCTCCGCGTCCGGCTGGCCTGGGCGGGCAGGAACAGCAAGGGAGATCGGCAGAACCGGCAACGCGTTTGGGAACATCGCGGGCACCGCGTTGACCGCAGTGACCGTCGCCACCGGCACGTCGAGCCACAGGTCATGCGCGAGCCCGCGCAGTCGATCGGGTTCGTCCAACGCGACGAAGCAGCCATCGCCGCCGCGCCTCGCCTGCCAGGCCCGCAGCGTCAGTTCCCCACCGATGCCGGCGGGGTCACCCATGGTGAGTGCGAGCGGGCGCATTCGCTAGCGTAGAGCCCGCAACGCTTCGGTCCCAGTCATTCCGTGTCGGATCAATGGGTTGCTGCCCCTCGGGTAGGAATCAAGCGTCAGCCTCAGACCACTAGACATGCAAGGCCCGCCCGCCGACCGCCAGCGCGGCTTCCTTCACCGCCTCGTTCAGGCTGGGATGCGCGTGGCAGGTGCGCGCCACATCCTCGGCCGAGGCGCCGAATTCGATCGCCAGCGCCAGTTCGGCGATGAGCGTGCCACCATCCGGGCCAACGATGTGCGCACCCAACAGCCGGTCCGTGGTCTTGTCTGCCAGCAGCTTCACGAAGCCATCGGTCTCGCCCATGGCCCGCGCGCGGCCGTTGGCCGTGAACGGGAATTTTCCCACGGTATAGGCCACGCCGGCGGCCTTCAGCTCCTCCTCGGTCCGCCCGACCGAGGCGACCTCGGGCGAGGTGTAGACCACGCTCGGGATCGCTTCATAGTTCACATGCCCGGCCTGCCCGGCGATGCGTTCCGCTACGGCGACACCTTCATCCTCCGCTTTGTGCGCCAGCATCGGGCCGGTAATCACATCGCCGATCGCCCAAATGCCCGGGATGCTGGTGGCAAAATGCGAGTTGGCGGTCACGCAGCCGCGCGCGTCCATCGCCACCCCGGCCTCAGCCAGACCGAGGCCCGCGGTATAGGGACGTCGACCAATCGCCAGAAGCACGATGTCAGCGTTCAGCGTCTCGGCCTGACCACCCTTGGTCGGCTCGAACGTCAAGGTCACGCCGGCATGACCCTTCACCGCGCCGGTCACCTTGCTGCCGAGCCGGAACTTCAGCCCCTGTTTCGCCAGAATGCGCTGGAATGCAGTGGCCACCTCGGCGTCCATGGTTGGCACGATGCGGTCGAGAAACTCGATCACCGTCACCTCGGCCCCCAGCCGGCGCCAGACGCTGCCCAGTTCCAACCCGATCACCCCGCCGCCGATCACCACCAGGTGGCCGGGCACTTGGTCGATCTCCAGCCCGCCAGTGGAGGTGACGATCCGGGTCTCGTCCACCTCGACGCCCGCCAATGGCATGCTTTCGCTGCCGGTGGCGATGACGATGTGCCTCGTTTCGTACTCCGTGCCGCCCACATCGACCTTGCCCGGCGCCACGATACGACCGGTGCCCCTCAGCCACGTCACCTTGTTCTTGCGGAACAGGAATTCGACGCCCTTGACGTTGGCCGTCACCACCTCGCCCTTGCGCGCCTGCATCCGCGCGAGGTCCAGCGCCACCGAGCTGACCTTGATGCCATGGTCGGCCAGCGCGTGGGTCGCCTTGTGAAACGCCTCCGACGAGTGCAGCAGCGCCTTGGACGGGATGCAGCCGACATTCAGGCAGGTCCCGCCGAGCGTGGCGCGGCTTTCCACACAAGCCACCTTCATGCCGAGCTGGGCGACGCGGATGGCGCAGACATAGCCGCCGGGGCCGGCACCGATGACGATGACGTCGAAACTATCGCTCATGTCACAGGTCCAGCAGCAACCGGCGCGGATCTTCCACGCCTTCCTTCACGCGGACCAGGAAGCTCACCGCCTCCTTCCCGTCGACGATGCGATGGTCGTAGCTGAGCGCCAGATACATCATCGGCCGGATCTCGATCTTGCCGCCGACCACCATCGGCCGCTCCTGGATCTTGTGCATGCCCAGGATCGCCGACTGCGGCGGGTTGAGGATCGGTGTCGACATCAGGCTGCCGTAGAGGCCGCCATTGGTGATGCTGAACGTGCCGCCGGTCAGCTCGTCCAGCTTCAGGGCACCATCGCGGGCGCGGCGGCCGAGATCGGCAATCGTTCTCTCGATCTCGGCAAAGCCCATGCGGTCCGCATCGCGCACCACCGGCACCACCAGCCCACCGGCACCGCCGACCGCGATGCCCATGTGGACAAAGTGCTTGTAGACGATGTCCTCACCGTCGATCTCGGCGTTCACTGCCGGGAATTCCCGCAGCGCGGTCACGCACGCCTTCACGAAGAAACCCATGAAGCCGAGGCGGACCCCGCCGTGCTTCTTTTCGAACGCGTCCCGATACTCGCTGCGTAGCGCCATCACCGCGGACATGTCCACCTCGTTGAAGGTGGTCAGCATGGCGGCGGTGTTCTGCGCTTCCTTCAGCCGGGCCGCGATGGTGCGGCGCAGGCGGGTCATGCGCACCCGTTCCTCCCGCACGTCGGCCACGCGCGGGGCAGCCGGGGCGGTCAGCGCAGGCGGCGGCGCGGCCGGGCGGTTGAGGAACGCCAACACATCGCCCTTGGTGATGCGGCCGTCCTTGCCGGTGCCGGTACCGATCGCGTCGGCGGCCACCTGCCGCTCCTCCATCATCTTGGCGGCGGCGGGCAGCGGCGGCGTGGGCCACCGCGGTCGCCGAGGCGACAGCGACCGGCGATGCGGGGGGCGGGGGAGCGGCGGGACGCGCGACCGGGCCGAGCGGGCGCGGCGGCGGGTGTACCCCGGCGGGCGGGTTGGCGGCAGGGCCGGCGATGGTCTGGGTGGCGGCGGGATCGACCACACCGAGCACGGCGCCAACCTCGACCTCGGTGCCCTCGGGCACGCTGATCACGGTCAGCACGCCGGCGACGGGAGCATTGACCTCCACCGTCACCTTGTCGGTTTCCAGCTCGACCAGCGGCTCATCGACCGCGACCGCCTCGCCGGGCTGCCTGATCCAACGGGCCACCGTGGCCGAGGTGACGCTTTCGCCCAGCGTGGGCACCCTGATTTCGGTCGCCATGACAGGTCCTTCAGCCGTTCATCGAAGCCGCGGTCAGCGTACGTTTCAGGCGATGCCCAACGCGGCCTTCACCAGTGCGGCCTGCTGCTCGTTGTGCGTCCGCGCAAGCCCGGTGGCCGGGCTCGCCGCAGCTTCCCGACCGACATAGACGGGCCGCTTCGCCTTGAGATCCATCCCAGCAAGCACCCTCTCGATCCGCCGATCGACAAATGCCCAGCCGCCCATGTTTTCAGGCTCCTCCTGGCACCAGATCACGTCGGCGTTGGGGTACGGCGCCAACGCCGCCGGCAGCGAGCGGATCGGGAACGGATAGAACTGCTCCAACCGGATGATGGCGACGTCGGTGATCTGCTGCTCCCGCCGGGTGGCCAGCAGATCGTAGTAGACCTTGCCGCTGCAGACCACGACCCGACGCACCTGCTCGGCCGGGGCAATCGCGTCGATCTCCGGGATCACCGTGCGGAAGCCGCTGCCGTTGTTCATCTCGCTCAGTGGCGACACCGCCAGCTTGTGGCGCAGCAGCGATTTCGGCGTGAAAATGATCAGCGGCTTGCGGAAGTTGCGCTTCAACTGCCGGCGCAGCGCGTGGAAGTAGTTGGCCGGCGTGGTCAGGTTGCACACCGTCATGTTGCGCTCGGCGCACAGCTGCAGGTAGCGCTCGAGCCGGGCCGAGGAATGCTCCGGCCCCTGGCCTTCGTGGCCGTGCGGCAGCAGCAAGGTCAGGCCGGACATGCGCAGCCACTTGGTCTCGCCGCTGGCCAGGAACTGGTCGATGATCACCTGCGCGCCGTTGGCGAAGTCGCCGAACTGCGCCTCCCACAGCACCAGCGTCCGCGGATCGGCCAGCGAGTAGCCGTATTCGAAGCCCAGCACCCCGACCTCCGACAGCAGCGAGTTGTAGATCTCAATCTTCGCCTGGTCGGGGCGCGATATTGTTCAGCGGCACGTATTCGTTCTGGTTCTCCTGGTCGATCAGCACCGCGTGGCGCTGGCTGAACGTGCCGCGCTGGCAGTCCTCGCCCGAGAGGCGCACGCGGTAGCCCTCCAGCAGCAGCGTGCCGAACGCCAGCGCCTCGCCGGTCGCCCAGTCGATGCCCTCGCCGGTGTCGATCATCGCCTGCTTGGCGTCGAGCTGGCGGGCGATCTTCGGATTCAGCGTCGAACCCGGCCGGCACACGCGCCAGCGCGGTGCCGACCTGCTTGCAGGACGGCGTCGGCCACCGCGGTGGCGTCGTCGTGGCGGTCGATCTCCTGGTCGGCCTGCTTGAAGTCCGGTCCAGTGGCCCTCCAGCCAGTCGGCCTTGTTCGGCCTTGTAGCCTTGCGCCGCCTGGTTGGCCGCCTCCAGCGTGGCGTGAATGCCTCCACACATCTGCCTGCGCGTCGGCGGCCGGAGACCATGTCCTCGTGCGGCCAGCCGCTCGGCGTACAGCGCGCGCGTGGTGCTCCGCTTGCCGATGGCGCGGTACATGATCGGCTGGGTGAAGGCCGGCTCGTCGGTCTCGTTGTGGCCGTGGCGGCGGTAGCAGACGATGTCGAGCACGATATCGGTGGCGAAGCGCATGCGGAACTCCGCCGCCATGCGGGCGCAGAACACCACCGCTTCCGGGTCGTCGCCGTTGACATGCAGGATCGGCGCCTGGATCGATTTCGCCACGTCGGTGCAATAGAGCCCGGAGTAGGCGTGCGCCGGGACGGTGGTGAAGCCGATCTGGTTGTTGACGATAACGTGCACCGTGCCGCCGGTGCGGTAGCCGATCAGCTGGCTCATCGCCAGCGTCTCATACACCAGTCCCTGCCCGGCGAAGGCGGCGTCGCCGTGCATCAGGATCGCCATCACCGAACGGCGGCGCTGGGTGTCGCCGGCCTGGTCCTGCCGCGCGCGCACCTTGCCGACCACCACAGGATCGACCGCTTCGAGATGCGACGGGTTGGGCTGCAAGCGACAGATGCACCGTGCGCCCGGCGATCTCCAGGTCGGTCGAGGTGCCGAGATGGTATTTCACGTCGCCCGAGCCCTGCACGTCGTCGGGCTTGAAGCTCTCGCCGCCGAACTCGCTGAACACGGCGGTGAGCGGCTTCTTCACCACGTTGACCAGGGTATTCAGCCGGCCGCGATGCGGCATGCCGATCGCGATCTCCTGCACGCCGGCGGCGCCGCAGGTCTCGATGATGGCGTGCATCGCGGGGATGGTCGACCTCGCCGCCTTCCAGGCCGAAGCGCTTCGTGCGTGACGTAGCGCTTCTGGCAGAACATCTCGAAGCCTTCGGCCTCGGTCAGTTCCTTGCAGGAATCTTGCGCTTGGCGGTGCGGTCGAAGGCGGTGCCCCAGGGCGCGCCTTCCACCTCGCCGCTGGATCCAGGATTTCTGGTCGGGGTCCTGGATGTGCATGAACTCGACGCCGATCGAGCCGCAATAGGTCTCGCGCAGGATGGTGACGATCTCGCGCAGCGTGGCGCTTTCGCGGCCCAGCACGTTGTCGATGAAGATGCGCGCGGTCCCAGTCGGCGTCGGTGAAGCCGTAGCTCTTCGGATCGAGCTCGGGATGCGGCTTGGGCAGTTGAAGGCCGAGCGGGTCGAGATGTGCCTCCAGATGGCCGCGCACGCGGTAGGAGCGGATCAGCATCAGCGCGCGCAACGAGGCGATAATCTCGGCGCGCGTGTCGGTGCGCGCGATTGTCGCGCCTCCGGCCGGTGCGGGCGCTGCGGCGGGCGGCTCGGCCACGGCGGAGGCGAGCGGGTGCGGGGTCCAGGAGGCGCCGGTCGCATCCTCCAGCACCGCGCGGGCCTCGTCGTTCAGCGCGCCGAACAGCTCCGCGAAGCTCGGGTCGACCGAGGCGGGGTTGGTGGCCCAACGGGCATACTGCTCGCCGAGGAATGCCGCGTTCGCGCCCGAAAAGGCGGAAGCGAGAATATCAACGCCAGCCATTCATTGCGATCCTTCGCCTGTGGTCCGCCCGCGACTGCGGCCGTCGTCCCCTGAGCCGTCCCGGCATTGGGCGCCGGGGTGCGTCTGCTACCCGCAATCGACCCATGCAGAACGCGTCAGAAGCCGTTTCTCCTGACGTGCGGACAGTTGGCGTGAAGGGGCGACAGCAGGCGGTAAACAGCCTGGCTGTGCAGATGCACCGGCTGTGCGGCCTTTTCAAGCGCGCTTGCCGGCACGATAGCCGGCAGGCGACGGGGGCTGGTCTGGGGAGCGGCCACATTGGCACCCAGAAAGGCTGGTGCACTTGCAGCGGCCAAGCGCAAAGTCGCCGAGCTGGGCGCTGGAGGCGGGGCCCTCGCTGGCTGCTCGTCGTCGCGACCGGGCGCGGCCTGTTGACGCACCGGCGACCGCTTCCAGCGCCCCGAGCTCGGAGACTTTGCGCTTGGCCACGCAGGGCGCCTACAGATCGCCGACCCACCGCATAGTGCCCCAGGCCAGTGACACCACGCCCGCGCATCCCGTTCGGCCTCGACCGTCTGCCTCGATTGATTGGCCTCGACAACCCACGGCTGCCGACCGCGCCGGCCGGCCCCACGCCGCTGCGGCTCAACACCGAACCAATGCTCCCGGCCGCGATGCCGGAGGCAACCGGCGACCACGCCGCGCGGGTCGCCGCCGCGGTCGGCTGGCTGGTCTCCCTGTGCGGCGACTACGCCCCGCTGCGCCGGCGCTTCATCTCGACCTACTTCGCCGTCCTCGCCGCGGAGATCGACGCGCACCGCTCCGCCCTCGTCAAGGACCTCGCCAGCTTCGACGGTCTCTACACCCCGGACGACTGGCTCTGGTCCGCGCCCCGCCCGCTGCCGCGCGCCTGGCTGCCCAGCGGCGCGCCGTCCGACCCGGGCGGCATGCTCCCGGCGGAAATCGCGTTCTGGGATGGCGCGCAGCCCGTGGCCATCGAGCTGTCCGCCCGCGACACGCCCCGCCAGGCAGCTTTGCAGGCCGCCGGCGTCCGGGTCTTGCGGATCGCCCCGGAAACTCTCGCGGAACCCGCGGCGGTCGGTGCTCTGCTGCCGGCCCCTTTCCACATGTTCTGGCGCGGCCAGACGCTGCCCGCCAGTCCGTTCCGCCGGCCGCCCCCGCGCGGCGTGCTCGGCCCCGTTACAGCGTGAGCTCCAGCACGTACAGCCCGCCAGCAAAACGATCCACCGTGTAGACCAGCCGGTTCTCGTCCACATACACGTCGTTGATCATCGCCGCCTTCATCGGCGAGCCGTCCGGCGGCGGCGGGATATACGACGCCACCTCCTTCGGTTGCAGCGGGTCGGTGATGTCGTGCACCCGCAGCCCACCGCCGAAATAGGTGCCGAACACCAACGTATCGGAGCAAAATGACGGCCCTGGCCGGTTCTCATGCAGGTTGTGCGCGCCGTAGCGGCCACCGATCGCGTAGTCCTCCATCGGCGGCAACGGCAGCGTGGCGATCGAGACCAGGTTGTCCTCCCGCCGCGCGTCCAGCAGCCAGACCAGCTTGGGCCAGTCGAAGCCCTCGGTGCGCACGCACTCATCGCTCACCACCAGCAGGTCGCGGTTGAACAGCGGCATGACGGTGTGGGTAAAGCCGGGAAACGGCGGGTGCGGGTTCCAGTGGCCCACCAGCTTCGGCGCGCCGATATCGGCGATGTCCAGCACGCAGGCGCCGCCATCGATATAGCCGACATAGGCACGGTCCGGCCGTTCCGGGTAGACATTGGTATTGTGTGCCCGCCAGCCGGTGTCGAATTTCGGATGCCGCGGCACCGGCGGCGCGGCGTCGCCCTCGGCCGTGCCGGGATACCACCAGCGGCCCAGTTCGCGCGGCTTCGCCGGGTTGCTGACGTCGATCGCGCGGTAGCATTGGTCGTCGCGCAGGTTGCGTGGCATGAAGTCGGCCGCGCCGCCGGAGAAATGGATCGTCTTGCCATCGACGAACCAGAGCTGGTGCACGCCGCGCGAGCGCGGGCCGGAACAGTCGAAGAAGCCGATGCTGCGCGGCTGTTCCGGGGTCGATATATCGAACAGCTCGATCCCCGCCGGCGTCGCGCCATGCGTGCCGGTCTGATACGCCACCGCCATGATGTCGCCGCACACTTCCAGCGAGTTGGAGCGCACGTTGCGGTGCGGCAGCTCGGTCTGCAGGATCATGCGCGGCCTGGTCGGGTCGGTGACGTCGACCGCGGTGAAATTCTTCGGCGCGCATTCGTGCGCCATCCATAGGATGCGCCGCCCATCGGGCCGCACCTGCAGGCTGACGCCCTCGCCGACATTGCCGGCGTTGCCCAGCGTGTCGTGCGCCAGCAGACGGAAATTATGCGCCTCCGGTTGCGCCATGGCCGATCCTCCCTGATTGTGCTTGTGCGCCACCAGGAGGGACGGATGCCGTCGGACCACGCGGCGAACACGGTGCCGGTGACGATCATCACCGGCTTCCTGGGCAGCGGCAAGACCACGCTGCTGAACCAGCTGCTGAAGGCGCCGTCGCTCGCCGACACCGTGGTGATCGTCAACGAGTTCGGCGCGGTCGGCCTGGACCACCTGCTGATCGAGCAGGCGATCGAGGATGCGGTGCTGCTGAAGAACGGCTGCATCTGTTGCACCGTCAGCGGCGACATCGCCGACACGCTGGGGACGCTCTGGCGCCGGCGTGCAGAGGGTGTGCTGCCACCGTTCCGCCGCATCGCGATCGAGACAACCGGCCTCGCCGATCCCGCCCCGGTGGCGCATGCACTGCTGGCGGGGCCGGAGGCGCAGTATGCCTGCCGGCTGGACGGCATCGTCACGACGGTGGACGCGTTGCATGGGTCGGGTCAGCTCGACCGGCAGGAGGAGGCGCGGCGGCAGGTGGCCATGGCCGATCGGATCCTGCTGACCAAGACCGATCTGGCCGCGGCGCCGGCAATCGCCGCGGTTACGCAACGGATCGCCGCGCTGAACCCGGCCGCGCCGCTGCGCCATGTCGTTGCCGGGGCGGCCGATCCGGCCGAGGTGTTCGATCTCGGCCCGGCCCCCACCGCGACCGAATCACGCCTGGCCCAATGGCTGGGACCGATCGAGCGCAACCCGCATCACGGCCACCGCCATCTCCCGTTCCGCCATGGCGACGAGATCGCCTCCGTCGTGCTGCGCCACAACCGCCCGATCCAGTGGCCCGCCTTGGAAACTTGGCTCGACTCCGTGCTCTCGCTGCGCGGCGACCGCGTCCTGAGACTGAAAGGCCTGGTGCGCGTGGCCGGCTACGACCAACCGGTCGTGTTGCAAGGCGTGCACCACGTGGTGCACCCGCCGGTATTCTTGGAACACGACGCCGCGCCCGACGGCTCGCAACTCGTCCTGATCACCCGCGGCCTGTCGGCCACCGGCCTGCGCGCCAGCTTCGCCGCCGCCATTGCCTGATTCGTGGGGGTCGTAGGGCGGAAAAGCGCAGCGCATTCCGCCACTTGAGACGCACCGACAATTCTTCCGGGGCGTTCCAAGACGGCGGAATGTGCTGCGCTTTTCCGTCCCACGCCGTCGTTCCCCACTCACATCGGCCCACCCGCCAACCCGAGGCTCTGCAGATACAGCAGCCCCCGCCTCCAGCAGATCCTCCGGTGACATCGGCAGCTTTCGCCGCGACGGGTTGCCGCGCACAAACAGCGACGCAATCCCGTGCGCCATCGCCCAGATATGCAGTGCCACCATCAGCGACGGTGGCCGCCGGCCCGGCGGCAGCGCGGCGGCCAGCCGCTCCGCCGCCTCGCGCAGCATGCCAAACGCCCGATCCGCGGCCGCCGACAGCCCGGGATGCGCGGCAAAATCGATCCGCGCCACGAACATCGCCGCGTAATAGGCCGGCTGCTCGCGCGCGAACGCGAGATAGGCGCGGCCGATCGCCTCGAACGCCCGCACCTTGTTGGACCGGCCGCCGTTCCATGCCACGGCCAGCTCGGCGAGCAGGTCCTGGGCATCGCGGAAGTGCCGGTACGGCGCGGCGGGGCTGACCCCAGCCAGACGGGCCGCCTCGGCAATGGTGAACCCGGCCGGCCCCTTTTCCGCAATCAGCGTGAGCGCAGCCATCACCAGCGCCTCGCGCAGATTGCCGTGGTGATAGCCGCGGCGCTCGAACCCGCCTTGGGACGACCAACTCATGTGACGAGGTTTTACATCGCGGCACGGCCAGCACCAGATGGCGGGGCGGATCTCTCAACGACGCCCATCCCGGCGCCAGTGCCGCCCCCGGCACCGGCACCGAATAAGACGGGACGGACCGGACGAAACCGGCGCCAAGCAAGCCAATCCACCGAGCTTGCCGGCTGCCTCGCCCGCACCGTCGAGGCAGCCGCCCGGGAACGCGTCCGCAGGCGGCCATGACCATGGAACAACGTCGGCGCGCATCCCGGGAATGGCTGGTCGGGGGAGACGTTAACCGCGCGGTAACTCGAGGTTCCCACATTGTTGCGGGTGCCGGTTCGGCTCCGGCCGTTTCGGCACAAGCGGCGTAACACGTGCGGGCCCGACTTCGCGACAACGCGCGAGGATCGGGGGCATCGAGAATTGCCCGGCGAATATCCGGGGAAAACGACTGGAACATTCACGGAGTTCTAATGGTGGACATTCTCGAATTGGGACGGTCGGAAATCCCTGTTGGCGATCTCGTTGCGTTTCCGGTATATTGCCTGGCCGCAAGGGAAGGGTACGGGGCGTCCGGGTCGGTACTCACCACGGTGCGGAGCCACATGCGCAGCACGGCGTCACGCGATCGATCGGTACCTTCAATATTACCGCTTAAGGCCAACGGAGCCTGGTCGGATGCGGCGCAGGCGAGAGGCTAGACACCATGTCGATCAGACCTGAGGTCGGCTCGGTGGTGGCGCAGCCCGATGAGCAGATCGACGTGTCCTCGCTGTTCTCGGTCACGCCGTCGGCAAGCGACCCAACCTATCTGATCGTCAGCGGCCTCGACCGCGACGAGTACACCGTCGGCTACATCACCGCCGCCATGGGGACGCTGTCCGGCAACGGCGCGAAGCAGACGTTCAGGAACGTCACCAGCGATGCCTGGTCGGTCAGCATCGTCTACACCTACCAGCCATCGACGGGTGAGTACTACAACGCCACCTACGGCTATTTCGATCAGCTGACGTATACCGCGTCATCGAACACCAACGACAACGTCAACCTGTCAATCTTCACCACCAGCAACCAAAGCCTGGCAAACAGCTACGCGGCGGACCCGTACGTCCTCGAGGAGAACCCCAGCTACTTCACCTACGACGGCAGCGTAAGCATCGTCACGCAGCCGTCCTACGCCGGCCCCGCGCCGGCCCAGGCCACGCCGGATTCCGTGTGCGCCGCGGCCAAGTCATTCGTCGGCAAGGCCTGGAACGCGGACGGCTGCTGGGTCCTGGCCTCCAACATCTCGGCCGAGGCAGGCGCCTCGCTGCCGCTGGCCAGCACCCTGGTCGGGGTGTCCGGTGTTGCCAACGGCGAATGGATCGTCGCCTACGACGGACCGGTCAGCGCCAACGCCAACTGGGAGCAGAACCTCACAGCCGGCGAGATGGTCGTGTTCGAGACCACCAGCGGCGGCGGCCACATCACCACCGTCGTGTCCGGATCGGGCAGCTCGGCGATGCTGATCGACAACATCGAATACATCAACGGCAACGGCAGCATCGCGAACCCGGCGAACGATGGCTCGTCGAACGACATCGTCGTGTCGCCGCCCCATCCAGCCACGCAGGAGTTCAACGGCGTCAATGCCTCCATGGTCGTGGTCTACGAGCTGGATACGCCGATCGTGACCGACCTGATGACCTCGGCGACCCTGGCGGAGAACGCTAGCGAGTCCCTGGCGTCGTTGTTCACCGCCACCAACCCGGTGGCGTCGCAGGCCATCACCGAATGGCAGGTCTACGAAACCAACGCCGCCAACTCGATCACCGTGGATGGCGTCGCCCAATCCGGCGACACCTTGGCCACCGACGCGGTCACCGTCACCTCGCTGTCGTTGGCCGACCTGCTGGCCGGCGCGACCTCCGGCACCGACACCATCGAAGTCCGGGCCTACAACGGGTCCTACTGGGGCGATTGGGAAAGCCTGACGGTAGACGTGGCGGGGACGACCGCGCCGAGCCCGCCGACCGTCACCGACCAGACCGCCAACCAGACCTGGACGCAGGGAGAAAAAGTCAGCCTGGCGCTGCCGACGAATACGTTCACCGACTCGCAGGACGAAACGCTGACCTACACCGCCACGCAATCCAACGGGCAGGCCCTGCCGTCCTGGCTCACCTTCAATGCCGCGACCGAGACGTTCTCCGGCACTGTGCCCGCCAGCGCGGAGACCCTGACCCTCGAGGTCACCGCCACCGACACCAGCGACCTGTCCGCCAGCGAGACCTTCACCGTCACCGTTCCGGCGACGGCGAGCCCGCCGACGGTCACCGACCAGACCGCCAACCAGACCTGGACGCAAGGAAAAAAGGTCACGCTGGCCCTGCCCGCCAACACCTTCACCGACCCGCAGGGCGAAACGCTGACCTACACCGCCACGCAGTCCAACGGGCAGGCCCTGCCGTCCTGGCTCACCTTCAATGCCGCGACCGAGACGTTCTCCGGCACCGTGCCCGCCGGCGCGGAGGCCCTGACCCTCGAGGTCACCGCCACCGACACCAACGACCTGTCCGCCAGCGAAACCTTCACCGTCACCGTTCCGGCGACGGCGAGCCCGCCGACGGTCACCGACCAGACCGCCAACCAGACCTGGACGCAAGGAAAAAAGGTCACGCTGGCGCTGCCCGCCAACACCTTCACCGACCCGCAGGGCGAAACGCTGACCTACACCGCCACGCAGTCCAACGGGCAGGCCCTGCCGTCCTGGCTCACCTTCAATGCCGCGACCGAGACGTTCTCCGGCACCGTGCCCTCCGGCGCGGAGACCCTGACCCTCGAGGTCACCGCCACCGACACCAACAACCTGTCCGCCAGCGAAACCTTCACCGTCACCGTTCCGGCGACGGCGAGCCCGCCGACGGTCACCGACCAGACCGCCAACCAGACCTGGACGCAGGGAAAAAAGGTCACGCTGGCCCTGCCCGCCAACACCTTCACCGACCCGCAGAATGAGACGCTGACCTACACCGCTACCCTGTTCAATGGTCAGGCGCTGCCGTCCTGGCTCATCTTCAATGCCAAGACCGACACGTTTTCCGGCACCGTGCCGGCCGGCATGGAGAGCCTGACCATCGAGGTCACCGCCACCGACACCAGCGGCCTGTCCGCCAGCGAGACTTTTGGCGTCACCGTGCCGGCAGCGCCGCCGACCGTCACCGACCCGACCGCCAACCAGACCTGGACACAGGGAGAAAAGGTCACGCTGACGCTGCCCGCCAACACCTTCACCGATCCGCAAGGCGAGGCGCTGACCTACACCGCCACCCAATCCAACGGTCAGGCGCTGCCGTCCTGGCTCACTTTCAATGCCAAGACCGACACGTTTTCCGGCCCCGTGCCCGCGGGCGCGGAGAGCCTGAGCGTCAAGGTCACCGCCACCGACACCAGCGGCCTGTCCGCCAGCGAGACCTTCGGCGTCACCGTGCCGGCGTCCCGGTCCACCCACTTTGCAGGCGGGATCGCCGTGGGGGGCACATCATCGTCCGCCGACACGATCACGATCGCCGCGTCCAACAGCGTGATCAATCCCGGGGCCGGCAGCTACCAGATGCAGTTTCTCCCCAGCACCGGCGGCGACACGGTCGTGCCGCAGCCCGGCGGGACCGACGAAATCTCCGGCTTCAACATGGGCGCGGGCGACGTGCCGGACCTGCGCACCCTGATCGCCGGGAACAATCTCGACCTGGCGACGGTCTCCGCCAATATCGGCGATTACCTAACGGTAACGGACCAGGGGAGCAACGCCGACCTGCTGTTCGATCCGTCCGGACACGGTGGGGGCAGCGTGGTGGCGATCCTCGACAATCTCGGAAGCGCCATCACCAGCCTGGCGGATTTGACCAACCACGGCGCACTGAAGTTTACCTGAGAGCCTGGCTCCGGGCCGGCGTCAGCCGCGCAGGACTTTCACCATCGTGCTGCCGAGCGCGGCCGGGCTTTCGGCGACATGGACGCCGGCGGCACGCAGCGCCTCCATCTTCGCCGCTGCGGTGTCGCGCCCACCGCTGATCACCGCACCGGCGTGGCCCATGCGGCGCCCGGGCGGGGCAGTGGCACCGGCGATGAAGCCGACTGTCGGCTTCTTCACCGAGTTGCGCGCCAGGAAATCCGCGGCATCCATCTCGCTCTGGCCACCGATCTCGCCGATCATGACGATCTGCTTCGTCTCGGGGTCGGCCAGGAACATCTCCAGGATCTCAATGAAGTCGGTCCCTTTGACCGGGTCGCCGCCGATGCCCACGCAACTGCTTTGCCCGAGCCCCGCCGCCGTGGTCTGCGCCACCGCCTCGTAGGTCAGCGTGCCGGAGCGCGAGACGATCCCCACGCTGCCGCGACGGTGGATGTGGCCCGGCATGATGCCGATCTTGCAGGCATCCGGGGTGATCACGCCCGGGCAGTTCGGCCCGATCAAGCGTGACTTCGACCCGCTGAGCGCCCGCTTCACCCGCACCATGTCCAGCACCGGGATCCCCTCGGTGATGCAGACCACCAACGGGAATTCGGCGTCGATCGCCTCCAGGATCGCATCGGCGGCAAACGGCGGCGGCACGTAGATCGCGGTGGCGGTGGCGCCGGTCTTCTCCCTGGCCTCGATCACCGTGTCGAACACCGGCAGGTTCAGATGCATCGTGCCGCCCTTGCCGGGGGTGACGCCGCCCATCACCTTGGTGCCGTAGGCAATGGCCTGCTCAGTGTGGAATGTCCCTTGGGCGCCGGTGAAGCCCTGGGTGATGACCCGCGTGTCGGCGTCGACGAGAATGGCCATGTCAGGCGGCCTCCCGCACCGCGGTGACGATCTTTTCCGCCGCGTCCGCCAGATTGTCGGCGGCAATGATCGGCAGGTTGGCGCGGGCAAGGATCGCCTTGCCGAGCGCCACGTTGGTCCCCTCCAGCCGCACCACCAGCGGCACCGAAAGCTGCACCTCGCGCGCCGCAGAAACCACGCCTTCGGCGATCACGTCGCAGCGCATGATGCCGCCGAAGATGTTGACCAGGATACCCTCGACGTTGGGGTCCGACAGGATGATCTTGAATGCCGCCGTGACGCGTTCCTTGGTGGCGCCGCCGCCGACATCGAGGAAGTTGGCGGGCGAGGCGCCATACAGCTTGATGATGTCCATCGTCGCCATGGCGAGGCCTGCGCCATTCACCATGCAGCCGATCGTGCCCTCCAGTGCGACGTAGTTGAGCTCGTATTTGGCGGCTTCCAGCTCCTTCGGATCCTCCTCGGCCTCATCGCGCAGCTTGGCCAACTCCGGATGGCGGAACAGGGCGCTGTCGTCGAAGCTGATCTTGGCATCCAGCGCCATGACTTCGCCGGCGCCGGTGACCACCAGCGGGTTGATCTCGATGACCGAACAATCAAGGCCGATGAAGGCGGCGTAGAGCGCCGGGACGAAGCGGCCGAGCGCGGCGATCTGCTTGCCGGTCAGGCCGAGGCCATAGGCCAGCCGCCGCGCGTGGAAGCCGGAGATCCCGGCGGCGGGGTCGATGCTGACACGTAGGATCTTCCCCGGGTGGTTCGCCGCCACCTCCTCGATCTCCATACCCCCCTCGATGGAAGCGACCAGGGTGACCCGTCCGGTCACTCGATCGACCAGCAGCGACAGATAGAGCTCGCGGGAAATGTCGCAGCCGGCCTCGACATAGACCCGCCGCACCACGCGCCCATGCGGTCCGGTCTGCCTGGTCACCAGCGTATGGCCGACCATGGCCTCGGCGGCAGCCTTGACCTCGTCCACGGAGCGGGCGAGCCGCACCCCGCCCTTGCCGGCGGGGTCGTCGGCGAAGTGCCCGGCGCCGCGTCCGCCGGCGTGGATCTGCGACTTCACCACGTAGACCGGGCCGGGCAGCCTGCCCGCCGCGGCGGCGGCCTCATCGGACGTCCAGGCGACATGGCCGTCCGGCACCGGGACGCCGTAGCTCTTCAGCAGTTCCTTGGCCTGGTATTCGTGGATGTTCATGGCTGCCCCCTCCCTAAGAGCCCGGGGACGATCAGCCGATCAGCTTCTTCGATGCTTCGATCAGCTCCCGCACCGCAGCGCAGGACTTGTCAAATGCCATTTTTTCCTCGGCGTTCAGGGCGATTTCGACGATTTTCTCGACCCCGGCGGCGCCGATCACCACCGGTACGCCAACATACAGGCCGTTGATGCCGTATTGCCCGGTCAGGTACGCCGCGCAAGGCAATACGCGCTTCTTGTCCTTCAGATAGCTCTCGGCCATGGCGATCGCCGAGGCCGCCGGGGCGTAGAAGGCGCTGCCGCGTTCCAGCAGTTTGACGATTTCGCCGCCGCCGTTGGCGGTACGCGCGACGATGGCGTCGATCTTCGCCTGGGTGGTCCAGCCCATCTTGACCAGGTCGGGCACCGGGATGCCGGCGACGGTGGAGTAGCGGGTCAACGGCACCATGGTGTCACCATGGCCGCCCATCACGAACGCGGTCACGTCTTCCACCGAGACGCCGAACTCGTGGGCCAGGAACAGCCGGAAGCGGGAGCTGTCCAGCACGCCGGCCATGCCCACCACCTTGTTGGCCGGCAGGCCGGATTTCTCCTTCATCACCCAAACCATGGCGTCCAGCGGGTTGGTGATGCAGATCACGAAGGCGGCGGGGCAATTGGCGCGAATGCCGTCTGCCACCTGGGCAATAACGCCCGCGTTCTTGCCGATCAGGTCGTCGCGCGACATGCCCGGGGTGCGGGGGAAGCCCGCAGTCACGATCACCACGTCGGCGCCCTTGATCGCGGCGTAGTCCGACCCGCCGGCCATCTCCGCGTCGAACCCGTCAACCGGGCCGGATTGCATGATGTCCAACGCCTTGCCGGCGGCCACACCGCCGAACACGTCGAACATCACCACGTCACCCAACTCCTTGAGGCCGATGAGGTGAGCGAGGGTACCGCCGATGTTGCCGGCGCCGATAAGGGCGATCTTGTTGCGGGCCATGGAGGGTTCCTTATCGAGGCCGTCGAGCGGCCGTCTGGCAATCGAAACCGTGCGAACCCGGCGGCGGAGGAGTCTCCCCGGCGGGCGCCCGTCACTAACCCATTGGCCATGCCGCGACAAGGCGGTGCAGTGCAACACACCCATAGCAGAGGATTGCCGAGGTGCCGCCGTTACCGCGGGACGACGACGCTCATCGGGCTGTCGATTGCGGATCGCTTCGCAGTTCGGTGCTCCAAGCCGCCGGACCTTTCGGGCGGACAGAAGCGTTGTCGAAAACCGGCGCCGTCTCGTTTGACGAGACACTTTCATCTGCGCGGGCGATCCTTGCCGTGGAACAAACACCGGACGCCGAAGTGATGGTCCTTCAGTCCTTTCGGACGGTTGGTCTCGCGTGGGCATGGCCGGGGGGACCAACGTGCGGTCGCGTACCAAATCAGGGCTTGGTGCCAAGGCCCCGACTACGGGCATGTCGGTCAGGCACCAGGCCATATCTAATTAAGATGACTCGCCTCGGCCGCGAGACGCCCTCCACCCAAGCCAGACGATTCCGACGGGATCAGCCTGCTGAAAGGGAGGCGGGCGCCGCTTTACGCTTCTGGCCGCCATTATCGCGGTTGGCTGTTGTCGCCGCGGCGGCGATGACCAACTTCTCCGCCGCGTTGAACGCCGCCTCGGCAACACTGCCCAGGACCTCCGCCAGGTCGGGCGACATGCTCGGCACGCCGAACACTACCACGAATGACCTCACCTCCATGGTGACACTCCAGAACCTCGCGGGACCGGCCACGGCCGTGTCCGCCAGGCCGGACGTGGCCGACGCGAACGCCGGCGGGGCGCTCCCGCTCGGCAACAACCTGACCAGCCGATACGCCGCAACAAGATGCCGACCGGTGCGCGGCTCGAAGGTCCGGAGGTCGGCAAGTGATAGCGAAGGTCCACCCGGCCGCCAGCCCAAGCGCAGCGTTCCGCGGCCAGGCGGCCGAGGCGAAGAAGGCTACGCCGCTGTCGCCTGCCGCGGTCGATAGATCGCGATGTGCGCGATATGCGCGACGACGGCCACGCCATTCGCAACCACCAGCACGTCAACCTCTGCGAATTGATGGCCCTTGTGATCGTAATTCGCGACAACCCTGCCGCAGGCAGTCAGTTCGTCGCCGACCCGCGCGAGCGCAAAGTGGCTCACCGTGCTGCCGACATGCATCCACGGACCGAGCACGACGTTGTGACTGAGCACCCAATTGCCTGCGCGTAGGATCGTCGCGGGATGCACCAGCCCCTCGCGCGCGTAGAGCGAGTCGGTTTCCCGGACATCACGCAGATAATCGGCGGCAAACGCCGGCGTAACCAGCAGCGGCCGGATCCCAAGCGTCGTGCCAACGGCAAGCGAGGTCTCGTCGGCCGACGGCCGATCCTCGGGCGGCGCCGGCGGGACTGCGAAACTGTCCAGCGCCGGAGCTTGTGGCACCGCGCCGGGCACTGCGGCGGTGCCCGTGGCGCAGAGCATGCCACGACTGGTCATCTGCAGAATGAGGCCATCGGCGGTCCCCTCGGCGGTTACCGTGGCGGTTTCGCCGTCATAGACCGGTTTCAGCAGGCGACACTCAGCGACACCACGCTCCAACCAGGCGCGGCCCCACCGGGCGACCGCCTGATGGGTCATGTAGCCGTAGACATCCACCCCCGGCACCAGGCCGCCGGAGAAGCCGAAGCGACGAGCGACGGCGTCGTCGTGGATCTTGTTCTCCGATGCCTTGGAGGTGTTGTAGGCCTCGACCTGGTAGGGGGGTAGCGCGACGACGGTCATGTTGGTGTGTCCTCCGTTGGATTGGCGTTCCGGCGAGGCTGCGTCCCGCCCGCCGATCAGGCCTCTAGCCGCGCGATCTTGGCGAGATCGTCCTTGCGCTGCTGCATGCGCCGCTCGTAGCTGGCCTGGTTCTTGGTGCAGACCAGGCGGCACGGGCGACGATCGCTTCGAACGTCGCGGGAAAACGCTTGCCGCGGAGGCGGGTGCGGTCGGCCTCGGTCTGCCAGGTGCGACGCACCCCGGTGTTGACGATCGTGTCCCGCCCGCGGCCGTGGAGCACGCGCACCGCGGCGGCGATCAGTTGCTCGGCCTGGAACGGCAGCAGCGGCAGGGCGTTCGGACCCACGCCCTCGACCTCCAGCGCCGGTGCGCAGAGCGTGATGGTGCCGGACGGGTAGAAATCGCCAGGCCGGTGCACCGTTCGCAGCAAGGCGGCAGGATCGGTGGTGATCGAGGACATCTTGTATCGAACATTACGGGGCACGCAACGTGTCCGAGGGTGGCCCGCAGCGCAATGCCTGACCCGACAGGCCGCGTCTGCACAGGCCAGGGCAAGGGCTGCCCTGGCTGACACGGTCCGGCTGGGTGCCCTGCGTATTTCCAACAATCGGGCGGCACCAGGACTCCACAACCCCACCAACTCCGCGTAGGATCATCCTGCAAAGGGCGCCGCGGCCCGGCAGGTGCCCGTCAACACACGGAGGCGCCCGCATGTCAGGAACCGCAAACGGCAGAAGTCCGCGCTCGGTGGCACTCGTCGGCCCCTATGGCGCCGGGAAGTCGGCGCTGTTCGACGCCCTGATGGAGGCCGCCGGCAGTCCGGTGAAGCGCCCGGCCGACCCGCGCAACCGGCCCAGCACCACCGAACTCCGTCTTGGCCATTGCCAATATCTGGGCGACAACTGGTCGATCCTGGACTGCCCGGGCTCAATCGAATTTGCCTACGAGGTCGCTGCCGCGCTGACGGTGGTGGATCTTGCGGTCGTGGTCTGCGAGCCCACGCCGACCCGCGCGCTTGCGGTCTCGCCCGTGCTGAAGCAACTCGCCGACCTCGGCGTACCGCACATGATCTTGGTCAATAAGATCGACACGCTGGAGGGCAGCGTCGCCGACACACTCTCGGCCCTCCAGGCGCACGCCAACTCGCCACTGGTGCTCCGCCAGGTACCGATCCGTCACGATGAGAGCATCGCCGGCTACGTCGATGTGGTCAGCGAGCGGGCGTATCACTACCGCAAGGGGCAGCCGTCGGAGCTGATCCAGATCCCCTCCGAGATGGCGGAACCCGAACAGGAGGCGCTGAACAAGCTGGTCGAAGCGCTGGCCGACCACGACGACGTGCTGCTGGAAAAGGTGCTCGAGGACGTCAAGCCGACCACCGCCGAGATCTACGCCGATCTGCGAAAGGATCTTGCCGCAAGCGCGGTGATCGAGGTGCTGCTGGGGAGTGCGGACAACGCTTATGGGGTGCGTCGGCTCTGGAAAGCACTGCGGCACGACACCCCGTTCTGCGCGGAAACCGCCGAGCGACACGGCATCGGCACCGACGGTCCGCCGCTCGTCCAGGTGTTCAAGACGGTGCACGCCGGGCATACCGGCAAGCTGTCCTATGCCCGCATCTGGCGAGATGCGATCAAGGATGGGGTGACGCTCGGAAGCAGCCGGCTGGGCGGCATCTACCACTTCGTCGGTGGCGAGCTGACCAAGAACGCCGAGGCGGTGACCGGAGAGCTGGTGGCACTCGGACGCCTGGAAAGTGCGGCGACGGGTGCCACCCTGTCTCCGGGCGGAACGTCCGAGCAGTTGCCGTTCCCGGAGCCCCCGCCGCCGGTCTATGCGATGGCGATTTCCACCACCGATCGCAAGGACGACGTCAAATTGTCGGGCGCGCTGCAGAAGTTGCTCGAGGAGGACCCGACCCTCGCGATCGAGCACCAGCAGGATACCGGCGAGACCGTTCTGCACGGCCAGGGCGAGATTCACCTGAACACCACCATCGAGCGGCTGGCGCGGAACTACGGCCTGAAGATCACCACGCAGCGCCCGCAGGTCGCCTACAAGGAGACGATCCGCCTTGCGGTGCACGAGCATGGGCGGCTGAAGCGCCAGACCGGCGGGCACGGTCAGTTCGCTGACGTAAAGATCGACATCGCGCCGCGCCCGCGGGGTTCCGGCTTCGAGTTCATCGACAAGGTCGTCGGCGGTTCGGTGCCGCGCAACTTCATTCCAGCGGTCGGCGAGGCGGCCGGGGAGGCGGCGAAGAAGGGCCCCTTCGGGTTCCCGGTGGTGGACATCGCGGTCACGCTGACCGATGGGCAGTTCCACAGCGTCGACAGTTCCGACATGGCATTCAAGACCGCCACGCGCATGGCCATGCAGGACGGCCTCGCCAAGGCCGATCCGGTGCTGCTGGAACCAATCGATCACGTTACGATCAGCGTGCCGAACGAATTCACTGCACGTGCGCAACGACTTCTGACCGGCCGGCGTGGGCAGATCCTGGGCTACGCGGAGCGGCCGGGCTGGAGAGGGTGGGACGATGTGGAGGCGCTGGTTCCCGAAGCCGAGCTGCACGACCTGATCATCGAGCTGCGCTCGCAGACGCTCGGCCTGGGGACATATCGACGCAGGTTCGACCATCTGGCCGAGTCGCGGGTGGAAGCCAAACGCGGCGCTGCGTAATGACGTTTGTATCTACAAGACCGGACGCGACGCGTCCGGTCTAACTCCGGGCGCGGCGGACCCGGGAGGAGCGTTCGGTCAAGCGTCGCTCGTGGCGGCGGATGAACATCACACCGAGGACAACCGCAATCGCCACGGCGATGGCGAGGGCGAGCGCGGCCGGGCCGGCCAGGCGTTTCAGCGTGTCGCCAAGGGCGACAGCGCCGTAGCCATAGATGCTGGCCCACAGCACGCTGCCGATGACGTTCGCCGTCATGAACCGAACCCAAGGCATGTGCGTCGCGCCGGCGAGCAGGCCAGCGAGCTGGCGCAGCAACGCCACGAAGCGTGATATCATCACGACCTTGACACCATGACGGCGGAACAAAAGGCGTCCCAGCGCCAGCCGTGATGCGGTCAGCCCGATCCGTGCGCCGTAGCGACGCAGCATCCGATAGCCAACAGTGTACCCGATCGCGTAACCGCTGAGCTGGCCGACAATGGCGCCGAGCGTCGCGGCCAACACGACCAGATGGATGCTGATTTGGTGGGTCCGGGCAGCGAACAGAGCGCCGCCGATCAGCAGCGTCTCGCCCGGCAGGGGCAGGCCAAGACATTCCAACGCAATGAGCCCCGCGAGCGCCGGATAGCCATAGGCGCGCAGCAAGTCCACCAGCAAGTCGTGTGGGATCAAGGACACAGAGGCGGAACTCTCGGACAGCGACGGGCGTTTGTGCGGCGTCCCAACTCTGCCTATCGGTCTGGGACAGAGTTGATATATGACCTGCCCCGGAACAGGACGCAAAGCATGGCGCGGCTGACGTCGCATGGATGGGATGTGGTTGTGGTCGGCGGGGGCCATGCCGGCTGCGAGGCCGCGGCGGCTTCTGCCCGCATGGGTGCGCGGACACTCCTGCTCACGCATCGGCTCGACACGATCGGCGAGATGTCCTGCAACCCCTCGATCGGCGGCATTGGCAAGGGCCATCTGGTGCGCGAAATCGACGCGCTGGACGGGCTGATGGGCCGCGCGGCCGACATGGCCGGGATCCACTTCAAACTGTTGAACCGCAGCAAGGGGCCCGCGGTGCGCGGCCCGCGCGCTCAGGCCGATCGTGTGCTTTACCGGCAGGCGATTCGCAGGCTGTTGGCCACCACCGCGAACCTGGAGATCAGGGCTGAATCGGTGGAGGATCTGGAAATTGGCCGGGGTGGCCGCCTCGCGGCACTGATCTGTGCCAGCGGCACGCGCGTCGCCTGCGCTGCCGCGGTGTTGACCGCCGGCACCTTCCTGCGCGGCGTCGTTCATATCGGCGACCGACAGACCCAGGCCGGACGGGTCGGCGAGGCGCCATCGATCGGCCTGGCGCAGACACTCGCGCGGCTCGCTCTGCCGCTCGGGCGGCTGAAGACTGGCACCCCTCCCCGGCTGGATCGGCGCACCATCGATTGGGATGGCTTGGAGGCGGATCCGGGCGAAGTCGAACCAGAGCCATTCAGCACGCTCACCGCCAGGATCACCAACCCGCAGATCGGCTGCCGTGTGACCGCCACAACTCCAGCCACGCATGCCATCATCCGCGCCAACCTGCATCGATCCGCGGTTTACGGCGGACACATCTCCGGCTCCGGCCCACGCTACTGCCCGTCGATTGAGGATAAGATCGTGCGGTTCAGCACCCGCGAGCGCCACAACATCTTCCTTGAGCCCGAAGGCCTGGAGGACGACACCGTTTATCCGAACGGCATCTCGACCAGCCTGCCGGAGGATGTGCAGCTTGCATTGCTGGCCACTATCCCCGGCCTTGAGCATGCGCGCATGCTGCGTCCGGGGTATGCGGTCGAATATGACTACGTTGACCCGCGCGCGTTGGCCCCATCGCTTGAGGTTCGTGCGCTTCCAGGGCTGTTCCTCGCCGGGCAAATCAATGGGACGACCGGCTATGAGGAGGCTGCTGCTCAAGGTCTGCTCGCCGGGGTTAACGCCGCGCGTCGAGCGGACCATGTGGCTTCGGTCGGTCTCAGTCGAGCGGAGGCGTATCTCGGGGTGTTGGTCGACGACCTCACCAGTCACGGGGTCAGCGAGCCCTATCGGATGTTCACCTCGCGCGCTGAATACCGGCTCCACCTGCGCGCGGACAACGCCGATCTGCGGCTCACCGACATCGGGATGTCCTGGGGCTGCATCGGGACGGCGCGCATGGCCGCCTTCAATGCATATCGGGATACGGTCACCTCGACGCTGGCGCATGCGCGGCAAGACGGCGCGACGGCCGCCACGCTCGCCGGGTTTGGGATCGATATTCGGGCGGATGGGCGCCGGCGATCGGTGCATGACCTGCTCGGCCATGACGGGCTGAGCGCCGAACGCCTGTCCGCGCCGTTTCCGTGGCTGCGCGAGGTCCCTCCGCGCGCGTTGGCACAGATCGAGACTGAGGCCCGCTATGCCGGATATCTCCGGCGCCAGGACGCCGACATCAGGGCTTTCCGGCGCGAGGAGTCGGTGCCACTGGACGACGTGGTCTATGACCAGATCGGCGGCCTGTCCGCCGAGGTCCGCGACAAGCTGAACCGGCATCGCCCGGCTTCATTGGGTGTGGCATCACGCCTCCAAGGCATGACCCCAGCCGCGCTGGCAGCCATTGCCGCACATCTGCGTCAACGCGGCGTGGCCACCAGTCGATCGCCGGCGGCAGCGGAGTGAGCGACATCGCCACTGTTTCACGTGAAACACGTACGAGACTGGAAACCTTTGCCACGCTGCTGCTGCGCTGGAACGCCACAGTCAACCTGGTCGCGCGTCGCGACGAGCCTAAGCTATGGCCGCGCCACATCGCCGACTCCCTTCAACTCGTTCCGCTGATCCCACCCGGGACGACGCGCGGGATCGATCTTGGTACCGGCGGAGGCTTTCCAGGGTTGGTGTTGGCGATCGCGACCGGCATCCCGTTCGAGCTTATCGAGGCCGATCAACGCAAGGCCGCCTTCTTGCGAGAGGCAGGGCGTGTCGCTGCAGCGCCAGTCCGCGTGCATGCGGTGCGCGTAGAGACCGCAAGGCTCGATCCGGCCCCGTTGATCACGTCCCGCGCCCTGGCCCACCTGCCCCGCCTGCTCACCCTGGCCGCACCGCTCCTTGCACCAGGCGGGATCTGCCTGCTTCTCAAGGGGGCAAGCGTGGCATCCGAATTGACGGCCGCAGCAACGGAGTGGCACATGCGTGTGGAGCGCGTTCCCAGCCAGATGGCGCCCGGCGCCTGCATTCTCCGGATCAGCGATATCGCCTGTGCCCACGACAACGCCCGATCCTGAGCCCACCGTTTCGGAACCCGCCGCCGGTGTAGCGCGGCTGCCGCGCATCCTCGCGATCGCCAATCAAAAGGGCGGTGTCGGCAAGACCACCACCGCCATCAACCTCGCGACCGCGCTCGCCGCTATCGGGGAGCGCGTCTTGCTGATCGATCTTGACGCGCAGGGCAACGCATCCACCGGTCTCGGTATCGATCGGTCCGATCGCGCCGTCGGCACCTATCGCCTGCTGCTCGACGAAGCCTCGCCCACGCAGGTCGCCCGCGAGACCTACATCCCGAACCTGTCCCTGATCCCCGCGGATGACGATCTGGCAGGCGCTGAGATCGAGCTGGTTGGCATGGAGCGCCGGGAATTCAGACTGCGTGATGCACTGCTGCCACTCCGCCGGGCCGGCAGCCCGTACAACTTCGTGCTGATCGACTGCCCGCCCAGTCTCGGACTGCTCACACTGAACGGCCTGGTCGCCGCCGATGCGGTGTTGGTGCCGCTCCAGTGCGAGTTCTATGCGTTGGAGGGCATTTCCGGGTTGGTTCGTACCATCGAGATGGTGCGCCGCGCACTAAATCCGGCGATTGAGATTCAAGGTATCGTGCTGACCATGTTCGATAAGCGCAACAATTTGTCCGAGGCGGTCGCCGCGGATGCCCGCAGTTTCTTCGGACCGAAAGTTTACGATACCATGATTCCCCGCAATATTCGCGTCTCGGAAGCCCCCAGCCATGGCAAGCCGGTGCTGCTGTACGATTTTCGGTCGCCAGGCGCACAAGCCTATATCCGGCTCGCCGGTGAAGTGCTGCGCCGAGAACGCGCCGTTGAGGACACTGCCTGATGAGCTCCAAAGCAACCGGGCCTCGTCTCGGCCGCGGCTTGGCGGCGCTGCTGGGCGATACCGCAGTCCAGGCGGTCGCACCAGATTCCGGCGTACGCGATGTGCCGATCGATCTGCTGGAACCCAACCCCTATCAGCCACGCGCTGCGATCAAGGCCGAGCCACTGGGCGAGTTGATCCAGTCCGTGCGGACCCACGGCATCCTGCAACCCTTGCTGCTACGCCCGCATCCGGCGGTCATCGGTCGATATCAGATTATTGCCGGCGAACGCAGGTGGCGCGCCGCCCAAGCGGCGGGGCTGCATGGCGTGCCGGCGCTTGTGCGCGGGTTATCCGATACCGACACCGCCGCCGCCGCCCTTGTTGAGAACCTGCTGCGCGAAGGATTGGATCCGATTGAGGAGGCGGAAGGCTTCGCTCGGCTGATCCAGGAGTTCAATCATACGCAGGAGGCGCTGTCGGATATTGTTGGTAAATCCCGGAGCCATATCGCCAACACTCTGCGGCTTCTCAACCTGCCGATCGGGGTGCAGATTCTCGTGCGCGCGGGCCAGCTTACGGCGGGCCACGCGCGCGCGTTGGTCGGGCACCCGGCAGCGGACGTCCTGGCACAACGCGTGATCGCTGACGAGCTGTCGGTCCGGCAGACCGAAGTGTTGGCGGCGCGGGCAGACAAGCCTTCGACCTCGACCGCGCCGGAATCGGCGGCAAGAAACCCGGATATCGCTGCCCTCGAGCGCAGTCTGACCGAACAGCTCGGGCTGCGCGTCGAGATCAGCCATAGTGGTAAGCGTGGCACGGTGCGCATCCATTATCGCGACCTCGACCAGCTCGATGGGTTGCTGGTGAGATTGCAGGCGGATTAGCGCGACGAGCTTTGCTGTTTCACGTGAAACACGCGGCGCGCCTGCGGTTTCGGTCGACGAGGCCTGTGGGGATCGCGCAGCTTCCAGATCAACGACAGCGGTTCGATCACCCGGGCACTTCCGCAGTGCGGAGGGGCGATCCGCTCACCCACCCGCCGCCATCCCCTTCTCCGCCGCCTGCCGCACCTCGACGGCTCGGCGTCGCTCATCGTGCTGCTGCCAGATGATCCCGCCCCCCACACTGCCCGTGGCCACCGATCGGTGGGCTGGCCGCCAACTCGGCGGCAGCCGGAGCGGCGCCGGGGGTGCCCGCCAAGGCCGGAACAGCAACCGCTTGCGTTCCGGGTCCTTGGACTCCTCAAATTCTGTGCGTGAACTCAGCGTCGCGGTCGTCGACGATCTGTATATCGCCTGGCCGCAGATACATCGCACACATCACCTCATCCCGGCGCAGGATACCATCCAGCGCATCCACCGCCTCGCGCTACGCGGCCGTCAGGGGTGGCACACCGGCGATTTGCTGCGCCGAGATCATTCGGTTGCGATTCCATTGGCTGAACAGCCTGCCGTTCGCCTCGTCGTGGATCGGGTTTGGATAGCTGGGCGCTTCATCCGGCGCTTGTTCCGGCTGGCGGCTGAAATGGAACGGCACACGCAGCCCCCCCGCCAACGCTGTCCGCTCTGCAACGCGCCGAACCCAAGTCGAAATCCGTTCCCCGGGACTCCAGCAGCGACTCCGCAGGATCGCGCGCGCCATCCCGGCCTACTCCGCCGCCGCAACCCGCGGCCGCTGGGTATCTTTGTGCATCGCACGCAGCTGCGGCGCCACCTCCTGGCCGAGCAGCCGGATATTCTCCCTGGTGTCCGCGTGATCCAGGAAGCCTCCCTGGCCGAACGCCAGGAGATGCCCGAACCCGCCCATCCGCGCGTTGAAGTCGGTGATCTGCGCCACGACGTCGTCCGGTGTCCCGGCGAAAACCGTGTCGGTCTCCATGAACTGTTGCACCGTCGCGGTGCGATGGTCGATTGGCCTGCCCTGCCGGTCGGTCACCAACCGATGCGCCTGCGGCCCCGCCTTCAGCATCGCCACATTGGCACCGATCGAGTTGTAGCCGGGCGGATTGGTGAATGGCTCTCCGACCACCGGCGAGGTCCGCACGTAGTCGGCGATCAGATGCGCCCGACGGAGCCCCTCCTCTCGCGTCGTCCCGACCCCCACGCAGGCAGCGAATGCCAGCCGATCGGGCCCCGCCTCCCGGCCCAGCTCCCGTGCCCGGGTGCGATAGGCGTCGTACATCGGCTTGGCCAGCCCGCCGGACAGCAGCGTGCCCACCACGTGGCCGCGTTCGGCCGCCAGTCTGCCGGTCTCAACGCTCATGCCAGTCATCCACACCGGCGGCGTCGGCTGCTGGATCGGTCGCGGCCAGATGTTGACGTTTCTGTAGTGGAAGTATTCGCCCTCCCAGTTGAATGGTCCGTTGACGGTGGACAGCGCCTTCAGGATCAGGTCGTGCGCCTCCCAGTCGCGCCGCATCAGCCGCGCAGGATTGGCATTGGCCGGCGCGGTCTCGTCCGGCGCGCCCTTCACCAGCCCCATCTCCAGACGCCCTCCCGACAACACGTCCAGCCAGGCCATCTCTTCGGCCACACGCACCGGGTCAGGCCGGTTGGCGATCGGATTGCCCAGGGCCAGCAACCGCGCGCGTTTGGTTTCACGTGCAATCACCGCCAATGCCATCGGTGCCGGAACGGTCATGAAGGTCGCGGTGCTGTGGTGTTCATTCACCATGATGTCGAGGCCCACCTCATCACACAACGCGAACTCGTCGAGGTAACGGTTCAGCAGCCCGTGCGCCTCCAGCGGATCAAGGTTGCCGTTGGGAACTACCACCCGAAGCGAACCGCGCCGAAGCCCTTCAGCCCACGCCGGATGATAGGCCATTTCGGAAAAGTACCAGACCCGCATTGTCGGTTTCTCCTCGCTACGAGCGCGTTCAATATGGCAAGGCGCCGCGCCCATCATTGCGCCTGACACATATCGACAAACTACGACCTGTGCAGGAACGTTCCGGTGCCGCAGCTGGTTTTCGGGGTGCCGGCCGCCAGGCCGCGGGCACGGCCGCATCACATCGCTCCGAATGCCATCAAGTGGCGCACAAACGCCTCCGGCTGCTCCCAGTGGGGATAATGCCCTGCATCAGGAATGACCTCCAGCCTCGATCCGGGAAGAAGTTCCTGCCAGCGCCGGCCATAGGCGAGGGCAACGATCTCATCCCGCTCGCCCCACAGCAGCAGGGTCGGCAGATCGATCCGATGCAGCCAGCGCTTCAGCCGCGGGTTATGCATGTACGGCTTCCAGCCGAACACCAGCAGCGATTCCCGCCCGCGCGCAATCGCCGCAAGCTCGGTCTCCGCCAACACGGTCATATCGACCGCGCCACGCGCCGGATCCGCCCAGGCACGGCGCATAAACTCCGTCCGCGTCATCGCATGCATGTCGGCAATGTCGCGGTCGGTGACACCGCTCACCGTGATGCCGACGGGATCAACCAGCACCAGGCGTGTGAAACGACGTGTATCGCGCACCGCCATCTCGGCGGCGATCCATCCGCCGAAGCAGGCGCCGACCGGCAGCGCGTCCTGCAGCTCCAGCGCCGCCGCCAAATCAAGATAGAGATACGCGAGATCGTCCATCGAGCCGACCCAGTCGGGCAGCGCCGAGCCACCAAACCCGGGATGTGATGGGGCAACGACGCGAAATCTTGCGGCCAGCAGGTCGAGCCAGGGCCGCTCCGGCGCCAGCCCCTCGCCGGCATGCAGGAACAGCAACGGACGCCCCTCGCCCCGCTCCTCGATTTCCAGGTTCACCCCGGCCACGGTCAGCATTCGTGTCATGACATCCCCGCCTGAAGACAAGGCTGGCGCGGAAATAGCCGGCGCCCCAGTGCTGGGCTGACCGCGCTCGCCGCGCTGGTCCGGCAACCGTCCGGTAGAGGCGACCCTGCCACTTCCGCACCATCAAACCAGCGTCGATACTCCGCAATGCCACCGATCCGGTATGATCCTTGCGGTAGTGGGCGGCGGCGCCAGATGCGAAACAGCAGGTCACAACGCGACGCGCTCGTGCCCCCGGCAATCGCGACCATCACGATCAGCATGGTGATGACCACCATCGGCATGGCCGGCCTGGGTTCGCATCGGAGCGCTGCGCACGACGGTGCCGTCGCCCGGCGATCCTCGCACCGCTGCGCACCCCCTACCTCACCAGATCGTCACCCTCTGGTGGCTTGTCCTCGCGCGCCCGAGCCTGCGCCTTGCGCCGGTGCAAATTGGCGCGCAGCGCCGCCGCCTCACGCGCACGCCGCGCCGCCAAGTCGGCTTCTGCCCGAGCGGTGCGTTCCGGTTGGGCGGGCGCCGGGCTTTCGTTCACCTTGTCCATTGCGCACAGAAATCGCCCGCACTGCCCGACGTCAAGCCGGCTGCCTTGCGCATCGCGCGAACCGGGCGGTATACCCCGCTCCCCGCGTTGCCGATCCGATGCTGCTGTAGCTCAGTGGTAGAGCACTCCCTTGGTAAGGGAGAGGTCGAGAGTTCAATCCCCTCCAGCAGCACCAGGTCCCCCCGCCCTTGACAGCCACCCGACCCGGGGCTGGCATTCGCCCCGGCCGCAGAAGGCGAACCACGTTGCCCCAACTCTCGCTGCATACCGCCCTCGGCGATCTGAGCGTCGCGGAGGAAGACGGCGCCATCGTTTCCCTGGACTGGGGATGGGCTCGAGATCAAGCGCCCACCGCCCTGTTGTGCCTCGCGCGCGACCAGCTCTTCGCCTATTTCGACGGCAGGCTCACGCGCTTCGATCTGCCGCTCAACCCGCTGGGCTCACCGTATCGCCGCGGTGTTTGGTCGGCCCTGCTCACCATCCCGTACAGTGCCACGCGCAGCTACGCCGAGGTCGCGCGCCAAGCCGGCGGCAGCCCACGCTCGGTCGGTCAGGCCAACGGCGCCAACCCGATCCCGATCATCATCCCCTGCCATCGGGTCCTTGCGGGCAACGGCATCGGCGGCTACTCGGGCGGCGAAGGCTTGCCGACCAAACGCGCGCTGCTAGCGCTGGAGGCCCGCGCGAAACCCCTCTTCACCTCTGCGGCCGCCTGATCCGGCCCTTTCAACGGAGATCGACATGACCAAGGCCATTCGAATTCACGCGCCGGGCGGCCCCGAGGTGATGAAGTGGGACGATGTCCCCACCCCCGAGCCCGGCCAGGGCGAGGTCCTGCTGAAGCAGGCCGCGGTCGGCCTGAACTACATCGACGTTTATTTCCGCACTGGTCTCTACAAAGCGCCGACCATGCCACTGATCCTCGGTCAGGAAGGCGCCGGCACGGTGACGGCGCTCGGCGCCGGGGTCATTAACCTCGCTGTCGGCGATCGCGTCGCCTACGCCGGCGCCATCGGCGGTTATGCGACGGAACGGGTGATCGCCGCCGACCGCCTGGTCAAGCTGCCCGACGCCATCAGCTTCAACACCGCCGCGGCGATGATGCTGCAAGGCATGACCGCGCAATATCTGCTTCGCCGCACCTATAACGTGAAGGCGGGCGATACCATCGTGGTGCACGCCGCAGCCGGGGGCGTTGGCCTGATCATGTGCCAGTGGGCGAAACACCTCGGGGCCACCGTCATCGGCGTGGTTTCCACCGAAGCCAAGGCCGAGCTGATCCGCGCGCACGGGGCCGCCCACGCCGTGATCGGCCATGAACCCCTGGTGGCCGAGGTCAAGCGTGTCACCGGCGGCGCCGGGGTGCCGGTCGTCTACGACAGCGTTGGCAAAGACACGTTCATCACCAGCCTCGACTGCCTGGCCCCGCTGGGGTTGATGGCGAGCTACGGCAACGCCTCCGGCCCGGTGCCGCCGGTCGACATCGGCATTCTTGCCGCCAAGGGCAGCCTGTACCTGACCCGCCCCACACTCGTTACCTACACCGCCAAACGCGCCGACCTCGAAGCGACGGCCGCCGACCTGTTCGACGTGGTGCAGAAGGGTGCGGTGAAAATCGAGGTGAACCAGACCTTCAAACTCACCGATGCCGCCGCGGCGCATATCGCGCTGGAATCGCGCAAGACCACTGGCAGCACGGTGCTGGTGCCGTAGCCGCACGCCCCTAGACGCGCCCCGTAGACACACGGAAGTGTCGGCAGCCGGAGACCAGGACAGCGCTGCCACGCGCGGCACGGATGCCGCCGCAAAGCCAGCCCGGATCAGCCGCGGAACCAGCAGCCAGACGCGGCTGACCGCGGTGATCGTGGCCTGCGCGCTGTTCATGCAGAACCTGGATTCCACGGTGATCGCGACGGCATTGCCCACCATGGCCCGGGCCTTCGGCGCCGATCCGGTACATATGAACGTCGCGCTGACCTCTTACCTGCTCAGTCTGGCGGTGTTCATCCCCGCCAGCGGCTGGATGGCGGACCGCTTCGGCACTCGTACCGTGTTCCGCGCCGCGATCGTGGTGTTCACTCTCGGCTCGATCGCCTGCGGCCAGGCCAACTCGCTCGGTGCCCTGGTACTCGCGCGCATCCTGCAGGGCATCGGCGGGGCGATGATGGTGCCGGTCGGACGGTTGGTGCTGCTCCGCACCGTGCCAAAACACGAGCTGGTAGCGGCAATGGCCTGGCTGACCACGCCAGCATTGATCGGCCCAGTGGTTGGCCCGCCGGTTGGCGGCTTCATTGTCACCTACGCCTCGTGGCGCTGGATCTTCTATATCAACGTGCCGATCGGCCTGCTCGGCATCGTACTGGTCTCGATGTTCGTGGAAGATATCCGCGAGGCCCCGCGCGGCGGGTTCGATGGGTTCGGCCTGGTGCTCTCGGGCCTCGCGCTGTCCGGCCTGATGTTCGGGCTGGAAACCGCCGGTCGCGGCGTGGTCCCGCCGCAAGCCACCGAGGCGATGGTCGGGGTAGGACTGGCCGGCGCGCTGGGCTACTGGCTGCACGCGCGCCGCCATCCGGCCCCGCTGCTCGACCTCTCGCTGTTACGGCTGCCGTGCTTTCGCGTGGCGATCTCGGCGATGATGCTGTTCCGTGCCGGGATCGGTGCCATCCCTTTCCTGCTGCCGCTGATGCTGCAGATCGGCTTCGGCGATTCAGCAGTACAGAGCGGCCTGATCACTTTTGCCAGTTCGGCCGGCGCACTCGTGATGAAGCCGGCAGCGCAGCATGCGTTGCGCCAGTTCGGGTTCCGCGACACGCTGCTATGGAACGGCATGCTCTCCGGGGTGATGATTTCCATGTGCGCGCTGTTCCGGCCCACCTGGCCGGCGGCGGCGATCTACGCGGTGCTGCTGGTCGGGGGCTTTTTCCGATCCTTGCAGTTCACCGCCTACAACACGCTGGCCTATGGCGACGTGCCGCGCGCGCGCATGAGTGCTGCGACCAGCCTGTATACCGCGGCGCAGCAGCTCGCGACGACGGTCGGTATCTCGGTCGGCGCGTTGTCGCTGCACGTGTCGATGCTGATGTCCCGTCACGCCGGGCCCTCGCCCACGGACTTCTCCCTGGCCTTCGTCGTGGTGGGGATGCTGACCATGATCGCAGCGCCGATCGCGCTTGGCATGCCGCGCAATGCGGGCGATGACCTGACCGGCCGCCGCTCGGCCTGAGCGGACCCCGGAGAGCAACGCCTTCCGGCAAGGTCCCGGGGAAACCGCCGCGCCGCCAGCTTGACCGGCAGTCCCATCCCGACCGTCCTTCTCGCCGTGGCGGTCCCGCTTTCACCGTCGTCGCCGGGTCTGTCCCAACCCTCCGTCGCGGCACCCGCATCTTCCGGTAGCGGCGCCCGCATCCTCGCGTTGCATCGCGTTGCTGCGTCCTGAGCCCGCCCACTCCGGCCGCGCACCGCCCCGACCGGCGACGCCTCCGGCCTCAGCGCAGCCGTGCGCCCGGGAAGCATTTCACCGGGGCTCGCTCACTACCCAGGTTTCAACCTCAGCACCGGAATCGACCGCGTCGTCCGTCGCTGATACGCCTCATACCAGCGGCCCAAAGTCTTGACCCATCGGCTGGTGCTGGGCCGCTGGCATGAGTCTTGGTTTGGCGCGCGGCCGCCCCACCAACTCCCCCGGGCAACCCCGCGCGCGATACCAGTGGCCCGAAATGGTGGAAGAGTCGTCACTTTGGGCCGCTGGTATCATACGGCGGATAGAGCGCCACCAGCCTTGGCCACAGTGCGGCCTTTTCCGCCGCATCGAGTGTATGCGCCGTCACCGCAAAGTGCCGGCGGCCGATTTGCACCTCCCCCCGCGGATCGGCGGCAAGGTTGAAACACCAGCCGGGTCCTGCGGCGCGCCGCCCTGCGAGGCGACCACGACAAATTCCTCCCATCCGCCAGAAACAGCAGCGGCACGCTGCGTCGCTAACCGGATTTGCGGCCCGTTGTCGTCAGCAAGCAGATCGGCGCGCCGGACGGCAGACGTCCCAACCACCTGCCGCCATTCAAGCGGCAGATCCAGGCGTTGATGGCGCCGAACATCCGCAGCAGGCGCTTGGGCATCGGCGCCGCCCTAGAACCGTTCCTCGCCACGATGGCGGAACGGGTCCGGGAAATCCCGGTACAGCCCGAACACGGCGTTCTGCACCAGCGAATTCGCCCCGAAATGGAACCCCTCGGTCGGTTCGGCGCGCCCGGCGACACGCTGGAACGCGGCGTCAAGCTGCGCCAGATCTTTCACCTCGATCATCAGGTGGAACTCGCCGAACCCGGGCGGCGCCAGACCCAGCTTGCGCCGCGTCAGCCGCCAGCCCTCGATCAGCCCGGCAGTGCGCAAGTGGCCCATGTAGGCAGCCACCTGTTCGCTGAACGTGACATCGCTGACCCCGGGCTTCAGGTCGCACCAGGCATGGTAGAGATCCACTGTCGCGCCCTCAGGCCGCGGTGCGCTGGCCGAACAGCGCGTCGAGCCGCGCCGGCTGGATCGTCTCGGCATAGGCCGCCAGCATGTCCGGGGTCGCCACTTCCAGCATGAAGCGGTCCTCGATCCAGAACTCGAAGACATGGAACACCGGCGGCTTGCCCGGCGCGCCGCGGCCGAACAGCTTGGTGCGCCAGCCCTCGCGATCGCCGATCCGCTGCACCGCCTCACGATCGAGCGACACCGACAACAGCACGTGGAACGGATAGGCGGCCGGCGCCTCCACCGGTGTCACACTGACCTGCTCGTCGTCCGCCGTGCCACGCTTCAGCGCCAACGTCTCCGGATAAACCTCGATCATGCTGCCGTGCGCGTCGCCGTTGACCGCCATGAACGAATTGGGGAAACCCCCGGGGAACGGATAGGCGCGCCCGTTCATCAGCTCCGCCAGCACGTCCGCGACGTGCTTCGGATCCTTGGCCGGAATCGAAACGTGATGGATCATGGTGGGTCCCTCCTTATGTGGGGCCATTCCATAGCAGCTTTTGAGACGGCCAGGGGGCCGGCCCATGGGTAACAAGGGCGGCGAACATGCGTTCTACGCGGCAGCCCATAAATTCGGCACCGCTTCCGCCGAATAGCCGGAGACAAATTCCGTTGCCGTCCCGGTCGTTGGATCGAAAGCGTGCCGACGCACCGTGCCGATATTGCCGCCATAGAGATGGATCGAGATCGACGGGCGGTCAGCCAAGCCATTCGCCACAGTGTGGATGTCGCCCAGCGTGGGCGAGACCGCCGCCACCATGCCGGGCAGCAGGCGAGCCACGGGCTCCGCTTCCAGGCCGCGTGCGGTCGCATGGTAGCGCACCGCGTCCTCGACGCCGCGCAGCATGCCGACCAGGCCCCACATCAGATGGTCGTGCACCGGGGTGCGCTGACCGGGCCCCCAGACGAAGCTGACCAGCGAGAAACGGTCGAGTGGATCGCCGTACAGCAAATATTGCCGGTAGCGCTGCGGGTCGGCCGCGGCAAAGGTCGTCGGTAGCCAGTCGTCGCGGGTGACCAGTCCGGCCAGCAGTTCGCGCGCCGGCACCAGCGCGGCTGCTTCAGCGTTGCCGGCATTCTCGACCAGCCGGGTCATGGCGGCGACGAAATCACGCAGACGGACAATCGACATCGGCGAGCCCCCCGCGAGGCCAGATCGAGGCCAGATCGAGGAGGATTATCGTCCAAACAGCCAGAATGGAAGGAGAATTTGCTGCGCCCGAGCGCCCGCCGAGCCAGCACCCGTCCGCAAGGTGATGTCAGCGGCGCAGCAGGCAAACTGGGCCGTCCAGCCGTCAAGAACGCCAGGCGCGGGGATCGGCGACGCTGCACAGCGAACCCACGGTCCTACCGCCCGGTCTGGACCGGAACGACTGCGCCGGAAGTCCGGCTGCCGCCCGCTGCGGTGGACATAACCGATACCACCCGCCCGAAATGGTGACACTTCCATCATTTCGGACGGCTGGTATCGCGCGCAGGGTTGGTGGGGGCGGCTGCACACCAGACCAACACTCCTACCGATGGCCCAACGCCGGCCGATCGGTCAGTCGTTGGGGCCCTTGGTGTGAGTGTCGTTGGTCGGCGCTTCCGACCGGGGTCACACTCGAAAAAGCCGTGCGGTCCACCCCATCCAATCGTCCGTATTCCGATACCGGCTGCCTACGTCGGCCCTTGCCGCAGACAGCGCGGACCAAACATTCGGCGCATCACGCCAGGTCACACAAGATTCTCACGCCCAACCCGCCAGCCGTTCAATAGCTGCGAAACATCCCCGCGATCTCCTCCGCATCGCCGGTCACACTCAGCGCCAGCGCCAGCAGGATGCGCGCTTTTTGCGGCGTCAGGTTGTCAGCGGTCAGAAAACCGGCCTCGCGCAGCCGTGTGCCGCGATAGGTCCGCCCCGACCCGGCGCGGGTGCACTGCATCACCACGATCCCCGCCGCCGCCGCCTCTTTCAGTGCCGCAAAATCGCCGGGCGGGGCGAAGCCGGGCGCGAAGCCGGCCGAGATGATGCCCTTCGCCCCAACCGCAACGAACGCGCGCACCGCGGTGCCGTCGGCCCCAGCATAGGCCAGTGCGATATCGACGCGCGGCAGCGCCGGCAGCGCGCGGATGTCGAAGTCCGTGTCCGGGTAACACCGTCGCAGCGGGCGGCGATAGAATGCCACCGCGTCGCCGTCGGCGTGGCCCAGCACGCCGAAATCCGGCGTGCGGAAGGTCTGCATGCGCAGGGTCGAGGTCTTGGTGACCTCGCGCGCCGCCTGGATTTCGTCGTTCAGCACCACCAGCACACCGAGCCCCCGCGCCTCCGGGCAAGCCGCCACCCGAAGCGCGTTCACCAGATTGAGCCCGGCGTCGGTCAACAACGCGCTGGCCGGTCGCTGCGCGCCGACCACAACGACCGGCACGCTGACCTTCAAGGTCAGGCTGAGTGCGTAGGCGGTTTCCTCCAGCGTCGCGGTCCCGTGGCCGATGACGACGCCGGCGAGGTCGGCGTGCTCCGCCACCAGCTGGTCGCACAGCTTCACCAGCGCCTGCCAGTCGGGGTAGGCGATACTCGGGCTGGGCACGTTGCGGTAGCGGATAGGAATTACCTCGGCGACCAGCGCCGTCTCAGGGAAGCGCGCCAGGATCTCATCGGCGTGCATCACCTTGCCCGTGGCACCGTAGTCCTGCAGATCCAGCGGTCCCGCGCCGAGCGAGGCGATGGTGCCGCCTGTGCCGATGAAGGCGACCTTCGGCCTGCTCATGCCAGGATGACCCCGGGATTGTCGGATGCGGTCTCCAGCACCGCCGGGCGGCGCGTGTGCCAATCGGTGTCGCGCTGATAGGCGTCGGCCAGGCGCAGCAGCCGCGCCTCGGCGAACGGCCGACCGGCGAGTTGCAGGCCGACCGGCAGTCCATTGGCGTCAAAGCCGCAGGGGACGCTGATCGCCGGCAGGCCGAGGTAGTTGAACGGCCGCGTATTCGCCGAGACCGCGAGGAATTTCACCTCGGTGCCCGGTGGGCCGTTGTCGATGTCGGTCTCGGCCAGCGTCGGCAGCGCAGTGCGGATGGTTGGCGTGGCCAGCACGTCCACCTGGGCGAACACTTCGGCCGCGAAGGCACGCAGCACCGGGCCGCGGCGGCTGAGTGACTCGACGTAGTACGGCGCCGGAATGGCATAGCCAGGATACATCCGGCCGCTCAGGTGCTGGGCGTAGTCCTGCGATCGATGGCGCATCCATTCGGCGTGGATCGTTGCCGCCTCCACTCGTGAAATAATGCCGCCATAGCCGGACACCGCGTCCATCAGCGGCAGGGCCAACCGCGCCACCGTGGCGCCGCGGGCGCGCAACACCTCGGCCGCCTGCTCAACCGCTGCGGCCACCACCGGATCGGCGCCGTCGAAAAAATAGTTGGTCGGAATGCCGATGCGCATGCCGCGCACGTCGCCATCCAGCACGCCCTCGTAGTCGGGCACCGGCAGATGCGAGCTGGTCGGGTCCTTCGGATCGCGCCCGGCGATCAGCGACATCACCCGCGCGCAGTCGCGCGCCGTGCGCGCCAGCGGGCCGACGTTGTCGAGCGAAAACGACAGCGGCATCGCGCCATAGCGGCTGACGCGGGTCTGCGTCGGCTTGATCCCGGTGACGCCGCAGGCGGCGGCCGGCAGCCGGATCGATCCGCCGGTGTCGGAGCCGAGCGCGGCATAGACGAACCGCGCCGCCACCGCGGCGCCGGAGCCGGACGACGATCCGCCGGTGATATAGGGCGGGTTCCACGGGTTGTGGCAGTCACCGAACTCGCGGTTGTGCCCGGTCGGGTTCTGCGCGAACTCCGCCATGTTGAGCCCGGCAAAGCTATAGGCGCCGGCGGCAGCTAGCCGCTCAATCGCCGTCGAAGTGTAGTCGGGCACGAAGTCCTTGCGCAGGCGTGAGCCGCAGGTGCAGCGCTTGCCAGCTTGGTAATACATGTCCTTGTGCGCCAGCGGGACGCCGTGCAGTGGGCCGCTCCAGGCGTTGGTGTCGCGCGCCGCACCCGCCGCCGCCGCTTCCCGCTCCGCTCCGGCGCGGTCGGTCCAGATCGTCGCGTTCAACGTCGGGTTGACCGCCTCCATCCGCTCCCAGCAGGCGTCCAGCAGGTCGCGCGAAGTTGCCTCGCCATTGCGCACCGCGTCGGCCGCTGCGACCAGCGTGAGGTCGGCGAGCGCGGCCATCACGGGATCTCCCGCGTGTCGAGCAGCGCGGCCTCGAAGCTGGCTGGTTCGTCTTCGAACTTCAGCGTGCCGCGCAGCGCCTCGAACGCGGCGATGGTGTTGACCAGGTCCGCCGCCATGCGCCGGCCGGGTTCGTTCGGCGCCTTGACGCCGTGCCATCGCGCGATCGTCAACTCGGTCTCGGCGAGAAATTGGTCCATCGGTGTCTCCCTGGGGGGTGCCTGTTGGCGCGTATCGCAGCAGAGTGCGCCGATGATCGCAACGCCGAACCCGACGCCCGCCGCGGACGCGGTGTTCGAAACCGACGTGCCGGCGCGTCTGGATCGCCTGCCATGGAGCCGCTTCCACTGGCTGGTGGTGACCGCGCTTGGCATCGCCTGGATCCTCGACGGGCTGGAGGTGACGATCGTCGGCTCGTTGTCCGGCGCGCTGGCCGACAGCCCCGTGCTGCACCTGTCGGGCGCCCAGGTCGGCTTGGCGGCCAGCGCCTATCTGATCGGCGCAGTGGGCGGCGCGCTGGTGTTCGGCTGGCTGACCGACCGGCTGGGACGCAAGCGGTTGTTCAGCCTGACCGTGCTGATCTACATCGTCGGGACCCTGGCCTGCGGCCTGGCGTGGAATTTCTGGTCCTTCGCGCTGTTCCGCCTGCTGACCGGGGCCGGCATCGGCGGCGAATACGCCGCAGTGAATGCCACGATCCAGGAGCTGATCCCGGCGCGGCGCTGGGCGCGCTCGGCGCGCTGGTGGTGCTGGACCCCGCCATCATGCCGCCCGAGATCGGCTGGCGTGCCGCCTTTGTGATCGGCGGCGCGCTGGGCTTCCTCGTGCTGCTGCTGCGCCGCTTCATCCCGGAAAGCCCGCGCTGGCTGATGACGCATGGCAGGCCGGAGGAGGCCGCGCGCGTGGTGGCCGGGATCGAGGCGCGGGTGGTAGCCGAAACCGGCCGACCCTTACCGCCGATCCCGCCGCAGGCGCTGCGGCTGCGCAGCGACATCCGCGCCTGGTTCGCCGCCGGGCTGCACGCCCTGTTGTACCGCTACCGCCGCCGCACTGTGCTGGGGGTCTCGCTGATGGCGGCGCAGGCGTTCTGCTACAATGCGGTGTTCTTCACCTACGCGCTGATCCTGACCCGGTTCTACGGCGTCGCCTCGGCACGGATCGGGCTATTCATCCTGCCCTTCGCGCTGGGCAACTTCGCCGGGCCGCTGGTGCTGGGTCGGCTGTTCGACACGCTAGGGCGGCGACCGATGATCGTCGCCACCTATGCGCTGTCGGGGGCGCTGATGATCGTCACCGGGGTGCTGTTCGCCGCCGACGTGCTGGACGCCGTGCAGCAGACCGCGGCCTGGACGGTGATCTTCTTCGTCGCCTCGGCCGCGGCGAGCGCGGCCTATCTGACCGTGGGCGAGTGTTTTCCGCTGGAGATGCGCGCGGTTGCCATTGCGCTGTTCTACGCCTTTGGCACGGCGGTGGGCGGCGTGGCCGGCCCGACCGTGTTCGGCCTGCTGATCGACACCGGATCGCGGGAGTCGATCCTGTGGGGCTACGTGCTGGGCGGAGGCCTGATGCTGCTCGCCGCCTGGGTGGCACTGAAGCTGGGGGTCGCCGCCGAGCGCCGCCCGCTGGAGGAGGTGGCGCCGCCGCTGTCGTCCCTCGGCTTGTGACGCGGCGGTTCTGGCCGGTCGCACGCGGCTGCGCCATAGTGCCGCCCGTGGTGCAATCAGGGGGCAGCCATGCCGGTTGACAAGCAGGCCTATCGCGATGCCATGGCCCGCTTTGGCGCAGCCGTGAACATCATCACCACCGACGGACCGGGCGGGCGCGCCGGGTTCACCGCCTCCGCCGTGTGCAGCGTGACCGATATGCCGCCGACCCTGCTGGTCTGCGCCAACCGGACGAACGATTCCTATCCCGCCTTCCGGGCCAGCATGGTGCTGTGCGTGAACACCCTGACCCCGGAGCAGGAGGCGCACTCGCCGCTGTTCGCCGGGATGACCGAGCACACGATGGAGGGGCGGTTCGACGCCGGATCCTGGCACCAGTTGGCGACCGGCGCGCCGGTGCTGGACGGTGCGGCTGTGGCGTTCGACTGCCGTATCGACAAGATCGTCGAGGTCGGCACCCATGACGTGTTTTTCTGCGCGGTCGAGGCGGTGGAGCTCGGCGAGGTGACGGCCAACCTGATCTACTATGCGCGGCGATACCACCACATCGTGTTATCGTGATGGACCACTCGACCTGATTGGGATGGGTGCGCTACGGGAGGGACCGGCGCCGGGTTAGCACAGTGGCAGTGCAGCGGTTTTGTAAACCGAAGGTCGGGGGTTCAAATCCCTCACCCGGCACCAAGCCTTTCCTCTCGACGCCACGCCGCTGACACGCCACATCTTGGGCCCCGAGGAGCCCCGCATGTCCGCCACCACCCTCGCCCGCGCCGCCCCGCACCCGGTGCTGTTCATCCCGGCCAAGCAGCCGCCCAGGCCGATGTCGCGCCGGTTCCGGGTGGTGTCCGACTATGAGCCCAGCGGCGACCAGCCGACCGCGATCGCCGAGCTGGTGGCCGGCGTGCAGGCCAACGAGCGCGACCAGGTGCTGCTGGGCGTCACCGGCTCCGGCAAGACCTTCACCATGGCCAAGGTGATCGAGGCGGTGCAGCGGCCCGCCCTGATCCTGGCGCCGAACAAGACGCTGGCGGCCCAACTCTATGGCGAGATGAAGGGTTTCTTCCCCGACAACGCGGTGGAATACTTCGTCAGCTACTACGACTACTACCAGCCCGAAGCCTACGTTCCGCGCACCGACACCTACATCGAAAAAGACGCGCAGATCAACGAACAGATCGACCGCATGCGCCACGCCGCGACGCAGGCATTGCTGGAACGCAACGACGTGATCATCGTCGCCTCGGTCTCCTGCATCTACGGCATCGGCTCGGTCGAGAGCTACGCGCGCATGGTGGTGAAGCTGGAGGTTGGCGGGCAGATCGACCGTGACAAACTGGCCAAGGCGTTGGTCGAGCTGCAATACCGCCGTAATGACGCCGCCTTCCAGCGTGGCACGTTCCGGCTGCGTGGCGAGGTGGTGGACATCTTCCCCAGCCACTACGAGGACCGCGCCTGGCGCGTCTCGCTGTTCGGCGACGAGATCGAGCAGATCCAGGAGTTCGATCCGCTGACCGGCGACAAGACCGCCGCGCTCGATGCGATCACGGTCTACGCCAACAGCCACTACATCACGCCGCGCCCGACGCTGACCCAGGCGATCGTCGACATCAAGCGGGAACTGAAACAACGGCTGGACGAACTGACCGCCGATGGCAAGTTGTTGGAGGTCGAACGGCTCAACCAGCGCACCACGTTCGATATCGAAATGATGGAGACGACGGGAAGCTGCAAGGGGATCGAGAACTACTCGCGCTACCTGACCGGGCGCAATCCGGGCGAGCCGCCGCCGACCTTGTTCGAATACCTGCCGGAAAACGCATTGCTGTTCGTCGACGAAAGCCATGTGACGGTGCCGCAGATCGGTGGCATGTATCGCGGCGACTTCAACCGCAAGTCGGTCCTGGCGGAGTACGGCTTTCGGCTGCCGTCCTGCATCGACAATCGTCCGCTCAAGTTCGAGGAGTGGGAGACCTATCGCCCGCAGACGACGTTCGTCTCCGCCACTCCCGGCCCATGGGAACTGGAACGCACCGGCGGCGCGTTCATCGAACAGGTGATCCGCCCCACCGGACTGATCGATCCGATGGTGGAGATCCGTCCGGTCGAACACCAGGTGGACGATCTGCTGGCGGAATGCCGCCTCGTCGCGGCAAGCGGGGCGCGGGTGCTGGTGACCACGCTGACCAAGCGGATGTCGGAAGACCTGACCGACTATCTGACCGAACACGGGGTGAAGGTGCGCTATCTCCATTCCGACATCGACACGCTGGAGCGGATCGAGATCATCCGTGATTTGCGCCTGGGCGTGGTCGACGTGCTGGTCGGCATCAACCTGCTGCGCGAGGGGCTGGACATCCCGGAATGCGCGCTGGTGGCGATCCTGGACGCCGACAAGGAGGGCTTCCTGCGCAGCCAGACCAGCCTGATCCAGACCATCGGCCGCGCCGCGCGCAACATCGACGGCCGGGTGATCCTGTACGCCGACACGATGACAAGGTCGATCCGCTACGCGATCGAGGAGACCGACCGCCGCCGTAACAAGCAGCGCGCCTGGAACACGACGCATGGCATCACCCCGCAATCCGTGAAGAAGCAGATCGCCCAGGTGCTGCAGAGCGTGTTCGAGCAGGACTACGTCACTGTCGCGCCGATCGCCGATGCCGCCACGGCGGAGTTCGTCGGCAAGGACCTCAAGGCGACCATCGCCGAACTGGAGAAGCGCATGCGCGCCGCCGCGGCAGACCTGGAGTTCGAGGAGGCCGCCCGCCTGCGCGACGAGATCAAGCGGCTGGAGGCACTGGACCTCGGGCTGGAACCGCCGCCGGTCGCCAGCGCCTCGCTGCGGCCGCGGCGGGATCGCACGCCGGAGCCGATGGGGCCGGGCGGTGGCGGGTATGACCCGAGCAAGCGGCGAGGCGGTATGCGGCGACGTGGCCCCTGAGCGTCTCAGCGACGCCCCCAGCCGAGTCTTTCCGTCCTGCCACCGCAAGCCACAGGCATAAAGGCACCGGCGTTCAGTTCGCGCCGCCGGAACGACCTTCCAGTCGGCGCCGCACCGCCCCTGGCACGCCCCTTTGGCACGCCCCTTTGGCAAGCCCCAAATGCCCCACCATCAATGGTAGACGAACCGGGCTGCTGGGCAGGACTGCAACAGACGGCGCGTGCAGGAGCCGAAGATCACGTCCGCAGTCCAGCGTGGCCGTCGGCGCCCATCACCACCACGCCGGCACAATCGCCCGCGCCTGATTGATCAGCGCTTCCGTCGAGTCGATCGTGGAGCCGATCGATATCGCCTCCATCGACGTTGCGCCGTGCGCGCGCTGGAGGGTCGCCCCGCCTCGGCCTCCGGGGTCCCCGCGGCGCGGTCCTCGGTGACGCTCAACACCTGCACATCGTGCCGCACCTCCGCCGCCGTCACGCCCCGCTCCCGCAGCGCACGCAAGGTCAGCGCCAGATCGCGCTTGGCCAGCCGCCGCCCCGCCGCGTCGGTCAACAGTGGGTGATGCGCGTAGCGCGGCGCCGGCCAACCCATCAGCGTCTGCAACAGGCGATGCAGGTCTGTCGCCGGCTTCAGGTCCTCGCCGCGGGTGACCAGCGTCACCCCCTGCACCGCGTCGTCATGCGTGACGCATAGATGGTAGCTCGCGGGTGCGTCCTTCCGCGCCAGAACGACGTCGCCGAAGCGCTCGGGCCGGCAAGCGACGACGCCCTCGCCGTCTTCCTCGAACGTGAGCGGCTCGGCCACGCACCTCAGCGCGCGCGCCATGTCCAGCCGCAGCGCATAGCGCTCGCCAGCCTCGATCCGCCGCGCCCGCTCGGCCTCGGCCAGATGCCGGCATGTCCCGGGATACACCACGCCGCCGTCCGGGGCATGCGGCGCCGCGGCCGAGTTGGCAATTTCGCGCTGGATGTCGGCGCGCGTGCAAAAGCACGGGTACAGCAGCAAGCGCGCCGCCAGCGTGTCCAGCACCGCGCGATACTCGGGCAGGTGCGCCGACTGCATCCGCACCGCGCCGTCCCAGTCCAGGCCCAGCCAGGTCAGGTCTTCCTCGATCGCCCGGGCGAATTCGGCACGGCAACGCGCCGGGTCGATGTCCTCGATCCGCAGCAGGAAGCGCCCGCCCGCCACCCGCGCGCGCCGCCAGGCGATCAGCGCCGAACAGGCGTGACCAAGATGCAGATACCCGGTGGGGCTTGGCGCAAAGCGCGTGACAATGGACATGCGATCAGGGCGCAGAGTACTCCGAACCACGCCAAAGCAGGAGAGCGCCATGCCGGAGCTTGACGGACCACGCTGGGGCCCGGCGTCCAAAGCCGTGCCGAAGCAGCTTGTCGTACTGTGCCACGGCCTCGGCGCCGACGGGTTCGACCTGATCGACCTGGCGCCGAGTTGGGCGCACGCACTGCCGGACGCGGTTTTCGTCGCCCCGCACGCGCCCGAGCCCTGCGAGCTGGGGCCGACCGGGCGACAGTGGTGGAGCGTCGCCGACCGCTCGCCCACGGTCGTCGAGGCGGGCGTGCGCCGCGCCGCGCGCTTCCTCAACCCGCGCCTCGACGCCGAGTTGGCGCGCCTGGGACTGCCAGCGGATGCCTACGCGCTGATGGGCTTCAGCCAGGGCGCGATGACCGTGCTGTTCACCGGGTTGCGCCGCGCCACCGCGCCGCGCGCCATCCTGGCCTTCTCCGGCGCGCTGATCGCGCCCGAAACCCTGGCCGCCGAAATGACCCACCGCCCGCCCGTCCTGCTGGTGCACGGCGAGGCGGACGACGTCGTGCCCGTCCAGCGCTCGCACGAAGCTGAGACCGCGCTGCGCGCCGCCGGCGTGCCTGTGGAGGCAACCTACATTCCTCGGCTGGGCCATGGCATCGACGACACCGGCCTGGCGATGGGTGCACTGGCCTTGCAGCGCAGCTTCGCGTGACAGCGCCATGAATCCGCGCGGCTGGCCGGTCGGTCCCGCTTGCGAGCCGCGGCAGCGTTTGTCATAAACATGCTGGGTTCTCGGCGGCGCACAATATCTGGCGGATCGGAAGTGATTGGACCACCAGTGTTTGCGCTCCGTTCACAGGGGAGCGGCGCTTGCCCGACGGCGGACACTTCTACCCGGCGCTTGTGCTGAACGCGGATTTCCGCCCGCTGTCGTATTTCCCGCTCTCGCTCTGGGCGTGGCAGGATGCAGTAAAGGCGGTGTTCCTCGATCGCGTCTCCGTGCTGTCGGAATACGACACCGAGGTCCACTCCCCCAGCCGTCGGATGCGGCTGCCCAGTGTGATCGCGCTGAAGGACTACATCCCGTCGGCACGGCGGCCGGCCTTTACGCGATTCAACGTGTTCCTGCGTGACGCCTTCACCTGCCAATATTGCGGCGAGCGGTCGCCGGCGCACGACCTGACCTTCGACCACGTGGTGCCGCGCTCGCGCGGTGGGCGCACCACCTGGCAGAACGTCGTCACCGCCTGCGGCGAGTGCAATCTGCAGAAGGGCTCCCGGCTGCCGCGGGAATGCCGCATGTTCCCGCGCGGCAGCCCACGCCAGCCAACCACCTGGGAGCTGCAGGAAACCGGGCGGGCCTTCCCGCCGAACTATCTGCACCTGAGCTGGCGCGACTATCTCTACTGGGACACCGAGCTGGAGAGCTGAACTCGCCACCCGTGCCCCCACGCGAGGCGCGTGGGGACGCAGGCAGCCATGCCCGATCAGTGCGGCAGGATTTCCCCCCGCGTCTCCCGCCCCAGCGCCATCGCCACGATCGACAGCGCCGCGAATCAGGTCATCACCGCCGTCGCCTTGGCGAAATCCCCGCCGAACGGCGCGGCCAGCAAGCCCGCCACCAGCGGCCCGAAGCTGGTGATCACCCGCCCCGAACCGTTGCAGAACGACACCGCGGTGGCGCGCACGTGCGTGGGGAACAGTTCCGGCAAGTACACTGCATGGCCGGAGAACACGCCGAATCCGAAGATCGGCAGCATAATCGGATACGGGCTGTAGTCATGTACGCCGAGATAGAGATACAGCCCGGCGACGATCGTGCCGATACTGTACAGCACAATCGTCGGCCGCCGGCCAATCGCGTCGGCAACGAAACCGAATGCGGTGTAGCCGAGGATGCCACCCAGCCCCCACAGCATCATGCCGTGACCGATGAACGGCACCGCGGCGGGACCGGCGACACCACTGCGCGCCAGCACCTGGCCCTGGATGGTCGGCAGCCAGATCTGGCTGGTCCAGATCGCCAGCAGCGAGCCCAGGCAGAACAGCACCCCCACCATCGTGCTGTAGCGGTTCTCCCGGCTGAACAACTGTTTCGGGGCAAAGCTGAGGAACGAATGGTCTTCCGATGTCTTCGCCACCGCCGACCGCAGCGCCTGGCGCCGGGCGTGCGCCACCTGGAAGCGCTCCGGCTCTTCCATGCCGCGACGGATCAGCAACAGGATCAGCGCGGGCAAGACGCCGGCGAACAGCACGTACCGCCAGCCATAGGGCCCCACGATGGCAAACAACTGACCGCCGAACAGGCTGCCGAACCCGCCGCCGGTCATCATGATCCCCAGCACCTTGGCGCGTTGCGCCTCGGCGAAAGCCTCGGCGACCAGCGGGATGCCCACCACGAGTTCGGCCCCGGTACCGACGCCGGTAAAGAAACGACAGATGCCGAACATCACCGGCCCCTGCGAGAACCCCTGGAGCGCGGTGAAGATCGCCACCATCACCACACTCAGCGCCAGGGTGCGAATGCGACCGATATAGTCCCCGACAACGCCGAAGAAGAACCCGCCGACAGCCCAGCCGAGCAGCCCGACCATGCTCAACAGCCCACCCACCCGGCCGATCTCGGCGATCGTTGGGTTGCCGCCCAGCAGCTCGGTCAGCGCCGGGCGCAGCACGAGGGCGAACAGATTAAAATCGGTGTTGTCCAGTGACCAGCCGAGCCACGCGACCAGAAAGACCGTCCACTGGTAGCGCGTGACATCCCGCAGCCAGCCGTGTTGGCTGGTCGCCATCCCGTTGCGCGGCATCCGTTTCCCCCTCCAGGCCTTTTCGCCGAACGTTGTCGGCTTGGCATCGTTGTCCTGAGCCTATCGGGTTGGTTGCCGGATTCACCTGTTTTCCTGCCCGTCCGGAAGGTTTGACGCGAATTTATCGCGCGCTGCGTCAAACCGACCGCGCAATGGAACGCCCTGATCCTCCCCCCGGGCGTCCCGAGGGGTCAGCCTGCCACCGCCTTCATCAACTGAGCAGGGACTCTACGCTCCGACCGGCTATCCGGCGGTGGGGTCAGACTCGTTCGCTCAGCGCAATTGCCGCCCGGCAGCCGGTCTTGATGACCGCGCGGAGCAGGCGATACGCTGGCGCCTGCTCCGCGCCATGCGCCAGTGCGGCGTCTCGGTGCTCGAGTTCCTCGTCGCGGAACCGGCCGATCGTGGCGCTCAGGTCCGGCTCGGTCTGGTCAAGTTCGGCGAGCTGCTTCTGGTAGTGGGCGTCGATCGTTTCTTCCACCGCGACAGTGCAGGCCATCGCGGTCCGCTCTCCCAATGCTGCGGTCACCGCGCCAAGCGCGAACCCCACGAGATGCCAGACCGGCAGCAGCGCCGTCGGCCGCACCCGGCGATCTGCGACCAGGCCGTCGAAGGTGGCCAGATGCCGCTGCTCCTGCGCCAGCATATGCTGCACCAGCGCCGCGTCGCCCCGGCCGCGCAACGCCGCGAGCTGCCCTTGGTAGATGCGGACCGCGCCGTATTCGCCGGCATGATCCACCCTGATCATGCGCGCCACGGTCGCCGGCGCCGACGGCTTCCCCGGCAGCCGTGATCCTGCTTCGCTCATGTCTGCTGTCGCCCGCTTCGCCACAGCGCACCGGCCAGCGCAAGCGCCAACGCACAAGCATAGAGCATATCCATGGCTGCCATCGACAGCGGCAAGCCGGAGATCAGGAAGTTGGGCGAATCGCACGGCTTCGACGGCTGCTTTGGCATCGACTTCAACATGTCGGCGATCGACCCACCACTGAATCGCGGCGCCTGACATTCGGGCAGCGGGCTCGGCCAGAGATGCTGCTCGACACCAACATGCAGCGCCGCTATCGCAGCGTCACCCGCTGCCATCAGTACCGCAAGCCACAGCAAGGGCCGCGCTATGCCCCGAGGCAGCACCGTCGCGGCCAGCCCGAGCGCGACAATCACGCGATACGGCCAACGCTCCCATAGACATAGCGCGCAGGGCGCCAACCCCTCCCAGGTCTGCGAAACCCAGGCGATCCCCAAGGCGGCGCCGGCGGCCACCGCACTCACCAAGGCGATCGTTCGCGTGGTCGGAACCGACATGCCCCGCATGTGCTCCCGAACCGACGCCCGCGCAAGCGGCCGTGCCTCCGGCGCCCAGCAAACGAAGCAGCCTCAGAGCCTAGGAACTCAGGGCTTCGCCTGGAAATCGGCCCTGGGCGTTGCCGCGGCCCCCCGGACACAACCGCCTTTGATCCCCCAGGGCGAAGCGTCGGCTTTCTTTCGGTCCGCTCGGCCGTTTGATGACCTGATTGCGTAGGATTAACGATAAGTTTACGATGCGATCAGGTGGGCGCGGTGGAAGGGGCACGCGATGCTACGCATTCTTTGGGGACGGGCGACGTCCAGCAATGTGATGAAAGTCATTTGGCTGCTGGAGGAGCTGAACCTGCAATACGACCGGATCGACGTCGGGGGGTCCTTCGGCAAGACCAATACCCCCGAATACCGAGCGATGAACCCGACTGGCCTCGTGCCGACGTTGCAGGAGGATCACTTCACCCTTTGGGAAAGCAACGCCATCCTGCGTTACCTGTGCGCCGCGTATGCGCCTGACAGTCCGTTCTGGCCGCAGCAGCCGCGCGTGCGCGCCAACATCGATCGTTGGATGGATGCGCAACAGACGGTGCTGAACCGGCCGATGTCCGCGCTCTTCTGGGGCCTGGTCCGGACGCCGCCGGAACAGCGGGATGTTGCGACCATCAAGGCCGCGATCACCGAGACCGCGCAGGTTTGGTCGATGGTTTCCGCCCAGCTCGCGCGCCACCCGTATCTGGCCGGCGACGAGCTAACCCTGGCTGATTTCCCCTGGGGTCCGCATCTGCACCGCTGGTTCAACATGGCGTTCGACCGACCCGAGGTGCCGCATCTGCGCACCTGGTATGATCGGCTTCTGGAACGGCCGGCCTACAAGGAATATTTGGCCGGACAGGTGGTGTAGAGCTTCGACTGCAAGCAATGAACGCTACCCCTGGATCGAGTCCAGGAGTAGCGCGGCAACTGGTCGCGGTTGGGGATGGAACTGATCGGCAGTTCCCTCCCCGAGACCGGTACGAGCCGTCCGAAATGAAGAGCCTTCCACCTCTTCGGGGGTCTTGTGCTCGAGGTTCGCCAGGCAGTTGAGAGGGGCCGGGCGCCAAACCGGGACTCTTGCCACCGACCCAATGCCGGCCGATCGGTCCGCCATTTGGGCTGTCGGTCTGATGGACCCAGCCGAAACGACGGAAAGACCATGGCCCCTGGCCGGAACCTCTCACACTATCGCGGGCGCTGGCTCGATCCTTGCCGCACCCCAATAGTCCCCTGGGCGGCGTTCGCGCCTGAATACACCCAGTCCTGGCGATGGCGCGAAAACCGCTCCTCGGATCATTAGGCGCGACAAAGCCCGTCGTGGTCCTCCCGCTACAGCGGGAGACATCCGCGCTAGAATGGCCGCGCGATCACCATGATGACGATCACGATCATCAGGATCGTTGGGACTTCATTGGCGATCCGATAGAACTTCGGTGATCGCGTGTTGCGGTCTTCCAGAAAACCGCGGCGCCAGCCGGATAGCGCCCCTTGGAACCCCGACAACAACAGCACCGCGCCCAGCTTCGCGTGCCACCAACCTGCGTGCCAGTCGATCACCCCGGGGGTGAGCGCCAACAGCACGCCGAAGCACCAGGTCGCGATCATGGCCGGCAGCATGATCTGGCGCAGCAAGCGCCGCTCCATGACCTTGAAACGCTCGCTTTCGCCCGAACCAGGTTTCACCTCACAATGATAGACATAGAGCCGTGGCAGGTACAGCAGACCAGCCATCCAGGCGATCATCGAGATGACGTGCAACGCCTTGATCCACGGGTAGAATGCGACCAGCACAGTCATTCGGTCCCCTCCAAGGCCGCGCGTAACAGCGCCGGCAGGTCATCCATCGCACGCAACGGTGCCGCACCCTCGGCCAGTAGATCGGCGCCATCGCCGTCCGGGCAAAGCCCCAGGCAGGTCATGCCGGCCGCCATCGCGGCGCGAACGCCAGGCACCGAATCCTCGATCACCAGACAGGTCCCCGGCGCGACCCCCTCGGCCGCCACCGCGGCAAGGAACAGGTCCGGGGCCGGCTTGCCAAGTGCCACGTCGTGATGACTGTGCAGTCAACCGGCAACCAGGTCGGCCAGCCCAGTGCGATTGAACTTCGCCCACAATTCGGCATGTGAGGAATTCGACGCGATCCGCCATGCCAGGCCAAGCCGCGAGGTCTCCATCAACGCCGCGGCCGCTCCGGGAATCAACGCAACCTCCTCGGCCAGCACCGAAACCAATCGGTCCTCCAGATGATGCGCCCATTGCGCCGGCAGCCTGCGTCCGAGTTCGGCCTCGATCAACGGCACCATCGTCGTGAGGTTCAACCCGAGGAACCGTTTGCGGCACGCCTCACCCGTCATCGGCCAACCTAGCCGGGTCAGCTCCGCGGCGACCACACGGTTGACGGTCGGCTCGCTGTCGACCAGCACGCCGTCGCAATCGAAGATGACCAGACGCAAGGGCGCCTGGCGCGCACGCAGTATCCGGAGGGCATCAAGCGTCACGTCCCGAGGACCTGCGGCAAGGGGCAGGCGGTGTGCCGATTGGGGCAGGCGCGTTCGCCGAGGAAGCTGCACGATCCGGGACCGAGGGCCAGGGCGGCTTGCACGCGGTCTGCCAGGGCAGCAATGAAGTTCGGATCGGCATTCGGCGTCGGCAGGCGAAAGTAGCCCGGCACACCCGCGCGCGCCGCGCGTTCGCGGTATTCCACGTCCAGTTCGACCAAGGTCTCGGAATGCTCCGAGACGAAAGCGATCGGCACGACAAGCACGGCGACTTGGTCCTGTGCGGCCCGCTCGATCTCCTGCTCGGTGCTTGGATCGAGCCATTTCTGCGGCGTGGCGCGCGACTGATAGCAGACGGTCCAATCGATCTCCGACGCGCCCCAGGCCCGCATCACCCCCTCGACCGAGCGCTTGATCTGGAACTGATAGGGGTCTCCACGGCGAACGATCGCCTCGGGCAAGCCATGCGCTGAAAACAGGATCCGCAATTTTACTTCCGGCGGCAGCTTTGCCCGTGTCGCTTCGTACGCGGTACCCAACCGCCTGGCGATCGAGGCGACGTAGCCTGCGTCGGCGAAATAGCAGCACAGCACAGTTGTCGGGACCGCAAGGCCGGTGCTGGCCGCTGCCTCCCGCCATGCGGTCAGGGAGCTGCCGGTGGTCGTGGTGGAGTACTGCGGATAAAGCGGCAACAGCAGCACATGGTCTGGTTGCCAGGCCTGCACGGCCCGCGCCGCCGCGTCGCTGAACGGATGCCAGTAGCGCATGGCGATAAAACATTTGGCGTCCAGTTCTGGCAACGCCTGTTCAAGCGCCGCGGCCTGTTGTCGGGTTTCCTCCAGCAACGGCGATTTCCCACCCAGCAGTGCGTAGTTGGCGGTGGCCGGTGCCACCCGCGCCCGGGTGATGATGCGGGCCAGCAACGGACGTACGAAGAACGGCACCCGAAGAATTGCGGGGTCGCTGAACAGATTGAACAGAAATGGACGGATCGCCTCGGGCCGATCAGGGCCGCCGAGGTTGAACAGGACAATGGCGACCCGTTGGGCTGGGTTATCCGGCACGCACCAGTTCCATCAGCCGTGCTACGTGCTCGATCGGGGTTTGCGGCACGATGCCGTGCCCCAGGTTGAACACGAACGGCCGACCGCGCATCGCCGGCAGGATCGTCCGTAGCTCGGTTTCCATTGCCTCGCCACCCGCCACCAGCGCCAACGGATCGAGGTTGCCCTGCAAGGCAACCGACTGGGGAACCGAAGCCGCCGCCATCGTCATGTCCGTCGAGCTGTCCACGCCGACCGCGTCAACGCCAGTCGCGCGGACGAACTCGCCCAGCATCAATCCGGCCAGACGCGGAAACGCGATAATCGGCACGCCGGGGCACCGTGTCCGCACGCCCCGCACAATCCTGCCGACAGGAGCAATCACGTGCTTGCGAAATTGCGCCGGAGACAGGATGCCAGCCCAGGTGTCGAACAGCATGAGCACCTCGGCACCCGCCTCCGCCTGCATCACGAGATAGTCGATTGTCGCCACCGTCAGTGTGTCGATCAGCCGGGCGAACAGCGAAGGATCGCCATAGGCCAGACCGCGAACCGCGGCAAAATCCCGGGAACCGTGCCCCTCGACCATGTAGCACGCCACGGTGAAGGGGGCTCCGGCAAAGCCAATCAGCGCGGTTGCGCCGAACGCTTCAGCCTGGAGGCCGGCACGGACCCGCCGGACGGTTTCGACAACCGGCGCCACGGCTGCGGCGACCCGACCCGGATCCAGGGCCGCGACAGCGACGGCACCGCGTAGCGGAGGCATCACGGGCCCCTCACCCTCCTTGTAGGCCAGGCCTTGGCCCAACGCCCAGGGCAGGATCAGGATGTCACTGAACAGGATCGCGGCATCGAACCCGAAGCGCCGGATCGGTTGCAACGTGACCTCACAGGCCAGCGCGGGATTGGTGCAGAGCGCGATGAAATCGCCGGCCTGACTGCGGGTTGCCCGGTATTCCGGCAGGTAGCGCCCAGCCTGACGCATCAGCCAGATCGGCGGAGGCCATACCGGCTGCCCGCGCAGGGCCCGTAGCAAGGGTTTGTCCACGGTGTTCACACCCCCTCGCATATCAGTAAGGGAGAATAAAGAAAGGGTAGCTGTGGTAGATGGGGGTGTGAATCGAGGGTACCCCCGGGTCACGGGACCGTTGTGCCGCTTGTCCACAGCAGCAAGGGTTGGCAAGGCGCTGACTTGTCGGGGTTTCGCAGTGCCATCCGCAATGTGCCGATAGCTCAGGCGACTCCATACACTGTCCCAGCGCCTGATCGCTTGTCCCCGGGAATCACCGCCCCAGGCATGGTCCCGCGTGTCTGTTCCCAGAATCCGGGCTATTGTCCACAGCATGTCCATAGACCGCATGAACCTGCACCTGATCTCGGACGCTACGGGGGAGACGCTCAATGCCATCGCCCGGGCGACGACCGTGCAGTTCGACCATGTCGACATCACCTATCATCGCTGGAGCCTGATTAGGTCCAGGTTGCAGCTTCACCGGGTGATCGGTGGCATTGAGGCGGAGCCGGGTCCGGTGCTGTCCACCTTGGTCGATCGTGCGTTGAACACGGAGCTGGAGGCCGCCTGCCAGCGATTGGCGGTACCGGTGATCAACGTGCTGCAGCCGGTGATGGAGCTGTTGCAGGAATTCATCGGGGAGCGAGCGGCGGCTCGGCCAGGCAAGCAGTATGTGCTGAATGCCGACTATTTCCGTCGTATCGATGCGATGCACTACGTCCTCGCGCATGATGACGGTCAGGCGCAGCCAGGCCTGACCGAGGCGGATGTGATCCTTGTTGGCGTCTCGCGCAGTTCGAAGACACCGACTTGCTTCTATCTGGCCAACCGGGGCGTCAAGGCGGCGAATGTACCGCTGGTGCCCAACTTGCCGCAGCCGCCCGAGCTGTCCGCCCCGCATTGTCCGGTGATCGGCCTGACATTGGAAGCCAAGGCGTTGATCGACATCCGCCGGCATCGACTGAGGCTAATCGGTACGCGCGAAACCATGGGGTTGGTGCGCCAGAACGGCGCCGACTACGTCGATGAGGACGCGGTAAAGGCCGAATTGTTGTGGGCGCGCCGCTTGTGCGTCAGCCGAGGTTGGCCGGTGATTGATGTCACTCGCCGGTCGATCGAGGAGACAGCGGCAACCGTTCTGCAACTCATGGACGCTTGGCACGAGCGTCGTGCCAAGGCGGCACAGCCTGCCGCGTCGGTGTGACGCTGTCCGACATGACGGAATCGCCATGTTGTTGCAGCAACCTGAGCCACGCTTGATCCTGGCCAGTGCCTCGGCGTCCCGCCGGCACCTGCTGGAGGCCGCCGGGCTGCGCATCGAGGTTCGGCCGGCCGATGTGGACGAGGCCGGGGTCAAGCGAGCAGCCCGGGCCGAGGGATGGAGCGCGGCGGACGCTGCCCTGGCACTGGCGGATCTGAAGGCGGGCGGAGTCGCCGGGAGCGTTTCGCAAGCACTGGTGATTGGCGCCGATCAGATCCTGGTGTGCGATGGCGCGTGGTTCGACAAGCCTGCGGATCGCGCCGCCGCACGACACCAGCTTGGCACGTTGCGCGGCAAGGTACATGTCCTGGCGACCGCGGTCGTGTGCCATCTCGGTGGCCGACGGGTCTGGCACCACCTGGCTGAGCCTCGGTTGGTGATGCGGGCGTTTTCCGATACCTTTCTGGACGCCTATCTGGAGGCCGAGGGCGAAGCGGTTACCTCGACGGTCGGAGCCTATCGGTTGGAGGGCCGAGGCATCCAATTGTTCGCGCGTGTGGACGGCGATCATACCGCGATTTTGGGTCTGCCGCTGCTGCCGCTGCTGGCTTTCCTGCGGCAGCACGGCGTGCTGATCGGCTGATTGAATGCCCTGCCGGCGGACTGCTCCAATGGTGCGTTGGCTGTCCGACCGAGAGGGATGCTTGCTGACCAATTAAGATGTGCCGTGTTGCTGGCGCCGCCGGTGGAAAAGCCCCATATCGCGCCGCATGACCTCTACCCCCCCGACCGGGCCCCTGAAAGCCGGGAAGCGCTTGGTGGCCACCCGCCAAGACGAAACGCCGTGGCGCGCGAAGCGCAGTGCGCCACTGCCGAAGCCGCCGCGGAGCGGCGGGACAGGCTGGTTCGGCCGGCTGATCGGCGGGATTTTCGCCCTCAGCATCATGTTGCTGATCGCCGGAAGCGGGGTCGGGTACTTGGCCTATCTACACTACAGCGCCGATCTTCCGGACGTCGATGGGCTGCGCAACTACCAGCCGCCGGTGATGTCGCGGGTGTTCGCCTCGGATGGCCGCCTGGTCGCGGACTTCGCGACGGAGCGGCGCATCTTCGTGCGCTATGGGGCGATCCCGGACGTGGTGAAGCAGGCCTTCGTCTCCGCCGAGGACCAGAATTTCTGGACCCATCCGGGCATAGACCCGTTGGCGATCCTGCGTGCCGCGGCGTTCGACCTCACACACATGGGCGAGGGCCGGCGGCCGGTCGGCGCCTCGACCATCACCCAGCAGGTGGCGAAGAACATGCTGCTGGACAGCAACCAGGTGTCCCTGGCGCGCAAGGCCAGGGAGGCCATCCTGGCACTGCGGATCGACCATGCGCTGACCAAGCAGCGGGTGCTCGAGCTGTATTTGAACGAGATCTATCTGGGGATGCAGTCGTATGGCGTCGCTGCGGCGGCGCAGGCCTATTTCAACAAGTCGCTCGATCAGCTCACCCTGCCCGAGGCGGCGTTCCTGGCAGCGTTGCCGAAGGCGCCGAACAACTACAACCCGTTCCGCTATCCGGATGCGGCGCGGGCACGGCGTGATTGGGTGCTCGATCGCATGGCTGAGGACCACGTCATCACTGCTGCGCAGGAGGCGAGCGCCAAGGCGCAGCCGGTGATCCCGGCGCAGTATCATCGGCCGGAGCCGATCCCGGGGGCCGACTGGTTCACCGAGGAGGTGCGCCGCGAGCTGGTCGCGCGGTTCGGCATGGACAGCACCACACAGGGCGGGCTGATGGTGCGGACCAGCCTGGTGCCTTCGCTTCAGGCGGCGGCCGAGCGATCGGTGCGCGAAGGGCTGATCGCCTATGACCGCCAGCGCGGCGGGTGGCGCGGACCGGTGGCGCATCTCGACCTCACGGGACCGGCCCTGGCGCAAGGCTGGGAGCGGGCGCTCGGTGACGTCGCCCGACCGCCGGGCATGCTGCCCGACTGGCGGCTCGCCGTCGTGCTGGCGACGACCGACGCCGAGGGGACGCTCGGCTGGCTCGAAGCACCGTCGCCACCCGCCGCCGATCCGGCCGCGGCTGATCCGGCTGGTCCCGATCAGGCCACCGGCCAGGGCGGCCCCGGTCGGACTGGCGCTGGTCGCGCGGGCCCTGGCCGCGCCGCCTCCGGTCACACCGTCGCTGAACAGCCACACAAGGGCGTGTTGCTGCTGCCCGATCTCGGCTGGGCGCGCCCGGCGCATGACGGTCGGCTGGGGCCGTCGCCGCGGCGGATGAGCGAGGTGGTGAAGCCCGGTGACGTGGTGATGGTCGAGTTCTGCCTCGCCCGCCGCGGCGAAGCCCGGCCACAGTGCGCCGGTGATTGCCGGCCGCTTGGTATTACGCCAGATTCCGACCGCGCAGGCGGCGCTGGTCTCGCTTGATCCCTCGACCGGTCGGGTGGTCGCGATGGTCGGCGGTTGGAGCTTCGAGGCGAGCCAGTTCAACCGCGCGACGCAGGCGAAGCGGCAGCCGGGGTCGAGCTTCAAGCCGATGGTCTATCTGACCGCGCTAGAGCACGGCGTGTCGCCCAGCCAGCAGTTCCTGGATGCTCCGGTGGTGGTGGATCAGGGGCCGCTCGGCCGGTGGCGGCCGAACAATTACGAGCGCGAGTTCGGCGGACCGACGCCGCTGCGGGTGGCGCTGGAGAAGTCGCTCAACCTGGTGACTCTGCGCGTTGCGGCCTATGTCGGAATGGACGCGGTGGCGAATACGGCGATCGCCTTCCACATGGTGGACAACATGCCGCGCCTGTTGCCCGCGGCGATCGGCGCGATCGACACCACGCCGATGCGCGAGGCCGCGGCCTATGCCTCGATCGACGCGGGTGGGCGCGCGGTGGTGCCGAGCCTGATCGACAGCGTGCAGGACCGCGACGGGCATGATTTGTGGCGGCCGACCGGGATCGCCTGCCCGGGTTGCGGCGATCCAGCCTCGCCGCCGCAACCGGTTGACGAGCGCAAGCAGATCGCCGATCCGGCCAGCGTCTACCAATTGATCAACATGATGGAGGGGGTGGTCCAGCGGGGCACCGGCTACACTGTCGGTCGCGGGCTGAACCATCCGATCGCCGGCAAGACCGGCACCAGCCAGGACTTCAACGACGCCTGGTTCTCCGGCTTCACCGCGGATTTGGTGACCGCGGTCTGGGTCGGGTTCGACAACCCGGCAACGCTCGGCAACAACGAGACCGGCGCCGCGGTGGCCGGGCCAATCTGGCACGATTTCATGGCGATCGCCCTGAAGGACCGCCCGGCGCTGCAGTTCGCGCAGCCGCCGGGCGTGACCCTGGCGCAATGGGACACCGGTTCAGGCGTAGTCACCGGCGCGTTCAAGCCGGGACAGGTTCCCGGCGCCTCCGACGGAGTGATCGCCGGACTGGATATCGCTCATTCCGCGACCGCCGCCGCGATCACGGACGCGGCGCCATCGTCCGCCCCCCGCCCGGTCAGCGGCGGGGTCGACAGCGCCATGGGCGGGCTGTATTGACGCCGCCCTGCAACGCGCCCGCCGCATGACGCGGGCTCGACCCGATTCCGAACCCGACAGGTCCCCGCGCGATGTCCGCCGAATCCGACGCCCTTAACCAGCAGATCGAGCAGTCCGTTGCGCTGCTGAGGAGGCATCTTTGACTGGGATGCCGCGATCGCCCGCCTCGACGAGCTGAACCACCGCGCCGAGGACCCCGCCCTTTGGACCGACCCCGCGGCGGCGCAGAAGCTGATGCGCGAACGCAACCAGATCGCCTCGCGCATCGAGGGTGTCCGCAAGCTTCAATCGGAGGTTGCCGACACGCTGGAACTGATCGCCATGGCCGAGGCCGACGGCGACGCGCCGATGGTGGCGGACGGCATGGCCGCGCTGCGCGCGCTGGCCGAGGAGGCGAAGCGGCGCGAGATCGAGAGCCTGCTGTCCGGCGAGGCCGACGGCAATGACAGCTACATCGAGATCAATGCCGGCGCCGGCGGGACCGACGCGCAGGATTGGGCCGAGATGCTGGTGCGCATGTACACGCGATGGGCCGAGCAGCATGGCTACAAGGCCGAGCTGATCGAGGAATTGGAGGGCGAACAGGCCGGCATCAAGTCGGCCACGCTGCTGGTCAGTGGACCGAACGCCTATGGCTGGCTGAAGACCGAAGCCGGCGTCCACCGGCTGGTGCGCATTTCACCCTTTGATTCCAACGCGCGCCGGCAGACCAGCTTTGCCAGCGTCTGGGTCTATCCGGTGGTGGACGACACGATCGAGATCGAGATCAATGACGCGGATTTGAAGGTGGACACCTACCGCGCCTCGGGCGCCGGCGGCCAGCACGTCAACAAGACCGAGAGCGCGATCCGCATCACCCATGTGCCGACCGGCATCGTGGTGGCGTGCCAGACCGACCGCAGCCAGCACCGCAACCGGGCGACGGCGATGGGGATGTTGAAGGCGCGGATGTACGAGGCGGAGCTGCAGCGGCGGGAGGTGGCCTCGGCCGCGACCGAGGCCGCGAAGACCGATATCGGCTGGGGCCACCAGATCCGTAGCTACGTGCTGGCGCCGTATCAGTTGGTGAAGGACCTGCGGACCAACGTCGAGAAGGGCAACCCGGACGCGGTGTTGGACGGCGACCTGGATGCGTTCATGGCCGCGGCCCTGGCAGCGCGCGCCGGAGCGACGCGCAGCGAGGCGAGCGCCCAGGCGCGGTAGCGGACGTCAGCTATTGTGGATCGGCTCGGTCCGTAGCTTTGGAGTCGGCCCCGCCAGACGGAACGTCCCGCTGTCTCGCGGCTTGATCTCCATTGATGTCCGCGGCTTGGAGACCGACTGGTTGACGTTGGCTGGCAGCGGACCATTCGTCGAGGCGTTGAGCAGCCTTTCGGATGTCCCTCATGAACCATCCGGGCTCAAGATTGGCTTCCCTGACCATTGACCCGCTCCCCATCGACCGCATCGGTATCATTGTTAAGCTAGATTAGAATCCAGACGCAAGCGGTTAGCAACCCATCATTTTCCATCCCCCCATTCTGCGTCGGAAAGGCGATTTGACCAACTCGCCACAAATATGGCTCATTGGCGCAAGTTTCGAATCAGACCGGGGAAGGAGGCGTCATTTTGGGATCCTCGCGATGCCGTTTTTGGAATAATCGAATCCGTCTCCATGGGGTGGCGGGCCGGTGTGCTTCTGCCGTGCATTCGCGCCCATCTGCTCCCGAACGTCGGGTGGTCACTGGGCGGTTGCACGGTGGCTAATCTCATACCGCTTTCTCCGACGCCCGAACTGATCTTCGGGCTCGTCGCTCCAATCGGCGTTGACCTCGACCTTGTTACACAAACTCTTGCTGATTTATTAAGGCGGGTGGGGTATAATTCCTACACAATTCGTCTGACCAAGGAAATGCTTGAAATCACGACCGGAATGACCATTCGAAATGAGCCATTCGTTCAATCGTATCTTGATCGGATTTCCTATGCGAATGAGGTCCGCCGTCTTCTCGGAGACGAGGCATTGGCAACGCTGGCGATCAGCGCGATCCGCAACATTCGACAAAGGGATCGTGTAGCGCCGGAAGGCTCATCCGGCAGTGACCTGGGGCTAGCGTTAGCCGGAGAAAAGGACGAAGAGGCCCCACTTGCTGCAACCGCCTATATAATCCGCCAACTTAAGCGACCAGAGGAAGTTGCTCTCTTGCGAGATGTCTATGGGCGTCAATTCATTCTGCTCTCAACTTACGCCCCCCAAGAATTACGAATCGCACGAATTGCTGATCACCAGAGAGAGTCAACCCAAGGCTTGGTCCATGAGGATGAATGTCGGAATCAGGCGTTCGCGCTTGTAAGCCAAGACTCGCGTGAGGAGCGCGATCTGCATGGTCAAAACGTTCGGGACGTCTTTCCGCTTGGAGACGTCTTTATTGATGCAGGCACACGGGAGAAATGTAACGCTGCCCTGGGTCGCTTTGTTGACCTGCTTTTTGGTAGCAATGAGATAACGCCAACTCACGATGAGTATGGCATGTACTTGGCCAAGTCGGCTTCACTTCGATCGTCCGACGTATCCCGCCAGGTTGGGGCGGCAATTTTTGGCGAGTTGGGCGAGGTGATAACACTTGGATGCAATGAGGTGCCGAAAGCCAATGGTGGAACATACTGGGCTGGCGATACCGATGACGGTCGCGACATGGCGATGGGGTATGATTCGAATGAGCGGAGCAAACGAGAGATTTTAGTCGATATTTTGCATCGCCTCAGGGCGGGAGGGCACCTTTCCTCGGACCTAAGTGCAATGACCAGCGCGAAGGATGTCACGGAGTATTTGATGAAAGATACGTCGGATCTTTCTGTGTCAGATTCCAGGGTCATGGACCTGTTGGAATTTGGGCGCGCCATACATGCAGAAATGTCGGCGATTTGTGACGCTGCACGGAAGGGAGTCTCAGTAAAGGCGGCCACGCTCTATTGCACGACGTTCCCGTGCCATATCTGTGCCAAGCACATCGTCGCAGCGGGGATTTCCACGGTGGTCTACATAGAACCGTACCCGAAAAGCTATGCGACGGATTTGCATCGCGACTCGATAACTGTAAGCTCGGAGAAGGGAAAAGTGCAATTTCGACCGTTTCTGGGTGTATCACCATTCCGCTACAGGGATTTGTTTGAGAAGGGCAAGAGGAAATATTCTGGTGGCCACGCTCAACGATGGAACGAAGACACAAAGCGCCCAATGATAGATGTGTTCTACCCATCGTACTTTATGGCCGAGACACTTGCAGTCGGTTACCTCAAACAGCGCGTTGATCATATTACCGAAAGTAACGTTCAGGCGGAAAGACCCCCGACCGGACCGGTGGGGGAAACCAATACCAATGGCGCAAGTTCCTGACCGATCAGCCGCAGTCGGGTCGTTGGCATCGTGTTCAGGGTTGGTGGGGCCGCCGCGCCCCGAAGCAAGATTCAAGACCAACGGCCCGACTGCGGCTGATCGGTCAGGAATCGGGGCCGCTGGCATGAGAACACTACAACTCACGTTGGCCCTGGCGGTGCGCGCCAGGACGACGCGCAGCGAGGCGAACGCCCCGGTGCGGTAGCAGGTGCCAGGCGCAAATGCTTGGCCATCAGCCGGGCGCCCGGCCCGGTCCGTCCCAGGGTATGATCTCGACGGAAGCCGCCGCAGGCCCTTATGCCGCCGCCTTGTGCGGGATGCCCCTGTCGCTCAGCAGCGTCTCCAGTTCGCCCGACTGGAACATCTCGGTGATGATGTCACAGCCGCCGACGAACTCGCCCTTCACATAGAGCTGTGGGATCGTCGGCCAGTTGGAGAATTGCTTGACGCCCTCGCGCAGCTCCGGCTCCTCCAGCACGTTGGCGGTCTGAAACGGCACGCCGAGATGGGTCAGGATCTGCACCACGCGGGCGGAGAAGCCGCATTGCGGGAACATCGCGGTGCCCTTCATGTAGAGCATCACCGGGTTCGCGGTGACGTCGCCCTGGATGCGCTCGAACGTCGGGTTGGTCATGGGTCAGGAGCTCCTGCGGAATGGGGCCGGGGGCCGAGGAAGGGCTGGGTCAAGCCGGGCCACGAGGTTGTGGGGGGATGGGTCGGGGACGGCGGCGCGATCATTCGGGGACGGAGGTCTGCAAGGCCAGAGCGTGCAACTCGCCGCCCATCCGGCCGCGCAGCGCGGCGTAGACGATCTGGTGCTGCTTGACGCGGGGGATGCCGCGGAACTGCTCGGACACCACGGAGGCAGCGTAGTGGTCGCCGTCCCCCACCAGGTCCTCGACCGTGACACGCGCGTCCGGCAGCGCGGCTTTGATCAGTGCCTCGATCTCATTCGCCGCCATCGCCATGGTGTGGGCCCCCCTCAGCCCATCCAGGTCCGGAAAAACCGCGTGTGCGCGTCGCGCAACGCTGCGACCGATATGGTTGCGCCATCCGGCAGTGTCAAATCCCGTCCGCCCGAGGTGCCGATGCGGACCGCCGGCAGGTTGATCGCCTCGGCGGCGCGGACGACGATGCCGGCCTCCGGTACCGCGAGCACGTAGCGGCCTTGGTCCTCGCCGAACCAGAAGGCGTGGCCGGGGATCTCGCGCGGATGGGCGGACAGCCGCGCGCCGGTGTTGCCGGCCATCGCCATCTCGGCAACCGCCACCAGCAGCCCACCGTCGGAGATGTCGTGGCAGGCGCGCACCAGGCCGTTGGCGATCTGGCCGCGGACGAAATCACCGGCGGCGCGCTCGGCGGCCAGGTCGACCGGCGGCGGGGCGCCTTCCTCGCGCCCGGCGATCTCGCGCAGCCACAGCGACTGGCCGAGCCAGCCCTTGGTCGCGCCGATCAGCACGATGTCGAGCCAGGGGGGCAGCGCGATGCCGACCGCGGCGGCGGCATCGTCCAGCACGCCCAGGCCGCCGATCACCGGGGTGGGCAGGATCGCACGGCCTTCCGTCTCGTTGTACAGCGACACGTTGCCCGACACGACCGGGAAGTTCAGCGCCTCGCAGGCCGCGGCCATGCCGCGGATGGCGGCGGCGAACTGGCCCATGATCTCCGGCTTCTCCGGGTTGCCGAAATTCATGTTGTCGGTCATCGCCAGCGGGCGGGCGCCGACCGCGGTGAGGTTGCGCCAGGCCTCGGCGACCGCCTGGCGGCCGCCCGCCTCGGGGTCGGCGGCGCAGTAGCGCGGCGTGCAGTCGGTGGTCATCGCCAGCGCCAGCTTGTGGCCGTCGATCCGCACCACCGCGGCATCGGCGGCGCCCGGGCGCTTGACGGTCTGGCCGCCCACCGTGGTGTCGTACTGGTCCCACACCCAGGCGCGCGAGCACAGGTCCGGGCAGGCGACCAGCCGTTCCAGCGCCGCGCCGAGGCCGAGGCGATCCTCGATCCGCGCCGCGTTGAGCGGTTCCAGCTTCTTCGTCTCCGTGGTCGGGCGGTGGTACAGCGGGGCCTGCTCGTTCAGCGGACCGAGCGGGATGTCGGCCTCGACCTGACCCTGATGGCGGACGACGATCCGCCCGGTGTCGGTCAGCTGGCCGATGACGGCGAAATCCAGCTCCCACTTGCGGAAGATCGCCTCGGCGAGGTCCTGCCGGTCGGGGCGCAGCACCATCAGCATGCGCTCCTGGCTTTCCGACAGCATCATCTCGTAGGCGGTCATGCCGGTTTCGCGCTGCGGCACCCTGTCGAGGTCCAGCTCGATGCCGACGCCGCCCTTGGCGGCCATCTCGACCGAGGAGGAGGTCAGGCCGGCGGCGCCCATGTCCTGGATGGCGACGATGGCGTCGGTCTGCATCAGTTCCAGGCAGGCCTCGATCAGCAGCTTCTCGGTGAACGGATCGCCGACCTGCACGGTGGGCCGCTTCTCCTCGGAATCGGCGGCGAACTCGGCCGAGGCCATGGTGGCGCCGTGGATGCCGTCGCGCCCGGTCTTGGAGCCGACATAGACCACCGGATTGCCGACGCCGGCGGCGGCGGACAGGAAGATGCGGTTGGCCGGCGCGATGCCGACCGTCATCGCGTTGACCAGCGGGTTGCCGTCATAGGCGGGGTGAAAATTGATCTCGCCGCCCACCGTCGGCACGCCGACGCAGTTGCCGTAGCCGCCGATGCCGCGCACCACGCCGTCGACCAGGCGCTTGGTCACCGGGCTGTCCGGCCGGCCGAAGCGCAGCGCGTTCAGGTTGGCGATCGGCCTCGCGCCCATGGTGAACACGTCGCGCAGGATGCCGCCGACGCCGGTCGCCGCGCCCTGGTACGGCTCGATGAAGCTCGGGTGGTTGTGCGATTCCATCTTGAAGACCGCGGCCAGCCCCTCGCCGATCTCCACCACGCCGGCGTTCTCGCCGGGGCCCTGCAACACCCAGGGGGCCTTGGTCGGCAACTGGCGCAGCCAGATGCGGGAGGACTTGTACGAGCAATGCTCCGACCACATCACGCTGAACACGCCGAGCTCGGTCAGGCTGGGCGTGCGGCCCATGATCTGCAGCACGGTGGCGTATTCGTCCCCGGAGAGGCCGAACTCCCGCGCCAGCGCCTGGTTTACGTCGCGTGGCATCATGCGGCGAGGGCGTCGAACAGCGGTTTGCCGTCGGTGCCGCCGGTCAGCGGATCGACCAGGTTCTCCAGATGCGGCATCAGGCCGAGCACGCGCAGGTCCGGGCTGTAGATCCCGGCAATGTTGCGGGCGCTGCCGTTCAGGTTGGCCGCCGGCGTGATCTCGCCCACCTCGGTGGCGTAGCGGAAGGCCACCAGGCCCTCCCCCTCAAGCCGGTCGAGCGTGGCGTCGTCGGCGAAGTAGTTGCCATCGCCGTGCGCCAGCACCGCGCGCGCCACCTGGCCGCGCTGGTAGTGGCTGGTGAAGGCGGTGTCGGCGCGCTCGACGCGCAGGTGGCATTCCATCCCCAGGAAGCGCAGCGAGGCGTTGCGCAGCAGCGCGCCGGGCAGCAGGCCGGCCTCGACGATGATCTGGAAGCCGTTGCAGGCTCCCAGCAGGTAGCCGCCGCGGGCCACGTGGCGGCGAACCGCGTCCATCACCGGCGACTGCGCCGCCATCGCGCCGCAGCGAAGATAGTCGCCGTAGGAGAAGCCGCCCGGGATTACCACCAGGTCCAGCCCGTCGAGGTCGGTCTCGGTGTGCCAGACCATGCGCGGCGCCTGGCCGGACGAGCGCTCCAGCGCGATCGCCATGTCGCGCTCGCGGTTGATGCCGGGGAAGACGATGATGCCGGCCTTCATGGTTTCTTCGGCGCCCCGGGGCCGCACGGGAAGAACCGCACGACGCTCTGGCCGATCGCCTCGGCGGCCGGCCCGTCCTCGTGCGTGTCGAGATAGGCGGTCACCACCTCGGCGAGCAGCTCGGGGTCCAGGTTGGCGGGCGGACAGACCCCGGTCGGCAGCTTCGGGGCGAATTGCAGGTCGTAGATGCCGCTGACATAGCCCAGGCACTGGGCGTGCTTCGTGGTGTCAGTGGCATGGCAGAGGGCGGCCAGGGCTTTCGCGCTGAGCGGCGTCCAGTCGGCGTGCGCCGGGACGACGGCCAGCAGCAACAGGGGAAGGGCAAACAGGCTACGCATCGACCGATACCCGAAAGCTTTCAATGACGGTGTTGCACAGCAGGCGGCGGGCCATCTCCTCGGCCTGGGTACGGGCGCGGGCGGGATCGGTCTCGGCCAGCTCCAGCTCGAACACCTTGCCGGCGCGGACCTCGCCGACCGCGGCGTAGCCGAGATTGTTCAGGGCATGGCCGATCGCCTTGCCCTGCGGGTCGAGCACCCCCTGCTTGAGCATGACGGTGACCGTGGCCTTCACTGCATCATCTCCGGTCCCTTCATGTCGCGCATGCCCGCCTCGGGCAGGATGCCGAGGCGCTTGGCAACCTCCTGGTAGGCCTCCTCGACCTTGCCGAGATCGCGACGGAACCGGTCCTTGTCCATCTTCTCGTTGGTCTTGCTGTCCCATAGCCGGCAGTTGTCCGGGCTGATCTCGTCGGCCAGGACGATGCGCATCTCCTCGTTCTCCCACAGCCGGCCGAATTCCAGCTTGAAGTCCACCAGGGTGATGCCGACGCCGAGAAACAGGCCGGTCAGGAAGTCGTTGATGCGCAGCGTCAGAGCGACGATGTCGTCGAGATCCTGGGTGTTGGCCCAGCCGAAGCACGTGATGTGCTCCTCCGACACCATCGGGTCCTGCAGCGCGTCGTTCTTGTAGTAGTACTCGATGATCGAGCGCGGCAGCCTGGTGCCCTCCGGGATGCCCAGACGCTCCGACAGGCTGCCGGCGGCGACGTTGCGGACCACCACCTCCAGCGGAATGATCTCGACCTCGCGAATCAGCTGCTCGCGCATGTTCAGCCGGCGGACGAAATGCGTCGGCACGCCGATCTCGGCCAGCCGCAGCATCAGGGTACTCGCTGATCCGGTTGTTCAGCACGCCCTTGCCGGTGATCGTGCCCTTCTTCTTGGCGTTGAACGCAGTGGCGTCGTCCTTGAAATACTGAACGAGCGTACCAGGCTCCGGCCCCTCGAACAGTATCTTGGCCTTGCCCTCATAGAGCTGCCGGCGGCGTGCCATCAGACCATCCTTTTTCTGTCCCCATCGGGTGACCAACCCGATATAGCAGCGACCCAAGCCCGGCGCGAGGCCATCGGCGCGCAGGGCCGTCGGGCGAAGCAAGCAAGGCCAGGGGCTCCGCCCCCGGACCCCGGCAGGGGGCGCTGCCCCCTACCCCTCACCACACTCCCAGTCATGGAGTCCAGAGGCCGCTGCCGGCGCCTGCCCCCGGGCACTTGTCCCGGGGGGTGGGGGTCCAGGGGGCAAAGCCCCATACGCATCAGGATAAGGCCGAGACCGGGTAAATTATCTGCCTTCGTCGTTGTCGGCTGGGATCGGCGAGGAGTTTGTGCCAACGGGCGTCAGCGGCCAGCACGGTGTGCAGGTTGCCCGGCCCGTGTATGGCGATGCGCAACGCTTCGACGGTAATCTTACAGAGCCGCCACAAGGATGGTGCGCGCCCGTGGTCAGCAAGGTCCTGAGGGGAAAGATTCCAGGAGTTCCTGGTTCATGTCGTCGCTCAGCAAGGCCATGATCAGGTGAGCATACAGCCAACTCAGGCTGCCGCGCTCGGTGCGGGTCGGTAATCGGTCGATATGGATCAAGGATTTCAGCCGCTTAAACGCCAACTCGATTTGCCATCTCAACCGATAGACGGCGCAGATCTCGCTCGCCGGGATCTCGGCCGGCAACGAGGTGACCAGCACCATGAAGCCGGCCGCGACCAGGCTGCGCGGGTCGAGCCTCTGCTGATCGCGGCTGGCCCTGCGTTTCAGCTTCTGGCGGTTGGCCTCGGCCTTGTCGGCGGGCAGCGCCAGGGCGATCAGGCGCAGCGCCAGCGGCGCGGTTTGCTGCGCGGAATCGCCCACCAGCTGCACCGCCCACTCGTGCGCCCGGGTTTCCCCCGGCAGCCCGGCGAGCGTCTCGATCAGGTTGAACGGTCCCCCCTTGGCATCGCGCAGCACCAGCGCATGCCAGCCAACCCGCACGATGAAGTCGCGGCTTTGCGGGCCAAACGCATCGAGGCACGCGCGCAGTTCGCGCGCTCTGGCATAGCCGCGATCGGCGATCGCCACCTCGCCGGGCGTCGGCGCACAGCGCAGCAGCAATTCCGCGCCTCGCCCGTCGCTGACCTCCAGATGATGGAAACCGCCACGGCCAAGATCGTAGACCGCATGGACCCGCCAGTCGGTCCCTTTGCTGCCCGGACGGCTGACCGTGCTGCCATCGATCAGGTGCAGGCAACGCCCCGCCCACAGCACCGGTGGGCCGGTCCTGGCCGCCAGCAAACGTTGCGTCATGGCGCTGAGGAAGGCCACCGATCGGTGCAGCCGCTCGTTCAGCGACTGCCCGGTCAACTCGGCCAGGCCGATCTGATGCGCCCAACTGGCGGTCTCTTGCAGGCTTTTGCCGCCCGGGCCGTGCGCCAGGCATAGCAGGGCCAGCGTCTCGCCATCGCCGATGCCGTCGCCGCGGCGGCGCTTGATGGCACCCGTCGCGCGGGCCAGGGCGTCAACGTCCAGATCGGCGGGAAGACGGGCCGCAATCGCTGGCCAGCCGCCCTCGGTGGGGGATGCTTGCGTGTGCATCTCCGCCATGAATCGTACTACAACGCGTCGTACGAAGGATTTTCTTCTCCCGCAGGAGATTATCCTGATGCGTATGGGGCAACGCCCCCCTGGCGGGGTTCGGGGCGGAGCCCCGACCTTGCTTGCTTCGCCCGACGGCCGTGTGTGCCGATCAGCCACGGTGCGGGCCGGCCAGGCGGCGCAGGCCGGCCCATTGCTGGGCGAGGTAGGTTCCGGTGGCCATTGTTTCGCCGGCGTTGGGGTCGCCGGTGGGGGCGTATTCGTCGCTGAAGTCGGCGGTGCCGAACGCCATGTCCCACCAGGGCAGCACGGCGCCGTAGTTGCAGCTTCGTCGTCCGGCGGCGCGAATCGCGTGATGCAGCCGGTGGAAGCGCGGCGAAACGATCAGCCGGTCGCCCAGCCAGCCGAACGACAGCCGGACATTGGCGTGCGACAGGCTCTCGATGAAGCGCAGCACCAGGACCAGCAGCGGGAACTGCATGGGTGGGATGCCGATCAGCAGGCCGATGGCCATGAACCAGAGGAAGGCGATCAGGTCGTCCAGGATATGGTTCCGGTCGTCCGACCAGAAGGTCATTTGCCGCTGGGCGTGGTGCAGCGAATGCAGCGCGTACCACCAGCGGACCATGTGCGACAGCCGGTGCCGCCAGTAGTCGGCGCAGTCGAGGATCGCGGCGTAGAGGACGAACGTCAGGATTTGGTGGCCGAGCAGGAAGGGGAACAGGCCCTCGAGCGTCGGCGGGACCCAGCCCTGGTCGGTCATCCAGCCGTTCAGCGCGACCTGCGCCTGGTAGAAGGCGACGAAGGTGACCAGCGGCAGCACGCCCACGCGCGAGATGATCGTGTACAGCACGTCCACGCCGATTGCGCGCCGGTCGGCCCAATGTTCCAGCGGGCGCCAGCGCTCCAGCGGCAGGCAGACCGCATAGGTGACGGCGACCTGGACGGCGCCGTAGATCGCGAACAGGACCCAGCCGTAGGACAGGTCCTCCCAGCGCATCCAGCCGAGCTGGTAGAGCAGCGGGATGATTGCGTGCTGTTCGAGCCAGCCGGCGGTCAGGTCGAAGGGGTCAGGCATGGACTCCGGCTCCGGCGGCCGCGCCGTTTGGGTGTTGGCTCATCTGGTGCGTTCGGGACGCGCCGCAAGCGGTTGATGCATCTTGTTCCGTTCGGATCGGTCGGGAAAGCCCGGTGGTCGAGGGTTGGCGCCACAAGCCGGACTTGCCGGACCGCCGCTCAGGGGGCGGCGGCGTTGAGGAAGATGCCATGCGGCTGCACGCCGACCTCGATGGTCTGCAGATGCCCGCTCGCCGGGTCGAGCACCGCCACCTTCTCGGCGAAGCGGAGGGTGATCCAGATCTTGCCGTCCGGGGCGAAGGCCAGATCGTCCGGTCCGCCCGGCACATGATAGGTATGCAGCGCCGCCAGCGTGGCGGCGTCGAGCACGGTGATCGTTCCGGCGGCGCGGTTGTTGACGTAGATCAGCTTGCCGTCCGGCGAAGCAAAGAGCTGGTGCGCGCCATTGCCGGTATGGATGCGGTTGATCACCTTGCCGTCGGCCGGGTCAACCTCGGCCACGTAGTCGGTGCCCATGTCGGCGACCAGCACATGGCCACGATTCCACACTACGCCGGCCGGGGTGTTGCCCACCGGGACGTTCCAGATCACCGCGAGCCGGCTTAGGTCGATCGCGGCGAGGCGGTTGGTGCCCTGCAACGAGACGTAGACCTTGCTCGAATCCGGGGAGAACGCGAGGTGGCTTGGCATTGACGCCATCGGGAAGCGCTTGGCCAGCTTCATCGTCGCGGCGTCGTAGACATCGACCTGATTGCGCGCCAGGCCGTTCACCACCAGCCACTTCCCGTTCGGGCTGAACCCGAGCTGGTACGGGTCGGCGATCGGCAGGCGGCGCTGGACCGCGCCCGTGTTGGGGTCGAGGAGGAAGATCTCGTTGCCGACGGTGTCGCCCACCAGCAGGGATTTGCCGTCGGGGCTGAGCGCGACGTGGTGCGGTTCGCGCAGCACCGGGATGCGGCGCAGCTCAGCCAGCCTGGTCATGTCGATCAGGCTGACCGAGGCACTGCGCGAATTGACCACGAAGGCGAGGCCGGTGGCGAGGGCTGGCGAGGCGGCGAACGCGGCCAGAAAACACAGCAGCGACAGGCGGATGGCGAGGCGCATCGGCGGGAACCTTGGCGGCGGCGAAGACTGCCTACGCCAGGGCCGCGCGCCTCGGCAAGCGGGAACGCGGAGCAGGGCTGGGCCGTCGGGTGAAGCAAGCAAGGCCAGGGTCTATGCTCCTGGACGCCACCAACCTGTGCCGTCCCCCTGATCCCCGCAAAGGGCGAAGCTTGGACCTTCCTTCGGCCACGTGACTGCGCTGGGTGCCGATCAGGGCTTCGCGGTTTCGGTCATTCTGGCGAGCGCCATGCTGTCCTTGTTGTTTCGCATAAGCATCGTCATGCCGGGGAGTGTATCCAGGCCCATGCCTATCGGCAGCCCGGTGTCGGGGTCGGGCTGGATTTTGCCGTAGCTCTGGCCGGAGACCTTCTCCCATTTTCCCGCCGGCTTCTTGATTTCGAGCGTGGCGACGGTCGCTTTCAGCACCATCCGCACGATCGCCTCCTTGAACGCGGGCGGCTTTGCCAGGCTCGGGCAGCCGGCGATCATCCGCCAGCCGTTCGCCAACGCCCAGCCGGTCAGCTCATCCTTGTCCATGCCGCGTGCTCCCGTGGTGCGGCCCGTGGTAGGCGGTGGCGCCGATCGTGGCAATGTGACTGACGGCGCGGCGGCTGTTGCGCGTGTGGTGGGGATGGTGACGAGGATCGCTACGCCAGCCGCAGGATCGCCGCGCCTGCGACGATTGCCAGCGCGCCGCCCCAGCCCCAGCGCCCGGGTCGCTCGCCCAGCACCAGGCGCGCCAGCAGCACGCCGAACAGGATCGCCGTCTCACGCAGCGCTGCCACCGGCGCGACCGGAGCGCGCGTCATCGCCCACAGCACCACCGCGTAGGCGCCGACCATGCAACCCGCGCCGCCCAGGCCGCGCCGCATCTCCCGTCGCGTCGGCCAGCGCGGCGGGGCGCGCCGATGCAGCCACAGCAGCGTCGGCACCGCGGTGAGCGGGAACAGCCACAGCGTGTAGGTCAGCGGCGCGCCTGACAGCCGCGCCCCCATCGCGTCGTTCAGCGTATAGGCGGCGATCACCACGGCATTTGCCAGCGCCAGCCGCACCGCCGCCCGCTCCCCCGGAACGCCGCGCGGGCGCGCCAGCGCGACGACGCCGGCGCAGATCGTCGCGATGCCGATCCAGGTGGCCAGCGGCAGCGCTTCGCCGATCAGCCCCCAGGCAGCGAGCGCGGCCAGCATCGGCGCGGCACCGCGCATCAGCGGATAGGCCAGCGCGACGCCGCCGCGCGCATAGGCCTCGGCGATCAGCACGAAATACACCGTGTTCAGCCCGGCGGAGATGAACAGGAAGCGCCAGGTTGCCGGCGGCGGCAGGGCCAGGAAGGGCAGCACCACGCCGGCGAGCACGGCGCTGCCGGCCACCACCAGCGCGGTTTCTCGCCGCCGGTCATGGCCGGCGCGCACCGCGACGTTCCAGACGGCGTGCAGCAGCGCGGCGAACAGGACGGCGGCGACGACCGATGGGCGCAGCATGATGGCGCAACCATCGGCGCCGCGCGCGGCGTTGCCCAGACGGATGATGTGGCGCGGTTGTCGCCGGCGACCGCAGGTTGATCTACAGCGGCGGCGATTTAAACCAATGACCGAAAAGGGAATTCTGAAGCGGATCGGACGCCGGTTGCGGCTGGGGATGGCACGGGGTAGGAGGGCCGTTGGCTGGATCGGGAGATGGACATGCCGTCGGACACACCAGGATTGGGAGGGGTGCGGCCAGACGACGGCCAGGCATTGACCATCAAGGGATCCGAAATCGCGCCGTTCCTGTACGTCGAGGATTTCCTTGATGCCAGTTGGGGCGGCGGGGTCGCCAAATTCCGTCTTGTCCGATTGCGCCGGTCCGACGAGCAAGGGGACGAAGAGGCTTACGTTGAGGTGGTCGCCATCTTGGCAATGTCGGCCGAGAATTTGGCTGACGCGTACCGGTTTATCGGGCAGACGATAGAACGGATGAAGGAATCGGGTGACTATCGCTCCGAAGCATCCGGGGATAATCGATGACAGCAATCGAGTTCGTCGATCGTCACCTGAGGCACGGATTGTTGCGTGCCGATCGGGTTGTCGTACGTAGAGGCCGGCGGCCTGAGCGGGTCTATCGATCTTACACCCTGACCCTGCGCGTGAGTTCTTATCGTGCCAACGTTTGCGTGAGCATGAGCCCGGACCATCACATCGAAGCCCCCAGGGAGGGGGCGCAGTTGACCGCAGAGCGCAAATTGAAGGCTCACGATTCGGCAATGGCGAAGTATGCCGGGCATTGGCGGTGGATCGCAGGCGTTGGGTTGGCCGCAACCGCGATCGGTCTCATCATGGGTGTTGCTGCTCCTGGCCGGTTAACAGGCGTTGTCTTTCCGATCGGAATCACGGTGTTGCTTGTCGTTGCCTACGCAGCCCGTCCACGCTCAAATGCACCGCCGACTGCGCGGTGAGCGACGAGCTTGTCAGCCTTGTCAAGACGGTAGGCAAGCGAGACTTGCCAGCCATAGCATTGGCGACGTGGGGCGTTTACGGCGGACAGTACGCCGCCAAGTTCGATGCGCCTTATCGAGGAATCGCATCGTGGTTCTGCCTCGCAGCGATGGCGATTGGAGCTGTAGTCCTTGCGGCAAGAGCGATCGCGTCATTGAGATCTGTTCGGGGAGACCGATGACCATTGCCGGCGCCGTCAAGACGGGCTGCGATGCCGGCATTACTTGCACAGCCGTGCGGCGGCGAAACGGCTAAGACCGCGGTCTCCGCAGAGCGTAGCTTCACGAGATCGCATGTCGACACCAACGGGTCGGCGGTTCAGTCGGTCTCGCCGTCCTTGCGGAACGGCGATTGTTCCGCCAGCGCCGCCATCTCGGCACGCACCTGGGGCCGCTCTTCCTCCAGGAAGCCCGAGACCGCGCGGCGCAAGCCGGTGTGTGCGATCCAGTGCGCCGAGTAGGTCGGCTGCGGCCGATAGCCGCGCTGGATCTTGTGGCGTCCTTGCGCCCCCGCCTCCACCCGGCGCAAGCCGTGTGCGATCGCCCAGTCGATGGCGCGGTAGTAGCACAGCTCGAAATGCAGGAACGGAAACTCGCCGCGGCAGCCCCAGTTGCGGCCGTACAGCGTGTCGGCCCCGGCGATGTTCAGCGCGCCCGCCACCGGCTTGCCGCCCTGTGCGGCCAGCATCAGCACGACCTTGTCCCCCAACCGCTCCGACAGCAGCGAGAAGAAGCGGCGCGTCAGGTAGGCGCCGCCCCATTTGCGGTCCACGGTCGAGGTGTAGAAGCGATAGAACGCGTCCCAATGTGCCTCGGTCAGCGCATCCCCGGACAGCGCGTGGAACGTCAGCCCGGCGGCGTTGGCGTCGCGCCGCTCGCGCCGCAACACCTTGCGCTTGCGCGACGACAGCGCGCCGAGGAAATCGTCGAAGCTGGCGTAGCCCTCGTTCTCCCAGTGGAACTGCATGCCCAGGCGTTGCAGCCAGCCGGCCTCGCCCAGGCCGTGCCATTCCGCCTCCGTGCAGAAGGTGACGTGCACCGAGGACAGGTCGAGCGACCGGCACGCCTGGGTGAACGCCGCGGCGAAGGTCGCGATCGGAATGCCGGCGCCCGGCCGGCGCAGCAGCCGCGGCCCGGGCACCGGCGAGAACGGCACCGCCACCTGCAGCTTCGGATAGTAGCTGCCGCCGGCGCGCTCCAAGGCGTTCGCCCAGCCATGGTCGAACACGTATTCGCCGTAGCTGTGCGTCTTGGCGTACATCGGCGCGACCGCCAGCACCTGCCCGTCCTCGGCCCGCAGCACCGCGTGCTGCGCCAGCCAGCCCTCGCGCCGATCCGCCGAGCCACTGTCTTCCAGCGCGCTCAGGAAGGCGTGGCTGACGAACGGGTTGTCGGCTCCGGCGCAGGCGTCCCAGTCCGCGGCCGCGATCTCGGCGATCGCGCCATGCAGCGTCAGGGTGAGAGAGGCGGAACCGTCGGGCATGCGGAGGCCAGGGATGTCGGAACAACAGGCGTGGGACGAAGCCGGGGGGCGTGAAGTCACATTGTGTCACCGCTTGGCGCCGGAGCGGTAGTGCTTTGCGGCAGGCGCGCGCGTGGACAGGCCCCCCGATTGCGGGCAAACAGCCTGACAGCTCCCACCTTTGCCGGACCCCGAGATGCCCCAGACCCAGACCGGACGCGCCGAGGATCTGCTGGCCGAACTGGCGACCTGGGTGACGATCAAATCGCCGACCAGCGACGCCGCGCGGGTGAACCGCGTGATGGATCTGGCCGAGGCCGATCTGGCCCGCGCCGGTGCCGCGATCACCCGCATTCCCGGCCGCGACGGCTATGGCGACAACCTGATCGCGCGCACGACGGTTCCGCCCGGGGCGGCGGGCGGTGGCGCCAACGGTCACATCCTGGTGGCCGGGCACCTCGATACGGTGTGGGACGTCGGCACGCTGGACACGATGCCGTACCGCGTCGAACGGCGAGAAGGCACACGGCCCGGGCATCCATGACATGAAGGCCGGCAGCTTCCTGGCGTTCCACGCGGTGCGGTGCATCCTGCGCCAGGGCGTGCCGACGCGCCGCCCGATCGTGCTGCTGCTGACGCCGGACGAGGAGGTGGGCAGCCCGACCTCCCGCGAATGGATCGAGCGGGAGGCGGAGGGCGCGGCCTGCGTGCTGATCCCCGAGCCCGCCGGGCCGCGTGGCGCGGCGGTGACGGCGCGCAAGGGGGTCGGCCGGTTCACGCTGCGCATCGAGGGCATCGGCGCGCATTCCGGCGGCGCCTTCCAGGACGGCGCCTCCGCCGTTGTCGAGCTGGCGCACCAGGTGCTGAAGCTGCACGGCATGGTGGACCTGGAGCGCGGCATCACGCTGAACGCGGCGCCGGTCTGGGGCGGCTCGCGGCCCAACGTGATTTCCCCCGATGCCGGCTGCGAGATCGACCTGCGGGTGAACTCGATCGCGGACGGCGCGCGGATGGAGCAGGCGATCCTGGCGCTGCGCGCGGTGACCGCCGGCTGCCGGATCACCGTGGCGGGCGGCATGAACCGCCCGCCCTTCGCCGAGGACCACGGTATCTTGCGGCTGTATGAGAAGGCGCGGGCGATCGGCGCCGATGTCGGGATCACGCTGCCCAAGCAGCATCGGGGCGGCGGCTCCGACGGCAACTTCACCGCAGCGATGGGCATCCCGACGCTGGACGGGCTGGGCTGCCTGGGCGCCGGCGCGCACGCCAGCCATGAGCACATCTTGTGGCGCCATCTCGGGCAGCGCGCGGCCTTCCTGGCCGGGCTGCTCGAGGCGTTGGACTAGGGCGCGTTCATGGTGACTGGATTTGTCGCGCCCGCGGCACACCTCGCCCGCCCTTCGCGGGAGATGTCGGCGAGCGGAGCGAAGCCGGGGGAGGATGGTGCTCGCGGCACCACCCTCACCCGCGTCGCAAGGGCTCCGCGACCTCTCCCGCGAAGGGCGGGCGAGGTGTACGCGGGCCCGGTCACGGCGCCAGGCGCTCGGCGAGGCGCATGAACACCGGGATGGCGGCCGCCAACTCCGGCAGGCGCACGGCTTCCGTCGGCGTGTGCGCCACCGCGATGTCGCCCGGGCCGAGCACCACGCAGGGCGCCAGCGCCTGCAACTCGGAGGCGTCGGTGCCGTAGGGCGCGGTGCGTGGCGCCGCGCCGACCGTCTCGGCGCACAGCCGCACCAGCGGGTGGTCCGCCGGCAGTTCGGGTGGCGTGCCCTCCCGCGCCTCGGTCACCGCAATTCCGGCGCGCGCGGCGGCGTCATGCACCGCGGCGAGAACCGGGGTCGGGTCCACCTTGGCCGAATAGCGGAACTTGATGCGCGCCGTGGCCTTCGGCACGGTCACGTTGACCGCGGCGCCATGGTTGTCGAGCACCAGGTTGAAGTCGCTGAACACCGGGTCGTAGTCGGGGTCCTGCAAGGCGGGATCGGCGCGCAGTCGTTCAAAGATCGATTTCATTTCGACCAGGAACGGGATCAGCGCCCAGTTGGCGTTGGTGCCGCGGCCGGTGGAGCTGTGCGCCTGCACGCCGGTCGCCACGCAGGTGAAGGCGATATGGCTGCGGTGCCCGCGCACCGGCACCATGCGCGTGGGTTCCACCACCAGGATCAGCCGGGGGCTTGCCGCGCGGGCCAGCGCGGAATGCTGCACGATCCGCCGCGCGCCGGCCTTCGTGGTTTCCTCGTCGGTGGTGATCAGCAGGCTGACCGGTACGCTTTCGGGCAGCGCGCGCGCCGCCAGGATCGCGGCGGCGAGCGGGCCTTTCATGTCGGTGGAGCCCAGCCCGTGCAGCGTATGGTCGGCGTCGGTGCGGCCCGACCACGGGTCCTCCTGCCAGCCGGTCTCAGGCACGGTGTCCATGTGGCCGGAGAACGCGATGCCGCCCGTGCCGCCGCCCCGGCCGGGGCGACGCGCGACCAGTGCGCGCTTGGCCACGCCGTTGGCGTCGGGATAGTCCAGCCGCTCGACCTCGAAGCCGGCGAGTTCCGTCTCGATCCGTTCGGCGATGGGAAGGTTCGAGACGAAGCTGCGGCTGTCGATGCCGACAAGGTCGCGGGTCAGCGCGCTGAGCGCGGCGAGGTGGTCGATCATGGCGAAACCCTAGTCCGGATTTTTCCCGCTGTCGCGGAACGATGGCGAGGGGCGATGTCGTGGCCGGAGTTTTCGCCGTCGGCAATACAGGTCGTATTTGCCAGGCGCGAAAATCCACCACGGTACGGTCGGGATGCGGCAGGGACCGAACCAGCGCCCGCGACAACGCAAGCAATCCGATCAGGTCGCCGGGGAGTGCCTATTCGAACTTCCCCAACCGCACCGCCGTGTGCCCGCGGCTCGGCCGCAGGCTTGGCATCACCAGCAGGCAGTCGTTGTGCGGCGTGCGGATCTCCGTCGTGCCATCCAGCGCGATCACGGTGTTGCGCTTGGCGATGATATCGCCGCCACGATAGTCCTGCATGAAAGTGAAACTCGCCGTGGTCGCGGTGACGACCTTCGTTACCCGGGCGAAGCGCGGGCGCGGGCGGGGCAACGGTGGCGGCAGCGCGGCGCAGGCCGGCGCCATCTCCAGATGATGCAGCAGCGCGCCGACCGCCTCGCGCGCGATATCCACCGTCGCCGGTTCCCAGTGCTGTCCAGCCTCGATCAGATTGCCGACATACGGCGTCGCGGGATCGGCGAAGCGGGGATAGTCGATGATGCGCTTGCCCCCGGCATGGCCGCGATCCGCCACCACCATCGCCGGCACCCCGATCTCCAGCGCCAGGCGCTTGCCCTTGTCGGTCTCGCCGCACAGCGTCAGTGGCTCCGACGGCCAGAGCATCGAATGCAGGTCGATCAGCACGTCCACGGTATCGATCAGCGGTCGGATCTCTCTGGCGCGCTCCAACTCCACGGAATGCCGCGGTCCGTCCAGCACGTCGATATCCCAGACGCGGTTGATGTCCTCGTCGACGAAGCGCGACGCGGTCGGCTGGCGCGGATCGAAGCGCTGGAACGCCGCCGGATTGACGAAGCCGAAGGTCAGTCGGCCGCGCGTCGGGGCCAGCCCGGCGCGCAGCAGCCGATCGAGCACGATGCCGCCGGAGATCTCGTTGCCGTGGGTCAGTCCCAGCAGCGCGACGTGCGGACCCGGACGCGACGCGGCGCGCGTGGTGAAGCCGCGCACGCCGGTATTGCCCTCAAGCCAGGGGGTGATGTCGGGCACGGCAAGGCGGACCTCGAAGGCCGGCGCCGGCGGATGGTTGACGGGCTGGCCCATGCAGGCCGCCTCAGACCAGCAGCCGCTCGGCCAGGCGACGGATGAAGGCGTCGCAGGCATCGAGCTGGTCCTGCGCGATCCACTCATCCGGCTGGTGCGCCTGGGCGATGTGGCCGGGGCCACAGATGATGGTGGGGATGGCGGCTTCCTGGTAGTAGCCGGCCTCGGTGCCGTAGCTCACCTTGCCGGCGCTGTTCGCCCCGGTGATCTGTTTGACCAGCGAGGTCAGCGCGTGGTCGGGCGCGATGGCCATGCCGGGCATGATGCTCAGTACCTCGAAGCTGAATCCGGTGGCCGGATCGACCGCGTGCATCGCCGGCTCGATATCCGCTGCGACGTGGGCCTTCAGTCGTTCCATCGCGCGCATGGCGTCATCGCCCGGGATGGGGCGCCATTCCATGACGAACTCGGCGTGCTCGGGGATGATGTTGAGGATGCTGCCGCCCTGGATGGTGCCGACATGGATGGTGGTGTGCGGCGGGTCGAAACCGTCCTCGAACGGGCCTTCCTGGGCGAGACGGCGCGCCTCGGCAGCCACGTAGGACACCGCCCGGGCGGCGGCGTAGATGGCGTTGACGCCCTTGTCGGGCTCGCTGGAATGCCCGGGCTTGCCGCGCACCCGGACCCGCAGGTTGAGCTTGCCCTTGTGCGCCAGGATCGGCTTCATGCCGGACGGCTCGCCGACCACGCACAGCGCCGGCCTCATGCCGGACTCGTCCAGATCGCGGATCAGGCGCTGGGCGCCCTCGCAGCCGGTTTCCTCGTCGTAGCTGATGAACAGGTGCAGCGGTCGGGCCAGACCGCGCGCCTGCAGGTCCGGCACCGCGGCGAGGCAGGCGGCGACGAAGCCCTTCATGTCGGCCGCGCCGCGCGCATAGAGCCGGCCCTTGTCACGGCGCAGGGCGAACGGGTCGCTGGACCAGTCCTGTCCGTCCACCGGCACCGTATCGACATGTCCGGACAGTGCGATGCCGCCGGCGTGCTGGGGGCCGATGATGGCATGGATGTTGGCTTTGTTGCCGCTCGCATCGGTGCTGACGCGATAGGGAACGCCCTGCGCGTCGAGAAACTCCCGAACGAAGGCGATCAGGGGAAGGTTGGAGTTGCGACTGGTGGTGTCGAACGCCACCAGCCGCGCGAGCATCTGGGTGGTGGCGACATGAGTCGATTGCGGGGCGGCGGGCATGGCGGCAGTCTATACGGGCCGGCATAAGCGGCAAGTTGTGTCCTGGGACACAGTTGCCAAACCCTCGGGCGGGCATGCGGACGACCCCAAGGGCGCAGGAGATCTGTGCAATCCGGCCGATCCAGCGGTTGGGCCGGACGTCGCCGGTCGTGCTGGTGACGGCGGTAAGTCGCCCTCGTCTGCCATGGCGCCTGCCGGCCCAACAGCGGCGATTAAGCCGGCGCTAACTCTTGCCGACGATCATGCGGGCGCATGTCACAAGCCTCGCCAGCGTTTGCGCCAAACCTCGTGCATCGGCTCTGGCGCTTGCTGCCCCAGGCCGGTCGGCGGCGCGCTTTCGCCCGCGTCACGGCTTGTCTCGCGCCGCGCCCGACCCGCGAGCCGCAACCGGCATCATACGGGCTCGCAGTGGGCGGCGAACTGTCGCGTGCCTCGGGTCTCGGCGAAGGAGCGCGACTGATGCTGCGTGGCGCGGCACAGCTTGGCCTGCCGGTCTGGCCGGTGGACGTGCCCGCCTCGGTCGGTGGGCATTTGGCTGAGGTGCCGGTGGAGACTGGCGCCGCGCCGCCGCCTGGAATCCCACTCGTCATGCACGTCAACGGACCGATGCTGCCATTGGCCATGCTGCGGCTAGGCCGCGCCGTGCTGCGGCCTCGCCGGGTCGTCGGCTACTGGGCCTGGGAGCTGCCGGTCATCCCGCCCGGCTGGCGGGTGGGCGTGCCCTTTGTGCATGAGGTCTGGGTACCCTCGACGTTCACCGCCGCCGCGCTCGAACCGCTGCTCCCCGGGCGCATCCGGGTCGTCCGCCCGCCACTGGCCGCGCTTTGGCAGACCCGGTCCCATCTGGATCGCGCCGCGTTCGGGCTGCCGGACGACGCGGTGATCGTGCTGGTCGCGTTCAACCTGGCGTCTTCCTTCGTGCGCAAGAACCCGCTTGCCGCGATCGCCGCATTCCGCACCGCCTTCGCCAACCGACCCGACCGACTGCTGTTGCTGAAGGTCATCAACCCGGACCACTTCCCGGAGGATTTCGCTACGCTGACCGCCTGTGTTGCGGACCTCCCGAACATCTGCATCGAGACGCGCACGATGTCCCCGGGAGATCGCCTGGCGCTGATGAACGCCGCCGATATCGTCCTGACGCTGCATCGCAGCGAGGGGCTCGGGTTGGTCGCGGCCGAGGCCATGCTGCTGGGCAAGCCGGTCGTCGCGACCGCCTGGTCGGGCAATTTGGACTTCATGGACGACAGCTCGGCCGCGCTCGTCCCGGTACGCCTGGTGCCGCCGCGTGACCCGCGCGGCGTGTTGCAGGTCGCGGGCGCGGTCTGGGCGGACCCGGATATCGCGGTCGCCGCCACGCATCTTCGTCGCTTGGCCGACGATCCCGCCGCGCGTGCCGCGCTGGGCGGGAGCGGACGGCGGATGGCACAGGCCCGCTTCGGGCTCGACACTTTGGCGGGCGCGCTGCGTGGCATCGGGCTGCCCGTGCCGTGACCAACGCGCTGGTCTGGCAATGGGGGCGGCGCGGTGGGGCGCCGCGCTTCGCGGCACTGCTGGCCGAGGGGCTACGCGCGCTCCCGGGCATTGAGGGGACGCTGTCGCTGTCCAGCCACGCCGAGTTGTTGCGTGGGACGGCGCCGCCGCGCTGCGACTTGCTGATGGACACCTATGGCAGTGCCATCGGCTTCCTGGGCCGCGCGCTGCTGGCGCCGCTCGCGGTGTCCGGGCTGGCGCACCGCGTCCGGGCCTTGCGACCGGACCTGGCGATCTGCGCGCAACCGGGGCCGCTGGACCTGCTGATGGTGGCGGCGCTACGGCGGCTGCACCTGCCCGTCGTCGTTGTTGTCCACGACGCGCGGGTGCATCCTGGGGACGGGATCCCGTTCCAGATGACGCTGCAAACGCAGCTCTGCCGCCGCGCCAATGCGGTCGTCGCATTGACCGCCCATGTCGCGGATCGGCTGCGCGCGCAGGGACTGGCAGGAACGCGAGGGCGGCCGTTGTTGCTGGCTCGGCATCCGCCGGTGATGTTCGAACCGTCGCCGCCGCCGCCGCTCACGCATGGCGGTCCGATCCGGCTGCTCTCGTTCGGCCGATTGCTGCGTTACAAAGGACTGGACCTGCTGGCGGCGGCGCTGGCCCGGATGGGACCCGACCCGGGGCAGACCCTGCGAGCCGAGATCCGCATCGTCGGCCAAGGGCCGGAAACCCCGGCGCTGGCGACGTTGCGGGCGCTGCCGGGGGTTGTGGTGGAGAACCGCTGGGTGCCGGAGGACGAGATCGGGGCGCTGCTCGGCTGGGCGGACGCGCTGCTCCTGACCTACACCGAAGCAAGCCAGAGCGGCGTGGCGGCGGCGGCGCTGGCAGCCGGCCGCCGCGTGCTGGCGACGCGGGTCGGCGGCCTGACCGAGCAGTTGCAGAACGAGCCGCTCGCCACGCTGTGCGCACCCGACGCGGACGCGGTGGCGACAGCGCTGCGCGGCCTGATCGCCGCGCCGAACGTGCCGTACCCACCCGTCGACGCGCGAGCGGCATGGCGGGACATGGCCGCGTCGCTGCTGGGCTGGGCGGAGGCCAACGTCCGGTAGCTTTCTTGGCTGCCCCCGGCATGCTACCGCCCGCGCATGAGGCGTTTGTTACAGCATCCGGCGACACAGGCGGTCCTGGTGTGGCTTGGCGGACTATACCTGAGCTTCGCCTTGCGCACGACGCGCTGGGAGTTTGACGGGGCGGAGCATCTCGATGCGGCCATCGCCAGCCAGGCCGCGGTGGGGGCGTTCTGGCACGAACGCCTGGCGCTGATGCCGCGGCTCTGGTTGACGCTGCAGCACCAGGTCCCCGGTCGGCGCGCCCATGTGCTGGTCAGCCGGCACCGCGATGGGCGGCTGATCGGCGCGCTGGTTCGGCGCTTCGGGGTGGATGTCGTCTACGGCTCCTCCAGCCGCGGCGGCGCGGCCGGCGTGCTGTCGGCGCTGCCCCTGCTGGCCCGCGGCGAGCATGTGGTCATCACCCCGGACGGCCCGCGCGGGCCGCGGCGGGTCGCGGCCCGCGGCGTGGCACAGATCGCCGCCATGGCGGGGGTGGCGGTGCTGCCCTGCGCCGCCCAGACCTCGCGCCGCCGCGTGCTGGCAACCTGGGACCGCATGGTCATTCCGCTGCCGTTCGGTCGCGGCGTCCTGGTCTGCCTGCCGCCGATCGCCGTGCCGCGCGAGGGCTGGGAAGCGGCCCTACCGGAGATCGCGGCGGCGCTGACCGCGGCGGCGGATCGGGCGGACCGCCTGTGCGGGACATGACCCCTGTGCGGGACAAATCGCCCGTCCAGGGCATGGTGCCAGGAGCCGGCGTGACGCCAGCGCCGGGCATGACGCCGACGGCCGCACTCTGGGCGGCCGCGGCCACGGTTGCCGCCCCCGCGCTGCGGCTCATGCTGCGGCGACGGCTGCGCCGCGGCAAGGAGATCGCCGGACGCCTGGCCGAGCGGCGCGGCATCGACCCCACGCCGCGCCCGGCCGGTCGGCTGCTTTGGCTGCACGCCGCCAGCGTCGGCGAGACGGTTTCGATCCTGCCGGTACTGCCCGCGCTCAACGCCCGCGCACCGGACCTCACGGTGCTGCTGACCACGGGGACGGCGACTTCGGCCACCCTGCTGGCGCGCCGGCTGGAGGCCGGGTTGCAGGCGCAGGTGCTGCACCGCTTCGTGCCGCTCGACGTGCCGGCCTGGGCGGCGCGCTTCCTCGATCACTGGCGCCCGGACGCCGCCGGCTTCGTCGAGAGCGAGCTGTGGCCCAACCTGCTGCTGGCCAGCCGCCGGCGCGGCATCCCGCTGATGCTGATCAATGCGCGGATGTCGGCGCGCAGCCTGGCCGGCTGGCGGCGGGCCCCTGGGCTGGCTCGCCTCGTGCTGGGCTGCTTCGCCCAGGTGCAGGCACGCTCGCCCGCCGACGCGGCGCGGCTGCAGGCACTTGGCGCCGCCTCGGTCAGCGCCCCCGGCGACCTCAAATTCGCCGCTCCGGAGCTGCCCGCCGATCCGGCCGAGCTGGCGCGGCTGCGCGCGGCGCTCGCGGGCCGGCCGGTCTGGCTCGCCGCCAGCACGCATCCGGGGGAGGAGGCGCTGATCTTCGCCGCGCACCGTGCGCTGGAAGCGGCGTATCCAGGCCTGCTGACCATCGTGGTGCCGCGCCACCCTGAGCGTGGCGCCGAGATCGCCGCCGCCGCCGGTGACCTCGTGGTGCGCCGACGCGCGCTCGGCGCGGCCCCGCCGGACCAGGGCGTCTGGCTGGCCGACACCCTGGGCGAACTGGGGCTGTGGTACCGCCTGGCCGGCATCGTGCTCGTCGGGCGCAGTCTGCTGGCGCCGGGCGGCGGGCAGAACCCGCTGGAGCCGGCACGGTTGGGCTGTGTCGTCGCGGTCGGGCCGCATATCGCCAATTTCCTCGACGCCGCGCAGGTGCTGGAGGCGGCCGGCGGCCTCACCCGGATCGCCGATGCGCCGGCCCTGGCCGCATGGATCGCCGCGATGCTGGCCGATCCGGCACGGCGAGCGGCGGCCGGTGCCGCGGGGCGCGCCGCCGCCGCGCGCTGGGCCGACCTGCCGGAGCGCACCGCGCTGGCGCTGCTGGCGCTGCTGCCGCCGCCCCCCGTCGCGCCGCCCGCGCCGCTCTCCCCGCAACCGCCGGGCTACGACTGACATGCGTGGCCCCCCCGCGTTTTGGCGCCATGGCGTCCGCTCGCCCTGGCCGCGGCTGCTGGCGCCGATCGGCGCGATGGTCGCCTTGGTGACGGCGCGCCGCCTTGCCCGGCCGGGATGGCGCGCGCCGGTGCCGGTGATCTGCTGCGGCAACGTCACGGTCGGCGGCGCCGGGAAGACCACGCTGGCACTGGATCTGGCCGCGAGGCTGGGCGCCCGGGGCGTCGCTGTGCACATCCTGCTGCGCGGCTATGGCGGCGTGGCGCCGGGCGTGCATCGCGTGGCGCCGGGCGATCCGGCGTCGCTGGTCGGCGACGAAGCGTTGCTGCTGGCCGAGGTCGCGCCCACCTGGGTTGGTGCCGACCGCGCCGCGAGCGCCCGCGCGGCAGTGGCGGCGGGCGCCGAGGCGCTGCTGCTGGATGACGGGCTGCAGAACCCGACATTGGCCAAGACACTGTCGCTGCTGGTGGTGGATGGCGCCAGCGGTTTCGGCAACCGGCGCGTGCTGCCGGCTGGGCCGCTGCGCGAGCCGGTCGCCGCCGGCGCGGCGCGCTGCCAGGCGGCGGTGCTGATCGGCGCGGACGAGACCGGCGTGGCGGCGCAACTGCCGGCCGGGCTGCCGGTGTTGCGTGCGCGGCTGGAGCAGGGGCCGGAGGTCGCGCGTCTCGTCGGACAGCGCGTGCTGGCTTTCGCCGGCATCGCGCGGCCCGACAAGTTCTTCGATGGCCTGGCACGGGCGGGCATCATCGTCGTCGCGCGGGTGCCGTTCCCGGATCATTACGCCTATGCAGCGCAGCAGGTTCAGGACGTGCTTGAAACGGCAGCACGACTGCACGCGACCGCGGTGACGACGCCGAAGGACGCGGCGCGGCTGCCGCCGGCGCTACGGGCGCAAGTGCGGGTGGTGGGGGTCAGGCTCGCATGGGACGACGAGGCGGCGCTCGAGCTTTTGTTCGAGGTCGCCGGCGCCCTGTCGTCGCGTCATCACCGACCCCGGACCTGAGCCCAAACGGCCTCACCGATTCCCCCGCGTCGGTCGATCGCCGGGCCGGCGCGTGATGATGGTCGTCGCCCAACGCAGCGCAACGCCGGGTCAACGAGGCGACGAAGCGGTCTGCCGCGCCCGGCGGCGGGCGCGACAGGGACAGCGGTGTTCGGCAGCGTGCCCCCACGCGCGGGACGCGGGCGGACTGTCGCGGCGGTTTCCCTCCGGTCGTGCTGGGCGTGCCTGGCCGCCTGTCGGCCTCAAGGGGCAGCGCGGCCGGCGGTGTTCCCACGGCGCACGGGATCTTTCCGTCCGGTCATGCGGGGAGAGCGCCACGACGGAGGTGGCCGAGCGTGCGGCAAACTCGGCCGCGGCCGCGTGGGCAGGGCGTCGGTCGGACTGGCTTTGCTGCCGGTGGAGGGAGGTGTGACGGGACGGGGCGCGGTCGCGGCGCCGGACCGGCTTGGCGGCCGTTGAACTCGCGCATCACGGCAGTCGTCAGCCGGGTCAAGGTGGTAGCTCTGCCCTGGTAGCGCAGGCGCAGGGAGGGAGGGCGGACCGCGCGGCGCAGTGGAAGGCATCCATGGCGAGGTAGTGCGTGGCGATGACGCGGGCGGCGAGCCGGACCTCCAGCAGGTTGGGCGGGCGCAGCGCAGCGATGGCGGCAAAGCCGGCCTCGCGCTAAGCTGGTATCTTCGCCTCGGCGCCTCGGCGCGTCGGGGCGGTGTGGCGGCGTGTTAACGGTGCTGCGCAGCAGAGTGGTGAGGGGCGCGGGGTCGAGACGGGGATGGGCCTGGGTTGGTTGGAGGTCATGGGGTGAGCGTGCCTCCGCTCACACCATGCCGCAGAGGTGAAGGCCAGATACTAAAGGTGCCCCAGGGGCGGACGGATGCGCGAAGAAGCGCCCGGAGAGCCGATCTGGAGGCAGCTTGCTGGTCGGATGGTGACCCTCAGAAAGAACGGTGCCCGCCCTCGGCCTCCCGTTGGTGACAGTCAGCTGTTGCCGCCCCCGAACCGTCGTTCTTCGGAATCGTCGCAAACGCCAGCGGCAATCGAAGTGTCACAACAACCCGGCATTGCTACCGCAGACGCAAGGCCGCGCCCGAAAAAAACCAATTCGAAACGCGAGCAGGCCGAGCCATAATTTTTCTCGAGGCGCATCGGGTCGGCTGCAACCCGGAGGGCGGACGGGTCAGCGCGCTGATTCTGGCCCGAGGGCTTGGGCGTGCCGCGGCACGGCAAGCAAGCAATGAAGCGGGCACAGAGCTTCACAGAGAAGGCAAATAGCAGCGCTCGCAATGTATTCCAGACTGTGACCCCGTCATTAGCGAGAAGCGCCAATAAGAGCCGATTTATAAAATCCTATATTCTCTCTGTGAAACTTTGTATCCGCTTGCTTTGTCTGCTTTCTTGCTTTGCCGCGGGTCCCGAACGCCGCGAGGGGCAGCCCAGCCGGGACACGATCGGAACGCCATCGCGGCTTTGTTCTCGGAAAACGCAACAACCCGGCGATTTTGCGCAACCTGCCCGGGGTTTCGCCCCCCTCGTGCCAGACCGAAAGCAAGCGATTGATATAATTGATAATTCCGGCAGGCGCGGCCCGCGCGAACCAACTTGGGGGACAGCGCGTCTTTTTAATCGGATATTGTTCCGCTATCCGGATTTAGGTTGACACATTTGAGTGATCAGGCAAGCTAAGTCCCCGAGGGACAACCGTGCGGGGAAGCGCCTCGGGCGCGTCCTCATTCCGCAGGGAACAGCGATTCCATGATTATTTGCTGCGCGATGCAGGGCTCAGCGCGTTGGCCGTCGGTGCCGGCGTCCCGGCCTGCGATCCGACTTGGGACCCGGCGATCGCCGAGCGCCTCGCCGTGGTGTTGTGGGCCGCCCGGATGGTGATTTTTGCCAGCCAGAGCAAGCTCGACGACCCGGCGGGCGGCCCGAAGGGACGCGGCGGCAAGGCTGTGCAGGCCGTAGCCGCTCCGGGCTTCGAAAAGGTTACTGGCACGGCCCCCTCGACGGTCGATCCCGCAACCCGAAAGGGCATCGCCACCGACCTGTCCTGCGAAGCAGGCCTCGGCCGCGATCCGCGTCGTGTCACCAGCGTCACGGTGCTCCATTGACCCGGACGCGGCCCGGGCTGTTCGGCCGCGTTTCGATCGCGCTCCGGCTGATGGGCCTGGTGTTCGCCCTGGTCGGCATGCTGCTGGGCATCAGTATCTACCTTACGCGGGCGTTGGATCGGGTGGTCGCGACCGCCGTCGAGCCCGAACGGCTGGGAACGCTGATCAACGATGCGCATGCCGTGGACGCGGCGTTCGCCGAGCTGCGCTACCGGCTGACCGAACTCTCGGTGAACCGATTGGTCGGGACCGAGCGCGACGCCGCTGCCTCGCGCGAGACGCTGCAGCGGCGGCTGGATGCGCTGGCCGGTCGCGAGCCCGCGGTCGTCCAGTCGATCCGCCGCGCGGTGGCGGCGTTCGACGCCAGCGCGACCGCCGCCATCGACGCCTACTCGCACGGGGAGCGGGTCATCGGCAACGTCCGGTTCGCCGAGGCGCGCTTGCATGGCCAGCAGGTGAGCGTGCTGCTCGACGGCCTGGAACAGCAACTGACCGCGCGCCAGCACGAGGTTTATGATGCGATCGTGGCCGTGCGCAGTTCGACTACCACCACCGCGATGCTGCTATTGATTGCCGCGGTGCTGACCTCCGTCGGGCTGACCGTGTTGGTGCTGCGTTCGTTCCTCGATCCGCTGGCGCAGTTGGCGACGGCGGTGGAGGCGGCCAGGTTCGGCAACCTGACCGCGCCGCTGCCGCCGGCCTGGGACGACGAACTGGGGGCCATGACGCGGGCGGTCCGGTTGTTCCGCGAGGGCATCGCCGAACGCGCGCAGTTGGAACTCAAAATGGAGGAGCAGCGGCAACTGCTGTCCGATGCGATCGAATGCATCGGCGAAGGTTTCGTGCTCTATGACGCGCAAGACCGGCTGGTGCTGTGGAACTCGAACTTCGTCAGGCTGCAACCGAAGCTGACCGACCTTATCAAGCCGGGGACGCTGTTCCGTGCGCTGGCAGAGGCGGCGGTGCAGCGTGGTGTGGCCGATCTTGCAGCGAGCGATGCCGCGAGCTGGCTGGAAGAACGTCTGTCGCGGCATCGCAGGCCGAATGGCCCCGTAGAGTATCGTTTCGGCGACAGATGGGTGCAGATCAGCGAGCAACGCATGACCTACGGCGGCACGGTGGCGATCTACAGCGACATCACCGCGTCGAGGCGGCGTCAGGAGGAGCTGGAAGAGGAGCGGCAGGAGGCGGTGCAGGCCTCGGAGGTGAAATCGCAGTTCCTGGCCAACATGAGCCACGAACTGCGCACGCCGCTGAACGCCATCATCGGCTACAGCCAGTTGCTGCAGGAGGAGGCGGAGGACGCCGGGGACGAGACCGCGCTGCCTGACCTGCGAAAGATCGAGGCGGCGGGCAAGCACCTGCTCGGCCTGATCAACGGCATTCTCGATCTTTCCAAGGTCGAGGCGGGCCGCATGGACGTGTTCATCGAGGCGGTGAACCTGTCCACCCTGGTTGAGGAAGTGCGGCAAATGATTGCGCCGCTGGCCGCGGGCAACGGCAACGAACTGATCATCGACTGCCCGTCCGACAGCGGCGCGATCCGCTCGGACTTCACCAAGCTCAAGCAATCGCTGCTGAACCTGCTCTCCAACGCCTGCAAGTTCACCGAGAACGGCAAAGTCTTACTTACCGTCCGGCGCGAACCCGAGGGGCGGGTCAGCTTCGCGGTCGCCGACAGCGGCATCGGCATGACCGAAGAGCAACAGGGCAAGCTGTTCCAGGCCTTCGTGCAGGCCGACGGGTTGACCACCCGCCGGTTCGGCGGCTCCGGGCTTGGCCTCGCGCTCACGCGCAGCTTTGCCAGGATGCTGGGCGGCGACGTGACAGTGAGCAGCCGCCTCGGCGAGGGCTCGACGTTCACCCTGATGCTGCCGGTGGACCAGCCGACGCCCGCCGACGCGGAGCCGGCGGACGACGAGGCAACGGAGGCCGGGTCCCACGCAGCGGCCGCGCCGGCGTCGGCCCCGCGCATTCTGGTGGTCGACGACGACGCGGCGGCGCGGCAGATCATCGGCACCTACCTCGGGCGCGAGGGCTACCAGGTGCTCTATGCCGATTCCGGCCGCGACGGTCTGCAGAAAGCCCGCGAGCTTCGGCCGGACGTCATCACGCTCGACATCCTGATGCCGCAGGTCGACGGCTGGTCGGTGTTGGCCTCGCTCAAGGCCGACCCGGTGTTGCGCCACATCCCGGTTGTGCTGGTCACCGCCGACGGCGACAAGGGTTTGGGGTTCAGCCTCGGCGCGGCGGCCTGGTTGAGCAAGCCGGTCGACCGCACCGAGCTGATCGATGTGCTGAAGGCGCTGCTGCAGGTGCGCAGCGATGCCGTCGTGCTGGTGGTGGACGATGATCCGCCGACCTGCGAGTTGACGAGACGCACCATCGAATCCCTCGGACACAGCTGTGCGCTGGCCGGCAACGGGCGCGAGGCGCTGGGCTGGATGGCGGCGAACCCGGTGCCGGCGATCATCCTGCTCGATCTGCTGATGCCGGAGATGGACGGGGTCGAGTTCCTCATCCGGCTGCGCGCGCGCACCGAGTGGCGCAATATTCCGGTGGTCGTGGTCACGGCCAAACAGATGGGTGGGGCGGAGCGGCAATTGCTCGAAGCGATGGCCCAGCAGATCGTTACGAAGGGGCACAACGCCCATCGCGACCTGGCCCGCGCCGTCCGCGAGGTGCTGGCGCCGGCGGCGGTCGATTGAGCGAATGAGGGGGACAGATCGTGGCACGCATTCTTCTGGTCGAGGACAACGAGCAGAATTGCGACATGCTGTCGCGGCGGCTGGCGCGGCTGGGCCATACGGTGCTGATCGCGACCGATGGCGCCGAGGGGATCGAGAAGGCGCGCGCCGAAGCGCCGGACATCGTGCTGATGGACATGTCGCTGCCCGTGGTGGACGGCTGGGAAGCGACGCGCCGCCTGCGCGCCGATACCACCACGCGCCACCTGCGGATCATTGCGCTGACCGCGCACGCGATGGCAGACGATCGCGAGAAGACGATCCAGGCCGGGTGCGACGATTACGACACCAAACCGGTTGACCTGCCGCGACTGCTGGAGAAGATCGCGGCCCTGCTGCTGCGGCCCGATCTGGTCAGTCCCTGATCCGGTCAGCCCCTGAGGCGCAGTGCCAGCGCCGTCACGTCATCGGCCTGCTCGGCCGTGCCGGTGAAGCCGAGCACACGGGCGCATAACTCGCCGATCAGGACGTCCGGCTCGGCCGTCGCCAGCTCGCGCAGGTCGGCCAACACGCGGGGCAAGGTGTAGAACGCGCCCGCCGGGTCGATCGCCTCCGGCAACCCGTCGGTGATCACCACCAGCCCTTCGCCGCCGCCGAGCGTGATCGTGCTAATGGCGAACGCGGCGTCGTCGAGGATGCCGAGCGGCAGCGAAGCGGGGCACGCCACTTCGCTCACCTCGCCGTCGGTGCCGAGCCGATAGGGGCGGACATGGCCCGCGTTGACGAAATCGAGCCGTCCGCTCGGCGCGTCGAGGAAGCCGAGGAACAGCGTGATGAACATGCTGGTCGGATTGTTCCGGCACAACTCGCGGTTGACCATGGCGGCCACCTCGGCCGGGCTGGGCACGCGGCCGGACAGTTCCACCGCCTGCAGCGTCGTGGCACGCAGCAGGCTGCGCGCCCGCGCCATGAACAGCGCGGCGGGCATGCCCTTGCCGGACACGTCGCCGACTGCCAGGCACAGCATGTGGGGGACGATCTCGAAGCAGTCGTAGAGGTCGCCGCCGACCTGGCGTGCCGGGTGCATCGCCGCGTGCACGCCGATCTCGCGGCCGCCGACCGCGGTGGGGAACTCGGTCGGCACCATGCTGAGCTGTTGTGTGCGAGCCGCGGCGAGATCGCGCTCCAGCGCTGCCAGATGGGCACGGACCTGCGCTCGCAACGCGCGCTTTTCGAGCACCGAGCCGAGCCGGGCGCGCAGCAGCACCGGGTTGAACGGTTTGGGCAGGTAGTCCTCCGCGCCGAGTTCGAGGCAGCGCACCACCGTCTCCACCTCGGTGTCGGCGGAGATCATCACGACCGGCGTCTCTTCCAGCCGGTTCTCGCGGCGCATCAGTTCGAGCAATTCCACGCCGCCCATGCGCGGCATCATCACGTCGAGCAGCACGGCATCGAACGGCCCGGCCCGCAGGCTGTCGTACGCCTCGACGCCGTCGCTGGCATAGGCGATGTCGCGGTGGCCGAGGCGCTGCAGGCGCCGGCCAAGCACGTCCCGGTTGTCGGCGTTGTCGTTGACGACCAGCAGTCGCGCGGGGCGCTGCGGAAGCAAAACAGTCCTCCAAGCCGTTGGTTAGGCCACAACCAGGCAACCTACGTCGCGGCAGCTCGGGCAAGCAAGGCGGGCAGGGAAATGATCCAGGGCAATCGGGTGAACGAAAGCAAGGCCGGGGCTTCGCCCCGGACCCCACCAAGGGGCGCTGCCCCTTGGAACCCCGCCAAGGGCGAGCCCTTGGAACCCTTCACTGGGAGTGGGTGAGGGGGAGGGGGCGTGTGGGCGAGGCGAAGGGGCGCCGGACGGCGCCCCTCCCCCTCACCCACTCCCAGTCATGGAGTCCAGAGGCTCCGCCTCTGGTGGGGGTCCAGGGGGCAAAGCCCCCTGGCGGGGTTCGGGGCGGAGCCCCGACCTGCCTTCGCTTCACCCGATTGCCCTGGGAAATGATCGGCGTGCCATCAGGCATACCGCCGTTCACGGACCGTCCGCGGGCAGCGGGAACCCCAGGCGAAGATGGTTGGCCTCGGCCGTCCGCCAATAGGTCATGTCGGGGCAGAACCGGCGCATCAGTGCGATCCCCTGCCCGCCAATCGTGGCGGTCTCGAGGTCGGCAATCGGTGGCGGCGGGGCGGCACCCAGCGGATCGAATGCCCTGCCCCGGTCGGTGATCTCGATCACGATGCGGCCGTCGACCTGCCGCAGTGCCACGCGCACGGTTTCGCCCGCGGGCAGCTGGCCGTAGCGGATCACGTTGGAGACGGCCTCCTCGAGGCAAAGCTGCACGGCGAAGACCGTGGAGGACGGCCATCGCAGCGACGCGGCGAAGCGGTCGACCCCTTCCGAGAGTTCCTGCAAGCCCGCGAGGTCAACCGGGAGGTCGAACGCGGTGCAGCGCACCGGTGTCATGTGCCTGCCTCGCCGCGTCGGGCTAGCGTGGGGCGGAGACTGCCGCGATCGCGTCGGCCAGGTCTCGGTAAACCCGCAGTATCGTCGTGGTGCCGCTGTCTTCCAGCACCTTCTCCACGTCGGTGGACGGCGACAGCAGCACCATGCGGCCACCCTTCGAGGCTACCGCCTTGGCGCCCATGATCAAGGTGCGCAGGCCCATCGAGGCGATGAAATCGACGCCCGACAGATCGACGACGATCGCGCGCTTCTGCCCGACCATGACGTTGAACGCCAGGTCGATGGTTTGAGCGCCGGCGATGTCGAGCCGGCCGTTTAATGACGCTTTTGTGACGCCATCGCCGATGTCTTCAGTCTGCATCTGCATGACCGCAAAGTCCCCTGGGTGATTTCCAATCCGGTAGGGCGTTTAACACTGTAAGCGCCGGCATGAAAATCCCCCGAGAAGCCGCCACCCGTGCGGATGCACTGGCGTAAACATCGGCGACGGGGAGCTTTCTTTGCACTGTTCGCAGAGACCTATGCGGGACAGGCTGCGCAGTGGCTGCGCCGACGCAATGCAATAGATGCGCGATCGGACTTCGGCGCCTGTCGGTGGTTCTGCATGCCGATCCGCCGGTTCACGGCATCCCAATGCTCCAGTTGCACCCACGCAATAATGAAACCGGCTCGACCTTTTGGCCGGGCCCGCGCCACCTTGGGTTCTCGGGTGCCTTGCCATGCCGGGGGACGCCCAGGTAGCGATCCAGTCGCGAAAGCTACGCCGCCTCGCTTGGCTTCTTGGGAACGACACCACGATGTTGGGTGTCGATTCGGTGTCGGTTGGGGATCTCTACGATTGCGTGTCGAGGTCCAGCCTGCGGTGCGCGCAGTATGAAGCTTTCTTTACAATCGCCGCTGCGGACGGACGGCTCTGCAGTCGGTTGCGTCCGCTACAGAGAATCCCCGAGCGGTCGCCAGTCCAGCAAGTCCTCGGGTGCCGCGTCGCGCTGCTGGTCCCATTCGGAAAGACCGGAATGATGCTGCGACACTGCCTTGGCCGCCACCTCCGGCGACGGCCAGCGACCGGACCGGCGACCCGCGAAATGAACAAGCCAACGCCCGCGGACCTCCACCAGCCGCAGAACGCCTGCCGCACTCGGGTATTCATATGCCATCGGGGGGTATCCTCTCGACCCCTGCCCTTGATCCAAGGGTGCCGATGAACTGGTAACTTGTCTAGTGCGGACCCGTTGATGACCGGTGCCCTCGGCGGCTCGGGGACGTGGAGCGCGACCTGGTCCGGGCCCGCGCGCCGATCCCCGCCGCGAACCGGTCGAGGGTCAGGGCAATATCAGCCATGCGCCGGGCCCAGCCACATAACGGAGCACCGAGCCGGTCCACACCCGAGCATCAGCGAGCAGCGAGCAGCAGCGCGGCGACCTGGATCGCAACCGCGGTGGCATTGTTGGCGACGTGGACCACCAGGGAGGCCCGCATGCTGCCGCCCTGATGCCGCGCCAGGGAGAGCATGATCGCCATCGGCACCAGAGCGAGCGCGCGGACCGGGGCATTGAGCGCGTGCACGCCGAGCCATAGGCAAGCGGTGCAGAGCGCGGTTGGCCAAACGCCCCACGTGCGGCGCAGCGCGGTCCACAGCCAGCCGCGGAAAAACAGCTCCTCGGCGACCGGCGCCAAGGCGGCGAGCAGCAGCAGGTTGACCGCCAGCAGGAGCGGCTCGCCCGACACCGGCGGCGCCGGGACGGATGGCAGCCTGGCGGTCAGATAGGCCTGCAACGCATGGACGTGGACGACGCTTGCCAGATAGACGAGCACCCAGGCAATCATCAGGCCGGCGAACGCCGCGATCCGCCAGTGCCGGCGCATCGGCGCGGCGCCGAGGCTGCGCGCAAGATTGCCGCGGCCGAGCGATCGGCCCTGCTTCAAGGCGATCAGTAGCAGGACCGCTTGCAGAACGATGGTGCTGGCCAGCAGGTAGACAAGCGCACTCGGATGCCAGCCCTCCCCGCCCCTGGCACGCGCAATGGTCCGCGATATCCCGCCGACGAACCCGACCAGCGCGGCGGCGCAGATCGATGCGGCCTCGGCGGCAAGCAGCCAGAGCAGCGCGCGCAGCAGCAGACGCCGAGGCCGCTCGCCCGCGGCGGCATTCGGTGCGGCCGGGGTACCGGCGTCCTGGCTCGTGGCCAGGTTCGACGAAGGGGGCAATCAATCCGCTCCTTGGTTGTCGGCAATGCCCAGACCCGGCGAGACGTGGCGCCCGCCGGGTCAACGATCAGCCAGGGTATCGCGATCGGTCAGGGGAACAAACAGAACAGCGCCATCATGCGGCCCCACGGTGCAGACCCGCCCCGCGCATGATGGCGCGGCCGAATCACGTAGGCGCAGGGATCGACGGCTTGCCTCCCCGTCGCCCGCTGGCCTGCGTGTGCTGCCGGCACGCCCTCAGCCGCTCCGCTGGGGGCAGCGCGGCGGCGTCAATCCTGGCGCCAGTGGTGCGCGCCGGCGGCGTCGCTATCAGTGCATTGAGAGAACCTTGCGGGGGTCTTCAACCCCTAACCTTGTCGCACAGGTCGTTGAACATGGCGGACATGCGCACGACCCGATTACGCCGAGCGTGCAGAATTCAAGAATTCGGGAAAAGGGCGGTCGCCGCGCCTTGCCGAACGTTGCCGCGGTTGACATCCACCGAACCTATGTGTACGCAAATTGTAGTCACATCCTGGGTGTCATGGCTCAACGGAAGCAAGACGACAAGCCGCCACAGCCGCAACGGGTCGGGGTGCGCGAGTTTCGCGGGAACCTGAGCGGGTTCCTGCGCCAGGCTCGGCTGGGCGGCTCGTTCCTGATCATGTCGCATGATCAGGCGCTCGCCGAGGTCCGCCCGCCGCCGCCAGCGGAGCGGCCCCGCCGGCGGCCGGGTTCGCTGCGCGGCAAGATCCGGCTGGCGCCAGATTTCGACGCGCTCCCGCCGGGTGTCTTGGCGGCTATGGAGGGCGAGGAGGAATGAGGCTCCTCCTCGACACGCACGCCCTCCTTTGGTGGCTGGCTGACGATGACCAACTTGGACCGCAGGCGCGGGAACTGATCGAAGACCCCGGCAACGACGTCCTCGTCAGCGTCGTGTCGCTCTGGGAAATTGTCGTCAAGGTCCGCGTCGGAAAGCTGGAGGCCGACATCAAAGAGGTAGTGGACACCGTCCCACGTGAGGGATTCGCCCTTCTCGACATCAGTACGGCGCATCTCCTGACACTTGCGCGGCTGCCGATGCATCATCGCGATCCGTTCGATCACCTGCTCATGGCGCAGGCGATCGAGGAGGACGCCACCTTCATCTCCGAGGACAGGCACGCCAGCCGATATCCGGTCCGATTGGTGGCCTGCTCGGATGCGCCGTCACCGCCTGTCCTTGGGTCGTCGTAGCGGGCAAAGGACCGGACCGAGCCAGATATTTTGCCGGGGACCGCCCCCAACCGCCGCTATCAAACCGCCTCCAAATCCACACTCACCGCCAGCTTGTGCGACCCGCCACCCAGCAGCACGCCGCGCACCGGACTGATATCGCCGTAGTCGCGCCCCCAGCCCAGCACCACGTGCTCGTCCTGCACCACCAGGTCGTTGGTCGGATCGAGATCGATCCAGCCATGCGCCGGCCCCAGCCACGCCCCCACCCAGGCATGCGACTGATCGGCGCCCCGCCGCGTCGCCCGGCCCGGCGGCGGGCGCGTGCGGATATAGCCGGACACATACCGCGCCGGCAGGCCCAGCGCGCGCAGCCCGGCGATCATCAGATGGCTGAAGTCCTGGCACACGCCGGCACGCTGCTTCAGCACCTGGTCAACCGGCGTGGCGATCGTGGTGACGCCCGGGCGAAAGGTGAAGTCGCGCCGGATCCGCGCGGTCAGCTCCAGCAACCCTCCCAGCACCGGCCGCCCGGCGGGAAACGACTCCGCGGCATAGGCCCCCGCCGCCGCGTCGGCCGGCGCCATCGGGCTGGCGAAGGCGAACTCGGCGGCCCGCCAGGCCTCGCCACCGCCGGCGCGGACGGCCGCGGCGATGCTCTCCCACGGTGGCGTCGCGGCGGGCTCGGGCGGGGCGGGAAACTCCACCTCGATGTTGGCGGTCAGCCGCACCTCGAACGCCGCGTGCGGCAGATCGAGGAACAGCCAGCTCACCCGGTTGCCGAAATGATCGGTCCCCTCGGTGCAGCGTGCCGCGGCCGGGGTGGTGGCGAGGGCCGTATCGTTGACCGCCTGCTGCGGCAGCGCCCGTGGCCACAGATGCAGCATGTGCGCGGCGAGATCGACCGATTCGCCATAGGTATAGACGGTCGTGTGGCGCACCCGGTACTTCATGCGGCGCCCCGCAGCGCCGGCGCCTCGCCCCCCAGGCCGACGGTCTGCGCCGCCGGCAGCAGCGCGAAGTAGCGGCGGGTCATGCGATCGGACAGCGCGCCGATGCCGACCTCGATCTCGCGCAGGTCGGCGGGCAGTCCCGCCGCCGTTGCCGCCTGGTCCTCGGCATCGGCGACGCGGCGGACCAGCACGCCGGTGTCGGCCAGCAGCGCCGCGGCCTCGGCGGCAAGCCCGCCTTCGGTGTGGCCCGCGACATTGGTCAAATGGTGCCACATCGCCTCGAGCTGGAACGCCAGGCCGCGCGGGTTGCCCTCATCGGCGAGCACCAGATCGAGCACCGGCGCCGGCTGCAGCACCGTCAGGTAGCGGCTGCGGTAGGTGATCACGGAATCGCACAGTTCCAGCACCAGGCGCAGGCCGGGCTCGATGTGCGCCGGCGGCTGGTCCAGCGCGGTGGCGACCTGCGCGGCGATCGCCTGGGCCCGCTCCACCCGGCGGCCAAGGTCGAGGAACAGCCAGCCGCCGCCGCGCACCATGTTCTCCGCCGCCAGGCCGGCGAAATTGGCGGCAAACCGCAGCAGCGAGACCATCGCGTGCGCCAGTTGGTCCAGGCTGCCGCGCGCGCGCACCGCGTCGGCATGCGCCAGGCGCAGCGCGTTGGTGAACGTGGCGTACATGTCGCCGGTCAGCCGGTCGCGCGCGCTCTCGGTCAACCGCGCCACCCGGTTGAACAGGGTGGTGATGGTGCCGCCGGCGCTGACGGTGGCCAGCAGGCCGGCCGACAGGGTTGCCGCGCCGTGGGACGCCCCCAGCATTTCCGCCGGGATGAGCTGGGCGTGGGCGAGGCATTGCAGCAGGCGCGCCAGCTCCACCGCCTCGCGCGGCAGCAGGTGGCCGCGCGCAACGCGGGTGAGGGTGGCGCGGACCAGGCGGGCGGCGTTCTCCAGCCGCTCGATATAGCGGCCCAGCCAGAACAGCGTGTCGGCGACCCGGCTGGGCAGTTCGCCGGTGGTGCGCCGGATCGCCAGCGGCGTCGTCGGCATGACCGCCGGGCCGACGATCTCGTGGCCCTCGTCGTTCAGCACCCAGACGTCCTTCGACAGGCCCTGGCTCGGCAAGGCGCCGGCAAGGTGCTCGCCGTGCTCGATGACCCGCGCCAGGCCGCCTTCCATGACCTGCCAGGCATGGCCGTCATGGATCAGGAACATGCGCAGCACGATCGGCTTCGGCACCATGCCCAGCTCGCTGGCCGAGGGCGCGACGGACGGCGCAATGGCGGCGGAGGCGGCATAGTCCCAGCCATCCGCCGCGATCCGCGCCAGCAGGGCGGCGCGCGCGTCCGGCGCCAGCGCGGCCAGCGCCACGGCCGGCGTGGCGCCGTCGGTGGCGGAACGGATCAGCCAGCGCGCCGGGTCCTGCTCCACCAGCGCGCAGGCGCGCTGGTCGCCCAGCCACATGGTGGGCATGCTGGGGAGCAGCAGGCGCTCGCCCAGCACGCGCAGCGACAGCGCCGGCAACCAGGCGGCCAGCGCCGGGGCCTCCAGCAGGGCGGCGCCCGGATCGTTGGTGATGCGCACCGCGCCGGCGCGCGCGGCATCCATCAGACCCGGCACGCCCAGCAGGCTGCCGGACTCCAGCTCCAGCGGGTCGATCATCCGCGCATCGAGCCGGCGCAACAGCACGTCGACCGGTTGCAGCCCCTTCAGCGTCTTCAGGAACACCACGCCGCCGCGCACCGTGAGGTCGCCCCCCTCCACCAGCGCGCAGGACAGTTCGCGCGACAGGAACATGTGCTCGAACCAGTGCGGGCTGCCGGTGCCCGGGGTGAGCAGCGCGATGGACGGATTGGCCCGCTGCGATGCAAGTGGGGGTTGCGCGCGGCCGTGCGACGCGAGGGGGGGCGACGCGAGGGGGGGCGACGCGAGGCGCTGCAGCGCGTCCTGCCAGGCGTCGAAGAACGGACCCAGCGCGCGGATCTGCGTGCCGCGGAAGGTTTCCGGCAGCACGCGGGCGAGCACGCGGCGGTTTTCCCGCGCGATGGCGATGCCGGCCGCCCCGGCGGTGCGATCGGCCAGCACCATCCAGCTTCCGTTCGGCCCCCGGATCAGATCGGCGGCGTAGAATTCCATGCGCTGGCGCCACGCCGGCCCGCCGGTGTTGGCGCGGCAGGCGCGCAGAAACCCCGGATTCGGATAGACCAGGGCCGGCGGCAGCACGCCGTTCGACAGCAGCGACTGCGCCCCGTAGAGGTCGTCGAGCAACGCGGCAAGCAAGGTCGCACGCTGTGCCAGGCCGGTGGCGAGGTCCTGGAATTCGCTCGCCAGCAGCGGCAACGGGATCGGATCGCACCGCCAGGACAGGCTGTTCGACACCGGGCAGGATGGAGGTGACGCCCTCATCCTCGAACGCTCGATCGACCCGGCGCGCCGCCTCCTGCAGACCGCCTTCGCCCAGCGTCGAGAGCGCCCCGAGCAGGCCGCGCCAATGCGGGCGCAACCCACCGCGCCCATCCACCATCTCGTCCAGGCCAGCGGGGAGCGTCACGCGCGGTCCATGCAAAATCGATCGGACCGATAGCATCCTTCAATGCCGCCGCGCGAGCTAGAGCGCATTCATCGTGACTGGACTCGTCACGCCCGCCGTCCATCTGGTGTCTTGGATTTGTGCCATAGGGATCGCGGGCCGGCGCGGTTGACGCCACGCCGGCCCGGGAGCGGCCCCTCAACCTACCGGGCAACCCGGCCCACCCGCCGGCCGCCTCATTGCCCCAGGCGCTGCAAGATCGCTGGCACGTGCACCTGGTCGCCCTTGTAGTTCCCGGTCAGCGCATACATGACGAGATTGACGCCGAACCGATACGCCAGCGTGCGTTGCCGCGCCCCGCCCGGAATGACCGCGTACGGCGTGCGCCCCTGCGCGTCCACCGCCCAGGCCGCCGCCCAGTCATTGCCGCCGACGATTACCGGGCTGACGCTGTCGTTGGTGCGGTCCTGATCACGCTGCACCCACACCGTATCCCCGGTGTAACGACCGGGAAAATCCGACAGCAGGTAGAACGCGCGCGCCAGCACATGCTCGGTGGTCAGCGGCGCCAGCGGCGGGATCACCAGGCCGTGCGCCACGCGCTGCAGCGCGCCCTCGGTGCCCGGCGCGAACCCTGCGCCCGAGCCGGACCCACGCGTGTCGATCAGGATGATGCCACCGTGGCTCATGTAGTCGTTCAGCGCCGTCGCCTGTGCCGTCGTCAGCGGCATCGCGTCGGCGGTGATCGGCCAGGTACAGCAGCGGATAGAAGCTCAGATCGGTGTTGCCCGGCAGCACTGCGTCGGGCTCGGCCAGCGTCGCGGCGGTGCGACGGTTGACGTAGTCCGACAGCCCCTCCAGTCCAGCCCGGGCGATCGCGTCCACCTGGGCATCGTCGGTGACGATGTAGCCGAGGCGCGTCTCCAGCGCCGGGTTGGCCACCACGTCCAGTGCCGAAGCGCCGGTCGTGCCCATCCCCATCAGTGCCACGAGAGCCACCGCCGCCAGCCGTCCCACCCGCCGGCGGCTGGCCTGCGGTCCATCCGCTCCCGAAGCCCCGGTCCGAGCCCCCATCTGCAGCCGGCGCTTCAGCAACCCGCGCAGCGCCAGCGCGATCAGCAGATCCACCGCCAGCAGCGCCAGCGCCGCCGCCAACAGCCAAGGCCCGATCGCCCGCTCCGCGCCCCGCGCGGCGAGGGTCTCCACGGTTGCGCCGCGCACCATCGGGGCGGCCTGCGGCATCGGCAGGTTGGCGCCCAGGTTCAGCGCCTGCCGGCCATTCTCCGGCCCATACAGCCCGGGCGGATGGCGCGGTGAGACCGGCGTCGTCGCGAATGCGTTGGCCGCCAGGCCGGTCGCCGATTCCGGCGGCACGGTCAGCAGGCCGTAGCCGTCCAACGTCTGCGCCGGCGCCAGCACGGTGGCCTCCGGCGGCGTCGCCACGCCGGCCGACAGCGCCACCAGCCGACGCAGCATCTCCACGAACAGGCCGGACAGCGGCAGGTTCGACCAGTCGGCATTGGCGGTGACGTGGAACAGCACGATCCGCCCGGCGCCGCGCGTCGCCTCGGTCACCAGCGGCGTACCGTCGGCCAGCCGCGCCCAGGTGTGGGCAGCCAGCGCGGCGCTCGGCTCGGCCAGTACCTGGCGCGTCACCTTCACATCGGGCGGCACGGCCAGCCCGGCAAACGGCGAGTTCGGCGGAAACGGCGCCAGGCTGGCCGGCTCGCTCCAGGACAGCGCGCCACCCAACTGGCGATCGCCGCCCAGCAGCGGCACCGGCAGCAACGGATCCGTCTCACCAATCGGTTGCTCGGCGGTGCGCGGCCCGGCGAAGCGGACCAGCAGCCCGCCCTGCTCGACCCACCTGGTGACCGCGTCGCGCTCGGCCCCTGCCGGCAGCGGCCGGTCCGCCAGGATCAGCACCGAGGTCTCGCGCTTCGCCAGGCCGGCAAGGTCGCCGGTGCGCAGCTCGGTATAGGGTCCGAGCGCCCGGCGCAGATAATACAGCGGTCCGGCAAACGGCGTCTCGGCCGTGGTCTGATCGCCGGCCAGCAGCCCGACCGGGCGGCGGCGCCAGCGCTCGTCCAGCAGCACCACCGACGCCGCCGAGGGCGGGCCTTCCAGCACCAGGCGATTGAGCCGATTGCGCAACTCGGGCGGCAACAGGATCGGCGCCTCTCCGGTGGCCGTGCCGGCCGGCATGTCGATGACGGCGCGCGCCAGGGACCGTCCGTCGCCGGACTGCGCCAGCACGAACGCCTTGGTCGGCACCGGAAGCGGCACCTGGGCCAGCCGCGCGACCAGCCGGTCCGCCTCGCTCCTGGGTGGCAGCAGCACGCGCTGCGGCAGGCTGGCGCAGCACAGCTCGGTCACCTGGCCGGCAGCCGCCAGCGTCTGCTCGAAGCCAGCAAAGCCAGCGCCGTGCGTCAGCCCGTCCGCCAGGTAGACCACGGCGCCGCCGGCAACCCGCCAGCCCGCCAGCGCGGCGGCGGCGGCGACACGATCGGGCGGCCACGGCTGCGGATGCAGTGCCGCCAGCCGCGCGCGCAGCTCCGGCACCGGCATCGCCGGGGTCAGCCGAGGCGCCGCCCCGGTCTCGTCCGCGGCGGTCGCCAGCAGCGCCGCCTGCCGCCCGGCCCGTGCCGCACTGTCCAACACGCCATTCGCCGCCTGTATCCGCCGCGGCCAGTCGCTCGCCGAGGCCCAGCCATTGTCCACCACCAGCAGCACCGGCCCGCTGCCTGGCAGCCGCGACCCGGCATCCAGCACCGGCTGCGCCAGCCCCACGATCAACAGCCCAGTCGCAACAACCCGCAACAACAACAGCCACCACGGGGTGCGCGCCGGCGTCTCCTCCCGCGCATGCAGCCCAAGCAACAGACGAATGGCGGGAAAACTCTCGCTTAACGGTGCCGGCGGCGTCACCCGCAACAGCCACCACAACAGCGGCAACGCGGCCAACGCCAACAGCACCCATGGCGCGCCGAAGATCATCCCGGTCCTCGTGTGGGCGAAGCAAGGTCAGGGCTCCGCCCTGAAACCCGCCAGGGGGCTTTGCCCCCTGGACCCCCACCCCCCGGGACAAGTGCCCGGGGGCAGGCGCCGGCACAGCCTCTGGAACTCCATCCGTTTGGCTGGTGAGGGGGCGGGGGGTAAGCGTGACAGGCCAATGCCGCCCGTCGAGACGGGCGGCATTGGCCTGTCACGCTTACCCCCCGCCCCCTCACCAGCCAAACGGATGGGTTCCAAGGGCTCCGCCCTTGGCGGGGTTCCAAGGGGCAGCGCCCCTTGGCGGGGTCCAGGGGCGGAGCCCCTGGCCTTGCTTCGATCCGCGCGAAGGCCGGGCCGGGTCATCGGGCGGACAATGCGGTGTAGAGCCCGAGCAGTGCGGCTTCGGGTGGCTGGTCGGTGCGGTGGGTGGCGAAGCTGAATCCGGCCGCGCCGCAGATCGCCGCCAGCCCGTCCTGTTGCGCCTTAAGACGTGCGGTGTACGCGCTACGGACGCTTTCGACGCGTGGGATCAGGGTGTCGCCCTCGTGTTCGACGCCGCGGAAGCGGATGCGACCGCTGTAGGGCAGTTCGACTTCGGCGGGGTCGAGCACCTGAAGCAGGATGCCGGTGACCGGGATGGCGCTGAGCCGGCCGATGGCGGCCTGGATCTCCTCCAGCGGGGCGAGGAAATCGCCGATCAGCACGACGCTGGCGTGGCGCGGCAGGGGCACGTTGGGCGGCAGGCCGATGTCGGCCTCGGGCAGGTTGTCCAGCGCGGCGGCGAGCCGGTCGAGGCCGACGCGGCCGGCGACCGGGCGTGCCCCGGGCGCGATCAGCGTCACGCGTTCCCCGCCGCGCAGCAGCAGTGCCGCGAGCGCCAGCAGCAGCAGTCCGGCGCGCTCGCGTTTTTCCACCGGGACCAGGCGCGAATGCCATCGCATGCTGGGCGAGCTGTCGCGCCACAGGCAGACGGTCTGCGCCGCCTCCCACTCGGTTTCGCGCACGAACCAGCCTTGCGGCGCCGGGTGGCCGGATTTCGCCGACTGGCGCCAGTCGATGCGCGCGATGGAATCGCCCACGACGAAGGGGCGGAACTGCCAGAAGCTGTCGCCTTGTCCGACGCGCCGCCGGCCGTGCACGCCCTGTGCCACGGTGGCGGCGACGCGTTCGGCGGCGACCAGCAGCGGCGGCAAGCGGGCGCCGAGTGCCTCCGCGCGGCGTGCCGCGAGGCCGGAGTGGGCGGCTGGGTTAGGAATCAAGACGGCACCACTGCGTACAGTTCTCCCCCTCCCCTTGAGGGAGGGGGGTGGGGGGAGGGGGCGGCACGCCAGAGCCCTTGGTGCGACCCTGGCACCAACCCCTCCCCCACCCCCCTCCCTCAAGGGGAGGGGGAGAATCTTCCGTACTTGCGGGGCGACGCCCTCACCCCAGGCGCTCCACCAGGCGGTCGATCACGTCGCCGAGCGCCACGCCGTCGGCGCGCGCGGCGAAATTCAGCGCCATGCGATGGCGCAGCACCGGGCGGGCCAGCGCCACCACGTCATCGATGCTGGGCGCCAGCCGCCCGTCGATCAGCGCGCGGGCGCGGGAGGCCAGCATCAGCGCCTGCGCGGCGCGCGGGCCGGGACCCCAGGCGACGTGCCGGCGCACGGTGTCGTCGGTGGTGCTCTCGGGCCGGCCGCCGCGCACCAGCGACAGGATCGCGTCGACCACCTTCTCGCCGACCGGCACGCGGCGGATCAGCGCCTGGGCGGCCATCAGCTCCGCGGCGGTCAGCGCCGGCGCCGGGCGTTCCTCGGTCGCGCCGGTGGTGGCGAGCAGCATCGCGCGCTCGGCCTCCAGCAGCGGGTAGCCGACATCGATCTGCAGCAGGAACCGGTCGAGCTGCGCCTCGGGCAGCGGGTAGGTGCCTTCCTGCTCGATCGGGTTCTGCGTCGCCAGCACGTGGAACGGCCGCGGCAGCGCGTGTTCCACGCCGGCGACGGCGACCCGCTGTTCCTGCATCGCCTGCAGCAGCGCCGACTGGGTGCGCGGGCTGGCGCGGTTGATCTCGTCGGCCATCAGCAACTGGCAGAACACCGGGCCGGGGACAAAGCGGAAGCTGCGCCGCCCCTCGGCTTCGTCCAGCACCTCGGAGCCGATGATGTCGGCGGGCATCAGGTCGGGGGTGAACTGCACCCGCTTGGTGGCCAGGCCCAGCACGGTGCCCAGCGTCTCGACCAGCCGGCTCTTGCCCAGGCCGGGCACGCCGACCAGCAGCGCGTGGCCGCCGGACAGCAAGGTGATCAGCGTCTGGTCAACCACCTCATCCTGGCCGAAGATCACCCGGGCGATGGCGGCGCGCACGGCGCCCACCCGCGTGCCGAGCGCCTCCACGTCGCCGAGGATCGCCTGCGGGTCGAACCCCGGCGCACCGAAGCCGGGTGCGTCAAATCTTGGGCTGCCCTGTTGCGCCGGCGCCATACCGAGAGACATGCGGTTCGCCTTCCCTTCTTTCCAGCCAACGCCGTTACATATAGGCAGCCAGGTACTTTCCCTTACCTGGGGATGCTACCTATATCGGCAAGGCGGAGGGAAGCGCGGGCGATGATGGAGACCGGGATGTGAACGACGGCAATTCTCCAGTGCCAACGCCAGGGTCATTGCCAGCGTCATTGCCAGGGTCGCTGCCCCTGTCCACTGCCTGCGAAGCCGCTGGCGTGGGCCCGGCGCGTCGGCGCGTTGCCGTGGAATGCGGCGACCTTCCCTTCCTGATTTGCCGCGACGGCAGTTGGCTCTATCGCGGCAGCCTGATTGGCCGCAAGGAGCTGGTCTGCCTGTTCGCGTCCGTGCTGCGCCGCGACGAGGATGGCGCCTTCTGGCTGGAAACCCCGGTCGAGCGCGGCCGGATCGAGGTCGAGGATGCCCCCTTCGTCGCGGTCGAACTGGACTGGACCGGCGAGGGCAGGCGCCAGGTGCTGTCGTTCCGCACCAACGTCGATCAGATCGTCACCGCGGGTCGCCACCACCCGATCCGCGTGGCGCACGATCTGCTGACCTGCCAGCCGACCCCGTACATCGCCGTGCGGCCCGGCGCCGGCCGTCTGGCGGTCGAGGCCCGTATTGCGCGCGCGGTTTACTATGAACTCGTCGCGCTGGCCGAGCCGCGCCTGGTCGGCGGACGGCGCATGCTGGGGGTCTGGAGCTGCGGCATGTTCTTCCCGCTGGGCGAGCTGTCGCCCGACGATGCGTGATCGCGGCATGACGCAGCGGCGCCGCGCCTCGTGACCACCGACGAGCTGCGCGCGCGGCTGGCAGCGATCGTTGCCGCTGCGGAACCGGGGCGGATCGCGCACGGCACCGAATTGTCCGACCGGCCCGGCCGGCCGCCGACGCCGGCGGCAGTGCTGGTCCCCTTCGTGCTGGGCGCCACGCCGGGCGTGTTGCTGACCAAGCGCACCGCGCATCTGGATAAGCACGCCGGCCAGGTGAGCTTCCCCGGCGGCCGGATCGACCCGACCGATGCCGACGCCGAGGCTGCCGCGCTCCGCGAAGCGCACGAGGAGATCGCGCTCGACCCCGGCCAGGTTACCGTGGTGGGGAGGATGGGTGATTTTCTCACCGGCACGGGTTTCCGCATCACCCCGGTGATCGGCCTGCTGCCGTCCGGCCTCGCCTTCCAGCCCTCGCCGCATGAGGTCGAGGCGGTGTTCGAGTTGGAGCTGTCGGTGCTGCTCGACCCGGACGCGCCGCGGTTGCAGGCGCGCGAGGTGCAGGGGCGGCGGCGCGATTTCTGGGTCTGGCCGCACTCGGAGCATTACATCTGGGGTGCGACCGCCGCGATCCTGGTGCATCTGGCCCGCGCGCTGCGCGCCCAAGGATGAGCCAGGCGCCGGGCGGGGCGGGGCAGCCGCAAGGGAGGCCGGACTGCTGCGACTGACCGAAGTGCTGTTGTTCCTGGCGCCGCTCGCCGCCCTCATTGCGTGGCGGCTGTCGAGCGGCCGCGGCGGTCCGTCGCGCGTGGTGGTGGTCGGCGCGGCCTGTGCGGTGGTCCTGCTCGCCGCCATGCTGGTATGGCTCAGCCAGGAGCGCGCCTTGCCGCCTGATGCCGCCTATGTCCCGGCCGAGTTGCGCGACGGGCGCGTCGTCCCCGGTCACGCCGCCCCACGATGAGCCGCAAGCCGGTGACACGCGGCCGTTCGACGAGCGACGGCCCAATCGGCGCCCCCTCAATCGGCGCCCCCTCAATCGGCGCCCCCTCAACCCCCCCTCATCGGCGCCCCCAATCGGCGCCCCCTCAATCGGCGACGGCCCAACCGGCGACGGCCCGATCAGCGACGAGCCGGTGCGGCGGATCGCGCCGCCGGCGTTCCTGGCGGAGCCCGGGTTCGCCGCGCTGCTCGCCGCCCTGCCGGACGCGCGGGTGGTCGGCGGCGCGGTGCGCGACGCGCTGGCCGGCCGCCCGGTCGCCGACATCGACCTGGCGACCGCGCTGCCACCCGCCGAGGTGATCGTGGCGCTGCACCGCGCCGGCATCCGTGCCGTGCCGACCGGCCTCGCGCATGGCACGGTCACCGCGGTAGTGGACGAACCGGCCGGGCGGCGCGGGGTGGAGATCACCACGTTGCGCCGCGACGTGGCGACCGACGGGCGGCACGCCGTCGTCGCCTTCACCGACGACTGGCGGCAGGACGCGGCGCGGCGCGACTTCACCATCAACGCGATGTCGATGACGCGCGACGGCGCGATATATGATTATTTCGGCGGCCTCGCCGACCTGCGCGCCGGCGTCGTGCGCTTCGTCGGCGATCCGGCGCGGCGCATCGCCGAGGACGCCCTGCGCGTGCTGCGCTATTTCCGCTTCTTCGCCCGCTACGCAGCCGCCAGGCCCGATCCCCCGGTGCAGGCCGCGCTGCGCGCCGGTATCCTGGGGCTGGCGACGCTGTCCGCCGAGCGAGTCTGGAGCGAGATGAAGCGCATCCTCGCCGCGCCCGACCCGCGCGCCGCGCTGGCACTGATGGCGGCGCTGGGCATCCTGGCCGCGGTGATCCCGGAAGGTGCCGATATCGCTGCCCTGGCGGGGTTGGTCGCCCTGGGGGCGCCGGCGGACCCGATATTGCGCCTGGTGGCGCTGCTGACCGGTGACATCGAGGGTTTCGCCGACCGGCTGCGCCTGTCCACGGCGGAGCGGCAGCGCCTGGTGGATCTGCGGGACGTCCCCTCGGCACGACCGGAGGATGACGCCGCCGCGCTGCGCCGCCTGCTCGCCGAGCACGACCGCGCTACGCTGATCGACCGCACATGGTTGGCCGAGGCGACGTCGGAGACCGCAGGGAAACAGAGCTGGACGGCGCTACGCGCCCGCCTGGCGCGGCCGCCACGGCCGGCGTTTCCGCTGGCAGGACGCGACGTGACGGCGCTCGGCGTGGCGCCAGGGCCGCTGGTCGGCGTGCTGCTGCGCGCGACCCGCGCCTGGTGGCTGGCCGGCGGCTGTGTGGCCGGGGCCAAGGACTGCCGGGCCGAACTCGCGCGCGCGGCGTCGCAGATCGGCACCCCAGCGGCCGAAAAGTCAGAAAATTCACCACGTTCCTGACGAACCGGGCGATCACCGCGTTGCCCAGATCGCGCGCGGATTGTAGCGTCCGACCGACAGCAGGAATTTGGACCGCAAACTCATCATGCCCGCCCGCATGTTCCTGGCCGCCGTGGCGCTGCTCGGCGCGTCGATCGCATGCGCTGCGGCGCGCGACCTGACGGTCGTGTCGCGCGGGGCGGGCTCGATCGAGCCGGTGCGCAAGGTGTTCGTGCAGCCCTTTGTCGGCGCCACCGACATCGCGGTGCGCCAGCAAACCTGGGACGGTGGCATCGCGGCGCTGACCAGCCGTCTCAAGGCGCCGGACAATGACTGGGACCTCGTGGAACTGCGCGGCGACGAGCTGGCCGCCGCCTGCGCCGACGGCTTGCTGGAAAAACTCGATTTCAACGCGATCGGCGGCAAGGACCACTACCTGCCGCAGGGCGTCTTCGATTGCGGGGTCGGCGCCGCGGCGAGCAACATCGTGCTGGCCTGGGACCGTGACAAGTTTCCCGCCACGCCAACCTGGGCGGATTTCTGGGACATCGCCAAATACCCCGGCAAGCGCGGCCTGTACAAGGGGCCGCGCGGCAACCTGGAAATCGCGCTGATCGCTGATGGCGTGGCGCCGGGCGATGTCTACAAGGTTCTCGCCACCTCCGAAGGGGTGGATCGCGCATTCCGCAAGCTGGATCAGCTCAAGCCCTACCTGGTGTGGTGGCAGACCGGCGAGGAGGCGGTACACATCCTGAGTTCCGGCGACGTGCTGATGACCAGCGCGCCTTCCGACCGGATCGCTGTCGCAGCCCGTACCGGCCCGCGCAATTTCGGTATGCAATGGACCGCGAGCCTGGGCGACGTGCAGAGCTGGGCGATCGTCAAGGGTAGTCCGAACCTGCGCCAGGCGATCCAGTTGCTGTATTTCGCCGGCACCCCGGCGATCGAGGGAAGGCTGCTCGACGCGGCCGGCGTTGGCGGGCTGGCGAAGGGCGCCAATGATCTGCTGCCGGCCGAGGTGGCGGCGACCTCACCGACCAGCCCGGCCAATCTCGCCGCCGCGGTCCGCTTCGACAACGGGTTCTGGCGCGACAATCTGGCCAAGCTCGGGCCGCGTTTCGATGCCTGGCTGGCGCAGCACTGATATCCACTGGCCGAAATGATGACCCGTTCATCATTTCGGCTGGTTGGTACCGCGCCCCGGGTTGCCCAGAGACCGTGCATGTGGCCGCGCGGGTGGTCCGGCGGGGCGGCTGCGCGTCGACCCAGGATCGCGCACGCCGGCCCGGCGCAAGCCGAGAGGTGATGGCGGTGGGCCGGCGGGATGACCGAGCCATGGCCAACCTGACTGTCGCGCGGGACGGCGGGCGCACCGCGCTGGTGTTCTGCGGGCGGCTGGACGCGGCCGGCGCGGGCCAGCTCTGGCGCCAGGCGCTGCGTGCCGCGGCGCGCGCGCGGGGCCAGGCGCTGCGCCTCGACCTTGCCGCGGTCGAGGCGTTCGACATGTCCGGCGCGGCGTTGCTGCTGGCGGCCGAGCGCGCGCATGGCGCGCCGATCGAGCTGACCGGCGCCACGGCGCACGCGGCCGCGGTGCTGGCGCGGGCGCGCCGGGCGGGCCAGGCGGCGAGCACGTCGTCCGCCGTGCCGCCGCCCCCGCCGTTCGCGGTGCTGCGGGCCGCGTTCGAGGCCACGGTGAACGGCGTGGCCTTCCTCGGCGAGGCCCTGGTGGCCGTTGTGCACCTGCCGCGGCGCCGGCGCATGCTGCGGATCGGCGACCTTTTGCGTGAGGCCGATCACGCCGGCGTCCGCGCATTGCCGCTGGTGGTGCTGCTCGGCTTCCTGATGGGCATGATCCTGGCCTTCCAGTCGGCCATCCCGATGCGCCGGTTCGGTGCCGACCTGTTCGTCGCCGACCTGGTCACCATCAGCCTGGTGCGCGAGCTGGGGCCGCTGCTGTCGGCGGTGATCCTGGCCGGACGCACCGGCTCGGCCTTCGCCGCCGAGATCGGCACCATGAAGGTGAACCAGGAGGTGGACGCACTGGTCACCATGGGGCTCGACCCGATGACCATGCTGGTGCTGCCGCGGCTGATCGCGGTGATGCTGGTGCTGCCGGCGCTGGCGCTGGTGCTCGACATCGCCGGGCTGGCGGGAATGGCCACGGTGATGCACGGCTTCGGCTTCCCCCTGGTCACCATCATGCATCAGGTGCAGGGCGCCGCCGAGGCCAGCGACCTGCTGGGCGGCCTGTTCAAGGCGGTCTGTTTCGGCGCCGCGATTGCCGCGATCGGTTGTCGCGCCGGGCTGTCCACCGGCCATGGCCCGCGCGCGGTGGGCCTGTCGGCGACCGCCGCCGTGGTCGGCGGCATCGTCTCGACCATCGCGCTGGATGGGATGCTGGCGCTGATCTTCTATCGACTGGATCTGTGATGCGGCCGGTGACCCGACAGGCTGTCCGACACCTGCGCCAGATGGGCGACACCCAGCCCGGTCGAGGACCGTTGACCGGTCACTCAGCCCGGCGCGCAGCGCGCCGACCCACCGAGCGCGCCGCCACGTGGCGCGCCAGCGCAATGATCCGCTGGCGCCGCGTGCCGTGACCGCCGGGCCAATCATCCGCGTGGACAAGGCGGCGCAGCGCTTCGGTGCGCGGGTGATCTTCCGCGACGTGTCGTTCCAGGTCGCGGCCGGCGAGGTCTTCGTCATCCTGGGCGGCTCGGGTTGCGGCAAATCGACACTGATGCACCAGATGATCGGCCTGCTGCCGCCGACCGCCGGTACGATCGACATCGCCGGCCACCGCATCACCGGCCCGGCCGGGCAGGCCGGGCGGCAGGCGGCGCAGCGCGTCTTCGGCGTCATGTTCCAGTCGGGTGCGCTGTTCGGCTCGATGACCCTGCTGGAAAACGTCATGCTGCCACTTGAGATGTTCACCGACCTGCCGGCTGAGGGACGCGCCGCGGTGGCGCGGGTGAAGCTCGGCCTGGTCGGCCTTGGGCAGGCCGCCGAACTGCTGCCGGCGGAGATCTCCGGCGGCATGGCAAGGCGCGCCGGCATCGCCCGCGCCATGGCACTCGATCCGCCGATCCTGTTCCTCGATGAGCCGTCGGCCGGCCTCGACCCGATCACCTCGGCGGGGATCGATCGGCTGATCCTCGATCTGCGGCAGGATCTCGGCGTGACCTTCGTGGTGGTGACGCACGAGCTTGCCTCGATCCTGGCGATCGCCGATCGCTGCATCATGCTGGACGCCGCGGCCACGCAAGACGCCGGCGGGGTGATCGCCGAGGGCGACCCGCGCGTGCTGCGCGATGCCAGCGCGCATCCCAGGGTCCATGCCTTCTTCCACCGCCAGATGGTGGAGGCGGCGGCATGAACGAGGTGCGCGGGGCATTCCTGCGGGTCGGGCTGCTGGTACTGGGCGGGATCGCGCTGGTGATCGGCCTGATCTGGTTCTTCGGCGGCAACAATCTGCGCCGCGGCACGCTGTTCGAGACGTATTTCGGCGAATTGGTGCAAGGGCTGGAGGACGGTGCCCCGGTGAAGTATCGCGGCGTCACCGTCGGGCGGGTCACCGAACTCGGCCTGGTGGCGGCGGAATACGGCACCGGCGCGGCGCCGGCGCAGTTCGACCGCAACAAGACCTACCGGCTGGTTTTTGTGCGCTTCATGGTGGATCGCAAACGCATCGGGCAGATGCCGGAGACCACGACCGCGGTGAAGCTCGGGCTGCGCGTGCGGCTGGCCTCCCAGGGCATCACCGGACTGAGCTATCTTGAGCTGGATTTCGCCGATCCGACGGAATATCCGGCCCAGGAGGTGCCGTGGCAGCCGAAGAACCCGTACATCCCGTCGATGCCAAGCACCTTCCAGCAGGTGCAGAACGCCGCGCAGCAGGTCCTCGCCAAGCTCAACCGTATCGATATCGATGCGTTGTCGGCGTCGCTCACCGGGTTGGTCGCGGATCTGCGCACCAGTCTCGACAGTGGCGACGTGCACCTGACGCTGGCGCGGTCCGCCGCGCTGTTGCGCACGCTGAATGACGCCGTGACAGCTTCCGACCTGCCCGGCCTGACCGCCGATCTGCGCCGGACCTCCACGGCGGTGCGCGACCTGGCGCAGAACCGCGACCTGCGCCGCGCGCTCGCCAACGCGGCCGTCATGAGCGATCGTCTGGCCGCGGCGAGCGCGCGGCTGGGATCGCTGATCGCGGCGTTGCAGGCCACCGCCCAACGGGCCGACAGCGGTGCGGCGGACCTGCAGCAGGGGTTGCTGCCGATCCTGCGCGACGCGCAGGCGGCGGCGGCCAATCTGCGCGACGCCACCGACGAGCTGCGGCGCTACCCGGCCCAGATGCTGCTGGCTGCGCCGCCGCCGCGAACCCAGGAGCCGGTGAAATGAGGCGGCGTTGGCTGGTGGGGAGAGCGCTCGCAACAGCGCTCGCGACGACCCTGGGCGGCACCGGATGCAGCGTGCTGCCGAGCCAGCCCTATCTGCAGCGCCGTGACTGGCCGCTGGTCGTGCGGCGCCCCGCGGACATGCCACGGGACCTGCCCGCGGGCGCGCCGACGCAGGCGCAAGGGATCATGCCGGCGGCAGGCGCGGGGCGGGGGAAGGGCAGCGTGCTGCTGGTCCGCCCGATCCAGGCCGCGCCGGGCCTGGAGTCGCGCGGCCTGCAGACACTGCAGCCGGACGGCAGCCTGCGGCTCGCCTTCTACGAGCAATGGGCGGTGCCTCCGGCGCAGGGCGTGGATGACGACCTGCGGCGCTGGCTGGCCGACAGCGGGCTGTTCGCCGCGGTGGTCACGACGGGCAGCCGGCTGAACCCCGCACTGGTCCTGGAAGCCGAACTGTTGGCGCTGCATGCCGATCTGGCCGGCAGGACGGCGCGCGCGGCGCTGTCGCTGGTGTTGATCGACCAGCGCGCCGGGGTCGCGCGGATTCTGCTGGAGCGGACCGAGGCGGCCTCGGTCAGCCTGGCGGGGACCGATCCGGCGGATTTGGTGCGGGCGCAGCTTGCGGCGGTGGCGACCGTGCTGCGCCAGACCGAGATCGATCTGGCCAACGCGCTGCACCCATGACACAGAGCGACTGGCACGCGCACGCGCTTCGCCTATCTTGGGTGAGCACAAGCGTTCGCGTCACCCGAGGCCGGAGACCCCCTATGCGCCGACCCGCCGCGTCCGCGGCTTCTGGATTGCTCGCCCCAACCCGTCACGGCCCAACTGTTCACGACCCGTCCCGTCGCGGGCCCACCCGGTTCAGTCTCAGCCGGCTCGGGTGCGCTGTGGGCACCGGGCTGCTCGCGGCGGTCTTCGCCGTGGGCGGGAGTACGTCGCACGTCGCGCGCGCCGCCGATCGCGCGGCACAACTGGCGGCCCCGCCGACGCCGCTCGCGGCGCACCGCGCGCTGTACTCGCTCACACTGGACGGTCGCACCGGCGGCGGCAGCAGTGACGTCGCCGGGGCCAGCGGCACGATGGGCTTCGAGGTGATCAATTCCTGCGACGGCTGGGCGACGCACCAGCAGCTTGACATGACGGTGGTCAACGCCGACGGCCAGAACATCCGCATGGTCTCCGACTACACCACGTGGGAGTCGAAGGACGGCCTGCGCTTCCGCTTTCACACGCGGCAGACCACGGATGACGCGGTGACCGCGCAGACCGATGGCGACGCCAAGCTGAACGCGCCGGGCGGTGCCGGCACGGCGCACTACACCAGCCCGAAGGACACGACGAAGGCGTTGCCGCCGGGCACGCTGTTCCCGATGGCGCATACCGAGGCGCTGCTGGCGGCGGCGCGCTCCGGCAAGAAGTTCATCGCCCTGCCGCTGTTCGACGGCACCTCGGAGGATGGCGCCGAGGACACCTCGGTCGTCGTGCTGGACTGGCGGCCGCCGGCGCCGACGCCGTATCCGGTGCTGTCGGCGCTGCCCAGCACGCGGGTGCATCTGGCGTTCTTCGAGCGCACGCCGAGCAGCACGCTGCCCGACTACGAGGTGTCGATGCGCTACTGGGAGAACGGGGTCTCGGATAACCTGCGCATGGATTTCGGCGATTTCGTGATGGACGCGAAACTGACCGACCTCAAGGTACAGCCGCACCGCTGTTGAGCGGTGCCCCCCTGGGCCAGACCGTTGGCAGCAGGCGTCATACCAACGGCCCTAATGGCTGACCGATCGGCCGGCGTCGGGCCGCTGGTATGAGTCTTGGTTTGGCGCGCGGCCGCCCCACCAACCCCGCGCGCGATACCAGCCGCCCGAAATGATGCAAGAGTCATCATTTCGGGCGGCTGGTATCAGGTATCCGCCAGCGCCGCGAGCGTGCCGTCGCGTGCCGCGGCGTCTCCCTCCGCGTGCACCGGCTGAATGCAGACATGCGTGGCACCCGCGGCGAAATGCGCGCGCAACCCGTCCTTCACCTGCGCCGCGCTGCCCCACAGCACCATCGCATCGATGAACCGATCGGAGCCGCCGTTGGCCAGCTCGGCCTCGGTAAAGCCCAGGCCCAGCCAGCAGTTTCGATAGTTGTCCAGCACCATGTAGCGCGACAGCTCGGCCCGCCCGAGCGCGCGGGCCCGCACGGCATCGGTCTCCAGGCAGACCTTCTGTTCGACCGCCAGCCACTTGCCCGGCCCCATGATCTTCGCCGCCCGCGCCGTATGTTCCGGCGTCACGTTGTATGGCAGCGCGCCGCGCGTCTTCTCGCCAGCCAGCTTGAGCATCAGCGGCCCGAGCGCGGCGACGGCGAGCGGCCAGCCCTCGGCCCCCGGCTGATCCTTGCTGATGCCATCGAGATAGGCGCGCATCACCGGGATCGGCTTGCCGTAGGTGTGGCCGCGGATGCCTTCCACCATCGGCAGATGGCTGACGCCGAGGCCGAGAATGAAACGATCGCCATACAGCGCGTTCAACGAGATCATGCCGCGGCGCGAGGTGAAGGCGTCGCGCGCATAGATGCTGGCGATCGAACTGCCGATCTTGAGCGTCTGCGTGGCGCCCAGCATGAAGCCGGCGACTGAGAACAATTCGTAGCCACGTGATTCCGGATACCACAGCGTGCCATAGCCAAGCCGCTCCACATTGGCGGCGAAGGTGGCGATTTCCCGCGGTCCGCCGAGCTTGTCGGTGCTGTACCAGGCGCCGAGCCGTCCGAGTTGCATTGTCTGTCTCCTGTCAGATCACCTTGGCCGTACGCAACCTGTCGATGTCCGCCGCACCGTAGCCGAGCTCGCCGAGCACCTGTTCGGTATGTTCGCCGAAACGCGGCGGCGGCGCATCGATGCGCGGCCCGTCATGGTCGAACGTGAATGCTGCGATCGGCACGCTGAAGGCGCCAGGCACGCCGGGCGCGCCATCGGGGAAGCGGTGCAGCACGCCGCGGGACGCGATCTGCGGATCGGCCGCCGCCTCGCCCATCGTGCGCACGCGCGCGGCGGGAACGTGGCGTTGCTGCAGATAATCCTCCCATTCCGCCGCCGTGCGGGTGAGCAGGATCTGTTCGAGCAGTTTCTCTTCGTTGGCGTGATCCGCGTCGCGTTCGTCGTTCGTGCGCTTGATCATGTCGGGGCGTTCCAGCACGGTCCACAGCCGCTTCTGCTGGCGCAGGTTCGACGCGCCCAGCATCACCAGCCCGTCCTTCGTCCGGTAGGCGCTGTTGGTGGCGTGCGGATGCTTGTTGCCGTTGGGCTTCGGGTGCCTGCCGTTGCGCAGGTAGCCGGTCAGGTGCGACGCCATCAGGATCATCGCCACATCCAGCATCGCCATGTCGATGTGCTGGCCCTGGCCGGTGCGCTCGCGCTGGAACAGCGCCGAGGCCAGTGCGAAGGCGCCCATCGTACCCGTGGCGTAATCGATCGCCGGGGCGCCGATCTTCACCGGATGCACCTCCGGCATGCCGGTCATCGCCATGATGCCGGAGGTGGATTGGATCACATGGTCATAGGCGGTCTGCGTGCGCCGCGGGCCGCCCTGCCCGAAGGCGGAGAACGACGCGTAGACCAGCTTCGGGTTGATCTTGCGCAGGTCCTCGTAGCCCAGGCCCAGCGCCTCGAACGCGCCGGGCCGGTAATTCTCCACCAGCACGTCGGCGGTGGCGACCAGCCGCTTGAGGATCTCCTGTCCCGCCGGCGTCTTCAGATCGAGCGTGATGGCGCGCTTGTTCGATGCTTGCGTCAGAAACCCGGTGCCCATGTTGGCGTGGTTCAGCGCGCGGTCGGTGCCGCTGCCGCGGCTTTGGTCGGGGTCCCGCGGGTGCTCCACCTTGATCACGTCGGCGCCCTGCAACGCGAGCTGATAGGCGGCGAACGGTCCGGCCAGCACATGCGTGATGTCGATGATGCGGATGCCGTCGAACGCGCGCGCCATGGGCGGTTTTCCCCGATCTGTGGCCGAACGGTGCCGCCTTGTCCGCAAGGCGTCAACACGCTTGGATGATCCGCAGCGAAACGGAGGACGCAGGATGTCGGTCGAACTGACGATCGAAGGCGCGGTGGCGAAGGTGGTGCTGAACCGGCCGGACAAGCTGAACGCGCTGACAAGGGAGATGCGCGTGCAGTTGCGCGAGCATTTCGACCGGCTGCGCTTCGATGACGCGGTGCGCGCCATCCTGGTCACCGGCGAGGGCCGGGCGTTCTGCACCGGCGCCGATGTCAACGGCATGCAGCGCGGCGGGCTGCGCGCGGAACGCCAGAAGATCATGGGCGGCAGCCACATGTTCCTGCGCACCATGCACGCGATCGAGAAGCCCATCATCGCCGCGGTGCGTGGTCCCACCGTGGGCATCGGCTGGTCCATCGCGCTGGCCTGCGACCTGATTGTTGCCTCGGAGACCGCGCGGTTTTCGCAGATCTTCCGCCGGATCGGGCTGGCCCCGGATGGCGGGGCGATCTGGTTCCTGACGCGCCGCATCGGCATGGCACGGGCCAAGGAACTGGTGTTCACCGCGCGCTTCGTCGAGGCGGCGGAGGCATTGTCAATGGGGTTGGTCAACGAGGTGGTGGCGGACGACCAGCTCATGCCCCGCGCCGAGGCGCTGGCGGCTGATCTGGCAAGCGGACCGACCTTCGCGTTCGGGCTGGCGAAGAAGCTGTTCCACATGGCCTCGGCGCCGAGCTACGAGGATTTTTTGGACATGGAGGCGTTCGTGCAGCCGCAACTCGATCAGACCGAGGACCATCGCGAAGGCGTTGCCGCATTCAGGGAGAAGCGGCAGCCGAATTTCGTTGGGCGATGAGCGATCGGGCCACAACATTCTCCCCCTCCCCTTGAGGGAGGGGGCGGGGGGAGGGGTTATCGCGGCACCCCAATTTCCAACAGCGTGCCGCGCCCCAATTTCCAACAGCGTGCCGCACCCCAATTTCCAACAGCGTGCCGCGCGAACCCCTCCCCCCGCCCCCCTCCCTCAAGGGGAGGGGGAGAGTCTAATCCCTCATCCGTGCCTCAGATCGGGTCCCAGCTATACACGTCGCGCGTGCGCTCCAGCGGGGTAAAACTGTTCTTCACCGCCGGCAACCAATGCTCGGCCAGTTTCTCCGGGGTCCAACCGTCGCTGCGCGCCATGATGCGGATCGGCCGTGGCTGATTGTAGAGATAAACCTCATTGCCGCGCACGCCAAAAATCTGTCCCGATACGCCCTTCGCCGCGTCGGTGCCGAGGAACGCGATCAGTTGCGCGATGTGATCGGGCCGGGTCTTCTCTGCTCGCGCCTTCAACTGCGCCTCGCTCTGCCCCGGCACCGTTTCGATCATGCGGCTGAACGCGTGCGGCCCGATGCAGTTCGAGCGGATGTTGTAGCGCTGCATGTCCATCGCGATGTTGCGCGACAGCCCGGCGATGCCCAGCTTCGCCGCGCCGTAGTTCACCTGGCCGACGCTGCCGATCAGCCCCGAGGTCGAGGTGATGTGCACGAAGCATCCGCTCTCCTGCTTGCGGAAATGCGTGACCGCGGCGCGGCTGACATAGAAGGCGCCATACAGGTGCACCTTGATCACCGCGTCCCATTCCTCGGGCGACATGTAGTGGAACATGCGGTCGCGCAGGATGCCGGCGTTGTTCACCACCATGTCGATGCGGCCGAAATTGTCGATCGCGGTCTGCACGATGCGCTGCGCGTTGGCCCATTCGGCGACGCTGTCGGTGTTGGCCACCGCGCGGCCCTGGCCGTTGGCCTGGGTGATCTCGGCCACCACCTGCTGCGCCGGGCCGGCGTCCAGCCCCTCGCCGGTCACCGCGGCGCCGACGTCGCACACCACCACCTTGGCGCCGTTCGCCGCCAGGCAGATCGCCGTCGCGCGGCCGATCCCCCTTCCCGCGCCGGTCACCACCGCAACCTTGCCCTCCAGCATGTTGCCGCTCATCGCGTTTCTCTCCCTCGGCTTTGGATACTGGTGGGTAGCATGCGCCAGGCCGCGCGCTGTGTCATCCTCCCGCCGGAGCGGGGGAGGGATGGATGGACCTGGGGTTTCTTGGCCTTGGCCAGATGGGCGCCGCGATCGCCGAGCGCCTGATGGATGGCGGCGCACGGCTGCACGTGTTCGATCCGAACCCGGTCGCGGTCGCGCCGTTCGTGCTGAACGGCGCGGTCGATCACGCTTCGGCGCGTGCGGTCGCCGACGCGGCGGCGATCGTCTTTGCCTGCCTGCCCGACGCCGCCACCAGCCAGGCGGTCGCGGCGGAGGTGGCGCAGGGCAAGGCGCTGCGCGTCTATGTCGAAATGTCGACCATCGGTAGCCGCGCCATGCGGGGCATCGCCGAGTCGTTGCACACGCGGGACATCGCGCTGGTCGATTGCCCGATCAGCGGCGGTCCCAAGGGCGCGCGCGCCGGCACGCTGTCGGTGATCGCGGCGGGGCCAGCGGCGGCATTGGCGCAAGTGCGCCCCTGGCTCGATCGCATCGGCAAGTCGGTGTTCGTGATGGGCGAGGCGCCCGGCCAGGCGCAACTGATGAAGCTGGTGAACAACCTGATCAGCGCCGCCAACCTGGCCACCGCGTTCGAGGCGCTGGTGCTCGGCGCCAAGGGTGGCCTCGATCCCGATCTGATGGTGCAGGTGATCAACGTCTCCACCGGCCGCAACAGCGCAACGCTGGACAAGGTGCCGCGCGCGGTGCTGCCCGGCACCTTCGACTACGGCGCCAAGCTGGCAACCATGTACAAGGATGTCGCGCAGGGGCTGGAGGAAGCGCATGCCCTCGGCGTGCCGATGTGGACGCACGAGGCGGTGGCGCAGCTTTGGCGCTTCGGCGTGCAGCAGGGGATGGGCGAGCAGGACTTCACCGCCCTGATCAAGCTGATCGAGGGTTGGGCCGGGGCGGAGGTGCGCAGCCGGGGCTGATGGGCTAGGTTGGGGAAAAGCACGAGGGGGAAACGCACATGTCGATGGCGATGGAGGCTCGGTCCCCGGCCGGGCGTGGGTTCCAGGTCCGGCCGCTCTCGCCGGTGATGGCGGCCGAGGTGGTGGGGTCCGATTTGCGCGAACCGCTGGATGCGGCGACGCGGCAGGCGGTCTACGATGCCTTCGTGCGCCACCAACTCCTGGCGTTCCGCGATCAGTCGCTGACGAAGGACCAGCAAATGGCCTTCACCGAGCAGTTCGGCACGCTGGAGCGCCACGTCGCCTCCAATCGGGGCAGCGACATTCCGCTGCTGCACATCGTGTCCAACCTGAATGCCGAGGGCAAGCCCAGCGGCAAGGTCAAATCGACGACCTGGCACAGCGACAAGTCGTTTCGCCCGGAACCGTCGATGGCGACCATCCTGCACGCGGTGATCATGCCGCCCAAGGGCGGTGATACCTGCTTCGCCAACATGTATGCCGCCTACGACGCGCTGGATGACGCCGACAAGGCAGCACTCGACGGGCTGCGGGTGATCCATAGCTGGGAATTGTCGCAGCAGAAAAGCGGCATGCGCGCAACGGAGGAAGAAATCCGCGACGCCCCGCCGATGCGTCATCCCCTGGTGCGCGTGCATCCCGACAGCGGGCGCAAGTGCCTGTTCATGGGTCAGCATGCCTCGCACATCGACGGTTGGCCGATGGCGGACGGGCGCGCGCTGCTGGCCAGGCTGGAGGCGCATGCGACGCAGGAACGTTTCGTTTATCGCCACAAATGGCAGGCGGGCGATCTGCTGATGTGGGACAACCGCTGCCTGCTGCACCGCGCCGATCCGAATTTCGACGCGGCCGTGTATCCGCGCGTGCTGCATCGCACCTGCCTGCGCGGCACGGCACCGGGGTGAAGCGGACGACAGGGCAAGAGATCGGCGTGGTCACGCTGCATCACAGTCCGCGCCACGCAGCGTAGGGCGGAATAGCGCAGCGCATTCCGCCGCCTTTGTCGCCTGGCCCTGCCAGGGATCTGCGGCGCGACGCGAGTGGCGGAATGCGCTGCGCTGTTCCGCCCTACATCCGGTCCGCCGACAGGCTCTAGATGACCTTGTCCGCCTGTAACGATCCCACCGCGTCGCGGCTCATGCCCAGCCAGTCGTGCAGCACGTCTGCGTTGTTGCCACCCAGCAACGGGGCCGGGCGGATCGGCGGCGGGCGGCCGCTGAAGCGCACCGGCCAGGCCGGCATCTTGTACGGCCCCGCCTTCGGATGCTGGATCGTCTGCATGATGCCGCGCGCCTCGAAACTGGGGTCGGCCAGCAGCTCGCCGGTGTCCAGCACCGCGCCGGCGGGCACGCCGACCGCGCCGATGATCTGCATCGCCTCCTGCTTGGTGCGCTGGCGCGTCCAGTCGCCGATGATGGCGTCGATCTCCTTCTCGTGCGCGATGCGTGCCTCGCGCGTCGCGTAGCGTTCGTCGCCGATCAGGTCCTCGCGCCCGATCGCCTTCAGCAGCCGCGGCCAATGCTCCGGGTTGCCGCGGCTGGTGTAGACGAACACGTAGTCGTTCGGGCCGCCGGGCTTGCAGGGGAAGATGCCGCAGGGCGGGTTGTTGGCGCCCAGGCTGGCCGAGCCGGCGCGCGGCGCCGGCTTGCCGGTGCGGGCATGGGCGGCGAAGGCGCCGCGGATGTAGTGCAGCATGGCGTCCTGCATCGCCACCTGCAGGTGCTCGCCCTGGCCGGTGCGGGTGCGGCGGAACAGCGCGCCGAGCACCGAGACCGCCAGCAGCATGCCGGTGCCGGAGTCGCCGAACGACGGCCCGGGCTTCATCGGCGGGCCGTCCTTCGGTCCGGTGATGCTCATGGTGCCGCCGCAGGCCTGGGCGATCATGTCGAAGGCGAGATTGTTCTCGAACGGGCTGCCGGTGCCGAAACCCTTGACCTGGGCATAGACGATCGCCGGGTTGATGGCGCGCACCACGTCGGCGCCGAGGCCCAGCCGCTCGATCGCGCCGGGCGCGTAGTTCTCCACGAACACGTCGGCCTTGGTCACCATGTCCTTCAGCAGCGCGAGGCCGCGCGGATCCTTCAGGTTCACGGTGACCGAGCGCTTGTTGGCGTTGTATTGCAGGAAATACCAGGCATCGGCACCGGGCGCGCCGCCGGACTGGCGGCCGGGGTCGCCCTTCGGGTTTTCCACCTTGACCACGTCGGCCCCCAGGAAGCCCAGGGCCTCGGTGCAGGACGGGCCGGCTTCGAACTGAGTCAGGTCCAGGACGCGAATGCCTTCAAGGCAGTTGTAGGCGCCATTGCTTTCCATGGTTCGACGCTCCCCGGCTTGCTTGCCGCCATGCTAGACCGGTTCGCGGACGCTGGCGAACCCAGGGCCGGACAACCCCTGGGCCGACCGACGGGAGCAACGCATGCCCGCGCGGATGTCGCCGCGGGTGGACATGACGTGATTGATCGGCCGCATTGATCGACCCTGGGGCACCGGCTCACCCGACGTCACAAACCGACCTCATGCCGCCATGCGAATCTCCTGGCGCATCATGTCGGCGGCTTTCTCCGCGATCATGATCGTCGCGGCATTGGTGTTGCCGGACACCACCGCGGGCATGATCGAGGCGTCCACCACGCGCAGCGCCTCCAGCCCATGCACCCGCAACGAGGCGTCGACGACCGCCATCGTATCGTCGCCCATCTTGCAGGTGCTGGTGGGATGGTAGACCGTGCCGCCGTACTGGCGCGCATAGGCCAGCAGCTCATCATCGGTCTGCACCGGCGCGCCGGGGATGTATTCGCCGGCGATGAAATGCTGCATGTCCGGCGTCGACAGCAGTCGGCGCGCCAGCTTCAGCCCGTCGACGATGGTGCGCCGATCGGTCTCGGTGGACAGATAGTTCGGGTGCATCGCCGGCGCCGCCGCCGGGTCGGGTGACTTCAGTTTCAGTTCGCCGCGACTCTCCGGGCGGAGCTGATAGACCACCAGCGAGAAACCGGAGAATTTGTGCAACCCCTCGGCCGGGCGATCGGCGCTGAAGATCACCGTCGCGAACTGCACGTCCGGCGTTGCCAGTTCCGGCCTGGTGCGCGCGAACAGGCCGGCCTGGGCCGCGGCGATCGTCAGCGCGCCCTTGCGCAGCAGGAAATATTCGAGCCCGGTCTTCAACATCTTCCAGCGGCTCAGCATGATGTCGTTGACGGTGATCGGGAAGCGGCACCGCTCGACGATGCGGGCCTGGTAGTGGTCCTGCATGCCCTGCCCGACCCCGGGCAGGTCGTGGGTCGGCGTGATGCCCATCTCCGCCAGATGCGGCGCCGGCCCGACACCCGACAGCAGCAGAAGCTGCGGCGAGTTGATCGCGCCGCCGCACAGCACCACCTCGCGCCGCGCCCGCACCGTGCGCAGCGCGCCGTGCTGGCGGAACCGCACGCCCACCGCGCGCCGCCCCTCGAACAGCACCTGCTCGGCCAGCGCGTCGGTCTCCACCCGCAGATTGGGCCGCTTGCGCGCCGGGCGCAGGTACCCCACCGCGGTCGAGCAGCGCCGCCCGTTGCGCGTGGTGAGCTGGTAGTAGCCGGCGCCCTCCTGCACCGCGCCGTTGAAATCGTCGTTGCGTGGGAAACCGAGATCTATCGCGCTTTTGATGAACGCCTTGCTGATCGGGTCGTCGTTGCGCACGTCGGCGACCGCGAGCGGCCCGCCGGCGCCGTGCAAGGCGCTCTCGCCGCGAATCTGATCCTCGGCGCGGCGGAAATACGGCAGCACGTCGTCGAACGACCAGCCGGTGTTGCCCAACTGGCGCCAGTGGTCGAAATCCTCCGCCTGGCCGCGGATATAGATCAGGCCGTTGATCGAGGATGACCCACCCAGCACCTTGCCGCGCGGCCAGAACACCTTGCGGTTGTTCACGCCGGGATCGGGCTCGGTCTCGTAGCACCAGTTCACCCGCTTGTCGGTGATGGTCTTGCCGTAGCCCAGCGGGATGTGGATCCACATGTTGCGGTCCTCCCCGCCGGCCTCCAACAGGGTGACGCGCGTGGTCGGGTCCTCGCTGAGCCGGGCGGCCATGACGCAGCCGGCCGAGCCGGCGCCGACGATGACATAGTCGGTTTCGATCACATCCGTTGCGGTTACCATGGGCGTTTCCCCTTGTTTTGCTGTCGAAGTGTGCGCGCCGCTGCCGTGGGTCTCAAGAGGCACGGCAGATCGGCGTAGGGCGGAACAGCGCAGCGCATTCCGCCACCTCCGACCACGCACCAGGCCACGCGGATGCGCGACAGGCGGCGCGCGAGGATGATCGGGGGCGAGTGGCGGAATGCGCTGCGCTGTTCCGCCCTACGCGCGGGCCATCACGTCTTCGGCCAGGCGGTTGTCCACTGCGATGTCGAACGCCGTGCCGGCGACGAAGCCGCCGGAGACCAGGCTAGACAGCAACCGATCATAGCCCAGGCGCGGCAGCACCGGCGTGGTGCTCCAGACACCCAGCGTCTGGTAGCGCGCACAGGCGGCGGCGCGGATCGCGGCGGGTACGTCGGGGAAATAATCCGCGATCGCATCGGCGACCTGCGTCCCGCTGGCGGCGGCGACCCAGAGCTGCGTGCGATGGATCGCGCGCACCATGCGGCGCAGTTCGTCGCGGCGCGCCGTCAGCAGTCCACGCCGCGCATAGAATGTGGTGTAGGAGGTCGGGCCCCGCGACGCCGCGGCGTACCAGACATGGCCGGCGCCCTCGGCGGCCAATGCCGACGCGAACGGCTCGAACACCTGCACCGCGTCCAGCTCGCCGGCGCGCAATGCGGCGATGTTCTCCGCCATGCCGCGCCCGGCGATGCGATCCAGCCGTCGCGGCGCGATCCCGGCGCGGCGCAGATCCTCCTGCAGGCACAGCCATGGCGTCGGCACCTCGCCCACCGTCGCGATGCGCACGCCGAGCAGGTCGGCCAGCCGGAAATCCGGGCGCGGCACGCGGCCGACCAGCAGGAACGGGTCGCGCGTCACCACCTCGGCGAAGCTGACCAGGTCGCAGCCGGGGACGTGCTGGTAGGTCTCCATCACCCGCATCGGCCCGCCCCAGCAGACATCGGCGCTGCCGTCGAACAGGCCGTTCACCACCGTGCCGGGCGGTGGCGCGGGGACGAATTGCACCGCGACGCCCGCGGCCGCGTAGGCGTCGCGCGCGAGGGCGACATAGAACGGGGCGTAGAACAGGCCGCGCAACAATTCCTGCAGGACGATCATGCGCGGCGGCCACCATGCGTGTGGAGTGTAGGCACCAGGCGGACGGCCGGGACAAGCCCGGCCAGCCAAGCGAAGCGACCGCGAGACTATCGCGCAGTCGGCGATCGGGGCATAGAGGGCGGCACGAAATTCGGGGGAAACCTGCGTGTCGCACACCGCGATCGCAACCGCGCGGTCGTCGTCGGCGCGGCGCTGGACTGCCTGCGTCGTGCTGCTGGCCGGCGGGTTCCTGCCGCCGGCGGATTTCTTCATCGTCAACGTCACGCTGTCCTCGATCCACGAGATGCTGCATGCCACCTCGGCGCAGGTGCAACTGGTGGTCTCCGGCTATGCCGCGGGGTATGCGGTGTTCCTGGTCACCGGCGGCCGGCTCGGCGATCTGTACGGACGGCGGCGGATGTTTCTGTTCGGCATGGCCGGCTTCACGCTGACCAACCTGCTGTGCGGCCTGGCGACGTCGGCGCTGCTGCTGGTCATCGCGCGCGTCGCGCAGGGCATCGCGGCGGCGCTGCTGGTGCCACAGGTGCTCGGCGCGATGCCGACGCTGTTCGATGACGAGCGCGGCCTGGCGCGGGCAATGAGCGCCTACGGCATCATGATGGGCCTGGCCGCCGCGGCCGGACAGCTCGGCGGCGGCGTGCTGGTGGCCTGGAGCCCGTGGGACCTGGGCTGGCGCGGCGTCTTCCTGCTGAAGCTGCCGGTCTGCCTGGCGGTGCTCGCTGCCGCCTGGTTCGTGGTGCCGGAGACCAGCACCTCGCGCCGGGCGCGGCTGGATGGCGGCGGGATCGTTCTGCTGTCGGCGATGCTGGCCGGTCTCATCCTGCCGTTGGTCGAGGGTCCGCAACTGCACTGGCCGGCCTGGACGATCGCCGGGCTGGTCAGCGTGCCGATCCTGTTGGTCTGGTTCCTGGGATGGGAGGCGCGGTTCGCGCGGCGCGGCTTCATGCCGTTGCTCGATCTCGGGCTGCTGCGCATCCCCAGCTTCCGGCGCGGCGCGGCGGTGGCGACGCTGTTCTTCTTCACCACGCCGTTCTACCTGCTGTTCGGCCTCTATGAGCAGGAGGGCCGGGGGATCGCCCCGCTGTTCACCGGGCTGGCGTTCCTGCCGTACGGGATCGGGCTGTTCGCCGGCTCGATCGGCAGCGCGCCGCTGCCGGCCTGGTTGCGGCCGCGGCTGCTGACGATCGGCATGGTGGTTCAGGTGGCGGGCTATGCGGCGATCGGGCTGGGCGTCGCCGGTGGGTGGCCCCCCTGGCAGGTCACGCTGACCGTGTTCGTCGCCGGCTTCGGCCAGGGGATTGCCCTGCCGCGGCTCTACAATGTCGCGCTGGGCCGTGTGCCGCCGGACCAGGCGGGCGTGGCGGCGGGGGTGATCAACTCGCTGCTGCAGATCGGCGCGGCGATCGGCGTGGCGGCGATCGGCAGCCTGTTCTTCGCCGTGCTGGGTGGGGCCCATGGCGAGCCGGCCTATGCGCACGCCTTCGGGGTGGCGATGATCGCCGTCGTCACGGCGCTGGGCCTGGCGATGCTGGCGACGATGTTGCCCGACTGAGGCAACGGGCGAACCCGCCCAGACTGCGGGGATGACCGATCGATTGAAGCCGCCGCAGCGTCTGGGTTACCTGGCCAGCATCGACCGGCTGTCCACGGAAGCCGAGACACAGGGCGCCAAGCTCATGGGCTGCTCGATGGGTGAACCGCTTTATCAGCGGCGTGCCGCATCGGATCGGCTGGTTCGAGAAGGCGCTGGCACACATGGCGGCGCGGCAAGGCACGCTGTTCTGGCGGGAAGGCAGACCGTGGCGTGGTATTTGCAAGCGACAGTTTGCAAGCGACAGCATAATGAACAGCATGATGAATTGGGGCACGATGAGCCGCGCCGAACGTGACGCGGCATACGACAACTCCGGCGCGGTGCCGAACAGCGCAGAGCTGAACGCGGCGCGCCAGGCGGCCTCGGCGGCGTTCCGCGCGGCACATCCGGGGCATCTGGACCTGCGCTACGGGCCGAAGCAACGCAACGCCTGGGACCTGTTCCCGGCGGCCGACCCGAACGCGCCCTGCATCGTGTTCATCCACGGCGGCTACTGGCAGCGCAACAGCAAGGCACAGTTCGCCAACCTGATCGCCGGCCCCTACGCGCATGGCTGGGCGGCGGCGCTGCCCGGCTACACGCTGGCGCCGGACGCCTCGCTCAGCGAGATCGCCGCCGAGATCAACGCGGCGCTGGATTGGCTGGCCGAGCACGGGCCAGCGCACGGCATCAACGGCAAGGTGGTGCTGTCCGGCTGGTCGGCCGGCGGGCATCTGACAGCGATGTGCCTGGGCCACGAACGTGTGAGTGCCGGCTTGGCGATTTCCGGTGTGTACGAGCTGGGGCCGATCCGCGACACCTACCTGAACGAGAAGCTGCAACTGACCGACGAGGAGATCGTGGCGCTGTCACCGTTGCGGCTGCCCGACATCGGCAAGCCGATGGCGATCACCTACGGCACGGCGGAGCTGGCGCCGCTGGTGCTGGACAGCCGGCACCTGCACGGCAAGCGTGCCGCGGCGCATCTGCCGGGCGTGCTGATCCCGGTGCCGGGGGCGGATCATTTCACCATCGTGCATGAGCTGCGCGATGCGGACGGCGCATTGACCCGCCAGGCGCTGCTATTGGCCTGAGCCCGCCAAACCTTCTTCGAACAGCCGGGCCTCGGCGTCGCGCCGGTCGCGCAGCCCGCGCGCGTCCGGCCAAAGTCGCTTCATCGCCCGCAGCAGATCGGGCACCGCGGCGGCGATGCCGTTCTGCAGCGCATCGCGGATCTGGCGCATCTCCAGGCGCCGGTCGTCGGGGCTGTTGTCGGTCATCGCCGCACCGCGGTTGTAGACCAGGCTGACCAGGGCACCGCGGCACAGCGGCGGGAGCACATCGAAGCCGGGAAACGCCGCGCGTGTCTCGGTCACGTATTTCGGCAGGCTGCGCTGCACGAACACCGTCCAGGCGGCATCCCACGGCACCGAGATGCCGGCCAATGCCGTCGCCATGGCTGGCGTGCCCTGGCGGCCGAGGCATGGTCGCAACGCGGCCATGGCCGCCGCCGGCAGCAGATGCCCCCAATCCGCGTCGAACCCGCTCTCCATGCGCAGGTCGTAGCCGACGCCGATGGTGATGCCGCTGGCGCCACCCGGATAGTCCGGCCGGGCCACCACCGCGTCGTAGTGCGCGCGGTTGGAAACCTCCTGCTGGGCGATGAAGTTCACCGCCGAGGTGGCGATGTCGGGGCACGGCTCGGGCAGGCAGCGCAGCAGCGCCCAGGTCGGGTCGTCCACCACGCCGCTCGCCGGCAGCGGGCCCTTCGCCTGGCAGGCCCGCACCGCGGCCGCGGTGCCGGCGCCGAAGCCGCCGTCCTCGTCCAGCAGTGCGCCGTCGCGGTTGAGCATGTCCTGGACCTGCTCGACGTCGCTGCCGGAATCGCCACGTGACAATTGGCGGTCTGCCATGCTGAACCTCCTTCGTGACGCCTCGCAGTCTGGCGCGTTCGCGCGCCCCGGTCCGATCAATTGGCCGCACCGGACGCGGGCGAAGCCTGCCGGCGTCGCCGCCCTATAGCGCCGCCTCGACCGCGGCGGCGATGCGGAACAGCCGGGCGTCGCCCAGCGTCTCGCCCATCAGCATCAGCCCGACCGGCGGGTCGCCCGCGCGGTGGCACGGCAGGCTGATCGCGCAACGGTCGAGGAAGTTGCCCACCGCGGTGTTGCGCAGGATCAGCAGGTTCAGCCGGTTGTAGTCGCGTTCGTCGTCCAGCTCGGCGAGGCGCGGCGGGGCGATCGGCGTGGTCGGCAGCAGCACCGCGTCGAACTCCCGCGTCGCCGCATCGAAGTTGCCGATCAGCCGGCGGCGGGCGGCGAGCAGATCCAGGTAGTCGGCGGCGCTCTGCCGCTCGCCGCGCTCGATGCGGGCGCGGATGCGCGGGTCGTACCGCCCGCCCTGCTCGGCCAGCAACGCGCGATGCCAGGCATAGGCCTCGGCCGTGGCGAACCCGCCCTTGGCGTTCACCGCTGGGATCGCGTCGAATGCCGTGAAGCGCGCATGGGTGATGCGCGCGCCAGCCTTCGACAGCACGCGCAGGGCGCGGTCGAAGGCGGTGCTGACCGGGGTGTCCATGCCATCGAGGGCAAAGCTCTCCGGCACCGCGAGGCGCAGCCCGGCGAGCGTCGCCGGCGCGGGGGGCGCCGGCGCCTCGCCCGCCAGGATCGCATCGATCGCGGCGCAGCAGGCGACGCTCGGCGCGAGCGGCCCCACCGAGTCCAGGCTGGGCGCCAGCGGCAGCACGCCGTCGATCGGCACCCGCCGGGCGGTCGGCTTGTAGCCGACGACGCCGCAGAACGCCGCCGGGATGCGGCACGACCCGCCGGTATCGGTGCCGAGCCCGGCCGCCACCATGCCGTCCGCCACCGCCACCGCGGTGCCGGACGAGCTGCCGCCCGGGATGTGCGCCGCCGCCCGGTCCCATGGCGCCGACGGCGTGCCGTAATGCGGGTTGATGCCGAGGCCGGAGAAGGCGAACTCGGTCATGTTGGTGCGCCCGACCGGGACGAACCCGGCCGCCAGCATGCGCTGCACCACCGGCGCGTTCGCCGTGGCCGGCGGCGCGTCGGCCAGCGCGCGCGACCCGGCCGGCGTGGGCTCGCCGGCGATATCGAACAGATCCTTCAGCCCGATCGGGATGCCGGCGTAACGGCCCGGCGCACGGCCGGCCCGGCGCAGCGTGTCGATCGCGTCCGCCATCGCGCGGGCGGCCTCGGCATGCACCTTGATGAAGGCGCGCGCGCCCTCGCCCGCCGGATCGGCGATGCGGGCCAGGCTGTCCTCCACCAGGGCGCGGCTGGTCGTGGTGCCCGCCGCCAGGGCCTGGGCGTGGTGTTCGATCGTGCGCATGGCGCTGCCTCCGCGAGAGGACGAAGGATGCACACGGCGCGGCGGCCCTGCAAAGCCGGCGGCGAAGGTCAGGCGCCCAGGCCCGGCGGGCGCTGGTCGGGCGGCGTGTAGTCGATGCTGACGAAGCCGCCGCCCTGGTGGCGCTGCGCCACGGGATCGAGCGGATTCGGCCGGGCCAGGATGTCCGCGGCGTAGTCCTCGGCATTCTGCGTCGGCCGGTAGCCGAGCCGGGCGGCGGCTTCGTTGTTCCAGTAGCTGCGCGTGTTGGCCGAGACACCCCAGACGGCGAGATAGCCGATGTCGGGCGCGGTGATGCAGCGCGTGATCAACTGCACCAGGTCGTCGTTGCCCAGCCAGGTGCTGAGATGGCGGAACTCGGTGGGTTTCTCGATCGCGGTGCCGATGCGCAGGCAGATGCCCTCGATGCCGTGCTTGTCCCAGTACATCCGGGTCATCGCTTCGCCCCACACCTTGCTCAGGCCATAGAACCCGTCCGGCCGCAGATCGCAATCGAGGTCCAGTTTGGTGTCGACGCTGTGCATGCCGACCGCGTGGTTGGAACTGGCGAACACGATGCGCCGCACCCGGTGGCGCCGCGCCCCCTCGTAGACCGCGTGCAGGGCGCGCAGGTTGTGCTCGATGATCTCGGGCAACGGCCGTTCGACGCTGGTGCCCGCCATGTGGATCAGCACGTTGACGCCGGCGAGCAATCGGTCCACGAAGTCCGCTTCACGCAGGTCGCCATGGCAGACGTCCTCCTCCGGCGCCAGCGGCGTCAGTGCGCGCCGGCCGCCGGCCGAGCGCAGGCCGACACCCAGTTTGAGCAGCGCGGGCCGCAGCACCGCGCCGATGTTCCCACTGGCGCCCGACAGTGCCACCTTGGTCATGCCCACCTTGGTCATGCAATTTCCTCCGACGACGACGACAGGACGGGGCCGGCATGGTTCCGAGTGACCCGACGCCGCGGCTGCCATGTTAGCGGCAACCTTCGCCGGGCGCAGCACGGGCGCACGTCCTTGCGGCGCCGGCGGGCCGTCCCGGCGGCGGTTGCCGCAACGCGCATCGCCGCCGCCCGGCCGGGTGGCGGACGCTGTCGTTGGGCTCTGTGCTTTGGCAGCGGGTGCGATCATGCCAAACAGGCGGTCGCCACGGCACGACGAAGGACGCCGCATGACCGATCGCCGCGCCAAGCCGATGTTGCTGATCGGCGTCCGCCAGATTGTTCGATCAACCGCCAACCGGGGACCGCGTTCATGGAGTTCGATTTGACAAAGGAACAGCGCCGCCTGCAAATCGAGGCTCGGCGCGTCGCCGAAACGATCATCGCACCCCGCGCCGCCGAGGTGGACCGGGCGGAAGCCTATCCTTGGGACAACGTCGCCGCGCTGCGCGACGCCGGGCTGCTGGGCTACACCATCCCGCTTGCCTATGGCGGCGCCGGCGGCAGTTTCCGCGACGCCGCCATCATCGTCGAGGAGATGGCCCGCGTCTGCGGCGTGACCGGACGCATCGCCGTCGAGGCCAACATGGGCGCGATCTCGGCGGTGATGCACTACGGCACCGAGGCGCAGAAACGTCTGGCTGCCGAACTCGTGCTGGGCGGCGACAAGCCGGCGATCTGCATCACCGAGCCCGAGGCCGGCTCCGCCGCCACCGAGATGACCACGCGCGCCGACCGCCGCGCCGGGCACTACGTGCTCAACGGCCGCAAGCATTGGATCACCGGCGGCGGCGTGTCGCGGCTGCACCTGATCTTCGCCCGCATCTTCGACGCAGCCGGGCGCCGGCAGGGCATCGGCGGGTTCCTCGCGGTGCGCAACGACGCCGGGACGCCGAAGGGCCTGACCATCGGCCGGCGCGAGCCGACCATGGGGCTGCGCGGCATCCCCGAAACCGAGGTGATCTTCGAGGACCTGGTGATCCCCGACGACATGGTGCTGTGCACCGCGGCCGGCGTGCCGCACGGTTTTTCCGGGCTGATGAACGCCTACAACAGCCAGCGCGTCGGCGCGGCAACGGTGGCGCTGGGTCTGGCGCAGGGCGCGTTCGAGGCGGCGACCGACTTCGCCCGCGCGCGCCACCAGTTCGGCCGGCCGATCGCCGAGTTCCAGGGGCTGCAATGGATGCTCGCCGACATGGCGATCGGGCTGAACGCGGCGCGGCTGGGGATCCACCAGGCCGCTTCCAGCGCCGATCCGTTCCCCGATCCACTGCTGGCGGCGCAGGCGAAAGTGTTCGCCTCCGAGATGGCGATCCGGGTGACCAACGACGCGCTGCAGATGTTCGGGGCGCGCGGCTACTCGCGCGGCTTTCCGATGGAGCGGATGGCGCGGGACGCGCGCATGTTCACCATCGGCGGCGGCACGGCGCAGGTGCTGCGCAATTTCATCGCCGGCAAGGTGCTGGGCTGGAAGCTGCCACAGACGCGGGATGGCGCCGCGGTGGCGGAGTGAGTTGGGGGTTGATATTGATAGCGGGAAGCGCTATCAATAATCCATGACCAGTGCCCGGCACCGAACGCTGGTCGCGATCTTCGCCCGGCCGACGCGGTCGGACATAAGGTGGGCGGAGATCGAGACGCTGGTGCGCGGTGTGGGAGGTGAAGTGTTGGAGCGTGAGGGCAGCCGTGTTGCGTTCATCCTGAACGGCATCCGTGCCGTGTTCCATCGCCCGCATCCGCGGCCGACAGCGAGCAAGGGCGCGGTGGACGCGGTGCGGCGCTTCCTGGTGACTGCGGGTGTAAAACGATGATGACCTACAAGGGATACACCGCCGGCCCGATCGATTTCGACCCAGGGGACGGCGTGTTCTCCGGCACGGTGGCCGACCTGAAGGACGTGATCCATTTCGAGGGACGCACCGCGAAGGAGCTGGAAAAATCCTTCCGTGACAGCATCGACGACTACCTCGCGCTGTGCGCCGAGCGGGGCGAGGCGCCGGACCGGCCGTTCAACGGCAAGATCCTGGTGCGCACCGCGCCCGCGCTCCATCGCAAGGCGGTGCTGAGCGCGACCGCCGAAGGTATCAGCTTGAGCCAGTGGATTTCGCGGCAGATCGAGCTGGCGTAGCGCCGCCGTCGGCATCGTCGCGCTGCCGCCCGCGTGCGTCATCGCTCTCCCTGCATCGCTCTCCCTGCATCGCTCTCTGGGCGGCACGCCTGGATACGCAGGGCCGCGCCGTGCCATCCTGTCCACCGCACCATACTCGGGAGGTCCACGCATGTCCGAAGGTCGCCTGGTGATCGGCAACCGCCGCTACTCGTCCTGGTCGCTGCGCGGCTGGCTGGCCGTCCGGCTGGCCGGGCTGGATGTCGAGGTGGAGTTGATCCCATTCAGCCGCCCTGACCCGACCCCGGCGATCGGCCAGCTCTCGCCCAACGGCCTGGTGCCGTATCTGGAGCATCGCGGCGCGCGCGTCTGGGAGTCGCTGTCGGTCTGCGAATACTGCGCCGAGATCACGCCCGGGCTTTGGCCGGCGGACCGGGTCGCGCGCGCACATGCCCGCTCGATCGCCGCCGAAATGCATGCCGGGTTCCGCGGGCTGCGTCAGGCGATGTGGATAAATCTGGGGCGTGATTTCGCCGGGCTCGGCCGCACCGCCGACGCGCTGGCCGACATCGCACATATCGAGGCGATGTGGGCGGAGGCGCGCGCCCGCTTCGGCGGGGGCGGCCGGTTCCTGTTCGGCGCGACGTTCGGCGTGGCGGATGCGATGTACGCCCCGGTGGCGACGCGGCTGCTGACCTGGAAGCCGGTGATCTCGGCCGCGACCCAGGCCTATTGCGACGCCGTGCGTGCCCATCCGCTGGTCGCCGCCTGGTACGACGCCGCGGCGGCCGAGCCGGATGACTGGAATCTGCCCGACTACGAAACGGTCGCGTGAGGCGGGCCGTCGCGTGAGCCAGGCGGCCAGGTGAGCCGGGCTGGCACATGAATAAGACGGGCGCGCTCGATCATGTCGGCGTGGTCGGGCACAACCTGGCGGCGCTGGCGGCGCAGTACGCCCGGCTTGGCTTTACGCTGACGCCGCGCGCGCTGGCCGGCGGCGGGCGCATCGAGAATCGCTGCGCGATGTTGCGGCAGGGCTACGTCGAACTGATCGCCCTGGTGCCCGGCGCCAGCAGCGCGACGTTGGCGCGGATGCTGGCCCATCACGCCGGCGCCCATATCATCGCACTGGCCATCGACGACGCGGCGGCAACGATCGCGCGGCTGCATCGCGCCGGGATCGATTGTTCCGTAGCGGAACAGTCCGAGCGCGGGATCGATGCGGCCGACCCGACCGGACCGCGTGCGCGGTTCCTGCATCTGCCGGTGGCGGACCAACCGGAGGTCCGGATCAACCTGATCCGCCACCTCACGCCTGAGCTGCTCTGGCAGGCGCGGTTCCTGACCCACCCGAACCATGCCGTTGCGCTCGAGGAGGTCGTGCTCGTCGTCCCCGCCCCGGCCGAAACCGCCGCGCGTTTCTCGCGCCTCGCGGGACAGCCGGTGGTGCCCGATCCGGCCGGCGGCTACGCGCTGGTGTTGCCGCGCGGCCGCATCCGGCTGCTGCCTGCCGATGCGTTCGCCGCGAAGCTGCCTGCGGTGCCATCGATCGCCGGCATCACCCTGCGTACGGACGATGCGCGTGCGGCGATCACGCAGGTGCTGGGCGACGCCGGCGTTCCGCATAACGTTGCCGACGGTGCGGTGACGACGCAGTCCGTCTCGTCCGGCGGCGTGGCGCTACACTTTATATAGCGCCCGAACGCGTTCATTTTGACCGGGGCCATCGGCCCGGCTGTTCGCCCCGGCTGTTCGCCCCGGCTGTTCGCAAGGCGCCGTAGGGCGGAAAAGCGCAGCGCCTTCCGCCATCCGCAAGATCTGCCCCAACCGCAAACCGTCGAGACGCCGCAAGCGGCGGAAGGCGCTGCGCTTTTCCGCCCTACGTCCATGCCGCCGCCGCGGACGACGCCGGGCAACACTTATTGGTCCACCACCGAGCCATCCTCGTGCGGGCGCATGCGGATCGGCCGCGGGCGGTACGGGAAGCGTCGTTCCGCGTCCGCTACCAGCTCCACCCCGATCCCAGGGGCGTCAGGGATCGCGATGAACCCGCCCTGCTGCTCGGCCAGACCGGTGGCGAGATCGTTGCCCAACAGCGCCGAACCGCCGTCGAGCTCCGGCGTGCGCGACGGATACTCCTGGATCGCGAAATTCGGAATGCAGGCGGCGATCTGCAGGCAGGCCGCGGTGCTGACCGGCGACAGCGGGTTGTGCGGCACCACCCAGGCGTCGTGCGCCTCGGCGATCGCGGCGATCTTCTTCGCCCCGGTGATGCCGCCGCACAGGCACACGTCCGGGCGCAGGTATTGCACCGCGTTGCGGGCCAGCAACGTTTGGAACTGATAGAGGCTGGTGAAGCGCTCGCCGGTGGCGATCGGGATGTTGATATGCTGGGCGACCAGTGCCATGGCGTCGAAGCTGTTCGGGCGCAGCGGGTCCTCGAAGAACATCGGGGTGTATTGCTCGATTCCCCGCCCCAGCGCGATCGCCTCCGGCGGGGTCAGCCGGCGGTGGATCTCGATGCAGAGATCGACCTTCGGGCCGACCGCCTCGCGCAGTCGGCGCACATTGTCGATGGCTTCTTCGATCTTGGCCGCGTGCGGCTTGTAGTATGGCGTGGCCTCATCCTCATCGAGCAACGGATTCAGGTGGCCCAGCGCGGTGAAGCCGGCCTCCTTCAGCCGCACCGCCTCCTCCAACAGCTTGTCGATCGTGCGGCCTTTCACATGGCCATAGAGTCGCGCCTTGTGGCGCATCCTGCCGCCCAGCAGCTCGTGCACCGGAACGTTGAAGAACTTGCCCTTGATGTCCCACAGCGCGATGTCGATCGCCGAGACGGCGCCGGTGATCGCGCCGCCGGTGAAATGGTTGGCGCGCAGCATGACGTTCCAGTGGTGCTCGATCGGGAAGGGGTCCTTGCCGATCAGGTATTCGCCATACTTGGCGATCGATGCCGCGGAGGCCTCCAGCTGGCCCCAGGTGCCGGACTCGCCCAGCCCGACGATGCCGCTATCGGTGTGCACGCGAACATAGAGGAAGCGGTCCAGCAGCAGCGGTTCGACCTTGGTGATTTTCATGCCCGTTGTCCTCGCTTTGCGCACCGGCCGCAGCTTGCCCGCCACGACGACAATGAACAAACCTCGGGCGACGTGGCGCGGGCAGTGGACCTCAGCTACTGAATGAAATCGCGTCCGCAAGCGCAGCCCGCCGATGCGGCTCGGTTCGTCGGTTCCGGCCTGCCCGGCGGTTCGCCGTGCCGCCAGGCGGTCCGCCCATATCGAGCCCGCCGGTTGCAGGTTCGGCTGGTGGTGCCAGCACATCGCGCATTCGCGACCGCAGCGCGCAACTATTTGTGACTTTCAACCTCGGCCTGATCCATCTACGGTTGCTGACCCGGCCTGATCCGTCTAGGATTGCTGACCGCGCCTGCGGGAGAACTTGGGCCGAGGCGGAATGGCGAGGGAGAGTGAGTCGCGGCGGCAGCGCTTTCCCCTGCCGTCGGTCAGTCGTTCGTTGCAGATCATGGCGATTGCGGTGGCGGTGGTGATCATCGCCGCCACGGCGCAGCAGCTCGTGCGCGTCCGCGAGACGACGATCGACAACACCGAGCGGCAGTTGTCGCGCCTGGACGTGGTGCTGGCGGAGCAGACCGGCCGCGCGGCCGAGACGGTCGATTTCATCCTGCGCAACGCAATGGATGCGACGCGGCGGTTGCCGTCCGGGACCCCGCCGCATGCCGCCGTCACGGACGACCTGCTGCGCCATTGGGTCGAGGGGGTGCGGCAGGTTCGCGGGGTCTGCGTCACCGACCGGGACGGCAGCATCGTCTTCGCCTCGGGCCCGCCGATGCAGGGCGATGTGCCCCGGGTGCTGCATGCCGCGCTGGCATATCACGCGACGCATCCCGCGGCCGGCCTGCGGATCAGCGGTCCGCTGCGCGAGAGCGATGGCGTGTGGACCGCGCTGATGACGCGGCGGATCAACGCGCCGGACGGCGGATTCGCCGGCATCGTATCCGCGCGGCTCGACCTGCGCTACTTCGAGGATCTTCTACCGCGCGGTCAACTTGCACCAGGGCAGCGCCATCCTGCTGCATCTGCGCGACGGCACGGTGCTGGCGCGCTACCCGCACGACGAGGCCGCGATCGGCGCGAGCTACGCTGATCTGCCGCCGTTCAAGGACATCCTGGCCCACGCCATGGCCGGGACGTTGATCATGGACAGTCCGCTGGACGGGCGGGCGCGCATCCTGGCGATCCGCGCCCTGAACGGGTTCCCGTTGGCCGTCAATGTGTCGGTGGACGAAAACCAGGTGCTGGCGAGTTGGCGGCGGCAGGCCTGGTTCTTCGGCGCCGACGCGCTGATCGCCTGCGGGCTGATCGTCGCGCTGATGTTCCTGCTCGCCAGCCGGTCGCGCCAGGTCGAGCGGCTGGTGGTCGAGTTCCGCGACGCCAAGGACGCCGCGGAGCGGGCCAATGCCAGGCTGGTCGAGCAGATGGAGGAGCGCGAGCGCGCCGAGGCGGCGCTGCGCCAGGCGCAAAGAATCGAAGCGGTGGGCCGGCTGACCGGCGGCGTGGCGCACGACTTCAACAACCTGCTGAGCGTGGTGCTGGGCAACATCGAGCTGCTGTCGCGCAGCACGCGATTGGACCAGACGGCCCAGAACCAGCTTGCGAGCGATGCGGTCGGCGGCGGAGCGCGGCGCCACGCTGACCGGCCAGCTGCTGGCCTTCGCCCGGCGCCAGCCGCTGGTGCCGCGGCCGGTCGATCTGGACGCGGTGATCACCGGGATGCGGGACCTGCTGACCAGCGCGCTGGGCAGCGCGATCCGGATCGAGACGATCTCGACGCCGGATCTGTGGCTGGCCATGGCCGATGCGACGCAGATCGAGCTGGTGGTGCTCAACCTGTCGATCAACGCGCGCGACGCCATGCCGCAGGGCGGCGTGTTGACCATCGAGGCCGCCAATGCGCACGTCGGTCCACCGCAAGGCGCCGCCGAGCCGGCCGCGGGGGAGCCGGCCGCGGGTGATTACGTCGCGATCACGGTGCGCGACAACGGCGTCGGGATGACCGAGGAGGTTCTGGCGCGGGCGTTCGAGCCGTTCTTCACCACCAAGGCGCCCGGCGCGGGGTCCGGCCTTGGTCTGTCGCAGGTCTACGGGACGGCGCGGCAACTGGGCGGTGGCGTGCGGATCGACAGTGCCCCCGGCGTCGGCACCTGCGTCACGATCTACCTGCCCCGCGCCAGCGCGATGGCGCCGCCGCCGTCGCCGCCTTCCATCATCCCATCCGCGGCGAGCCCGGGGGCCGTGCTCGTGGTGGACGACGATGCGGCGGTGCGCACCACCACGGTCGAGGTGCTGCGCGACCTGGGCTACGATCTACGCGAAGCCGGTGGCGGCGAGGAGGCACTCGACCTGCTGCGACGTGACAACCGGATCGAGGTGCTGCTGACCGATGTGGTGATGCCGGGGATGAATGGGGCCGAGCTGGCGCGACGCGCGTCCAGCGAGCGACCGGGGCTGACCATCCTGTTCATGTCGGGCTATGCCGATCCGCAAGAGATCACCGGTGCGCTGCGGCGTTACCGGCTGGTGCGCAAACCCTTCCTGCCCGTCCATTTGGCAATGCAGATCGAGGCGGCGTTGGCGGAACGCCACGCGGTTTCCAGCTGACCACCGGCCGCCATCGCCCGTTCATCACGCCTGGCCATAACTGGCCCGGATCGACGTCAGGGGCGGCATCGGCGAGCGCGCCAAGGCCTCGTCAACTTGCATGTCGGCGCCGGCATGACGCGGCAGGCAGGCGCTATGCCGCCGTTTCCTGCTCCTCCGGTGTACGCAGCGTCAGCGCCAGGGCGTGCAGGCCAGCGCTGAACTCCCCGGCCAGCGCCGCATGCACGGCACGCGAGCGGGCCACTCGGTTCATGCCGCGAAACGCCGGTGCAACCAGCAGCACGCTGTAGTGCGTTTCGCCACCGGGCTGGGCGCCGGCGTGTCCGGCATGGCGCGCGCTGTCATCGACCACGCGCAGCAGCGCCGGGGCGAAGCTTCGGGTCAGCACAGCTTCCAATCTTGCGGCACGCGAGGTCACTGCCCAGATATCCACCCGCTCGGCCCGGCTGCCAAGTGAAGCTGCCGATCGCTTCCGTCCATTGGACCTGCCCAGCAGACATTGCCAACCTTCCGCCTTCTGCCCATAAAGCTGAGCCGATGACCCGACGCAATGCGCGCCCACGGGCCTATGCCCCCGACCCTGACTCGCCCGGCCGCCAGTGCGACGCGCCCGACTGCACCGCGATGGGTGAGTACCGCGCGCCGAAATCGCGCAACACCCTGCGCGACTACTGGTGGTTCTGCCTGGACCACGTGCGCGGCTACAACGCCGCGTGGGACTACTACAAGGGCATGACGCCGGGGGAGATTGAGGCGGGGTTGCGCTTCGACACGTCCTGGCAGCGCCCGTCCTGGCCGCTCGGCCATCTCGGCGCCGGTTCGTGGGACGACGCCTTGCTGCGCGACCCGCTGCACGTCCTTGCCGCCGCCGGGCTGCGGGGAACGGCGCGGCAGGCGCGGCAACAGACCCCGGCGGACCTGCGCGAGCCGCTCGCCACGCTCGGCCTGTCCTGGCCCACCACGCTGGACGCGGTGAAGACCCGCTACAAGGAACTCGCCAAGCGCCACCACCCGGACGCCAATGGTGGCGACCGCGCGGCCGAGGAACGGCTGAAGACCATCAACCTCGCCTATGCGACATTGCGCAGCCGGCTGAACACGACGGCGCACGCCGCCGCCGGCTGACCCGGGCGCACGACCGACCGAGGCTGATCGGCTGGCTGTGCTCAGCCGAGTTTGATCGCCCGATCCTGGTCATCCGACCTCTGTCGCCCGAGCTTGATCGGCCAATTTCGATTGGCTGATGGTGTCGTCCGACCTTGCCTGCCGGGCGTGATCAGCCTCCGGCGGGCCGGTTCGGCGGGTCCAGGTACAGCGGGCTGTCCAGGTAGCGCCGCAGCCAGAAACGGCACAACACGCCGATCGTCGCCGCCACCGGCACCGCCAGCATCACCCCCAGGAAGCCGAACGCCGCGCCGCCGGCGAACAGCGCGAAGATCACCCATACCGCCGACAGCTCGACCCGATCGCCGAGGAAGCGCGGATAGATGACGTAGCCTTCCAGGACCTGCCCCACGACCAGGACGCCGGCGATCATGATCACGCTGCGCCAATCATGGAACTGCGCCAGTGCCAGGCCGATCGCGGTCACGCCGCCGGTGATCGAGCCGACATAGGGGATGAACGACAGCACCCCCGCCGCCAGCCCGACGATCAGCCCCAGATCCAGCCCCGCCAAGGACAGCGCGACGATGTAGTAGGCCGCCAGCAGCACGCAGCACAGCGCCTGGCCGCGCACCCAGGCGGACAGGATGCGATCGACCTCGCGCACCTGCGCCCGGATCACGGCGGCGTAGCGGCGCGGCAGCCAGGAGTCGATCATGCCGACCAGCCGAGGCCAGTCGCGCAGCAGGTAGAACGCCACCACCGGCGTGACCACCATCAGGGTCAGCACGTTGAACAGGGCGAAGCCGCCGCCGATCAGCCGCGACAGCGCGCTGGCGAGGAACGACAGCATCGCCCCCGCCTGGCTGCTGACCAGGTCGCGCAGCTTGTCGTTCACCACCTGGGAGCCGAAGCTCTGTTGCAGATGGGCAATCTCCTGGTTGGCCCAGCCCTGCAGCAGCAGAACGTATTCGGGCACCCGGCTGAACAGGATGCCCACCTGGGCCAGGATCAGCGGATACAGCAGCAGCGCGAACAGCAGCGCCGCGGCGATCAACGCCAACAGCATCAGCAGGGCGGCAGCGCCGCGCGGCACGCCAAGCCGCTCCAGGCGCGTGGTCGGCGGATCGAGCACGTAGGCGATGCCCGCCGCCGCGACGAAGGGCAGCAGCACCGAGGCGAACAGTTGCAGCGCCAGCCAGGTCACCACCAACAGGGCGACCACGGCGCCGATCCGCTGGGCGCGCGTGGCGCGGGCGAGCATGTCCCGGTCGTCGGGGTGCCCCGGGGGCTCCGCCACAGCTGGCGCGCCGGCCGGTTGCCCGCCTGGGGCCTCGGCCGGGGGATCGGCTGGGGACCTGCCTGGGGGCTCGAACGGGTGGGGCATTGCAGGCTCGGCCGCGGGGCTGGCTGGGATCGTCATCCGCGCGCGGCCTTCCACACATAGGCCGCACCGGAGCCGAGCGTGGTCAGCCCCACCAGCCAGATCAGCACCTGCATGGCCAACGCCGCATGCCATCCGTAGCCGGCCAGCAGCAGCGTCACCGCCACCAGCACGATCTGCAGCGCCGTGTTCAGCTTCGAGATATAGAGCGGCCGAATCGTCACCGGCATCCCCAGCACACTGAGCACGATCACCCCGCCGACGATGACAACATCACGGAACACCACCAGGATGGTGATCCATGCCGGCAGCTCGTTCACTGCCGCCAGTGTGACATACATCGACACCAGCAGCGCCTTGTCCGCGACCGGATCGAGCAGCGCTCCCACCGAATTGCCCCCGCCGCTGCGCCGGGCCAACCAGCCGTCGAGCGCGTCGGACAGGCCGGCGGCGACGAACAGGAAGAACGCCTCGATCAGCCGGTGCTCCAGCACGAACCATACCGCCATCGGGACCATGCAGAGCCGGGCGAAGGTGATGGCGTTCGGCAGCGTGAGCAGCGCGGCGGCTCGGGCGCGGCCCATATCGGTTCCATCGGGCATCGAAGCAGGCCTTCCGTGCGGCTGCGTTCCTCGTGTCGTTCCTTGGGGCGTTCCCAAGGATGCTTCCGGGGGGTGTCCAGCGGGTATTCCCAGGGAAGCACTCCCAGCGGCGCGTCCCCACCGGGGGTCCCAGGGGCGTTGCCCCAGGGGGTTGCCGTTTGGGGGCTTCCGTTTGGGGGCTCCCCGGCGGCCGGCTGACGCGACGTTGCGCCCTTATTGCGCCTTAGCGTATCGAGTGCCGCCATGACCAGTCCCGAACCCGCCAGCCGCGATACCGTCAGCGGCCTCAGCTACGCCGACGCCGGTGTCGATATTGCTGCCGGCGACGCGCTTGTCGAGTTGATCAAGCCGCTGGCGCGGGCGACCACGCGGCCCGGCGTGCTGGGGGGCCTGGGCGGCTTCGGCGCATTGTTTGACCTCAAGGCGGCGGGTTTCACCGACCCGATCCTGGTGTCCACCACCGATGGGGTCGGCACCAAGCTGATGGTGGCGATCGCCACCGGGCTGCACGACACCGTGGGCATCGACCTGGTGGCGATGTGCGTCAATGACCTGGTGGTGCAAGGCGCCGAACCGTTGCTGTTCCTCGACTATTTTGCCACCGGCAAGCTGGACGTGGCGCAGGCGCGCCAAGTGATCGCCGGCATTGCCGCCGGCTGCAAGGAGGCCGGCTGCGCCCTGGTCGGCGGCGAGACCGCCGAGATGCCGGGGATATACGGCAGCCAGGATTACGATCTCGCCGGCTTCGCGGTGGGGGCCGCGGAGCGTGACGCCCTGCTGCCGCAAGGCGTGGCCCCGGGTGACGCCGTGCTGGGGCTGGCGAGCAGCGGGGTGCACTCCAACGCCTTCTCGCTGGTCCGTCGCGTGGTGCAGATCAGCGGCCTGGCGTGGGACGCGCCGGCGCCGTTCGCCCCCGCCATTGCCCCTGCCATTGCCCCTGACCCTGGGGCGCCGGACACACTCGGCGCCGCGCTGCTTGAACCGACGCGGATCTATGTGCGGTCGCTGCTCGCGCTGCACCGCGCCGGGCTGATGAAGGCGGCGGCGCACATCACCGGCGGCGGCCTGCCCGGCAACCTGCCGCGCGTGCTGCCGGACGGCACGGTCGCCGTGCTGGCGCCGGCGTGGGACGTCCCGCCGGTCTTCGCCTGGCTGGCGCGCACCGGCGGCATCTCGCCCGGCGAGATGCTGCGGGTGTTCAACTGCGGCATCGGCATGGCCGTCGTGGTCGCCGAAGCCGACGCGGCGGCGGCGACGGCGCTGCTGCGCGCGCAGGGCGAAACCGTCACCCGCATCGGCCATATCGAGGCCGCGGCCGGCCCCGCCGCCATGCGCATCACCCTGCCCGACGGTTGGCCCCAGGGTTGAACCCCATCGGCATCGGGACAACAGCCGAAAAGACACTCCCCCTCGCCTTGCGAGAGGGGGGTGGCGGGAGGCATTGGGGCGCGAGACGCTGCGGTACGATCCTGGCACCAACCCCTCCCCCCAGCCCCCTCCCGCAAGGGGAGGGGGAGAGCCTTCCCCAGTCCCGACCCATCCTGAGGCGAATGGGCTCGCCCCCCCGATCGCTCCCCCGATCGCCCCCGGGATCACCCCGATGCGCACCGCCAAGCTGACCAAGGCACCAGGGCGACCCACCATGCGGCAGCGCGCGGCGGTCCTGCTCAGCGGCCGCGGCTCCAACATGGCGGCCCTGGTGGCGGCTTCCCGCGATCCGGCCTACCCGGTCGAGTTCATCCTGGCCCTGTCCAACCGCGCCGAGGCGCCCGGCTTGGCGCTGGCCGCCGCCCTGGGCGTGCCGACCGCGGTCGTGGCCCACCGGCCGTTCAAGGGCGACCGCGCCGCCCACGAGGCCGCGATCGACGCGGCGCTGCGCGCCGCCAATGTCCAGATCGTCTGCCTCGCCGGCTACATGCGGCTGATGACGCCGTTCCTGGTCGAGCGCTGGGCCGGGCGCATGCTGAACATCCACCCGAGCCTCCTGCCGGCCTTCCCGGGCCTCGATACCCACGCGCGCGCGCTCGCCGCCGGGGTCAGACTGCACGGTTGCACCGTGCATCTGGTCACCCAGACGATGGACGAGGGGCCGATCCTGGCCCAGGCGGCCGTACCCGTGCTGCCGGGCGACACGGAGGCAACGCTGGCCGCGCGCGTCCTGGCACAGGAACACATCCTCTACCCGCTGGCACTGCGCCTGTTCGCCTCGCACCAGGCCGGCATGGCGCCGCCGGGCGACGCCGCGCTGCTCAACCCGGCGGCAAGCGCCTGAAGCAAGGCTGGGGCTTCGCCCCAGACCCCACCAAGGGGCGCTGCCCCTTGGAACCCCGCCAAGGGCGAGCCCTTGGAACCCTTCACTGGGCGTGGATGAGGGGGAGGGGGCGGGTGGGCGAGGCGCCGGTGCCGTCCGGCACGCCGGACGACGCCGGCGCCCTGCCCACCCGCCCCCTCCCCCTCACCCACGCCCAGTCATGGAGTCCAGAGGCCGCTGCCTCTGGTGGGGGTCCAGGGGGCAAAGCCCCCTGGCGGGGTCTGGGGCGGAGCCCCAGCCTTGCTTCAGGCGATTGCCCCCGGGTCAACTCTTGCGGCCGGGCGTGGCGCTGCCATAGAACCCGAGCAGACCAATTTCTCTCAGCCGAGGCACCGCATGACCGAACACAGCTCCGTCTTCACCGGACCCAACACGCAGCAGGATTTCCTCGTGGACCGCGAGCGATTCCTGCACGGGTTCACCCGCTTCACCTTCGGCGTCGTCATCTTCCTGGTGCTGCTGCTGGTCGGGATGGCGACGCTCCTGCTGTAGGCAGCCGCCGCCTCTCGGCGTTCGGATCGTCGCGCGGTCCTGGCCGCTCGACTCCCCCGACATGCCGCCGCGTGCCGTGGTTATCCGGGCGCAGACGCCTTGAGGGATCAGGCCGCTTCGCCGCGCCGCGATCCGACCGCGCGGAATCCCGCCTCGATCTGCGCCGCCAACGCGTCGGTCACCGGCTGGCGCGGCCTGCGGCCCTTCAGCAGCAGGATCCCGAACTCCGGCAACGGCGGCAAGCCTTCGTCGGCGCGCAGCGGCCGCAGCCCGTCGGGCAGCCAGGACAGGGTCAACACCGTCACCGCCAGCCCGGCCAGCACCGGCGCGTGCGTGCCCACCTGGGACTCCGACGAGTAGGCCAGCCGATAGGGTCTCCCGGCGCGGTCCAGCGCCGTCATCGCCGCGCGCGCCCAGTCGCAGTTGCGGGTTGCCTTGGCATCGACCTGCGCCAGTGCCAGCGGCAGCGGGTCGAGCCGATGCGGCGCGTGGCGTGACGACGTTACCCAGACCAGCGGTCCGCGCCACAGGGGCACGGTTGGCCAGTGCCGCGGCTGGTGCCCGTCCGATGACAAGGTCAGGTCGAGCTCGCCCGCCTTCAGCCGTTCGATCAGCTCGTTCGACGGTGCGCACAACACGTTGACCTGCACCGCTGGATGGGTGTCGGCGAAGCGCTTCAGGATCGGCGGCAGATAGCCGAAGGCGTAATCGTCGGGCGTGCCCAGCCGCACCGTGCCGGCCAACGCCGGGGCGCGGAACATCGTCACCACCTCGTCGTTCAGCGCCAGGATCTGCCTGGCGCGGGCGAGCAGGAACGCGCCGTGCGGGGTCAGCTCCGCATCGCCGCCCTTGCCGCGGTTCAGCACTTTTTGGCCGAGCGTCTGTTCGAGCCGCTTGATCTGCATCGACACGGCCGATTGGGTGCGGCCGACCATCTCGGCAGCCTCGGTGAAGCTGCGGCCCTCGGCGATCAATACGAAGGCGCGCAGCAGGTCGGCGTCAAGCGCGGGGGGCAGGCTCATGGCTATCAATATTACTTATGTTGACCATGAAAGCAATTCGTTTTACTGATTGCCAATCGGACCCCATCTTCAGGCTTGTCACATCGGCCGACCGATCAATCGGCCGCAGGGAAAGAAGGAGGGTTCGATGCTGTCACGCTCGCACGCGGCCCCTGCCGCGCTTGGCCATTGGCACGACGATGTGCGCGCAGCATGGCGCGCGATGATGCAGGGAGCCACCCGTGTCGCACGCGACGCGGTCAGCCGCCGCGCGCTGGCGAAGCCCGCCGACCGCAGGTTGATCGATATCGGCGTCACGCGCGCCGCGGTCGTGGTCGAGGCGCCTCGCTTGCCCTGGGACGACAGCCCGCAGCGGCGCCAGCCGCAGCGCAACATCGGACCAGCGGTCTGGCGGCGCGCCGGGACGATGTGGCGGCGCCACCGCTCTCGCCAGCGCATCGGCCAGTTGGATGCGCATGCGCTGAAGGACATCGGGGTCAGTTTCACCGAAGCCGAGGCCGAGGCGAACAAGCCATTCTGGCGCGCTTGAACGCCGCCCCGCCGCATCGCGGCCACCTGATCGCCGCCATCTGATCGTGCGCGTCTGATCGCGCATGACGGGGGCAGCACGTGCGGCGTGGGGATGCGCCGGCGCTCTTGCGTTGGTACGGCCACGGCGCCCAGGCGGGCGTCACCAAGGCGGCGACGCGGAGGTAACCGCTATTGCATCGACGCGCGTGCCGACCCAGACGGGACCGCATCATGGTCCGGCCCTGGCACATGCTGACGCGGCGGGCCTTCCGGCTGGATGCCAAAGCACACCATATAGTCGCGGAACTTCGCCCGTTCGGTGGTGGCATCCAGGCCGTGATCCGCGAACCGATACGTGTGTGGCGCATAGCCGCCATTCGGCTGCCGCACCGCCATCCGGTCCATGTGCGCCCGCGCTTCGTCGGTCATCGGCAGGCCGAAGTGCCGGTAGACACCTTCCACGGTCGCCACCGGATCGGTGATCAGGTCCAGGTGATGCACGTGGCAGATCGGCTCGGCCAGACGCAGCCCGGCCTCGGCGCGGATCATCCGCGACGTTCCTTCCAGCCAGCGTTCGCTCTCCTCGCGGCCGATCGCGATCGGGTCGTGCGTGCGGGTGAACGGCGCGCGCAACACCTCGGTCAGCCTGGCCACCGACAGCAGGACTTTGACCGGGTCGCGATGCACGAAGACCAGCCGCGCGTCCGGGTAGACGGTTCGGATCGCCTCGAGCGCGAAGACATGATCCGGGCATTTCAGCACCCAGCGCCCGGACGCGATGCCGGCTGAAACATTCTGGAATTGCAGATGCTGCAGGAACCGCTTGTGGAAGCGATAGGCCGCCAGATGCCCGTCGGCATCCAGCCAGGCGCGGTAGGATGGAATGCGATAGGTCGTGTCGAAGCGCAGGCTGCGGAACACGTGCGCGGTGATCTCGCTGCATTCCTGCGGCGAGGCCGCGAACAGCGGATGCAGTCCGCGGAACTGCGGGGCGAGGCGCTCGAACGCGCGCAACTGCCGCGCGACGCGCGCCACCCGCCGGTCGGCGCCGTCGCGCGGCGGATAGGGGTAGATGGTCTGCCACACCAGCGGGGCGCGTGTGTCCCGATCCGCCATCATCAGCCGATGCAGGAACGTCGTGCCGCTGCGCGGCAGCCCGGTGATGAAGATCGGCCGCTCGATCGGCTGCTGGGTGATCGCCGGCGTCGCCCGCTCCTCCGCGCGCAGCCGCAGCAGGTTGCTCAGGAACCGCACCGTGTCCCAGCGCAGGGCCGCGCGGCCGACGACACTCAGCGAGGCTTCGGCGACGCAGGTATCGAGCAGGAACTGGAGCGGGTCGAGAAACGCCAGATCGCCGAAATCGTCGAGGCCGGTGTGGCGCCGTGCCAGGTGCAGCAACGACTCGGCCGGCAATTTCCGCTGCAACAGGCCGAGGCGATGCGCGATCGCGTCGGCCAGCGAGAGCACGGCGGCCTGAACACTCACGCCGGACCTCCTGTCGCGGGGCACGCTGCGCGCCGACGGCATCGGCGCTAAAAGGATATGATGCCGCGTTTCCCCGGGGTCGAGGCGATCGACAGCACGGTCCTTTATCACGTTGTTGCGAGCGGTCAATTCGCCGTATAGGGCACGCCCATGTTACCGGCGCGTTGCCGATCCGCCGGACTGCCGCCTTGGAGGGCAAGATGCCGACTTCACGATTGCGTCGCCGTGCCGTCGTCCAGCTGGCCGTGCTCTGCCTGGCTGGCGTACCGTTGTCCGCCCGTGCCGCGGACGCCGCCGTCACCGCGCCGATCCAGCGCTTGTACGACGCCTTGCTCGGCGTGATGAAGGCTGGCCACGCGATGCCGTTCGCCCAGCGCTTCGATCAGTTGGCCCCCGTCATCGACGCGGTGTTCGACCTGCAAGGCATCCTGGAAACCTCCGTCGGCCCATCGTGGAAGACGCTGGCCGCAGATCAGCAATCGGCGCTGCGCACGGCATTCCGTCGCTACACGATCGCCTCCTACGTCAGCAACTTCGACAATTTCACCGGACAACGCTTCGAGGTCGCGTCGGCAACGCGCGGCCTGCCGAACAACGAGCAGGTGGTGACGACGCACATCATCCCGGCCTCGGGCGAGCCGCACCGGCTGGATTACGTCATGCGGCAGGTCAATGGCGCCTGGCAGGTGGTGGACGTGCTGGCCGACGGGACGATCAGCCGCGTTGCTGTGCAGCGCTCCGACTTTCGCCGCCAGTTGCTGCAGGGCGGCAGCGCGGCGCTGGTGGTGAGCCTGCAGGCCAAGGCGGACGAGATGGCGGGGTCGTAGCCGACCGGATTGGCCGGACAGGGGGCGACGGCGGGTTCCGGCTGGCGTTGCCGCCGTGGGCCGATTGGCGGTGGCTCAGGTGGTGTGGGTCGGGATGCGAGCCGCCCCGCCGGGCTACAGGTCGGGCTCGCCCGGGATCGACGTGCGGCCAAGGCCCTCGATCAGGGCGGTGACCTCGTCGATCACCGCCTCGGCCGCGGTGGGGTCGGTGCCTTTCGCGACGATTGCGACGCCGTTGCCGGTGGGCCGGTAGAACGGGTAGCTGCCGATGTCGATGTCGGGATGGCGCGCCTGCACCTTGCCCAGCCCCTCGGCGATGACGCCCTCCGGCAGGCCCACCACGTGCACCGCGCGCTGCTCGATGCGCGGCCCGCCCTGCAGGCGCGGCGCCAGCCACTCGAACATCGACTGCATCACCCGCGGCACGCCGGCCATCACGTAGACGTTGCCGATCTGGAACCCCGGGGCCACCGACATGGCGTTGTCGATCAGCGTGGCGCCGCGCGGCATCGTCGCCATGCGCTGGCGCGCGGCGTTGAAATCGCCGATCCGGTAGCTGCGGTCCATGCGCGCCCACGCTTCGGGATGCGGCTCCCACGGCACGCCGAAGGCGGCGGCGACGCATTCGCTGGTGATGTCGTCGTGCGTCGGGCCGATGCCGCCGGTGGTGAACACGTAGTCGAACATCGCGCGGGTTTCGTTGACGGTTTTGATGATCGTCGCGGCGACGTCGGGGATCACCCGCACTTCGCGCAGCGGGATGCCGAGCTCGCCCAGCTTGACGGCGAGAAAGCGGATGTTGGCGTCCTGCGTGCGGCCCGACAGTACCTCATTGCCGATCACCAGCAGGCAGGCTGTCGGGCTTCCGGCGGCCATTTGTGTCTCCTTCGCCAGCGAGATTAGACCTTGCCCGTAGGGCGGAACAGCGTAGCGCATTCCGCCACCGCCACCGCCACCGCCACCGCCACCGCCACCGCCACCGCGATGGCGGAATGCGCTGCGCTGTTCCGCCCTACGCCGTCACGCCGCCTCGGCTACAGGAACTCGCGCAGCAGGGGGACCAGCGGCTTGTCGGCCGGCGGCATCTGGTACTCCGACAACCGCGCCGGGCGCACCCAGCTTAGCGTTTGGCCCTCGCGCGGGCGCGGGATGCCCTTCCAGCGGCGGCACAGATACAGCGGCATGAGCAGGTGGAACCGCTCATAGGCGTGCGAGGCAAACGCGAACGGCGCCAGGCAGGTGGCGGAGACGTCGATGCCCAGCTCTTCCTTCAGCTCGCGGATCAGCGCCGCCTCCGGCGTCTCCCCGGGGTGCAGCTTGCCGCCGGGGAATTCCCATAGCCCGGCCATCTTCTTGCCCTCCGGCCGGCGTGCCAGCAGTACGCGGCCATCGATGTCGATCAGCGCGCAGGCCGCCACCAGCAGCAGCGGCTTGCCGCCGGGCTCCGCCGGCGGGTCCACCTCGGTATGGCCGAAGAGGTCGTCGCGGGTTGCCAGGAACTGCCAGACCGGATGCTGACCGCCGCGCGAGCGGAATTCCGCGACGCCCTCGCCGGTCTGGCGGAAGCCGATCCGGCGCAGCACCGCGACCGAGGCCGGGTTGTCGGTCGCCACCTCGGCGGTCAGCCGGTCGATCTCGAGGTTGGCCATCGCCCAGCGCGCCAGCCGCCCGGCCGCCTCCGAGGCGACGCCGTGGCCCCAGAACCGCCGCCCGACCCAGTAGCCGATCCGCGCGCTGCGCGCCGTGGCGTCCAGCCGCAGCCCGACGACGCCGACCAGCACCTCCTCCGCGCCCTCATGGCCGGTGATCGCCAACTGGTAGGCGCTGCCGTCGGCCAGTTCCCGCGCCGTGGCGGCGATCCAGTCGTCGGCCAGGTCGCGCGGATAGGGAAACGGCACCACGGTCAGGTTGCGCGTGACCTCGAAGTCGTTGACCAGGCGGTGCAGCGCCTCGGCATCCTGCGTGGTCAGCGGTCGCAGCGTCAGCCGATCGGTGGTCAGCGAATCCAGCCGCGCCACGGGTTCGGGCCGGTCGAGCGGCGGCGTGGCGGTGCCGCCGTGGGCCCGCGTGCGCCTTGCCTGTCGGGGTAACGTCATGCGCCGATCATCTGCGGGTTCGCGGTTGTGCTGCCCCAAGGTGGCGCAGCCCGCCGTGTGCGCGCAAGGCCGTCTGGGCCTGCCGGGTGAAGGACGCAAGGCCGGGACGAGCGCATGGGGAATTGATGCCGTCCGCCGTTGTTCGAACGCCTCGCATCGAGATTTCCTGAGCCGCGCTTGAGAAACCACCCATCCTTCAGCGGAACAACGGCCATTCGACGTTAGGCGAAACGGCGGGAAGGTGAGAAACTCGACACCGACCGTTTGCCACCGACGAACGCCACGCGAGGTGACACGATGACAGCGAAGATGCCCGCCCGCGCCCATCTCATTGCCGGCGGTTTTCCGCCCGGCTCGGCCGCCGGACACGACCACGACTATGCCCGCCTGCGGCTGCTCGGGCTGCTGGCCGAACGGGACGTTCCGGCCTCGGTTGCCAACGACTTCGCCGATGTCGAGAAATGGCTGTCCGTCAGCCGGCTGCTGATCACCTACGTCGCCGGCCCCTACCCTGACGCGGCGCAGTGCCGCGCCATCCGGGACTGGCTGGAGGCGGGCGGCCGCTGGCTGGGCCTGCATGGCACCAGCGGCGGCCGCGCGGAGCGGGTGGAAGGCCTGCGCCAGCGCCGCACCGTCAAGGCCGAACACCACGCCGTTCTGGGGAGCTACTTCCTGACCCATCCGCCCATCTGCCGGATCAGGGTGGATGTGAGCGATCCCGAACATCCTCTCACCCGCGGGCTCGGCGGGTCGTTCGATGTCGAGGACGAGCCGTATTTCATCGAGTTGCAGGACCCGGGCACGACGCGGATCCTGCTGACCGCGGACTACGGCCCGCGCGCCGTGTCACCCAGCATCGGGACGCTCTATGGCTCGGACACCTCGCTGCAACCCGACGGCCGGACGCGCGTGCTCGGCTATACAAAACAGGTCGGCAACGGCGGCGTGACCTACGTCGCGCTTGGCCATTGCCACAACCCGGCGATCCGCGCGGCGCGGGCCGCCGACCCCGCGGACACGACGCCCGCCGTTTTTCACGGCGCGTGGGGTTCCGACGCGTTCATCGCCTTGCTGCGCAACGCCATCGCCTGGGGGATGGGCGCCTGATCGCCGCGAAGATGGTCGAGAATCGTGCTGACGATCGATGCCCAGGTGCACGCCGACGAACCCAATCATCCGGGCCGGCCACTCACATCGCGCGTGCACCGCCCGACAGGGCGCGTCGCGGAACAGCTTCGGGCGCGTGCGCACCGGCTCCAGCAGCGACGGCGAGACATCGCAAGGATCGGCGCTGATCCGCCGGCAACGCGTGACCGCCAGAGGCTGAGGGACTGTTCTGCATTGCCATCTCATTCGGACAAGGTGGTCAATCGAACAGGGTGGCCAGGCGCCGCTTCATGCTGTCCGCGACGTACAGTGCGAGCGCCTGGATGGTTCGTGTGGGGTTCACGCCGGCCGAGGTAACGAAAATGCTGCCGTCGACGACGAACAGGTTCTTCACGTCGTGGCTGCGGCCCCATTCGTTCACCACGGAGCGCGCCGGGTCGGTGCCCATGCGCGCGGTGCCCATCAGGTGCCAGCCGCCGTCGGCGAGCGGCGCCTCGAACCAAACGTCGTGCGCGCCCGCGGCCCGCAGGATGTCGCTGGCCCGCGCCACCGCGTGATCCAACATGCGACGGCTGTTCTCGCTCAGCGTATAGGAAATCTTCGGCGCCGGAATGCCGTTGGAATCCCGCAGCACCGGATCGAGCGTAACGGCATTGTGCTCCTCCGGCAGGTCTTCGCAGATCGCCACCATGCCGGTGCGATGGCAGAACAGTTTGCGATAGGCGCGGTGATGATCGGCACCCCAGGGCAGCCGCCCGATCTGCATGCCGTGCACCGCAGCCATCACCGGCCCCTGGCCGCGCGAGAACTCGAACGTGTAGCCGCGCAGGAACCCACGCGACCGATCCGTCTCGTAGAACTCCTGGCTCCAGATGCAGTTGCCCGGGCCGCGATACCCATCGAGCTCCGCGTCGAAATATCCGGCGATCCGCGCGTAGGGATGGAACATCAGGTTTTTGCCCACGAGGCCGCTCGAATTGGCCAGCCCGGTCGGGCACCGCGCGGACGCCGAGTTCAGCAGGATGCGCGCCGTGCCGATGGCGTTGCAGGCAAGGATGACGACCTCGGCGGCCTGAAACCGCTCAACCCCATCGGCGTCGTAATAGACCACACCGGACGCCATGCCGTGTTCGTTGGTGGTGATCTCCCGCACCCGGCAGCGGGTCCGCAGCTCGACGCCGGCGCGGATGGCGGCGGGCCAATAGGTGATGTCGGTGCTCGCCTTGGCACCTTGCGCACAGCCCGCGGTGCAATGGGCGAGATTGATGCATTTCGCCCTTCCCTCGTAATCCACCGAGGCCACCGCGCTGTCGGACGGCCACCAGTGCCAGCCCAGCTTGTTCAGCCCGTGCGCCAGCGTCGCGCCGGATTTGCCCAGCGGCAGCGGCGGCATCATGGGTTCATGCGGCGGATAGGCGGGATCGCCCGCCAGACCGGATACGCCCATCATGCGATCGTTTTCCGCGTAGAACGGCTCCAGCGTCGCGTAGTCGATCGGCCAGTCGTCGGCGACCCCGTCCAGTGTGCGCACGCGAAAATCCGACGGATGAAAGCGCGGGAAGTGGCCCGCGTACAGCACCGTGCCACCGCCGACGCCATTGAAGTTGGCGACCTTGATCGGCGAGTTGGCCTCGTTGACGGGGTAGTCGGTGTTGCGCGCGCGCCGGTTCGGGCTGTAGTGGAACTCGTTGAGCTGCCGCGCCTCCCAATCCCGGCCGGTGCTGGGATACTCGGACGGCTTCATCCAATCGCCCTGCTCGAGACAAAGGATGTGCATCTTCGTCTCGGCGAGGCTCCAGGCCACCGCTGCACCGGAGGCACCGGCGCCAATGATCAGAACGTCAACTGGTGTGGTCATGTCGAAGGTCCCGACGGAAATGCGCTCCGCCCAGTCGGTGGCGTCCGGGCGAGGTTGTCAACCGAGCCGGGCGTCCGACAGCGATTCTCATTTTGGCTGATCCGGCCAGCCTCTCGCCGTCACGGCCGGGACCGGCCCATGGCTGTCCGGCGGGGATTTTGCCGCACCAAGAGCGTGACGTTGATTCTGCCCGGGGCCGAAGGTTGATAGCGTTCCCGGACATGAGATCGAGCCGGGTGCCATCCATGTCTCAGAGCTCGGCCACTATGATTGCACTTGGTAGGCCAAACCGGAGCTGGCGCAGTGCCGCATGGTCGCGCGGTTGAAGCGCAGCACTGTGCCGCGGGTTGTCCAGCTGTTGGCTGTGCCCGAGGGCAGCTTGCCCTATATGTGACGCCGCAGATTGGGTTGCCGGCCAGCCATGGCGACCGCTGCAGGGGCAGGCCGGATGCGGACCAGTACTATCGGGCTCGAAACCATCAGCGTCACGGTGCCCGAGGTGGCGCTGGAGGCATTCGAGGCGGCGCTCGGCAGCGTCTGCAAGACCGTCGGACTGTTCCGCGACCCTGCCGGCGCGGACTGGCAGGTCGAAGGCGTAAAACCGGCGGGCGAGGGCGAGGCGGCGCTGGTCGCGGCGCTGGCGCTGGCGACTGCCCTGACCGGAGTGAACGCCGCCCTCCGGCGCGCGCCGATCCCGGCCGAGGGGTGGCTCGCGCGCACCCGCGCCGCGTTTCCGCAGCAGTTGATCGGTCGGCGTTTTGCGGTACGCGGCACGCACCATGGGCGACGGCCGCCAGCCGGACGGATCACGCTGACGCTCGATGCCGGACTTGCGTTCGGCTCCGGCGAGCACGGATCGACCCGCGGATGCCTGCGCGCGCTGGAGCGGGTGGCGTATCGCCGGCCACGGCGGATCCTGGACCTCGGGACCGGATCCGGCATTCTGGCAATGGCGGCGGCGTCACTCCTGCACCGACGGGTGCTGGCCACCGATATCGAGCCCTGGTCAGTGCGCGTCGCCCGCCAGAACGCCGCACTTAACCGGATCGGCCCGATGCTGCATTGCCGGCGGGCGGATGGCTGGCGCGACCGGGTGGTGCGTGCCGGCGGGCCGTACGATCTGGTGCTGGCGAATATCCTGGCCCGACCGCTGTGCCTGATGGCCGGCTCGCTCGCGGCACATCTGGCGCCTGGCGGCACCGCGATCCTGGCGGGCTTGTTGGCCAGCCAGACCAGGCAGGTCCTGGCCGCGCATCGCCGGCACGGGATGCGTCTGGAAGCGGCGATCTGCGAGGGACCGTGGACCACGCTGGTGCTGCGCGGAGGTCAGGTGGCGCCCTGCGGCTCGGCGACCGTTCGCGCATCGTCGAAGGCGTAGGGCGGCCCCGTCCTCTGCCTGGATGGCGGGGGCCACAGGGAAGGGGCCAGGAACGGCGCATGCCCCTGGTTGTTCGCCGGCCCGCGCGGATTTCATGCCATCCCGGAACGGCTTCAAGGCGCAGCGCGTTCCGCGGCGGAACGTCCTCACGGGCCGTCCGACGACCCGAACCCGCCCCATCGTCCGCCCCGCGAATTCCCGTTCTCCACGAACTGGTCTAGACACGCCCCGAACACAGCGAACGAGGGCGGGTCATGGCGCGGCGGCTGCGGGTTGCGGTCCAGATGGACCCGATCGAAAACATCAACATCGAAGCCAACTCGACCTTTGCGTTGATGTTGGAGGGCCAGGCGCGCGGCCACGCCCTGTTCCACTACGAAGTGCGCCACATGTCGCTGCACGAGGGCGTCAAACGTCCGGACGCCAGGCATCGGGGCGAGCGACGCGAGGAGCGCCTGTTCGCCCGCGCCCGCCCGGTGACGGTGCAGCGCGTGCAGGGCGCGCATTACAGCTTCGGCGCGATGGAAGGGCTCGACCTCGGCACGATGGATGTGATCCTGATGCGCCAGGACCCGCCGTTCGACATGGCCTACATCACCGCGACGCACCTGCTGGAGCACGTCCAGCCGAAGACGCTGGTGGTGAACGATCCGGCCGCGGTGCGCAACGCGCCGGAGAAGCTGCTGGTCACGCATTTCCCCGAGTTGATGCCGCCGACGATGATCTCGTGGGATCTCCAGGCGATCCGCGACTTCCGCGAGGAGCACGGCGACATCATCGTCAAGCCGCTGTTCGGCAACGGCGGCGCCGGGGTGTTCCGCATCCGCCCCGACGACGAGAACCTCGCCTCGCTGCTGGAGATGCACTTCGCCCGCTCGCGCGAGCCGCTGATGTTCCAGCGCTATGAGCCGGCGGTGCGCCAGGGCGACAAGCGGATCATCCTGGTGGACGGCGAGGCGATGGGCGCGATCAACCGCGTGCCGGCGTCGGGCGAGGCGCGGTCGAACCTGCATGTCGGCGGGCGGCCGGAGAAATCCACGCTGACCGCGCGCGACCGGGAGATCTGTGCCGCGATCGGACCGACCTTGCGCGCGCAGGGCATGATCTTCGTCGGTATCGATGTGATCGGCGACTGGCTGACCGAGATCAACGTCACCTCGCCGACCGGCATCCAGGAGATTGCCCGCTTCGACGGGGTGCACCTGGAGCGGGCGATCTGGGACCGGATCGAGGCGAAGGTCGCGACTGTTCCGGCATAATCGCCGCGCACCGCAAACCAGACACCAGCGGGAGGAAACCCATGGCCCAGCAGCACAAACCGAACCAGTTCGGCCGCATCTTCGCGGCCGACGCAGCCTGGCTGGCGCAACACCCGCCGGAGCCGATCCTCGATCCCGCCCTGCCGATCGTCAACACGCATCATCATCTGTGGGTCCGCGACGGCCATCGCTATCTGCTGGACGAGTACCTGGCCGACGCCGCCACCGGCCACAACCTGGTCTCCAGCGTGTTCCTGCAATGCCATTCGATGTATCGCGCCGACGGCCCGCAGGAGCTGCGCCCGATCGGCGAGACCGAGTTCGTCAACGGCATCGCCGCGATGAGTGCCAGCGGGATGTTCGGCACGCCGCGCGTGGCCGCCGGCATCGTCGGTTACGCCGACCTGACCTTGGGCGAGCGGGTCGAGCCGGTGCTGGCGGCGCATATCCGTGCCGGCGGCGGACGGTTCCGTGGCGTGCGTGACTCCGGCAATTACGACGCCGACCCGATCATCGGCAACGGGGCCTCGGCGCCGCACCGCTATATGCGCCCGGAGTTCCGCGCCGGGCTGAAGGTGCTGACGCAGCTTGGCCTGTCGCTCGATGCCTGGACCTTCTTCACCCAGTTGGACGAGGTGATCGACCTGGCGCGCGCCTGCCCGGAGGCGAACATCATCATGGGTCATTGCGGCGGCCTGCTCGGCTACGGCCCCTATGCCGGCAGGCGCGACGAGATCTTCGCCACCTGGAAGGCCTCGATCGGCGAGCTGGCGGCCTGCCCGAACGTCAGCATGAAGCTGGGTGGGATGATGATGCGGCTGGCGGCGTTCGACTACCTGGCGATGGACGCGCCGCCGACGTCCGAGGCGCTGGCGGCACATTGGCGGCCGTACATCGAAACCTGCATCGCGGCGTTCGGCCCGGATCGTTGCCTGTTCGAGAGCAACTTCCCGGTCGATAAGATGGGCATCGGCTGGGCGGCGCTGTGGAACGCGTTCAAGCGCATCGCCGCCGGCGCGTCCGCCGACGAGAAGACCGCGCTGTTCAGCGGCACCGCGCGGCGGGTGTATCGATTGGCTTGAGCCAGCCAGCGGCCATTGGGCCCACCGGTGGGATGATCGAGGCGCGGCACGTGCCATCCAGCCAGGCGCGTTGCCCGGCGGCAGCGCTTTACGCCAGGTTCGGCCAGGTGTCGGACAGAAGGTAACCGCCGGGCCACGGATCGGTCGGGTCCAGCATGTGCTGGTGGGTACCGGTGATCCAGGCCTGCCCGGCGATTGACGGGATGATCGCCGGCCGGTCGCCCAGGCGGACCGCGGCCTCGATCCGGCAGTCGAACCGCAAATCGATGATCGAGCGGCCGATCATCGCCTCGCCCACCCGCAAAATGCCGCGCGCGTGCAGCACCGCCAGCCGCGCCGAGCAGCCGGTGCCGCAGGGCGAGCGGTCGATCTTGCCCGGCCTGATCGCCACGGCGTTGCGGCTGACCGCCACGCCGCCCTCGCGCGTCAACGGCGCGGCGATCTGGCAGAACGAGAGATGGCGCCAGTCCGGGTTGTCCGGATGGCGGAAGCCGAGCTGTTCGTTCGCCGCCGCGGTGATCCGCATGCCGGCCACCGCCAGGTCGCGCGCCTCGTCGGGTGTCAGCGCGAAGCCCAGGGAGGGCGCGTCGGCGATCACGAAACTGTCGCCGCCATAGGCGGTGTCCACGGTCAGCGTGCCGAGGCCGGCGACCTCCAGCGCCGCGCCCAGCCGGTCGGCGAAGGCCGGAACATTGCGGATGCGCACCTGCTCAACCTTGCCGTCGCGGCAGGTCGCATGGGCCTCCACCAGGCCTCCCGGCGCCTCCAGCACCAGATGCGTTTCGGGCTCGGTCATCGCCAGGATGCCGGTCTCCAGCAGCACCGTCGCCACGCAGAGGGCGTTCGAGCCGGACATCGGCGGCGTGTCGGCCGGTTCCATGATGATCCAGCCCATCTGGGCGCGTGGATCGCGCGCCGGCACCAGCAGATTGACGTGGCGGAACACCCCGCCGCGCGGCTCGTTCAGCAGGAAGTCGCGCAGCGTCCCATCGCCGGCGATCCAGCGGGATTGCTGCCAGAGGGTCTCGCCGGGCGGCGGCGCGACGCCGCCCACGATGACGTCGCCCACCTCGCCCGCGGCGTGGCAGCTCACGATATGGACGATCCTGCGCGTGCGCACTTTGCGGCCTGTCGCGTCGCGAGCCCGGTGCGCGCCTCAGCCCTTCGGCGGCGCCGAAGGGGGCGATGCGGGCCGCGGCGGCTCCCCCGTGTCGGCCCCGGGTCTCTGGCCTCCTGACGGGCCGGTGGGGATCGCCGACGGATGCGAGCGGGCGTCGAAAATGAAGCGGGCTATGCGGGAATCGAGGCCGACGGTTTCCATGAATGCGATCCGCGCCACCGGGATCGCCATCACGTCGGCCTCGGTCCACTCATTGTCCTTGCGGCGCAGAATGGTCGGCGCGCGGGCGTCGGCATCCTGGCCCTGAGCGCGCCCGTCCTGCGCCGGAAGTTGCGCAAAGAAAACATCTCGCAGCCGGATCGTCGTCCGGGAGGCAGCGTCAAGCGTGCCAAAGAACACCTGGCCGTTCACCAGGGTGGTGCTGACCAGGTCGCCGATATCGGCGGGCACTTCGTAGCTGCTGGCAAGCCGGGTCATCTCCCAACCCTGGCCGATCTCGGCCAGGGCCAGCACCCAGACCCCGGCCGCCAGCGCCAGCAGCGGGACAATCAGCGGCCGGCCGGAGCCGGAGCGGGAGGTAGAGCTGGATTCTGAGCCGTACCAGGACCCGGAGCTCGAAGGCGGTCGCATCCGCTGCATCTGTTCGTCGCTCATGAGCACTCCGCGCGCCAGGGCCATATCGAGCGCGGCTGGTATACAGGACTGCCGCGGGTGCGTGGAGCGGCGGGCCAGTCCTGGCCTCGCCGCTACCCCACCACCTTCTCGTCCGAATGCACTCCAAGCTGCTTCAGCTTGCGATGCAACGCGCTGCGCTCCATGCCGACGAACAGCGCGGTGCGGCTGATATTGCCGCCGAAGCGCAACAGTTGCGCCTGCAGGTACTGCGTCTCGAACAGGTCGCGGGCCTCGCGCAGCGGCAACGACATGATGTCGGCGGCGGGATCGATCGCCAGCACCGAGGGGGCGCGGTTGCCGATCTCGGGCGGCAGCATGTCCGGGCGGATCGCATCAGCCGGCCCGCCCGGTGCCATGATCAGCAGCCAGTCCATCAGGTTGCGCAACTGGCGCACATTGCCCGGCCAGTCATAGGCCTGCAGCGTGGTGATCGCGTCGGCCGACAACTCGCGCGCCGGCATGCCGGAGGCCTCGGCCGAACGGACGAGAAACAGCCGGGCGAGTTCGGGCACGTCCTCGCGGCGGTCCTTCAGCGCGGGCACCCTCAGCGGCACCACGGCCAGGCGGTAGTACAGGTCCTCGCGAAAGCGTCCCGCGGCGATTTCGGCCTGCAGGTCCCGGTTGGTGGTCGCCAGCACCCGCACCTCGACCTTCACCCGGGCCGAGCCGCCGAGCCGCTCGAATGCCTGGTCCTGCAGCACCCGCACGATCTTGCCCTGGGTCTCCAGCGGCATGTCGGAGACCTCGTCGAGCAGCAGCGTGCCGCCATGGGCGCGCTCCAGCACGCCGGCGCGGCGCGGCGCGGCCAGCGGGTCGAGACCGGCCTCGATGCCGAACAGCTCCTCCTCGAACCGGGCGGGGGCGAGGGTGGCGCAGTTCAGCGCCACGAACGGCCCGTCGGCGCGGCGCGAGTTGGCGTGGACCATGCGGGCCACGACCTCCTTGCCCGACCCGGCGGGCCCCGCGATCAGCACGCGCGAGCCGGTGGGCGCCACGCGCTGCACGGCGCCGCGCAGCACGGCGATGGCCGGGCTGGCGCCGGTCAGGTTGGTCTCCGGCCCGGCGCGCAGACGCAACTCGGCATTCTCGCGGGCCAGCTCGGCCGCTTCCAACGCGCGGCGCACCACCAGCAGCAGGCGGTCCGACTGGAACGGCTTTTCGATGAAGTCGTAGGCGCCGTGCTGGATCGCGGTGACGGCGGTCTCGATCGTGCCGTGGCCGGAGATCATCACCACCGGCACGTGCGGCTCCTCGCCGTGCAGCGTCTGCAGGATGCCGATGCCGTCGGTGCGCGAGCCTTGCAGCCAGACGTCCAGGATCACCAACGACGGCCGGCGCACGCGGAAGGCGGCGACGGCGGCGTCGGCATCGCCGGCGGACCGCGTCTCGTAGCCTTCGTCGCGCAGGATGCCGTCGATCAGCAGGCAGATATCGGGCTCGTCGTCGACAATCAGGATCTCATGCGACATCCGGCACCCTTTCGGCAGAGGCGGGCCCGGCAACGGCGTGCCCACTGGCATCCTGGTCGCCCGGCGCGCTCGCCTCGGGCGGACCGCTCAGCGGCAGCACCAATGTCGCGATCGCGCCGGGACTGGCGGAGCCCCCCTCCGGGTGCCCATCCGGGCGCCCATCGGGCCGATCCTCCAGCAGCACCCGCCCACCATGGTCTTCCATGATCTTCTTGACGATCGCCAGCCCAAGTCCGGTGCCTTTCGGCTTGTGGGTGATATAGGGCTCGGTCAGCCGAGCACGATCGTCCGCCGGCAGGCCGACGCCATTGTCGGCGACGCTGATCAGCACCTCGGTGCCGACCTGGCGCACCGCCAGGGTGATGGCGCCGCCATCCTGCCCCTCCGGGCGCATCGCGATGGCATCGGCGGCGTTCTGCAGCAGGTTGGTCAGCGCCTGGCGGATCAGGCGTCGATCGCAGCGCGCGATCGGGCCCCGCTCGGGGATGTCGGTGGTCCAGGCGATCTTCGGGCGGGCGGTCTTTTGCAGCACCAGCGCCTCGCGGGCGATGCGCCCGACGTCCTCGCGGCTGATCTGCGGCTGCGGCATGCGCGCGAAGGCGGAGAATTCGTCGACCATGCGCCCGATATCGCCGACATGGCGGATGATGGTGTCGGCGCATTGCGCGAAGGTCTCCGGATCCGAGGTGATCTCGCGCGCGAAGCGGCGCTTCAGGCGTTCGGCGGAGAGCTGGATCGGCGTCAGCGGGTTCTTGATCTCGTGCGCGATGCGCCGCGCCACGTCGGCCCAGGCGGCCTTGCGCTGGGCCGATTGCAGCTCGGTGATGTCGTCGAAGGTCACCACGAACCCGTCGGTTCGCCCGCCGCCGCGCTCGATGCCGATGCGCACCAACAGGGTGCGGCGGCGATTGGGCGGGCCGACCACGATCTCGCCGATCGCTGCCCGCTCGGGCTGGGTCGAGGCCTGGCGCAGCAGCGGCGTGAACTCGGGGGCCACCGCAGCAAGTTCCTGGCCCAGCCGGGCGATCAGATCCATCCCCAGCAGCTCGTCGGCGGCGCGATTGGGCAGCTCGATGCGCCCGCTGGCGTCGAGGCCGATGACACCGGCGGACACGCCGGCGAGCACCGTCTCGGTGAAGCGGCGGCGTTCGTCGATCTGGCTGTAGGCGTCCATCAACTCGGCGCGCTGCGCGGCGAGCTGGCCGGTCATGCGGTTGAACGCGCGCGACAAGCCGGCAACCTCGTCCTGGGTTGGCGATTCGGGCACCCGCACCCCCTGCTCGCCGCCGCGCACGCGCTCGGCGGCGTTGATCAGCCGGCCGATCGGTCGGGCGATCTGGTTGGCGATGACCAGGCCGATCAGCACCGCCGCGGACAGCACCAGCAGCGCCACCAGGGCGAAGATCCAGGCAAAGGCGATCTGCAGCCACGACCGGTTCTCGTCCAGCCGGTGGTATTCGGCGACCGCCTGCCCGGTGCGGTCCATGTAGGTGAGGATCTGCGGATCGACCGGGCGGCCGATCATCAGCACCAGGGGCGGCTGCGAATTGAGCTCGATCAGCGCGCGCACGCGGGTGGCGTCGCCGGTGTTGAGCACCACCACGTCGCCGGTGCGCGCCTGCTCCATCGCCCAGGCCGGCGGCGGTTCCACGCCGAGCCCGGCGAACAGGCCCGCCGAGGCCATCACCTGACCGGAGCTGGCATCGTAGATCACCGCCTCGGTCAGGCCGCGCAACGCGGTCTGCGCACCGAGGATCTGCACGAAGGCGCGCGGATCGGCGGGCATCATCTGGCCGGCCCGCGTGAGGTCGTTGGCCATCTCGAGCGCGACGGAACGGATGTTGTTGCGATGTTCATCGAGATAGCCGCGCGCCACCTGCAGCGACTCGTTCAGCGCCGTGCGGACCGGGTCGTTGAACCAGGACTGGATGCCGAAATGGAAGAAGGCGACGGCGAAGCAGGCGACGACGATGGTCGGCGCGACGGCGATGCCGCTGAACAACATCACCAGGCGCACATGCAGCCGCGAGCCGGCGGAGCCGCTGCGGCGTTCGACCCAGACCAGGGTCAGCCGGCCCGCCAGCGCCGCACCGAGCAGCAGCAGCGAGATCAGATTGGCGAGCACCAGCCCGACACCGAGGCCCGGGCGCACGTTGCCGGGCGAGCCGGCCAGCAGCACGAAGGTGGCGATGCCGACCCCGAGTGCCAGCGCCGCCAGCACCGTCGTTGCCGCCTTGCCGAGCAGCAGGTTGACCAGCCGCCCCAGCCGCGACCGCGCCGCCGCCCCGACCGTCGGGGCGGCGCCGGCTTCGGCCGGCACCGCCGGCGGCGCCGGGGTCAGCAGGTCACGCGGCGGCTGGACGTTCATTCGCGATGCTCATTTCGGCCGGAGCATTCCGTTCTTGCCTCTCCCCTGAGGACTTGGTCCGCTGCCCGGCCCAGACCCTCAAGGGGAGGCGGCGAGTCTGCCCCGGCCATGACGGGACGAGCAATCATGCGATGCCTCGTACCACGGGAATTTCCAGGTCGCGGATCTTCTTGCGCAAGGTGTTGCGATTGAGGCCGAGCATTGCCGCCGCCTTGATTTGATTGCCGCGCGTCGCCGTCAGCGTCATGCGGATCAGCGGTCGCTCGACCTCGGCGATCACCCGGTCATAGATATCCGACGGCATCAGCCCGTCTTCATGCGCGGCGAGGAACTGGCGCATGTGGCGCTCCACCGCACGCGCCAGCGTCTCCGGCGAGGCCTGCGCCGGCGCCTCGGCTGGCGGCGCGGCCTCGGTCAGTTCGGCACCGATCACTGCGGCGGTGATCACCTCCTGCGGACACAGCGCGGCGATCCGGCGCATCAGGTTCTCCAGCTCGCGCACATTGCCGGGCCAGCCGTACTGGCGCAGCCGATCCAGCGCACCGCCATCCAGCGACTTGCCGGGCAACCCGTCCTCGCGCGCGCGTTCCAGGAAATGGCGCGCCAGCGGGGGGATGTCCTCGGTGCGCTCGCGCAGCGGCGGCAGGCGGATCGGCACGACGTTCAGGCGGTAGAACAGGTCCTCGCGGAACAGCCCCTGGCGGATCGAGTTGCGCAGGTCGCGATGCGTGGCGGCGACGATGCGGACATTCGCCTTGATCGGCTGGCGGCCACCGACCGAGGTGAACTCGCCCTCCTGCAGCACGCGCAGCAGGCGGGTTTGCGCCTCCGCCGGCATGTCGCCGATCTCGTCGAGGAACAGGGTGCCGCCATTGGCCTGCTCGAAGCGGCCCTGGCTGCGGTTGAAGGCGCCGGTGAAGGCGCCGCGTTCATGGCCGAACAGCTCGCTTTCGATCAGCTCGCGTGGGATCGCCGCCATGTTGATGGCGACGAACGGGCCGGCACGGCGTTTGCCGTAGTCATGCAGCGCGCGGGCCACCAGCTCCTTGCCAGTGCCGGACTCGCCGTTGATCATCACCGTCAGGTCGGCCGTCGTCAGCCGGGCGATGGTGCGGTAGATCTCCTGCATCGCCGGGCTGCGGCCGATCAGCGGCAGGCGCTCGTCGGCGTCACGCGGTTCGACGACGGTGGCGGCAACCTCCACCGGGACCGCCAATGCGCGGGCGACCACCGCCAGCAGTTCCTGCAGGTCGAAGGGTTTGGGCAGGTATTCGAAGGCGCCGCGCTGGGCTGCCTTCACCGCCGTCATCAGCGTGGACTGCGCGCTCATGACCACCACGCGCAGATCGGGGCGGACGCGGCGGATGCGCGGGATCAGGTCCAGCCCGTTCTCGTCCGGCATCACCACGTCGGTGATCACCAGATCACCCTCGCCCTCCTCGACCCAGCGCCAGAGTGTCGCGGCGTTGCCGGTGGTGCGCACCTGGTAGCCGGAACGGCCGAGCGCCTGGGTCAGCACGGTGCGGATCGATCGATCATCGTCGGCGACTAGCACGGTAGGCGGCGTCATTGCGGCTCCTTGGGCGGGTCCATCGCCGTTGATTTCGGCGCCTGATTGTATGGCCACATCAGGCCAGGGGGCACATCAGGTTCATCGGGCGTGGCGGATCAGCAGGCAGTCTCCGCGTCCCGCTCGCTCAGCATCGGCAGGTGCAGACGGAATTCGGTGCGTCCGGGGCGGCTGTCCACCTCGATCAAGCCACCGTGATCCCCCATGATCTTGGCAACCAGCGCCAGGCCAAGCCCGCTGCCGGCGGCCTTGCCGCTGACGAAGGGCTCGAACAAATGCGGGCGGATGTCCTCCGGGATGCCCGGCCCGTTGTCGCGCACCGCGACGGTCAGCGGCAGTTCGACCCGCTCGGTGGAGCCCGGTACCGCCAGGCGCATGCCGTGCTGATAGGCGGTCGACAGCACGATCTCCGGGTTGGGCTGGGTGGCGTCGGTGGCGGCCTCGGCGGCGTTCTTCACCAGGTTCAGCACCACCTGCACGAGCTGGTCGCGGTTGCCCCAGACCGGCGGCAGGGAGGGGTCGTAGACCTCATGGAAGCGGATATGCGCGGCGAAGCCGGTTTGCGCCAGCTTGCGCACATGCTCCAGCACGCGATGGATGTTCACGGCGCTGCGCGCGATCGGCTTCTCGCCGAAGATCTCCATGCGGTCGACCAGGCCGCGGATGCGGTCGGCCTCGTCGCGGATCAGCACCGCCAGCTCGCGGTCCTCGTCGCCGACGCTGGTCTCCAGCAATTGGGCGGCGCCGCGGATGCCCGACAGCGGGTTCTTCACCTCGTGCGCCAGGATCGCGGCCATGCCGCTGACCGAGCGCGCGGCGCCGCGGAACGCCAATTGGCGATCGAGCGCGCGCGCGGCCGAGGCGTCCTGCAACACCAGCAGCACGGCGCCTGGCTCCTCGGGCAGTGGCGAGCCCTGCACCGTGATGTCCTGCTTGTGCAGCCGCGGACTGTCCAGCGTCAGCTCGTGATCGGACACGGTGACTTCGCCGTGCCGCACCTGATCGATGAGCAAATACAACGGATTGTCCGCCGGCACGAGGTCGGTCAGGCCGAGCGAGGCGAGTTGGGCGGCGGACACGCCGAGAAACTGTTCGGCCGCGTGGTTGACGTAGCGGAAGCGGTTCTCCGGATCGAGCAGCACCACCGGAACCGACAGCGCGCCAAGGATCAGGCCGGCGTCCGGCAGGCGCTGACGCTCCGTCGCGCGGGCGATGACGGCGCGGGCGACCGGGTTGATCACGCGGCCTCGGCTTCGTGTTCGGCGCGGGTCGGCTCGACCCCGGGCAGCCTGCGCACCGCGCCGCGGGCGATGTGGCGGTCGTAGAAGGCGCCGATCACCTCGATGACCGCTGCCGCCGAGGCCAGCCGCATCACCGTGGCGCGGAACTCGGCCGAGCCGGGCAGGCCGCGCGAATACCAGCCGATATGCTTGCGCGCGAGCCGCAGCCCGGCATCGTGCCCGAAATGGCCCAGCATCAACTGGTAATGTTCCAACAGGATGGATGTCTGCCGCGACAGCGGCGGCTCCGGCAGGCGCCGACCGGTGCGCAGAAAATGCGCCACCTGGGCCGGAAACCACGGCCGCCCGTAGCAGCCGCGGCCGATCATCACGCCATCGGCGCCGGAGCGGCGCAGCGCCTCGGCCGCGTCGTCCTCGGTCAGGATGTCGCCGTTGACGATCACCGGAATGCGCACCGCCTGCTTCACCTGGGCGATGAAGTCCCAGTCGGCGCTGCCAGTGTAGAATTGCTGGCGGGTGCGGCCATGCACCGTGACCATGCGGATGCCGGCCTGCTCGGCGACGCGCGCCAGGCGCGGCGCGTTCAGACTGGCGTGGTCCCAGCCCATGCGCATCTTCAGCGTCACCGGCACCGGCACGGCACGCACCGTCGCCTCCAGGATCCGCGTGGCCGCCGCCTCGTCGCGCATCAGCGCCGAGCCCGCCTGCTGGCCCATCGCCACCTTCTTCACCGGACAGCCGAAATTGATGTCGATCAGGTCGGCGCCGCAATCGACCGCCAGCCGCGCCGCCTCGGCCATCGCCGCCGGATCGCAGCCGGCCAATTGCAGGGCGGAAACGCCGCCGCACCCGTCCACCTCGGCCATGCGCAGCGTGTTGCGGTTCTCGCGGATCATCGCCCAGGAGGCGATCATCTCGGACACCACCATCCCGGCGCCAAGCTGCTTGGCGAGGCGGCGGAACGGCAGGTCGGTCACGCCCGACATCGGCGCCAGAATCACCGGCGTCGCGATGCGAACTCCGCCGCCGAGATCAATCGGCGGCAATGGCATTGCCGGGGCATTGCAATACATCTTGGCAGAGTCCGTGGCCGCGGAACGACACTTGCTCATGATTTGGGCAAGTTACCGACACACTCCAGTGAGTGCAATGCGGTTTTCAGGCCGTAGGCCAGTTGCCTGCGCTGGGAAGGTCCGGGTTTCAGCCCAGACCCACCAAAGGGGCACGGCCGCCTGGAACCCCGCCAACGGCGAGCCCTTGGAACCCTTCACTCGGAGTCGGTGATGGGGAGGGCTCGTGCGACGAAGCTGCCGTCCGGTGCGCCGGGCAACACCTTCGCGCCCCCTCTCCATCACCAACTCCCAGTCATGGAGTCCAGAGGCTCCGTCTCTGGGGGGAGCCAGGGGGCGAAGCTCCGACCTTGGCCGCGCGCGGGCAATTGCTCTGCAAGGGCTGGGCGTGGCAAGGGGGCGCATGACCATTGCTGCCATTCTGGTCGCCGCCGGCTCCGGCAGCCGTTTCGGCGCCGAGACGCCGAAGCAGTTTCTGCGGCTTGCCGGGCGCCCGGTGATTCGCCATGCGGCCGAGTTGCTGGCGCGTCAGGTGGATCTGCTGCAGCCGGTCGGCGAGGCGGCGCCGATCGAGGCGGCGTTGGAGGGGTTGGCATTCCTGCCGGTGGTCGCCGGGGGAGCCACGCGGCAGGCCAGCGTGCTGGCCGGGCTGGAGGCGTTGGCCCCGCATGCGCCGGACATCGTGCTGGTGCACGACGCTGCCCGGCCGCTGATTCCGGCGGGCACCATCCCCGCCCTGCTGGCGGCCCTGACGCAGGCGCCCGGGGCCATTCCGGCCTTGCCGGTGGCTGACACGCTGAAGCGCGCCGCCGACGGCCGGATCCTCGAGACGGTGCCGCGGGCCGGGCTGTTCCGCGCCCAGACGCCGCAGGCGTTCCGCTTTGCCGCCCTGCTGGCGGCGCACCGGGCGCCGGCGACCGATGCCGCGACCGACGATGCCTCGCTGCTGGAAGCGGCCGGCCAGACCGTGCTGCTGGTCCCGGGCGCCGAGGCCAACATCAAGCTGACCTATCCCGAGGACCTGCAGCGGCTGGAGCGCGCGATGGGTCGGATCTTTGGTGCCGCGGACCGGCACCGGCTTTGACGTCCATGCCTTCGCCGATGGGCGGGCGTTGGTGCTGTGCGGGGTCGGCGTGCCGCATCCGCGCGGGCTGGCCGGGCACTCGGACGCCGATGTCGGCATTCATGCGCTGTGCGACGCGATCTATGGCGCGCTGGCCGAGGGCGACATCGGCCGCCACTTCCCGCCGAGCGAGGCGGCGTGGCAGGATGCCGACAGCGCCCGCTTCCTGGCGCATGCGGCGGCGCGCATCGCGGCCCGCGGCGGGCGGCTGGCCAATGTCGACGTGACGCTGATCTGTGAACGCCCGAAGATTGCCCCATATGCGGCGGCGATGACCGCGCGCCTCGCGGCCTTGCTTGGGGTCGATGCGTCCCGCGTGTCGGTGAAGGCAACCACCACCGAGAGGTTGGGCTTCACCGGTCGCGGCGAGGGGATTGCCGCGCAGGCGGTGGCGACCGTGTTGGTGCCGGAGGACGAGGCGGCCGGGCACTGATCTGCGAGCGACGTATCGGCAAGGGCGTGGACGCGTTGGCGTATCGACAACCGAGGACAGACAGCAAGATGAACAGACGCTGGACCGCAGGCTGGCTGATTGGCGCGGCCTGCCTCGCGCTGGCAGGGTGCGCGCCACAGGACAACTCCGCGCCGACGGTGCCGCCGCTGCGGGCGGAGACGATGGGCAAGCCCCCGGTCACCACCACGCCGCTGCTCTGGCAACCTGGCCATTGGGACTGGACCGGCAGCGGCTATGTCTGGATGCCGGGTGAGTTCGTGCCAGGCGCCGGGCACGGCAATATGTGGATGCCCGGCTACTGGGCACGCGCCGCGGACGGCAGCTGGAGCTGGCAGCCCGCGCACTGGATGTGATCCGCTCGCGCGGGTTCCGACCGCGCGGCCGACGCCAGGCCTTGGCTATAACCGGCGGGCAGGACGCGCGGACGTTGGCGGCGCGGGCTAGCCCGCATTTCTCCCACTGTCACGGGCGCTGGCTCGGTCCTTGCCGCGCCAACAGGTTTTCGCGCCTTGCGAATACACCCGGTATTGGCGGCGGCGCGAAAACCCCCATGATCCCTTGGGGCACGACAATGCCCTTCGCCATCGTCCCGCGACAGTGGGAGAAATGCGGGCTAGGGATGCAGCGGCACCGGTGGCGGCGGCGCGCCGGGCGTGACCAGCGGCTGCTGTTGCACCGGGGCGGGGACCGCGGTGGACGGGGCCAGCCAGTCGCGCAGCGAATGGATGACCTGGTACTCAAGCTGGACGTTCATCTCGTTCATCAACTGCTTGGTCATGTCGTAGAGCGTCTGGCGAAGGTCATCCACGTGGCCCGAATGCGTGCGTGACGCGCGCGCCTCGGCGTAGCCGACACGGTTGTTGGCCGAGGTGTAGATGTCGAGCCGAACCGCGAAGGTGCCGGTGATGATGTCACCTTCGCGGACCAGGGAGGCGTTCTGGATCACCAGCACCGCCCGGCCGGCCGGCCCGAACGGCTTCAGCCGATCCAGTGCCATCTGGCGTAGCGCGTTCAACCGGCTGCGCGGGATCCAGCGGGGAGACGTCCGGCGGCTCGCCCGACGGCACGAAATCCTGCTGCACGTCGATGGTGGCGACGTTCAGGCGGATCGGCGGCAGGTAGTCGTAGCGCAGCGTCGGATAGCTGGGCGGCGGCTCGCTGCAGGCCGCAAGCAGGAGCGGCAGCAGCAGAGACGAGCGGCGGCTGAGCAGGCGGGCTGACATAGCGTGCAGCATCCCTATGCGGTTGTTCGTTCGCGGCGAGTGTCAACGCGGGATCCGGTTCCCGGCCGGCGCCATGTTACCCAACGTCATGCTGCCCGGGCGCATTTCGCCAAGTCTCATAGCCCATCACGTCATGGCCGGCGAAGGCCGGCCATCCACGACTTGCCTTCGTGCGGCAAGCAAAGTCGTGGATACCGGGCCCGCGGCCTTCGCCAGGGGCAGGCTCCGCCTGTCCTCGGGCGGGCCTGCGGCCCGACCCGGGGGCCCGGCACGACGTGGGTGCGGCGCCAATGGGTCAATCCTTCCGCCGGTTGGTATCATTTCACCAAGTCCGATGTCGCCCGGCGTCATTCCGCAGCATCGGTTTTGCCCCGCACCTGGGCGCGGGGAAAGCGGAAATCGAAGTTGCAGAACTCGCAGGTCATGACGATGTCGCCGTTGACCGCCATATGGTCGAGGTTGTCGGTCGAAAACCCCTCCAGGATGCCGGCAAGCCGCGAACGCGAGCAGCGGCAGCCATACGACAGCGCCCTCGCCCGGTCGGTCGCCACGCCCATGCTGTGGAACAGCCGGTAGAGCAGGCGGTCGGGCGGCAACGCCTCATCCAGCAGCTCGGAGTCCGTCAGCGTGCCGGCCAGCGTGGTGGCGGTGATCCAGCTTTCCTCCTGCGCGGCCTCGTCCAGCGACGGATCGATACCGCCGGCGCCGGCGATCTTTTCCAGGATCAGCGCGCCGGCCTGCCAGCCCTCCGGCCCGGGCTCGCAGGCCAGGTGGACGAAATAGTGCAACTGCTCGGAGGAGCGGAAATAGTGCAGCGCCATCGCCGCCAGGGTCGCCCCCTCGATGGCGACGATGCCCTGGTGCCGATTGAGGTCCGGCCCCTGGTCCACCGTGAAGGCCAGGTAGCCGGCCCCCAGCAGCTCGTCGGCGCCAGGCCGCGGCGTGTCCGCCAGCAGGTTGGCCAGCCGGTCGGCGTGCGTGCGGGCGTAGAAGCGCAGTTCGCCGGCCTCGGTGCAGTCGGCCAGGAGCTGCGGCACCGGCCCGTCGCCCTTGGCCTGCAGGCTGAACGAGCCGCGGAACTTCAGCGCCGCGGCGAGGCCGGCGGCCAGGGCCAGCGCCTGCCCCGCCAGCCGCGTCACCACGGGCGCGTTGTCATGGCGGGTCAGCAGCGCCTCGGCCAGCGGCCCCAGGCGCACCAGCCGCCCGCGCACCGGCTGGCGCGGCAAAAAGAACGGCGTGACGGCGCGCGGCACCACAACGTCGGGCACCGGCGGGCGGCCGCCATCCAGAAAGGCCGGGGCGTCGGACATCCTCCCAACATAGTCGCCGCCCGGCGCCCGGGCTACCGTCTCCGGCATGGCCGTCAGGGCCATCGGCTGAGGCGAAGGAAGGTCGGGGCTCCGCCCCGAACCCCGCCAGGGGGGCGTTGCCCCCCTGGACCCCCCACCAGAGGCAGCGGCCTCTGGACTCCATCCATGGGAGTGGGGGATGCGGAGGGGGGATGGGCGTGGGGCATCGGTGCCGCCCTCACGAGGGGCGGCCCACGCATGCCCACCCCCCTCCCCATCCCCCACTCCCATGGATGGGTTCCAAGGGCTCCGCCCTTGGCGGGGTTCCAAGGGGCAGCGCCCCTTGGTGGGGTCCGGGGCGAAGCCCCGGCTTTCTTCCGCTTCACCCGATGACCCTGGCCGCGTCCGCCTGGTCAACCGGCGCCGCGCGGTGCTCGGTGGCCATCAGCAGGTAGACGGCCGGGACGACGAACAGGGTGAACAAGGTGCCGATCGCCAGGCCGGACGCGATCACCAGGCCCATGTCGAAGCGCGACACCGCGCCGGCGCCGGAGGCGGTGATCAGCGGCACCACGCCCAGCACCATGGCCGCCGTGGTCATCAGGATCGGGCGCAGCCGGATGGCGGCTGCCTGCTCGATCGCCTGGCGCTTGCTGCGCCCCGCGCGCTGCAGCGCGTTGGCGAATTCCACGATCAGGATGCCATGCTTGCTGATCAGCCCCATCAGGGTGACCAGCCCGACCTCGGTATAGATGTTGAGGCTGGCGCCCTTGACCCCGAGGGCGACGAAGAACAGCGCGCCGGCGATCGACATCGGCACCGAGACCAGGATGATGAACGGATCGCGGAAGCTCTCGAACAGCGCCGCGAGCGCCAGGAAGATGATGATCAGCGCGAAGCCGAAGGTGACCAGGAAGCCGCCGGCTTCCTGCTTCAACTGGCGGAACTGCCCGCCGTAGTCAACCGAATAGGCCGGCGGCAGCGTGCGCGCGGCGAGGTCGTCCAGGAAGCTCATCGCCGTCCCCATGGTCACGCCGGGCGCCACCACGCCCTGGATCAGCGCGGCGTTGAGCTGCTGGAAGTGGTTGAGCGACTCCGGCTCGGTGTGGGTCACCACGCGCGCGATGGTCGACAGCGGCACCGCGGCGCCGCTCGCGGTGCGGAGGTGATAGTCCAGGATCTGCGACGGGTTGAGCCGGTAGCGCTGCTGCACCTGCGGAATGACCTTGTAGGACCGCCCGGCGAGACCGAAATAATTGACGTAGCCGCCGCCGAGCATCGCGCCCAGCGCGCCGCCGACATCGCTCATTTTCAGGCCCATCAGCGCCGCCTTGCTGCGGTCGATCTGCACCGTCACCTGCGGGTTGTCGATGCGCAGGTCGGTGTCGAGGAACATGAACAATCCGCTGGCCAGCGCCTGGCGCAGCAAGCCCTGCGTCACCTCGTTCAGTTGCGTGAACGATTCGGTGGTGCCGATGACGAACTGCACCGGCAGGCCGACGCCACCCGGCAGCGGCGGCGGCTGGAACGCCACGATCCGCTGCCCGGCGACGCCGTTCATTTCCTGCTGCACGATCGGCTGCAGCACCGCGGTGGTGCGGGCGCGCTGGTCCCAGGGTTTCAGCACCATGCCGGAGATGTCCTGCCCCGGCATGTCGAGCTGGAACACATGGGCGGTTTCCGGGTAGCCGGCGAAATCCTGGTAGACCTGCCGGTCGTACAGCAGGCGCTGCGCCAGCGTGGCATTCGGCGCCGAGGTGGCCGCGGTGATGAGCACGCCCTGGTCCTCCTCCGGCGCCAGCTCGGTCTTCGCGTCGGTGTAGAAGACATAGATGCTGCCGAGAACGATCACCGCGAAGGTCGCGGTGACCGGCAGGTAGTTCAGGCTGCCGGCCAGCCAGCGCTGGTAGCCGCGGTGCAGCACGCCGAAGCCGCGGTCGATGAAACCGACCAGCCGCGATTCCCAGTCGCGCGCCCCGGGCGCGTGCGGGCGCAGCAGGCGCGAGCACATCATCGGCGACAACGTCAGCGCAATGATCGCGGAGACGGTCACCGCGCCGACCAGGGTGAAGGCGAACTCGGTGAACAGCGCGCCGGTCAGCCCGCCCTGGAAGCCGATCGGCACATAGACCGCGATCAGCACCACGGTCATCGCCACGATCGGCCCGGCCAGTTCGTGCGCCGCCTGCATCGCCGCCGGGATCGGCCGCATGCCATCGGCCAGGTGGCGATTGACGTTCTCCACCACGATGATCGCGTCATCCACCACCAGCCCGATCGCCAGCACCAGCGCCAGCAGCGTCAGCAGGTTGATGGAGAAGCCGAACACCAGCATCATTGTGAAGGTGCCGATCAGCGACAGCGGAATCGCGATCACCGGGATCAGCACGGAACGTGGCGAGCCGAGGAAGGCGAACACCACCAGGGTGACGATCAGCAGCGCCTCGACCAGCGAACGCACCACCTCGTGGATCGAACTGGAAACGAAATCGGTGGAATCGTAGACGATGGTGCCGTTCAGGCCCTGCGGCAGTTGCGCCTGGATCGACGGAAACACCGCGCGCACGCCGTTGATGACATCGAGCAGGTTGGCGCCCGGCGCCACCTGGATGCCGATATAGACCGCGCGCTTGCCGTCGAACCCGACCTGGGTGTCATAGTCGTCGTTGCCCAGCGTGACGTTCGCCACGTCCTTCAGCCGCACGATCGCCGGGCCCGATTGTTTGACCACCAGGTTGCGGAACGCGTCGAGCGTGTGCAGGTCGGTCGAGGCGGTCAGGTTGACCTGCACCATCTGGCCCTTGGTGGTGCCGACGCCGGAGATGTAGTTGTTGGCAGCCAGCGCCTGCGAAACATCGGCGGCCGTCAGGCCCTGCGCGGCGAGCTTCTGCGGGTCCAGCCAGGCGCGCAGCGCGAAGGACTTGCCGCCCAGCACCTGCGCGGTCTGCACCCCGGGCACCGCCTGCAATTTCGGCTGCACGACGCGAACCAGATAGTCGGTGATCTGGTTGGGCTCCAGCACACTGGAATTGAAGCCGATATACATCGCATCGATGGTCTGCCCGACCTTCACCGTCAGCGTCGGTTGCTGTGTCCCGGACGGCAGTTGGTTCAGCACCGAGGCGATCTTGGTGTTGATCTCGGTCAGCGCCTTGTCGGCATCGTAGTTCAGCCGCAGGGTGACGGTGATCGTGCTGACCCCGGACTGGCTGGTGGACGCCATGTAGTCGATGCCGTTGGCCTGGGCGATCGCCGCCTCCAGCGGCGTGGTGACGAAGCCGGCCACCACGTTCGGGTCGGCGCCGTAATACACCGTGGTGACGGTCACCACGGCGTTCTCGGTCTTCGGGTATTGCAGCACCTGCAAGGTGCCCATGGCGCGCAGGCCGAGCACCAGGATCAGCAGGCTGATGACGCTCGCCAGCACCGGGCGGCGAATGAAGATGTCGGTGAAGCGCATGCGGCGTCCCCTGCCCGCTCAGCGATCGGCCGGCACGGGTGCGGGGTTGTCGCTGGGCTGCACCGTGTTGTCGATGGCGATCGGCGTGCCGTTGTGCAGCTTGATCTGCCCGGCGGAGACGACGACGTCGCCCGGCTTGACGCCGCTCAGCACCGCCACCTGGTCGCCGCGGGTCGCGCCGGTGGTGACGAAGCGCTGCCTGGCGACCAGCCGGGGCTGCCCGGCGGCGGTCTCGTTGGTCTGCTCCACCAGGTACACCGTGCTGCCGTACGGACTGTAGGTGATGGCGGTCTGCGGCAGCGTCAGCTGCTGTTCGGGCGCGCCGGCGGCGATGTCGATCGTCGCGAACATCCCGGGCAGCAGAAGGTGGTCTTGGTTCGGCAGGCTGGCGCGCATCTGCACGTTGCGCGACTCCGCATCGACCTGCGGGTTCACCGCGATGATCTTGCCGCGGAACGTGTCGGTGGGGAAGGTATCGACCCCGGCGGTCACCGTCTGGCCGACCGCGACGCGGCTGAGCGCCTGCTGCGGCACCGAGAAATCGACGAACAACGGATCGAGCGCCTGCAGCACGACAACCGCGGTGCCGGGATTGAGATACTGGCCGAGATCGACGGCGCGAATCCCCAGATGCCCGGCGAACGGGGCGCGCAGCGTCTTCTTGGCCACCACCGCACGCTGCTCGTCGGCCAGCGCGCGCGCGTTCTTCAGGGCATAGAGGTCGGAATCGACCACCGCCTGGCTGACCGCCTGGGCGCGGAACTGCCGCAGGTCGCGGTCGTAGTTGACCTGCGCCAGCGCGGCGCTGGCGTCCAGCGCGGCCAGCTTCGCGGTGTCGTCATCGGCCCGCAGCCGCAACAGCACCTGGCCCGCCTGCACGTCCTCGCCCGATTTGAAATCGATCCGGTCGACCACGCCGCCGACCTCCAGCGACAGCGTGGCGCCGTTCGCCGCGCGCAGGCTGCCGACCGCCTGCACCTGCGGCTGCCAGGTCTGCATCGCCGCGGCCATGGTCGAGACGGTCTGCGGCGGATTGGCCATCGAGGCCAGGAACCCGTGGATCATCTTCGCCTTGAACTGCTGGAAGCCGAAGTAGCCGCCCAACACGACGCCCATCGCCACCAGCATCAGGATCATGCGCCGGATCATCGTTGCGCCTCCGTCAGGGCCGCAGCGCTGCGGCGAGCGGCGGCGTCAGGTGGTCGGGGCCGCCCTTCGCGTCGGCGGCGACGTCGGCGCGATGCCACCAGCCGCCGCCGAGCGCCTGGAACAACGCGGCGGTGTCGGCGAACCGCGCGGCCTCGGCCTGCACCAGCGCCAGCCGTGCCTGCTGGAAGGTGCGGTCGGCATTCAACAGCGTCAGGTAGCTGATCGCGCCGGCCCGGTACTGCACGCCGGCCAGCGCCAGGCTGTCGGCGGCGGCCTGCTCCGCCGCCGCCTGCTCGTGCAGCGTGTCGGCGTCGAATTGCAGCGCCCGCAACGCGTCGGCGACGTTCTGGAAGGCGCGGATCACCGTGCGGCGATACTGCGCCGCCGCCTGATCCAACGCCGCCGCCGCGGCGCGCTTCTGGTGCAGCAGCGTGCCGGCATCGAACAGCGTCTGGGTGATGCCGCCGGCGATGCTCCACACACCGGTCGCCGGCGTGAACAGGTTGGTGAAGCCCTGCGCCGTGCTGCCCAGCGTGGCCGCGATGCTGAACTGCGGCAACTGGTTGGCGATCGCCACGCCCAGCTCGGCGCTGGCGGCGTGGAACTGCGCCTGCGCCGCCCGCACGTCGGGCCGCCGCTCGACCAGCTGCGACGGCAGACTGAGCGGCAGATCAACCGGCAGGGTCAGATCGGCAAGTTCGAAGCTGGCATCGAGCTCCTGGCTGGGGAAGCCGCCCACCAGCGCGGTAAGCTGGTCGCGCTGCACCGCAAGCTGCTTGCGCAGCGGCGGCAGCGTCGCGCGCGATTGCGCCAGCGTCGCCTGCTGCGCCAGCAGGTCGGCGCGCGAGGCCCCGCCGGCGAGGACCTGCTGGCGCACCACCGCAAGCTGGTCGGCCTCGGCCTTGATGATCTGCTCGGTCGCCGCGATCTGGCCGCGCAACGATGCCTCGTCGATCGCGGCCACCACCAGGTTGGCGGTCAGCGTCAGGTAGGTCGCTTCAAGCTCGAAACGCTGGTAGTCGGCCTGCGCCTGCAACAATTCGATCTTGCGGCGCGTGCCGCCGAACACATCCGGCGCGTAGGACACGCTGAGCTGCGCGGTCACCAGGCTGAACGTCGGCGACTGCTTCGGCGCACCGAATTCCGCGCCGCTGAGCCGTTCGCGCTGCGGCTGGAAGCTCGCGCTGGCGGCGGGGAACAGCGCGCCCTGCTGGGCGTAGGCGTTCTCCCGCGCCTGGCGCAGCGCGGCCTGGGCGGCCTCGACATCGGGGTTGGCCTTGAGTGCGCGCTGCATCAGCCGGTCGAGCGGCGCGGAGTGGAACAGCGTCCACCACTCGCCCTGAATGTCCTGACCGACAGCGAAGCGCTGCGCGGCACCGGCCCTGGTACCGGCGGTCGCCGCCGGGTCCGCGGGCTTCTCCGGCGTGTAGCCGTCCACCTGCGGCGCGGCGGGGCGTTGGAAATCGGGGCCGACCGCGCAGCCGGCGAGCAGCAGGGCCGCGGGCAGCAATGCTGCCGCCAAACCGGGATGGGGCCGGCGGGTCACGCCGGCACACTTTTGAGCGAGCGGCAGATCGCGCGGGTGTGCTGCTGCACCAGGGCCTTCACCGCGCGCAGCCGGCAATCGCCGACGGTGTCCCAGCCAAGCGCGCGCATCACCGAGCGACTGCCAAAAATCTTCGCCTGGCCAAGGATCATCAGCGTGCGCAGCACGACCTGCTCATCCTCGGCCGGCCGGTCCACCAGACGGCCGACCAGCGCGCTGCTGGGCGCCAGCACAAGCTGACGCATGACCTCGTTCAGCGGATCGAGCGCCGCGGTGTGCTCGATCTCGACGCGGGAGACGAACAGGCTGCGGCTCTCGCGCTCCGGCAGGCTGTCGTCGAGGAACAGCGTGACCAGCGCATCGACCATCTCGCACAGCAAATCGACGAGCTGGGCCCGGCTTGGTGTGCCGCTGTCGAGCGCGTCGTGCACGCGCGCGGCGATCGGGGCGATCGCCTGCGCGGCCTGCTCGCCGATATGGGCGATGGAAGCGCGGTAGAGGCCCGCCTTGCTGCCGAAATAGTACTGGATGGCCGGCAGGTTGACGCCGGCCTGCTCGGCGATCGCGCGGGTGCTGGCGCTGTCGAAGCCGATGGCCGCGAACAGGGCGAGCGCGGCTTCCAGGATGCGGCGCCTGGTATCCTCGCCGCGCTGCCGGGCGCCGGGGCGGTATCGGTTGGCAGGGAGGGGCATGGTGTCCTCGGTTGGCCCGACCAATCAATATCGACCGACAGACATTGTCAATCAGATGATATAGTTCAAACTGCGCGCCAGGGCCATCGCGTGACGCAAGCAAGGCCTGGGCTTCGCCCCGGACCCCACCAAGGGGCGCTGCCCCTTGGAACCCCGCCAAGGGCGGAGCCCTTGGAACCCTTCACTGGGAGTGGGGGATGGGGAGGGGGCGTGTGGGCGAGGCGAAGGGGCGCCGTCCGGCTGGCCGGACGGCGCCCCTTCGCCTCGCCCACACGCCCCCTCCCCCTCAGCCACTCCCACGGATGGAGTCCAGAGGCCGCTGCCGGCGCCTGCCCCCGGGCACTTGTCCCGGGGGGTGGGGGGTCCCAATGGTACCATGGGGGGCAACGCCCCCTGGCGGGGTTCGGGGCGAAGCCCCGACCTTGCTTGTGTCAGCCGATCGCACTGGCTTCGCAATTGACGCGGGCACGGGGCGAGGTTACACCGCGCGCCCACCCGACGGCCCGGACGTGCGGGCCAAAGCTTGCCCAGGTGGCGGAATTGGTAGACGCGCAGGTTTCAGGTACCTGTGGCCGCAAGGTCGTGGAAGTTCGAGTCTTCTCCTGGGCACCAACTCACTTGTCGGAAACGGCCAACGGATTTTGAGCAGCACGCAATTCATGCCGGGCGGGACCATTCATTTGCATCGGCATGACCTGCCGGACGGGCTTGTGCTTGGGCCCGCCGTTGCGGTCGACACCGAGACGATGGGGCTCAATCCGCATCGCGACCGGCTGTGCCTGGTGCAGCTTTCCGGCGGCGATGGGCACGCGCATCTGGTGCAACTGGTGCCGGCGGCGCTTGGCGGGCGCGGCTATCGACTGCCCCAACCTCAAGGGATTGCTGGCCGATCCGGCGGTGGTCAAGCTGATGCATTTCGCACGGTTCGACGTTGCGGTGCTGCAGCATTTTCTCGGGATCACCGTGGCGCCGGTGAAATGCACCAAGATCGCCGCGCGGCTGGTGCGCACTTTCACCGACCGGCACGGGTTGAAGGACCTGTGCAAGGAACTGCTTGGGGTCGAGCTGTCGAAGCAGCAGCAGACCTCCGATTGGGGCGCGGTGACGCTGACCGCGGAGCAGCTCACCTATGCGGCGTCGGACGTGTTGCACCTGCATGCGCTGTGGGCGCGGTTGGAGGCGCTGTTGACCCGCGAGGCCCGGCTGGATCTGGCGGAGGCCTGTTTTGCGTTCCTGCCTGCCCGCGCCCGGTTGGATCTGCTGGGCTACGAGGACCCGGACATTTTCCACCACTGAGCGCGGCCTGCCCAGTCGGGTGCCCAGTCGGGTGCCCAGTCGGGTGCCCAGTCGGGTGCCAACATTCTGCCCCGCTGCCTCCCCGCCGGCGGGAACATGCCCTGCCGCTGGAGACGATCATACGATCGTGTAGGGCGTGTGCCCGGCTTTGGTCGGCCGGAGCGCGCCATCCGGCGCCACGCCAATGCGGGTTGGCACGATTTTTGTCCGCCACAATGCGAATCGGGTATGCTGACATTGACCCCGGCGGTAGGATCGCCATACAGGAGTGCTGCACCGCAGCAGGAGGATAGGCCACGCCATGACCGCCGCCGTCACGACAGCTCGCACCGACCTCGATGTCGCGCGCGCCGTGCTGGGGACCGAGGCGGCGGGTTTGCGCGCCCTGGCGGCCGGGCTGGACGACAGCTTCACCCGCGCGGTCGCGCTGCTGGACGGCGCCACCGGGCGCGTCGTGGTCAGCGGCATGGGCAAATCCGGCCATGTGGCGCGCAAGATCGCCGCGACCCTGGCCTCCACCGGCACGCCCGCGCTGTTCGTGCACCCGGCCGAGGCCTCGCACGGCGACCTCGGGATGATCGTCGCCGGCGACGTGGTGCTGGCGCTGTCGAACTCGGGCGAGACCACCGAGCTCGCCGACCTGGTCGCGCACACCAGGCGGTTCGGGCTGAAGCTGATCGGCATCACCGCGCGCGACGGCTCGGCGCTGGCGACCGCGGCGGACGTGGCGCTGCTGCTGCCGGCAGCGGCCGAGGCCTGCCCGATGGGGCTGGCGCCGACCACCTCCACCACCATGCAGCTCGCGTTGGGCGACGCGCTGGCGGTGGCGCTGCTGACGCGGCGCGGCTTCACCGCGGGCGATTTCCGCCAGTTCCACCCCGGCGGCAAGCTGGGCGCGCGGCTGCGGCGGGTGCGCGAGCTGATGCACGCCGGCGAGGCGGTGCCGCTGGCGCCGCCCGACACGCCAATGGACCGCGCGCTGCTGCTGATCACCGAGAAGCGGTTCGGTTGCCTGGGGATCACCGACGCGGCGGGGCGGCTGGCCGGCATCATCACCGACGGCGACCTGCGGCGCGCCATGGGGCCGGACCTGCTGATGCGCCAGGCCGGTGAGATCATGACCACCGCGCCGCGCACCATCGGCCCGGAGGCGCTGGCCGCCGAGGCCCTGCACGTGATGAACGCGCCCGACCGCCCGATCACCTCGCTGTTCGTGGTTGACACCGCCGGCCATCCGGTCGGCATCCTGCACGTGCACGATCTGCTGCGTGCCGGACTGGCCTGAGCGGCGGTAAGATCGCACCCATGTCCAGCCACCCCCTCCCGACCCGTTCCGCCCCGTCGATCCGCGCCGGGCGCGAATTGATTGCCGGGGCCGCCGGACTGCGCCGCAAGGCGGGCGCGGCGGAGCTGGCACGGCGCCGCCACATGATCGTGCTGGCGAAGTGGATCCTGCCCGCCGCGGCGCTGGCGTTGCTGTGCACCATCGCGGCGTGGCCCGAGGTCGAACAGATCGAGGCCGGTGCCCGTACCGCCGCCAGCCATCTCAGTGCCGACGTGACTGCCGCGCGGCTGACCGATGCGCAGTACCACAGCGTCGATGACCATGGCCGGCCCTATACGCTGACCGCCGCGCTGGCCCAGCAGGACGGCCCGGAACGCGTCAACCTCACTGCGCCGAAGGGCGACATCACGCTGCAGAACGGCACCTGGATGATGGTGAAGGCGAAGCAGGGCGTGTTCATGCAGCGCAGCAACCTGCTCGACCTGTCGCATGACGTGACGCTGTACCGCGATGACGGCACGACGCTGGTGACCCCCAGCGCGTCGCTCGACCTGACGCGCGGGGCCGCGGCCGGCGCCGAGCCGGTGCACGCCGAGGGGCCGTTCGGCACGCTCGACGCGCAAGGGTTCACGGCGACCGACAAAGGCACGTCGATCGAATTTGCCGGCCCGGCCAGGCTGGTGGTGAACGGTGCCACGTCCGGCGGGTTGAAATGAGGCGGCGGCCGTCGATGCTGGTGCCGCGGGTGGCGAGGCGGCTTGCCGCGTTGTTGTCCCCCGTGTTGCTGCCGAGCGCACTGCTGCTTGGGGCCATCGGTGCGGCGAGGGCGCAGCCGCTCGATCTGTCGCAAGGCGGGCCAATCACCATCACCGCGCGCGACGCTCTGGAGTGGCACCAGGAGCAGCAGGAGGTTATCGCCGCCGGCGACGCCCGCGCGGTGCGCCAGAACGTGACCGTCAGCGCCGATCGGCTGATCGCCTATTACCGCAAGAAGCCGTCGGCAGGGACCGCCTCGGCCGCGGACGCGTTGGTTCAGCTGCCACCGACCGCGCCCGCGTCCGCCCAGCCGGTGGCGGACCAGAAGCTGTCCGGCCAGAAAGCGGCGTCGCCGTCAGGTCCCCTGGCGGATGCCGATACGTCCGGGACCGAGATCTACCGGCTGCGGGCTGAGGGGCATGTGCAGATTTTCACGCCCACCGACCGCGCCCAGGGCGACGTCGCGGTCTATGACATCGACCAGGCCGTGATGGTGATGACCGGGCATGACCTGCGGCTGACCACGCCGAACGAAGTGCTGACCGCGCGCGACACGCTGGAATACTGGCCGCAGAAACACATGGCGGTGGCCCGTGGCGACGCCGTTGTCGTCACCCGGGATGCCCGCCGGGTGGCCGCCGACGTGCTGGTCGCCTATACCAGCGCCCCGGAACCGCAGGCGCAGGTGGCGGGCAAAGCGGCGATGAGTCCCACCGCCAACGCCACGGCGCCGGGCACCGCCACCGACCTCGCGGCATCGGGCAAGCTGGAGAAGGTCGAGGCATTCGGCCATGTCTCCATCCGCACCCCGACCGACACCGCGATGGGCGAACGTGCCGTCTACGTGCCCGCCAGCGGCATCGCGCGGCTGGTGGACCAGGTGCGCATCACGCGCGGCCAGAACCAGCTGGATGGGCAGGAGGCGGAGGTGAACATGAAGACCGGCATCGCCCGCCTGCTGCGCGGCCAGAGCGGGCGGGTGACCGGGCTCGTGGTGCCGAACGACACCACGAACCGTGACATGTCGAACCTGGGGCAGCCGCAAGCCGGCGGGTCGCCCGCCGCCACCAAACCCACCGGAGGCCAGCGGTGAACGACACCCCCGAGCGGCGAGCTGAGTTGCGCCCCGAATTGCGCCCCGAATTGCGTATGGTCCCCGGCACCGCCGGGCTGATGGCGCACGGCGTCGGCAAGACCTACAAGCGCCGGCCGGTGGTGCGGAACGTCTCGATCCACGTGCACCGCGGCGAGGCGGTCGGGCTGCTGGGCCCGAACGGCGCCGGCAAGACCACGACGTTCTACATGATCATCGGCCTGGTGCATCCCGACACCGGCTGGATCAGCCTGGACGGCACCGACATCACCACCCAGCCGATGTACCGCCGCGCCCGCCTCGGCATCGGCTACCTGCCGCAGGAGGCCAGCGTGTTCCGCGGCCTGACGGTCGAGCAGAACATCATGGCCGCGCTGGAGGTGGCGGAGCCCGAGCCGGACCGCCGCCACCAGATGCTGGCCGAGCTGCTGGCCGAGTTCGGCATCAGCCACCTGCGCCGCACCGGCGCGCTGGCGCTGTCGGGCGGCGAGCGGCGGCGGGTCGAGATCGCCCGCGCGCTGGCCACCCAGCCGTCCTACATCCTGCTCGACGAGCCGCTGGCCGGCATCGACCCGATCGCGGTCAGCGAGATCCGCGAGCTGGTTTCCCACCTGAAGCACCGCGGCATCGGCGTGCTGATCACCGACCACAATGTGCGCGAGACGCTGGAGATCATCGACCGCGCCTACATCATGCACGACGGCAAGGTGCTGATGGAGGGCGTCCCGGCCGAGGTCGTGGCGCATCAGGATGTGCGGCGCGTGTACCTCGGGGAAAAATTCAGCCTCTAATATGCCGCCATGAGTGCCCTGCGACCGACAGTTTGCCCCGCCGCGTTCGGCGTCCCCAGATGGCGATAGGTCCACGCCTCGATCTGCGCCAGTCGCAGACGCTGGTGATGACGCCGCAACTGCGCCAGGCGATCAAGCTGCTGCAGTTCTCCAACCTCGAGGTGGGCGCCTTCGTCGACGAGGAGCTGGAGCGCAACCCGCTGCTGGAGCGCGACGAGCGCGACGACACCACGGCGCCGGAGCGGGCGGCGCCCGACCAGGTCGAGCTGGCCAACGGGCACACCGCGGATGCCGCCGAGATGGCGCACTCCGAGATCCTGCCCACCGAGGCCGCCGCGCCGCTGGATATGGGGGACGCGGACACCTACGACGCCGGCGGCGTGGCGGACGGCGCGCCCAGCAGCTTCGCGCAGGACCGGCCCGGCGGCCGCACCGATTTCAGCACCGACGAACGCGACATCGGCGACCTGGTGGAAACCCGCCCGACGCTGCGCGAGCACCTGGGCGAGCAGCTTCGGCTGGGCTTCGCCGATCCGGTCGACCGGATGATCGGCGCGCACCTGATCGCGCTGCTGTGCCCGGCGGGGCGGCTGACCGCGCGCCCGGCGGACATCGCCGCGGCGATGGCGATCCCGCTGCAACGGGTCGAGGCGGTGCGCGCGATCATGCTGCGTTTCGACCCAGTGGGGCTGTTCGCCGTCGATCTGCGCGAATGCCTGGCGGCACAGCTCGCCGAGCGCAACCGGCTGGACCCCGCGATGGCCACGCTGCTGGACAATCTTGAGCTGCTGGCCAAGCGCGAGACGCGGCGGCTGATGGCGCTGTGCGGCGTCGATGCCGAGGATCTGGCCGAGATGGTGCGCGAGATCCGCGCGCTGGATCCCAAGCCGGGCGCCGGGTTCGATGCCATGCCGGCGCAATCGGTGGTGCCGGACCTGCTGATGCGCGCGCTGCCCGACGGCACCTGGTTCATCGAGCTGAACCCGGAGACCTTGCCGCGCGTGCTGGTGAACCAGCGGTTCTATGCCCGCGTCGCCCCGCGCGTGGCGCAAGGAGGACAAGGCGTTCCTCAGCGAACGGCTGGCGTCGGCCAACTGGCTGGTGAAGTCGCTGCAGCAGCGCAGCCAGACCATCCTGAAGGTCGCGGTCGAGATCGTGCGCCAGCAGGACGCGTTCTTCCGCCGCGGCGTGGCATATCTGCGCCCGCTGATCCTGCGTGACATCGCGGCCCTGGTGGAGATGCATGAGAGCACGGTCAGCCGGGTGACCGCGAACAAATACATGGCCACGCCGCGCGGCACGTTCGAGTTGAAATATTTCTTCACCACCTCGATCGCCGCGACCGCGGGCGGCGAGGCGCACTCGGCCGAGGCGGTGCGCCATCGGATCCGCGCGATGATCGGCAACGAGCCGCCGGCGGCCGTGCTGTCGGATGACGCGATCGTGGTGTCGCTGCGTGAGGAAGGCGTGGACATCGCGCGGCGGACCGTGGCCAAATATCGGGAGTCGCTGCGCATTCCGAACTCGGCGCAGCGCAAGCGCGAGAAGGCCGTGCCGGCCTGACACAGCGCCCCGGCCTCGATCAGCGGGAGAAGGACGATGCAGATCACGGTATCCGGCAAGCAGGTCGAGCTGTCCGACGCGCTGCGTACGCGCGTGGGCGATCAACTCGACGGGATCGCCGGCAAATATTTCGATCATGCGCTGGAGGCGCACGTGACGTTCAGCCGCGCGCGCAGCTTCTTCATCTGCGACATCAACCTGCATGCCGGGCGCGGCCTGACGCTGCGCGGCGAGGGCGAGGCGGCGGATGCGCACGGCGCCTTCGACGTTGCCGCTGAGCACATCGCCAAGCGGCTGCGCCGCTATCGCCGCCGCGTGAACGAGCATGCGCGCGACCTGGCCAGCCGGGAACGCGGCGAGGCGGCGCGGCAATACGTGTTGCAGGAAGCCGACGGCGGCGAGCCGGAAACCCCGGTCAACGGCGAGGCGGCCGGCGCCCTGGCCAGCGTGATCGCCGAGCATCCGACCGAGATCCCGCGGCTGACCCTCGACGAGGCGCTGATGCGCATGAACCTGGCCGACCAGCCGGTGCTGATGTTCCGCCACCGCGACAGCGGCAGGATGAACGTGGTGTATCGGCGCGCCGAGGGGACGATCGGCTGGATCGATCCGGACGCGTAGCGGCCTGCGCAACGCGACATCGGACGCGGAGCCCGCCGCCTCCCTTGTACCGCTGGCCCTAGCCCGCATTTCTCACACTGTTGCGGGACGATGGCGACGGTCATTGTCGTGCCAAAGGGTTTTCGCGCCGCCGCCAATACCGGGTGTATTCGCAAGGCGCGAAAACCCCTTGGCGCGGCAAGGACCAAGCCAGCGCCCGCGGGAGTGTGAGAAATGCGGGCTAGGCAACCCCGCGCACGATCCCAGCGCCCGAAATGATGGAAGAGTCGTCATTTCGGGCCGCGGGCATCAGTCAATTCGTCCGCCGGCAATTCGTCCGCCGGCGGAGATCACAACCGATAGAACCGCGTCGCCGTCCCCGCGAACAAGTCCGCCCGCTCGCTCGCGCTCGCGCCGCGCGAGAGAATCTTGCAGGCGTTCCAGTATTCCCGATACCCGTACGACCCCTTGTCCACCGGAAAATTGCTCTCGAACATGCAGCGCGTGGCACCGAACGCCTCAATGCAGGTCTCGATGTATCCCTTCCACGCCGCCGCCAGTGCCGCCGAGGACGGCGGTTCCGCCTGGGTGTGAAAATCATACCCGTTGATCCGCATGCCGATCCCGCCCAGCTTCACGCACACGTTCGGACACGTCGCCAGATTGCGGATCGAGGCGGCCCAGGTCGGAAACACTTCCTCCCGCTTGCCGGCATAACGCCCGATCGTCAGCGGCCCGCCGACATGGTTCAGCACAATCCGCGTCTCGGGGAACGCCCGCGCCAGATCGGCCAACTCGTCGATCTGCGGATGGTACAGCCACGCATCGAATGACAGGTTCAGCGGCGCCAGCTTGGCAAACCCCTGGCGGAACGTCGCATCCCCCAGCAGCCCCGGCGGTGGCGAATAGGCCGGGTTGAGCACGGTCGGATCGGCATCCCACGCGGTGATGTGGCGGATGCCGCGGAACCGCCCGCCACCGGCCTGGATATGCGCCTGCAACACCGCCTCCGCCCGCGCGCCCTGCCGCAGATCGACGTGCCCGACGATCCCGGCGCAAATCCGCGTCGGCCCGTAGCCGCCGCTGGCGCTCATCGCCGCGACGCCGTTGACGAACTCGGTCTCACCGACGGGCCGGAATTCCTCCGGCCCGCCGGCACGATGCATCGACCGGCATTGAATGAAGACGGTGGCGACGATGTTGTGCCCGGTGTCGATATCGGCCAGCAGGTCGTCCAGCAGGTAGCGCCAGCCAGGCCGTTCCCACAGATGATGGTGCGGGTCGACGATCGGCAGTTCCGGCTCCAGCACGACCTCGCGCCGGCGGCGCAGCCAATTCTCGCGGACGGGCAGGTAGGGGCTGTGGGTGGCGGTCGTTCCGCTCATATGGGTTTCCTCCCGGCTGGCGTAGCGGTCCTAGCGGCGGTAGTCGGCGCCCTGGCGATCGACGGTGCGCACCAGGCCCTCGAACTCGGGCCGCCCGTAACTGTCCATGGCGCGGCGCTTCTTGCCACGCTCGGCCGCCTTGCCGATCACGTAGTCGCTGATCATCACCGGCTCAGCGCCCATCTGGCGCGCCAACAGTTCCAGCTCGCAGGCCCGCTCCAGCGAATAGAGGCGCATGAAGGTGCCGTGGATGGTGTGGCCCAGCGTCAGCAGCCCGTGGTTCATCAGGATGACGCAACCGGCGCCGCTGGCGCAGCTGCGGCCGAGCGCCTCGCACTCCTCCACCGTCGCCGGCACGCCGTACGCGTGGTAGGCGACGTCGTCGTAGACCCCGAGCGCATCCTGGCTGATCGGGCGCAGGCCGTGGTCGAGCAGCGACACCGCGGCGCCGGCGCGGGTATGGGTGTGCAGCACGCAATTGGCATCCGCGCGCGCCTTGTAGACGCCGCTGTGGATGATGAAGCCGGCGTTGTTGAATTTTCCCCCCGGGCTCAGCACGTTGCCGTCCATGTCCAGCTTGACCAGCGACGACGCGGTGATCTCGTCGAACATCTCGCCATAGTTGTTGATCAGGAAATGGTTCGGCTCGCCCGGGATGCGCGCCGACATGTGGGTGTTGATCAGGTCGGTCCAGCCGAGATGGTTGACAACGTGATACAGCGACGCGAGATCGCAGCGGGTCTGCCATTCAAGCTCGGACATCTCGGTCCCGGCGCGTTGCAGGGCGGCGGACATGGGCATGGCTCCGTACGGTTGTGCCCCGCCGGCGCGGGGCGGCTGGGCACATCGTGAGCGAGATGGCGGTGGCGGGCAAGTTGCCGCCCCGGGCTCGCCGCCCCGGGCTCGCCATCGCAGGCCGCAGCCGCAGCCGGAAGCCGCATGGGGCCGACGAGCGGTCAAGCGCGGCGCGACCCCACCACCACCGCCGGCTAGTGCGCCGTGTCGTTGATATTGCCTGGATTCATGCTCCAACGATCGTCACTGACGGCGTCGCAAGCAAGCCGCGACGTCGCCACAAGATCGGTGACGCAGGTGACAAGTCCCCCTGCACTGTGATCCTGACCGGTTGAGCAAAGTCCGGCCGTGGCTCGGAGAGGCTGCGATCGCCTGCGGCCTCGGCCCGCGTTGCGCGCTGGTGGCGCGGCGGGGCAAGAAAGAATTTACCGCAGATGAAGCAAGGCGATGCACGCCGATGCACGCCGATGGGTCCGTGCGGTTCACCGGTCGTGCGCCGCGCGTTTGGTCTCCAGGCGCGGCTTGCCGAAATCAAGCGGCAGGCAGAGCGGCGGGCCGGTCGCTTTGCGGTCATTGGCGCATCGCATCCGGCCCAAGGGTCAAGCAGCCCGGGGACATGCGTGCGTCGTCCAGCGCTTTGACGGTGTTCAGCTCAGCCGGACGTGCGTCCTCGACCGGCAGGTCCACGAAGTCGCCGCCGACCACCACGTTCCTGTCGTACACCCCGGCTGGCACATTGTTGCACAACCGATAGGACCCCGGCCTTCGCCGGGGCAGGCTCTCGCACGAACCGCAGATGCCAACGCATTCTCATACACCTTTTCCAGGAACCCGGCCCCAGGCGTATCGAGCACGCTGAACGCGCAGCCGATCACCGACCCCCGAACAGATCATTCAGCACGGCGCCATCGGCGTGCATCGGCGTGCATCGCCTTGCTTCATCTGCGGTAAAATTCTTGCTTCGCGGTGCCGCAGCCAGATGGTTACGGACGTGTTGACGCGCCTGCGATGCGCCACATCGTAACCGGCCCGGAGATGCCGAGGTGATGCAGCGCAAGCCCGGCACGACCCTCATGCGCTCGCCCGTTCCTCGAGCGTCAGGCCTTCCCAGCGCCGCGATCAAGCCACCGCCAAGCGGGCAGAATCCCCGCGCAGCGGTAGCAGTGCCCCGGGTTGCTCATAGTGCGCTTGTTCCGCGTCCGCCTGCGACCTCGGTAGAGTCCCGCAAGCGGATCGCGAAATCGCCGCAGAGTCAGTGACGCAGGGCACTAGGCGAGCCCGACGATCTCCGCCAACGCCTGCGTCTGCTCCACGTGCCGCGACACCGGATTGAGCAGCAGGTGATTCGCCCCCAGCGCCATGACCTCCTCCAATCGTTCGCGTACCTGCTCCGGCGTGCCGTGGATGCCCGACGCGTCGGTGCCCGCCGGATTGTGGTACACCTCGGTGAACCAGCGATGCAGCTCGGCGCGCGCCACCTCCGGTCGTTCGTCCACGGCTACGAAAACCCGTTTCGATATAGGAAATCCCGCCGGATCGCGCCCGGCTTGCGCCAGCGCCGCGCGCAACACCGGTACCGATCGGCCAAACTCGGCGATGCTCGACCCGCCCGATCCCATCCACCCGTCGGCCATCGCGGCCGCGCGGCGCACCGCATCCGGATGGCCGACGCCCATCCAGATTGGCACATGCGGACGCTGCACCGGCTTCGGCGCCATCGTGCCGCCCTCGAGCTGATAAAATCGCCCCCGGTAGGTCACCGACGGCTGCGTCCACAACGCCTTGATCAGTTCCACTTCCTCGCGGAACCGGCGCACCCGACCGGCCTCCGGCACCTCGAACTGCCGATAATGATGCTCCCGCCCCAGGCCAACCCCGAGGATCGCCCGCCCGTTGCTGACGTAGTCCAACGTGGCCCACTGATGCGCCACCATCAGCGGGCTGTGGATCGCCAACACCACCACCGACGCACCCAGCCTGATCCGCGAGGTGACCGCCGCCGCATAGGTCAGTACCACGACGGGATCGAAACAGGTGACGTGGTCGAGCGTGTTCTCGGTGACCCACAAATCGCGGAAGCCGAGCGCCTCGGCGCGCTGCGCCACCGCGTGCACCGTTGCCATGTCGATCGTATCGGGCGAACGATGCGGCAGCGACATGCCGAACGGAATGCGGTCTTTCAGCGCCATGACGGAAACTCCTCGGTCGGCAGCATGCTCTCGCACAGCTCCGCGCGGGCCGCCAGGCGGCGGCCCGCGCGGATCGGCTAGTTGAACAGCCGGTCAACGTCACTTTGCTCCAGTTGTTCGCTCGCCTGGTCAGCCGGCGCCGCCGCACGCGGCGGGACCACCGCGTCGGGCATCATCTCGGTCAGCATGGTCTCGACGCGCTGCAGGTGCTCGATCGCCCGGCGGATCCGCTGGCCGGTGATGTCCTGGAAGGTGCATGCCTCGAAGATGGCGTTGACCTTCTCGGCGACCAGGCCGAGCGCCGCAGGGTCGCGCCGGTCGCTGCGGACCCAGTCGCCGATCACCTCGGCCGCCTCCATGATCCGGTTGGCGGCGGTTTCGGTGGCCTGCACCACCGCCTCCAGCTCCAGCCCGCTGTTGCGGCTGGCCTGGGCGGGCGGCGCGACCACGCTGGCGATCTGTGCGTGGATGCGGCTGAGTTGGTCGGACAGGTTGGTCTCGCTGAAGTCCAGCAGTTGCGCGGTGCCGTGCACCTCGGCGCTGAGCTCGGCGATGCGGCGATCGACGAAGCGGCGCAACTCGTCGAACCGGGGGACGAACTCGGTGCGCAGGTGGTCGCAGATCAGCGCGGCAAGGCTGGTATCGGGGTGGTCCACGCGCGCTCCTGAACCTGGCGGAGCGCTGATCTGACGACGCGTCGCCTAAGAACCGGTTAATCCGGCCGGGTCGCCCAAGGTTGGCTCATCCGGAAGCACGCGCTCGGTGCGAGGCGATGGCGGTTTGATGGCCGGGGAGATGCGAACCTTCCGGAAGGGGCGGGATGCAGCTTCGCGCTGGAACGGGAACGCAAGCGCGGTGCCGCGCCCGTGCGGCCGACCCGGCATCGGTGCTGGGCCATGCCGACCGGGTCGGACGATGCGAGGACGACCGGGTCCGGCTGCTGTCCGCCGGGGGCTGCAAAAGCGTCCAACCCCTGCCGGCTGCGCCGACCAACCGCACATGCTCGCCGCCGCCGATTGACACCCACCCCGTCCCAGCCTCTGCTTCCCGCAACACCTCGACACGAGGACGCCCACGATGCCCCTGACCCCTGGGCGCCAACCATGACGCGCCAGCCATGACGCGCTAGATCGTGATGCGCCAGCCATGATGCGCCAGATCGTGATGGTCGGCTTCCTGCAGGCGCGGCACTGCACCAACCTGGTCGGCTCCAGGCGCCATCCGGAGTCGCGCCGGGACTCCGCCTCGCCGGACGACCACCGCGAAATCGGCCGCGTGTTGCGTGCCTCCGGCAAGAAGAACCCGCCGGTGCGCGATTTCATCCACTTCGCCCGCCGCGCCCGGCCCAACCAGGCGATCGCCGGCGGACCGAAGGAGGTGGCGGACGGCCTGGCGCAGTTGTTCACCGCGCCGGCCCGCGCCGGCTTCGTGCTGGCCGCCACGCATGTCCCCGGCACCGATCTGGACTTCACCCAACACGTGGTAGCGGAACTGCAACGGCGCGGGCTGTGCACGCACCAGGACTACGCCGGGCAGGACTACGCCGGGCAGGACTACGCCGGGACGCCATTGCAGGAAAATCCGGGGCTGGAGCGGCCACGGCGCGGCTCCTGGCACGCGCGGGTCGCGGCGATGGCGCCGCCGGCCTGACGCAAGGTGCGCGCCGCGATGCCAGCTCCGGCCCCCCACGCCACCGTCGCCGTGTTCTGCGGTTCCAGCTGCGGCGCCGATCCGGCGTTCCGCCAGGCCGCCGAGGCGCTCGGCACCGGCCTGGCGCGCGCCGGCATCCGCCTGGTCTACGGCGGCGGCCGCATCGGCCTGATGGGCGCGCTGGCCGACGCGGCCCTGGCCGAAGGCGGCGAGGTGGTCGGCGTGCTGCCCAACTTCCTGCGCACCACGGAGGTCGCGCACGATGCGCTGACGCGGCTGGAAATCACCGACTCCATGCACGCCCGCAAGCGGCGCATGTTCGAGCTGGCGGACGCCTTCATCACCTTGCCCGGCGGAATCGGCACGCTGGAGGAGACGGTCGAGATCCTCACCTGGCGCCAGCTCGGCCTGCACGCCCGGCCGATCCTGATCTGCGACATCGCCGGCTCGTCGCGGGGATTGGTCGGGGCGATCGACGGCGCCATCGCCGGCGGCTTCGCGGCCCCGGCCCTGCGCGACGCCTACGCAGTGATCGAGGGGGTCCCGGCGGTGCTCGCCCACCTGGCCACCCTGCACGCCACCCCACCCAGCGACAGCGTCCGCCTCTGAGCCCGGACGCAGGGCATCGGAGGAAGCAAGGCCGGGGCTCCGCCCCAGACCCCGCCAGGGGGCTTTGCCCCCTGGACCCCCACCAGAGGCAGCGGCCTCTGGACTCCATGACTGGGAGTGTGGGGATGGGGAGGGGGGCGTGGGCGCGGCGTCAGGCTCGCCCGTCCCGACGGGCGAGCCTGACGCCGCGCCCACGCCCCCCTCCCCATCCCCACACTCCCAGTCCGGGGTTCCAAGGGCTCGCCCTTGGCGGGGTTCCAAGGGGCAGCGCCCCTTGGTGGGGTCTGGGGCGAAGCCCCGGCCTTGCTTCCCCCGATCGCCCCGCTACTCGGCCGCGCGCGCGGCGACCCGGCTTAGGCCGGTGAGCGCCTGTGCCAGGTCGTCCTTGAGGTCTTCCGGGTCCTCCAGCCCGACCGACAGGCGGATGACGCCGTCGGTGATGCCGAGTTTCGCGCGTTCCTCGGCGCCGATCCGCATGTGCGTTGTGGTGGCCGGGTGCGTGGCGAGCGACTTGGAGTCGCCGAGGTTGTTCGACACCGCGATCAGGCGGAACCGGTTCATCACCGCGAAGGCCGCCTCCTTGCCGCCGTGCACCGCGAAGGTGACCACGGTGCCGCCGCCGCTCATTTGCGCGCGGGCCAGCGCGACCTGCGGATGATCGGCGCGCAGCGGGTACCAGACCCGCGCCACCGCGGCCTGCGCGGCGAGGAAATCGGCGATCGCGACGGCGGCACGGCAGCCCGCCTCGACGCGCAACGGCAAGGTCTCCAGGCCCTTCAGCAGCACCCAGGCGTTGAACGCCGACAGCGCCGGGCCGGTGTTGCGGAGGAACGGCTGCAGCGTGTCGTTGATCCACTTGCGCGATCCCAGCACCGCGCCGCCGAGCACGCGGCCCTGGCCGTCGATATGCTTGGTGCAGGAATACACCACCACGTCGGCGCCGAGTTGCAGCGGCTGCTGCAGCAGCGGCGTGGCGAAGACGTTGTCCACCACGACGATGGCGCCGGCCTCGTGCGCCAGTTCCGCGACCACGCGCAGGTCGACCAGGTCCAGCATCGGATTGGACGGCGTTTCCAGCAGCACGAGCTGGGTGGGCTGCGACAGCGCCTCGCGCCACTGGCCGAGATCGCTGCCGTCGACGAACTCGGCGACGATGCCGTAGCGCGGCAGCAGGGTCGAAACGATCCAGTGGCAGGAGCCGAACAGCGCGCGCGCGGCGACCACGCGATCGCCGGTCTTCAGGTGCGCCAGCAGCGCGGCGTGCACCGCGGCCATGCCGGTGGCGGTGGTGCGGCAGGCCTCGGCGCCCTCGATCAGCGCCAGACGCTCCTCCAGCATGGTGATCGTCGGGTTGGCGAAGCGGGAATACTGGTAGTGCTCCACCGTGCCGGCGAAGGTGGCTTCGGCCTGCTCGGCGCTGTCATAGACGTAGCCGGAGGTGAGGTAGAGCGCCTCGGCGGTTTCGCCATGGGCGGAACGATGTACCCCGCCATGCACCAGGCGGGTGGCGGGTCGAAGCTTGCTAAGATCGATGGTCATGTGTCTGAGCCCTTGCTGCGTGGCCCGACCGTCGGAGCAGCCCCGGCCCGAGGGGGAGATCGCTGGGGGACCCAGCCATGGACCGAACGCTGGCCTCTTTAGCGCGCTTGTTTCACCTCGCCGCAATCCGGCCGGACAAATCACGAGGAGCGGCCCGGGTTGCTTCGCCCGGGACACCGGGGCGGACCCTAGGCCGGGGCGGATTGCGCCGTCAACCCGGGCTTCCTATAACCGCGCCGCCGCGGGTGTAGTTCAATGGTAGAACGGCAGCTTCCCAAGCTGCATACGAGGGTTCGATTCCCTTCACCCGCTCCAGCATTTCCCAGTGATATCAATATACTGGAAGAGACGCGCAGGCTTGGCGCAACGCCGGCCCGATCGGTCCCGGGAGCGCGCGCCGGTTCCGCCCGGGCCTTGACCCAGATCAATGCCGGTGCCCGCGCTTGCGGCTTAGTGCGCACCCATGGCCGGCTGGTTGGCAAACGGCGTTCATCCGGGCGCGGCGCTGAGGTTCGGTAGCATGAACGACGTCCAAGAAGATTACGGGTTCGAGATCGTCCGGCGACAGGATTTCTCCGACGTCACCTATTTGCTTGAGGTCCGCCATCCGCTGATGGCGAAGGCCGCGCAGCCCGGCCAGTTCGTCATCGTCATGTCGCACGAGCACGGTGAACGCATTCCCCTGACCATCGCCGATTTCGACCGCGTTGGTGGGACCGTCACGCTGGTGGTGCAGGCGGTCGGCAAGACCACCAAGGAGATGCAGCAGACCTGCCAAGCTGGCACGCGCCTGCATGCGCTGGTCGGGCCGATGGGGATTCCCACGCATATCGGCGACGCCAAGAAGGTGGTATGCGTCGGCGGCGGCCTGGGAGTGGCACCGATCTATCCGCAGGCGCGCGCCTTCAAGGAGGGCGGCGCCTATGTCATCGGCGTGCTCGGCTTCCGCAACCAGGGGCTGGTGTTCTGGGAAGACAAGTTCCGGGCCTGCTGCGACGAGGTCATTCTGTGCACCGATGACGGGTCCGCCGGGCTGAAGGGGTTCGTCAGCGACGGCATCAAGCAGGCCCTCGCCGCCCACCCCGACATCGACGAGGTGGTGGCGATCGGCCCGCCGGTGATGATGCGGGCCTGCGCCGAAACGACCCGCCCGCTCGGCATCAAGACCATGGTCAGCCTCAACCCGATCATGGTCGACGGCACCGGCATGTGCGGCGGCTGCCGGGTGAAGCTCGGCGACCAGGTGAAGTTCGCCTGCGTCGATGGGCCCGATTTCGACGGCCACCTGGTCGACTTCGACGACATGATGCGCCGCCTGCGGCGCTACGCCGAAGAAGAGAAGGCGGCCACGGCGCGCTGGTCGGAGACCTGCCGCATGACGACCCTGCAGGGGGCGCTGTGACCTGGCCTGGCTGACCCCACCCGCCGGCTCTTGCGTGCCCGCGCGTTCGCGCCATGGCGATGCATGGTCGGACGGTCGAATTCCCGTTGTGCCTGCCTGGGATGAATGGTGATGGCGAAGAAACGGACGATCCGAACGATACCGCAGCAGAGGACGCCGGTCCGCGAACAGGACGCCGGCGAGCGGGCGCGCAACTTCGCCGAGGTGAACTGCGGCTATACCGAGGCCGAGGCGCTGGTCGAGTCCGAGCGCTGCCTGTTCTGTCCGGATCCGGTCTGCATCGCCGGCTGCCCGGTCGGCATCGACATCCCCGGTTTCATCGAGCGCATCGGCGCGAAGGATTTTCGCGGGGCCTACGACGCGATCGGGCGCACCAACCTGCTGCCGGCGGTGTGCGGCCGGGTCTGCCCGCAGGAGACCCAATGCGAGGGCCGCTGCACGGTGGGCGAATTGCTCGAACCGGTGGCGATCGGCCGGCTGGAACGTTTCGTCGGCGACCGCGCCATCGCCGAGGGCTGGGCCAACCTGCCGCATATCGAGCCGACCGGCCGGCGCGTCGGCATCGTCGGCTCGGGCCCCGCCGGCATGGCCTGTGCCGCCGACATGGCCAAGGCCGGCTGCGATGTCACCGTGTTCGAGGCGTTCCACGAACCCGGCGGCGTGCTGCGCTACGGCATCCCCGATTTTCGCCTGCCCAACGAGGTGATCGACGCCGAGATCGCCAACCTGCGCCGGCTCGGGGTGAAATTCCAGTGCAACACCCTGGTCGGGCGGCTGTTCACCATCCCGCAGATGATCGACGAGATGGGCTTCGACGCCGTGTTCATCGGCACCGGGGCCGGCTATCCGGCGATGCTCGGCATCCCCGGCGATTCGCTCAACGGCGTGCTGTCGGCCAACGAGTTGCTGACGCGCTGCAACCTGATGCGCGCGCGCGACTTCCCTGCCTTCGACACGCCGATCCCGCTGGGCCGCAACGTCGCCGTGGTCGGCGCCGGCAACACCGCGATGGACGCGATGCGCGTCTCGCTGCGGCTCGGGGCACAGAACGTGACCTGCGTCTACCGCCGCAGCAAGGCGGAATGCCCCGCCCGCGCCGAGGAGGTGCACCACGCCGAGCAGGAGGGCGTGGTGTTCAAGTGGCTGACCGCACCGTTGGCGGTGCTTGGCGACGACAAGGGCAACGTGCGCGGCATGCGCTGCATCTCGATGGCGCTGGGCGAGCCCGATGCGTCCGGCCGCGCCCGGCCGGTGCCGATCGCCGGCAGCGAGCACGAGATCGAATGCGACCAGGTGGTGTTCGCCATCGGCACCAACGCCAATCCGATCATCGGCCAGACCTCGCGCCTGCGGCTGGACAAGCGGGGCTACATCGCGACCGATGATGACCTGGCGACCTCGATGGCCGGGGTGTTCGCCGGCGGCGACATCGTCACCGGCGCGGCCACCGTGATCGAGGCGATGGGCGCGGGACGCAAGGCCGCGCGCGGCATGAAGGCGTATCTCGGATTGCGCGACCCGGGGGGCGACCTGGCACGTGACCCGGCATACGACCTGGCACGCGACCCTGGCGATGACCCGGCGCGCGAACCCGCGGACGCGCTGGCCGCCGCAACGATTTTCGGCATCCGGGCGAGCGAGCGCAACTTCGCCCGCATTCGGTGTGAATAACGTCGCTGTGAATAACGCACGCAACCTGCCCGCGGATGATCGCCAATAACGCAAGCCCGGAATGAGGCCATGAACGACGCCACCCTGCTGCAACGACCGGTCGCCAGCGCCAAGACGGTGACCACGCTCGCCGAACACATCGTCGAGGTGATCAGCGACTCCGGCGAGGGCGCGCAGCGCTGCGGCCAGTGCCTGGGCGCCATTGCCGCGCGCACCGGCTACGGTATCTGGACGGTGGAGATCATCCCCGCCGAGATCCGCCCGCCGGCCCGCAGTGTCGCCGGCGCCTCCGGCAACCGCATCCGCTTCGGCGCGCGCCGCATCACCAACGGCGGCAACGAGACCGATCTCGCGGTCGCCTTCAACGAGCAGGTCCTGCTCGGCCGGGTGCGGGCCGGCGAGCTGAAGCCGGGTGCCACCATCCTGCTGGAAAGCATGTGGCGGCAGGATCGCAACAAGGCGATCGTCAGCCTCCTACACCGAGATTTACGACCAGCTCGTCGCCGCCGGCTACGACGTGCACGAGGTGCCGATGGAGCAGGAGTGCCGCGCCATCGTGAGCGATCCGCGGCGCGGCAAGAACATGTTCGCCCTCGGCATGCTGTGCAACATCTATAGCCTGGATATGCAGCTCGCCGCCGAGCAGGTGGCGCGGATCTTCGGCAAGAAGGACCAGAAGATCGTCGAAACCAACGTCCGGCTGCTCGAGGCCGGCCATGCCTGGGCGGAAGCAAACCTCGCCTTCAAGTATCGCATCCCGGCCGAGCGCGCGACCGAGCCGCAGATCGTGGTCAACGGCAACACCGCGCTGGCGCTGGGCATCCTGGCCTCGGGCATGGAGGTCTGCGCGATGTATCCGATCACGCCGGCGACCTCGGTCTCGCACTATCTCAGCGACGTGTTCGAGAAGGTCGGCGGGATCGTGCACCAGGCGGAGGACGAGATCGCCGCCTGCGCCTTCGCCCTCGGCGCCTCGTACGCCAACAAATGCGCGGTCACCATCACCTCCGGCCCGGGCTATTCGCTGAAGCAGGAGGGCATCGGGCTGGCGGTGATGGGCGAGATCCCGCTGGTCGTCATCAACGTGCAGCGCGGCGGCCCCAGCACCGGCCAGCCGACCAAGGTGGAGCAGGGCGACCTGCTGACCGCGATGTTCGGCAGCCATGGCGATGCGCCGAAAGTGGTGATGGCCGCTGCCACCATCGAGGACTGCTTCTATTCGGTGATCACCGCGCGCAAGATCGCCGAGACCTTCAACATGGTCGTGGTGTTGCTGACCGACGCCGCGCTGGCGAGTTCGCAGCAGCCGATTCCACGCCCGCAGTTCCGCGAGACCTGGCTGGCGCCGCCGGCCGACCAGAGCAGCGTTCCCGGCGACACCAGGCCGTACAACTGGGATCCGGTCACCGGGCTGGCGCGCCGCATCATCCCCGGCCAGCCCGGCGGCATGCACACGCTGACCGGTCTGGCGCATGACGGCCAGAGCCACGTCGCCTACGACGCCGAGATCAACCAGCAGAGCATCCAGGCGCGCAGCCGCAAGCTGGCAGCGCTGCAAAAGACGCTGCTGCCGCCGCCGGTGTTCGGAGCGGACGGCGGCGATCTGCTGGTGATCGGCTGGGGCAGCACGCGCGGCGCGATCGAGGAAGCGGTGGAGCAACTGCGCGACGAAGGCCACGCCGTGTCGGCCATGCACCTGACCTTCCTGCAGCCGATGGCACCGGGTCTCAAGGAGATCATGGCGCGCTTCCGCCGGGTGATGACCATCGAGGGTAACTGGTGCGACCCGGCGGACGATCCGCTGATCGACGAAAGCAACCGGCGCTACACCGCGCTGGCGATGCTGCTGCGCGCGCGCTACCTGGTCGATGTCGATTGCTGGAGCGAGGTCAAGGGCCAGCCGATCAAGCCGGCGCTGATCCGCGCCGCCATTCTGCGCAAATTGCAGGCGCCGTGAGGGAACACCGAATCATGCCCGACACCCACATCGCCCATTCCGCCACCGAATGCCTGCTGCGGCTGCACGACGAGCACTACGAGCTGGAGGACTACCAGAGCGGCGTGCCGCGCTGGTGCACCGGCTGCGGCGACAACGCGATCCTGACCGCGGTGCAGCGGCTGTGCCGCGACGAGGAGCTGGCGCCGGAGAAGACCGTGTTCATCTCCGGCATCGGCTGCTCCAGCCGCTTCCCGCACTACATGAAGACCTACGGGTTGCATGGCATCCACGGCCGCGCCCTGCCGATCGCCGAGGGCGTCAAGATGGCGCGGCCCGACCTGCACGTGTTCGTCAACACCGGCGACGGCGATTGTTGCAGCATCGGCGCGGCGCACTGGATCCACGCGATCCGCTACAACATGAACCTGACGATGATGCTGCATGACAACCAGATCTACGGGTTGACCAAGATGCAGGCCTCGCCCACCTCGCCGATCGGGTTGAAGAGCAACACCACCCCGCGCGGCGCCTATTTGGAGGCGATGAACCCGCTGACGGTGACCCTGGGCGTGCAGAACGTTTCGTTCGTTGCGCAGGCGGTGGATTGGATTCCCGACGTGCTGTACGACGTGATCGCGGCGGCCTATCGCCACAAGGGCCTCGGCTTCGTGCGCATCCTGCAGCGCTGCCCGGAATGGCTGCCGAAGTTGTTCGAGCCGTTCGTGCAGGACCCGTCGCGCATCAAGCTGCTGCACCATGCGCGCGGCCTGTCGATCAGCCCGGGCACGGCGAAGATCTTCCGCACCCAGGAGGAGCACGATCCGCGCGACATCCATCGCGCGCGGGAGATCGCCTCCGGCCACGATCCGATCCCGGTGGGCATCCTGTACCACAACCCGGACGTCCCCTGTTACGAGGAGGTACGCCACGCCGGTGCGCTGCGTTCGCCGGAACTGATCCGTAACGGCCTGGAAGCCGAGTTCGACAAGGTCACGGTCTGGCCGCAAGGCGGCGAACCGGCCGCACCCGGCGCCGCGGCCTGACGCGCCGCGGATTTTCGGCGACGCACATCAGGCGACCGGTATTGGCCGACATGCAAGGCGACAGCATCATGCAAGCAGCCCATCAAGCGCAGGTGACGTTTTATCTGACCGGCCAGAGCACCGGCGAAGGCCTCGACGCCGTCGCGGGGCTCGGCCTGCGCCCGGCGTTGTTCGCCGGCTACCGCGACCTGACCGCGCTGCGCTACGACTTCCCGCTGGTGCTGCTGGCGGACGCCGGCGACACCGAGGCGGTGCAGAGCCTCACCGAGTTGTTCGACGCAGCGCTGGCAGCGGCGCTGGACGGCGCGCCCGACGCCGATCGACTGCGCCACCACGCCGTGCGGATGGAGCGGGAGATGCGCCGCGTCGTCGCGGCGGAGGGCGGTGGCAGCTTCGCCGCGCTGTGGCAGGCGGCGGACCAGCGCCTCACCGCGCCCGGCGACAAGAGGCTGGCCGACGCGGGGCTCGCCGACAGCCTGGCGCGGCTGCGCGCGGTGCTGCCGGCCGAGGCCGCGGTCGTGGATTGCGACGCCCGCCTGCCCGGGCGGCTGGTGTCGCACGCCTGGGAAGCGGTGCACCGGCGCAAGGCGGCGCGGTTTCATGCCGATCTGACGCGGCTGATCCTGAAGCTGTCGGACATCCTGCAGGCCGACTTCGCCCGCTCCGAGGCCGGCCACAGCGCGGAGAACCTGCGCGCGGCGATCGGCCAGCCGCAGGCGCAGGCGTTCGATTTCGCGGCGATGTCGCGCGTGCTGGCCAGCGTCTCGGCGCCCTCGCTGCTCGCCGACAGCCGGCGCGAGCGCATCCGCTGGCTGCTCTCCGTGCTGCAATCGCAACGTTTCTACGCACCGCCGCAGGCGGCCGGCGCGCTGCCGCAGGCGCTGCCCGGCTACGGCTTCGTGTTCGACAGTTGCAGCCGGGCGCTGGAGGCCTGGCACGAGCGCCGGCCCAGGCTGGTGGAGCTGATCAAGGCGATGACGATCGCCGAGCTGGAGGTGCGGGGCGCCTATCGCGAGGCGCAGCACGACGCGCTGTTTGCCGGCTTCGGCGCCAACCGCGTGGCCGCGGCCGAGTTGGCGGCGTTTCCGGACTACCTGGTGCGCCTTGAGGCTGACGCCTTGCCGCCGGCGGAATTCGCCCGCGTCCTCGATGCGCTGGCGACCGGATTGCCGTTGAAGATCCTGCTGCAGACCGACGATATTCTTGCCCCGCTCGCCGATGACCCGGCGCGGGCGAGCTTCGGCCTGTCCGGGCGCACGCTGGCCAATGCCGCGATCGCGCTGCACGAGGCGTTCGTGCTGCAGTCCAGCGCCGCGACGCTGCCCGGCCTGCGCGAGCGGTTGTTCGCCGGGCTCGGCGGTCCGGGGCCGGCGCTGTTCTCGGTGTTCTCGGGGGCGAGCGGCCATGCCGGCGACCTACCGCCCTATCTGGTCGGCGCGGCGGCGACGGACTCGCGGGCCTTCCCGGCCTTCGTTTACGACCCGTCCGCGGGGGCGGACTGGGCCGCCCGCTTCAGCCTGCCGGGCAACCCGCAACCGGAGCGGGACTGGCCGGTGCACGCGCTGGCCTACGAGGACGCGGAGCACCAGCGCGTGGCGGAGACCGTTGCCTTCACGGCGGCCGACTTCCTGGCCTGCGACCGGCGTTACGCCGTGCATTTCGCGCGAATTCCGCGGGCGGTGTGGAACGGACAGATGGTGGCCGCGGCCGATGCCATCGCGCACGGCACGGACACCGCCGCCGGCGACGTCCCCTGCCTGCTGATGGTCGACGACGACAACCGGCTGCAGAAGGTGATGGCCGATGACGGCGTGATCCGCGAGGCGCGGCGGGTGGGCGCGATGTGGCGCGGCCTGCGCGAGCTTGGCGGCATCCGCAATTCGCATGCCGAGGCTTTGCTCGCGCATGCGCGTGCGGCGTGGGACGCGCAGCAGCGCGAGCGTGACGCCGCCGCGGCGGCCACGCTGGCGACGGCGCCGGCGGGCGGGCCGGCCCCGGTGGCCGGGGCTACGGCGACTGCGGCAGTGGGCGGCGCGGCAGCGGCGAGTGCGGCAGTGGCTGCGGCAGCGGTGGGCGAGGCGGCGGTGGCCGAACCGGAACGCTCGCCGGACGAGCCCTATATCGAAACCGCGCGGTGCAGCACTTGCAACGAATGCACCCAGATCAACGACAAGATGTTCGCCTACAACAAGGACAAGCAGGCCTATATCGCGGATCTCGCCGCCGGCACCTATCGCCAGCTGGTCGAGGCGGCCGAGAGCTGCCAGGTTTCCGTCATCCACCCCGGCAAGCCGCGCGACCCCAAGGAGCCGGGGCTCGACGAGCTGCTGAAGCGCGCCGAACCCTTCCTGTAGCCGGAGGCGACCAGCAGGCGCGCTTAGCAAGCGGCCGTCAGCAAGCGGCGGCGGGTTAGCCGGCCGGCAGGTGGTCCTCGATTTCGGCCGCGACCTCCTCGCAGGTCTCGGCCAGGTCCTCGTACTCGGTGGCTTCTTCGGGCTTGTTGGCCTTGAGCCACTTGGCCGCAAGCTCGTGGTAGTAGGCTGCTTGCTCGCGCAGGCTCAAGATGTACTGCATCACGCTCTCCCGTCGATTCGCTCGGACCCGCGTCCGGCCTGGAAGGAGCACACGCCGCGCGCCCCGCGTTCAGCGGCGCATGCAAGCCGGGAGCGCAGCAACCCTTGCCGGTTTCGGCATTGATGCAGATCAAAACTTTTGGCAACGTAACGGGATGACTTGGTCGTCCGTCGGTGAGCCCGCCTTCGGTTGGGTGGGGATGGGCAAGCAGATCCGCCGAGCGCGATATGGCAACGGGGCTGCCATCCGAGGGTTGGATGGTCCGAACCGCGCGGACGCGAACGGTGGCAAGCCGGGCCGTGGGCCTGGATGTGCCGCAGCACGGCAAGCAATCAAGCGGACACAGAGTTGCACCGAGGGCACACAGGGTTGCACAGAGAAAGCAAATAGCGCTGCGCGCCAGGTCGTTTGGTCAGTATATATATTATCAGCGCGAAGCGCTAATAAAAACCACTCGGCGAAACTCTGTGCTCCCTTTGTGAACTCTGTGTCCGCTCGATTACTTTCTTTCTTGTTGTCTTGCCTTGCCGCGATTGCTGAATGACGGGTGTGGGCAGCCCAGCCAAGCCTGCGACACCGACCGAATGGGGTCACCCTGTCCAACGGACCAGCAAAACCGCCGCCTGCGCCGCGACAGAATGCGCCTCTTGCCGGTCGGGAGCGGGGATGCCAGCCTGTTGCCCACTGCAAGAACCGCCGCACGGCACGCCCCGGAGGACCCCTGACCATGAGCAGCCCGACCTTCGATCTGACGCGCCTGTTCGGTACCGGATTGCCCGACCCGTCGCCGCGCTTCACCGGGTTCGCCCGATACAACTTCATCGGCGGCCACAACGACCCCGAGCAAATTCCCATCGAGGGCCTGATCGAGGCGGCGGCCAGCGTGCTGCGGCGCGAGGGCGCCAGCCTGGCGATGTACAATCTCGGGCAAGGGCCGCAGGGCTATCCGGGGCTGCGCGACTTCCTGGCCGACAAGCTCAAGCGCCATCGCGGCATGGACTGCGGGCGCGACGACATCCTGATCACCACGGGCTCCGGCCAGGGGATCGACATGGTCAGCCGGCTGCTGATCGATCCCGGCGAGACGGTGATCCTGGAAGAATGTTGCTATGCCGGCGCGATCAACCGGTTCAAGCGGATCGGCGCCAGGATCGTCGGCACGCCGCTCGACGCACACGGCATCCGCATCGACGCGTTGACCGCGAAGCTGGATGCGCTGAAGGCCGAGGGCGTGACGCCCAAGTGCATCTACACCATCCCGACCATCCAGAACCCGACCGGCTCGATCCTGCCGTTGGAGCGGCGCAAGGCACTGTTGGCGCTGGCGCGCGAGCGCGGCATCGCGATCTTCGAGGACGAGTGCTACGCCGACCTGCTCTGGGTCCGCTCGGCGCCGCCGTCGCTGTATGCGCTGGCGCCCGACCAGGTGGTGCATATCGGCTCGTTCTCCAAGTCGCTCGCACCGGCGTTGCGGGTCGGCTACTGTGTGGCGTCTTGGCCGGTGCTGTCGCGGCTGATCGCGATGAAGACCGACAGCGGCACCGGCGCGCTCGATCAGATGATCGTCGCCGAGTATTTCACCCGCTCGTTCGACACGCATGTCGAACATTTGTCCGCGGTGCTGCGTGAGAAGCTGGACACCATGGTCGAGGCGGTGGAGCGCGAATTCGGCACCGCGGTGGAGATGTGGAAACCGGAGGGCGGCATCTTCCTGTGGCTCAAGCTGCCGGATCGGGTGGACGTGACCAAGTTGATCAAGCCGGCGGCCGAGGCCGGCATCGCGTTCAACCCGGGACCGGAATGGGTATGCGACCCCGCGACGGCGAGATCGTCCATGCGGCTGTGTTTCGCGCTGCCCGGCAAGCAGCAGATCAAGGACGGCGTGGCGGCGCTGGCGCGGGTCTGCTTCGAGCAGACCGGGATCCCCCTGCGCAGCGCGAATGTGGAGAACCTGCGGACGTAACGTGCGGTCGTAGGGTGGAACAGCGCAGCGCATTCCGCCGCTTTGCCATGCGGACACGCGCCGGGCGTGGACGATAAGCTGCGGGCCAGCCGGTCGCCGGATGGCATCCGTTGGCTGCGTCGCGGCGGAAGGCGCTGCGCTTTTCCGCCTTACGCCTTACGCCCTACGCCCTACGCCGCGGCGGAATGCGCTGCGCTGTTCCGCCCTACCTCCCACGCCCTACGCCTGACGCGTTACACGCGGCGCGCCAGCCGCACCACGCCGCGCTCGGCCAGCGCGGCGATCTCGGGTGGCGCGTAGCCGTGCTCGCACAGAATTGCCGCCGTGTGCTCGCCCAGTGATGGCGATACCGCCCGCGGGGCCCCCGTCTCGAAGACCGGTAGGCCGATCAGGTTCGGCAGCGCCAGGGTCCGTTCCACGCCCGGATGGTCCACCTGGCTGACGGCGCCCGACGCGCTCGCCTGCTCGTGGGCCAGGAAGTCGGCGTAGGTGTTCACCCGCTCGAACATCACCTTGCGCGCGACGAAACGTTCCGACCATTCGGCGCATGACCGCGTGGCGATCACCGCGCGCACCAGGGCGACCAGCGCATCGGCGTTCGCCAGGCGGTCCTTGGCGGTGGCGAAGCGGGCCTCCTGCGTCAGCTCCGGCCGCTCGATCGCGTCGCAATAGGCGATCCATTCGTGCTGACGGGCGACCGTCACGTTGATCCAGTCGTCGCTGGTCTGGTAGACGCCCGAGGGCGGGCTTGTCGCGCGCGGCGGCGCGCCCTCCAGGTGCGATTGCAGCATGCGCACCACCTGCAAGGCAGCGGCCGACTGCATCAGGCTCGCCTCGATGTGCCGCCCGCGCGCTTCGTCGCGCCGCGCATACAGGGAAGCGGCGAGCGCGGTGAAGGCATAGAGCCCGGTGCTGGTATCAATCGCCACGATCGGCACGCGGTGCGGGATGCCGTCCTCGCCCTTGTTCTCCATGATCAGCCCGGTGAAGGCTTGCAGCACCGGGTCCATCGCCGGTCGTTCCGCCAGCGGCCCGCTCTGGCCGAAGCCGGAGACCGAAAGATACAGGATGCGCGGCTCGCGTGCCGCGACCGCAGCATAGCCGAAGCCCATGCGCTCGATCACGCCGGGGCGGAACCCCTGCAGGAACACGTCGGCGCCGCCGATCAGCCGCCACAGCACGTCCCGCCCCGCGGGGCTTTTCAGGTCGAGCGCGATCGAGCGTTTGCCGAGGTTGCTGGGGATCGAATAGGCGGTGTGGTCGTCGTAGACCACGCCGAGGCCGCGGCTCCAGTCGCCGGTTTCGGTCGGCTCCACCTTGATCACGTCGGCGCCGTACTGGGCCAGCAGCATCGCACAGGTACGGCCCGGCGACGCCCTGGCTGAGATCGATGACTTTCAGCCCGGCATAGGGCGCGGCGTAGCTCATCGCGACATCCTTTGCTCAGCCCGCCCGATAGCGGTCGATGGCCGCGGGGTCGAGCGCGATGCCCAGCCCGGGCGCGTCGGACAGACGGACCATGCCGGTGCCGTCGGTCGTGATCCTCTCGCGCAACAATTCATCGCGCAGCGCGTGCTCGGTCTGGTCGAACTCCACCGGCAGGCCGTTCGGGATCGCGGCGACGAAGTGCAGCGACGCGGCCAGCAGCACGGCGGAGGAAAACGAATGCGGCGCCACCATCATGTTGTGCGCGTGCGCCAGCGCGGCGATGCGGCGGCACTCGCTGAAGCCGCCGGACCACACCAGGTCGGGCTGCGCGATGTCGATGGCGCGCCGCGTGATCAGCTCGCGATAGCCGTACAGGCCGTGCTCGGTCTCGTAGCCGGCGATCGCCATCGGCAGGGCGCGCGCCACCTCGGCGCTGCCGTCGATATCATCGGTCGCCACCGGTTCCTCGATCCAGAAAATGTCGTAGGGCTCGAAGGCTTTTCCCATGGCGATGGCAACGGCGGGCGACCAGACGCAGTTGGCGTCCAGCATCAGCCGCGGCTCCGGCCCCAGCGCCTGGCGCACGGCGGCGACGCGGGCGATGTCTTCGGCGACGCTGACCTGGCAGACCTCGGCATCCGCGGTCAGGCTGCGCAGCTTCGCCTCGATCAGGCGGGTGCGGCCCACCTTCATCTTCATCGCCTTGAAGCCCCGCGCGACGTAGCAAGCGGCCTCGTCGGCCAAGGCGGCGGTGTCCTTGCCGCGCTGGTAGAAGCCGCCGCTGGCATAGACCTCAACGCGGTCGGTGAAGCCGCCGAGCAGGCGGTACAGCGGCTGCCCGGTCGCCTTGCCGGCGAGGTCCCACAGCGCAATGTCGATGCCGCTGATCGCGTGCATGACGAGGCCGCGCCGGCCGTGCTGGCGGGTGCGGGCGAACATCTTCTGCCACAGCGCCTCGATCATGCGCGGGTCCTCGCCGAGCAGCATCGGGCGCAGCTCCTGCTGGATCACCGTTTCGGTGCTGACCAGCGGGCCGCCGGCGACGCCCGCCTCGCCCAGGCCGACCAGGCCGGTGTCCGTCTCGATCTCCACCAGCAGGGCGTTGCGCGCGGCGTTGATGCCCCCGGCGCTCATCACCGGGTTGGCGGCGCCGAACGCCAGCGGAATGGTGCGGATGTCGGTGATCTTCATGGCGCGGTCCAGTTCGTGTCGAAGCCGGTGAAGCGATGCGGAATGCGGCGGATGTCGGCCAGCAGCTCGCGCCGCAGGCCGGGCGGGGCGTCGGGCGGAAAATTCAGGTCGATGGAATCCGCGGCGCCGCCGTAACGGTCCGCGATCGCCGCGGCGAGCCCGCCATAGGGCGCGCGGGCGGCGAAGATGCCCAGCACATCGTCGGAGATTTCCCCCGCCATGTCCCGCCAATTCCCCCGCACCGACATGGCGTGCAGCTTCAGTCCCAGTTCTTCCAGCCCATGCAAGGCGAGGATCGGCAGGTAGGTGCGGGTGGAGCCGTAGAAGGCGATGCGCTCGCGCACCCGGGCCGACGCGCGGACCACCGCGGCTTCATCCGGCCCGGTCACCACGAAGCCGCCGCCGTGCACGTCGAACCGCGCGCGCGTCCGCCCGGAGCGCGCCATGCCCTCGGCGATGCGCGGCAGGCACACCTGCTCCAGGTAGCGGCGCGAGCACAGCGGATGCAGCCGCACCCCGTCGGCGACCTGGCCGGCGACGCGCAGCATCGCCTCGCCCACCGCGGCGATGGTGACCGGCACCATGGGCAGCCCGGTTGGCTCCGGCGAGAACGCCGGCGTCATCAGCGTCAAGGTGTAGCTGGGGCTGTGGTAGTCGAGCTTTTCCCCGGTTTCCCAGCTTCGCCAGATGGCGCGCAACGCGCCGATATAGTCGCGCAGCCGCGGCGCCGGCGGGGTCCACTCGATACCGAAACGTCGTTCGTTGTGGCCCTTCACCTGGCTGCCGAGGCCCAGCACGAAGCGGCCGGCGGAATTGGCGTGCAGGTCCCAGGCATTGCCGGCCATCACCGTGGGGCTGCGCGGAAACGCCACGGCGATCGAGGGCGTCAATTCCACGCGTTCGGTGGCCAGCGCGGCAAGCGCCAGCGGGGTGAACACGTCGTGGCCAAGCTCGACGGTCATCACCGCATCGAACCCGACATCCTCCGCCGCCCGCGCTGCCGGGCCGGCCTGGCGCCAGTCGGCCATGGGGATCGCGGTGAAGACCCGCATGCGTTCCTCCCGTCCTGGTTGATCGCGGTCCGGACGCTCGACGCGACTTTATCGAACTGCGCGGCATAAGCGAGGGCGCTTGCGGCGGGGCGTCAAAGCCGGGGCCCGCCGCCTCCCCTCCCGCGCTCCACGTGACGCGTTGCAGGGGGCGCCGCATCTTGGTGAAGCCCGGCGCGAAGCCCCGGCTTTGACGCCCCGTCGCAGCAGAATCGCCAGTTATCGGCGCAGAGATTCGCTCCATCCGCACGGCATGCCGCACGGCAACAGTATCAACTGAAACCGACTGGCGGATCTCGATGCCCGGCGACCGGGCGCGTCGGCACCGCCGGGCGAGCCGCTCGCATCTGCCGACGTCCCCAACAATATATCCCGCCACCGTCCGATGGCGGAAGGCGCTGCGCTTTTCCGCCCTACGGGGCCGTCCAACAGTCAACGCCATATGAGCCTTTTCTATTCACTACTCCAGGCGGGAACCAACACATGAGCGCGAGTCACGACGACGGCGGTTTCGACTCCGGACGCAACCACGTTAAGCCGGCACTGCTTGCGGTCGCGCTGACCGCGGTCATCTTGGTGTTTGGCATCGCGCTCGGCGGCCTGCCGTAGTCGCCGTCGGACAGGACGCCAGGCTGGGGCTACGCCCCAGGCAGCCGGCGAGCCGGGTCACACTTCAGACCGGCGAACCGGGGACACTTGTCTCCGGGGGCGCGGCCCGGCCGGATCGGGCCAGGCCGCACCCACGCAGTCGGACGGCAGTCTCACCCAGGGTTGCGAGGCCGTATCCCTGGGAGCGGGCGGCCCGGTTGGCGTCGTCGCATCGGGCGACCCCGATTGTCCCGCCGCGCGCCGCCGCAGTGGCTTGCGACCGAACATGGTCGGCCGTGATCGCCCGGCGGACACGCTGGCCTGCCGGGCAGTCCCAGGGGAGCGACCGCCCGGGATAAGGCGACGGCGAGGGTCGGCGAAAAGCCGCCGGCCGGTTCACCCCGGCGCCGGGCCGGTTCGCCTGCCAGCTTGCCCCACTGGTCGCCCTTTTGTCCCCGGGTTGCGCTGGATCAACGCCTGGTCGCGCGGATGGCGTATCATAACCTGGTAGGTAGCAAGCCAACCCGACCGCTTCGCGGCGCATCGGCCGTTGCCCGCAAGCGGCCGACCGACGCGAGGCCATCATGGAGCGGCGCGCGGATCGCCATGCGCGAATGGACATGACCCAAGCTGGTGGCGGCTGGAGCGGCGAGGGCGCGCGAGGTCCCGAGAACCGGCGCCCGGCCACGCCGCCGCCGCCCAAGCGGCCGATCGCTCGCCGCGGCGGTCGCGCGTGCCGGCAGGCGATGGCCGCGCTCGTCTTGCTGCTGGCGACGGCGCTGATGCTGCCGGGCGTGGCGGTGGCGCGCCAAGCGGTCGTGCTTGAAATCGATGGCGCCATCGGGCCGGCGATCGCCGATTATGTGTCGCGCGAACTCGCTTTGGTGCGTCCGGACGACACCGGCCTGGTCATCCTGCGCATGGATACGCCGGGCGGGCTCGACACCTCGATGCGCGCGATCATTCGCGCCATCCTGGCCTCACCGGTGCCGGTGGCCGCCTACGTCGCGCCGAGCGGTGCGCGGGCGGCGAGCGCGGGCACCTACATCGCCTATGCCTGCGCCATCGCCGCCATGGCGCCGGGGACCAATCTCGGCGCGGCGACGCCGGTGCAGTTGCAAGCGCTGCCGCTGCTGCCGAGCGGGCCGCCGCAGCAGCCGCCCGCCAAGGGCAATGAAGGCAACGCCGGCGCGGGCGCCGGCACGGGAAACACCGGCGCCGCCGTTGCGCCGGAGGACACCGAAACCCGCAAGATCCGCAATGATGCCGTCGCCTATATCCGCAGCCTGGCCGAACTCAACGGACGCAACGCGGACTGGGCGGAGCAGGCGGTGCGTAGCGCGGTGAGCCTCTCGGCCGCCGACGCGCTCAAGCTGCACGTCATCGACGTGATCGCGAACAACGTGCCCGACCTGCTGCGCCAGATCGATGGGCGGACGGTACGGCTGGCCGGTGCGCCGCAGCTGCTGGCGACGGCGGACCTGGCGATCGTCACCGTCGCACCGGACTGGCGAACCCAGCTGCTCGCCGTCATCACCAATCCCGACATCGCCTACCTGCTCATGCTGCTCGGCGTCTATGGCCTGATCTTCGAGCTGGCCAATCCGGGCATGGTCCTGCCGGGCGTCATCGGCGCGATCAGCCTGCTCGTCGCGCTGTTTGCGCTCAACCTGCTGCCGACCGATTATGCCGGCGCTGGCCTGGTTCTGCTCGGCCTCGCCCTGATGGTCGCCGAAGCCTTCATCGGCACCTTCGGCGTGCTCGGCGCCGGCGGGATCGCGGCGTTCATCTTCGGGTCGGTCATGATGTTCCATGCCAACGGGCCAGGATTCGGGCTGTCGATCTCGGTTGTCGCCGGCGCCACCGTGTTCAGCGCCGGCTTCTTCCTGCTGGTCCTCGCCATGCTGCTGCGCTCGCGGCGCCGCCCGGTCGTCACCGGCGGCGAGGCGATGATCGGTGCGACGGGGCAGACCGTGGCGTGGCAGGGCAGCGCGGGCACGGTGCGCGTCAAGGGCGAGATCTGGCAGGCGCGCGCCCGGGACGCGCTGCAGCCGGGGGCGCGCATCAAGGTCACCGGCCGCGACGGGCTGGTTCTCACCGTCGCGCCGCAGCAATAGAGAAGGGTCCAGTCCCGAGACAGGGAGGCACGTGCATGACCACCGCCATCTCCACCGTCGTCATCGTCGCGTTTCTGGTTGTGCTGCTGTTCGCCTCGGCGGTGCGCATCTTCCGCGAGTACGAGCGCGGCGTGATGTTCACGCTCGGCCGCTATACCGGCACCAAGGGGCCGGGCCTCGTGCTGATGGTGCCGCTGGTGCAGCAACTGGTGCGCGTCAACCTGCGCATCGTGGTGACCGAGGTGCCGCCGCAGGACGTGATCTCCAGGGACAATGTCTCGGTCAAGGTCAGCGCCGTCGTCTATTTCCGCGTGGTCGATGCCGAGCGCGCGGTGATCCAGGTGAACAACTACATGGAAGCGACGAGCCAACTGGCGCAGACCATGCTGCGCTCGGTGCTGGGCAAGCATGAGCTGGACGACATGCTGGCCGAGCGGGACAAGCTCAACGCCGACATTCAGGAAGCGCTCGACCAGCAGACCGGCGCCTGGGGCGTCAAGGTCTCCAACGTCGAGATCAAGCGCATCGACCTCGAAGAGACGATGATCCGCGCGATCGCCCGCCAGGCCGAGGCGGAACGCTCACGCCGCGCCAAGGTGATCAATGCCCTGGGCGAGCAGCAGGCGGCGCAAAAGCTGCTGGAGGCGGCGCGTATCCTGCAGCCGCTGCCGCAGGCGATGCAGTTGCGCTACCTGGCAACGCTGTTCGACATCGCCGGCGAGCGCACCTCGACCATCGTCTTCCCGTTCCCGATCGACCTGTTCGCGGCCTGGAAGCCGCCGATGGGCACGCCGCCCGGGGGGGCGGTGGAGGACGCGCCGGAGGCATCCCCCGAGCCGCCGACCGACCTCGCCCCGCCGACCGCGAGCGGGTAGCGAAGCAAAGCCGGGGCTTTGCCCCGGACCCCACCAAGGGGCGCTGCCCCTTGGAACCCCGCCAAGGGCTCGCCCTTGGAACCCTTCACTGGGCGTGTGGGGAGGGGGAGGGGGCGTGCGGGCGAGGCGTCAGGGCCGCCCGTCGTAACGGGCGGCCCTGACGCCTCGCCCGCACGCCCCCTCCCCCTCCCCACACGCCCAGTCATGGAGTCCAGAGGCCGCTGCCGGCGCCTGCCCCCGGGCACTTGACCCGAGGGGTGGGGGTCCAGGGGGCAACGCCCCTTGGCGGGGTCTGGGGCGGAGCCCCAGCCTTGCTGCGTTCGCTCGGGCGTCGGGCAGCGGCTACACTGGCGGATCGCGGTGCAGGAACGGGTCCACCCGCGCCACCGACAGCGGCCGATCGCTCGGCCCCCAGGCCCGTTGGATCGCATGTGCGTGGACATCGCGGCCACCGGCCTGCGTCAGGATGGCGAGCGCCCGCTGTTCCTCGGCGTCGTCGCGCACGCCCACCCACAGGACCATGCCGCCCTTGGCGAGTTGTTCCTCGACCCGCCGGGCGTGATGCTGGGACACCGCGATCAGCAGCAAGGCGCCGAGCCCGGCCCCCGCCGCGCCGCCCAGGATGGTGGCGGCGATCGCCGCCGCCAGCGCGCCGCCCGACGCGGCCACCGCGGCGGCACCGGCGAGGCCGCCGATATAAAGCGGAACCACCACCGCCGCCGCCTTGCCCTCGCCCTTGGATCCTTTGGAGACGAAGGCGGCCCGCGGCATGCGCCCATCATCCTCGATATCGGCCGCCGCGCGGTAGAAATCGCCGACGCGCGCCTTGGCCTTGGCGTCAACGCCGAGCACCGAAATGCTGGCACGGTCGAGCCCAGAGCCCTCCAGTTGGTTCACGGCCGCTTCCAGCGCGTCCGGATCGGCGAACACGCCCACGGCCTCGCGGGCGCGATAGGTCCAGGTGTTGGCACTCGGCGGGGCATCGGCCATGGGGAGTCTCCTTTCGCCTGGCCCGGGCGCGGCGGACGCTCGACCCGCGCCCGGCAAGTCGCGCCTATGCCGTTCGCTCAGCTCGGCCCACCAGCGGTCGAAATGCCGCTTCGCCTCGCGCGTGTGCGTTGTCAGGCGCACGCGGACGCTGGCCTTGCCGTCGGCCAGGAAAGCGGTCTCGAACGCGTCCAACGTCAGCGGTGCCCCGAGCAGCGCGTTCTCGTCCTCGATGACCTGCGGGCCGAGCTCGCGGTGAACGATGACCGACAGGATCCAGTAGTTCTGTTCCACCCGAGGTTCGATGTTCAGCGCCGCTTCGGCGGTCACCAGGTCATACGCCTCGCCGTCGTGCAGGCCGTAGGCGGCGCGGTCGTAGTCCTCCTCGATCACATAATCCTGCCTTGCATCGACGTAGAACTCCGGCTGGCCGCCCGTGGCGTGGATTTCGGCGCGCACCAGGCGGACGATGTCGGCCGGGACGATGCGGAGCGAATATGTCGGCATGGCAGCCCCCCGCAGCGCGAGCGGTTGGGCATGCTCCGCGCGGCTGCTGTTCGGAGTGCCTCTTTCGAGGCTGCGATCAGAAACAGCGAGACGATGCGGCCGACGTTGGACAGCGTCCATGATCTGGATCAACCAGCGGGTCGGAGGCGTGCGGCGGCTCGGTCCCCATGCGCATCAGGCTGGTGTCGCCACGGGCGCGGCGCATCACCGCGCCAGGCGGAAGGCGCGCATACCGTTTCGCCCGGGCGCCGTACCGGGCGCCGTACCGGGCGACGCCAGAGGCAATGGGGCGACGCCCCGGGGTCTGCTGGCCGACCGACACGGCAGCGTAGAGATGCGCAGCCGATGCCGCATTGCCGCAATGCAAGCTGGGGGCGCCAAGGGGCGGGGCTGCCTGATTTTCTCCCCGCAACGCCCCAGCGTCTCAGCGTCCCAGCGTCGGCATCACGAACTCGGCGCCCCGCCGCGCGCCACCCGGCCAGCGCTGGGTGATCGCCTTGTAGCGCGTGTAGAAGCGCACGCCCTCCGGCCCATAGATGTGGTGGTCGCCGAACAGCGAGTGCTTCCAGCCGCCGAAACTGTGGAATGCCATCGGCACCGGGATCGGCACGTTCACGCCGACCATGCCGATGTTGATCGCGTTGGCGAAGTCGCGCGCGACGCCGCCGTCGGCGGTGAACAGCGCGACGCCGTTGCCGTATTCGTGGGCGTTGATCATCCGCACCGCGCCGGCCAGGTCCGGCGTGCGCACCACCGACAGCACCGGGCCGAAGATCTCGTCACGGTAGATCCGCATGTCGGTGCCGACGTGGTCGAACAACGACCCCCCCAGGAAGAAGCCGTTCTCGTAGCCCTGCAGCGACAGGCCGCGGCCGTCCACCACCAGCTTGGCGCCTTCCTTCACGCCGAGATCGACGTAGCCGCTTACTTTGTCGCGGTGCTGGGCGGTGACCAGCGGGCCCATCTCGGCGTCGGGGTCGGTCCCGGGGCCGATCTTCAGGGCGCGCACGCGCGGCTCCAGCTTGCGCACCAACTGGTCGCCGGCCTCGCCGACCGCGACGGCGACGGCGACCGCCATGCAGCGTTCCCCGGCGGCGCCGTAGGCCGAGCCCATCAGCGCGTCCACCGCGTCGTCGAGATCGGCGTCGGGCATCACCACCAGGTGGTTCTTCGCCCCGCCCAACGCCTGGACGCGCTTGCCGTGCGCCGCGCCGCCGCGATAGATCGTCTCGGCGATCGCGGTCGAGCCGACGAAGCTGATGGCGGCGATGTCGGGGTGGGCGATGATCGCCTCCACCGCCTCGCGCGCGCCCTGCACCACGTTGAACACGCCGTCGGGCAGGCCGGCCTCGGCCAGCAGGGCGGCGAGCTTCAGGCTGACCGAGGGGTCCTTCTCCGACGGTTTCAGGATGAAGCAGTTGCCGCAGGCCAGCGCCACCGGGATCATCCACAGCGGCACCATCAGCGGGAAGTTGAACGGCGTGATGCCGGCGACCACGCCGAGCGGCTGGCGGATCGACCAGGCGTCGATGCCGGTGCCGACCTGGTCGGTGAACTCGCCCTTCAGCAGGTGGGGAATGCCGCAGGCGAACTCGACCACCTCCAGGCCGCGCTGCACCTCGCCGTCGGCGTCGGACAGCACCTTGCCGTGTTCGGCGGTGATCAGCGCGGACAGCTCCTTGCGGTCGCGGTCGAGCAGGTCCTTCAGCTTGAACATGACCCGGGCGCGGCGCAGCGCCGGCATGGCGGCCCAGGCGGGCCAGGCGGCGGCGGCGGTCGCCACGGCCTGGTCCACCTCGGCGCCGCTGGCCAGGGCCACGCGGGCGGCGACCTCGCCGGAGGCGGGGTTGAACACCTCGCCGAACGCGCCGCTGCCGCCGGCAACCGGCTTGCCACCGATGAAGTGCCCGATTTCGCGCATCACTGGATCCTCCGTCTTTGAAGATGGAATTAGGACGATTCCGCGTGGCCCGCTAGTTGGTGGGCCAGCGAGCGATTGGCGAAGGGGGTGCGATGCGCGCACGGGATCTTGGGCTGGCGTGTGGGACGCTGCCGCCGGGCGGGCGAAACAGCCTCGCCGACGTGCCGGGGGTGACGGTCGGCCACGCAACGATCATCCGGGACGAGGTGCTGACCGGCGTCACCGCGGTGCTGCCGCATGACGGGGACCTGTTCGCCGACCGGCCCGGCGCGGCGGCGTACGTGCTGAACGGCTTCGGCAAGAGCGTCGGGCTGATGCAGCTGAACGAGCTCGGCTGGCTGGAAACGCCGATCCTGCTGACCAACACCTTCGGCGTTGGCACCTGCGCGAATGCGCTGATCCGCCGCGCGGTGCGGGACAATCCGGAGATCGGCCGGCAGACCTCGACGGTCAATCCGGTGGTGCTGGAATGCAACGACGGATACCTGAACGACATCCAGGCGATGGCGGTCACCGAGGCGCATGCCGAGGCGGCGATCGCGGCGGCGGCGGAGGATTTTGCCACCGGCGCGGTCGGCGCCGGGACCGGCATGAGCTGCTTCGGGCTGAAGGGCGGTGTGGGCAGCGCCTCGCGCCGGCTGCGGCTGGAGGGGACGACGTGGCATCTGGGCGTGCTGGTGCTGGCCAATTTCGGCCGGCCCGGCGACCTGCGGCTGCCCCTCGGGTCCGGCTTTCAGCCGGCCCAAGGGCAGGCCGCCGGCTGGCGGATCGATCCGGCGGCGTCGCCCGGGGCCGACCCGCGGCCGGCCGAGGGAGCGGGGCCGGATGCCGAGCACGGGTCGTGCATCGTCGTGATCGGCACGGACATGCCGCTGGAGCACCGGCAACTGGCGCGCGTCGCCAAGCGGGCCGGGGTCGGGCTGGCGTGGTGCGGCAGTTTCTGGGGCAGCGGCAGCGGCGACATCGCGCTGGCCTTCACCACGGCGAACCGCGTGCCGGCCGAGGCGGATGCGGCGTTCCTCGACCATCGGGTGCTCGCCGAGGCGCGGATCGACCGGTTGTTCCAGGCCGTCGCCGAGGCCACGCAGGAGGCCGTGCTGGACGCGCTGGCCGGGGCGGCGACGACCGTGGGGCGGCACGGCCACCGGCGGGTGGGGTTGGCGGAGCTGTTGGGGCGGGAGTGACACAGGCCGCGCGGCAACCCGCCGAAGGCGCAAACATTCGGGCGGCTGGCAGAGTGCCCGGCGGCGCGGCGGATCAGCCGGGTGCGACGGGCGCGGTCAACAGCTGCGGCGTGCCCTGTTCCGCCGCGCGCTTGACCGCGTGTGTCGCGGCGAGCGTGGCGGTGCCGTCCGGGCCGGAGGTCAGCGGGGCCGCCTCGCCGCGGATCACCGCGGCGAAGTGGCGAAGCTGCACCGCGTAGGGGTTGGCCGGCACGACGGCGACGGTCTCCGGCGCGATGGGGTCTTGCCAGCCCTTGGCATGCTTGTAGCGCCACAAGGTCAGCGAGGGCAGCGTCAGCCCGCCGTCCGTTCCGGCGATGAAATGCGAGTCCGCCGTGGCCTGGAAAAACATCGGGCTCTCGCCGGCGGTCTGGTCCCAGCTCCATGGGCTGGCCGCGGTGTCGGACAGCGTGATCGTGGCAATGGCGCCGCCGGCCAGGCGCAGGATCGTCGCGGCGGTGTCTTCCACCGGATAGAGGCGCACCGCGTTGGAGGTGGCCGCCTGGACGCTGGCGATCTCGTCGCAGACGAAACGGATCAGGTCGATCTCGTGGATCATGTTGATCAGCACCGGCCCGCCGCCGGCCTCGCGGCGCCAGGGGATCGCGAAATACGATGCCGGCTTCAGCAACAGCGACAGCGCGCTGGCCGCGACCAGCCGGCCGAGCGCGCCGCCGCGCACCAGTTCGCGCGCGCGCCGGAGGATCGGGTTGTGCCGCCGGTGATGCCCGACCAGCAGCGGGACGCCGGCGGTCGCGGCGGCGGCCGACAGGCGCTCGGCCTGTGCCACCGTGTCGGCGATCGGCTTTTCCACCAGCACCGGGATGCCGGCGGCGATGCAGTCCAGCGCGACCGGGACGTGCAGCGCGTTGGGCGTGGCGACGATCGCCCCATCCGGCCGGGCGGCCGCCAGCAGGGCGCGATAATCCGCGTGCCAGGCGATGGCGAATTCGTCCGCCAGGGCACGCGCCGCCGGGCTGGGGTCGGCGATCCCGGCGATGGTCACCCCGGGCGTTTCGGCGGCGGCACGGACATGCGTGCGCCCGATCGCCCCGGCGCCGATCAGCACAATCCGCATGTCCGGCATGGCTGGCCTCCCGCTTCGGTTGTCGCCTTCTACCAACCGATCGATCGCGCTGGCGACAGCGCCCGCGACAGTCTGCCCGCGACAGCGCGCCCGCGAGGGGGTGCCCGCGAGGGTGTGATACCAGCCGGCGGAAAGTTTGACCCACTGGCGCCGCCCCTCGTCATGCCGGGCGCAGGCCCGGTATCCACGATTTTGCTTGCTGCCCACAGGCAAGAAGTCGTGGATGCCGGCCTTCGCCGGCATGAGTGCGCTCGTGAAACCGCCAGGTCAGCACGGTGGAAGTCCGTGCGGGAGGGTGTCGTAACTCCGTAGTCGAAGGTAACTGCGTCGGCCAAGCGCAAGCAAGGCGGGGTGGGGAGCAACCGGAGACGAACCGACAGTCCGTAGGGTGACGAACCCGTTTCGGCGGGAGTCTGTGGCGAGCCTGCTCATGTATGGCGAAGCCTGGAAGCAACCTCTGGCGCTGCGACGACGGCGAAAGCGACCAGCGGACGGCTCACGTGGTTGGGGATGGAATGTCGGGACGGCAAGGCGGCGTAAGCGAGGAGACCTGGGGGCCCGGGTGAGCCTTCCAGGAGTCAGAGCCTTCATAGTCCCGCAGCCGTGATGAACGGCGAAACGGCCGGGCAGCAAAACCGGCCCGAGGGAAGGGAGGTAGGAAGCTGGATGCGCGAGGTCTGGCATGGGGCAAGGGGAAGTTTCGGCAGTGTCCGAGAGGGCTAAGCAAGAGACAGACGCCACCGGCGGCGAGCGCCGCAAACTGTGGTGGGCAGAAGCCTCGGTGTGGACGGACCGCATGGTGTCGGCGCTGGAGAACGGCGTCCGAGGAGGCAAATGGTTCAGTTTGGTGGACAAGGTCATCCGGCCTTCGACCCTGGACGCGGCGTGGCAGAGGGTTGCGCGGAACAAGGGGGCAGCGGGTGTGGATGGCCAGGATACGGAGCGGTTCGCGCTGCAGGCGGAACGGTATCTGCAGGAACTCCGGAGCAGTTTGGCGGACGGCAGCTACCGGCCGCACCCGGTGAAACGGGTGGAGATCCCCAAAGGAGACGGCAAGACCCGTCCACTAGGGATCCCGGTGGTGAAGGACCGGATCGTGCAAGCGGCTCTGAAGATGGTCATCGAGCCAATCTTTGAAGTGCAGTTCCGGCCGGGCAGCTACGGCTTCCGGCCGGGACGCGGCTGCAAGGATGCGCTGCGGGAAGTCGATCGGCTGCTGAAGGACGGCTACACCCACGTGGTGGACGCCGACCTGAAGGGCTACTTCGACAGCATCCCGCACGACCGGCTGATGGCCGCGGTGGCGGGTTCGATCAGCGACGGCCGCGTGCTGGCGTTGATCGAGGGCTTTCTCCGCCAGGACATCATGAAGGACATGGAGCGCTGGCGGCCGACCGCCGGCACGCCCCAGGGGGCGGTGATCTCGCCGCTGTTGGCCAACCTCTATCTGCACCCGCTCGATCTGCTGATGGAGCAGAGCGGGCGACGGATGGTGCGGTATGCCGACGACTTCGTGATCCTGTGCCGGACGCAAGCCGAGGCCCAGGCTGCCCTGCGCGACGTTGCGGCGTGGGTGGCGCAGAACGGGCTGATCCTCCATCCGGACAAGACGCGGATTGCTGACAGCCAACTGCCGGGGCAGGGGTTCGACTTCCTCGGCTACCGGTTCGAGGCGGGCCAGCGTCTTGTGCGCAAGAAGAGCCTGATGGCGCTCAAGGACAAGGTGAGGAGCCGGACGGGCCGTTCCCGGGGCGTCAGCCTGGGGCGGATCATCGACAACCTCAACCCGGTGCTGCGTGGCTGGTTCGGCTACTTCCAACACGCCACGCCGGGTGTCTTCCGCGCCATCGACGGCCTCGTCCGCAGACGGTTGCGCGCCATCCTGCGCAAGCAGGAGAAGCGGCCCGGCTTCGGGAAATGCCAAGCCGATCACCAACGCTGGCCAAATGCCTTCTTCGCTCGGCGCGGGCTGTTCACCCTACAGACTGCTCACGCACAGGCGAGACACTCCCGATGAGGAAACCAGCAACTGGAGAGCCGTGTGCGGGAGAACCGCACGCACGGTTCGGAGGGCGGGGAGGTAGCGCCTTCCCGACCCCTATCGATGCGGCTACGCCCGGAGCGTCGATCATTCGGCGGCCTGGTATGAGCAGCCCGGGCTAGGCGACGATGCGCGCGACCTCGTCCGGCGCGCATTGCACCAGCGCGTCGTAGTCGCGCATCAGCGTCTCGGTGATCCGCCCCGGCGTGTAGACGTGCCCGGCGATCTCGCGCACCGCGGCGACCTCCGCCGCCGTGCCGGCCAGGAATACTTCGGTCGCGCGGCCCAGCTCGCTGGCCTCGATCGGCCGTTCGATCACCGTCATCTGCTTGCGCCGCGCCAGCGCCATGACCGAGCGCCGCGTGATGCCGTCCAGGAAACAATCCGGCGTCGGCGTGTGCAGCTCGCCGTCAAACACCAGGAAGATGTTCGCCCCCGTGGCTTCCGACACCAGGCCGCGCCAGTCCAGCAGCAGCGCGTCGTTGTAGCCCTCTGCTTCGGCTTTGTGTTTCGACATCGTGCCGATCATGTAGAGGCCGCTGGCCTTGGCCTTGATCGGCGCGGTCTCCGGCGAGGGCCGCTTCCAGGCGCCCATCCCGAGCCGGATGCCGCCCATCCGATCGGCGCCGAAATAGCTCGGCCACGGCCAGGCGGCGATCGCCAGGTGGATGGTGGTGCGCTGCGCCGAGACCGCCAGCATCTCCGTGCCGCGCCAGGCGATCGGGCGGACATAGCCGTCGGTCAGGCCATTGGCGGTCAGCACCTCGTTGCAGGCGGCGTCGATCTGCGCGGCGCTGTAGGGGATCTCGAAGCCCAGGATGCGCCCCGAGTTGACCAGCCGGTCGGAGTGGTCGCGCAGCCGGAAGATGTTGCCGCTGTAGGCCCGCTCGCCCTCGAACACCGCGCTGGCGTAGTGCAGCCCGTGCGACAGCACGTGCAGTTTGGCGTCGCGCCAGGGCACCAGCGCGCCGTCCCACCAGATCCAGCCGTCGCACGCGGGCGTCGAAAGCGCGGGCGTCGGAAGCCGGGCGTCGGAAGGAACCAGTGCCATCTTTGTGTTTCCCCGCAAGATTGTTGCCGTGGACGTGCGGACCGTATAATGACCGGCAGAATACGTCAATGATGCTGCCGTAAGCCCGAGGGAATACCAGCCATGTCCGAACCGAGGGGTGTCCACCCGCCCGCCGCCGGCAGCAATCTGCTGTTCCTGCGCGAGGAGGAGCTGCGGCTGGCCCAGGACCTGCTGTTCTTCGCCTATCGCGACTTCACCAACGCCGCCGACGTGATCCTGGAAGAGCTGGGCCTCGGCCGCGCGCACCACCGCGTGCTGCACTTCGTCGGCCGCAGTCCGGGCCTGACGGTGTCCGACCTGCTCGCCATCCTGCGCATCACCAAGCAGAGCCTGTCGCGGGTGCTGTCGGTGCTGCTGGAGCAGGGCTACGTCGCGCAGACGGCGGGCCGCGCCGACCGGCGCCAGCGGCTGCTGACGCTCACGCCCACCGGCCAGGCGCTGGAACGCCGGTTGTACGAGCACCAGCGCGAGCGCCTCGCCGTGGCCTATCGCGAGGCGGGCGCCGCGGCGGTGGACGGTTTCCGCAAGGTGATGCGCGGGATCATGGACCAGGCGGCGCGCGGCTATCTCGACGGCGCGGAGCGCGAGGGCCCGTATCGCGCCGGCCGCGAGCCGCGCATCCGCACCGCCTGATGGCGGCCGGGGTTCGGGGCTGGCAAAAATCCGCCGGCGGGTGCGAACCGACGCCGCTTGCCGCGGGCCCCGGCCTTGGCCGGCTTCGCGGCACCGGCCGGCAACAGGAGACGGCCATGCCGCCAGCCCGGACTTCTCCCACTCTCGCGGGCGCTGGCTCGGTCCTTGCCGCGCCCCAATGGTACCATGGGCGTTTCGCGCCTGGCGAATACACCCTGTATTGGCGGCGGCGCGAAACCCCTTTGGCACGACAATGCCCTTCGCCATCATCCCGCGACAGTGGGAGAAATCCGGGCTAGAAAATCCCGTGCAGGAACCAGCTTAAATCGCCGGTCGCCGCATCGACCCCGTCGCCGCGGCGGAACAGCCAGAAGCGGCGGCCGTCCTCGTCCTCGACCTGGAAATAGTCGCGCACCGCCAGCACTTCCGCATCGCGCCGCCACCACTCGCCGTGGATGCGCTCCGGCCCGTCGGCGCGGCGCACGCGGAAGCGCTTGCGCCGCCAGGTGAAGGCGACCGGCGGATGGTCGGGCAGCGGCGCCAGCGCGCGCACCGGCTGCGGCGGCGACAGCAGCCGCGCCGGGCGTGGCAGGTCCGCCGGCCAGCTCCGGCGCGTGGGCGGGGCGAGCGGGGGGATGCGCCGCACCGCGCGTTCCGGCACGTCGGACTCCACCGGCGCGAGGCGATAGATCCGCTCGGCGCCCAGCCGGTTGGCCAAGCGGTCCAGCAGCACCGCAAGGTCGGGGGGCGCGTCGGCGTCCAGCAACGTCGCCGTTTGGGCCATCGTCGTTTGGGCCATCGCCGTCTGGGCCATCGCCGTCTGGGCCATCGCCGTTTGGATTTGCGCGAACGGCTCGACCAGCGGCAGCGTCAGCCGCATCGCCTCGACCCCCGGGCCGGGATCCACCGTCTCCAGCCGTTCATCCAGCAGCCGGGCAAGGTGCGCCGGGTCGCGCGCCGGCCGCGCGGTGCCGATGCGGATCGCCTGCACGCTGCCGTCCACCCGTTCGAACAGCAGGTCGAGCCGGCGGGCACCCAGGCCGGCCTGCTCCAGCCGGCGGCAGACCGAGCGGGCCAGCCGGGCGATGGCGGTGGCGAACGCCTCGGCGGAGACCAGCGGTTCGACGAAGGCCAGGCGGCGGGTGATCAGCGCCGGCGGGGCGAGCGGGACGATCGGTTCGAACACCTGGCCCAGCGCCTGGTCCAGCCGGCGCAGCAGGGCGGCGCCGAAGCGGCGGGCCAGCGGGGCGCGTGGGGCGGCCATGAGCTGGCCGATCCGCGTCAGGCCGAGGCGGTGCAGGGTCGCCACGGTCGCGTCGGGCAGCCGCAGGGCGCGGATCGGCAGCGGCGCCAGCGCCGCCGCGGTGGCGCCGGGCGGCACGATGGCGATCTTCTCCCCCTCCCCTTGAGGGCTTGGGCCGCGAAGCGGACCAAGGGTGGGGGAGGGGTTGGTGCCAGGGTCGCACTGAAGGCTTGTGCCGCGAGCCCCCTCCCCCCGCCCTTGGTCCGCTTCGCGGCCCAAGCCCTCAAGGGGAGGGGGAGAATTTTCTTAACTTTCTCGCCGTGCCGGGCCAGGGCGTGCGCAGCGCCCGGCGTGTCGGCGATCGCCGCCCGCGCGGCGAACCCGGCGAGCTGCAAGCGGCCGACCAGGTCGGCGAGCAGCGCCGCTTCCCCGCCGGCCAAGTGCGCGGCGCCGGTGGCGTCGATCCATACCCCGTCGGGCGGATCGGGCGCGGCCAGCGGCGCATAGCGCAGGCACCAGGCCGCAAGCCGGCCGAGTGCCGCGGCGTCCGCTGCCGGCTCGGCCTCGGCCACCGCCAGGCCGGGGATGCGCGCCTGGGCCTGCGCCAGTGGCAGGCCGGGGTGCAGGCCCAGCGCGTGCGCCGCCGCGTCAACCGCGGCGATGACGCGGCGGTGGCCGTCATGCGCCGCGGTCACCAAGGGCGTGCCAGCGGGCGGCGTGCTGGCGGGGGGCGTGCCAGCTTGCGGCGTATCAGCCGGCGGCGCGCCTGTTGGCGACGTGCCGGTCGGCTGCGCTTGGCCCCCGCAGCGGCGCAGCCGATCGGTCGAAAAACTCGGCAACCAGAGCGAGATGACCCGTCGCATCGCATGCCTCCACGATCCAGGTTGCGGGGTCGCCGCCGCGGCAGCGCAGCAGCTCCAGCCGCCAGCGCGCGCGGGCCAGTCCCGGCAGGGCCGGTGCATTCGGGAAGGGCGGCGCCGAGGGCAGCGCGGCAAGCCGCCAACGCGTCACCGCGGCATTCGGCTCGGTCAGGATGGGGTCGCCATGCCGGCGCGACCGGCGCAGCACGATGGCGGTGACGCCGGAGGCCGCGGCGGCAAGCTGCAGCCGGCGTGACGCGGTCAGCGTCAACCGGCCGTCGAGCTCGCCGACCACCCCGGCCAGGCCGCGATGGCGCAACCCCTCCTCCATCACCGACAGCACCTGTTTGCCCGCCTCGGCCAGGATCAGCCGGTCCGGCTGCAGCCCGACGCCGGCCAGTGCCGGGGCGAACAGGTCGTCGCGGGTCAGCGCCCACAGCACCGGGCCGCGCAGCCGGGCCAGCACGCCGGCGGCGAACAGCGCGGCGGCGGCGGCGTGCTCGGTGTCCGGGCCGCTGCCGGCGACCTCATGCAGCGCGCCGAGCGGGAGGCCGCCATCCGGCAGGTGCCGGTCCAGGGCGGCAATGCCAAAGCGGATCGCGGGCGCGGGGCGGCGGGCCGGGTCGCGGGCGATGCGCGCGATCCGGGCGCGGAGGTCGGTCAGGATGTGGGTGGGCATGGTGGCATGGCTCACGCTGGGATGAGAACTTATAGTGAACGAAGGGCCGGGAAAAGAGGACTCCCGTCCTAAGATGAGCCGCCACACGAGACTCCACACGAATCCAAGCAGTTGAAATGATTTGCTCAGGGCATGCTTGCGGCGACTGGGCTCGTCGCCCCGCCTGTCTGCGGGGTCGCCTTGTCCTGTCCGCCCGTGCTATCGTCCGCTAGCATCAAGCAGCCGCGCAACAGGCAGAGAACCGGGATGCCCAGCCTGCTCATCCGCAATATCGACCAGGCCCTGCGTGACCAGCTCAAAGCGCGGGCGCGGGCGCATCATCGCTCGCTCGAGCAGGAAGCGCGCGAGACCCTGCGTGCCGCCATCGCGCGCGACGCGAGCCAATGCGGCACCGAGAGCCTGATGCAGATCGCGCGACGCTTGTTCGGTCCCGAGCACGGCGTCGACCTTGACCTGCCGCCCCGCAGTGCCGACGTCGCGCGGCCTCCGATCGATTTCACCGGCGCTGACCACGACCGGTGATCCTGCTCGACACCAATGTCGTCGCGGAGATCATGAAGCCGCACTGCCATCCTGCGGTCGCGGCGTTCATCGACGGTCAACCGCTCGGCGAGCTGTTTCTGCCAAGCCTGGTCGTTGCCGACCTCCACTACGGCATACGCCGACTGCCGGAGGGCCGTCGCCGCACGGATATCGGGGCGAGCTTCGACGCCTTCCTCGCTGCCGGCTTCGCCTCACGAATTCTGGTGTTCGACGCCGCCTGCGCGGCGGGCTACGCCGTCGTCCGCACCGCGCGTGAGCGAGCCGGTCGCCCGGTGCAGATCCAGGACGCGCTGATCGGCGGCATGGCATTGGCGCACGGAGCCATGCTCGCAACGCGCAACATCGCCGATTTCGATGGCTATGGCCTGTCGCTTGTCGATCCATGGCAACACGCAAGGTGATTGCCACGGGAAGCCTGATCCGCTTCTCCCGCGCAAGGACGGCCCCGAATGCCGCGCCGGCCAAGGGGCGCATGACGGCGGCATGACGGGGGGGCACATGACCGGGGGCGCCGATGCGCGCATCGGCGCCATCTCATACCAGCGGCCCAAAGTCTTGACCCATCGGCTGGTGCTGGGCCGCTGGCATGAGTTTTGGTTTGGCGCGCGGCCGCCCCACCAACCCCGCGCGCGATACCAGCGGCCCGAAATGGTGGAAAAGTCGTCACTTTGGGCCGCTGGTAGTGCGTCGGGAGACCGGCAAGGAGCAGGAGGTGAAAGTCCACTACGGTGAAGACCTAGCGAGTCACGCCGGCCCCGCGCCGTGCGTCGTGTTCCGCGAGGGGCAGGGCGAAGCGTCGGCAGGGGAGCGTGCAGGCTGGCCATTGAGCCGCGTAAGGCCGAAATCCCGGGTGCCGACAGGGTTACCAACCTGGAAGGCAACACGTCCTGCTGCGCTATCGCGAGCGGTGGGCGACCCGGCGCGGTCAGAGACCCCAGCATGCATGGACGCTTCTTGTTCGGGAACCGAGAGATCTCATTCTTGGCCGGTGGCGCAAACTGCCGGTCCGCGTCGGGAAGGTGAGGAGCCGTAGCCGGCGATGCACGGGGGTGAGAAGTCAGACCTGGCCATAGTAGCTGTGAAGCCTGCGAACAACTCCGGGCAACCGGATGCGGAGCGGGTGGAGCCAAGGGCCGGGGCCGAGGGAAATGTGGGCCAGCAGCGCACGCGCCGGGCACAGGACCGGGCAAGCGTGTCACAGGGGCTGGACCGCATACGGAAAGCTGCGAAGGAAAGGAAGAAGGAAAGGTTCACCGCGCTTCTCCACCATGTCGATGTCCCGATGCTGCGGACGGCGTTCTATGCCCTCAGGCGGGATGCTGCTCCCGGAGCGGACGGGCTGACGTGGCAGGACTACGAGACAGACCTCGATCACAGGATCGAGGACCTGCACGACCGGGTCCATCGGGGAGCGTATCGGGCGCAACCATCCCGGAGGAGGTTCATACCGAAGCCGGATGGGCGACAGCGTCCGCTGGCGATTGCCGCGCTGGAGGACAAGATTGTCCAGCGCGCGGTCGCGATGGTGCTGAATGCGATCTACGAGGAAGACTTCCTCGGGTTCTCGTATGGGTTCCGCCCCGGACGCAGCCAGCACGATGCGCTGGATGCCCTGGTGGTTGGGATCGGCAACACCAAGGTGAACTGGATACTGGACGCCGACATCCGGTCATTCTTCGATATGGTCAGCCAGGAGTGGCTGGTCCGGTTCGTGGAGCACCGGGTCGGCGACCGCCGCATCATCCGCCTGATCCAGAAATGGCTGAGGGCGGGTATTCTCGAAGACGAGGTCGTAACTGTCAGTGAAAGGGGAACCGGGCAGGGGTCGGTAATCTCGCCGCTGCTCGCGAATATCTACCTGCACTACGTCTTCGATCTCTGGGCCAACCGCTGGCGACAGCGGGAGGCCACCGGCGACATGATCGTCGTGCGCTACGCGGACGATATCGTCGTGGGGTTCGAGCACGAGGCCGATGCCCATCGGTTCCTCGGAATGATGCGAGCACGTCTGGAAGAGTTCGCACTGACGCTGCATCCGGAGAAGACCCGCCTGATCGAATTCGGCCGCCGAGCGGCGGAGCGGAGAGAAAGGCGCGGGCTGGGCAGGCCGGAAACTTTCAACTTCCTGGGCTTTACCTTGATCTGCGGCAAGTCGCGACGTGGCAAGTTCCTGCTATGGCGGAAATCCCGGCGCGACCGGTTGCAGGCGAAGCTTCTGGCGGTGACGGAGGAAATGCGGCGGCGGATGCACCAGCCGATCCCCCGACAAGGGGAGTGGCTGCGACAGGTGGTCACCGGGTATTTTGCCTATCACGCGGTGCCGACCAACATCCGTGCTCTCCAGACTTTCCGCGACTGCGTGGTTCGGCTCTGGCGGCGGTCGCTTCGGCGACGCGGGCAGCGCGACAAGACGACGTGGGAGCGGATCAAGCGGCTGGCAGAGGACTTCCTGCCGAAGCCGCGCATCCTCCATCCCTGGCCCGAGCAACGCTTCGCCGTCAAACACCCGAGGTGGGAGCCGTATGCGGGAATGCCGCTCGTACAGGCTCTGTGCGGGGGGCGCGCAGTAATGCGCGTCCCTACCGCGATTCAGCGGTAATGCACCGCCAGCCACACCGTCGGCATCTCCGTCGAGGTCCACGCCACCCGGTGCCGGCAATGCGCCGGCAGGTGCAGGTAGCTGCCGGGCTCCAGCACGCGCGGCGCCGCTTCGCCCTCGATCAGCAGCCCGGCCTGGCCCGCCAGCACCAGCACCCACTCCGCCCAGTCCTGGTCGTACCAGAACCCCGGCGGGCTGGCCTGGCCGGTGGAGACGATGCGCTCGATCCGCAGGTCCGGCGTGGTCAGCAGCGCGCGCAGGTCTTCCCCCGCCAGGGTCGCCGGGAGATCCGCCAGCAGGTTGCCGCCGCTCACCAGGCCTCCCGCCCGGTCTTCGGACGCACCATGTCTCCCGCCTGCGCCGCGCGCTGCTCCGCCGCGTGCTTGTCGAACATCGCGCGCGCCGCGGTGGTGCGCTTTTCGGTCAGCTCGTCGCGATGCGCGGTGCACCAGTCGAACAATTCGATGCGCGGCGCGTTATCCCCGGAGAAGCGCGGCATGACGTAGCGCTGGTACAGCTCGTAGGAGCGTTTCGTCGCCTCCCAGTCCGCCCAGTTGTGCGCCTGCTGCAGCATCACGCCGAACGCGCCCTGCTTGGCGTACAGCCGGTCGATCATGGCGATGGCGTCGTCGGGCGTGCCGATCACGCCGAACCTGTTCGCCACGAACCATTCCGCCGCGTCCTGCCCGTCCGGCACCAGGAAGCGCGGCTGGTTGTTGTTCAGGTAGTCCAGGTAGCGTTCGAGGCCGAAACGGACATTGGCGAACGCCTGGGCGCGCGTCTCGGCGATGTGCATCGGCCCGACCAGGCGCAGCCGCGCCGGATCCATGCGCCGCCCCTGCGTGGCCGCGATGTCGCCCGCGATCTTCCAGTTCGCCGCCAGCGCGTCGTAGCCGAACGGATTGGTCGCCGCGACGCAGATCATGCTCAGGCCGTATTTCCCGGCCAGCCGCCCGCCCGAGGGTGTCACCGCGCTGACCACCGCCACCTCGGGGTGCGGCTTGGTGTAGGGCAGCAGGTGCGCCCGCGCGTTGACCAGCGTGTACCAGTCGGTCTTCTCGGTAACGATCTCGCCGCGGAACAGCCGCAGGATGACGTCCAGCGCCTCGGCCATGCGGTCGCGCTGGGTGCTCGGGTCGATGCCCAGCATCAGCGCGTCGGACGCCAGCAGGCCGGGTCCGGCGCCGAACATCACCCGCCCGCGCGTGTGGTGGTCGAGCTGGATGATGCGGTTCACCACCATCAGCGGGTTGTGGTACGGCAGCGAGATCACCCCGGTGCCGAAGCGGATCGATCGCGTGCGCTGCGCGGCCACCGCGATGAACAGCTCGGGCGAGCTGATCAGCTCCCAGCCGGCGGAATGGTGCTCGCCGATCCAGGCCTCGTGGAAGCCGAGCCGGTCGAGCCACTCCATCAGCTCCAGGTCACGGTCGAGGCAGGCCGACGGATTTTCATCCATCGGATGGAACGGCGGCAGGAAGACGCCGTGCCGTAAGGGGATCTGACCTTGGGGGAGCTGCCCCTGGGGGAGCTGCCCCAGGGGGAGCTGCGTGGGGGGAAGCTCGGTCATGCGGCGCCTCGTGATGTTCATGCGCGGGGGCGGGTGCGTTGGCCGACAGCGAACGGCAAACGCGTCGCGCCGGCAAGTCGGCTGCGCCGGCGCCAAGGCCATGGGCGAGTGCCGTGCGCGATTGGCGTCGCGGTTGCGGTTAACTTGTGGACCGGCTTGTGCCAGACTGTCCGCAAGGGCGGGCCAAAGCACCGCCCCCATGGGGGCCGGCGGCGCACGCCGGCACGCCCCCCGCGTTAGGGAGAGGAGCCGACGTGGCCACATACAATGTGCTGATCATGGGTGCGTCCTACGGGTCGCTGCTCGCAACCAAGCTGCTGTTCGGCGGCAACAGGGTGAAACTTGTGTGCCTGCCGGCCGAGGTGGAAGCGTTCAACGCCGAGGGCGCCCGCGTGCGCATCCCGATCAAGGGCCGCGCCGCCCCGGTCGAGATCAACTCGCGCACGCTGCCCGGCCAGCTCTCCGCCGCTGGACCGGGCGCGGTCAATCCGGCCGAGTATGATCTGGTCGCGCTGGCGATGCAGGAACCGCAGTACCGCTCCCCCGGCGTGCGCGAACTGCTGGATGCGGTGGCCCGCTCCAGGGTGCCCTGCATGTCGATCATGAACATGCCGCCGCTGCCCTATCTGAAGCGCATCCCAGGTCTCGCAACCGACAAGCTGACGGACTGCTACACCGACGCGACGGTCTGGCAGAATTTCGATCCCGGATTGCTGACGCTGTGCAGTCCGGACCCGCAGGCGATCCGCCCGCCGGGCGAGAAGATCAACGTGCTGCAGGTCACGCTGCCGACCAACTTCAAGGCGGCACGCTTCGCCGCCGACCAGCACACCGCCATGCTGCGCGAGATGCAGGCGCAGATCGAGGCGATCCGTTACGATCCCGGCGATGGCAACAAGATCGACCTGCCGGTCAAGCTCAAGGTGCACGACTCGATCTTCGTGCCGCTGGCCAAATGGGCCATGCTGGTGACCGGCAACTACCGCTGCGTGACGAAGGACGGGGCGGTGACCATCAAGGAGGCGGTGCACGCGGATCTCGCGGCGTCCCGCCAGGTCTACGACTGGGTGCGCGAGCTGTGCGTCAAGCTTGGCGCGGCGCCGGATGACCTGGTGGCGTTCGACAAATACGCCGCGGCGGCGACGGGGCTGGTGCGCCCGTCCTCGGCGGCGCGCGCCCTGTTCGCCGGTGCGCCGAACATCGAACGGGTGGACCGGCTGGTGCAGAGCATCGCGGCGCAGCACGGCATGCGGAACGCCGCGCTCGACGCGACGGTCGCACTGGTCAACGCGCAGTTGGAGCGCAATCGGAAAGCGGCCGCCTGAACGAAGGCAAGGCCCGGGCCGCGTCCCCGAACGCCGCCAAGGGGCGCTGCCCTTGGGCGGGGGTCCGTGGTGAGGCCCCGGCGGTCCTGGTTTGGCCGATTGCTCTGGACGGGGCAGGGGCTTGGCTGGACAAGGCGGTGGCTTCGGCCTTGAATCGCCGTGACGACAGGCAACAAGGTGCGGCGCGGCATGCCGGCTGACGATCCGAAACCCCGCGGTGGCAAGCGTCCGGCTGGCAGCCGGGCGCGCGGCGCGGCCGCCCTCGCCCGCGCCGACTACGCACAGACCACGCGCGACGTATGCGTCTCGGTTCGCTCGTTCTTCCTGGCCGACCAGTCGCGCCCGGACGACAACCATTTCGTCTGGGCGTACCGGGTGCGGATCGAAAACCGTGGCGGCGAAGCAGTGCAGCTGCTGCGGCGCACCTGGCAGATCACCGATGCGCGCGGGCGCACCCAGCACGTGCACGGCGCCGGCGTGATCGGCGAGCAGCCATTGCTCGAGCCGGGCGAGAGTTTCGAATACACCTCCGGCACGCCGCTCGACACCCCGTCGGGATTCATGGTGGGCGTCTACCACATGGTTGTCCCGTCGTCCGGCGAGACCTTCGACGTGGCGATCCCGGCGTTCAGTTTGGACAGCCCCCACCAGGCCGGCCGCGTCCACTGACCGCGCCGCCTGCTGCCCGCCGACGCCTGGCGTCGCTGTCCGTCGGGGCCGCCGAAACAGCCGGCTTGCCGATGCCGCGCGTGGCCTTGGACGGCTCGGTCGTGGGCTGACGCGGATTTCTCACACTGTCGCGGCCCGAGCGGGACGCCGGGCCTCGGCGGCCCAGCCGGGTTGATCCGCCCCGGGGGGCGGGGTTCGGAGATGGCGGTCCGGTTGCGGGGAGCCGGACACAACCCTATAAGCGCGCGCCACGGAGAGGTGCCAGAGTGGCCGATTGGGGCGGTCTCGAAAACCGTTGTGCGTGCAAGCGTACCGTGGGTTCGAATCCCACCCTCTCCGCCAATTGCGCCACTTAGTCTATTGATATCATTGATATTGCTTCACCGACCCGGCGGCTTACCCACACCTCTACCCACAGGACGGGGCGCGATGCCCCCAGCACCGCGCCTTGCCCACATCCCCGACAAGAACCATGCCACCATCCGGCACAGTTCTTGCTTCGACAAGAACTGTGCCGGAAGGGTAGTATGCTTTTCTGACACCGAAACGGAGTAGTTTCAGCAAGGATCGGCCCTCTGGGTCCGGGACAGTTTGGGAAATCACGACCCTTTCAAACTCACCCGAAGAAGCGTCTATGCGGGCGGCGGGAGTAGTGGATAAGCAGGCAAGCGGTCAGTTGCCCCATGCGGCCACTTTTCCATCCACCACGGTAACATAAGAGGGAGGCCCCTTGGTATACCCCTCTACCCCTGCCCCTCGATACACCGTGATCGTCCCGAGATCTGAGGTATCGCTGCTGAGCGCATAGGGCTTCCAACCCTCGAATGAACAAACTAACCGATCCTCGGGCATACCCACCCGCAACATACCCCAATAGCTACCACAGTCGGCACGCAACGCTTCATCAACGGGAGGTGTGCAAGAGGCTAACGTAAGCAATAAAACAACCGCAACTTTCATTCCCTTGTCCTTGTTCATTAGTATTCTGCCTTACCACAGTACCATATCGGAGCAAGCAACCGATCAGTTCATCGACAGGGCGACCAAAGATACAACCACCTAAAATACTCCTGCCTGCGCCCTTTTGATTTCCTCCTCACAGGCGTCGGAGTTGGTGAACCGAAACACAAGGCCAATGCCAGACTTATCCGACGATGCTCCACCCACGTGGAGGACAATGTTCTGAACATTGTTGGGCAATACCGACTGAGGTGACCTCTCCCAGACGGCTTGGTAGATACGCTCATGTTGGCTAAGTGCTTCTACCCATTCGTTCGAACCTTTCCATAGCGCTCCAGGTTCCAGGGAGTCCTTTAGTTCGCTCTGGCCATAGGTATATTCGATCTGCTGTCGGACCTGAGAAAACGCCGCCCGTACATCATAGCCATACCTATCGTGAGAGTAATCTTTCCCAAAACTAATTATTTTACATACACCCTGCCCGGGCGTCACTGTGACCACAACCACTGGAAAATCTGGATGCGACCTCCTCGGGGTCACTATGTAATCGAAAGGAGTTAGCTTACGGACGACCACCAGCTTGTCCAGCTTGGTGCCCATCCCTATCCCAAATGGTTGCGCCTGCGCTGCCAACGGCAGCAAGAGCCATACCCCCAACAAAATCGCCCGCATGCTCCCCCCCCAATTACCGAAAGACACCTCTTCGGAGAGCCTACGCCCGTTGCGAGGGTTTGACAACGTAAGGACATCGATTGTCTGTAATCGGGCTGCCTCAGTGGACAGTAGGGGCGACCCCATCGACAAGCCCCCTAACCCCCTATCCATGGCCTCAACATATCCCACCGGATTAAGGGGTCCATGATGTTGTTGTAACCCGGTCTCCCGAGAACCTCGGGTTGAATTTCCATCCACTCAAGCGGCGGCATACTCCACCCCCTAAGCCGATACGTCGTTAGGATGCTTACCGCTTTCTTCCTCATCTCAAGCGTCGGCCTCAGGACCATAGCGGCCTGAACCAGCAAGCCGTATTTATGGAAGCCATCGCGCTCGTCGTTTATTATGACATCTGCCCGCAATTCGTGAACATCCTCAACCCACCAGTTCGGGATGAAGTATTTGGTTTGTGGTTTGCCCTTGCCCTTTGTTGTTTCGTCATCCGATGAACACCGACTAGAAGGCCATCTTCAATCAGCTTCATCAACAATTTAGATGGGACCACAAGACGCGCCGCAGCTTGGTCCACTGTTTGGTGTTCAGGGATACCATATCTAAATGCGACCTTGATCATCTCCCGCATCCCTTATTGCCCCCAGTAGGTTTCATCGTGGCATCTCCGTAGGGTGCCCCCCACCGCAGGATCGCGGTGGGGGTAGCGGGGTTCCTTGCGGAATGCAGACATAACGTTCCCCTTCGGGGAGCGCAGGCGCAGGCGAAGCCGAGAACTAAATTCCACTTCGGTAGCCCACCGGGTTTCGGTCTGAGTCGGCAACGAACGCCTTGGGCTTCGGGTCTCGGCTCCGCTCGGCCCGGTCCAGAGCAGCGCACAGGGCTGCCAGCCCTGCTGGATCGAGCAGGGCGGCGCTGGCGAGTAACCGGCGGGCTGGGGACCCATCCGGCTCCGGGAGGGTCTGCAATGCAGTTCCGAGCCGGTGCCAGTGTTGGGCTAGGTAGTCCTTGATCCGGGCGTCAGCCGGGGGCGACTGCGGGCCGTCAATCCAGTGGGCTACGTCAGCCACCCGATACCACACGCGCCCAACGGAGTCCTTTTTCCAGAGAGGACCCGACTCGCCCCTCGCACGCCAGTTCACTAGAGACTGGCCCGATACGTTCAACCAACGCTGCATGCTACGCGGCGGTATCCACCGCCATGGAGGAAGAGCAGGTGCCCTTCCTACCGAAAGCCGTGATCTTGAGGTCAGGACTGGCACGGCACCCCCCGAACCCACTCAGCCACCGCCTGCGCCTCGCGGCACCGGGAACCCGCCTCCGTTTCGGTCTCGCCGGGCTTGGGGGCGAACAGGCCGGGGATCAGGTCCCCATCGAGGTCGGCGGTCAGTCCCAAAATAGATACTAGATGGGCCACGTATACTGTCCTATCCTGTCCTGTAGTGTTGATAACAAATAATCACGCCCCCAAAACGGGCCTCTCCCTCTCCATCTGGGCCTCTCCCTCGGGCGCTAGCTTTATCCCCCTGCCCAGAGGACGGCCTGGAACGCCCTGTAGTTGCGTTGCATTTTTCACGTTGGGCGCTTGGGCCGCTGCTCCCCCTATTCTTACTTGTATCCCCTGAGCAGCCCGCTCCGCCGCTGCCTCGGGGTCTCGAAGCTCTCCCCCCTCATCAACTCCGCTACCACCTCCGCCCGACTGGCCCCCATCCACTTCGCTTCATTCCGCAGAACCCACACCTTCGATTTCACGCTCTCACCGCCGATCGAACCCGGCACCCACCGCCGGCTCAATGCCGGAAACCGCTGCCCCTTCAACCACCTCGCAGCGCCGCCGCGCTGACCACGAAGCGCCGCATCCGCAGCCACTCCCCGATCTCTTCGACGGTCACCAAGTCCTTGCCGAACGGCCCTGCCCCCGCATCCAACGCATCGTGCAGCGCACTCACCCACCGTTCACGGCCCACCTCTTGCAGAACTTGTTTCCCCGCCGTCATCGGCGCTCTTCCATGCGCTTGGAACCCTTGCAGGTCCCGCGCCAAGAGCCACCCAAGCAACCAACTCCGGTTCGTCGGGTTCTCCGCCCATACATGGAACCCAGCAAAGTCAAACTCAGACTTGATCCTGTCCGCATCCTCATCCTCAATCCTGATGACCATGATCCGCCGGTCATCTTTATCGAGCCGGAGACAGTCCAACCTATTCGATGCAAGCATGAAGTTGATCTGGTTGGAAACTTCCACCGAGGCACATTTTTGCAGTTCAACCAGAGCGTCTTTCCAGTGATGAGCAGTCTTCAACCGGGTTGTAACGTCTAGGCGATCCGTAGACATCACCTCGTCCAGAAAGACGAACACCCGACGGGCTGCCCAGTCCGTGAATTCGCTCGTTAACTCCCCGACCGTGATCTCTGTGCCGTGCTCGCGCCGAATCAGGTCCAGAATAACCTTTGCCAGCGATCCTTTCCCAACCCCATTCGCGTCACTGACAAAGAGTGGCGCCCATAGCACCTTCTCCCCCGGCCGCTGAAACAGATGGGCGATCCAATCGAGCAAGTGCCCCCGCGAATTCTCATCCGGCACCATCAGGCGCAGCAGGCTCAGGAACGGTTCCACATCCTCATCCACTACCCCACCCGCCGGCTCCACTGTGAAGCCCTTCCACGCATTCCACACAGCATACGGCGGCTCCGAGATAACTCCGCTCGGCCGCCCCGGCCTCATCGTCACGTATTCCACTCGTGGAAGGTTCCGCTGCCCCTTGATGGTATCAACGCGCCGCCGGGTCGCAGGATCGACCTTCACGTAACACCCTAGCCGGTTCAGCAACGTTGCTTCCGTGATCGCTTCACCTGTTGCCTTCTCCACAAACTCCCCGGTGCGCGTAACAAGCACATACTTCCAGGCTATATGCTTCTCGCCGTAGCCAGTCCGGACACCCCAAAGCCGCCACCGGCTCTTCTCCGCGTCTGTCAGCCCTTCATCCCAACCGAGGGGCAGCATACGAACTTCCCGCAACAGAGGGTCGCCATCCGCGTCCACCAACCCCGGAACAAGCTCCATGACAACCTTGCTCTTGCCGTCATGCACCACGCATCACGGAGCAAGAACTCCATGAACCTATCAACGAATTTCATTGGGTCTGGCGCATCAGGGCCAATGAACGCAGCCCGGCACCACGTCTCAATTTCCGTCATGCCCTGCCAGACGTTCAATTCCCCGCTGGTCACCCGCCGGGCGCACTCGCCAGCCTTCCGCGTTCCGGCATCGTCCCGCCCCCCTGGCCCAATCACCGCCGGCAGCGGCTCCCGTGCCTCGCCCTGGCCCTTCTGAGTCCGTCCCCCGACCTCTACACCACCCGCGATCAGCGCCTCCCTAAGCCGCGTCTCAACGTCTGGCGGTAGGGGCACAACTCCACCCAGCACCGCCGGGTCGAACAGGTCGGCGTTCGCCTCATACGCCCGCTGGGTATCAGGATGGATCGAGGGGGGACAGCACCACTGCGTCCGATCCGACAGCATCTCAACGATCATCGCGCCGTTGGCATCTTTGATGCGGAAGGTTTTCAGACCAGACCACTTGTAAGCGAGCATCAAGCCCTTCTTGCACGACGTTCCCAAGGCGAAGCCGGAAGTAATTTCCGGATCAGGTCAATGATCTCCGGATCGTCTGTATCAACGTCCACCATGCACAAGCCGGACTCCTGGCCCAGCACCAACCCGATATTTCCGCCGGCGTGCTTCCTCAAAAAGTAGTTCCGATCTGCCTCCGTCACTGGCCCAACGGAAAACCGTTGCCACTCACCCACCGCTGGCCGCTTCTCTCCCGGCCGTAGGGGGATCACGGGCAATCCCACGCCCCAGTATCGCGCCGCGTTGTCCGCGAAAATGCCAGCACCCGTGGTCATTTACTCGTCTGCTCAGCCAGCCATTCTTCCAGATGGCATTTGAATATAATACTGCGGTTGCCACTTTGGTCACTCTCGGTGCTTTCTTCTGCTTCATAAGAACGTAGAGAGTTGAAAGAGCGATCCCAATCATTGCCGCAGTCTCCCTCAAACTATATCCCTGCATGTCGCGCTCCTTTGCTGCCCACCTCGGGCCGGGCGCGACTATTTCACTACACGGGCATCCAGTCTAGGACTCTTTTCCTCTGTTTCTAGTTTTTATTCCTTCTTATTACTTAATTACGCCTACTCCGCAACGGCACGACCTCGGCACCCTCGCCGGCCACGCGCCCACAGAACTCGCCCACTCAGCCATCAGACGTGCCCGCTTCTCGAACAGGTCGCCCGCCGATACGCCGCTTCCACCTTGTCCTTGATCGTGTGAGCCAAGGCCATCTCCGCAACGTCGCGGGGGTAGGAGGTCTGCTCCGCTGTCCAATCCCGGAACGTGGATCGGAAGCCGTGCGCGGTTAGATCGCCACGCTCCATCCGCCGGAGCGTCATCAATAGCGCCATGCTGGATAGGGGCTTGCCAGCGCGTCCGCCAGGAAACACGAAGTCGCTTTCGCGGTTTTCATGCAGCGGTGCCAGCACTGCCAGAGCAGGCGCGGACAGGGGGACGCGATGTTCAACCTTTGCCTTCATCCGCTCCGCCGGCACGGTCCAGACAGCCGCTTCCAGGTCGATCTCAGACCACCGTGCCTCAATCACCTCGCCGGTCCGGGTAGCCGTCAGGATGGCGAACTCCAAGGCCCGTGCGCCCATCCCGCTCTGTTCGCGCAGGGCCGACATGAAGGTGCCCATCTTTCTGTAGGGCAACGCGGCATGGTGCTCGACCTTTTGAACTTTCCCCCGTGCCGGCAGTTGGTTGTCGAGATGGCCCTTCCACCGCGCGGGGTTCTCACCAGTCCGGTAGCCACGAGTCCCCGCCCAATCCAACACGGCTTCGATCCGCCCGCGCAGCCTTGATGCGGTCTCCGTCCTGGTCGCCGAAATCGGCTCCAGCACCTTCAAGACCAGCGATAGGTCTACGCCCTGGACGGGCAAGCCCCCGATGACAGGCCCCGCGTAGGTTTCGAGCTGGTACTCTTCCACTGTGCCAAGTGCTTGGCGTTCTTCCACGACGCCGATGGGCCTCGATGTATGCCGCCGCGCACTGATCGAAGGTCATGGAGCGGGCCTCGGCCAGCCGCTTGTCCACCTCCGCGGCCTTCCGAGCCTCCAGAGGGGTCCACGCCCTCGGCCAGCACCCGCCGTTACTCGGCAGCCTTCTGCCGAGCCTGCGCCAGCGTGACGGCAGAGAGGGAACCCAGCCCCATCGCCCGCGCCTTCCCGCGCAGCGTGAAGCGGAAGAGCCATGAGCGCACCGCCCCCTGTCACTTGGAGATACAGCCCGCCCCCGTCCGCGCGTAACCCCCTCTTGGTGGCCCGCGCGACGAAGACTGCCGACAACCGCCCTAGCCTGTTCATGCCATCCTACCCACACGCCTACCCACACGTCATCGGTAGATGCTACCACATGCTACTGGACGCGTACAGAGCGGAACGGACGAAAGATACAGTTATTATCTATTAATTTTGTAGGTCTGTGGATTCTGGCACTACCGCCCCAGACCCCCGTGCGGCGGACACCCTCTCCGCCAATTCAGAACAAAGCTGGGCACTCGGGCCGTAGCCGATTTTACGTCCGCTGCGACGGCGAGAGTTCTAAGCAGATCGCCCTTCGATCCCATGATGCGGACCTCGCCGTCCGCGACCTCGACGCGCTGGGCCAGCGCGCGAAGGTGCTCGCGCCGATAGCCGCCACCGTCGATGCGTATCCGCTCGCGGGCCGTCCTGGCGAATTTTTGGACCATGGCGGGCGTGATTGCCTGCTGTGCCCGCGCTTTCCGCCAACGCCTGGGCGCGGTCGGCATCGGCCTGGGCCTGATCGCGGATAGCTTTCAAACCGGCAATGCGTTCCTTCAGCGCCGGGTCGTCCAGATCGGCGACTCCGGTCTCGATAGCGTCATAGAGCCGCTTCAGCCGCAAATCTGTCTCGGCGGCGCGCTTGTTGAGTTCGGCGATGTGTTCGCAGCGGCGCTCGGTGCGCTCCTGGCGGCGGTCGAGCACCGAGGCCAGCACTTCCTCCAGGCGGTCGGGCTGTAGCAAGCGGTCTTCGAGATGGCTGGCAACGAGGTTGTCCAGCTTCTCCATCGGGATCGAGCGGCCCTTACAGCCGGTCTCGCCCTGCCGTGCCTTGATCGAGCAGGTGTAGTAGCGATAGCGCCCGCCCTTGCCGGTGCGAAGCGTCATCGCGCCGCCGCAGTCGGCGCAGAAGCAGATGCCGGTAAGGAGGGTGGGGCCGCTCACGACACGGGCGGGCGTGACCTTGGGATTGCGGGCGCGCAGATGGGCCTGCACGACGTCGAAGGTGGCCTGGTCGATCAGCGGCGGCACGGCAACGGCGATCACCTCGCTGACCGGCTTCAGTTCCTTGGTCTTGCCGCGCTTGTTGAACTCGTGACGCCCGGCATAGGTCGCGCGAGTCAGGATGCGGTGAACCTGTCCGATGCCCCAGCGCCCGCCATCGCGGGTGAAGATTCGCTGCCGGTTGAGGTGAGCGGTGATGTTTTTGACGCCCATCGGCCCGGACGTGCCGTCGCCTTCCAACGCAAGCTGGTAGATCAGGCGCACCGTGTCGGCGTGCAGCGGGTCGATCTCCAGCTTCTTCTTCACCTTCGCGCCGCGCTGCTCAGCCGCGACGACGCGGTAGCCGATGGGCGGCAGGGAACCGTTCCAAAAACCCTGGCGCGCGTTCTCCTTCAAGGCGCGCAGCACATGCTTGGCATTTTCTTTCGACTGGTATTCGTCAAATAGCGCCATAATCTGCCGCATCATGACGTGCATGGGATCGTCGCCCATTTCCTGCGTGATCGAGACCAGCTTGACGCCGTTTTTCGCCAGTTTGCGGACGTAGAATTCCAGTTCGAAATGGTCGCGGAAGAAGCGGCTGAACGAATGGACGATCACGACATCGAACGGCTCGGGCTTGCTTGTGCCCGCCTCGATCATCCGCTGGAATTCGGGGCGGCGGTCATTGGTGGCGGATGCGCCGGGTTCGACATAGGTTTCGACAAGCTGATAGCCACGCGATTGGCAGTACGCCTCGCCCTGGCGCTTCTGGTCGGGAATGGAAACATCATGCTCGGCCTGCCGCGCCGTCGAGACGCGCAGATAGAGGGCGGCGCGCAACGGCACGGTCATGCTGACAATCTCCTTACGTCATCGCGACGGCCCGAAAAATTCGTCGAACACGTCGCCGAACCAGGCTTCGAATACGTCGATTTCGGCATCCGTAACCGGCACGCGCGCGGGCCAGTCGTCCACGACGCGCCAATTCTCAACATCATGTTTGACCGGGCGGCCGAGGCGCGGCCAGGGGCCGGGCACGACATAGAGGTCGGGCGGCAATTCGCCGAATGCAGCGCGGTCGCGCAATGGGGAGCGGTGCCGAGACATCGTGCCAGGATCGCGCAAACACCGGCCCGGCGGAACGGCCGATCTCTACGCCACGGCACGCGGGCCCACGTCGCAAAGTGAGCGGTCCCGCTTACTTTGAACCATGATCGCATGCGGGCCACCCGCCGGAGCGGCGGCAGGCGGTCAAGGCCGCAGCCGCGAAGCGGTGGCGCGGCACGCGCCAGCCTTGACGGGCTGGCGACGGTCCGGCCTCCTCGCCGCCAAGCGGTCATGGCTCAACTCGCCTTGCGTGAGACCGTAAGGGGAAGGTCGAGTTCCACCCGGTCATGCGTCACCTTCGGCGTGATCCGCCCGCGCTCGCCGCGTTCCAGGCGGACCAGGCCGTAACCGGCCATCGTCTCTCAGCGTGCGCGACAGGTTCGACTTCGCCTTGCCGGTGATCCGCGCGAGTTCGTCGAGCGAGCCGGGGGCCTGCTCGACGATCACCCGCAACAGGTCGCGATTGCCGGCCGAGAGCACCTTGGCGAAGGACTCGGTCGAGGTGAACCAGACCTTCGGCTCGTCGGGCGCGATGCGCCGCTCGCCGCGCGCCACCGCCATCGTGCGGGCCTTCATGTCCTCGTAGCTGGCGATGCCCACTTTCAGGGTCGTCATGGGATCACTCCTCTCTCGCGCAACACCGCGTCCACCGTGGTCCAGAAATCGCCGAGCAGCGTCGCCGCGTCCCGGTAGTCGTAAACCTTGATCGTCCGCAGCCGGTGACGATGGTCCTGCGGCTCGCCACGTTTCTGCCGCGCCACTGGATGGGCGTTGTCGAAGCCGACCAGCCGCTCGCCGTCCGGGCCGTGCAGCGTCAGCGAGTAGTCCAGCCCGTGCGGCTTCTCAGCCGATACCGGACCCGCGTGACCAGGAACCGGACCCAGTGGCCGCCGTCAGGGTCCACGACGAGCACCTGGCCGTCGAGGTCCAGCAGCACATCGAGGGTCGGGTCGCGTGGCTCCGTCACGGCATCTAGTTATCAGATTGAAGCAACCAAGTCGAGGAAAATGCTTAGCAGGGCGCGGATGGCGCTCGGATCATTGATATCATTGGCGTTCTGCCTGAAGCGGCTGGCAGGGGTGATTTGGCGGATCGCTGAAAACTTCAATCAACTCAACCACATACGCGGGCCAGACGGCCAGGCTTTTCCCTTGCCGTCCCACTTCTGATCTTCCAGAACCCGCAAAACCGCGATGGGTGGCGCAATTCGCATTGATTCAATTGGCTTTTCCGGAAAATCGGCACCACCCCCTTTCCGGCGGCACTGTGCTAAACCATTGACCGACCACAGCAAACCGATCGAAGGGAGGCGTTGCTTTTATCTTGCCGTCGAACATTTGCCGATCTAAAACAGTCTCAAGACTTCCGAGAGAGGCTGCCGAACGCATACCTTTTGCCTGCAAACGCTAGGAGGTCGAGCGTCAAAGATGTAAGCTCCGCAGCACCGAGTGGCCGATGGACGCTGCCCATTTGCATCTTCGCCTATTCGCAAAAGATATTGTCAGCGGAACTCATTCTGGACGGGGGGGGGCATGCAGCGGCCGATTAGCGTGGCACACCGAGTGTTTCGCCACCTCACCATCCTGCTGTTTGGCTTCGTCGGCCTTTTGGGGGTCGTCACCAGCACTAGCGCTCAGAATTCGCCACCACGAATTATGATTCAGGGCGGCAAAACCTTCACGGCAGGTCAAATGCGGAATATGAAAGCGGCGCTCGGGGTAGCGGCCCTTATGACCTTGGCGGGTTGCGGCATCGTAGCGAAGGTAGACGCACGGAACGACTATCAGCAGTCCCGGGCAGCCTACAAGGAATGCCTTGCCGACAACCAATCGAACCCTGCGGCGTGTGAAGCGCGGCGGCTCGCCATGGAAGCTGATGAACGCGCCTATAACAATCTGGCCGCCGGCATTCAGCTTGGAGGAAGTGGCTCAGTGAACGTGAACACTCAAAGCCGCTAACGCTCCAGACCATCCCAGAACGGTAATTTGCCGGAAGCCGCCTATCCTACTCGACATTCACCACGGGAATCACCCGCGGCTCACTTTGCGCCGGCTCCGCCGTCGAGGATAGCGCCCCCAGCAAGCTGCGCCTCGGTCTCCCGCTCGTGCTCGATTGTGGGCCCGCTGGTCGCTGCCGCTTTGTGCGCCAAGCGGAGGATCGCGCGCTCCATTACCTCGCGCTCATCGTCGTCAAGGGCGTCCAGGTCGATCGGCTCGGCCAGTTCCGCGTCCAGTGACACCACCGGCTGCACAGGCCGTCCCTCCGCCCTTTCCACCATCTTGTCGGCCGCGATCACCCGCGCTTGCGGCGGTGCGTCCGGATCAGTCGGACAGTGCCGCAAAACCCCGACAGCGCGCGGCCCAGAGTGCATCCGGGGGCGCGGCGCACAGGGCCGGCGGCGTGCGTGCTGGGCGCCGCCGGCCGGTCCGGTCGATGACGTGATGGAGCGGAGGCGCCCTAGAGATCGGCGGGGCTTAAGCCCGTGGATTTGGCGATCTTCGCCATCATCCGGGGGCCAATTTCTTCGCCATCGTGGAAGGGGAAGACGTAGTCCGGCCAGCCCGACCGCGCCAAGGTGCGGTGCGACCCGCTTTGCCGCTTGATCCTCCACCCGATCCGCCCGAGCGCGCGCAGGACTGCGCCCGCCCTCGCGGCCGGCCAGTTGCTCACGCGGCAGCGAACAGATCAGTGGCCTCGGCGGGCACCGGCTCGCCGAGTTCGATACGCTCCGCCATGACCCGCAAGGCGAGGGCGGACACCTTGGCGCGCGCTTCGCTGGCCGTGGCGCCATAGGCGAGAACACCGGGCAGCGCAGGGATCTCGCCGATCCACCGTCCGTCTGCCTCGCGCTCGATCTCGACCTTCAGCATGCTCGCCCTCCGCTGCCGGTGCTTCTACATGGTTGGGGTAAACAGGCAATGAACGCAAGCGAATAGCCGTGTGCGCCCATGTGCGCCAGCATGGCGGCCGAAATCGCGGGATAGCTTGTGGGATGGCGCGGGCCATGACTACAAGCCATTGATAAGTAAGAGATAATACGCCGATTGGGCGGCCGCCCTCCGCCAGCAGGAAACCACAATCACCTGAATAGAATTGGTGTTTTTCAGTTGGCGGGGTCCGGCCAACCCGCGTTGGTCGCCACCGCCCGCGCCGGGTGGGGCGAGCGATACCGGCAGCCCCGCGTCATCAGGTCCGCATCGTCAGGACGTGCCATGCGCCATCGCGCGCCGCACGGATGCCCCCCGCCCTGGGTGTGGCGGCAATCACCTTGTGCGGGGTCGCGTCCGCGGGGGGGGCTGGCCCGTCGGATGCGCGGCATGCCGGCTTCGACGATCAGCAGCTTCAAGCTGGGCTTGCCCACCGCGTCCATGCGCTGCGTCGGCCGGCCGCGGCGGCAGGCCGGCAACGCCTTCGCCGCGCCGCCCCCCTCGCCGCCCCCCTCGCCGCATCGCCATTCAGGGCGGCGACCAGCAGCCGTCACCGGACTTCCAGCGCCGGACCCGGTCGGGGCCGCCACCTGGCGAGGGAAGCGCGACGGCGCCGACGCGCATCCAGGCAGCGACGGCCATGCCGGCCATCAGGCACCCACCCAGCCGAGCTCCGCCTCGTTCTCCAGGTTCTGCAAGCGCTCGAACAATCCCGCCGCCTGAGCGCCGTAGCGCGTGCGCGTCAAGGTCATGAACTTGGCGCGCAGTTCGGCGCGATCGAGCGGCCGCGCCGGCGTGCCGTTGAATTCCTCCACCTCGCGGGTGAACGAGCGGCCATCCTGCAACTGGATCGTGACGATGCTCGCCCCGGCCACCTTGGTCGGCGGCTCCGCCACGATGATCGCAACGCGTCCGCACATGCCACGAATAGCCGCATCGCGCAGCGCGGACTCGTCGAACGATGCCGGATCGCGCGGATCGCGGAACAGTGCCAGCGCGACGCAGAACGGGATGGAATACTGTGCCATCATGATGTCGGTGGGATCGGCGATGTTGTTGATCGTCGCCATCCGCTCGGTGCCCGCCACCGTGACCCGATCCACCTCGGCGCCGACGAAACCGTGCGCCGCCTGCAGCTCCAGCACGGCCTGCACCGCGGTCTGCGCGGTCATGTGCACGGGAAAGCGCTTCAGGCACAGTTTGCGCGTCGCGAACTCGCTGCCGAGCCCGCGCGTCACCTCGTCCAGGTCCCATTCGGTGCAGAACACCTTCAGGAACCCCGCCTCGCCCTCGATCACGCTGCGCGGGCCGGTGAAGCCGTCGGCGGCCAGGCTGGCCGCCATCACGCCGCTCTCGGCCGCGCGGCCGAGGTGCAGTCGTTTCACCATCGCGCCGGTGCCGGAGCGGGCGAACTCCATCAATCCGCCGGCCAGCGAGCCGGCGATGCCGAGCGCGTTGGTCATGCGCGGCGCATCCAACCCCAACAGAACCCCCGCCGCAACGGCGGCGCCGAACGGCCCGGTGGTGCCGGGCGCGTGAAAGCCGCGCCGTTCGTTGCTGTGTTTCGTTGCGTAGCCAATCCGGTACATCACCTCGAAGCCGGCCACCACGGCGGTGATCAGCGCCCGCCCGCCGCTGCCACGCTCCTGCGCCACCGCCAGCCCGGGCGGCAGCAAGGTCGCGCCGGGATGCACGCCGGCGCCCGGCTTGGTCAGATTGTCGGATTCGAAGGCATGCGCCAGCGTACCGTTGGCCAGCGCGGCCGCCGGGGCGTGCAGTGTCGGCCCATCGGCGCCGAGGATGCGGCTGCGCCCGCCGGCGCCCACACGCTGCGCATAGGCGGCGACAATGCGGCTCCATGGCAGGCCATTGCCGAGCACGATCACCGCGACCGTGTCGGTGATGCAGTCCTTGGCGCGCTGCACCACATCTGGCGGCAGGTCCTCGTAGCGCAACCCCGCCGCATACTCGGCGAGGCGAACCGTTTCGTTTGCCATGTCCATTCCCCCGTTGCGCCGCCGATGCTACCCCGGCGCGCCGGGCAATCCCAGACCAGGTGTTCCCAGCCGGCCCCCGAGACGGTACGCTGCCGCCGCGACAGCCTGAACAGGGACACACGGCGGCAATGCAAGCGGAACCGGTGATCGAAGCGCGCGATCTGCGCAAATGGTATCCGGTGCACCGGCACCGCCTCGCCGCCCTGCTCGGCCGGCGCGAACCCGCCTTCGTCAAGGCGGTCCACGGCGTGGATCTGGCGATCGGCGCCGGCGAGGTGCTCGGCCTGGTCGGCGAGAGCGGGTCCGGCAAGTCCACCACCGGCATGACCCTGCTCAAGCTGCACGCGCCGACCGGTGGCGACATACGCTTCCAGGGCCTCGGCCTGCTCGCCAACGAAACCCGCCGAACCCGCCTGGCGTTTCGCCGCCAGGCGCAGATCGTGTTTCAGAATCCGTACGAGGCGCTCAACCCGCGCTATACGATCGCGCAAAGCATCGGCGAGCCGCTCGCCATCCACTTCCGCGGCGAACCGGCGGTGCAGCGCGAGATGCGGCTGCGGGCGATGGAGCGGGCCGGGCTGTTGCCGGCCGCGAGCTACCTCGATCGCTATCCGCACCAGCTCTCCGGCGGGCAGTTGCAACGCGTCGCCATCGCGCGCGCCATCGCGGTCGAGCCGCGCTTGCTGGTCGCCGACGAGCCGGTCTCCATGCTCGACGTCTCGATCCGCGCCGGCATCCTCAACCTGCTGCGCTATTTCGCGGCCGAGCTGCGCATGGCGATCCTGTACATCTCGCACGACCTGTTGACGATGCGGCATGTCTGCACGCGGATCGCGGTGATGTACCTGGGCCGCATCATCGAGGCCGGTCCGGCCGATAGCGTGCTCGATGCGCCGCTGCATCCCTATACGCAGGCGCTGGTCGGCGCGGTTCCGGTCATGGGCGGACGCCGGACCCGGCCGCACACGCAGCTGGTCGGCCCATTGCCCGACGCGATCCGCCTGCCGCGCGGCTGCCGGTTCCATCCGCGCTGCCCGCGGGCGATGGACGTCTGCCGCGCGCAGGAACCGGTGCTGCAACGGACGGCCGCGGGCCACGACGTTGCCTGCCACCTGCATGCTCCGCTACCAATGGCGTGACAAGAAGACCCAGGAGGAAACGATGACGGACCAAGCCAAGGCCGGCCAGCCGGTCGGGCGCCGCACCCTGCTCCAGCTCGCCGGGGCGGCCATTGGCGGTGCCGGCCTGCCGGCCCTCGCGGCCGACCAGGACTTCCCTGTTGCCAACCCGAAATACAACGCGCTCTATCAGCGCACCGGCGGCTACTACACCAAGGACCCGCAATGGGTCAGTTGGACCAGGCCGCGGCTGAGCTGGCCGCAGGCCGGGGAGAAGCTGCCGGAACTCACGGTGGTGATCCCCACCGTGCAAACCAACTGGCTGGACGCCTGGCGCAAGTTCGCCGCCGACGGCGGCAAGCTCGGCCTCGCCTACAACATCCAGCAGGTCTCCGAGGCGCGCTGGCTGGATACGATCCAGCACCACACGCATGGCGACATCGAGGTGCATTCGGCCATTCTGCGCCCGGAGCGCGTGGATCCCTCGGAGTGGCTGACGTCGCGCGCCTACGGCCTCGATCGGCGCAACTACGGCGAGTGGGTCAACCAGCAATACGACGCCCTGATCGAGGCGCAGGTTGCCGAAAGCGATCCGGCCAAACGGCTGAAACTGGTGCGGGACGCGCAGCGCGTCCTGGCCGACGATCTGTATATCGCCCAGTTCGGCTGGGGACCGGGCGTGATCGAGGCGTACAACAGCGCGGCCTGGGATGGCGTGGTGCAGACGCGCGGCTTCGGCATCGGCTCGTTCAACGCATTCCACACCTTCCTGCGCGCCAGGCCGAAGACCGCGCGCCGCAAGATGATCGTCGGCATCCACAGCCTGCTCGAGACGACCAACATCATCGCCGCCGGCAACAACATGCGGGCGATCGGCCGGATGATCTACGATCGGCTCGCCTACCTGGACGAGAACCTGAAGATCATACCGTGGGCAGCGGAATCCTGGACGCGGGTGGACGAGCGCACCTGGGACATCAAGCTGCGCCCCGGCATGAATTTCCATGACGGCAAGCCGGTGACCATCGACGATCTGCAGTTCACCTTCGACTTCATGCTGAAATGGGAACGGGGCAATTTCTGGACCGCCAACCGGTTCCTGCAGAAGACCGAGATCAAGGATGCGGCGAACGGCATCCTGCGCGCCACCTTCAAGCAGCCGTACGGCCAGTTCGAGAGCTACTTCCTGCAGCTCAACGTGATCCTGCCGAAGCACATCTGGCAGAACATCATGACGGAGCAGGGCGTCGGCAGCGACCCGATGCGGGTGCGCATCGACAAGCCGATCGGCAGCGGGCCGTTCAAGTTCGGCCGCTACCGCGCCGACGCCGAGCTGCAGCTCATCGCCGACAAGACGCATTTCTCCAAGCCGAGCGTCAACGAGGTCTGGGCGGTGGTGACGCCGTCGATCGACGGACTGCTGGGGCGGCTGCAAGGCGGCGACATCGACCTGATCGAGTTCGAGCGATACCCATCTGACCCCCAGCCAGGCCAAGCAGTTCGCCGGCACCTCGGGCATCACGATCGTCCGCACGCCGGACCTGAACTGGCTGCACGGCGTGCCGCGCCCGTCCAACATGCCCTGGCGCGACTACGAGTTCCGTCGCGCCTGGCAACACTCGATCGACCGCGAGTTCCTGGTGAAGGTGGTGTGGGAAGGCTCCGGCCGGCTGCCGCTCGGCAACACGTTCCTGGTGGAGGGCAACCCGTGGACCAACCCGGACCTGCCGGCGGTCCCGCCGTTCGACCTCGACCAGGCGCGCGGCATCCTCAAGGCGGCCGGCTATTCCTGGGCGAGCGACGGCAGGCTGGTCTATCCGCCGCCGAGCGACGCGAATTTCCGCAAGCGGGTCCAGCAGGTTTGCAAGGACGGCTACACCTGGGGCGGCCTCGAAATGCTCGGTTGATGGCCGCACCCCGACCATGACGGACCTGGCGCACGCCGCCCTGCGCCGGGTGCTGCTGCTGGCGCTGACCGTGTGGTGCATCCTCACCATCATGTTCGCGCTGTTCAAGCTGCTGCCCGGCGATCCCACGTCGATCTTCGTCGACAACAACATGTCGATCGAGATGATCGAGCATCAGAAGCAGCTCTGGGGGCTGACCGATCCATGGTGGCTGCAGTATGTGCACTACATCGGCAACATGGCGCTGTTCCGCTTCGGCGAACTCGTTCTTCCAGAACCAGACGGTCGGCGAGATCCTGGCCGAGAAGGTCGCCAACACCTGCCTGATGATCGTGCCGGCGCTGGTGGTGAGCGTGGTGGCGGGCACCGTCGTGGGCGCGCTGGCCGGCTGGAAGCGCGGCAGCCGGTTCGAGCAGGCCACGGTGACCACCGCCCTGGTGCTGCATTCCGCGCCGTCGTTCTTCGTCGGCATCCTGGTGCTGATGGTGTTCTCCTACCAGCTGCGCTGGCTGCCGCCGGGGGGAATGGTCTCGCTCGGCGGCCCCGAGGGGTTCTGGGCGGTGCTCACCTCGCGCGACTATCTGCAACACCTGATCCTGCCCGGGCTGGTGCTGGTCAGCCGGGAGATCACCGGGCCGATCCTGCTGGTGCGCAGCTCGATGCTGGAGATCAAGGGCAGCGACTTCATCGACATCCTGCGCGCCAAGGGCCTGCCGGAGCGGCGCATCCTGACGCACGCCACGCGCAACGCGCTGCTGCCGCTGGTCACCTACATCGCGGTGATGACCGGCCTGCTGCTGCAGGGCCAGGTGCTGCTGGAGATCATCTTCGCCTGGCCGGGCATCGGCCGCGAACTGGTGACCGCGCTGGGCAACCTCGACTACCCGGTGGCACAGGGCGCGCTGTACGTGATGGCGCTGGCGATCCTGCTGCTGAACCTGCTGGCCGACCTGCTGTACGGGCTGATCGACCCGCGCAGCCGATAGCAGCACGCATGGCAACCCAAGGCCAGAACCTGCGGGGACTTCGCGTCATCCTGCGCTATCCGTCGGGCACCGCCGGCGTCATCGTCGTGGCGGCGTTCACCGTGCTCGCGCTCATCGGCCCGCTGATCGCGCCGCACGGTCCGTTCGAGGTGGTGTATCGCGCCGACCATTCGGTGCTGCGGCTGTCGCAGCCGACCTGGCAGGCCTGGTTCGGCACCACCAACCAGGGGATGGACGTGTTCAGCCAATTGCTGTGGGGCACGCGGGTCGCCTTGCTGGTCGGCCTGCTCTCGGCGCTCGGCAGCGTCGTGCTGGGCACGGTTGTCGGCCTGGCCGCCGGCTATTTCGGCGGTTGGATCGACGAGGTGCTGATGCGGCTGACCGACGTCGCCTTCGGCATTCCCTTCCTGCCCTTCGCGATGGTGGTGATCTCGATCACCCGGCCCAGCCTCGGCCTCATCATCCTGCTGGTGGTGTTCTTCCTGTGGCGCACCACCGCGCGGGTCATCCGCGCCCAGGTGCTGTCGTTGCGCGCGCGCCCGTTCGTGTGGGCGGCGCGCGCCGCCGGCGCCGGCCATCTGCGCATCCTGCTGCACCACATCACGCCGAACGTGCTGCCGTTGAGCTTCCTGTATGCCGCCATCGGCGTGCAGGCCGGGGTGATGCTGGAGGCGGCGCTGAGCTTCCTGGGCTACGGCGATCCCAACGAAATGAGCTGGGGCACCATGCTGAACGCGGCGTTCCAGGCCGGCGCGATGCGCACCGCCTGGTGGTGGGTGTTGCCGCCCGGCATCGCGCTGTCGCTGTTCGTCATCGCCATCTTCATGATCACCCGCGCCTATGAAGAACTGCTCAATCCGCGGCTGCGGGTGCTGTGAGCCATGGCGATGCTGGAAGTTGACCGGCTGGAGGTTCGCTACCGCAGCGCGGCCGGCGAGGCGAAGGCGGTCGATGGCATTTCCTTCGCCATCGAGGCGGGCATGTGCCTCGGCCTGGTCGGTGAATCCGGCTGCGGCAAATCGACCGTCGCCAAGGCGATCCTCGGCATCCTGCCGCCGGCGGGCCGCATCGCCGGCGGCGCCATCCGCTATGCCGGCCGCGACCTCGTCGGCATGACCCAGGCCGAGCTGCGCCGCATCCGCTGGCAGCACATCGCGCTGGTGCCGCAGAGCGCGATGAACGGGCTCGATCCGGTCTATACGGTGGAGAGCCAGCTCACCGAGGCGATCACCGCGCACCAGGCGATGCAAGCCGCGCAGCGCCGCCGCCGCATTGCCGAACTGTTCGCGCTGGTCGGGCTGGAGCCGGGCCGGGTGCGCGACTATCCGCACCAGTTCAGCGGCGGGATGCGCCAGCGCGCGATGATCGCCATGGCGATGGTGCTCGACCCGCCGCTGATCGTCGCCGACGAGCCGACCACCGGCCTCGACGTGCTGATGCAGGACCAGATCCTGCAACAGATCCGCCAACTGCACGAACGGCTGGGCAAGGCGATGCTGCTGATCACCCATGACATGGCGGTGGTGGCGGAGAACTGCGACCGGATTGCCGTGATGTATGCCGGCCGCATCATGGAGTATGGCGGCGAGGCGGTGTTCCGCACGCCGTATCACCCCTACACGCTGGGCCTGTGCAACGCGTTCCCCGACCTCGCGGACCGCGGGCGGGCGTTGATTTCGATTCCCGGCACGCCGCCGAGCCTGGTCGCGCCGCCCGCGGGGTGCCGCTTCCACGCCCGCTGTCCGTTCGCCACGTCACGCTGCGCGACGGCGGTGCCGCAGCTGGCGGAGGTGGCGCCAGGGCACGTCGTGGCGTGCCATCATGTGGACCAGGTGGAAAAATTCCGCGAGCTTGCGGCGGACCCGGCGACCTGGCGCGATGCCTCGGCAAACGGGCCCTGATGGCCCATGCTGCGCCTTGCGCCTATGCTGCGATCAACATGACGGGAGAACGACCAATGGGTGTCACGGCGGAGCTTTGCGACAAGATCGTTGCGACAACGTTCGACTTGCTCACGCCTAAGGCCGTCACCAAGGCGCGCCGGCTGGTGCTGGACGGCATCGCCGTCGCGGTCGCCGGCAGCCGCGAGGTGGCGATCGGCATCCTGGCCGATCATTATCGCAGCCTCGGCGGCACGCCGGATGCGGCGGTGCTCGGGCTCGGCTTCCGCACCTCGGCGACCGCGGCGGCGGTGCTGAACGGCGCGGCGATGCACGTGCTGGATTTCGAGCCGATGTGGAAGCCGGCGAACCATGCGCTGTCCACCACGCTGCCCGCGGTTCTTTCGCTGGCGGAATTGCGCAAGATCACCGGCCGCGACATCGTCACCGCGCTGGTCAAGGGGATCGAGCTGGCGGGCTGGATCCGCCACGCCGGCCATGACGGCGCCACCAGGTTCCATCCGCCCGGCATGGTCGGCCCGTTGGGCGCGGCGGTGGCGGCGGGGCACGTGCTCGGCCTGAACGCCGAGCAGCTTGCCCATGCGCTGGGCCTCGCCGCCTCCCGCGCCGGCGGCCTGACCGCGAATGCCGGCACGATGACCAAGTCCACCCATTGCGGCCAGGGCGTGATGCTGGGGCTGGAGGCGGCGATGCTCGCCGCGCGCGGCTTCACCGCCAACCCCGAGCCGTTCGAGGCACCCCAGGGCTACGTGCACGCCTTCTTCACGGCGGAATTCCAGCCGCGCGACCTGCTGAACTTCGGCCCGCCGTTCCGCGTGGTCGATCCGGGCTACGTGATAAAATTGTTTCCCAGCCAGTTCGCCACGCAGTTCGTCATCACCGCGGGGCTGGAGCTGCATCGGCGCATCGGCGACCCGCAGCTGATCCGCGCCGTTCGGTTGGTGGCGCCGCAGATGCCCTACATCAACCGGCCGCGGCCGACCACCGGGCTGGAGGGCAAGTTCAGCGTGCAATACACCATCGCCACCGCCCTGGTGCGCGGGTCGGTGAACATCGATACGTTCACCGACGCAGCCGTGCGCGCCCCCGAGATCGCCCAGATGCTGGACAAGGTCTCGGTGCGGATGGTGCCGGAAATCCCCGCGCGCTTCGACCTGATGCATGTCGAGGCCGAGGTCGAGCTGACCGACGGCAGCGTGGTGCGCACGCGCTGCGACGGCCCGCGCGGCATGTGGGGTCAACCGGCGATCAGCGACGAGGAGCACCTGGTCAAGGTCAGGGACTGCCTGTCGAAGCGCCTGCCGCCCGAGCGGATGGAACGTTGCATCGCGCTGGCGCGCTCGATTGATACGCTCGATGCCGCCGGCGTGGCGGAACTGCTGGCGATTGCCAGCCTGCTGGCCTAGCCCAGCCGTCTCACGCGCCAGGGAGGTCCGATGCCCACCGCCGTTGCCCATTGGCTGGTCAAGTCCGAGCCGGCTGCGTTCTCCTGGGACCAGCAGGTGGCCAACCGGGTCGAGCCGTGGACCGGCGTGCGCAACCACATGGCCAAGAACAACCTGAAGGCCATGCGGCGCGGCGACCTGGCGTTCTTCTACCACTCCAATGTCGGCAAGGAGATCGTCGGCGTGGTGCGGGTGGTGCGCGAAGCCTATCCCGATCCGACCGCCGAGAGCGGCGACTGGGTGTGCGTGGACATGGCGGCGGTGGGGCCGCTGCCGCGCCCGGTGACGCTGGCGGCGATCAAGGCCACGCCGGACCTTGCCGACCTGGCGCTGGTGCGCCAGTCGCGGCTGTCGGTCATGCCGATTGCAGCCCCGCACTGGAGGTTGCTGTGCAGGATGGGCGGATGGACGAGCTGATCTGCCGAGCGACCGCCGCGGGGCTTCCCGTGGCGCGGCTGCCGCACGGGATGCGCGCCGAGGGGATGCGCGCCCAGGGGATGCGCGTGCTGTGCCGGCTGGATGAGTTGCCCGAGGGCACCAGCAAGGGGTTCCCGCCGCCGCCGGGCGGCTTCGCCGGGCTGTTCGCGGTGCATCACGCGGGGGCCGTGCATGTCTACGTGAACTCCTGCCCGCATCTTGGCGTGCCGCTGGACTGGCTGCCCGATCGCTTCCTGTCGGCCGATGGCGAGCGGATCGTCTGCGCCACCCATGGCGCCGAGTTCCGCATCGCCGACGGTGCCTGCCTGCTTGGTCCCTGCCAGGGCGCCGGGCTCGAACCGGTCGCGATCCAGATCAATGACGGGATGGTGTGCGTGCCGGACACCGCCGGCTACTAGCCCGATCGCGGTAGGGACGCCCAGTAATGGGCGTCCCTACCGCGATCGGGCTAGGCTGGACCGGCCTGGGTGAGCGCCCCGCCCGGCGGGGCCGCCGGCGTGGTCGGCATCGTCTCGCTTGAACCGCCGGCGGGCGCTGCGTAGCCTGCCGACCGGCATTGCGTCGGCTGTCTGCCCCGCCTCGGGGCGCGCCCGGACCAAGAATGAATGGAGGGACCTCGTCCATGCCCGATACCCAACCCACCGTCGCCCAGGTTTTCCCGGTCCGCGCCGAGGTCGCCGCGCGGGCCCACGTGACCGCGGAGGGCTACCGCGCGATGTACGAGCGCGCCGAACGCGATCCCGACGGGTTCTGGGCGGAGGAGGCGAAGCGCGTCGCCTGGATGAAGGCGCCGACCAAGATCAAGAACACCAGCTTCGCCGGCAAGGTGTCGATCAAGTGGTTCGAGGACGGCACGCTGAATGCCTCGGCCTGCTGCCTGGACCGGCATCTGGCGACGCGCGGCGAGCAGACCGCGATCATCTGGGAAAGCGACGATCCGTCGGTCAGCCGGCACATCACCTATCGCGAACTGCACGAGCAGGTCTGCCGGCTGGCCAACGCGATGAAGATCCTCGGCGTCGGCAAGGGCGACGTCGTCACCATCTATCTGCCGATGGTGCCGGAGGCGGCGGTGGCGATGCTGGCCTGCGCGCGGATCGGCGCGATCCATTCGGTGGTGTTCGGCGGGTTTTCCCCGGACAGCCTGGCGAACCGGCTGCAGGACTGCAATTCCTCGCTGCTGATCACCGCCGACGAAGGCCGGCGCGGCGGGCGCAAGGTGCTGCTGAAGGCCAATGCCGATGAGGCGCTGAAGTCGTCGCCCAGCGTGAAGAACGTGATCGTGCTGAAGGTGACCGGCGGCGCGATCGACATGCAGCGCGGGCGCGACCACGACTACGCGGCGCTGGTCGCGGAGGCCTCGCCCGACTGCGCGCCGGCGGAAATGAGCGCCGAGGACCCGCTGTTCATCCTGTATACCTCGGGCAGCACCGGCCAGCCGAAGGGCGTGCTGCACACCACCGGCGGCTACATGGTCTGGGCCAGCTTCACGCACGAGATCGTATTCGACTACCGCCCGGGCGAGATCTTCTGGTGCACCGCCGATGTCGGCTGGGTGACCGGGCACACCTACATCGTCTACGGCCCGCTGGCGAACGGCGCCGTCACGCTGATGTTCGAGGGCATCCCGAACTATCCCGACAGCAGCCGGTTCTGGCAGGTGGTGGACAAGCACAAGGTCAACATCTTCTACACCGCGCCCACCGCGATCCGCGCGCTGATGCGCGACGGCGACGCGCCGGTGCAGCGAACCAGCCGCAAGAGCCTGCGCATCCTCGGCACCGTCGGCGAACCGATCAACCCCGAGGCCTGGCTGTGGTACAACCGCGTGGTGGGCGAGCACCGCTGCCCGATCGTCAACACCTGGTGGCAGACCGAGACCGGCGGCATCCTGATCTCGCCGCTGCCCGGCGCCACCGCGCTGAAGCCAGGCTCGGCGACGCTGCCGTTGCCCGGGGTGAAGCCGATGATCGTCGACGGCGACGGGCACGAGCTGCACGGGGTGTGCGAGGGCAATCTGTGCATCACCGACGCCTGGCCGGGCATGATGCGCACCGTGTTCGGCGACCACGAGCGTTTCGTGCAGACCTATTTCGCCACCTTCAAGGGCCTGTATTTCACCGGCGACGGTGCCAAGCGGGATGCCGACGGGTATTACTGGATCACCGGTCGGGTCGATGACGTGATCAACGTCGCCGGCCACCGCATGGGCACCGCCGAAGTGGAAAGCGCGCTGGTGTCGCATCCCAAGGTCGCCGAGGCGGCTGTCGTGGGCTTCCCGCACGACATCAAGGGCCAGGGCATCTATGCCTATGTCACGCTGAAGGCCGGCGAGGAGCCGACCGAGGCACTGCGCAAGGAGCTGGTCGGCTGGGTGCGCAAGGAGATTGGGCCGATTGCCTCGCCGGATGCGATCCAGTGGGCGCCGGCGCTGCCGAAGACGCGCAGCGGCAAGATCATGCGCCGCATCCTGCGCAAGATCGCGGCGAACGAAACCGACAGCCTGGGGGATACCTCGACGCTCGCCGATCCGGCGGTGGTGACGGAGCTGGTGCACAACCGGGTGCAGTAGCGCCCGTTGCGCGGGTCGCGCGGTCGGCCCGGAGGATGGGGAGCCGCGCGGCGGCCGCGGCTGATCTTGCGCGGCCCGGTGGGGTGGCCGTCTCCGCCTGGTCCGGCTTCTGCCGTTGCGACGGCGGAAGGCTGCAATTGCCCGGCGCCGGCATGACGCCGCGGCTACGCCCGGAGAGTTGATCATTCGGACGCCTGGTAATACCAACGGCCCTATCGGCTGACCGATCGGCCGGCGTTGGGCCGTCGGTATGAGTCTTGGGCAACGCCCAACAATTGCCGCTTCGAGGCGCGCCCTGGCCAGGCTGCGTAGTTCCGTTCCAGGCGCACCGGGTCGCCCTCAATCCTGATGGCGACCATCAGGCTGAAGCTGCCGCCGCGCGGCAAGCAAATCAAGCAAGTCAAGCAAGTAATCAAGCGGACACAGAGTTACACAGAGTGTCCACAGAGTTTCACGGAGAAGGCAAATGGCGCCGCGCGCAAGGTATTATGACCTGCACATCCGTCATCAGCGCGAAGCGCCAATAAATACTTCTCTGTGAAACTCTGTGGACACTCTGTGCAACTCTGTGTCCGCTTGATTACTTACTTTCCTGCGTTGCCACAATTCCCGAAACACCAGTGTGGGCAGTCCAGCCAAGCCGGCGACACGGGCCAAATGCGGTCATCCTGCCCGCCGGGCCGCCAAGCTGCACAACCGCGATCGATTCACTTCACTCGTTGTTGGGCGTCGCCTTGGTTTGGCACGCGCCCGCCCCACCAACCCCGCGCGCGATACCAGCAGCCCAAAACGATGGAAGAGTCGGCATTTTGGGCCGCTGGTATCATTCGTCGGCAATGCGCGTCACCGCCGTGTGAGCGCCCGGCTCGTTGCGGCCCAGCCGCTCCAGCAGGGCATCCAGGATCACCGGCACCTCAAGCTCGAAGCGGAACGGCGGGTTGATCACCAGCAGCCCGCACCCATTCAGCCGCGCGGGATCGAGCGGTTCGCGCAGCAACAATTCCGCGGCGACGATGTCGCGGATGCCGGTCTGCCGCAAGGCGGCGAAGAACGTGCGGACCGGGGCGCGGTGCTTGATCGGATACCAGGCGGCGAACACGCCGGTGCGGAAGTGGGCATGGCCGGTGGCGAGGCCGGCGGCGAGGCGGGCGAATTCCTGCGGGTCCTCGAACGGCGGGTCGATCAGCACCAGCCCGCGGCGCTCGCGCGGCGGCAGCAGCGCGCCGAGCGCCTCCCAGGCGTCGCGGTGGTGCACCGCCACCTGGGGATCGCGGGCGAAGCGGCGGCGGAGCGCGGCGGCATCCTCGGGATGGAGTTCGCAGCACACCAGGCGGTCGGCCGGGCGCAGCAGGGCGCGGATCAGGGCCGGCGAGCCGGGGTAGAGGCCGAGCTGGCGCACCAGCCCGACATAGGCGGTCAACGGCGGCGGCGGTTCGTGCAGCAGACGGTCGATGCCGGCCCGCCACTCGCCGGTCCGCTCGGCCGGGCCGGCGGCAAGGTCGTAGCTGCCGGCGCCGGCATGGGTGTCCAGCACGCAGATCGGCGCCGGCTTGCGCTGCAGCGCGCCGATCAGCCAGACCAGCAGCGCGTGCTTGACGCAGTCGGCGAAACCGCCGGCGTGGAAGGCGTGGCGATAGTTCATGCCGGCGCGCCGGTCAGCTCCTCCAGCGGCCAGCGCGGGCGGGGGGCGAAATCCAGCCTGTCGCTCAGGCCCAGCCGCAGCCGCTCGATCCCCGCCCAGGCGACCATCACCGCGTTGTCGGTGCAGAGCCGGGCCGGCGGGGCCGCCAGCCGCACGCCGCGCGCGGACGTCGCGCCGGCCAGGGCGGCGCGGATCGCGCCGTTGGCGGCGACGCCGCCGGCCACCACCAGCAGCTTCGCCTCGGGCGCCATTGCCATGGCGTGGCGGGCGCGGTCGGCGATCACCTCGGCCACCGCGCGCTGGAACCCGGCGGCCAGGTCGGCGGCCAGCGCCGCCGGCAGCGCGCCGGTGCCGTGGCGCGCGACCTCCTGTGCCACCGCGGTTTTCAGCCCGGAGAAGCTGAAGTCGCAGCCCGGCCGGCCGAGCATCGGGCGGGGGAAGGCGAAGCGCGCCGGGTCGCCCTGCGCCGCCAGCCGCTCCAGCAGCGGCCCGCCGGGCCAGCCCAGCCCGAGCAGTTTTCCGACCTTGTCGAACGCCTCGCCCGCCGCGTCGTCCAGCGTGCCGCCGAGCCGCGTGTAGGCGCCGACACCCGCCACCTTCACGCACTGGCAGTGCCCGCCGGAGACCAGCAGGAGGAGAAAAGGAAACGGCGCGCCGCCTTCGACCAGGCCGGGCAGCCGGGCGGTCAGCGCGTGCGCCTCCAGGTGGTTGACCGCGACGTAGGGCAGGCCGCGCGCCAGGGCGATGCCCTTGGCGAACAGCGAGCCGACGATCAGCCCGCCGATCAGCCCCGGGCCGCCGGTGGCCGCGACGCCGCCCAACCCGGCGAATGTCAGTCCGTCAAACGTCGGGCCGTCAAACGTCGGGCCGTCAAACGTCGGGCCGTCAAACGTCGGGCCGGCGAACGCCAGCCCGGCGCGGGCCAGCACGTCGCGCACCAGCGCGGGCAGGTGCGCCAGATGCGCGCGCGCGGCGATCTCCGGCACCACGCCGCCATAGGGCGCGTGGTCCTGCTGTTGGCTGAGCACCGCCTCGGCCAGCACGGTGCCATCGCCGTCCAGCACCGCGGCGGCGGTCTCGTCGCAGGAGCTCTCGATGCCCAGAACCGGGCGCATTGGTACTCTTCCTCTCTTTACCGGTGGCGCACTGCGGTAATAGGACAGGCGCATGAGCACCGCCACTCGCCCCGCCGCGCGGGTCAAGCCGCACGGCCCCGCGCTGCCGCTCCGGCTGGGCACCCGCGGTTCGCCGCTCGCGCTGGTGCAGACGCGCGACTTCCTCGCCCGCCTGGGCCGCTTCTGTCCGGTGCTGGCCAAGCCGCTGTACGGCGCGCAGGCGGTGTTCGAGGAACACGTCATCCGCACCACCGGCGACGCCACCCAGGCGGCCGGCACGCGGCTGGCCGACATTGGCGGCAAAGGGCTGTTCTCCAAGGAGATCCACGAGGCGCTGACCGACGGGCGGATCGACTTCGCGGTGCACAGCCTGAAGGACCTGGAAACCGAACTGCCCGCGGGGGTCGTGCTGGCGTGCACCCTGCAGCGGGAGGACCCGCGCGACGCGCTGATCCTGGGGCCCGGCTGCAACGTCTCCGGTGGCGGCCCCGATGGTGGCCCCGATGGTGGCCCCGATGGTGGCCCCGATGGTGGCCCCGATGGTGGTCGGAGTGGCGAGCCCGGCGGCGACGGCCAAGCCGACAGCGCGGCGGACGCGGTCGATGCCTATGCCTGCCTGCCGGCGGGCGCGGTGATCGGCACCGCCTCGGTTCGCCGCCAGGCGCAACTGCTGCACGCGCGGCCCGACCTGACCACCACCACGCTGCGCGGCAACGTCCAGACCCGGCTCGACAAGGTGGCGAGCGGAGCGTGCGCGGCCTCGCTGCTGGCCTATGCCGGACTGCGCCGGCTGGGGCTGGCCGACCGTGCCTCGGTGGTGCTGGATGCCGAGGTGATGGTGCCGGCGGTCTGCCAGGGCATCGTGGGCGTGACGGTACGCGCCGAGGATACCGCGCTGCGCGAACTGCTGGCGGCGATCGAGGATCCGGAGGCGCGCGCCGTCGCCAGCGCCGAGCGCGCGTTGCTGGCCGCGCTGGACGGGTCGTGCCGCACGCCGATCGGCGGCTACGCCCGGATTCTGCCGAACGGCGAGCTGCACATCAGCGGGTTGGTCGCGCGTCCGGATGGCTCGTTCCTGCTCAAGCGCCGGCTCTGGGGGCCGATCGCCGACGCCGCGCGGATCGGCGCCGAACTGGGGGCCAGCCTGCGCGCCGACAGCCCGCGCGACATTTTTGGCTGATCCGGTTTTGTCTGGTCCGGCGTTGCCCGATCCGGCGGTTCCAGATCCGACTGTTCCAGATCCCGCTTTGCCCGATCCGGCCCGGTCTGATCCGACCCGGTCTGATCCGGCTCGGTCGCATCCGGCGGTGTCCGAGGGGACGCGCGACGGCGTCCTGATCACCCGGCCGGAGCCAGGCGCCGCCGACACCGCCGCGCGGGTTGCCGCGCTGGGACTGCGCCCGGTGGTCGCGCCGCTGCTGGACATTCGGGCGCTGCCATGTGCCCTGCCCGCCGCCGACGGCGTGCAGGCGGTGCTGATCGCCAGCGGCAACGCGCTGGCCGGCCTGCCGGCGGGGTATCGCGCGTTGCCCCTGCTGGCGGTCGGCGACGCCAGCGCCGGGCGCGCCCGCGCCGCGGGGTTTATCCATGTATTGAGCGCGGATGGCGACGCCAAGGCGCTCGCTTCCATGGTGGGCCGGCACTGCGATCCCGCCGGCCAGGCGTTGCTGCTGGCCGCCGGGCGCGGCCAGAGCCTGGCGCTCGCCGCGGCGCTGCGGGCGCTCGGGTTTCGGGTGATCCGTCGCGCAACTTACGCCGCCGTGCCGGCGCGCGCCTTGCCGGATGCCGCCGCCGCGGCGTTGCGGCAGGGGCGGCTGCGCGCGGCGTTGTTCTTCTCGGCCGAAACCGCGCGGCAGTTCGTCCGGCTGCTGAACCGGTCCGGCCTGGGCACGGCGGTCCGCGGGATCGACGCCTGCGCTATCGGCCCGCCGGCGGTCGCGGCTTTACAGGCGCTGCCCTGGCGGCGTGTACTGCGCGCCGCGCAACCCACGCAGGACGCCATGCTGGCATTGTTGCAATGATGGAGCCCGAGGCAACCCCCGGTACCGACGGATCGCTGCCCGGGGTGCGCCCGGGCGCGCCCGCTGGCGCATCCACTGGCACGCCCACTGGCACGCCCACTGGGTCGGCCGCGGGACCGCGCGCCGGCGTCCCCGCTGGCTTGCCCACCGTGGCGGCTCCCGACGCGCCCGCCGGCCCGCCGATCGGCGTGGCAGCTCGGCCGCCCGCCGGTTCGCCGCCCGAGTCGCCCGCAGGCCCCCCCCTGGTCGGCCGCCCCGGCCGACCGGCCACAAGGCGGCCTGGCTGGCTGCGCTGGCCCTGCTGGTGCTGGCCGGCGCACAGGGCGCGCTGTGGTACCGCGTGCTGCTGCCGCCGCCCTCGGGGGGAAGTCTCGGTCCGCAGGTGCAGGCGCTCGACACGCGGCTGCGGGCGGCCGATGCGCGGCTGACCCGGCTGGAGCAACGCCCGGCGCCGCTGGCGCCCGGCCTCGGCCCGCTGACCGCCCGGGTGGCCGCGCTGGAACAGGCGCCGGGACGGCAGACGAGCGCCGGCGTGCCCGACCAACGCGTGCAGGCGATCGAGGCCCGCCTCGCCCATCTGGAACAGCGTCCGTCGCCGGCGCCGCCCGAGCTCGCACCGCTGGAGGCGCAGGTCGCGGCGCTGCAGGCACGGCTCGCGCTGCTGGAGCAGAAGCCGCCGCCGGTTAACGCCAGCCTGGTGCAACGCGTGACGGACGATGCGGCGCGGCTCGCCGCGCTGGAGAACGCCGCCCGCGCGCTGGAGCCGTTGGCCGCGCGCACCAGCCGGATCGCGCGCATCCAGGCCGCCTTCCTCGCGCTGTCGGTGGGCCGGCCGGTCGGCGAGATTCCCGACGCTCCGCCGGCGCTGGCGCGCTACGCCGCCGCCGCGCCGCCCACCGAGGCGGCGCTGCGCCTGGCGTTCCCGGCGGCGGCGGCGGCCGCGCTGGCCGCCGCCCAGCCGGCGCCGTCGGACCAGCCCCTGCTGCGGCGGCTGTGGGCCAAGGCGCAGGACCTGGTCACCGTCCGCCGCGGCACCCAGGTGCTGATCGGCGATCCCGCGGCGGGCGTCCTGGCCCAGGCGCAGGCGGCGCTGGATGCCGGCGACCTGGCCGGCGCGGCGGACGCCGTCGCCAGCCTGAACGGCCCGGCGGCGCAGCCGCTGGCGGCCTGGCTGGATCAGGCGCGCGGGCTGCTCGCCGCCCGCGCCGCGCTCGCCACCCTGGCCGCGCAGCCCTGATGCGCCGGGCGCTGGTCACGCTGCTGGCCGCGGCGCTCGTCGTCGCCGTGGCCTGGGCGATCTCGTTGCTGCAGGGGCGCTTCAGTTTCCAGCTCGGCGGCATCAGCGTCGAGACCTCGACGTCGATCGCGCTGGTCGCGCTGGTGGTGCTGTTCGGCGCGCTCTACGTGGTGGTGCGGCTGCTTGGCGTGGTGCTGCGCACGCCGCGCGGCTGGCGGGCCTGGCGGCAGCGGCGGCATCGCGCCAAGGGCGACGCGGCGGTGACCCAGGCGCTGGTGGCGCTGGCCGCCGGCGACGGCGTCGCGGCGCGCCGCGAGGCCGGCCGTGCCCGCCGCTTGTTGGGAGACACCGCGCAGACCCTGCTGCTGGTCGCCGAAGCCGCGCGCCTGAATGAGCGCGAGACCGAGGCGGAGGCGGCATACCGGGCCCTGGCCGGGCGCAAGGATGCGGCGTTCCTGGGCTTGCGCGGGCTGTTCCGGCTGGCGATGGCGCGGCAGGATTTTCCCGCTGCGGCGCAACTGGCCGGCGAGGCGGAGGCGGCGCGGCCCGGCGGCGCGTGGCTGCGCACCGAGCGCACGCGGCTGGCGGTGCGAACCGGCGACTGGTCGGGCGCGTTGGCGCTGGCCGATGCCGCGGCGCCCAAGGCGGCACTGGCGACCGCGGCGGCCAACGCCGCGCAGGACGCGGCCGCGGCGTTGCGGCTGGCGCGGACCGCGTGGCAGGCGGACCGCGGGCTGGTGCCGGCCGCGCTGGCCTACGCCACCCGGCTGCGGCAAGCCGGCAAGGAGCGGCGGGCGCAGGCGGTGATCCGCCAAACCTGGGCGCGCGCGCCGCATCCCGACCTGGCGGCGTTTGCCCTGGCCCAGGCCGGCAACCCGTTGCAGTGCCACCAGGCGGCGCAGCGGCTGACCGCGGCCAATCCGGACCACGTCGAAAGCCGGCTGCTGCTGGCGCGCACCGCGTGGACCGCCGGGCTGACCGGCGAGGCTCGCCGCCATGCCGAGGGCGCCCGCGCCGGCGGGCTGGACCAGCGCCGGCTGTGGCTGCTGCTGGCCGAGATCGAGGGCGAGGGCGACGCCGGCCGCCAGGCGTTGCAACACGCGGTGGTGGCGGAGCCCGATCCGATCTGGCGCTGCACCGCCTGCCAGGCGACGCAGGCGACGTGGCAGCCGGTCTGTCCGGTCTGCGGAACGGTGGGCGGCCTGCGGTAGCCCGCTGTTGCGCGGGCGGCGGTGGCGAAGCGACCGCGGCTGTGGCGACGATTGGGTAAGCTCGGCGCACCAGCCGCACCGGCATGATCCAGGGCGCACGACACGACGGGAAACACGGCAACAACCGTTCGGCGTGAGCGCGCGCCCGAGGCGGGGGCCGGATCAGCCGTTTGTCGCGGCTTGCCGCAACCTGCTACGCTGGCGCCGGTATGACGGGGAAGGAGCAACCGATGTCCGGAACCAACTGGCAGCTCAATGGCGAATACATGGAAAGCTGCAACTGCGACTATCTGTGCCCTTGCATCTACACCAACCCACAGGCGGAGGTGACCTATGATCATTGCACCGCTGCCTTGATCTTCCGCATCGACCAGGGGCAGGCCGGCGGTACCAGCCTCGACGGGCTGTGCTTCGCGCTGATGATCCGCTCGGGCAAGGTGATGGCCGACGGCAACTGGGTGTTTGGCTGCGTGGTTGACGCGCGGGCGAACGACGCGCAGCGCCAGGCGCTCGCCGCCATCGTCAGCGGCCAGGTCGGCGGACCGCCCGGCATGATCCGCAGCAACCTGGTCAGCGATTTCCGCGGCGTCGAATTCAAGCCGATCGACTTCCGGATCGATGGCCTGAAACGCTCGGTGTCGATCCCGGACATCGTGTCGTTCGAGATCGAGGGCGTGGCCTCGCGCAACCGCAGCGGCGAACCGTTCTACATCGACAACACCGCACATCCCGCGGGGCGGCGGCTTGCCCTGGCTCGGGCCCGGGAGCTGCATGTGCAGGGGTTCGGGCTCGGTCTCGACATGGTGGGCCAGGGCAACAACGGTCATTTTGCGCCGTTCGCCTGGGCCGCCTAGAGCGTGATCGCTTCAGGCGGAATCGCCGTGAAGCGCCCATCACGCGCCAACACAAAATGCTGTTATGGCGAACTCTGTTGGCTGGGATTCCGCCGCAGCGGGCGCAGCAAGGCCAGTAAGTCAGAATAACACGGAGGCCACGGGTGCGCCGGGAGATCGGCAAGAGGAGAGGGTGCAAGTCCTTCACGATGAAAGGTAGAGCGAACCACATCGGCCCCGAGTTCATGCGCTGCTGGCCGCGAGGCCAGGGACGAAGCGTTGACAGGGGCGTCGGTGGGCCAGGTATTGAGCCGCGAAAGTCCGTTGATCCGGGATGCCGACGCTGTCCGTGTAGCGGAAGGCAGTATGGCGGGGTGCGCTATCGCCAGTGCCCTGCCGGTCCCGCGTGGTCTGAGACCCTGGCACGGCGACGAAACCTCTTGTTCGGGAACCGGGAGATCTCATGCTCGGCCAGCGCCGGAACGGCACTGGCCCGCACTGGGAAGGCCGGAGGGCCAAAGCCAGTGATGCACGGGCATGAGAAGTCAGACCCTTCCATAGTAGCGATGAAGCTGGCGAACGAGGGCGGGCAACCGCCGGAGGAGTCGGTGGAGCAAAGGGGAGGGGCCAAGGGGAATGCGGTCGAGCACGGCACGCACCGGACACCGAGCCGGGAGAGCGTGTTATCCGGTCTGGACCGCATACGGAAAGCAGCAAGGGAACGGAAGCAGGAACGGTTCACCGCTCTGCTGCACCATATCGATGTCGATCTGCTGCGGTCAGCCTATGGCTGGCTGCGGAAAGCGGCATCGGCGGGTGTGGATGGGGTAACGTGGGAAGAATACGGTGCGGGCCTGGAGCATAAGCTTGTAGACCTGCACGCCCGTATTCACCGCGGGGCCTATCGGGCGCAACCATCACGGCGGGTGTATATACCGAAGCCGGATGGACGGCAGCGGCCGTTGGGCATCGCAGCGCTGGAAGACAAGGTTGTCCAGCGCGCACTGGTGGAAGTGCTGAACGCGATCTGGGAAGAGGATTTCCTGGGGTTCAGCTACGGGTTCCGTCCGGGGCGCGGCCAGCATGACGCGCTGGATGCGCTGGCGGTAGGAATCGACCGGTGCAAGGTGAACTGGATTCTGGATGCCGACATCGCCGGGTTCTTCGATGCGGTGAGCCACGAGCGGCTCATCAAGTTCGTTGAGCACCGGGTTGGTGATCGGCGTGTGGTCCGTCTGATCCGCAAGTGGCTGAAGGCCGGGGTGGCGGAAGACGGGGAGGTAAAGCCAGGGGAAGTGGGAACACCGCAAGGTGCAGTCATCTCACCGCTGCTGGCGAACATCTACCTGCATTACGTCTTCGACCTGTGGGCGCAACAATGGCGGCGACGCCATGCCCGCGGAAATGTCATCATGGTGCGATACGCCGACGACATCGTTGTCGGCTTCGAGCACCAGGCCGATGCCGAGCGGTTCTTGGCGGAGATGCGCGAGCGGCTGGCAGTGTTCGCTCTGACGCTGCATGGGGAGAAGACGCGTTTGATCCGGTTCGGCCGCTTCGCGGCGCAGAACCGGAAAGAACGTGGCGAAGGCAAACCGGAGACGTTCAACTTCCTGGGGTTCATCCACATCTGCGGGCGTAGCCGGCGCGGCGGCTTCCAACTGAAGCGGAAGACGCGGCGCGATCGGATGCAAGCGCGGCTGCTGGCGATCCGGGAAGGGCTGCGACGCCGGATGCACACAACGCTCGAACAGCAAGGGGATTGGCTGCGACAGGTGATGGGCGGCTTCTTCGCCTATCACGCCGTGCCGACCAATGCCGATGCCCTGGCGGCGTTCCGAGAACACGTGATCCGGCTCTGGCGGCGCACGCTGCGGCGGCGCAGTCAGAAGGATCGGACCTCGTGGGAACGGATCACCATGCTCGCCGAACGGTGGCTTCCCAGGCCACGCATCACCCACCCCTGGCCCGGCAAACGCTTCGCCGTCAAACACCCAAGGTGGGAGCCGTATGCGGGAAATCCGCCCGTACGGTTCTGTGCGGGGGGCGCGCCGTGAGGCGCGTCCCTACCGCGATAGGAAGACATCCTGCGCCCCGCGCAAGTGCCCGGCGAACTGCCCGCCAAGGAATGCCCGCCGGGGGAAGGCCTTGCGCGCCGCGCAATCAATTCTTCTCCGTGCCCTCCGTGTTATACAAAGTATCGAAAGGACCGACGCTTCGACGGCGTGACTGGTGGAGGTCGGCTATCCAGGACTTTGCTGTTGCCAGCGGGGAAATCGTGGATGGCCGGCCTCCGCCGGCCATGACGTGGTGCGGTGCAGGTGGGTCAATCCTTTCGCCGCCCGGGATTAGACTAGGGGGGCGAAAGGATTGACCCGTTGGCGCCGCCCCCTTGTCATGCCGGGCGCCGGCCCGGCAACCACGATTTTGCTTGCTGCACGCAGGCAAGAAGTCGTGGATGCCGGGCCGGCGCCCGGCATGCCGGGGGCGCAGCGTCGATGGGTCGATCTTGCCGCCGGCTGGTCTTATCCGCGCGCCAGATGCCGCTCGACGAAGTCCAGCCGGTCCTGGCCCCAGAATATTTCGGCGCCGATCACGTAGCTCGGCGCGCCGAACACGCCGCGATCCAGCGCCGCCTGGGTGTCCGCCACCCGCAACTCCGTCCAGCGCGGCTCGGCGCCGAGCCGCATCACCGCGTCGGCGTCCAACCCGCAGTCGGTGATCAGCGCGGCCAGGGTGGCGGGGTCGGCGGGGTTTCGCTCCTCCTGCCACACCGCGCGCAGCACGCCGTGCGCCAGGCGGATCGCCGGCGCGTCGCCTGCCGTCTCGCGCAGCGCGATCACGCAGCCGGACGTCAGCGCCTCGTTGGCGGGGAAGAATTTCGGCTGGAGGTTGATCGGAATGCCGAGGTGGTCGCGCCAGCGGCGCAGTTCCTGCAGCCGGTAGGCCTGGCGTTGCGGCGAGCGCTTGGGCAGCGGCAGCCCGCCCGAGGCGGCGAAGATCGCGCCGAAATCAACCGGATGGATCCGCATGGTGGCGCCGTATTTCGCCGCCAGCGCCTCGATCCGCGCCGCCCCCAGATGGGTCCAGGGCGAATTGAGCGAAACGTAGTAGTCGATGTGCTGAGCCATGCCGATCTCCTTGCCGTGTCGGTTGTGGGATAGTTTGAATGCCGCCTCCGACCCAATGCTGCAATAGCCTGGGCGTCCGACCCGAACCGCCGGATTCGACCCGGAGCGGACATTCGATAGGATCGAGGGGAACGGTAAATTCTGACCGATTGCGGCTGTTGCCGGTAAACTCATCGAGCACCGTCAGTGTCGTCGGACAACTGCGGGTAGGAGACCGGACATAGCAGGCAACTAATTCGAGATCGCGAGGGGCTCCGCAATCCTAGTCATGAGATCAACTCGATGCAAAGCGATGCGAGCGCGGTTTCGAGCGACTTCAATCGTTCCAATGCAACGACGCGCTCAACCACGAGATGGTCCTCGATCGCGCGATCAAAGACAACAACGCAATTCTCTCCGGTAAGCCGCGAGGCATAGAGAATCCCGGCGATGTCGGTCTCGTCGTGAATATATTGGCTGAAGGCACGCGCTTCATCCTGGGCCTTCGCGCCGGTGACATCAGTCGAGATGCCCAGCTTCAGGCAGCCGCCCTTGCGAATGTCGAGAAGCCGAAGCGGCGATTTGGTCGAAACCTGCACCGCAGACCGGTCCCGCACCTCGTCAACGAACAGCCGCCGCATATCCGAGCCCTCAAACCGATCGCGGATCACCGTCTCGGCCAGCGCCGTCGCCAAGTTTCGCCCGGCGTACAGCGCGAGAAAATCGTTTCCGGGGCTGCTGAAGCGAGTCGCGCCCGGGCCGACCCCTAGCCCATCTTATTCACCGAACCAGCCGGCCGCTATACCATTACGTATCGACAACTATAACGTGCATGCCTCGCCTTCGGCACGCTTGACCGTGTTTTAGATCGTCTCTGCAAGGTGTTGGAGGTTGATCGGACAGGGTTCGACCGGGACACTCGTCCCACCGCTTACGTTGGACGCAGGATCAGCGCACCAACCAACCCACGAAACAGGGCAGCGTCGGGGCAGTTGGCAGCGAATGCCAGCTTGATGCGAGTCGCAGTCTCCTTGATCCGCACTGCAATCTTCAGCAACCGCAGCCGGATGGTGGAGAATTCGCCGCGGGCCAACGGCTGCATGCAAGGGATGGCATCGCGCACGGTCAGCGTCAGCCAGTATGCGGCGGTGTGCAGGATCAGCCGCATCTGATTGGCCAGCGGCGAACGGCAACTCGTCCGGTCCGAGGCCAGCTGGCTCTTGTGCCGCTTGATCAGGTTCTCTGCCTGCCCACGTGCGCAGTAGAGACTGTCGTAGAGCCACTCGGCGGTGCCGTAGGTGATGTTGGTAACGATATAGCGGATATCGAGACCTTTTCGCGTCGCCTCGATCCGTGCCACGACGCGGCGGGGATGCGACCAGGATTTGGCGCCATAGAGGGTTTCGGTGTAGTCGCGCACCACATCGAGGTTGGCGATCGCGCGCCGGACGCACACATCATCGGACTTGATGAAGACCTGAGCGGCAAGGATCGTGTTGGTGGACAGACCGAAGATATAGCGGACACGGTTCTGCTCGCACCAGTCCATCGCCTCACGTCGGCCGTAATGGCTGTCGCCGCGGATAGTGATGCGTGTGTGTGGCCAGTGCAGCCGGATGCGTCGCACCAGACGACGTAGATGGGCTCTCACCTCCTTGCCATCCGGCGTCTTCCCTGGGCGCAGGATCGTCAGCACGCAATGGCCGGTGCCTGCATCGTAGACATGGATCGGCAGGAAGCAGCGTTCGTCATAGTGCGCATTGAACAGCGACAACTGCTGATGGCCGTGCACCGTGTCTGCGGTATCGTCGATATCGAGGGTGATCGCCTTCGGCGCGCGCCGGTGGCTCTTGCACCACAGGTCCACCATGCCCCCCGTCAGCCGGAACAAGGTGCGCAGGTCTGGCGCGTTCTCCCAGCGTGACATCGTGGGTTGCGAGGCCAGATCGTCGCCGCTTTCTGGCAGCCGCCCGCAGGCGAGTTTGAAAGCGGGGTCCTTGCGCAGATCATCCAGATCATTGGCGTCCGGGTAGCCGCAGGCGATGGCGAACACGCGAGCACGCAGAATGTCTGCCATCGAATGGGTGATCAGGTTGCGGTCGCGATGGTCGGGGATGATCGCAGCCAGTGTGTCGATCAGGCCAAGTCGCTTGTCGGCACCGGCCAAAAGCAAAACGCCACCGTCCGAACTGATCAGCCCGCCGTCGAACGCGGCCGTGACCTTCTTCTGCAAGATGCTTGGCAAGGAGAATGGTAGAAGCGTATCGTCGTCGGTGGCGGGCATGGCAGATTCTGTCCAGTCATGGAGAGTGGCGTCGATAACCAATCTCTATGCGATTCCAGACGTTTGTACCATGCCCGTCAGCGAATCCCTGCCATGCGGTGAATAAGATGGGCTAGTGGCGTGCTATGGAACCGGTTCAGGATGACGCGAACGTAGGATTTAAGCTGCCACGGCTTCGTTAGCTGCGCGATGGTCGCACCAGCAAGCTTCATGCCGCTAGCGGAAATCGCGAACGGCGGCCTGGACAACCTCACGTGCACCGCCCGACTTCAGCACTTCAAGTGGTTGACGGGCCTCGAACACGGCATGAGGCTGGCGCAGCCACATCCATGCCACCCTCGGATTTCCGATCTTTTCGACTACCTCACCAAGTCCCTTAACCGGACGACGGTTGAAAAACTGATCCACCGGGAAAGCAACCTCGCCGTCATCGTCGAACAGCGTGACCACGCTGGCGCCCGCTTTCCACGTATCGATTTCCGCTTTACTTAAGTGGAAGCGATCACGCAAACCCTGCTCGGATACTAGCTCGCCCGCCCATTGGCGCACCGGGACGGTCTTCGCATACGCCGCCAGGCGACGCACGCCCTCCTCGGCCGATATCTCCTCGCCAAGCCCATCGCCGTGGTCGAACGCGGTCTCCGCCAGGTCGAACTGCGAACGGTCATTGCCTTCTGAGGCTAAGCCTCCCTTGAGCGCGCCGCGTGCGTTTCTGCGTTTGGTCGTGTGGCCGATGAGTGGCCGTTCATCATCGCCGATCGTTGAAAGCAGGTCCTGCCTCTGTGCCGCGCTCAAGCCATATGCCTCAAGCACTAGCACATCAATATTCTGTAAGAGTCTGGCAAGCTGTACTTTGTCTGCATTCCCAGTCGCGGCCAGCGCACTGTACTGCCGACTCATGGCTCCGAGCTCGGCAGGGATCGCCGCGGGAATTGGAGCGTCCTCGAGGGTCGTTATGCGGAAACGCTTGTCAAAGGACCGCTCCGACAAGAAGGCATTGACGACCGGCCCATTGATCACAGCAGCCAGCGCATCCAGGTCCGCACTCGGGTAAGATGGTTTAGACCACAGTCCCATAAACTGCTGCGTCGCGCGGCATTTAGAACGATCGACGGCGGCGGCCAGGCGCCAGTAGCCACGGCTGAGCCGCGTCGCGTTGCACAGGATTTTCGGCCCATCCCAGTTCAGATTCCCGCCGGCAAGCAGATCGTCGGGATTAACGTCGAGCCATTGGGGTGCTGACAGCACGAACTGGTGGATATCCGACGTATTTTTGAAGCCGGGAACCCGCCCGGGTCCAGGAACGGGGTACGCCCGCCCCTTCTGTCCACCTTTCCACCGCAAGCCCCAATGACCGTGCAGGAAGGCGCCGAGTCTTGGCCGGTCTGCAAGCGCATCCCACAGGGCTTGTGACGGAAAGATCCAGATCGCCCCATCTCTCTCAATCGCCTCGGCGCGCACCGTCTCGCGAATGCGGGAAGGCTGCCCCGTTGCCGCGAAGAGCCTCTTGTCCCGGTCGGCGACATCGGCGGATCGGATGTGCTGGCTCTGACCGGCTTCGAGCCGGCCTCGGGCAATCAGGAGCGCGGTATTGGCTTGGGAGACGTTAAAGACGCCATCAGGCAGCGCGACCATCTCGATCTCGCGGTAACCCCGCTCGATCTGGTGCCGTTGTTCGCGATAGCGGCGATCGACCAGCAGTGTATTGGGTACCACGAAGCCGAGCATATCGGGCGCAGCCCGGAGCGAGGTCTCGAGAGAAAACACCGCCTTCGAGAGATTAGTTCTGGAGGCCTCTGGATAGGCTGCCTGCTCCGTCGGATTAAATGCCGGAAAAGGTGGATTACAGAGGATCACATTCGCATCGGCGATCCGGGCAGCCAGCGCACCATTTTGAAATAGGTCGACCTCCTCAATCCGCCAGCCGTTGTGGTTGGGATAGTCAGCGAGGATCAAGGAGAGTTTGGCAACCTCGGCCGCGAAGGGGTCTATCTCCGCGCCGCCGATATACTTGATCAGGAGATCGTGGCGCTGCTCGTCGCTCCAGGCATGCGGCAGCCCGTCGCGCATATGACGCAGGGCCGAGCTTAGGAAAACCCCGGCGCCCGTGAACGGCTCGTACACGCGAGGCGGCGAAGCGCCAAATTCCCACAGCCGGAGGCGGTCGACAACATAGTCGGCGACGTGTCGCGGTGTGCTGTGCGTCCCGAAATCAGCCCGCGCCGCGTCGGTAACGAGCGTAGATTTATACACATAGGCGAGGTCATCCGCCGAAATGTTCGCGACGTTGAAACCTGACCTGAAGGTCTCCCAGACCGGTTTTAGAGCGGCCAATGCCGCGTGCGGCCAAAGCTGGCTATCATTGCCGAGATCGTAATAGTTGTCCATTTGGGATAGCACGGACCGCACGTCCTCGGTATCCCAGGCCAGCGCGCGGGGATGCTGACAATCCATCAGGATCTTCGCCGCTAACAGTCGGAACACGCCTCGGAACAGGACGCGGATCGATTCGTCGCGGGTGAACTCCCGCGTGCCCGCGACTGCCTCGCGGATGAGCCGGTCGAGCTTCGTATGGATCTCGCCTTCGATTGCCGGGATCAGCCCGACGTCAACGAAGTCGAGCTGGTAGGAGGTATCGACCCTTCCAATCGATTTCGCCCGATGAATGGCGTCGGGCGCCCATCTTTCCTTGTGCTCGTGGAAATAGGCCGGAAGCGCTTCCGGGAAGAAACGTCCGAGAAAGCGCGGCTGTTTGTTCGCGTATACCTGCCATGTCGACACCATCTTCGCTTCGATCACGAAGAACAGCGGCGCTCCAAGCGCACGGTGCTCGCGCACGGACACCGCCGCCTCGCTTTCTGGCGCCTCGATTACCGCGAAGGCCGCCGATCGATAGGAGCGCGGCGTCTGGGTAAAGGCTGCGAAGGGAACCGAGCGCGTTGAAGCCGACGAACTCCATACGTCGCTGTAGAAATAGTCGCGCCGGATCGCCTCAGTTCGATAGCCGAGCTTTTCGGTCTCCGTGGCGATGGTATCGATGAGGGTCATTGACGTGCACCCGCCACCATCGGCGGAAACGCAAGACCATGCTGCGGGTCCGGTCCCGCAGCGAGCAAGTTCTGCCGGATATCCGCAACGAGCGGTGCCAGACGGATTAAAAGGCCTAAATCAATCGGGCGATGCCCCCTCTCCAGATCGATCAGCTCTACGCCCGCAGCTTGGAGATCAAGCAGCAAATAGGATCGTTCCAACTGTGGCCAAGGATATGCGCCGCACAAAGCAAATAGGTTCTCTGCAAGGGAACTGAACGCGGATAACGGTGCGGCGAGGGCGGTGGAAGCGCGACGAACAACCGCGGTGGCCAGCAGATCGCCGGCGCTCAGACAAGGCGATCGCCCATTGTCGCGGCTAAGCGGGCCAAGCGCCTGCCGATAGGTACGCCACTCCTGCTTGCTCAGCCCGAAGGCCAAGCGCAGCTGTCCAGGCGTGAAGAGTATGGCCAAGATCACTCCATCGTGTTGGCTGCCAACATCACGAGGTGTGTAGCACAGCTCGTCGTTGGGAACAAACATAGAATCTGACGCGCCGAAAGGTGCCACCTCGGTCAGTGGCGAGCTGCCGGCGTGCCGTGCTGCTTGCCAGGGGGGTGGTTTGACCAAGGGCGCGGGGAGTGGAAGCGCCAAGGATCGCGAGGGTCAAGGGGGCTACTCAACGTCCGCTCCCCACCCTTTGCGGACATTGAAACCGACCCACTACCGCCGTGTCCGGTCGATTGGACCGCGTCCGGGGTTATGCCGCGGCGGGGTTTTCCACCAGCAGCGCGATGCCCTGCCCGCCGCCGATGCAGGCCGAGGCGATGCCATAGCGCAAGCCGGCGCGGCGCAACTCGCGCGCCAGCGTGACGCTCAGGCGCACGCCGGTCGCCGCCAGCGGATGGCCGATCGCGATCGCCCCGCCGTTGACGTTCAGCCGGTCCTCGTCGAGGTCCAGCTCGCGCGCGCAGGCCAGCACCTGGGCGCCGAACGCCTCGTTGATCTCGATCCGGCCGATCGCGTCGAGCCGCAGCCCGACGCGGTCGAGCAGCGCGCGGATCGCCGGGACCGGGCCGATGCCCATCACCTCCGGCGGGCAGCCGACCGCCACGCCGCCGACCAGGCGGGCCAGCGGCGTGCCGCCCCTTGCCCCGCTGCCAGCGACGCCCGCCCCAGCTTCGCCGACGCCTGGTGCCCCGATGCTGCCAACGCCGCCGCTGCGGGCGGCAACGCTGCGTGCGTAGGCACCGGAGCAGACCAGGCCGGCCGCGGCGCCATCCACCATGCCGGAGCTGTTGCCCGCGGTCTGCACGCCGCCGAAGGCCGGGCGCAGCGCGGCCAGCGCTTCGATCGGCGAGGCGCGCACATGGGTGTCGCCGCTCACCGTGCCCAGCTTGCGCGACAGCGCGATGCCACGGGCGGCATAGCCCTCCCGCGTGAACGTCTCGCTGCCGACCGGCACGATCTCGCCGTTCAGGAAATCGCGCGCCGCCAGGGCACGATCGAAACTGCGCGCGGCGAAAGCGTCCACCGCGGGCCGGGTGATCTGGTAGCGGCGGGCGAGTTCCTCGGCGGTGCCGCCCATGGTGCGGTCGGGCGCGGGATCGAGCAGCGATTCCCACAGGAAGTCCTTGAATTCCACCTGGCCGAGCCGGAACCCGCCGCGGTGGGTGTACGAGGCCACCGGGTTGCGGCTCATGCTTTCGGTGCCGACGCATAACGCCACGCCGACGCCGCGGTGGGTGACCGCGTCGGCGCCCTGCATCAGCACCTCGATCCCGGTGCCGCAAACCCGCTGGACCATGTGCGCCGGCACCTCGATCGGCACGCCGGCATACAGGCCGACATGGCGCGGCAACATGTAGGCGTCGAAACTGGACTGGGTCATGTTGCCGGTGATCACCGTGCCGACGTCGCCCGCCGGCACGCCGGCCCGCTCCAGCACCGCGCGCGCCGCCTTGATGCCCAGGTCGGTGGGCGAAACCGCGGCCAACGGACCGTTGTAGTCGGCGAACGGCGTGCGAACGCCAGCCAGCAGCCAGGCATCGTCCCACACCGCACCCACCGCCCGGGACCCCGACGACCCACCCATGACCATGGCCTCCCCACCGCGCCGGCCAGCAAAGCACACCCCGGGCGATCGGGCGAACCGAGCAAGGCCGGGGCTTCGCCCCGGACCCCACCAAGGGGCGCTGCCCCTTGGAACCCCGCCAAGGGCGGAGCCCTTGGAACCCTTCACTGGGAGTGTGGGGAGGGGACGGGGGCGTGCGGGCGCGGCGTCAGGGCCGCCCGTCGTAACGGGCGGCCCTGACGCCGCGCCCGCACGCCCCCGTCCCCTCCCCACACTCCCAGTCATGAAGTCCAGAGGCCGCTGCCTCTGGTGGGGGTCCAGGGGGCAAAGCCCCCTGGCGGGGTTCGGGGCGGAGCCCCGGCGTGCCACGCCTAGCCGACCGGGCGGGGACGCTGCTATTGCCGCCGGGTGACGGCGCGCGGGGCGCGCCAGCAGGGAGACCGGCATGGCTTCGACGCAGTGGCAGTTCTGGATCGATCGCGGCGGCACCTTCACCGACATCGTCGCCCGTGATCCCGACGGGCGCCTGTCGACCCACAAGCTGCTGAGCGAGAATCCCGGCCGCTACCGCGACGCCGCCATCGCCGGCATCAAGTCGGTGCTCGGCGTGCCGCTCGACCGGCCGATCCCGCCCGGGCTGATCGAGGCGGTGAAGATGGGCACCACGGTCGCCACCAACGCGCTGCTGGAGCGCAAGGGCGAGCGGGTGCTGCTGGTGGTCAACCGCGGCTTCGCCGACGCGCTGCGCATCGGCAACCAGGCGCGGCCGCGGCTGTTCGACCTGGCGATCACCCTGCCCTCGATGCTGTACGAACAGGTGGTGGAGATCGACGGCCGCGTCGGCATCGATGGCGAGGAGATCGAGACGCTGGACGAGGAAGCCGCGCGCCGGCACTTCGCCCATGCCCGCGCCGCCGGCATCAACGCCTGCGCCATCGTGCTGCTGCACGCCTGGAAATACCCGGCGCACGAGCGGCGCCTGGCCGAGCTGGCGCGCGAGGCCGGCTTCACCCAGGTCTCCGCCAGCCACGCGGTCAGCCCGCTGCTGCGCCTGGTGCCGCGCGGCGACACCACGGTGGTGGACGCCTACCTGTCGCCGATCCTGCGCCGCTACGTCGATCTGGTGGCCGGCGAGCTGGCCGGCACGCGGCTGTATTTCATGCAGTCGAACGGCGGCCTGGCGGAGGCGCACGCCTTCCAGGGCAAGGACGCGATCCTGTCGGGCCCGGCCGGCGGCATCGTCGGCGCCGCGCGCACCGCGGCGATGGCCGGGCTGGACAACATCATCGGCTTCGACATGGGCGGCACCTCGACCGACGTCGCGCTGTACGCCGGCGGGTTCGAGCGCGCGTTCGAGACCGAGGTGGCCGGCGTGCGCATGCGCGCGCCGATGATGGCGATCAACACGGTGGCGGCGGGTGGCGGCTCGATCCTGCATTTCGACGGGGCGCGGCTGCGCGTCGGGCCGGACAGCGCGGGGGCCGACCCCGGCCCGGCCTGCTACCGCCGCGGCGGGCCGCTGACGGTGACCGACGCGAATGTCTGCGTCGGCAAGATCCAGCCGGCGCATTTCCCGGCGATCTTCGGCCCCGGCGCGCGATCAGCCGTTGGACGCGGCCGTGGTGGGGGAAAAATTCGCCGCGCTCGCCGAGCAGATCGCGCAGGCGACCGGCCAGCCTCGGTCGCCGCAGGCGGCCGCCGAGGGGTTCCTGCAGATCGCCGTGGCCAACATGGCGAACGCGATCAAGCAGGTCTCGGTGCAGAAGGGCCACGACGTCAGCCGCTTCGCGCTGCAATGCTTCGGCGGCGCCGGCGGCCAGCACGCCTGCCTGGTGGCCGACGCGCTGGGCATGGAGACGGTGTTCATCCACCCCTTCGCCGGCGTGCTGTCGGCCTATGGCATGGGCCTGGCCGACCAGGCGGTGATGCGCGAGCAGGCGGTCGAGGTGCCGCTGGCGGCGGATGCGATGGCGGACCTGGAGGCGCTGGCCGATCGGCTGGTGGTCGAGGCCGGCGCGGCGCTGGCCAACCAGGGCGCCGATCCGGCGCGCATCAGCACGGCGTGCAGCCTGCACCTGCGCTACGCCGGCACCGAGGCGGCGCTGATCGTCGAGCTGACCACGCTGGAGCGCATCGTCGCCGATTTCACCGCGCTGCATCGCGCCCGCTTCGGCTTCGCCACGCCGGACCGGCCGCTGGTGGTCGAGGCGGTGGCGGTCGAAGCCGCGTTCCCGGGCGACGCGGTGCAGGAGGCGACGCTCGCCGCGCGCGCGGCCGGCGCGCCGGCGCCGATCGATCGGATCGGCATCTTCTCCGGCGGGGCGGCGCACGACGCCCCGGTGTTCGACCGCACCGCGCTGCTGGCCGGCGACCGCATCGCCGGCCCGGCGCTGATCCGCGAGGCGAACGCCACGACGGTGGTGGAGCCCGGCTGGACCGCGGAGATCACCGCGCTGGACCACATGATGCTGCGCCGCACCGCGCCGCTGCCGGCGCGCGCGGCGGCCGGGGCGGGGCGGCCCGACCCGGTGCTGCTGGAACTGTTCAACAACCTGTTCATGAACGTTGCGGAACAAACCGGCGCGGTGCTGCAGAACACCTCGATGAGCGTGAACATCAAGGAGCGGCTGGACTTCTCCTGCGCCATCTTCGACGCCGAGGGCGGGCTGGTGGCGAACGCGCCGCACGTGCCGGTGCATCTGGGCGCGATGGGCGAGAGCGTGCGCACGGTGCTGCGCGCTGCGCGGCACGACGCTGAAGCCGGGCGACGTGGTGGCGCTGAACAACCCGTACAACGGCGGCACGCATCTGCCGGACGTCACCGTGATCACCCCGGTGTTCGACGCCGCCGGGCGGCGAGATCCGGTTCTTCGTCGGCTCGCGCGGGCATCACGCCGATATCGGCGGCATCACGCCCGGCTCGACCCCGCCCGGTTCGCGCACGCTGGAGGAGGAAGGCGTGGTGATCGACGACTTCCTGCTGGTCAACGGCGGGAGAATTCCGCGAGACGGCGTTCCGCGCGCTGCTGGCCGGCGCGAAATACCCGGCGCGCAGCCCCGACGTGAATGTCGCCGACATCAAGGCGCAGGTCGCCGCCAACGAGAAGGGCGTGCAGGAGCTGCAGCGCGTGGTCGCGCAGTTCGGCTGGGACACGGTGCGCGCCTATATGGGCCACGTGATGGACAACGCCGAGGAATCGGTGCGCCGGGTGTTGGACCGGATCGGCAACGGCAGCTTCCGCTACACGATGGACAACGGCAAGAAGTTGCAGGTGGCGATCAGCGTCGATCGCGCCAGCCGCAGCGCCGTCGTGGATTTTTCCGGCACCGGCAAGCAGGACGAGGCCAATTTCAACTCGCCGCCCGCGGTGACGCGCGCCGCGGTGCTGTACGTGTTCCGCTGCCTGGTCGGCGACGACATCCCGCTGAACGACGGCTGCCTGAAGCCGATCAAGCTGGTCATCCCGCCCGGCACCTTCCTGTCGCCGGAGCCGGGGGCCGCGGTGGTGGCGGGCAACACCGAGGTGTCGCAGGCCACCTGCAACGCGCTGTTCGGCGCGCTGGGGGCGATCGCCTGCAGCCAGGCGACGATGAACAACTTCATCTTCGGCGACGCGCACCGCCAGTACTACGAAACGATCTGCGGCGGCACCGGCGCGGGGCCGGGGTTCGACGGCACCTCGGCGGTGCAGACGCACATGACCAACACGCGGATGACCGACCCCGAGGTGCTGGAACTGCGCTACCCGGTGCGGCTGGAACATTTCGGCATCCGGCGCGGGTCGGGCGGCGACGGCAAGTGGCGCGGCGGCGACGGCGCCATGCGGCGCATCCGCTTCCTGGAACCGATGACGGCGGTGATCGTCGCCTCGCGCCGCAATGTCGCGCCGTTCGGACTGGCAGGCGGCGAGGACGGGGCCATCGGACGGCAATGGGTGGAGCGCGCCAATGGCACGCACGAGCTGCTGACCGGCACCGACAGCGCGGAACTCGACGCCGGCGATGCGTTCGTGATCGAAACCCCCGGCGGCGGCGGCTACGGCACGCCGGTCTGAAGCCGGCCCGGCGCGCTGCCCGGCTCAGGCGCCGCCCAACAATGAATGAATCGATCGAGGTTGTGCAGCCGGGCGCCCCGGTGGGCAGGGTGCGCGCATTTGGCCCGTGTCGCCGGCTTGCCTGGGCTGCCCGCACTGGTGTTTCGGGAATTGCGGCAACGCGGGAAAGCAAGTAATCAAGCGGACACAGAGTTACACAGAGTGTCCACAGAGTTTCACAGAGAAAGCAAATAGCGCTGCGCGCAAGGTCTTATGACCCGCACATCCGTCATCAGCGCGAAGCGCCAATAAATACTTCTCTGTGAAACTCTGTGGACACTCTGTGTAACTCTGTGTCCGCTTGATTACTTGCTTGACTTGCTTGCCGTGCAGGTGGCGCCTGCAATCTGATGGGTCGCCATCAGGATTGATGCCGAGCCAGTGCACCTGGAATGGAACTACGCAGCCTGGCCAGGGCGCACCTCGAACCGACAATTGTTGAGCGTTGCCCTGGCGGCCCCGGCGGCAGGTCCGGACGCCGTCCGGGGTGGCGTCCGCTTGCTCGGCTTCGCCGCCCCGGCCGCCTGCCGCTTGCTCGCTGCCGCGGCTCGACTCCCGCGCGAAATCCCTGGCCTGCGTCCCCGTCGCGCCACACCTGCGAACCCGCCGGCTTCCCAGCCTCCCCCCGCACCGGCATGATGGCCTCGCACACGCGAACGACGGTTGCGGGGAAACGATCATGGCTGATGGCAGCATCGACACGCGCACGGCGCGCATTTCGGCCGAGGAGGCCCTGGCCGTGCACGCCAGCGGGCGGCCGGGCAAGCTGGAAACGCGCATCACCAAGCCGCTGACCACGGCGCGCGACCTGTCGCTGGCCTACTCGCCCGGCGTCGCCGAGCCCTGCCTGCACATCGCGCGCGACCCTGACCTGGCCTACGACTACACCACCAAGGGCAACATGGTCGCGGTGATCTCCAACGGCACCGCGGTGCTCGGGCTGGGCAATCTCGGCGCGATCGCCTCGAAGCCGGTGATGGAGGGCAAGGTCGCGCTGTTCAAGCGCTTCGCCGACATCGACGGCATCGACCTGGAGATCGGCACCGAGGATGTCGACGAATTCGTCGACGCCGTGCGCTACCTGCGCGGCTTCGGCGGCATCAACCTGGAGGACATCAAGGCGCCCGAGTGCTTCGTCATCGAGCAGCGGCTGCGCGAGCTGATGGACATCCCGGTGTTCCACGACGACCAGCACGGCACCGCGATCGTCGCCGCCGCCGGGCTGATCAATGCCTGCCACCTGACCGGGCGGGAGCTGCGCGACGACCAGGCTGGTGGTGAACGGCGCCGGGGCGGCGGCGATCGCCTGCGTCGAGCTGCTGAAGGCGATGGGCATGCGCCCGGAGCACGTCATCCTGTGCGACACCAAGGGCGTGATCTACCAGGGCCGCACCGAGGGCATGAACCAGTGGAAGTCGGCGCACGCCGCGGCGACCAAGGCGCGCACGCTGCTCCAGGCGCTGGAGGGCGCCGACGTGGTGTTCGGCCTGTCGGCGAAGGGCGCGTTGACCCAGGACATGGTGCGCGGCATGGCGGACCGGCCGATCATCTTCGCCATGGCCAACCCCGACCCCGAGATCACGCCGGAGGAAGCCCGCGCGGCCAGGCCGAACGCGATCATCGCCACCGGGCGCAGCGACTATCCGAACCAGGTCAACAACATCCTCGGCTTCCCCTATATCTTCCGCGGCGCGCTGGACGTGCGCGCCAGCACGATCAACGACGCGATGAAGATCGCCGCGGCCGAGGCGCTGGCCCACCTGGCGCGCGAGGACGTGCCGGACGAGGTGCACAGCGCCTCGGCCGGGCGGCGGCTGAGCTTCGGGCCGGAGTATATCATTCCGAATGCGTTCGATCCGCGACTGATCTCGCGGGTGCCGCCGGCGGTGGCCAAGGCGGCGATGGACAGCGGCGTGGCGCGCCGGCCGCTGGCCGACCTGCGGCGCTATGCGCGCGAGCTGTCGGGGCGGCTCGATCCCACCGCGGGCGCGCTGGACGCGATCATGGAAAGCGTCCGCGCCAATCCGAAGCGCGTGGTGTTCGCCGAGGGCGAGGAGGAAAAAGTCCGTGCGCGCCGCGGTGGCGTTCCGCAACGCCGGCTATGGCACGCCGGTGCTGATCGGGCGCGAGGACCGCGTCAAGGCGACGATGGCGCGCCTCGGTCTCGGCCAGGTGGACGGGCTGGAGATCCACAACGCGCGCCTGTCGCAGAAGAACCGCGAAGTACATGGAGTTCCTCTACAAGCGGCTGCAGCGGCGCGGCTTCCTGCAGCGCGACTGCCAGCGCATGGTCAACCAGGACCGCAACGTGTTCGCCGCCTGCATGGTGGCGACCGGCGATGCGGATGCGCTGGTGACCGGGCTGACGCGCTCGACCGCGGATTGCCTGGGGGATATAAGGCACGCGATCGATCCGCGACCGGGCCGGATCGCCTTCGGCCTGACGCTGGTGCTGGGCAACCGTGGCAAGACGATCTTCATCGCCGACACGCTGATGCATTTCCGGCCCGAATGCCGCGGAACTGGCGGAGATCGTGGTCGGCGCGGCGACCGCGGCCCGCCAGTTGGGCCACGAGCCGCGGGTGGCGCTGCTGTCGCACTCGACGTTCGGCGATCCGCCGCACGACCGGGCGATCCCGATGCGCGATGCGGTGGCGCTGCTGGACCAGCGCAAGGTGGATTTCGAGTATGACGGCGAGATCAGCCCGGACGTGGCGCTGGAACCGTCGATTCGCGCGCTGTATCCCGTTCTGCCGGCTGACCGGCGATGCCAACGTGCTGGTGATGCCGGGGCTGCACTCGGCGCACATCACGGCGCGGCTGATGCAGCAGCTGGGCGGCGGGACGACGATCGGACCGCTGCTGATCGGGATGGAGCGGCCGGTGCAGATCGTGCAGATGGATGCGTCGGTCAGCCAGATCGTGGATGTCGCCTGCCTGGCGGCGCACCAGGCGGCGGCGCGGTAGGCCAATCGGGCGAACGCAAGCAAGGTCGGGGCTCCGCCCCGAACCCCGCCAGGGGGGCGTTGCCCCCCTGGACCCCCCACCAGAGGCAGCGGCCTCTGGACTCCATGACTGGGAGTGTGGGGAGGGGGAGGGGGCGGGTGGGCGAGGCACCGGTGTTCGTCCGGCGTGCCGGACGAACACCGGTGCCTCGCCCACCCGCCCCCTCCCCCTCCCCACACTCCCAGTGAAGGGTTCCAAGGGCTCCGCCCTTGGCGGGGTTCCAAGGGGCAGCGCCCCTTGGTGGGGTCTGGGGCGAAGCCCCAGCCTTGTTTGCGTTCACCCGATTGCCCTGTCGGGGCGTGCGGTTTGGCTTGCGGCGCGGGGCGGGCTTGTGCAGGATGCCTTCCGCAGCAACAACCGAAAGGAGGTGATCCAGTGTCTCATTGTTTGATCGCGGCGCCGAGGGCCGTGGCCTGGATCTCCACAGCGAACGCGTGCGGGGTCGCCTAGGGCTTTCGGGCTTCGACGCCCACAGACAATGCCGAAGGCTCCGGGGCGCCAGCCTCGGAGCCTTCTCCGCCTCTGGCCTCAGCCGAGGAAATCCGCGCCCAGCGCCACCAGCCCGTTCAATGCCGGCGGAAAGCCGCTGAACGGCGCGGTCTGGATCACCGCTTCCACCACCTCGGGGCGGCTGGCGCCGACATTCAGGGCCGAGTGGCCGAACCGGCGCAGCTGCTCGGGCAGGCGCAGCGCGGTGAAGGCGGCGACCGCGAGCAGGGCCCGCTGGCGCGGGGTCAGGCCGGGGCGGAACCAGATCACGCCGTAGCCGTATTGGATCGCCAGGCCGTAGAGCGCGCCGGCGACCGGGTTGTCGGGCGCCGCGTAGCCGTCCTTGCTGCGCTCGGCGTGCAGCGACGCCATCCGTTCGCGGCCGCGGCGGGACAGCTCGTCGAGCGTCACCGGCTCCTCCGGCTCCGCCGGCAGCGGCAGGCCGCTTGCCGCGAACAGCTCCTCGGCCAGGCCGAGGGTTTCCTCGGCGGCGGAGAACCCGGCGTACAGCCCGACCTGGAGCAACACCTCGCGGATCGTCAGCGGCGTCAGCCCCAGGTCGAGTGCGGCGCCGATGTGCCGGCGCAGGGCGCGCAGGCGTGGCAACACCCCGAGCGCGCCCAGCGTGCAGATCATGCGGTCCGCCATCGCCAGGCCGGGACGCGACCAGATGGCGCCATAGGCCGCCTCGTCCAGCATGCGCGCGAGGCCGGCCGGAACCGGGTTGTCGGGGCCGAACAGTGTCTCCCGCTGGCGCGCACCGGCCGCGCGCAGGTCGTTGAGCGTGGTCATCGATATTTCCTCCAGCCCCATTTCGCGCCAATCTGCTTCGCACCAGTCTGCGCCAGGAACGGAGATACGGCCATGCCACGCGTGCTGCGCTGCCTGTTGCTGCCGATGCTGCTGCTCGCTGTCGCGGCGCGCGCGCAGGAGGCCGTCCGGCTGCCGACGCGGCCAGGCGTGACGCAATCCATCCTGTTCACCGGCGTGGCGCATCCGCTGGCGAGCCTGATCCTGTTTCCCGGCGGCTCCGGCCTGCTGTCCGCGGTGCGCAACAACTTCCTGGTCCGTGCGGCACCGAGCTTCGCCGCGCTGGGCTTCGCCGTCGCGATTGCCGATTCGCCATCGGACCAGCCGGGGGGCATGTCGAACGGGTTCCGCATGAGCGAGGCGCAGGCCCAGGACATTGCCGCCGTCATCGACTTCCTGCGCCAGCGCGCGGCGGTGCCGGTGTGGCTGGTCGGCACCAGCCGCGGCACGATCTCGGCCGCCAACGTCGGCGTGCGGCTGGGACCGCCGCGCGTCGCCGGCGTGGTGCTGACCTCCACCGTCTGGCTCTCCGCGATCCCCGAGGTGCCGCTGGAGCAGCTTCGCGTGCCCACCCTGGTCGTGCACAACCGCGATGACGGCTGCCGGAACAGCCCGTTCGCCAGCGCGGCGCCCGGGTTGGACCGGCTCACTGCCGCGCCGGCGAAGGCGCTGATCACGGTTGCCGGCGGCATGTCGCGCAGCCCGCCGTGCGATGCGCTGTCGCCGCACGGCTATTACGGCATCGAGGATCAGGTCGTGCCGCCGATCGCCGCCTGGATCAAGGCGCACTGAGCGGGCAGAGTGGCCGCCGCACCACCGCGAAAGCCAAGCCGCGCCATGAATGAATGCATCCTGCTATGGGCCCCGCTCGACCGCGACTATCTGCCGGGACGGGTCGGCGAATTCCCCGACGTGCGCATGCCGATCGTCGAGTCGATCGACGACCTGCCGCGGCTGCTGGCGGGGGCGGATGCGATCGTGATGCTGGGCCACTTCTACACCGCGCAGGCCGCCGCGGTGATCAGGCAGCACGGGCGGAAGCTGCGCTGGATCCAGTTGACCACCGCCGGCTACGACAGCGTGATCACCCATGGCGTGCCGCCGGGCGTGGTGGTGACCAACGCCGGACACAGCCACGGCCCGATGGTCGCCGAGCATGCCGTGATGCTGCTGCTGGCGCTGATCCGCCGGCTGCCGGCCTTCGCCAGGCGGCAGGCGGCGCACGAATTCGACCGTGCCATTGCGCTGAAGCTGACCACGCTGGAGGGGGCGACGGTCGCCGTGATCGGCCTCGGCGGCATCGGGCGCGAAACCGCCCGGCGCGCCAGGGCGTTCGGCGCGCACCTGCTGGGGGTCTCGCGCTCCGGCCGGCCGGAGCAGCTGGTGGACGAGGTGTTTCCTGCCGCCGGCCTGCATGCGGCACTGGCGCGGGCCGACGCCGTGGTGGTCGCCGCTGCCCTGACCGAGGCGACCCACGGGCTGATCGATGCGGCGGCGATCGCGGCGATGAAGCCGGGCGCGGTGCTGGTGAACATCGCCCGCGGCGCGATCGTGCGAACCGCGCCGCTGATGGCGGCGCTGCACAGCGGACAGCTGTCCGGGGCCGGGCTGGACGTGACCGACCCGGAACCGCTGCCGCCCGATCATCCGCTGTGGGACTGTCCGAACCTGATCATCACGCCGCATGTCTCGGGGATCGGCAGCGTGCCGGTGCGGCGGCGCATCGGCGACGTGGTGATGGAGAACCTGCGCCGGCTGCGCGCGGGGGAGGCGTTGACCCATGTCGTCGCCGGCTAGTGCGCCGTGTCGTTGATATTGCCTGGATTCATGCTCCAACGATCGTCACTGACGGCGTCGCAAGCAAGCCGCGACGTCGCCACAAGATCGGTGACGCAGGTGACAAGTCCCCCTGCACTGTGATCCTGACCGGTTGAGCAAAGTCCGGCCGTGGCTCGGAGAGGCTGCGATCGCCTGCGGCCTCGGCCCGCGTTGCGCGCTGGTGGCGCGGCGGGGCAAGAAAGAATTTACCGCAGATGAAGCAAGGCGATGCACGCCGATGCACGCCGATGGGTCCGTGCGGTTCACCGGTCGTGCGCCGCGCGTTTGGTCTCCAGGCGCGGCTTGCCGAAATCAAGCGGCAGGCAGAGCGGCGGGCCGGTCGCTTTGCGGTCATTGGCGCATCGCATCCGGCCCAAGGGTCAAGCAGCCCGGGGACATGCGTGCGTCGTCCAGCGCTTTGACGGTGTTCAGCTCAGCCGGACGTGCGTCCTCGACCGGCAGGTCCACGAAGTCGCCGCCGACCACCACGTTCCTGTCGTACACCCCGGCGGCACATTATTGCATAACCGATAGGACCCCGGCCTTCGCCGGGGCAGGCTCTCGCACGAACCGCAGATGCCAACGCATTCTCATACACCTTTTCCAGGAACCCGGCCCCAGGCGTATCGAGCACGCTGAACGCGCAGCCGATCACCGACCCCCGAACAGATCATTCAGCACGGCGCCATCGGCGTGCATCGGCGTGCATCGCCTTGCTTCATCTGCGGCAAAATTCTTGCTTCGCGGTGCCGCGGACAGATGGTTACGGGCGTGTTGACGCGCCTGCGATGCGCCACATCGTAACCGGCCCGGAGATGCCGAGGTGATGCAGCGCAAGCCCGGCACGACCCTCATGCGCTCGCCCGTTCCTCGAGCGTCAGGCCTTCCCAGCGCCGCGATCAAGCCACCGCCAAGCGGGCAGAATCCCCGCGCAGCGGTAGCAGTGCCCCGGGTTGCTCATAGTGTGTGGTTACCGCGTCCGCCTGCGACCTCGGTAGAGTACCGCAAGCGGATCGGGAAATCGCCGCAGAGTCAGTGACGCAGGGCACTAGTCCGCATGTCTCACACTGTCGCGGGCGCTGGCTCGGTGCTTGCCGCGCCCCAAGGGACCATGGGGGTTTTCGCGCCTGGCGAAGACAGCCGGTCTTGGCGGAGACAGACTGTCCGGAGCGGCCAAAATGAGAATTGCTGGCCGGCCGGCGATGCCGTGGCAGGTCGTGGCAGCCGGTGCTAGGCATTGCCCAGGAGGAGCTTCGCCATGCCCAGCCACTACGACCTGCTGATCCGCAACGGCGCCTGCGTGCTGCCCTGGGGCATCGAGGCCACCGATGTCGGCGTGCGCCAGGGGCGCATCGCGGCCCTCGGCGTCCCCGCCGACGCCACCGCGGAGGCGAGTATCGACGCCAAGGGCCTGCACGTCCTCCCCGGGCTGATCGACCCGCACGTCCACCTGCGCGACCCCGGCGACAAGGCGGTGGAAACCATCCCCACCGGCACCAGGGCGGCGGTGCTCGGCGGCCTCGCCGCGGTGTTCGACATGCCGAACACCGCGCCGTCGATCGTCGATGCGGAGAAACTCGCCTGGAAGCAGGACTACGTCGAGCAGGTCGCCTGGTGCGACATGGGCCTGTATGTCGGCGGCACCAAGACCAACATCCCCGAACTGGCCAGCCTGGAGCTCGGCAAGGGCGTCTGCGGCATCAAGATCTTCGCCGGCAGCTCGACCGGCGACCTGATGGTGGAGGACGACGACCACCTGGAGCGCGTCATGCGCTCCGGCCGCCGGCGCATCGCCTACCACTCCGAGGACGAATACCGGCTGCAGGACCGCAAGCACCTGTTCAAGTCGGGCGATCCCTATGCCTGCCACATGGAATGGCGCGACGAGGAGACCGCCTTCCTCGGCACGCGGCGGCTGATGGCGCTGGCCCGGCGGACCGGGCGGCAGGCCCACATCCTGCACGTCTCGACCGCGGAGGAGCTGGAGTACCTGAAGGACTGCCGCGACATCGCCACCTGCGAGGTGCTGGTGAACCACCTCACCCAGGTGGCGCCCGACTGCTACGACCGGCTGCGCGGCTTCGGCGTGATGAACCCGCCGATCCGCGGGCCGCGCCACCAGGAAGCCTCGTGGCGGGCGATCAACGACGGCACGGTGGACACCGTCGGCTCCGACCACGCGCCGCACCCGCGGGCGAAGAAACTGCTGCCCTGGCCCGACTGCCCGGCCGGGCTGACCGGGGTGCAGACGCTGGTGCCGGTGATGCTGGACCACGTGAACGCCGGGCGGCTGTCGCTGAGCCGCATGGTGGACCTGATGTGCGCCGGGCCGGCGCGGGTCTACGGGGTGCTCGGCAAGGGCCGGCTGGCGGCCGGCTACGACGCCGACTTCACCCTGGTGGACATGCAGCGCCGGCGCAGGATCGAGGACTCCTGGATCGTTTCGCCCTGCGGCTGGACGCCGTTCGCCGGCATGGACATCACCGGCTGGCCGGTGGCCACCATCGTGCGCGGCCAGGCGGTGATGCGCGAGGACGAGGTGCTGGGGGCGCCGGGCGGGCGGCTGGTGCGCTTCGCCGGGTAGGTGCCGCTGAGCCGCCCGCGGCGCGTGCTACCAGGCCGGCCAGCTGCGGGTCCGGTTCGTCTCCTGGGCCGGGGTCAGGGTGTGCGGGCCATCCGCCACGTTGGGGCCGAGGTTCGGCATCGCGGCGGGGTCCTTCCAGCAATCCACCACGCCGAGGCTGCGGGTGCAGTACGGCGGCGCCTCGGGCTTCGGCTCGGTCGGGCGGCAATAGGTCTTGCCCTGGTCCAGCCGCACCAGCGAGCAGTCCTTGCCGGTGACCAGCGAGTAGGCCGCGTCAACCGGCGTGCGGCCGATTGCGGCGACGCTGCCCACCGTCGCCGCGCCGGCCAGCTCGGCGCCGACCATCGGGGTGACCGTCTCGCAGCCGGCCAGCACCAGGGGCAGCAGCAGAAGGGCCAGCAGGGGCAAACCGGCGCGCGGCATCGGCCATCTGTGCGCCGCACTGGTAAACCAATGGTTTCCGGCGGTCGCAATAACCGGGATGAATTCCGGCCGGGGCGGGTGGTGGCACGGCCGCCCCAGGGAAATTCAGGGGGGCAACCCCGGGCGCGATGCCGGCGGGCGGAACCGCGGCGAGCGTCGGCGGTTCAGGCCGCCGGCATCATACCAGGCGTCCGAATGATCAACTCTTCGGCGGTGCCACCAGGTCATGCCGGGCGTAAGCCAGCATCCTCGGGTTTGCTTGCCGCACGAAGGCAAGTCGTGGATGGCCGGCCTGCGCCGGCCATGACGTGGTGGGGGCCGTCGATGGGTCAATCTTTCCGCCGGCCGGCCTCACTTGCCCCAGCGCAGCACCAGCGGGTCGAGCCGGCGCGCGGTTTCGATCAGGCCGGCGCGCACCGCCGGGTGCAGCGGCGCCAGCGGATGGCGCGCGGCGTCGCAGGCGATGACGCCGCCCTCGCGCATCAGCGCCTTGCAGGCCAGCAGGCCGCACTGGCGGTTCTCGTAATTGATCAGCGGCAGCCAGCGCTGATAGCCCGCGACCGCCTGCTCGCGGCGCCCGGCCTGGTAGTCGTCGACGATCGGGCGCAAGCCGTCCGGATAGGCGCCGCTCGGCATGCTGCCGGTCGCCCCGGCGTCGAGATCGGCCAGCAGGGTGATCGCCTCCTCGCCGTCCCACGGCCCCTCGATCGCCGCGCCGCCGAGCGCGATCAGCTCGCGCAGCTTGGCGGCGGCGGCGGACGATTCGATCTTGAAATAGGCGACCTGGGCGATCTCGCGGGCCATGCGGGCGAGCAGGGCGGGCGACAGCGGCGTGCCGCTGACCGGGGCGTCCTGGAGCATGATCGGAATATCGATCGCATCCGCAACGGTGCGGAAGAAATCGACGATCGCCGGCTCGCCGACGCGGATCGTGGCGCCGTGATAGGGCGGCATGACCATGACCATCGCCGCGCCCTGGTCCTGGGCGCGGCGGCTGCGTTGCGCGCACAGAAGCGAGCTGAAATGCGTCGTCGTCACGATCACCGGCACGCGCCCGGCGACGTGGCCGAGGATGGCGGTGGTGAGCTGTTCGCGCTCGGCGTCGGAGAGCGCGAACTGCTCGGAATAGTTCGCCAGGATGCAGAGGCCGTTCGAGCCGGCGTCGATCATGAAGTCGACGCAGCGGAACTGGCTGGCGAGGTCGAGCGCGCCGTGCGCGTCGAAGGTGGTCGGGACCACCGGGAACACGCCCTTGAACCGGGGCCGTGCCGTCGAATCGCTCATTGCAGCCTCCCTTGGCGGCGGCGCGATCGGCCGGCCGCGCCGTGGTGGAACCGGCGCCGAGGATAGAACAGCCGCGGCGCCGCGCCCAGCCGAGCGGCCGGGGCGCGGAGGTGCGCGGGCGGCGCGGCATGGCGCGTGGGACGGGTTCAGGCGTTGGCGGGGGGGGCGTGGTCCGCAAGCAAGAGTTTTAGCACGGAGGACGTCAGGGAGAACCACGGAGTCCACGGAGAAGGCAAGGATGGCGCTGCGCGCAGGGGCTGATTGGCGGTTCGCGCGAAGCGCCCAAAATCCTTCGCTTCTCCGTGGACTCCGTGGATCTCCCTTGCGTCCTCCGTGCTAAAAATCTTGCTTGCCGTCGGTCGGGCGCCCGGGTCTTGGCGCCCGAGGCCGCCGACCGCACCGCCAGCAACGGCCGATCGCCAACGGCCGCCGACCGCACTGCCAGCAACGGTCGATCGCCAACGGCCGCCGACCGGCACAGCCAGCAACGGCCGATCGCCGGAGGGTCCTGCCCGATGGCGAAACCCGGATCCATCTGCGTGTTTTGCGCCCATCGCCTTGCTGCAGCTGCGGCACCGGTTTTGTCGCGACGTTGCTGCCGGCTTGCGACGCTGTCCGGAACGATCGATGGCGCATCAATCCCGCCATTGCATCGCCACGCGGTCCTCGCCCGGGGCGTGGCACGCACGCGCTGCACGCGGACCGCGCCGCCGGGATCGGCGGGCTGCCGTCCGGACGAGCGGGGCCATCGTCATTCCCGCCCCGGCTTGCCTTCCGCGCCGTGCCGTCCCAGTGTTTGCCGTATGTGGTTCGCACCCCCGCAAGAGCTGCCGACCCGCGTGCTGACGCGCGTGCCGGAGCGGTTTCGCCGCCGGCAACGCACCGAGTGGGCCGACGCCAACCGCGCCGGCCAGCCGGTTGACTGTTTCCTGGAAGGTCCGTGCTTCGACGCCGCCGGCCGGCTGCTGGTGGTCGACATCCCCTATGGGCGGGTGTTCCGCATCGAGGGCGACGCCTGGACCCAGCTTGCCGAATTCGACGGCTGGCCGAACGGGCTGAAGGTGCTGGCGGACGGGATGCTGCTGGCCGCCGATTACCGGCGCGGCCTGCTGCGGATCGATCCGGCCTCGGGGGCGACCGCGGCGGTGCTGCAAACGGTGATGAGCGAGGGGTTCAAGGGGCTGAACGACCTGACGCTGCATCGCGACGGCTCGGTGCTGTTCACCGACCAGGGGCAGACCGGGCTGCAGGACCCCACCGGGCGGGTGTGGCGGCTGCATCCGGACGGGCGGCTCGACCGGCTGCTCGGCACCGGCCCGAGCCCGAACGGCATCGTGCTGAACACCGCGCAGACCCATGTCTATGTGGCGATGACGCGCTCGTGCGAGGTGTGGCGTTTCCTGCTGCGCGACGACGCGGTGGTGGCGAAGGCGCAATGTTTCGCCCGCGTGCCGGCCGGGACGTCGGGGCCGGACGGGCTGGCGATGGACGCGGCGGACCGGCTGTATGTCAGCAACCCCGGGCATGGCTGCGTCTGGGTGATCGACGCGCATGGCGTGCCGCGCTATCGCATCGCGTCGTGTGCCGGGCGGATGGTGACCAACTGCGCGCTCGCGCCGGACGGGCGGACGCTGCTGATCACCGAGTCCGAAACCGGCAGCATCCTGGCCTGCGAGGTGCCGCCGGCGTGAGCCGGGCCGGCCGCCGCTTGGTTGCCATCTGAGCGATCGGCCGGCGGGTGGAGTCTCGGTTGGAAATTTCGCTCGCGACCCAACTGCGATATTCGAGGTCAGCCGACCAAGGTCCGGTCTCGAAGACGGAGCTGCGATAGCTCCTCGGTCGGTAGGACCGGCTGCTTCGCGCCCATGGCGGCCGTAGCCGGCCGACGGTCGGGGCTTGGAGTCGACCCGACGGACGTCTGCTTGTGGAACCGGTGCTGCCACTCGCGGACCCGACCAAACCAGCGGCTCTCCGCCCTTGGCGGAAATTCAAACCAAGGCACGACCCGGCGGATGGATGGCGGCGATCTTCATGCCGCATTAACCTTTTGTTCGCTATTTTCCCCGATACTGGCCGGTCTGGTTCAACCCGCGGAGACCGCGCCCGTGCCCAAGCCTGGCCCCGACCCCGGCCCCGCGCCGGACCAGCCGCGCTACGCCATCCCGGCGCCGACCTTGCAAGCGCTGGTCCTCGCCCTGGCGCGCCCCGCCGCCGACGCGCCCGATGCCGCCTGGCAGGCGGTGGTGCAGGACGGCCTCGACACGCTGGCCGCGTTCGATCCGCGCGACCCGATCGAGGCGCTGTACGCGGTGCAGATCATCGCCGCCAACGCCGCCATGCTGGACGCGTTCCGGCTCGGCTTCGCGCCCGACGCCGGCGCCAGGCAGGCGCTGCGCCAGCGCGCCAATGCCGCGGCGCTGGCGCGGGTGCTGGCCGGCGCGGCGCGGCTGCTGAAGGAACAGCGGGCGCAGCCGGCGGCCCCGGCGCGCGACTGGGGGGACACGGCGGCGGCGCTGGCGACGGGCTGGCAGAACGCGCCGGCGCGGCCGGCGGAGGCCCCGCGGGGCGGCTCGCCGGGGGCGGCCGCGGCCGCGGCCGAGCCGGAGACCATCATCCGCTGGCTCGACGAGGTCCCCGACGACGAGCTGGCCGAGGAGGTCGAGCGGGTCCGCCGCGAGGAAGCCGGCGAGCCGCCGGTGCCGGCGAAGCCCGGGCCGCGGCGGATCTACCAGCACAAGCCGGACGACTACGCGCGGCGCTGGACGCCCGACCCGAAGCTGTGGCGGCCGTATCCCGGCTGGGAGAACATGACGCTGGCGCAGCGGCGGGAGTTCTTCGGCTACAGCTACACGGGTCCGGGCGGGCCGCTGGAGGCGCTGAGCCCGGCGGGCCAGGCGGCGATGCTGGCCGACCAGGCGGAAGAGGCGGCGTTGGCGGCGGAATACGGCAGGTAGCGGCGCGGGCGGCGGCGTGAGCGCAGCCGGCGTGAGCGCAGCCGCCCAGGCTACCGGACCGGCCGGGCACGCGCCGCGCCTCGCGCGCAACGACCCCATGCAACAGCCTGCCACCGGACCACGATCCGGTGGTGAGACGGAGGGGTTGCGCGGGCGGCCCTCCCGCAGCCGCGCCGCCGCGCGACCCGGCCCTGGCGCCGTCCTCGTGGCGCACCGGGGTTCACCCACCCGCTGGCCGCGATGGTTAACCGACCGGTCGGCCCTGGGCGGGTTCGCCGCGTCCGCAGGCAAGCAAGTCAGCAAGGATTTTGGCACGGAGGAAGCGCGGAGGGCCACGCAGGCCACGGAGAAGGCCGCGATGCGCTGCGCGCGGTGCCGGAACCGACGACCGCGCGCAGCGCCCAAATTTCTTGGCTCATATGGCGTTGACGGTTGGACGGCCCCGTAGGGCGGAAAAGCGCAGCGCCTTCCGCTGTCGGACGGTGGCGGGATATGTTGTTGGGGACGTCGGCAGATGCGAGCGGCTCGCCCGGCGGTGGCGGAAGGCGCTGCGCTTTTCCGCCCTACGGGGCCGTCCAACCGTCAACGCCATATGAGCGAATTTCTTGCTTCTCCGTGGCCTGCGTGGCCCTCCGCGCTTCCTCCGTGTTGGAAGCCTTGCTTGCTGGCGATGCAGCCAGCGCTGAGGTCGCATCACCGGAGCGCGCCGCCCTCGTGGCCCAGGCCCGCATGGCGGGCGAGGCGTTCTTCGCGCCTCGCGCGCAACAACCCCATGCAACAGCCTGCCACCGGACCACGATCCGGTGGTGAGGCCGGACGGCAATGGCGGCGCCGGCGGGGGGCGGATGGCCGGCACGCGGGCCGGCCATGACGGTGGGGGTGGGGGCGGTGGCAGGTGGGCTTGGGGCTTGGGGCTTGCGCGACGGCGCGGGAACAACCCCATGCAACGTGAGGACCGGCCCAAGACCGCGGCGGCAACGCGCGCAGCCCGGCGGCGATGGCAGCTCGCCGGCGATGGCGGCCCGGGAGCGATGGCAGCCCGCCGGCGATGGCGGCCCGGGAGTGATGGCGGCAGGGCGGCCCGCCGCCTCGGGGCCGGCGCGGTGCCAGGCCGGGCGCGGATCGGCGATGCGTGGCAACAACCCCGGCCTTCGCCGGGGCAGGCTCCCATGCAACAGTCTGCCACCGCGCCGCGACCCGGCGGCGGGCAACCCAGGCTAGGTACATGTGCTGCCCGCCGTTGATCGACAGCGTGGAGCCGGTGATGAAGCCGGCGTCCTCGGCGGTCAGGAAGGCGACGCCGCGGGCGATCTCCTCCGAATGGCCCAGACGGCCGATCGGGATCCGCGCGACGATCTTCTGCAGCACGTCGGGCGGCACCACCTGGAGCATGTCGGTGTCGATATAGCCCGGCGCGACCGCGTTCACCGTGATGCCGAAGCGCGCCCCTTCCTGGGCCAGCGCCTTGGTGAAGCCGTGGATGCCCGATTTGGCGGCGGCGTAGTTGACCTGGCCATACTGGCCGCCCTGGCCGTTGACGCTGCCGATATTCACCACCCGGCCGAAGCGGGCCGCGCGCATCGCCTCGAAGGTCAGCTTGCACAGGTTGAAGCAGGAGCCGAGGTCGGTATCCAGCACGGCATCCCACATGTCGCGCGTCATGCGCGCCAGGGTGCCGTCGCGGGTGATGCCGGCATTGTTCACCAGGATCTCGATCGGCCCGACCTCGGCGGTGATCCCCGCCACAGCCGCCTCGCAGGCGGCAAAATCGGCGACGTCGAACTTCATCACCCGGATGGCGGTCGCGGCGTGGAACGCCTCGGCCGCGGCGTCGTTGCCGGCGTAGTTGGCGACCACGGTGCGGCCCTGGGCCTGCAGCGCCAGGCTGATCGCCGCGCCGATGCCGCGGGTTCCACCGGTTACCAATGCGATGCGGGCCATCCTGGCGTCTCCCTTGTGCGTGGTCTTGGGGCCGTCTTAGCACGCCATCGCATGCCGCGGGCAGACCCCGAAATGCAACGAGCCGCGCGGGGTCACCCCCCACGCGGCCCGTATGCGCCGGATCGGCCCCGGATCAGCCCGCGCTCAGCGCGCGACGCACATGGCGACGCCCATGCCGCCGCCGATGCACAAGGTCGCGAGGCCCTTCCTGGCGTCGCGCTTGCCCATCTCGTGCAGCAGGGTGATCAGCACCCGCGCGCCGGAGGCGCCGATCGGATGGCCGATGGCGATGGCGCCGCCGTTGACGTTCACCCTGGCGGTGTCCCAGCCGAGGTCCTTGTTCACCGCGATGGCCTGGGCGGCGAAGGCCTCGTTGGCCTCGACCAGATCGAGCTCGTCGGGCTTCCAGCCGGCGCGGGCCAGCGCCTTGCGGGTGGCCGGGATCGGCCCGGTGCCCATCACCGCCGGATCGACGCCGGCGGTGGCGAAGGCGGCGATGCGCGCCAGCGGGGTCAGCCCGCGCCGGGCGGCCTCGGAGGCGGTCATCAGCAGCAGCGCCGCGGCGCCGTCGTTGATCCCCGAGGCGTTGCCCGCCGTCACCGTGCCGTCCTTGCTGAAGGCCGGGCGCAGCCGCGCCATCGTCTCGGCGGTGGCGTCGTGGCGGATGTATTCGTCGTCGCTGACCACCACGTCGCCCTTGCGGGTCTTCAGGGTGACCGGGGTGATCTCGGCCTTGAAGCGCCCGGCTTTCTGCGCCGCGCTGGCCTTCTGCTGGCTGGCCAGGGCGAATGCGTCCTGCTGCTCGCGGCTGATCTGGAACCTGGTGGCGACGTTCTCCGCCGTGGTGCCCATGTGGTAGCCGTGGAACGCGTCCCACAGCCCGTCCTTCAGCATGGTGTCGATGAACTCCACGCCGCCCATCTTGGTGCCGGCGCGCAGATAGGCGGCGTGCTGCGAGGTGCTCATGCTCTCCATGCCGCCGGCGACGACGATGGCGCTCTCGCCGGTGCGGATCTGCTGGGCACCCAGGGCGACGGCGCGCAGGCCGGAACCGCAGACCTGGTTGATGCCGAAAGCGGTCGCCTTGTCGGGGATGCCGGCGGCGCGGGCGGCCTGGCGGGCCGGGTTCTGCCCCTCGCCGGCGGTGAGGATCTGGCCGAGGATCACCTCATCGACGTCGGCCGGGTCGATCCCGGCGGCGGCGATCGCGGCCTGCACGGCGGCCGTGCCGAGGACATGCGCGGGCACCGCGGCGAAAGCGCCGTTGAAGCTGCCGACGGGGGTGCGCATGGCGGCGACGATGACGACGTCGTCCCGGTACTGGGTTGTCCATGTCCGACTCTCCTGTCCTGGCGCATTGGTGCGCGCCGCGGGGCAGGCTAGCGCCGATCTCGCAGGTGCGAAAGCGGCGCCGGGCGGGGAAGCCAGGTCGGGGCTCCGCCCCGAACCCCGCCAGGGGGCTTTGCCCCCTGGACCCCCACCAGAGGCAGAGCCTCTGGACTCCATGACTGGGAGTGTGGGGAGGGGAAGGGGGCGGGTGGGCGAGGCAAAGGGGCGCCGTCCGGCCTGCCGGACGGCGCCCCTTTGCCTCGCCCACCCGCCCCCTTCCCCTCCCCACACTCCCAGTGAAGGGTTCCAAGGGCTCGCCCTTGGCGGGGTTCCAAGGGGCAGCGCCCCTTGGTGGGGTCCGGGGCGGAGCCCCGGCCTTGCTTCGGTTCGCGCCGGGGGCCGCCTAGTGGTCCCGCCGGACCGGCGCTGCGGCGGGTGCGCGCGCCTCCTCGACCGGGGCCAGTTCGGGTGCGACCGGGCACACCGCCATGCCGAGATACGGCTTCGGGTCAACCGCGTGGCCGTCGATCCGCACCTCGAAGTGCACATGGGCGCCGTGGGCGTGGCCGGTGGTGCCGATCTTGCCGATGATCTGCCCGGCGCTGACCGGCGCGCCGCGGGCGATGCCGGGGGCGAAGGCCGACATATGGGCGTAGCGCGTGAGCACGCCGTCGGCGTGCTGGATATCGACGATCTTGCCGTAGGCATAATACCAGCCGGCGTAGACCACCGTGCCGCCCGCCGCGGCCCGGATCGGCGAACCATACGGCGCCATCAGGTCAACGCCGGAATGGGTTGGACCGAAGCCGCGCGACAGCTCGCGCAATTGCGTGGCTGGCATGAGCATCTGGCCGCAGAATTCCCCGACCCGTGGCGCGGCAGCGGCCGGCAAAGCGAGCAGCAAGCCGAGCAGAAGGACTGTGAGGCGCATGCCGTCGGGGTACCATGGCATGGTTAACAAAACCATGACGGCGCGCCGCTTTATCCGCATCGGGAATGTTTATGCGGCGACGATCCTCGTTTGTTCTTGTGACGCGGCAACAGCGGGACGCGCCGAGCGGTTCGCTGGCGGACCGGCGGCGGTTTCGGACGGCGTCGGCGCGACCGGTGCTGCGGGATCGGGCGATCGCACGCCAGCCGGGTGCAGCGGTTCGCAGTTCGCGCCGGGCCGCGGCTCGGCTAACCTGACCGCGGGACCAATCACCCTGATGTCCCGGCAAGGGAGGACGGCGATGCCGACAACGATCGGGGCCAATCTGGCCCGCCAGAAACTGCTGAACGACGAGCTGGTGGTGTGCCTGGGGGTCAATCAGTTGCGTACCCCGAACATCGCCATGATCGCCGCCGCGTGCGGCTTCGATGCGCTGTATATCGACCTGGAGCACAACCCGACCTCGCTGGAGACGGCGGCGGCGATCTGCGTCGCGGCACTCGGCCTGGGGGTCACGCCGATCGCGCGCGTCACCTCGCACGATCCGCACGACGCGACGCGCATCCTGGATTGCGGCGCGCAGGGCGTGATGGTGCCGCACATCCAGAACGCGGCCGAGGCGCGCGCGGTGGTGCGGGCGTGCCGCTTCGCCCCGCTCGGGCATCGTTCCGCAGCGGGTACGGTGCCGGCGTTGGGCTACGCGCCACTGAAACAGCCGCAGATCAACCAGGCGCTGAACCAGCACACGCTGCTGATCGCCATGCTGGAGACGCCGGAGGCGATCGTCAATGTCGATGCCATCGCCGCGGTGGACGGGATCGACGTGGTGCATATCGGTTCCACCGACCTGTCCACCGAGATGGGCATCCCCGGCGACTACCAGCACGAACGCATGCGCGCGGCGTTCGAGGCGACGGCGGCGGCGGCGAAGCGGCACGGCAAGGCGATGGGCGTCGGCGGCGTGCGCGAGGACCTTCCGTTCCAGACCTGGCTGGTGCAGCTCGGGGTTCGCTACCTCACCAGCGGATCGGATGTCGGCTACATCCTGTCGGGCGGGCGGGCCGACGTGCGCCAGCAGCGGGCGATTCCGCTGAAGCCGGCATGATCGCCGGGGCGGCGCGCGCGTTCCTGGAGGCAAGCCGGGTGGGCCATCTCGCCACCGCGGATGCGCGCGCCATGCCGCACGTGGTGCCGGTGTGCTTCGCCTGCACCGACGCCACGCTTTATGTCAGCATCGATGCGAAACCGAAGGGCGCGGCTGCCGGATTGAAGCGGATTCGCAATATCGTGGCGAACCCGCGCGCCGCCTTCGTCGCCGATCGCTATGACGAGGACTGGGCGCGGCTCGGCTGGGTGATGCTGCGCGGAGCGGCGGAGCTGCTCGAGGCCGGCGCCGAGCACGACCGGGCGCAGGCGCTGCTGCGCGATCGTTACGCGCAGTATCGCACCATGCGGATCGAGGCGCTGCCGGTGATCGCGCTGCGCGTTGCGCGCGTCACCACCTGGGGTAACCTGTCGGGCGCATGATTATTGGAACGGACCCCGATGCCACAGACTGATCGCCCGCCGGTTGCCACGCCGCGTCCCGCCGCCACCGTGCTGCTGCTGCGCGACAGCAAGCAGGGGATCGAGGTGTTCATGCAGGTGCGCCACCAGGACATGAAGTTCGCCTCCGGCGCGCTGGTGTTCCCCGGCGGGCGGGTCGATCCGGAGGACCATGCGCTGGCCGCGGATGCGGCGCTGTCGCCGGCGACCGCCGGGCTTGATCCGCTGATCGGCGCGCTGCGCGTCGCCGCCATTCGCGAAACGTTCGAGGAGAGCGGCGTGCTGCTCGCCCGCCCGCGCGGCGAGGCGGGGCTGGTGTCCGGCGCACGGTTGCGCGAATTGCCGGCCGGCGCGCAGGGGTTCGCGGGGATGCTGGACGATGCGGGGCTGGTGCTGGCGGCGGACCTGCTGGTGCGGTTCGCGCATTGGATCACGCCGGTGCACAACCCGCGGCGGTTCGACACGCATTTCTTTGCCCTGGCGGCGCCGGCCGACCAGCTCGCGGCACATGACGGCACCGAATCGGTCGAGTCGATGTGGATCGCCCCGCGCGCGGTGGTGGCGGGTAGCGAGGCCGGCCGGTTCAAGCTGGTGTTCGCCACGCTGATGAACCTGAAGCGGCTGGATCGATACGCCACCGTGGCGGATGCGCTGGAGGCAGCGGCGCGCACCCGGGTGGTGACGGTGACGCCGGAACTGGTCAGCCGCGGCGAGGGCAACACCCGCCAGATGCGCATCCCGGCCGAGGCGGGCTACGGCGGCGAGGTGTTCACCGTCGATCTGCCGCCGGCGTGACTTGGGCGTGCGGTGCGACCTGGCGGGCCGGGCGCGGAGGTGCGCGGTTTCCGGCCGGCTGGATTGGCGGACACCTCTCCCGCCCTGCGCGGGAGAGTTCGCGGCGCGCAACGACGCGGGTGAGGGTGGTGCCGGCTGCACCACCCTCACCCGCCTCGCTTCGCTCGTCAACCTCTCCCGCGCAGGGCGGGAGAGGTGTACGGCGGGGCGCGCGGTGCGGCGGGGGGTGTTACAAGACGGTCTCGCAACGGAACCCTTCGCCCCAGCGCTTCACATGGCCGCGCGACGGCGAGGGGAAATGCGCAAAGCAGCACAGCGTGTTGGTGTCGCAGTAGGTCTCCAGGAACTTGCGCCGCGTCGCCGCGCCCTGCTTGGGATCGTAATCCACCCGCATCGACAGTTCGGTGTAGCGGCCCTGCAGCGGCGAGTGGATCAGGTCGCCGGTGATCACCGCCTGCTTGCCCGCCTTGCCCAGCGCCACCGCGAAGTGATCGATCGTGTGCCCCGGCGTCGGGATCAGATGCAGGTGGTCGTCCAGCCCGTAATCGCTGGTGATCAGCTCGGCGCGCTTGGCGTCTATGATCGGCAGCACGCTGTCGGCGATGCAGGGGATCGGCGTCCTGGCGTTCTCCGCCGTCCAGTAGTCCAGCTCCTTCTTGGAGAACAGGTAGCGTGCCTTCGGGAAGGTCGGCACCCAGCGCCCGTTCTCCAGCTTCGTGTTCCAGCCGACATGATCGACGTGGAGATGCGTGCACATCACGACGTCGATGTCGTTCACCGTCAGCCCCAGGGCGGCGAGGCCGCGCATCCAGGCGTCGTCCTTCTTCTGGTGCCACAGCGGGCGCGCGGTGCGGTCCTTGTCGTTGCCGATGCAACTGTTGACCAGCACCACGTGGCGCGGCGTGCGCACGATGTAGGACTGGAAGCACAGCACCAGGTTGTCCTTGGCATCCAGCGCCGCGGGCTGCAGCCAGGAGCGGTTCTCCGCCAGCAGCTCCGGCGTCAGGCCGGGCAGGAATTCCAGCGCGGGGGTGAAGCCGGTTTCCATCTCGACGATCCGATGGATCGTCATGTCGCCGACGGTGAACGTGTTGCTCATCCCTGGTTCCTCCTGGTTGGGCCTTGCCGGTCCCGATGTTAGCGTCAGGCACGGCCCATCGACAACAGCACGCGCCCGATCGTGGCGCGCAACTCGATCAGCCGGTGCGCCGCCACCGCCTGGTCGAGCGGCAGAACCCGCGCCAGCGCCAGGCGCAGGCGGCCGCCCTGGATGGCGCCGAGCAGATCGTCCATGCGCCGGCCGGCCTCCGCCGCGTCGCGCATGTGGTTGGCCAGCCGCGGGCGGGTGAAGAACAGCGACCCGGCATTGCCGAGCGCCATCGGCGAGATCAATTCCACCAGGCCCGAGGTGTTGCCATACAGCACCACCAGCCCACGCGGCCGCACGCACTGGATGGTCTTGTCGAGCGTCGCCGGTCCCACCGCGTCATAGGCGACATCGACGCCCTTGCCATCGCCCCAGGATTTTACCGCCGCAACGAAATCTTCGTCGCGATACCGGATCACCCGGTCGGCGCCGAGGCCGGTGACGAACGCCGCCTTCTCGGCACTGCCGACGGTCGCCAGCACGGTCGAGCCGCACTGCTTGGCAAGCTGCACCAACACATGCCCGACGCCGCCGGCCGCGGCATGGATCAGGCAGGTCATGCCGGGGGCGAGCCTGCCGGTGTCGTGCGCCAGGTAATGCGCGGTGGTGCCCTGCGAGGGCAGGCCGGCGACGTCCAGCAGATCGATGCCGTCCGGCACCCTGGTGGCGCGCCACGCCGGCACCGCAACGTAGTCGGCATAGGACCCGAGCTGCTCGCCGTAGATCACCCGATCGCCCGGCTTGAACTGCGTCACCGCGGCACCGGCCGCGACCACGGTCCCGGCGCCGCCGCCGCCGATCTTCAACGGCGCCTCATTCTCGCCCAGGGCCTTGCTGGCGCGATAGACGCCCTCGCGCTGGTAGACGTCGGCGAACCCCACCAGCGCGTAGTCCAGCTTCACCACCACCTGGTCCGCCGCCGCCACCGGCATCGGCGCGTCGATCAGCGTCAGCACCTCCGGCCCGCCCAACCTGGGTACCACGATCATCCGCATGGGGTCATTTCCTTCCCGGTTCCTCGCGCCGCCTCATTCGCGGCGCAGCATGAAATCGCGGCCGGCCACCCGCTGGCCAACCGCCACGAACAGCATCGTCGTCACCGCCATGATCAGCCCGAGCGCCGCGAGCTGCTCGAAATCGGCGCCCTCGGTCAGATCGAAGAACATCACCGACATGGTACGCGTGCGCGGCCCGTAGAGGAACAGCGCCGAGCTCACCTCGCGCGACGCGGCGATGAACACCAGCAGCCACACCGCGATGATGTTGCGCCGCAGGATCGGCAACACCACGCCGCGCAGCGCGATGACGCGCCCGCCGCCGAGGATGCGCACCGCGTCCTCCATCTCCGGATTGATGCCGCGCATCGCGGCGGCGGCATTGGCGAAGGCGATCGGCAGAAACCGCGTGGTGAAGGCCAGCACCAGGATCGCGCCGGTGCCGGCCAGCGACAGCGGCGGCGGCGCATAGGCGGCGTAGAAGCCGATCGCCAGCACGATGCCGGGGATCGCGAAGGGGGTCAGGCACAGCACCGACAACACGCTGCCCTGCGGCACCAGCCGGCGCGCGACCACATAGGCGATGGTCAGCGCCAGCGCGACCGCCAGGCACGCGGCGGCGGCGGCATAGAGGAAGGTGTTGACGATGGATTGCTGCAACGTCGTCTGCTCCAGCAGCAGCAGGCGGAAATTGCCCAAGGTCAGGTTGTCCAGCCCGAAGCCGCGCGCCCAGGCCTTGGCGAACGCCGCCTGCAGCAGCACCAGGTAGGGCAGCACGACCGTCAGGCTGGTCACCAGCAGCGCCCAGCCCAGCGCCAGAAAGCGCGCGCGGCCGAGCTCGATCGGCCGCCGCTCGCCGCCCTTGCCGGTCAGCGCCACATAGCTGCGCCGATGCAGGATGCGTTGCTGCACCAGGAACAACGCCACGGTGACCAGCAGCAGCGGCATCGCATAGGCCGCCGCCGCCTCGACGCGCAGCGGAAAGCCGAAGAACTCCAGCAATTGCAGCGGCACCAGGTTGACATGCGCCGGCAGCCCGATGATGACCGAGGAGCCGATGATCGAGACCGCCTCCAGGTAGGTAATGATCCAGGCGCCGAGTAGCGCCGGCGCCACCAGCGGCAGGGTGATGCGCAGCGTCGTGGTGATCCGCCCGGCGCCAAGGATGTTGGCGGCGTCCTCGATCTCGCTCGACACCAGCTCCAGCGCCGCGGTGGTGAAGACGAAACTATACGGGATCGAATAGATGGCGATGACGAACGCCAGCCCGGCCAGGCTGTAGATGTTCAACGGTCCGGCGGCCGCGCCGGAGACCGCGACATACAGCCGGTTGAGCCAGCCCGCGTTCGGCGCGGCCAGCAGCACCCAGCTCGTCGCCCCCAGAAACGGCGGCGTGATGAAGGTCAGCATCACCATCGCCCGCACGAACTGCTTGCATGGCATGTCGGTGCGCGCCACCGCCCAGGCCATCGGCACCGTCAGCACCATGCACAGCGTGGCGACCGCCACGCCGAGCAACGCGGAGTTCCACACCCCTTGCAGGTAGCGCGCCCGGCCGAACGCCAGGGCGTAGCTGTCGAGCGTCAGCCCCGGCGGGCTGGCGTTGGTGTGCTGCAGGCTGATCAGCAGCACCTCGGCGAGCGGGAACACCACCAGCAGGGCGAGCAGCGCCAGCAGTCCCAACCAGACCAGCCGCGCCGCGTCGGGCCACGCCAGCCGGCGCCAAACGTGCATCGAGGTCAGCGCGCGGCGCGGTCAGTGGCTGAACAGGTCGCGCCAGCGCTCCACCAGGTCCGGCAGCAACTTTTCCGATTCGGCGGTGCTGATCGGCGGCGCCAGCTTGATGTCGCTCAGCTTGCCGCCGCCGGCGATCGTGCTGATGACCTCCGGGCGCACCGATTGCAGGTGCAAGTCCGCCATGATCTGCGAGTGTTCGGCGCTCAGCAGGAACTCGGTGAACAGCTTGGCGGTGTTCGGTTGCGGCGCGGTCTTCAGGATCGCGGTATAGCCCAGCAGCACCACGGTGCCGTCGGTCGGGTAGACCACCGCGATCGGATTGCCCTTGGCGGCGCTGGCGATCGCGATCGTGTCGGGCAGCGCCGCGACGATGCGCTCGCCGGCGTTCAGCGCGGTGAGGCTATCCAGCGTCGAACGCTGCACCAGCGGATCGTTCTTCGCCAGCTTCTCGTAATAGGCGAAGCCCTCGCGCTTCACCATCGTCATGTCCCAGGCGGCATCGAAGCCGCTGAACGACGGATCGCCGATCGCGATCTTGCCCTGCCATTTCGGGTCCAGCAGCGCGTCCCAGGAGGTCGGGGCGTCGGCGGCCTTCAGCTTGGTGGTGTTGTAGGCCAGGGCCATCAGGCCGATGCCCATCGGATAGACATAGCCCGGCGTGATCATCGGCTGCAGCCCGGGGCTGAGTTTGCCGGCCGCCTCGGGCGTGTACTGCATCAGCTCGCCGGCGCGCAGCAGCATCTGGTACTGGCCGCCGATGCCGGTGGTGGTGAACACGCTGGCGGTGGCGACGTGGTTGCGCAGGTCCTGGTTCAGCCGCTGGAAGATGCCGCCCGAGGTCAGTCGCACCGGCGTGACGCTCAGCCCGGGATAGGCCTTGGCGAACCCCGCCACCGCCTTGGCGGGCAGGTCCTGCGCGTAGAAGCTGATATACCAGGTCATCGGCGCTTCTTTGCGGGCCGCGGCGTAGATCGCCTGGATCTCGGCGCTCATTTCGGCATTGGCGAAATTGGCTGGCAGGATCAGGCAAAGGCCGATCGCGGCAAGGCGCAGCACGGCGCGGCGGGTGCGAATGAAGGCCATGTGTTGACGTTCCCCTGGGCGGCATCGACGCTATGAGGCCGCGGTTGACGGGGAGGATAGACCCGCGTTCGTACCCTGGATACCGGGCCGGCTCCGCCGTGCAGGGCAATCGGGCGAACGAAGCAAGGTCGGGGCTCCGCCCCGAACCCCGCCAGGGGGGCTTTGCCCCCCTGGACCCCCCACCAGAGGCAGCGGCCTCTGGACTCCATGACTGGGAGTGGCGGAGGGGAAGGGGGCGGGTGGGCACGGTGCCGGTGCCGGCCGTCGCGACGGCCGGCACCGGCACCGTGCCCACCCGCCCCCTTCCCCTCCCCACACTCCCAGTGAAGGGTTCCAAGGGCTCCGCCCTTGGCGGGGTTCCAAGGGGCAGCGCCCCTTGGTGGGGTCTGGGGCAAAGCCCCAGCCTTGCCTTTGTTTCATCCGATTGCCCTGCTCCGGCGTGCGGCCAGCCTCAACGCAGCACGATCGCCGCCGCCGCCAGCATCAGCGCCATGCCGGCGACATCGGCGATCGCGACATGTTCGCCGAACAGCGTCGCGCCGAGCACCACCGCGATCACCGGCGAAATGAACGCATAGGTGCCGACGCGCGAGGCGCCCCAGTCGCGCACCAGCAGGAAGTAGATCAAGGTCGATATCAGCGCCCCGGGGACCAGCAGGTAGAGCCAGGCAATCCACGCCGGCATCCCCCAGTCGAGCCGCATCGCCGCATGCGCGCCGGGCTCGAACAGCACGGAGCCGAGCAGCAGCAGACCGCCGCCGACGCAGTTGGTCATCCAGGCCAGGTCCGCCGGCGGCATGCTGCCCATCAGCGGGCGCAGCAGCACCGAGCCGAACGACCACGACAAGGTCGCAACCACCACGCCGAGCGCGCCCAGCACCTCCAGCGGGTGCAGTTCGCCGGCGAACGCCTTCGGCCCGAACAGCACCAGGATGCCGAGCACGCCGAGCGCGATCGCCGCGCCCTGGCGGCGGGTGAAACGTTCCTGGCCCAGCGCGGCGCTGAAGCCCAGCAGCGCGATCGGCGTCAGCGCCGAGCTGATCACCGCGGCCAGCCCGGCGGTGATGTGGCGCAGTCCGTAGAGCTGGATCACCTGGTTGAGCGAGACCAGCAGCACGGAGACCAGCACGACCCGGCCGATCATCCGGCGCGGCAGGCGCGGCCGATGCCCCTGGCCGACCCGCCAGGCCAGCAGCACCACGCCGGCGCAGCTCCAGCGCAGCCCGGCGAAGAAGCCGGGCGGCACGGTGGCGATGCCGACCTTCATCGCCAGCCAGGTGGTTCCCCAGACCACGCAGAGGAAGGCGAACATCGCCCGCCGGCGCAGCGTCGGCGAGACGCGGCGGCGGGTGACGATGGCGACGCGGCGCCAGGTGGACGCCAGGACGGTCCCGTCAGACATCGGCCCGGCGAGACGAACCGCGCGGCATCAGTGGGCGAAGCGGCTGAAACGGAACGGTGCGGGATCGACCACCGGCGCGTCGCCGGCAACCAGGTCGGCGATCAGCCGCCCGGCGCCCGGGCCGATGCCGAAGCCGTGGCCGGAAAAGCCGGTGGCCAGGAAGAACCCCGGCAGCGCCGCGACCCGGTCGATCACCGGCACGGCATCCGGGGTCACGTCCATCAAGCCGCCCCAGCTCTGCGCCACCTGCATCGCCGCGAAGGCGGGGAAGGCGCGCGACAGCGCGGCGCGGGCCTCGGCCAGGACGCCTTCCCGCGGCGCCGGGTCGAGCACGCGCACCGCCTCGAACGGCGTGGCCTGGTCCAGCGACCAGCTTCGCCGCATCCGCGCCTCCTCCAGGAAGCGGCGGCCGATGCCCAGGCGCAGCTCGCGATACGAGGTCCGCAGCTTCGGCAGGAAATCGACGAACAGGCGGAACGAGTTCAGGCGTGATCTCGCTGTAGCTGGCGTTGCGCCGGGCGATCGAATAGCCGCCGTCGAGCCGCTTGCGGAACGCGAAGACGGAATTGCCGCCGGTCGCCTCCGGCGCGCCGGACAGCGGTTTGGTGCGGAACACCGAGCCAAGCACTTGCAGCGCCGGCAGCCTGATCCCCGCGTTGCCGCAGAACAGCCGCGACCAGGCGCCGCCCGCCAGCACCACGGCGTCGCAGCCGATGCGGCCCCGTTCGGTCACCACGCCGCTGACCCGTCCGGCGGTGGTTTCGACGCCGCGCACCGCGCATTCGGTCAGGATGGTGGCGCCGCGTGCGCGGGCGGCCTCGGCGATGGCAGGCGCGGCGTGGGCAGGTTCGGCGCGGCCGTCGCCCGGCGTGTGCAGCGCCCCGGCATGGCGCACCGCGGCGCCGGGCAGCACGGCGGCGATAGCGTCGGGGCCGAGCAGATGGGCGTCCAGCTGGTACTGCCGCGCCTGGTCGAGCCAGGCCTCCTGCTCGGCGAGTTCCTTGGCATCCTCGCACAGATAGACGATGCCGCACTGGCGGTAGCCGGTCTCGCGGCCGATGCGCTGGTTCATGCCCTGCCAGAGTCGCAGGCTTTCCAGCGCCAGCGGGATTTCCGCCGCGTCGCGCCCCATGGTGCGGCACCAGCCCCAGTTGCGGCTGGATTGCTCGCCGCCGATGCGGCCCTTTTCGCACAGCACGACGGCGTGGCCCTGCTCGGCCAGGAACAGCGCGGCGCAGGTGCCGATGATGCCGCCGCCGATCACCACGACGCTGGTGCGGGCAGGCAGCGCGGCGTCGGAGGCAACGGGATCGACAGGGGGCGACATGGAGCCAGGCCCTCGGGGTTCGGTGAACCGGGCGATCGGTACGCCGTGCCGGACCCGATGACCATTGAGTACCGCACACTGGAGCCTTGCGCGATCCTCCGCGACGGAGCCTTGCGCGATCCCCCGCGACGGAGCCTTGCGCGATCCTCCGCGACGGGCCGCGCCGCCGGGCGGGACACGCGGTCGGCCGCAGCGTCGGTGGCGACACCGGCGGGGAGGCCCGCGTTACGCCGTCTGCCGCTGGCTTCGCCGCTTGCGGTCTGCCACGCCGCCGCGCGATCCGCCGACGCTTGATGGTGGTGGTTGTGGGCAGGCCGATGCATGCGCCGGAAGCCCATCGAATGCCATCCGCACGCGCCCGCCGCGGCGCGGCCGGTCAGCGGGACACCGCGGCTCCGGCGAACACCGAGCCGCCCATGTGGACCACGACGCCGCCCGGCGCCGAGGCGGGGCTCGGCGGCTGGGCCTCGGCGCGCGGGGCGGGCGCCGGGTCATTGGCGCACCCGGGCAGCAGCGCCAGGCCCAGCAGCAACGTCGTCGCCAACAGCGTCGGAACGCGTGTCATCGCCGGCTCCGTCTCAGATCGTGGGACCGCCCAGGCGCGGTTTCGGGGCAACGCTCGGGGGGCATGCAGTTCGATGCAAATGCGCCTATGCTCGGCGCAAATCAACCGATCGGAGGAACCTGCCATGGTCATCGTGCAGATCAACTACCGCCGCCCGGACATGCCGAAGGCCGCGTGGGAAGCCCGCTACACCGACGACCGCGCCCGGCCGTTCCTGGATGTCGCCGGGCTGCAATGGAAGATCTGGCTGGACGGCGCGGACGAACGCCGCGCCGGCGGCATCTACCTGTTCGCCGACCGCGCGGCGGCCGAGGCCTATGTGAACGGCCCGATCGTCGCGCGCATGAAGGCCAATCCGGACGTGCAGGAGCTCGACATCCGCGTCTTCGACGTGCGCCAGCGGATGAGCGAGATCACCCGCGCGCCGCTGCCCGCGCTGCCGCTCGCCGCCGAGTAGCGCTTCCATGCACGGTGCGGCCGCGCGGCCGGCCGCACGTCCGGGCGCAGGTCCGGCCGCAGGTGCCGCTGGGGCGACCGGCGCGGCGCCGACGGTCGCCCGGCTGGCCGAGTCCGAACCCGTCTCGTTCGGCGCGCTGTCGCACTACAACACGCTGATCGGCGACGGCGTCCTGCCGATCTTCACCGGCGTGCAGACCTGCGCGCCCGGCTACCGGGCGGCGCTGCACTGGCACCCCTACGTCGAATACCTGTTCGTGCTGGACGGCGTGCTGGAGGCCTGGACCGAGGACCAGCAGGACCGCCCGCAGCGCCTCGGCCCCGGCGACCTGATCGCGCTGCCGGCCGGCACGGCGCATGCGTTCCGCAACCCGGGGCCGGACCCGTTGCGCCTGCTGGGCATCCACCATTCGCCGCAGCGGGTGGTGCACCGCATCGAGGACCAAGCCGCCCCGGACGCCACCTGATCCGGGGCGCGACCGAGCGGCCGGCCGGCGCGGCCGGGCGATCGCGTCCGGCGATCGCGTCCGGCGATCACGCCCGGTGATCGCGCCCTGGGGGGCCCAATCATAGCCCGGTAACAAAGCGCGCCATCACCACGATGATGGCGACCTGCATCACCCCCTGCGCGGCCACCGCATAGACGTAGCGCCGCATCAGCCGGCCGATCCGCGCGCCGTCGGGGGCGGGTTTGCGCAGCTCGAAATAGACCAGCAGGTTGGCCGGCAGCAGCACCGCGAAGCCCTGCACCGTCAGCACCGTGACGATCGCCAGCGCGGCGAGCACCCACCAATAGGCCGGATAGGGCAGCTCGAGCAGGCCAAGCTGGCGGGCATGGAACCAGCCGGCGGTGGCGGTGATGGTGGCGAGCGTGGGCAGCAGGAACAGCGTCTTCGGCATCAGCCGGAGCACGATGGCCCGCCGCGCCGGGAACGGCGCGCGGCGCAGGATCGGGCCGACCACGAAGCCCATGAACAGGTCGATGCCGGTCCACAGCACGCCCGCCATCACGTGGATGAAGTTGAGCAGCCAGAGATTGTCGATGGCGATGGCGCCGGCCAGCACCGCGAGCGCCAGCGCGACCCAGATGAGGTTGCGCAGGTCGATCGGCGGTGCGGCGTCGGGCGCCGGCAACGCCGCCGGCTGGCGCGGGGTATCGGTGGCCGTGGTCGACATCAGGCGAGCTCGTTCCGTTGGCGGTCTGGTGGCAGGCTTGCTCAGGCGCGGCGCGGCGCGGGCGCCAGCCGGGAGGCGCGCCTGCGGCCGGCGAGCGCACGCGGGATGCCGGGCGGGTCTCGCCACCGGCGCCGATGCACGGCGCGATGGCGGGGAGCGGGCGCGCCCGGCTCAGGCGGGTCGCCACACCTCGCCGTCGCGCATCACCTTGCCCTCGCCCTCCAGCTTCAGCAGATGCGCCAGCACGTTGCGCTCGGCGGCCCGGCGCAGCCGCGGATGCACCTGGGAATACAGCGTGTCCATCAGCGTGTAGGTGTTCGCCGCGCCGGCGCCGAGCGCGGTCTCGATCGCCCGCTCGCGCGCCATGCGATGGTGCAGCAGCTCGCGCACCAGCTCGCGCGGGGTGGGCAGCTTCGGCCCGTGGCCGGGCAGGAACACCTCGTCGTCACGCTCCAGCAGGATGTGCAGGCTGGCGAAATAGGCCGCCATGTCGCCGTCCGGCGGGCTGACGATGCTGGACGACCACGACATCACGTGATCGGCGCTGAACAGCACCTTGGTGCCGTCCGCCGTGGTCAGCGCGTAGCACAGGTGGTCCGAGGCATGGCCCGGCGTGTGCAGCGCCAGCATCCCGGCGACGGTGTCGCCGTCGGCGAGCTTGATGTCCGCCTCGAACGTCGCCAGGCCGCTGTCGCGGAAGCCCACGGTCGGCGCGCCGGTCGCCGCCTGCAGCGCGCGCGGTGGCGCCGACATGGTCGTGATGCGTGTGGCTGAGCAGGATCAGCGCCACCTCCCCGCCGGTCGCGCGCACCACCGCCTCGACATGCGCCGGATCGTCCGGGCCCGGATCGAGCACCACCAGGCCCTCGGTGGTGTCGATCAGGTAGGTGTTGGTGCCGTGATAGGTCATCGGCCCGGGATTCGCCGCCACCACGCGGCTGACGCCGGGCAGCACCGGCTGCAGCACGTCGCACGCCGGCTCAGGTTCGGTCAGAAAGGGCATTGCGTCCTCATGTGTCCCCGCTCATGCGTGCAGGATAGCTCGCGGCGCGGCGATGTCACCCGGCCGCCGGCTTCGCCCGCCTGTTCGAGCGCGCGGCGAAGGCGCTCGCGGTGCCAGTTGTAGAGCCCGGCGCCGACCAGCACGGCGGCCCCGGCCAGGGTCGTGGCACTGGGCACCTCGGCGAACACCAGCAGGCCGAACAGGCCGCCGAACGGCAGCATGGTGTATTCGTACGGCGCCAGCGCCGAGATCGGCGCCAGAGCGTAGCCGCGCGCGAACACCCAGTGGCCGAGCCCGTTGGCCAGGCCGACCAGCAGCAGCGCCGACCAGGTGAACGCCCCCGGCAGGCCGGCGGCCGGCGGGTAGAACGGCAGCATCAGGCAGCCGGCCAGCGTGTGCGAGATCAGCAGCCAGACCGCGAGGCACGGCGGCGTCTCGGTGGTCGCCAGCAGGCGCGTCATGATGCGGGTGAGCGCCATGACGACGATGCCGACCAGCAGCAGCGGCACCACCGGCTGCCACATGTCGCCGGCGGGGCGCAGCATGATCAGCACGCCGCTGAAGCCGACCAGGGTGGACATCAGGCGGCGCCAGCGGATGCGCTCGCCGAGCAGCGGCACCGCCATCAGCGTCATCAGCAGCGGGGCGGTGAAGCCGATCGCATAGGTGTCGGCCAGGCTCATGCTGCGCCAGGCGATATACCAGGTGAGCGAAACGAACGACGACAGCCCGGCGCGCAGCAGCACCATGCCCCAGCGCTTCGGCACCAGCAGGCGCCAGGGCTGCGGCACGTTCTGCGCCAAAGCGAGGCCGGTGATCCCCAGCGTGCCGAACACGCCGCGCCCGATCATCGCGACCGCCACGCCGGCTTCCGGCAGCACCAGCTTGGTTGCCACGTCGCCGACGGTCAGCAGGAAATAGGCCAGGACGACGAAGCCGATCCCGCGCAGCGTGTCGCTGGCGGTATCGGTCAGCGTGGCCGGCGCGGCGACGGCCAGCAGCCGGTTGGATGGATCGGCCATGGGCGGGATCAGGCGGGCGGGGGGAGCAGGCGGGCGTGGCGATCAGCCCTGCCTGGTGGCCTGGCGTGCCGGCGGATCAGCCAAACCCGGCGGTCGGGCGCGCGACGGGCGGACGTGCGGCGGTCGGACGTGCGGCGGTCGAACGTGCGGCGGTCGGACGTGCGGCGGTCGGACAGGTGGGGACCGGACAGGCGGAGACCGGACACGCGGGACTCAGGCAAGCACGGCCTCGGCCGACATGCACACGGCGCCCTCATGGTCGCGGCTTTCCAGATGCAGTCCGTCGCCTTGCCGCCAGGCCAGCAGGGTCAGCTTGTTCTGATGGAACGCCGGCCGGCGGCCGCGATAGGCGAAGCTGGCGATGCGCGCGCCCGGCGTGTGGCGGCGCACCATGTCGGCCAGCCAGGTCGCCTGCAACGGCCCGTGCACGACGATGCCCGGGTAACCCTCGTGGCGCATCGTGAAGTCATGGTCGTAATGAATGCGGTGCGCGTTGCCGATCAGCGCCGAGTAGCGGAACAGCAGCACCGTGTTCGGATCGACCACGCGCGAAACCGCGCCGGGCGGCGGCGGCGGCGCGGGGTCCGCCGCCTTCACCGCCGCCCCCTCGGCCCCGCGATAGACGATGTCCTGCTCCTCCTCGATCGCCACGCCGTCCGGTCCGCTGATGCGCTGGCCGACGGTGACGAACACCAGGCGGCCCGAGGCGCCGTGCTTCTCCTCGATCTTCAGGATCGTCCCGACGCGGGTGACCGGCTGGCCGGCATACAGCGGCGCCAGGAAGCGCACCCGCCCGCCGGCCCACATGCGCCGCGGCAGATCATGCACCGGCGGCATGAAGCCGCCGCGCTTCGGGTGGCCGTCCTCGCCCAACAGATGCGCCGGCGTCCACTCCTGGAACAGCATCCAATGGCCGAGCGGCGGCAACATCCCGCCGGGCGCCAGCTCCGCCTCGGGGATGTCGAGCGTGGCGGCGAGGCCGCGGATCAGCGGCGGCCAGACCGTGTCGGTGGCGGTTTCGGTCTTGCCGACATGATCCTGGTATTGCATCGGGTGGTCGCTCCATTTCACGCGCCCGCATGCTTGCCCCGCCGTCGCGCCAGCGGCAAGCGCGGAGGGTTGCCGGGACGAAAGCCGCGCCGAAGCGGGGCCGGCCGGGCAACGAGGTCATGTCCAAGGCAACGCCCGATAATTGCCGCTTCGAGGTGCGCCTTGGCCAGGCTGCGTCGTTCCGTTCCAGGTGCGCTGGGTCGCCCTCAATCCTGATGGTGACTCATCGGGCTGAAGGTGCCACAGCAAGGCAAGCAAGCAATCAAGCGGACACAGAGTTGCACAGAGGGTCCACAGAGTTTCACAGAGAAAGCAAATGGCGCTGCGCGCAAGGTATTCCGACCTGCACATCCGTCATCAGCGCGAAGCGCCAATAAACACTTCTCTGTGCAACTCTGTGTCCGCTTGATGACTTGCTTTCCCGCGTTGCCGCAAATCCCGAAAGACCAGTGTGGGCACCCCAGCCAAGCCGGCGACACGGGCCAAATGCGGTCATCCTGCGCATCGGGGCGCCAAGCACCGCAACCGCGATCGATCCATTCATTGTTGGGCGTCGCCCAAGTCGGCTGGCCGATTGCGGCGTCCGTTCAGCGCCCCCGCTGCCCGACCGGTCGGCGGGCGCCGGGACGCCGCAAGCCAGCGCAGCCGAGCGGCGCGCACCGACCGGCGTATCCGGCAGACCTACCCCGCGCGGTCAGGCGGTCCGCCGCATCTCCTGCAGGAACTCGTTCACCTCGCGCTTGAGCGTGGTGGACTGCGCGCCCAATTCCTCGGCCGCCGACAGCACGCGCTGCGCCTCGGTCCCGGTATGGGTCACCGCCTTGCTCACCAACGCGATGTTGCGACTGACCTCCGAGGTGCCCGAGGCCGCCCGCTGCACCGCGCCGGCGATCTCGCGCGTCGCGCCGCCCTGCTGCTCGACCGAGGCGGCGATCGTGCCGGCGATGTCGGCCATGCGCTGGATGGTGGCGCTGATCGAGCGCAGCGCAGCGACCGCCTGGGTCGTGGCGTCCTGCATCGCGGCGATCTGCGCGCCGATCTCCCCGGTCGCCTGCGCCGTCTGGGTCGCCAGCGACTTCACCTCGCTTGCCACCACGGCGAAGCCCTTGCCGGCGTCGCCGGCGCGCGCCGCCTCGATCGTGGCGTTCAGCGCCAGCAGGTTGGTCTGTCCGGCGATGTCGCCGATCAGCCGCACCACGTCGCCGATCCGCCCCGCCGCCGCGCTCAATCCGCTCATGCAGCGATCCGTGGCGTCGGCCTCGCTCACCGCCTGGCGGGCGATGTTGGCGGAGTCCGTGACCTGCCGGCTGATCTCCGCGATCGAGGCCGCCAGCTCCTCGGCGCCGGCGGCGACCGCGTTGACGCTGCCGGTCGCCTGGTCCGACGCGGTGGTGACGGCGTTGCTGCGCTCCCCGGCATCGGTTGCCGCGGTGCCGAGCGCCCGCGCCGTCGCGGTCATCGCCTCGGCGCGGTCGCCGACCGAGGCGGCGATCGTGCCGATGCTCCGCTCGAACTGGTCGGTCAGCCGCACCTGCCCGGTGCGGCGATGCCAGATCAGCATCAGGCCGGCGCGCTTGTCGCTGCGGTCGCGCAGCTCGGAGATCGTGCGCGCCAGCGTCTCCTCGCCGAGGCTGAGCTGGTCGCGGTACGGCAGGCTGTCGGCTTGCGCCAGGCGCGCGCGCAACGCCGCCGCGTCGCGTTCGAACACGCCGAGGCTGGCCCCCTGCAAGCCGTCGGGCGGGAGCGCCAGATGCGATTGCACCGGGGCGAGCAGCTCGCGCGCGGCCGGATTGAGATAGGTGATCCGGTGCTCGCCGTCGGCCTCCGCCCGCATCACGCCGATCGGCATCTGCTCGATCATCTGGCCGCGCACGAAGGCTTCCTGCATCGCGCGGCGCAATTGCTCCAGCGCCGCGGCCATGCGGCCGATTTCGTCCTTGCGCCCGGCGTGGCCGACCACGATCGAATCGTCGCCCGCGGCCAGGCGCTGCATGGCCCGGGTCAGGCCGAGGATCGGGCTTGCGATCAGCCAGGTGACAAAGGCACCGAAGGCGACGAAGAAGATGGCGATGATCCCGACGAACATCAGGATGCGCCGCCGGGCGTCCGCCGCGTCGCTCGCGGCTTGGTGATGCGCCGTCTCGGCTTGTGCGCTCAGCGCCCGGACCGCGTCGCCGATACCGTCGGCCAGCGTCTTGCTGGCGGCGGCGACCTGCGCGTTCGCCAGGGTTTCGAGCTGCCGGGTCTGCTCGATCAGCTCGACCGCGGCCTGCCCCACGCCCTTGCCGAGCATGTTGACGGTGCGGGCATCGCCCTTGATCGCGTCGTCGATGTCGGTGCCCAGCAGGGCGGCCATCCGCGCCTCCGCCGCGCTCTTGGCGTCCTTCACCTCGTTCGCCGCCATCGAGTTGCCGGTCGCGAGGAAGGTCAGCGCCGCGTTCTGCAGCCGATCCATCGCCAGCGCGTAGCCGGTGAAATCCTCCCGCGCCTGGGTGAGCGTGGCCGAGACGGCGGTTTCCGTTGTCCCGGAGGACCTGACCGAGTTGAACGCCGCTGTTTGCCGCGTGGCCGCGCGCCAGGTTGTCGCGCAGCGATTGCAGGCCCTGGTCGTAGATCGGCCGGCCCTGGAACAAGCGCCGCTGGCGGGTTGACAGCATGGCCTTGCGCAGCTCGACTTCCTGGGCAAGCGAGGTGGCGAAGCCGTCCAACCCGCCAAGCGCGGCGTCGAGATCCCGGCGCACCGCCGGATCGGCCACCGATTGCCGCGCCTGCGTCAGCGCCGCGCGCGCGCGGGCCACGTCGGCGGTGGCGCGCTCGGCCACCGTCCGCAGCGCGCCGAGCTGCTGCTGCTGCGGCAATTCCTGGCTCACCACGCGCAGCTCCTGCGCGGCGATCAGCGCATCCTTGATCTGCCGCTCCGAGCGCGTGGCAACGGTCACCCGCTCCTGCAGCCGGTCGAGCTGGTCGATCGAGGTCAGGCCAAGCCAGGAACGATTTCGATCACGGTCAGGGCGCCGGCGATGGTCAGGCCAAGCTTGATGCCCATCGGCAAGTCACGCTCGAAGCGCATGCGGTGTTTCCCGGTCCGGAGCAACTTCGCGCAACGTGATCCGGACCGGTTAACCGGCGATGAACGCGGCCGCTGCGAACAGGTGAGGTGCCAGCAGGAACAAGCCGGCGATCGCGGCCCAGGCCAGCAGCAGCGCGGACAGGGTGAAGGTCGCGTTCCACACCGTGCTGACGGTCCACGGCGCGACGCCGGCCCAGCGCGCGGTGGTGATCGCGCTGGCCGACATCGGCGTCATGCCGACGCCGAGGCCCCAGCTCAGCATGAACGCGAAGGCGAGCACCGCCGGCGGCACGCCGAGCGCGGCGGGATCGGGCAGCGCGGCGCCGAGCAGGGCGACGACCGCGACGGGATTGAGGCCGACCTGCCCGGTCGCGATCAGCACCACCGGCACCAGCAGCGGTACCGCGAGCGGCGGCAGCCAGGCCAGCAGCGGCGCCACCCCGGCGGCGGGCAGCGCACCGGCGAGCGCGAAGGCCATGAAGCCCGAGGCGGCGAGCACTGTCGCCTCGGCGCGAAACCCGGGGATGCGGCGGCGGAACCGGTCCAGCCGGCGGCCCAGCAATGGCGGGATCAGCCGGGCCGGGCGGTGGCGCGCTTGCACGACCAGCCAGAGGATGCCGACCGCCGGCACCACGGTGGTGACCGCGCTGACCAGGGAGATCGCGCCGGCGTGGCTGACGCCCTCGGCCAGCAGCATCACCAGGCCGACCAGGGCGACCAGGCCAAGGTGGATCGACCACGATCCGGCCGCCTGCGGCACCACCGCGGACAGGGGCCGGCGGGTGGCGCGACGCGCGGCGGACAGCCGGTCCTCCAGCCAGCCGAGCGCGGCCATGCCGACCGCCACGACGAAGGCCAGCGGCAGCAGCCGGGGCATTGGTGCCGCCGGCACCGCGGTGGAGACCACCGCGGTCATGATGTTCAGCGGGCTCCAGCAGTTCATCAGGCAGAACCCGCGGTAGATCGCCATCAGCATGCGCCGGGACCGCAGCGCGCGGGAAGGCGCCGCGGTGGCGGTGTCGGCCTCGTTGGCGCGCGCCACCATGGCGGCCAGCAGCTCGATCGCGCCGTACGACAGGATGATGCCGAAGATGTGGCCGCCCGCCGTCAGGGCGGCATAGCGCCGGCCGGGTGGCTGGGCGACGAGGTGGCGGCCGCAGCGACGCACCAGGGTGCTGGTTTCCGCCGCGTCGCGCAGCGTGGTCAGGGCGAGGAAGAACGCGGCATAGGCCGCGCCGCGCCGCCAGGCATCGAGGAACAGCGCCAGCGGATGCGCCGCGGCGGCCACGCCGGTCAGGCCGATGGCCAGCATGCCGAGGAACAGGACCTTGGCGTAGCGGCGCTGGTTGCGGAACTCGCCCAGCAGGAACAGCAGGATGGCCAGTCCGGCGACGCGGCCGGCGCCGGGCAGCTGGCCGAGTTGGGCCGCCAGCGTGGCGGCCCAGGCGAGGACGTAGCACCAGGCGCTCATGCCGCGTGTTAGCACGCGCTCGTCGGTGGCGGGCGAGGGCGGTTCCGCGTCCAGTGCGTGTCCGCTGCGACGTCCAATGTCGGCGGCCAATGTCGGCGCCCTTTGCGGGCGCCGGCTCGCGCGGGGTGTTGGGCCGGCCGGGGCGGAGCGGCGAAGGTTAAGGAATCACACATTGTTGGCCGTGATGATGCCGCCCGCCCCCGACGCGAGTGGACCGATGTCACGCCCGATCGACGACGTGAAGAACTGGATGAACATGTTCCGCTGGATCGTGAAGCTGATCCGCGACGACTACGACGTGGACGAGGCGCGGCTGGTGCGCAGCGCGGTGCTGGAGAGCGATTGCGGCCTGGTCGTCGAGCAGCTCGAGGCGGTGCTGTCGATCATCGCCGGGAGCTTCCGGATCCGTTTCCCGTCCGAGACGCTGGACGAGGTCCTGAAGCTCGACGAGCTCTGCATGCTGGCGAGCTGGATGAAGGGTCTCTACAAACGGCCGGAGTTCATCTCCGAGGCGTTCGAGGCGAGCTGCCGCGGGCTGAACGCCGATTGCAGCTAACGGCCGCGCGCCGCCGGTCCGGCCAGCGCCACCGCGCCACCGCGCCGCTGCAGGCCGAACCAGCCGCGGCGTCGGCAGCACGTCGCTGTGCTTCCCGGCGGCGAGACCGTCGACGCCCGCCCCCGCTTGTCGCGGGCATCGAGGCTGCAGCCCCGTTTCGCCCCGCCCGGCGCCGTGCATCCGAGCGGGACCGGTGCGCGCTGCTGGCGGGCACGGGGCGCAACGGCGCAACCTGTCGCGGCCGGCCAAGCCCCGGCTCTGGACAGCCGGCCGGCCGCTGGGTCACGTTGGCGGCCGATACCCTTCGCTGCACCGCGCCAGGCCGGGAGACAGGCATGCTGTTCGATCTGAAAACGCTCAAGGACGAGAACGCCTACAAGCTGTTGGTCTCCACCGTGGTGCCGCGGCCGATCGCCTGGGTGACGACGCAGGACGTGGACGGCTCGCTCAACGCCGCGCCGTTCTCGTTCTTCAACGCGGTGTCCGGCAAGCCGCCGGTGCTGGCGATCGGCATCGGCGGACGCGCGCCCGGCGACGTGAAGGACACCGGCGGCAACATCCGGCGCACCGGCCAGTTCGTCGTGAACCTGGTCAGCAACGCGCTGGCCGAGCAGATGAACATCACGGCGATCGACTTCGGCAAGGAGGTCAACGAGCTGCAGCAGGCCGGCCTGACCACCGCGCCCTCCACCCACGTCACCCCGCCGCGCATCGCCGAAAGCCCGGTGTCGTTCGAGTGCGAGCGGCTGGTGATCGTCGAGGTGGGCATTGACCGCGCGGTGGTGCTGGGCAGCGTGCTGGCGATCCACGTCAAGGACGAGTTCGTGCTGGACCCGGAACGCTGCTACGTGGACACCCCGCGGCTGGACCTGATCGGGCGCATGCACGGCGGCGGCTGGTATGCCCGCACCACCGACCGGTTCGAACTGCCGCGCATCCCGGTGGAGGCTTGGCCGCTGCGCCAGGCGGCCGAATAGCCCGCCGCGGCGGGCGAGAGGTCGGCCGCGCGGCGGCGCCGGCGCCGCGCCGGATGTCGCGCCACTTCGGCAAGCGGTTTGGGCCGGCGTGACCCGACGCGCGGCGCGGCTCGGCCGGCTGCGTGCGATCGCGCGTTGCGCCCGCACCATGTGACAGGATCGGACAGGCAACCATGGCGATGATCGAGCTGCCTGGCGGCGACTATGACTTCGTGCCGGGCGTGTTCCAGTATTCCGCCGCCGTGCGCGCGCGTCCGGGCTACCGGATCGAGCGGGTGCGCTTCGTCCGGTTGCTGCCGCTGCCTGCCGGCTTCGCGCGCATCGCGGCGCTGCTGCACGCCGCCGGCCGGCCGCTCACCGCCTTCTGCGCCTGCGAGCTGCGCTCCCCCGCCCCGTTCACCGAGGATGGGTTTCGCGCCTTCAACCAGGCGTATGCCGAAGTGCTGCGCGCCTGGGGGCTGCTCGCGACCGGCGCCAATCCGGTGGCGCGCAGCAATGTCTGCCCGGAAATCGATCCGCCTTCCGAACCGTCCTTCCATGGGTTCTGCTACACCGTGCCGGAGGCCGATGCCGCGCCGTCCTTCGTGGTGGCCGGCTCGGGCGAGGTGCCGGAAGGGCACGCCAGCTACCACGCCCACATCGTCGCGCCGGGCGACACCTCGGCGACGGGGATGCGCGCCAAGGCAGGCTTCGTGCTGGGCGAGATGGAACGGCGCATGGCCGCGCTCGGCGCGGACTGGTCGCGCACCACCGGCGTGCAGCTCTACACGGTGTTCGACATCCACCCGTTCCTGGCCGATGACCTGGTGCGGCGCGGCGCTGCGGCGCACGGCGTGACCTGGCAGTTCGCCCGCCCGCCGATCGTCGGGCTGGATTTCGAGATGGATTGCCGCGGCGTCGCCGTGGAGCGGGTGGTCGCGGCGTAGCCGGACGCGGCCTGACCCGGACTTCTCACACTCTCGCGGGCGCTGCCGCCGTCAGGAACCGCGGCCGCGCGGCCAGACCGCCGGCGCTGGCGGTGTCCCGGCCGCGGCGGGCCGGCCGGTTCGGTTGCCGACCGTTCCCGCCGCCGCGATCACGGCGTGTCGCTCAACCCGACCCCAGAGGCGGTCGCCATCGGCACATGCACCGGCATGTTCAGGCTCCACGCCGATCCCAGCTCGGCCGCGATGTTCCAGCCGGCCGGCGGCGCGACCTGTGACAGATTGTCGGTGACCGCGTCGCCGCGACCGATCGTGGTGACGCCGTAGGGGTAAAACAGCCGGCACGCCGCGCTGGGGTTGGCCAGTGGCTGAGCCAGCGTGAGCTGCACCTGGGTCGCGTTGAGCCTGACGCATGCGGTTGCCGTGACGATCGTCCCGGGCGAGGCCACCGAGCCGCCGTCCATCACCGCCCAACCCGCACCGGTCGCCGCCAGCGTCGCGGGCACGATCAGATCGGTGCCGCAATCATGCTGCACCGTCACGATCAGGCTGGTGGCGGACTGCCGGTAGACCTGCGTCACCGCCGGTCCGCCGGCAGTGGGGACACCGGTCGGGATTGCCGACACACTGTCGCCGCCGCCCGAGGCCAAAACCGCCCGCGCCACCAACGGCGCCGCCAGTCTGCCGAAGCGCTGGTTGTCCGGGATGTCACGGTGCAACGGGTCGCCGCCGCTCCAAATTCCCGTGCTCGGGTCATAAACCAGCGCTGGCCCGCCAATGCTCCGCGGCAGGCTGTCGGCGGTCTGCGGCAGCACCACCGTGACGTTTTGCGTCGGATCGGCGGCCATGTCGGCGACCACCTCGCGCTGCATCTGCATCCCCGGGTCATTGGCGCCGTAAGCGAACGGGATCGCCGACCACCAGACCTGCGGCAGGCTCGTCGCCGGGCGCGCCAGCACGCCGCGCTCGAGCGCCAGGAAGCGCCGCGCCGCCGCCTCGTAGGTGGCTTTCTCGCTGTACCGTCGGGTGCTGTCGTCCTCCGACCAGGGCCACAGGATGGCGGCGATGTCGGCGGCGTCGGCCGGCGCGGTATCGGACTGCAGCCAGGTTTGCACCGCCAGCCCGTCGGTGCCCAACGCCCAGGTGGAAGGATCGCTGCCGTCGTTGGGATCGTTGAGGAAGGAACCGTTCAGACCGAGGGCGGCGACCGGATAGATGCCCTCGCCATGGATGCAGGTCGCCGCCGGCGGGCTGGCGTAGGTCCCCACCACCCCAAACGCCAGCGCCCCCAGGTGCCACGCCACCCCCTGGGCGAGCAGATGCCAGGCGCCATCGTTCAGCCCGTTGCCGGCGTTGGACTGGCCGGTGACCAGGATCTGCACGCCCTTGCGCGGCCCCAGCGCCCAGCGCGCGGCGTAGCCCTGGATGGCGGCGATCCCGGTGGCGTCAACCGCGGTGTTCCAGCTGGCGGCCTCGTGGAACCAGCATTCGGCGCCGCCGTTGCTGGCGCCGTTGTGCAGGAACAGCAGCGGCGCGGTGAGGCTCGACGGCAACGGGTTGGGTGCGGCGGTGGCGACCTGGCTGGCATCCAGCCAGACATCGACGCCGACGCCGGGCGTGTTGCGCAGGATCACCGCGTGGGTATGCCGGCGGGTCAGCGCACTGCTGAGCACAACCTGCCCGGCGCCGGGAAACAGCACCAGCTGGCCGCTGCCGGCACTGTTGTCGGCGGCCAGCACCTGGGTGGCGTTGATGCTGAGCAAAGTACTGGGCGCGGTGGACTTCTGCCGCCAGTTGGGCCGCGACCAGACCAGCAGCACGGTCCAGGCGGCGCCCGCGCCACAGCCCTGGGCGGCGCTGATCAGGCCCTGGTCCGGGTCCATCACCGGAAGCTGCTGGCCGGATTGCGGCAGGGTGGGCGGCACCACCAGGCTGCAGCCGAGGCCGCCGAGCAGCCCGCTCAAATGCCCGGTGGCGAGCGGCGGATTGGTGCCGCTGGCGGCGGCATGCCACACCGTCAGCGCGGTGCCGGCACCGGATTGGTCCGCCACGGCGCTGGCAGCGGCGCCAAACGCGGCCAATGGCGCGTTGCTCGCATCGAGCATGCCGGCGGCCTGGCCGGCATCCCACCAGCCGGTCAGGCCGGCGACCGAGGTCAGGCCCTGCGGCGGCGGCGACGGGGGCGGCGGACTGGCGCCCGGCAGCGGCGCTACCAGCATCGGTCTGCCCGGCGCCGCCATCACGACCTGGCCGTTCGGTGAGACCAGAATCACGCTCATGGCGCGGTCGCGGTCGTGGCGAGGGAAGTCCCGGCGGAGTGGCGCGCGAGCATTTTGGGGGAGACCCTTCGATCGGTGATGTCCGTCGGCTTCTCTAACATGGACTAACGGTATGTGCAATATATACTAACCGCAGCGGCCGGGCTGGTCGGTTGCCGCGGCGTGGCACGCCCCGGACCGTCGCGGCGATTGGCTCGGCTGTCCCGGGCGGACCGCAGGGGGCCAACAGACGACGCACATCGTCATGGCACCGGCGTTTCGTCGATCGGGGCCGGGACGGTTGTCCTCGCCGCCTTCCGAGCCGTGCCGGCGGTTCTCCCGCACACGGCTCTCCGGTCGCTGGTTTTCTCACCGGCGCGTGGCGCGGTTTCATCAGCCGCCGGTAAGGCGAACCGCCGGTGATCCGCGAAGCAGGCATTGGTCCATCGCCGAGGATCGGCCTCGCGCCGGCGCATACCGGGACGCTTGTCCCGCTTGCGCAGACTGGCGCGCTGCCGGTGCCGGAGGAAACCGTCGAGCCTCCGGAACCGCCCCGGCCTGGCGTGTTTGACGTCGCCAAACCAGCCCCGCAGCCATGGCTGGAGGTCAGCGATGATCCGCTCCGCGATACCAGCGGCCCGGTTGGCTGACCGATCGGCCAGCGTTGGGCTGTCGGTATGAGTCTTGGTCTGGCGCGCGGTCGCCCGCAACTCCCCTGGGCAACCCCGCGCGCGATACCAGCGGCCTGAAATGGTGGAAGCGTCATCATCTTGGGCCGCTGGTGTCATCCATCGTGACCGGGCATATTGGACCGATAGCGGAATACAACCTGGCCGTTCGCGTCGGCCCGGCCAATCGGCCGACCACCGCGCAGGGGATGTGCACCCCCATGGCGGTCCGACCCGGACACCGCCATGGCAATGCGGCAATGCCGCCGCGCCGAAATGAACGCCGCCGGCCGCGGAGGGCTTCACAGCCACCGGTCATGCGCTACGCTGCCGGGCTGGAAGGAGCCCCCGATGCCAGATGCCGCCGCCAGCGGCGCTCGCCGCCAGATCCGCGCCTCGGTCTGTCCGCACGACTGCCCCTCCACCTGCGCGCTGGAGGTGGAGGTGCTGGACCATGCGCGGATCGGCGCGGTGCACGGCGCGGCGGCCAACAGCTACACCGCCGGCGTGATCTGCACCAAGGTGGCGCGCTACGCCGAGCGCATCCACCACCCCGACCGGCTGACCCATCCGCTGCTGCGCACCGGGCCGAAGGGCTCCGGCCAGTTCCGCCGGATCTCCTGGGACGAGGCGCTGGACCGCACCGCCGGCGCCTTCGCCGACCTCGCGGCGCGGCACGGCGCCACCGCGGTGTGGCCATACTACTTTGCCGGCACGATGGGCCTGGTGCAGCGCGACGGCATCAACCGGCTGCGCCACGTGATGGGCTATTCGCGCCAGAAGCTGACCATCTGCACCTCGTTGCCGGAGAACGGCTGGCTCGCCGGCGTCGGGCCAGGCGCGCGGCACCGACCCGCGCGAGATGGCGCAGTCCGACCTGATCGTGGTGTGGGGCGGCAACCCGGTCTCGACCCAGGTCAACGTGATGCACCACGTCGCCCGCGCGCGGAAGCAGCGCGGGGCGAAGCTGGTGGTGATCGATCCGTATCGATCGCCGACCGCCGCGGTGGCCGACCTGCACCTGGCGCCGCGGCCGGGCACCGACGGCGCGCTGGCCTGCGCGGTGATGCACGTGGCGTTTCGCGACGGCCATGCCGACCGCGACTACATGGAACGTTTCGCCGATTGCCCGGCGGCGCTGGAGGCGCATTTGGCGACGCGCGGCCCGGCCTGGGCGGCGGCGATCACCGGGCTGTCGGTGGCCGAGATCGAGGACTTCGCCCGGCTGTACGGCACCACGCGGCGCGCCTACATCCGCGCCGGCTACGGCTTCGCCCGGTCGCGCAACGGCGCGGCCAACATGCACGCGGTGGCTTGCCTGCCGACCGTCACCGGCGCCTGGCAGCATCCGGGCGGCGGCGCGCTGTGGTCCAACCGCGGCCTGTACCACTGGGACAAGACGCTGATCGAGGGCCTCGACGCGCGCGACCTGTCGATCCGCGAGCTGGACATGAGCCGGATCGGCAGCGTGCTGACCGGCGACCGGACCGAACTGGGCGACGGACCGCCGGTGCACGGGCTGTTGATCCAGAACCAGAACCCGGTGACGGTCTGCCCGGACAGCCACCGCGTGCGCCGCGGCTTCGCCCGCGAGGACCTGTTCGTCTGCACCCACGAGCAGTTCCTGACCGAGACCGCGCGCTGGTCGGACATCGTGCTGCCGGCGACGATGTTCCTGGAGCACGACGACCTGTACCAGGCCGGCGGGCACAGCCATATCCAGATCGGTCCCAAGCTGATCGAACCGCCGGGCGAATGCCGCTCGAACCACGCGGTGCTGCAGGGCCTGGCGGCTGCGGCTCGGGGCAAAACATCCCGGCTTCGAGATGACGGCGATGCAGATCATCGATGCCACCTTGCGCGCGTCGGGCTGGCCGGATGCCGAAACCGTGCTGCGCGCGCGCTGGATCGATGCCTACGACGCAGCCGTCGACAAGCGCTTCGCCGAGGGGTTTCCGACGCCGGACCGGCGGTTTCATTTTGCCCCCGACTGGGCCGTGCTGGGCAGGCTGCACGCCGTCATGCCGAAGCTGCCCGACCACATGGCGACGATCGACGTCGCCAGCGAAGCGCATCCGTTCCGCCTGGTCACCGCGCCGGCGCGCAGCTTCCTCAACACCAGCTTCACCGAGATGGCTTCGTCGCGCCGGCGCGAGGGACGCCCGACCGTGCTGCTGCATCCGGCGGACGCGGCCGCGCGCGGCATCGCCGAGGGCGCCCGCGTGCGGCTGGGCAACGCGCGCGGCGAGGTGGTGCTGCACGCGCGGCTGGCCGACGGCATGCAGCCCGGCGTGCTGGTGGCCGAAAGCGTCTGGCCGAGCGAATGTTTCGAAGGCGGCATCGGGATCAATGCGCTGACCAGCGACGACCCGGGCCCGCCGTCCGGCGGCGCGGTGTTCCACGACACCGCGGTGTGGCTGCGCGCGGCGGCGGCGGACCTGCCGATCGCGGCGGAATAGCCGAACCGGCGACAGGCGAAACGACACCGCCAATGCGACAGGCAACAGGCCCCTCGGCGGGGCGGCAACGGGGACGGATATGGGCAAACGGATAGCGATGGTCGGCGCCGGCGCGGTCGGCGGGTATGTCGGCGCCAGCCTGGCGGCCAGCGGCCAGGACGTGACGCTGATCGACCCATGGCCGGAACATGTCGAGGCGATCCGCACGCACGGCATGGAGCTGTACGGCATGACCGAGGCCGAGCGGCGCACGGTGAAGGTCAAGGCGATGCACCTGACCGAAGTGCAGGGCCTGGCCAGGCAGCCGCCCATCGACATCGCCTTCGTTGCGGTCAAGTCGTACGACACGGTGTGGGCGACGCAACTGATCCGCCCCTACCTGGCGCCCGGCGGCTGCGTGGTGTCGATGCAGAACTGCATCAACGAGGAGCGCGTCGCCGGCGTGGTCGGCTGGGGCCGCACGCTGGGCTGCATCGTCACCGGCGGCGCCGGCGTGGACCTGTATGAGCCGGGCCACATCCGCCGCGGCTATGCCAGGCAGCCGCACGTCACCTCGTTCTATATCGGCGAACCGCACGGCCAGATCACGAAGCGTGCCGAGGAGATCGCCGCGATCATGAGCGCCGTCGACACCGCCGCGGCGATCGACGACCTGTGGGGCGAGCGCTGGACCAAGCTGTGCGTGAACGGCATGCGCAACGGCGTGTCCGCCGCCACCGGGATGGGCGGCAACGAACGCGACGGCCATGACGCGGTGCGCCGCGTCTGCATCGCGCTCGGCGGCGAGGCGGTGCGGGTCGGCCAGAAGCTCGGCTACAAGCTGGGCAAGGTCGGCGTTCTCGATGCGGAGCGCCTGGCCCGCGCGCACGAGGGCGACGCGGCGGCACTGGCGGAGATCGAGCGGCAGTTGCTCGATGCCACCACGGGGTCGTTGCGCAGCGCGCACCAGCGTCCCTCGATGGCGCAGGACATGGCGAAGGGCCGCCGCACCGAGATCGAGTTCATGAACGGCTTCATCGCCGAGAAGGGCGCCGAGGCCGGCGTGCCGGCGCCGATGAACGCGCGGCTGACCGAGGTGGTGAAGCGGGTCGAGCGCGGCGAGCTGCCGGCGCGGCCGGAGAATGTGCTGTGGAACTGAACGGGCGAAAGGTGGCGGAATGCGCTGCGCTGTTCCGCCCTACCGCCGAGCGGCCGTAGGGCGAGCGTAGGGCGGAACAGCGCAGCGCATTCCGCCAACACCCAAGCCAGCCGCCCCGACCAACGCTTCATCCGGCGACGAACATTTCACCCCGCGAACGTCACCTCCGCCGCGCCCAGCCCCTCGAACGCCACCCCGCAAACATCGCCCGGCTGCAAATAGCGCAGCCCGGTGCAGGAGCCGCAGGTGACGAACTGGCCCGCCTTCACCCCGCCGGCGCCGCGCATCATCTCCACCAGCGCCACCGCGATGCCGAGCGGATCGCCGGTCGGATGGCCGCCGATTTGTTGCAGCACCGGCGCGCCGTTGACCGTCAGCGTGACCTTCAGCTTGCCAAGCGCCATCCCCTGCCAGTCGCGCAGCACCTTGCCATGCACGAACGCGCCGTTGCTGATGCAGTCGGCAAGCTTGTCCAGCGCCGAGGCCGCATCGGCGTCCGCGTAGCGGCTGGTCACAACCTCGATCGCCGCGCAGGCCTCGACGACGGCGGCGACCTCCTCGCGCGCATACGGCGTGGCACGCGGCGGCAGGTCGGCGCGGAACACGAAGGCGATCTCGCCCTCCACGCCGCATTGCGGCACCAGCGCCGCCGGAATGCGCGCCGGCGACGCATGCACGGTGGGCGCGTAGATGATGCCGCGGGTCGGCTCGGCCCCGGCCGGCGCGTTGGCCTTGAACGCGCCGATCGCGACGCCGAGCGCGGCGGTGACGGCGTCCTGGATCGCGTGCGCCTCGGCGACGCTGCCCGGCCGGCAGGCCGGCGGCAGCAGGGGAATGCGAACGCCGTCGCGCCTGGCGGCAACCAGCAGTGCGGCGGCCTCGGCAATGTCGTGCGCGTCCATGCGGCGTCTCCTTGGCGGGTTCCGCCGCAGCATCGCATGCCAGGCGGCCGGGCGAACAGGGGAACGCAGCAAGGCTGGGGCTTCGCCCCAGACCCCACCAAGGGGCGCTGCCCCTTGGAACCCCGCCAAGGGCGGAGCCCTTGGAACCCCGGACCGGGAGTGTGGGGAGGGGAAGGGGGCGGGTGGGCACGGCGTCGGAGCCGCCCCTCGCGAGGGGCGGCTCCGACGCCGTGCCCACCCGCCCCCTTCCCCTCCCCACACTCCCGGTCAAGGAGTCCAGAGGCCGCTGCCTCTGGTGGGGGGTCCAGGGGGGCAACGCCCCCCTGGCGGGGTTCGGGGCGGAGCCCCGACCTTGCTGGGTTCACCTGATTACCCCGGCCGCCGGGCGCCATGCCAGCATGCCGGCGGACCACAGCAGCGACGTCCCGAGCATCGCCAGCAGCGCCCACCCTGCGCCGAGCGGCGCCGCACAGAGATGCAGCATCAGCAGCGACAGCGCGAAACCGGGCATCGCCCGGACGGCGCCCGCCATCACCGCCGCCGATGCGGCGCCGCCCAGGCGCGGCAGCACCAGGAAGGCGAAGCTGGTGAAGGCCACCGGGAACACCGCTGCCATGCCGGTCATCGCCGGGCCCAACGCGCGGCTGGCGGTCACCACGCTGGCCACCACCAGCCCGACCAGCGCGGCGCGCACCGGCAGCTCGAACCAGCGCCGTCGCAGCGCGCCGCTCGCAACGGCCGGCGCGCGCGCGGCGGGGCGGGTCAGCCAGTGGGCCAGCACGATCACCACAAGGTTCAGCAGCAGCGCGCCGCCCAGGCTCCACGCGACCGCGTGGATCGCCAATACGGCCAGCAGCCAGGCCGACAGCCCGCCGCCGATCACCACGAACCGGCGGTGGCGGGGCGCGAGCCGCGCGATCACGCTCAGCAGCACGAAGGTCGCGGCGTTCGTGGTGAAGCTGCCGAGCGCGCTGTCGGCAATGAACCCGGCATCGTGCTGCAGCGACAGCATCACATAGGCCGGGCCGGCGGCGATCGGCAGGCTGATGATCAGGCCGCCCCAGAAGGGGCCGGCGGCCTCGGCGGCGACCGAGGCGAGCACGACGATCAGCGCCGTGGCGACGGCCTTGACCAGCAGCGCGGTCCAGAACGCCATCAGGTCGGTCTCGGCGCAGGTTGCTGGCGCCGCGCGGATCGCGACGAACCGGCGGGACCGAACGGCCGGGCGCGTCGCACGGGCCGCCGCCCGAGGGACGGCAGTGGGTTTCGGGGCATGGTCTTCGGTCCGGCGTTGCTGCGTGTGGCGGCTGGCGCAGGCTTATCACGGCGGCGGCGGGACGACGATCGGGCGGCGAGGCAGTTCGCAGGTCTCCAGGCGATGGCAGCCAGAGCCTCCCCCGGCAACGCCAGCCATGCGGGACGGACGGCCGTCGTTGCCCACGCCCGGCGCCGCCGACCGGCCGGGGATCGGCGCGGCTGGCTCGGAGGGGGAATGGGGATCGCCCCCGATCGGTGCTACCCGTCCGCCCATGCACCCGCTCCCCGAGCTTCCCATCACCGAGGCTTTGCCGGCCCTCGCCGCCTGCCTCGCCGCCGGCCGCAACGCCGTGCTGATCGCCCCGCCGGGCGCCGGCAAGACCACCATCGTCCCGCTCGCCCTGCTGGACGCAGCCTGGCGCGGCGAGGATCGCATCCTGGTGCTGGAGCCCCGCCGCCTCGCCACCCGCGCCGCCGCCGCCCGGATGGCCGCGCTGCTGGGCGAGCCGGTCGGCCACACCGTCGGCTACCGCACCCGCCTGGATGCCGCCGTCTCCCCCGCCACGCGGATCGAGGTCATCACCGAGGGCCTGCTGGTCCGCCGCCTGCTGGCCGACCCCGGCCTCGACGGCGTCGCCGCCGTGCTGCTGGACGAGGTGCACGAACGCTCGCTCGACTCCGACCTGGCGCTGGCGCTGTGCCGCGACCTGCAACGCGAGCTGCGCCCCGAGCTGCGGCTGCTGGCGATGTCCGCCACCGCCGAGGCGGCCCGCCTCGCCGTCCTGCTTGGCGCCCCAATCGGCGCCCCAACGGGTGGCCCAATGGGCGCCGCAACGGGCGCGGAGGTGATCGAAAGCGCCGGGCGCCTGTTTCCGGTCACCGTCACCCACGCCGCCCGCGACATCGCCCAGCCGCGCGACCTGCCCGACGCGCTCGCCCGCGCCGTCCGCGCCGCCCTGGCCGAGCACCCGGGCGACATCCTCGCCTTCCTGCCCGGCATGGCGGAGATCCGCCGTGCCCAGGCGGCGCTCGACGGGTGCGGCGCCCTGGTCCTGCCGCTGCACGGCGAGCTGCCTGCCGCCGAGCAGGACCGCGCGCTGCGCCCGGCCGAGGGGCGCCGCGTCGTGCTGGCCACCTCGATCGCCGAGACCTCGCTGACCGTGCCCGGCGTGCGCGTGGTGGTGGACGGCGGCTGGCGCCGAGCGCCGCGGCTCGACCCCGCCACCGGGCTGACCCGGCTCGCCACGCTGCGCATCTCGCGCGCCGCCGCCGAACAGCGGGCCGGACGGGCCGGGCGCGAGGCCCCGGGCGTGGCGATCCGGCTGTGGACCCCGGCGCTGCAGCGCGGCCTGGCCGCCTTCGACCGGCCGGAGATGCTGGAGGCGGAGCTGTCGCCGCTGGCGCTGGCCTGCGCCGCCTGGGGCACGCCGCCCGCCGCATTGCCCTTCCTCGACCCGCCGCCGCCGGGCGCGCTGGCCGCGGCCGGGGCGTTGCTGCGCGAACTGGGCGCGCTCGACGATGCCGGCGGGATCACCGAGTCCGGCCGGCGCATGGCCCGGCTCGGCGCGCATCCGCGCCTGGCGGCGATGCTGCTGGCCGCCGCAACCGACGCCGAGGCCGCGCTCGCCGCCACCCTCGCCGCGCTGCTGGAGGAACGCGACCCGCTGCGCGGCCCACCCCGGCATCACCCACCCCGGGGCGCACCATCGCGCGCGCCCGACGCCTCGGCCGATATTTCCCTCCGCATCGCCGCCATCACCGACGGCGACCCGGCGGCGGACCGCGGCGCGCTGGCCCGCATCCGCCAGGCCGCCGCGCAGTATCGCCGCCGGCTGCGCCTGCCGGCGGACACAAGCCCGGAAGGCGATCCGGGCCGGCTGCTGGCGGCCGGCTTCCCCGATCGCATCGCCCAGCGGCGCGGCGAACCCGGCAGCTTCCGGCTGTCCGGCGGCGGCGGCGCCAGCCTGCCGCGCACCGACAAGCTGGCCAACGCCCAGCTGCTCGCGGTGGCGGCGCTGGAGATGCGTGCCTCGGCGCAGATCCGCCTGGCCGCGCCGCTCGACCCAGATGCGCTGCCCGCCGCCCTCGCCGCGCGCGTCACCGAGACCACCGAGAGCGGCTTCGACCCGGTCTCCGGCGCGGTGTTTTCGCGCCGGCGGCGCCGGCTCGGCACGCTGGTGCTGTCCGACCGCGTGCTGCCGGCCGATCCGGCGGAAACCGCCGCCGCCCTGGCCGGCGCCGTCGCCGCCGCGGCGCTGCGCCCACTGCCCTGGACCGAGGCCGCCCGCCAGCTGCAGGCCCGCGTCGCCCTGCTGCGCCGCCTCGAACCCGAGGCCGGCTGGCCGGACCTGGCCGACGCCGCGCTGGCCGCCACGCCCGAGGCCTGGCTGGCACCGCACCTGCGCAGCATGAGCCGGCTGACCGACCTGACCCGGCTCGACCTGGCCGCGGTGCTGCGCGGCGCCCTGCCCGGCAACCTCGCGCATCGGCTGGACCGCGAGCTGCCCGAACACCTGGCGCTGCCGGGCGGGCGGGCCAGCGTGGACTACACGCAGGACCCGCCGCTGGCCTCGGCGCGGGCGCAGGCGTTCTTCGGCCTCGACCGCACGCCGACGCTGGCCGGCGACCGCGTCCGCCCGGCGCTCGCGCTGCTGTCGCCGGCCGGTCGGCCGATCGCGGTCACCGGCGACCTGGCCGGATTCTGGCGCGGCGGCTGGGCGGAGGCGCGACGCGACATGCGCGGCCGCTACCCGAAACACCCGTGGCCGGACAATCCCGCACTGGCCAGGGTGGTCGGGTGAAGGAAAGTAAGCCGGGGCTCCGCCCCGAACCCCGCCAGGGGGGCGTTGCCCCCCTGGACCCCCCACCCCCCGGGTCAAGTGCCCGGGGGCAGGCGCCGGCAGCGGCCTCTGGACTCCATGACTGGGAGTGTGGGGAGGGGAAGGGGGCGGCTGGGCGAGGCGACGGGGCGCCGTCGCCTCGCCCAGCCGCCCCCTTCCCCTCCCCACACTCCCAGTGAAGGGTTCCAAGGGCTCCGCCCTTGGCGGGGTTCCAAGGGGCAGCGCCCCTTGGTGGGGTCTGGGGCGAAGCCCCAGCCTTGCTTTCCTTCCCCCGATTGCCCTGGTCCAGGCGCGATCGCCGGCGCAACGTGTAATCTTCGCCAGATTCTTGTTGCGCCCGTTCGCGCATGCCATGTGAGGCGGATGAATCGCTGGATTTCAACCGGTTGGAGGAGCGCGCCCTGGCGCCAGGCGCCGTTGGCGCTCGGGCTGCTGCTGGCCGCTTGCGCGGCCACGCCGCCGGCCGCCGTGCCGCGCGCCACGCCCACCAGCTTCGCCCCGCTGGTCCGGCGCGTGCTGCCGGCGGTGGTGAACATTGCCGTCACCGAAACGCTCAGCGGCAAGGACCTGATGGCCCAGGTGCCGCCGGAGCTGCGCGACACCCCGCTCGGGCGCGAGTTCCGCCGCAAGTTCGGCGACAAGCGCACCGAGACCATCAGCGCCGGCTCCGGCTTCATCATCGACCCCAGCGGCATCATCGTCACCAACCGCCACGTCGTCGGCCACGCCAGCAGCATCGAGGTCGCGCTGACCGACGGCGAGACCCTGCCCGCGCGCGTGATCGGCAGCGACCAGTTGACCGATGTCGCGGTGATCCAGGTGACCTCGCCGCACCAGCTGCCCGCGGTCGCCTGGGGCGATTCGCGCCAGGTCGAGGTCGGCGACTGGATCCTGGCCGCCGGCAACCCGTTCGGCCTGGGCGGGTCGGTCACCGCCGGCATCGTCTCGGCGAGGGGGCGCGACCTGGGCGCCGGGCCGTTCGACAATTTCCTGCAGCTCGACGCGCCGATCAATCCGGGCAACTCCGGCGGCCCGACGTTCAACATGGACGGCGCAGGTGGTCGGCATGACCACCGCCATCGTCTCGCCCAGCGGCGGCTCGGTCGGCATCGGTTTCGCCATCCCCAGCGAGGCCATCCGCCCGATCGTCGCCGAGCTGCGCGCCAAGGGCCACGTCGATCGCGGCTGGCTCGGCGTGGCGCTGCGCGACGCCGAGGAGGCCGCCTTGTTGCCGCCCCAGGCACCGTCGGAGGCGCCGCCGTCGGCAGCCCGATCCGGCGCGCCGGCGGGGGGCGCATCCGGCGGCGCATCGCCCCCCGGCCCGGCACGCGGGGCGACGATCGCCGCGGTGGAACCCGATAGCCCGGCGCTGCGGGCCGGCCTGCGCGCCGGCGACGTGGTCGTCGGCGGTGAACGGCGCGCCGGTCGACGACAGCCGCGCCCTGATCCGCGCCGTCGCCGAGACCCCGCCCGGCGCCAGCGTGCGGCTGCGGGTGCGCCGGCAGGCCAGCGAGCTCGACATCCCGGTCACCGTCGGCCGCCGGCCCGACAGCGTGGCCGAATAGACCCAGAACCCGGAACACGGAGGCCGCGGAGATCGTCATGCGCATCCTGGTGGTAGAAGACGACAAGGACGTCGGCGGCTTCGTGGTGCGCGGCCTGAAGGAGGCCGGCCACGTGGTCGAGCATGGCCGACAATGGCCGCGACGGGATGTTCATGGCGGCGAGCGAGGCGTTCGACGCGATCATCCTCGATCGCATGCTGCCCGGCGGCATCGACGGGCTGCGCATCCTGGAAACGCTGCGCGCGCAGAAGAACACCGTGCCGGTGCTGATCCTGTCGGCGCTGGCCGACGTCGACGAGCGGGTGCGCGGCCTGAAGGCGGGCGGCGACGACTACCTGACCAAGCCCTTCGCCTTTGCCGAGCTGCTGGCGCGGGTCGAGGCGCTGGCCCGGCGCGGCAAGGGCGAGGGCCCGGTGACCAAGCTGAAGGTCGAGGACCTCGAACTCGACCTGCTGTCGCGCCAGGTGAAGCGCGCCGGGCAGAAGATCGACCTGCAGCCGCGCGAATTCCGCCTGCTGGAGTACCTGATGCGCCACGCCGGCCAGGTGGTGACCCGCACCATGATGCTGGAGGGCGTCTGGGACTATCATTTCGATCCCCAGACCAACGTGATCGACGTGCATGTCTCGCGGCTGCGCCAGAAGGTGGACAAGCCGTTCCCGACCGCGCTGATCCACACCGTGCGCAACGCCGGCTACATGCTGCGCGCCGAGGACGCTTGACGCTTTTCCCCACGGCATCGACCGCGGTGCTGGACCGGCCGCCCGAGCTGGCCGGACAGCGCCCCTTGGACGAGCGCGCCTCGGCCAAGCTCCGGCCGGACGACCGCCGGCCCTGGGGCGGGCGCCCGCCCAGCCTGCTGCACTCGGCCGGCTTCCGCTTTGCCCTGGTCTATGCCCTGCTGCTGGCCGCCAGCGCCGCGGCGCTCGCGTTCTACCTGTGGTGGGCGACCGCGGGGCTGCTGGACCGGCAGACCGAGGCGGCGATCCGCGCCGACGTGCAGGGCCTGTCGGAACGCTGGAACGAGGGCGGCCTGCCCGCGCTGGTGCTGACCATCCGCGAGCGGCTGGAGCAGGACGTCGACGACGATGCGATCTACCTGCTGGTCGACCAGTCGCTGCACCCGCTCGCCGGCAATCTGCGGACCTGGCCGGCCGTCGTGCAGCGTCCCGACGTGCTGTACCAACTGCCGGTCACCCGCGCCGGCGCGCAGGCGCTTGCCCAGGTGCAGCGCTACGACCTGCCCGGCGGCTACCACCTGTTGATCGGGCGCGACGTGCAGGCCCGCGCCAAGCTGCGCACGCTGCTGACCGACGCGCTGCTGTGGGGCGCTGGTCGTGGTCGCGGTGATGGCGCTGGCCGGCGCGCTTCGTGGTGCGCAGCCTGTTCCGCCGCACCCTCGCCAATGTCTCGGCCACCGCCGCGGCGATCTCGGCCGGCGATTTCAGCCGCCGGGTGCGCGTCTCCGGCCGCGGCGACGAGTTCGACCAGCTGGCCGAGACGATCAACGACATGCTCGATCGGATCGGCCGGCTGATGGAGGGGGTGCGCGCGGTCTCCAACGCCATCGCGCACGATCTGCGCACGCCGATCACCCGGGCGCGGGCGCGGCTGGAGGACGCCGCGCTGCACGCCGTGACGGCGGACGAGCTGCACGCCGCGATCGAGCGCGCCACCGACAGACCTGGACGGCATCGTCGCGGTGTTCCAGGCGCTGATGCGGATTTCCGAGATCGAGGCGGGGTCGCGCCGGTCCGCTTTCACCGCGCTCGACCTCGCCCCGGTGCTGGCCGATGTCGCCGAGCTGTACGAGCCGGTGGCCGAGGAAAAGGGCCTGCACCTGGTGCTGGACCTGCCGGTGCCGCCGGCGCCCCCGGCTTCCGGCGCCCTCGCCGCCAGGCCGCCCGGAAGGCCGGCGAGCCTGCCGGCTTTCGGCGACCCCGAAATGCTGCGCCAGGCGGTGACCAACCTGATCGACAACGCCGTGAAATTCTCCCCGCCGGGCGGCGAGGTGCGGCTGTCCGCGGCCGGTCGGACCGGCGGGGGTCGAGATCTCGGTGGCCGACCAGGGCCCCGGCATTCCCGCCGAGGATCGCGCCCGCGCGACCGAGCGCTTCTTCCGCGGCGAGGCGGCGCGCAACACGCCGGGCTCCGGCCTCGGCCTCGCGCTGGTCCAGGCGGTGGCGCAGCTGCATGGCGGCGCGCTGCGCCTGGAGGACGCCGACCCCGGCCTGCGCGCCACGCTGAGCCTGCCCGCCGCCGGGTGACAAACTTGTCATGTCATCCCCACGGCGGCGTGAGCGGAGTGGCGGCACACTGCGCGGCATGGATTCGGCGATGATCCGCACCTTCGGTCTCGGCCTGCTGCTGGTGAGCGGCGTGTTCGTCTCCTCGGCCGGCGGCGACTCGCTGCCCGAGGTCGTGACAACCGACACGCCGGAGTACTGCCAGAAGCTGTTCATCCGGATCAGCGAGGCGATCCACACGGCGACCGCGCCGCCGCCGGGGGAAGTCGCCTCGCTGTCCAGCGAAGGCGAGCGCATGTGCAACGACGGGCTGACCCGCGGCGGCATCCTGCGGCTGCGTCGCGCGCTGCTGATCCTGGAGCAGGGAACGTCCTCGCCGTGAGCTGAGCCACGTGGCACCGCGGCGCCGGCAAGTGCGCGCATCGGGGCCATCGGGTGAATGAAAGTAAGCTCGGGGCTCCGCCCCGAACCCCGCCAGGGGGCGCTTGCCCCCTTGGAACCCCCACCAAGGGCAGCGGCCTCTGGAACTCCATGACTGGGCGTGTGGGGAGGGGGAGGGGGCGGGTGGGCGAGGCGATGGGGCGCTGTCCGGCATGCCGGACGGCGCCCCATCGCCTCGCCCACCCGCCCCCTCCCCCTCCCCACACGCCCAGTGAAGGGTTCCAGAGGGCTCCGCCCTTGGCGGGGTTCCAAGGGGCAGCGCCCCTTGGTGGGGTCTGGGGCGAAGCCCCAGCCTTGCTTTCGTTGACCCGATGGCCCCGACCCGCGCACTTGCCGGCGCCGCGGTGCCGCATAATATCGGCGCCATGCGACAAGCGCGCCTGGTTCCCCTGGTGTTGGCGATGTTGCTGGCCGCGCCCGCCTGCGCGGCGGAGGATGGCGACGTTCATGCCGCCTACGACACCTATGCGGCGGGTCTGCACGTGGCCAATGTCGAGGCGGGTTTTGGCTTCGGCCCCTGGTCGTATCAGGTGCAGCTTGCCTACCACACCACCGGGCTGGTCGGCTTCTTCTTCCGCGGCCATCAGCTCAACACCGTCACCGGATCGTGGGACGATGCGCAGCCGGCGCCGCATGAATTCTTCGGCGACGGCCTCTGGCGCGGGCTGCACCGCATCACGCTGATCGACTACGACCGCGGCATGCCGGTGGTCCGCGACCTGGAGCCGCCGAACGAGACCGAGCGCCAGGACGTGCCGCCGGACCTGCGCGCCCACACGGTGGACACCTTGAGCGCGCTGGCGGAACTGATGCGCAACGTCGCCGCGTCGGGCCGCTGCGAGACGACCGTGCGCACCTATGACGGACGCCGCGTCACCGAGGTGACCGCACGCACCGTGGGCAAGGAGACCTTGGCGCCGACCGACCGTTCGGCGTTCAGCGGCCAGGCGCTGCGCTGCGACTTCGAAGGACGCATGCTGGCGGGGTTCCTGCTCGGCGACAGCGACGAGGCGCATCGCCGCCCGCTGCACGGCTCCGCCTGGCTGGCGGAAGCGGTGCCCGGCACGCTGCCGATGCCGGTGCGGATGACGTTCGAGACGCGCTGGTTCGGCGACGCGACGATGTACCTGACCAAGGCCGGCCCAGGCCCATTGCCGCCGCTCTCCGGTCACTGACCGGGCGACAACGCCCCTGCGGCAAGCAGTTCGGCGCGCGGCACCGGCGATGATCGCCGCCCTGGCGTCGGTCCCTGGCGTCGGTCCCTGGGCGGGCCGGGGCGTGACCGGCCGGCGCAACCTCCCGGGCCATCCGGCCGGGTACGGCGCGACTGCGGCGACGGACGGTTCCGCCAAGGTCAAGGCGTGCCTCGCCGGCTATCCGGGCGGCGCGCCCTGGCCGGGCCGGACGCGGCGCTCCAGCAGCGCGCCGGCCAGGGCCGCCACCTCGGTGAACGCCGCGGCGATCGCCGTGGCGCCCGTGGCCATCGCCGGCGGCCCGTAGCCCCAGGCGGCGAAGATGCACGGCAGTCCCGCACCGGCGGCCGCGGCGACGTCGTTGGCGTGGTCGCCGACCGCCACGGCGCGCTCCGGCGTGCCCCCGGCCGCGGCCAGGGTCGCCAGCATGTGGCGCGGGTCGGGCTTGCGCACCGGGAAACTGTCGCCGCCGCCGATCGCGGCGAACAGCGCCTCCAGGTCAAACGCGCGCAGCAGTGCCCGCGCCGCCGCCTCCGGCTTGTTGGTGCAGACGGCGAGGCGCCAGCGCGCCGCGGCCAACTCGCGCAGCGTGTCGGCAACCCCGGGATAGGGCCGCGAGGCCACGGCGACATGCGCCGCATAGTCGGCGACGAAGGCCGCGTGGTCCGCCGCGTCCGCCTGGTGGCAGCGGGCCGCGCAGGCGCGCTCGACCAACCGGGCGACGCCGTCGCCCACCATCGTGGCGGTCTCCGCCGGCGCCAGGCCGGCCAGGCCGCGCGCGTGCAGCATGCGGTTGAGCGCGGCGGTGAGGTCGGGGACGCTGTCGATCAGCGTGCCGTCGAGATCGAGAAGCAGGGTGCGGGTCAGCGCGTATCACTCCGAAACGCAAATTGAATGAACCGGTTTCCGGCAGGCTTTGACACGGCGTATGCTGGCCCGTTACGGAATGGCGTTAAGGGCTGGGCGTTAAGGGCTGGGCGTTAAGCGCTGGGGCGCTGACGCTTATGCGTTGAGGCTGGCGACAGGAAACCAGGGAGTGACGATGCCTGCAACCGCCGTGATTCTCGCCGCCGGGCTCGGCACGCGGATGAAATCGACACTGCCCAAGGCGCTGCACAAGATCGCCGGACGGCCGATGCTGCGCCATCTGTTGGCCAGCTGCGAGGCGGTGTTCGACCGCATCGTCGTGGTGGTCGGGCCGGGGATGGAGGCGGTGCAGGCGGCCTCCCGGCCGCACGCGTCGGTGGTGCAGGCCGAGCGCCTGGGCACCGCGCACGCCGCGCTGGCCGCCGCCGCGCTGTTCGGCAGCGGCGAGGTCGCGGTGCTGTATGCCGACAATCCGCTGATCCGGCCTGACACCTTGCGCGCCCTGCTGGCCCGCCGCGCCGCCGGCGACGCCGCGCTGGCGCTGCTGGCGATGCACCCGCCGGAGCCGGGCCGTTACGGCCGCGTGATCGGCGCCGACGGCACCGTCGAGCGCATCGTCGAATGGGACGACGCCACCGCGGCGGAACGGGTGGAGACGCTGTGCAACGCCGGCGTGCTGTGCGCCGCCGCGCCCGACATGGCGCGCTGGCTGCGCGCGGTGCGCGCCGACAATGCGAAGCGCGAATACTACCTGACCGACCTGGTCGCCCTGGCGCGCGGCGAGTGCGCGCTGGTCGCGGCGGTGCTGGCACCCTATGGCGAGCTGCGCGGCATCAACTCGCGCGCCGAGCTGGCCGAGGCCGAGGCGATGGTGCAGTCCTGGCTGCGCGAAGCGGCGCTGGAGGGCGGCGTGACGATGACCGACCCCGCCTCGGTCTTCCTCGCCGCCGACACGGTGCTGGAAAGCGACGTGACGATCGGGCCGAACGTGGTGTTCGGCCCCGGCGTGGCGGTGGCGGCCGGTGCCGAGATCCGCGCGTTCAGCCATCTGGAGGGGTGCAGCGTCGGACCGGGCTGCATCGTCGGCCCGTTCGCGCGGCTGCGCCCCGGCACGGTGCTGGCGGCCGGCGTGCATGTCGGCAACTTCGTCGAGCTGAAGGCCGCATCCCTCGCCGCCGGGGCCAAGGCGAACCACCTGAGCTATCTCGGCGACGTGGAGGTGGGCGCGGCGACGAACATCGGCGCCGGAACGATCACCTGTAATTACGACGGCTACGCCAAGCACCGCACGCGGATCGGCGCGGGGGTGTTCATCGGCTCCGACACCGCGCTGGTGGCGCCGGTCAGCGTCGGCGACGGCGCCATGGTCGCCGCCGGCAGCGTGATCACCGAGGACGTGCCCGCCGACGCGCTGGCGATCGCGCGCGGCCGGCAGGCGGTGAAACCAGGACGCGCGGCGGCGTTCCGCGCCCGCAGAGGGAAGCCCGGCTGAGATGTGCGGCATCGTGGGCGTGATCGGATCGCGCGCGGCGGCGCCGCTGCTGCTGGACGGGCTGCGCCGGCTGGAATACCGCGGCTATGACAGCGCCGGCATCGCCACGCTGGTGAACGGCCACATCGAGCGCCGCCGCGCCGAGGGCAAGCTGGGCAACCTGGCGGGCGTGCTGGCGCGCGCGCCGCTGGACGGCACCACCGGCATCGGCCACACCCGCTGGGCGACGCACGGCGTGCCGAACGAGACCAACGCGCATCCGCACGGCACCGCGCGGGTTGCCATCGTGCACAACGGCATCATCGAGAACCATGCCGAGCTGCGCGCGGAGCTGGAGGCGGCCGGCCAGGAATTCTCCACCGAGACCGACACCGAAACGGTCGCGCAGCTGGTCGATCTGCACCTGCAACAGGGGATGGACCCGGTCAGCGCCGCCGGCGCGGCGTTCCGCCGGCTGGAGGGCGCCTACGCGCTGGCGATGATCTTCGCTGGTCACCCGGAGCTGATCGTCGGCGCCCAGCACGGCGCGCCGCTCGCGGTGGGCTATGGCGAGGCCGAAATGTTCGTCGGCTCCGACGCGCTGGCCCTGGCGCCGCTGACCAGGCGCATCGCCTACCTGAAGGATGGTGACTGGACGGTCCTCGATCGCCACGGCGCGCGGTTCTTCGGCGCCGACGGCGCGCCGGTCGAGCGCGAAGTGAAGCTGACCCGGCTGACCGGGGCGGCGATCGGCAAGGGCAATTACCGCCATTTCATGGAAAAGGAGCTGCACGAGCACCCGCAGGTGATCGGCGACACGCTGCACCAGATGGTCAATCCGACGACCCGCGCGGTGGCGCTGCCGGCATTGCCGTTCGACCTCGCCACCGTGCCGCGCATCACCATCAGCGCCTGCGGCAGCGCGTTCTACGCCGGGCTGGTCGGGCGCTGGTGGTTCGAGGCGATCGCCCGCATTCCGACCGACGCCGACGTGGCGAGCGAGTTCCGCTACCGCACGCCGCCGCTGGCGCCGGGGGGCCTCGGCATCCTGGTCAGCCAGTCGGGCGAGACCGCCGACACCATGGCGGCGCTGCGCTACATGCGCGGCAACGCCCAGCACGTGCTGTCGATCGTCAACGTGCCGGAAAGCAGCATGGCGCGCGAATCCGACGCGGTGCTGGAGACGGTGGCGGGGCCGGAGATCGGCGTGGCCAGCACCAAGGCGTTCACCGCGCAGTTGTCCGTGCTGGCCTGCCTGGCGCTGGCCGCGGCGCGGGCGCGCGGCGCGATCAGCGCGGCGCAGGAAGCGGCGATGACCGACGCGCTGCTGGAAGTTCCCAGTCGGGCGGCGGAGATCCTGGAGCGTGACGAGGAGATCCAGGGGCTCGCCACGCGCATCGCGCTGGCCCGCGACGTGCTGTTCCTCGGGCGCGGCAATTGCTATCCGATCGCGCTGGAAGGCGCGTTGAAGCTGAAGGAGATCAGCTACATCCACGCCGAGGGCTATGCCGCCGGCGAGATGAAGCACGGGCCGATCGCGCTGATCGACCAGGACGTGCCGGTGATCGCCACCGTGCCCTCGGGCCCGCTGTTCGAAAAGACCGCGTCGAACCTGCAGGAAGCCGCGGCGCGCGGCGCGCAGGTGATCGTGTTCAGCGATGCGGCGGGCGCGGCGAAGCTGGCCGGGATCGCCACCGCGACGATCGTGCTGCCGAGCGTCGATCCGTTCGTGGCACCGATCCTGTACGCGATCCCGGTGCAGTTGCTGGCCTATCACGTGGCGGTGCTGAAGGGCACCGACGTCGACCAGCCGCGCAACCTGGCGAAGTCGGTGACGGTGGAGTAGGCAAGGTAGGGCGGAAAAGCGCAGCGCATTCCGCCGCTTGCGCGCGTCAACAGTCTCCTGCCTGACGGTTTGAAGATGGCGGAATACGCTGCGCTTTTCCGCCCTACGTCCCATCGTGAGGCGCCGACCGTGGAGTTTGACGAAGTCGGTGACGGTGGAGTGAGGAGTTGTAGGTAGCACAATCTGTGCTACATTTGATCTATGAGTAAGATCGTCACCCTGCGGGAGGCGAACCAGAGCTTCGCCCGCTGCGTCCGCGCGGTGGAGGCGGGTGAAGAGTTCGTCATCACCCGCAACGGCACGCCCGTCGCGCGCCTGGCGCCAATCGCCCGCCACCGCGTCCTGACGCCGCAGCAGGAGGCCGCGTGGCAACGTACCCAGGCGCGGATGCGTACAGGCTGGCAGCGCGCAACCGGCAAGTTCGATCGGGACGCGCTGCATGAGCGGTGAGCAATTCACGCTCGACACCGACATTCTCGTCTACGCCCTCGCCGGCAGCACCGATGATCGGCGGGACCGGGCGGCGCGCGTCATCGACCATGCCCGCCGCTGCGACTGCTGGCTGACTTTGCAGTCGGTGTCTGAGTTCTATGCCGCCGTCACGCGCAAGCGACTGGCCAGCCGGTCGCAAGCGGCGGCCCAGGCGAATGACTGGCTGGACATGTTTTCCACCGCGGCGCCCTCGGCCGCTGCCATCCGCTCGGCTCTGGGCGTCGCGAGCGCCGAGCGTGCGTCCTATTGGGATGCGCTGTTGCTCGCCACCGCGGCCGAGGCCGGCTGCACATCCATGCTGACCGAGGACATGGCTGACGGCACCGCGCTGTACGGTGTTCGCGTGCTGAACCCATTCGCTGGCGACGCGATTCCGCCGGCCGTGATGCGGCTGCTCGACCACGATTGAGCGCGCGAGCTACGCGTCCTTGCCGAACATCTCGTTGAACAGCCGTTCCAACTCGCGCAATCCTTCCTCGGTCAGCACGACCGACTTGGCCTTGCCGACCGGATTGTGGATGTAGCCCTTCGCATGCAGCCGATCCATCGCGTCCCAGTCATGGCCCTTCCACGCCCGCTCGCCGTCGTGCAGCGTCAGCCAGAGCAGCGCCAGCACTGCGCGGTCGACCTTGTCCTCGTCGATCTCCATCGCACCTGCCTCTTCCTCACACCTCCACAGTGCCGCGCATCACGTTCACGCAGCTTCCCGCCACCGTCGCCAGCACCGGGCCCTCGGCCGTCTTCTGCGCCCCGGCGATGATCTGGCTTGGCCGTCCCATCTCCACCCCCTGCTCGATCTCGTAGTGCAGGTCGGCGTTTTCCCCCGGCGCCAAGGACGTCAGCAGCGCCGCCAGCGCCGCGGCAGCACTGCCGGTCGCCGGGTCCTCCAGCACGCCGCCGAGCGGGGCGAACATGCGCGCGCGCAGCCGCGTCGCGTCGCCGTCGCGCCGCACGTAGAGATACAGCGCGAACCGCGTCGAAATCTCGCCGAACTGCGCCGCGGCGGCGCGGAAGGCGGCGATATCGGGGCTGGCGCGCGACAGCGCCTCGAGGCTCGCCACCTCGGCGATCACAAACGGCGTGCCGACCGAGGCGACCAGCGGCGAACGCGGCGTGGTGAGAATGTCGGCCAGCGCCAGGCCGGCGCAGGCGGCGACGGTCTCGGTCGGGATCGCAAGGTCGATCGACAGCGCGCGCGGGGCGGCGATCCGTGTGCCGGTGATCGCGCCGTCCGGCCCGCGCTGGATGTGCACGCGCACCAGCCCGGCCAGCTCCTCGAACACCAGGTGCTCGGGCGGGTTCGCCATGCGCGTCGCCAGCACGAAGCCGGTGCCCACATTGGGATGCCCGGCGAACGGCAGCTCGTGCTTCGGCGTGAAGATGCGCACGCGGGCGTGGTGCTGCGGATTGTCCGGCGGCAGCACGAAGGTGGTCTCCGACAGGTTGAACTCCGCCGCGAGCGCCTGCATCTGCGCCTCGGTCAGCCCGCGCGCGTCGGGGAACACGGCCAGCGGGTTGCCGGCGAAGCGGGTGCCGGTGAACACGTTGACGGTGACGTAGTCGAATGACGGCATGTTGCTCTCCCGCTGCGCGCCGGCGCCGGCCCGGATGATAGGCGCCGGCCGGCCGGGCGCGAAGCCGCCGTGCCGACGCCTCGGCCGGCCGGGGCGCTGACGCCGCCCGCGTCAGATCCGGAAAATGTTCCGGGCATTGCCCTCGCGGATCGCCTGGCACTGCTCCGCCGGCAGCGCCGCGGTGTTCGCCATCGATCCTTTCATGTCGTGTACCTGGTGCGGATAGTCGGTGCCGAACAGCACGCGGTCCGCCCCCACCACCGAAATCAGGAACTGCAATGCCGCGGGATGGTAGGTGATGCAGTCGTACCAGATCCGCTTCAGGTAGTCCGACGGCCGCGCCTTGATCCGCCGCCGCGACGGGATCTCCACCTCGTCGCCCTTGTCGAACCGTCCCACCAGGTACGGCAGCGCCCCGCCGCCGTGCGAGGCGATCAGCTTCAGGTTGGGATACTGGTCGAGGAACCCGTCGAAGATGATGCGGGTGAACGCCAGCGTGGTGTCGGCGACGAACCCCACCGACCAGCTCAGGTCGTATTTCTTCATGTCCATCTGGTCGATGCCGGGCAGGTCCGTCGGATGCACCAGCACCGGCAGGGCGCGGCGGTCGATCGCTTCCCAGATCGGCGCGAACAACGGATCGGTCAGGCTGCGCCCGGCGATGTTCGCCAGCACCATCACGCCGATCGCGCCGGCGTCGCAGCTGCGCTGCAACTCCTCCACCGCGCGGCGCGGATATTCCCAGGGCAGCGAGGTGAACCAGCGGATGCGGTCCGGATAGGTCTGCTGCGCCGCCGCCATGCTGTCGTTCAATTCGCGCGCAGCCTCGCAGCTCACGTCTTCGCTGCCCCAGTAGACGTTCGGGCAGGTTAGCGAAACGATCGCCAGGTCGATCCGCGCCGCGTCCATGTCGCGCAGGCGCAGGGCGTAGTCGAAATGCCCCTTCTGCGGGATCGCCACCGGCGTGTCGTGGCGGAAGATCTCCACCTGCCCGTCGGGCCGCGTCTGCAGGTTGTAGATCCCGCCTTTCGCCTTCAGCAGGTCCATGAATTTCTGCGTGAACATGTGTGTATGCACGTCGATCACCGGCATCGTCCGTTCCTCCCTGGCGCCGTCTTGCTGGGCGAACGGGCAGGCCCGTCCCGCGCCGCCGACGCTCATGCGCGCGCGGTCGGCAATGTGCAAGCTGACCGACGGGTAGCGGGGCAGTTCCCCAGGGGCAGTTCCCCATGGGCAGTCCCCCATGGGCAGTCCCCCCAGGGCAATTCGCCCGCGATACTTATACTGACGGGTGTCAATGGCCTCGACGCCCGGTTCGGATGGGCCATAAGGTTCCGGCCCATCAGCCGGCCGATCACCAGCGACCAAGGGAGGAACCGAGCGGATGGACGATCAGGTGCGGCTGGCCGAGCTGGTCTGCGCGCGACTATGCCACGACCTGAGCGGATTGCTCGGCAGTCTGCTCGGCACGCTGGAGGTGGTGGCGGCGGAAACCGCTTCCACCGAGGCACTGTCCATCGCGACCGACACCGCCGCCGCCCTGGCAAGGCGCCTGCGGCTGCTGCGCGCCGCCTGGGCCGATCAGCCGGAACCGCTGGACCTGACGCAGCTGACCGTTCTGGCCCAGGGACTGACCCCGGGCCTGGCAACCCGGCGCATCGGGCTCGACCTCTCGGGCCTGCCGGTGGCGACGGTGTTCCCGGCACCGGTCGGGCGCCTGGTGCTCAATCTGTTGCTGCTCGCCGCCAATTCGCTGCCGCAAGGCGGTGTGCTGCGCCTCGACGGCGGGGCCGGCGACCTGATTGCCCGGCTGCACGGGCCGCAGGCGGCCTGGCCGGCGGGGCTGATCGGGATGCTGGCCGACGCGGCGACCGCCTGGCAGGCGCTGGGCAATCCGCGGACCTTGCAGGCCCCGCTGACCGCGCTGCTGGCGCGCCACCACGGGCTGCGGCTCACGGTCCTGCTGCCGACCGGCCCCGCGCCGACCGATCCGGCCGCCGGCGCGCCGCCGCTGCGCCTCACCATCGCCTGACCGGGCGCTCCCCCCTCCCGGGGGTTTCTGCCCCGGCATTTACCATTTCTTCGCAAGCCGCGCCCCAGGATCGCCCCGTGCCCGGATTTTCCGACCACAGGGGATCACCGCATGGACGACCTGCTTTCCGACTTCCTGACCGAGACGACCGAAAGTCTGGGGGAGGCCGACGTCGCCCTGGTGCGGCTCGAACGCACGCCGGACGATGCGGCGACGCTTTCGCTCGTTTTCCGCCTGGTGCACACCATCAAGGGAACCTGCGGCTTCCTGGGGCTGCCCCGGCTGGAGCGCGTGGCGCACGCCGCCGAGAACGTGCTCGGCAAGGTGCGCGACGGCGCACTGACGGTCACGCCGGAGGTGGTCAGCCAGGTGCTGGCGGCGCTGGATCGCATCAAGCTGATCGTCGCCGGGCTGGCCGCGACCGAGGCCGAGCCGGCGGGTGACGATTCCGCGTTGATCGCGGCGCTGGATCGCGTCGCCTCCGGCCAGGCGGCAAGCGCGCCGGCGGCGACGCCGGTGGTCGAAGCCGCCACGCAAGCCGCCGTCCTGGCCGAGGCGCCAGCGACGGAACCGCCAATGGAGGTGCCAATGGAGACGCCAGCGGAGGCAATCGCGGAAACGCCCAGCGCGGCGGTGGCCGCCGCATCGCCGCCTGCCGCCGCCGAGGCCGCGCCGGCCGACGCCGCGGCGATCGACAAGACGGTGGCGCAGCAGACCATCCGGGTCACCGTCGATGTGCTCGAGGACCTGATGACGCTGGTCAGCGAGCTGGTGCTGACCCGCAACCAGCTGCTGCAGCTCGCCCGCACGCAGGAGAACAGCACCTTCGCGGTGCCGCTGCAGCGGCTGTCGCACATCACGTCGGACCTGCAGGAAGGCGTCATGAAGACGCGCATGCAGCCGATCGGCAACGCCTGGAACAAGCTGCCGCGCATCGTCCGCGATCTGGCCCGCGACATGGGCAAGAAGATCGAGCTGGTGATGCACGGGGCGGACACCGAGCTGGACCGCCAGGTGCTGGAGCTGATCAAGGATCCGCTGACGCACATGGTGCGCAACTCCGGCGACCACGGGCTGGAGACGCCGGCCGAACGCCGCGCCGCCGGCAAGCCCGACACCGGGCATATCACGCTGAACGCCTACCACGAGGGCGGCCACATCATCATCGAGATCGCCGACGATGGCCGCGGGCTGGCGACCGATCGGATCCGCGCCAAGGCCTTGGCCAACGGCCTGGCCTCCGAGGCCGAACTGGCGGCGATGACCGAGGCGCAGATCCAGCGCTTCATCTTCCGCGCCGGGTTCTCCACCGCCGCGACGGTCACCGCGGTGTCCGGCCGCGGCGTCGGGATGGACGTGGTGAAGACGAATATCGAGCGCATCGGCGGCTCGATCGACCTGAAGAGCGTGGCGGGCCAGGGCAGCACGTTCACCATCAAGATCCCGCTGACGCTGGCCATCGTGTCCGCGCTGATCGTCGAAGCCGGCGGCGAGCGCTTCGCCATCCCGCAGATCAGCGTCGTCGAGCTGGTGCGGGCGCAGCGCGGCGGCCCCGAAGACCAGCGGGCGGATCACCGGTTGGAGCATCCGGCGGAGGGTCAGGCGGCGGGCGCCAGGCGCGAGCACACGCGCCAGGACGGCGAGGTGCGGACCGTGATCGAGCGGATCAACGGCACGCCGGTGCTGCGACTGCGCGACCGGCTGCTGCCGCTGATCAACCTGAACGACCTGCTGCGCCTCGGCGAGCCATCGGGCGAGACCGATGCCGCGCATGTCGTGGTGGCCCAGGTCGGCGCCACCATGCTGGGCATCATCGTCGATCGCGTGTTCGACACCGAGGAAATCGTGGTCAAACCGGTGGCGCCGATCCTGCGCCACATCACGATGTTCAGCGGCAACACCATCCTGGGCGACGGCTCGGTGATCATGATCCTCGACACCAACGGGATCGCGCGGGCCACCGGCATCGGCGCCAGCGGCGAGAGCAAGGCACGCACCGGCGGCACCGGCGGCGGCAGCGGCAGCGAGCTGACCCGCTCCAGCGAGAAGACCGCGATGCTGCTGTTCCGCGCCGGCAGCGCCGCGCCGATGGCGGTGCCGCTCGGCCTGGTCGCCCGGCTCGAGGACATCCCGCGCGACAAGATCGAGACCTCCTGCGGCGAGCCGGTCACCCAGTATCGCGGCAAGCTGATGCCGCTGGTCTCGCTCGGCGGCACGTCGGACCCGGATCGGACGCACCAGCCCGTGCTGGTGTTCGCCGATGGCGAACACTCCATGGGCCTGATGGTCAACGAGATCATCGACGTGGTGGAGGATCGGCTGCAGATCGAGCTGGCGGGCGCACGGCCCGGGCTGCTCGGTACCGCGGTGATCGCCGGCAAGTCCACCGATCTGATCGACACCGGCTACTGGCTCACCCAGGCGTCGCGCGACTGGTTCCGCGGCACCGCGCAGCACGGCCAGCGCCAGGGCCAGCCGCGCGTGCTGGCGGTCGAGGACAACGACTTCTTCCGCCAGCTTCTGGTCCCCACCCTGGCGGCGGCCGGCTACCAGGTCACCGCCATCGGCTCGGCGGCGGAAGCGCTGCGACTGCGCGAGGCGGGCACGATGTTCGATGTCATCGTTTCCGACATCGAGATGCCGGAGATGAACGGCCACGACTTCGCCCGCGCGGTGCGCGCCGGCGGGCCATGGGCCGGCCTGCCGATGATCGCGCTGTCGGCACGCGCCGACCCGGCCGATGTCGATGTCGGGCGCGAGGCCGGCTTCACCGACTACGTCGCCAAGTTCGAGCGCGATGCATTGTTGCAGAGCCTCGCCCAGTGTCTCGCCGAACCGATCACCGTCTGACGGTCCGCCCGCACGATCGCCCCCGCGGTTGGCTCGTCGCCCCGCTTCGCGTCGCCTTCCCGCTTCACGTCACCTCCTGGCCCGGAGCCACGCAAGATGACCACAGATGTGCTTGAGCCTCCCGACGCCGCGCTCGACGAGGGGGACCGCCAGTTCGTGACCCTGACGGTTGCCGACCAGTTGTGCGGCGTTCCGGTGCTGGGCGTACGCGACATCCTCGGCGAACAGGCGATCACCCGGATCCCGTTGGCGCCCGGGGAGGTGGCCGGCAGCCTCAACCTGCGCGGCCGCATCGTCACCGCGATCGACCTGCGCCAGCGCCTCGGCCTGCCGCCGGCGCCGCAGGGCACGCGGCGCATGTCGGTGGTGGCCGAGCAGGGCGGCGAGCTCTACGCGCTGCTGGTCAACCAGGTGTCCGAGGTGATGCGCGTGCCGGCCAGCGCGTTCGAGCGCAACCCGCCGACGCTGCCCGCGCTCTGGGCCCGCTTCTCGACCGGGATCTACCGGCTGGAGGATCGGCTGCTGGTCGTGCTGGATGTCGGCAAGCTGCTGGCGCTGGGCGAGCCGGGCTAAGCGGCGATGGCGCAGTCTTGCCTGGTGGTCGATGACAGTCGGGTGGTCCGCAAGGTCGCCCGGCGGATCCTCGAAGGACACGGCTTCGCGGTCATCGAGGCAGCAGACGGCCAGCAGGCGCTGGACGCCTGCGGCCAGGCGATGCCGGACTGCGTGCTGCTCGACTGGAACATGCCGGTGATGAACGGCATCGAATTCCTCAAGGCCTTGCGTGCCAAGTACGGGCCGAACCGGCCCTCGGTCGTGTTCTGCACGACGGAAACCGACATGTCGTTCATCGAGCAGGCGATCGAGCACGGCGCCCAGGAATTCATCATGAAGCCGTTCGACGAGGATATCCTGATCGGCAAGTTCGCCCAGGTCGGCCTGCTGTGATCGTTGCGCTGCGTCCCGCACCGGAGGCTGCCGCGGCGCAGGCGCAGGTCCGCGTCATGGTGTGCGACAATTCGGTGGCCATTCGCGGCGCGATCGTGCGCATGCTGGAGAGCGATCCGGCAATCCGGGTGGTGGCGCGCGCGGTGAACGGCCAGGCGGCGGTCGACGAACTGGCCCGCACGCCGGTCGACGTGCTGGTGCTCGACATCGAGATGCCGGTGCTGGATGGCCTGGCCGCGTTGCCGTTGCTGCTGCGGGCCGATCCGGACCTGCGGGTGATCATGGCCTCGACCCTGACCACGCGCGGCGCCGACGTCGCGATGCGCGCGCTGCGGCTGGGCGCGGCCGATTACGTGCCGAAACCCAGCTCGATCGGCGCGGCGGGGGACGCCACGTTCCGCACCGAACTGATCGAGAAGGTCAAGGGCCTGGCGCGGCTGCGCCGGCGCAGCGCCGCCGCATCGACCGGGTCGCCCGCCGCTTCGGCTGCGGCGGCCGGACGCAGCCCGTCGCCGGCTTTGCGCCTGCGCCCGGCAGCCCCGCTGCCGGCGCGGCTGCTGGCGATCGGCAGCTCGACCGGCGGCCCGCAGGCGCTGTTCACGCTGGTGCAGGGGCTCGGGCCGACATTGCCGGTCCCGGTGGTGCTGACCCAGCACATGCCGAAAACCTTCACCCCGATCCTGGCCGAGCACATCACCAAGCTGCGCGGCCTGCCCTGCGCCGAGGCGAAGCACAACGAGACGCTGCAGCCGGGGCGCATCTATCTTGCCCCGGGGGACCGCCATCTGCTGGTCGAACGCACCGCCGCCGGGCTGCTGGCACGCCTGACCGAAGATCCGCCGGAGAATTTCTGCCGTCCCTCGGTCGATCCGATGCTGCGCAGCGCCACCGCCGCGTGCGACGGCCGCGTGCTGGTGGCGATGCTGACCGGCATGGGGCACGACGGCCTGGCCGGCACCGGCCGCGTGATCGAGGCCGGCGGCACCGCGATTGCCCAGGATGAGGCGACCAGCGTGGTCTGGGGCATGCCAGGCGCGGTGGCGCAGGCGGGGCTGTGCCATGCGATCCTGCCGTTGCCGGAAATCGCCGCGAAGCTGCGGGCCATGCTCGGGCAGCCGCGCGCATGAGCGGGATGCTCGGCCTCGGCGCGTTCGACACGATCGCGGCCCTGCTGAAGGCCCGTTCCGGGCTGGCGATCGGGCCGGACAAGCTCTATCTGCTGGACACGCGGCTGGCACCGATCCTCAAGCGGCACGACCTGCGGGACCTGACCGCGCTGGCCGAGCGACTGCGCGGGCCGCGCACCGACACGCTGGCGCAGGAAGTGGTCGAGGCGATGACCACGAACGAGAGCCTGTTCTTCCGCGACGACAAGCCGTTCGAGCATGTGCGCACGCAGGCGCTGCCACGTTTGCACGCCGCCCGCGCGCCGGGCACGCCGGTGCGCATCTGGTCGGCGGCCTCGTCGTCCGGCCAGGAGGCGTACTCGCTGGCCATGACCCTGACCGATATGCGCCCCATCCTGGGCGAACGAAGGGTGGAAATCATCGGCACCGACATCGCGCGCGAGCAGCTCGCGCGGGCGCGCGATGGTCTCTACTCGCAGTTCGAGGTGCAGCGCGGGCTGCCGATGCAGCTGCTGGTCAAGCATTTCCGCAAGGAAGCCGGCGGTTGGCGCGTCGCCGAGGCGATCCGGCGCATGGTGGAGTTCCGCGAGTGGAACCTGCTGGCGGACCTGCGCCCGCTCGGACGGTTCGACCTGGTGTTCTGCCGCAACGTGCTGATCTATTTCGACCAGCCGACCAAGGCCCGGGTGCTGGAGGCGATCGCCGCGCTGATGCCGCCGGATGGGCTGCTGTATCTCGGCGGCGCGGAGACGGTGCTGGGCATCACCAGCCGGCTTGCGCCGGTGGCCGGGGCACGGGGCGTCTATGGGCTGGCCACGGTCGCGGCGGCGGTGGCATAGCGGCGCGAGCGGTTCCACCAGGCGAGCGGGACGGCGCGATCGGCGATCCGCCCGGCCGCCCGGCCATAATGGAGGTCGGGCGGCGTGGGCTAAATCGCTCGCAGCTCTGCGTGCCCCGCCCGGCGATCCGCTGAGCGGCGATTCCCCGGCCGGGCCTCCCCCGCGCTGAGCATCGCCCAGCCGGGCATCATGGTCGGCGACCACCAAGCCGGCTATCCTGCACCCCGCGGCAATTGACAGCGGAAGGGAAACAAGATGTTCGACCTGCATTACTGGCCGACGCCGAACGGCAAGAAGGTGACGATCCTGCTGGAGGAATGCGGCGCGCCGTACACCATCGTGCCGGTCAATATCGGGCGCGGCGACCAGTTCACGCCGGAATTCCTCAAGATGAACCCGAACCATCGCATGCCCGTGCTGGTGGACCGCGCGCCGGCCGACGGCGGTGCGCCGCTCGTCGTGTTCGAATCGGGCGCGATCATGATGTACATCGCCGAGAAGCTCGGGAAGTTCTGGCCGCAGGACGTCCGCAGCAAATACGAGGTCGCCGAATGGCTGATCTGGCAGATGGCCAACCAGGGCCCCAAGCTCGGCGAGTGCGGGCACTTCCGCCGGCTGGGGGACAAGCAGGGCGACCAGTCCTACGCCGTGCGTCGTTTCACCGACGAGGCGAACCGCCTGTACGGCGTGCTGAACAACCGGCTGTACGACCGGCCGTACCTGGCCGGCAACGATTACAGCATCGCCGACATGATCGCCTATCCCTGGACGGTGAACTGGAAAGCCCAAGGCCAGGACATCGAGGAATTCAAATACTTCAAGCGCTGGTTCGAACAGATCGGCGCCCGACCCGCGGTGCAGCGCGGCATGGCGGTCGGCGCCAACCTGTCCGAGGACCCCGCGAAGCTGTCGCCCGAGGAACAGGCCCGCCGCGCCAAGATCATGTACAACCAGCGCGCCCGCCCGGTGCCGGCGTAGCCGAACGCCGACGCGGCGGCGGCCTCATGGCGTCGGGGCCGCCGCACGCTGCCGCGCCGCGGAATTCTGCACCTGCATCTCCGCGTCCCACGGCCCGGGAAACCGCCCCAGCCCGACCACGTCGGGCGCAAACACCGCCTCCTGGCGCGGCCACTGCTCGCGCGGCAGTTCGTACGACACCTCCAACCCATTGCCGTCCGGATCGCGGAAGTAGATCCCCAGCGACAGGCCGTGATCGACGATGCGCTCGATCGCCACGCCCTGCTCCTTCAACCGCCAATACGCCGCCTTCAGGTCATCCAGGCTCGCCATCATCCAGGCCAGGTGGTTCAGCCCCACCTGGCGCTTCTGTTGCAGCGGCGCATCGTCACCGACCTGCATCAGCGCCACCTCGTGCGACTGCTCCAGGTCCGCCGACAGGAACGCCGCCCAGCCCGCCCGGTAGTGGTAGGTGTGCAGCCCCAGCACCTCGGTGTACCATTGGTGCGAACGTTCCACATCCCGCACATAAAGATTGACATGGCCAAGATACGCCGGTCGATAGCCCATGACGTCGTTCCCCCTTGTCGTGCTCATAGATCCTGCTCGGAGTGCAGGAACGCCCGCACCCGCTCCGCCACCTCCTGCTTCGGAAAGATCGCGTGCAGCACCCGCGCGCGCGTCAGCGGGTCGGAGGCGAAAAACCGCTCGTACAGCACCTGCCGGCTGCCGAACGACGAGCAGGCGATGTCCCACGCCAGGTGGAACAACCGGATCCGCTCGGGCGCCGCGCTCGTTTCGGTCGCAAGATACTGCTCGATCCACGGCGCCAGCGGCCCGCGCAGATCCTTCTCAGTCGGCGTCAGCATGAAACTTGACGACCCCAACAATTGCAGGATCTCCACCATGCGCGGATAGGCGGTCATGAACAGGTTGCGCGTGGTCTCGATCGGCACGACGTCCGGGCACATCACGCCCCATTGGTCCACCTGCGCATCGGCCTCGGCGGCGCGCATGCACGCGCGCATCGCCACCGTGTGCGTCATCAGCTCGGCCAGCCGCTCCTCGACATGCGGCAGGTGCGCGTTGCCCAGCGCCTCGGTCATCAGCAGCGCGGTGCCCAGCACCACCTCGCACTTGGCGAGGTTCTTCGCCGCCCCCTGGTGCGCGCTGTGCGCCGAGGAATGCGTCGCCTGCGCCGTGTTGTTCAGCCGCTCGACATCGCCCAGCAGGAACACCCGCTCCCACGGCACCACCACGTCGTCGAAGAACACCACGCAGTCCATCTCCTCGAACCGCGAGCCCAACGGATGGTCGAAATGCGACCGCCCGAGGTCGAAGCTCTCGCGGCACAGGAACCGCAGCCCCGGCGCCCCGCAGGGCAGCGCGAAGCTCAGCGCGAACGGGCTCTGCCCCGCGGTGTGCTGGCCCAGCCGCGGCGAATACACCGCGATCTCGTCGGCCAGCGGCCCCAGCGTCGCCAGCACGCGCGCCCCGCGCACCACGATGCCCGCCGAGGTCTCGCGCACCACCTGCAGCGCGGTGCCCTCGGCCAGGTTGAACGTGCCGGAGACGGTACGGCTGCGCTGCAGGTTGATCAGCGCATGGGTCAGCGCCAGGTCGTTCTCGCGGATGTACTCGTGGTAGCGCCGCATGTTGGCGGCGAACTCCGTCCGGCCGTGGCCGAAATAATCCGCCGCCCCGGCCCAGGCGGAAAACGTCACGTTCATGAAATCGGGCGAGCGCCCCATCATCCCGCAGGTGGCGCGCGCCCAGTGCAGCATCATCTCCCGCCGCCGCACCAGCTCGTCCTGGGTGCGCGGAATGATGAACGACAGCCCGACCGGCTCGCCCGACGATGGCGAAACGAAAACCATCGCCTCGCGCAGCTTCGCGTCGTGCTGCATGTCGTACAGCGCGGCGATGGTGCGCGCGCCGCCGGCCAGGCCGGGATGCGTGGTGACGTCGGCCACCCGCGCGCCATCCAGCCAGACCTCGCGCGCCTGGGCCCGAAGCCCGTCCAGGTACTGAAGTCCCGTCCGCGCCGCCATTGCCGATCCGTCCCCGCCCGATCGTTGCGCCGAGACTACGGCGATTTGCCGCCGGGTGGAATTGCCGCCGCCGCGCCGCGCCACAACGCCCTGGCAGGCCGCCCGCCGCGCGCCGCGACGGCGGCGGTCGCGCGGGTGAGGCTGGTGGTGGGCGTGAGCATGGCGCCGCCGGCACGCCCGCTCGCCGTCATGGCCGGGCCTGACCCGGCCATCCGCCCCCCGCCGGCGCCGTGTGGGTGGCCGGATCAAACCCGGCCAGGACGGCGAGGCAACGCCATCCGGCCAGGATGAGACCGGCTGTCGCGGCACGGCGCCCACCCGCCGGCCGCTCCCGCAGCAGACGCGCACCGTCGTCGCGTTGCATGGCGTTGCTGCACGCTTCTTCCGCCGCACCATCACCACCGCGGCCCGGCGCCTCGCCGCCGCCCCCGCCGCGCCAGGCGGCCAGCGGCGCCGGCGCCCGGCGCGCACCGTGCCCACCACCGGATCGTGGTCCGGTGGCAGGCTGTTGCATGGGGTCTTGCCGGGAGTTTTCGCCCGCGCCCGCATCCCCCCGGCCACGCGGACGGTGCGCCGCCGGCGCCGCGCCGCCCCAGGCGGCCAGCCGCACCGGCGCCCGGCGCGCACCGTCCCCACCACCGGATCGTGGTCCGGTGGCAGGCTGTTGCATGGGGTCTTGCCAAGAGTTTTCGCCCGCACCCGCATCCCCCCGGCCACGCGGACGGTGCTCCGCCGGCGCCGCGCCGCCCCAGGCGGCCAGCCGCACCGGCGCCCGTGACATGACCAACGGCTTGTCCAGGTGGGTCCCCAGCCGGCCAGGGCGGGCGGGCCGCTTCGCCTGCCTCGTCTTGCGGGCGCTACGCGGCACGCCCGCCCTGGCCGGCTGGGGACTACCTGGACAAGCCTACGCCAGCGCGCCACCGCGCCAGGTCGTTGCAACGGCGGTGGTCCAGTTTTCAATGTCGCCACTGGCCCAGGCTCGGATGTCGCTTGACAGCCACCACCGGCGCGTCGTCCGGCGGCAGACTGTTGCATGGGGTCGTTGCGCGATTTTTCACCCGCCGCCGCCGCCCGCCACCAGCCCGTTGGCTGCGGCGGCGCCCGGCGCGCACCGTCGTCATCGCCGGCGCGTCGTCCGGCGGCAGACTGTTGCATGGGGTTGTGGCGCGATTTTTCACCGGCTGCCGCATGACCCCGGCCGGCGGGCTGGCATTCCGCCGCCGCCTCCCGCCACCAGCCCGTTGGCTGCGGCGGCGCCGGGCGCGCACTGCCGCCACCACCGGCGCGTCGTCCGGCGGCAGACTGTTGCATGGGGTCGTTGCGCGATTTTTCGTCCGCACCCTCGTTGCCGCGACCGGACGGCTGACGCCCGGCCGTCACCGCGTGGCGCCCGACCACCGGCCGCGCCGGCACCCGGCGCACACCGTCCCCACCACCGGATCGTGGTCCGGTGGCAGGCTGTTGCATGGGGTCTTGCCGGCAGGTTTCGCCCGCGCCCGCATCCCCCCGGCCACGCGGACGGTGCTCCGCCGGCGCTGCGCCGCCCCAGGCGGCCAGCCGCGCCGGCGCCCGGCACGCACCGTCCCCACCACCGGATCGTGGTCCGGTGGCAGGCTGTTGCATGGGCGCCTGCCCCGGCAAAGGCCGGGTCGTTGCGCGGATTTTCGCTCACCCCCGGGTTGCCGCGACCGGACGGCTGACGCTCGGCCGGCACCGCGTGGCGCCCGATCACCGGCCGCAGCCCCCCCGGCCGGCACCGTCACCACCACCGCATCGCAGCCCGGAGGCCGGCCGCTGCCCGGAATGTCGCCGAAGTTTTCCGACCTTCCATCCGCCGCCTCCCCCATGCACCGCGGCAGCGGCGGGGCGGCGAACGCGCAGTGCGGCGACGACGGTGGGCATCGGCAATCCTGTCCGGCGGTTTGTTAGAGGTCCTTACACCAAACCGCCCCACCGGCGCCACGCAAACCGTCACCCCACCGCCCGCGCCACCCAGCGACGCCCCCCGGCGGCGACCCGGGCGCCCGATCCTCGGCAAGCAAGCCGGTTTTCATCACCAGGCCGCACGAAGGCAGCCGGAGCACACGGCGACAACTGCCGCCACAAGCCGCCTCGCCCAAGGCCGACCACCGCCCGCCGGCACCGGCCTCGCGCCGCCCAACCGCCGGCCGCAGCCGAGCGCGCCGCCCGGTAGCTAGGCCGGGAAGCTCAACCCGCGATAGAGGTCCGCGAGCGGCAGCGTGAGATCCACGCCCGGCAGCACCAGCGCGCCGACGGTGTGCGCGCTGGCGATCCACGCGCCACCCGGCTCGCGGCGGAACAGCGTGGCGGCCATCGCGGTCTGTTCCAGCAGCACGTAGGCAGCGCAACGACGGCACCGCGGCGTAGTCGATCAGCTTGTCCACCCGGTCGATGGCGGCGGTGTCGTCCGCCAGCACCGCGAAGATCGCCACCGCGTCGGTCAGGGTCCGGGTGGTCTGGTCGAGCGGACCGGCGCAGACCACGACATCCGGAGTGCGGATGCGGGTGCCGATCCGAAGCCGCATTGCGTGCGAAACCTGGAATGGGCGATCAGCCAGCAGGCGATCCAGCAGCACGCGCAGGCGGATCACGATATCCTGGTGCGCGAGGCTGCCGCCGACCATCGGGATCACATCCCGCCCGTCGAACTCAAATTTTCCCTCCTGCCGGTCTTCCCAGGCAAGGAAGCTCTCCGTGGTCCACGGCCGATCCAGCACGGTGTCCATGCACCGGATCATAGCCGTGGCCGGCTGGTCGCGTCGACACCGGCGCTCGATCTGCAAAATCGTGACCGCGCCCACACCCCCGCGTCATGCACCGGCGGTCGGGCAATCCCACGCAGCGCCGGACGACTTCCGTGTCACGCCGGACCCGGCCCGGCCTCCCGCTGCACGGCCGCGACGGCGGCGGCGATCTCCAACGCGCTCTTGCCCATCGCCGCGGTCAGGTTGCTGGCGGGAGTTTTTCCCGCGCTTCCATCGGTCACGCGGCATCGGTCACGCGACATGCGTGTGGACGAAAGCGGCCGGCGTGATGATCGGGATCCCGCGGAACGCATCCAGCGCCAGCAGGTCGGCATCGCCGGAGACGATCGCATCCGCCCGGCCGTTCACCGCCAGCTCCAGGAACTTGTCGTCTTTCGGATCGCGGCATGCGATGACCCGTTCGGCGATCGTCATAAGCTCGGCGGCGGCAAACAGCCGGCGTACGTAGTCAACGACAAACGGCGCCAACTTGGCGGCGATCCGAGGTCTGCGCAGGACCTCCATCACCGCCTGTTCGGTGGCACCCGTCTTGAGCAGGCCGCCATACCTCTAAATCCAGGGTAGTGGGCCAGTTTGAATGTCCGCAAAGGGTGGAAAACGGACGTCCGGAAGGCATGTGACCCCAGCGGAATCAGCGCAGGTGGCAGGTTGCCACCGGTGCATGATTCAAGAAATTCGCAGCAGGGCGGGACTTGACGTAGTGGGGCTTATGCGGCGGCGATCTAGTCTCGTTCGAGTGGACAAACTGGGCGGGCTGCCAAAGGCAGATGGTGCCGATCTGTTGAGCTTAGAATTGCTCCGTTACGCCAACGCCCTCGAAGCGCACCGATGCAACGTAGCCATTCGAGACTAGGCTCCCGACCCGCCACATCCCGTACCCTTCGACCCGACCGCCGCTATCGAGGGTGAGCAAAATATGAGCATTTGTCCTGTTCGAGCTCCGTCGTCAGCACGGATGCCGGCACGCGTACTTGGGCTTCGATAAACCCTTGCGATGGCATTCCGCGGTGTTGACCGTTCTTTGACCAGGACGGTGTCCCGACAACGTTCAGAGTCAGATCATCGATTGTCAGAGTGGCCATAGGGATGTTCTCCGCAGGGTGGTCAGGAATCCGATGCCAGCCGACCGGTTCGCAGGAAGGTTTCAAACTCAGCTTGTGACAGGCGGTGGTTTTCGGTTCGGATGGTTTTTCTGTTCTCGTAGTGGCAAAGATTGACCTTCACCCATCCGGAGCCAGGAGAGTCGTCCGGTTTGGCTTCCGTCACCTGCACGGCCCGCCGCAGCACCTCCAGCGCTTGTGCCCAAACCATGTTGCGGGCATCGGGCGGATCGTAGAAGATGTGTCCCACGTCGAAGCTCAGCAACGGTAGCACCCCCCGGCTCCACCCCATGCGAAATATAGTTGGCGGCCTGCCGTCCTCGTTCTTCGGTAGCCGTTTCCGAAGCTCTCGTGATCGCTCCTTGTCAACGTATTGGCTGTACAGGATATCGAGTTGATCCCTGAACGCTTCCGGTACCCCGAAGGCCCACCCTTCAGCCAAACCGTCCTTGAAGGTGATGTCGAAATCCTCGGTTCGCTTCATCGGTACATAACCTTGGCGAGCACCTTTTTCGCGGTGTCAAGTTCTCTCTTGGCAGTGGTATAGACCGCGTCAGCCGTCAAAACATGGTTGTAGGCGGCTTCGAGATCGGTCCCCCGGATGAGGGTCTTGAGGCGCACGACATCCGCCGCATTATCGCTGAGCAGCCGCGATACTTCGCCGTCCATGATGCCGAAGCGGTGCTTGCAGGTACTGCCCGTTGACTCCGGCTTGGCAGGTGCAGAAGGCTTTGGCCTTGCTGCCGTTAACCTCAAAGGTGACAGTGTATTGATCGCCTTGGCTGCCCTCGATGAGGAATTCTAAGTGCTCCATGACAAGTCTCCGCCGGTTGTCTTTCTACACTGCGGCACGGATACGGAAAAGGCTACGATGTCTCCGCGATAGCCCCCATCATATTGGCCAATCCCGTTATCGCCGCCCTGACTTACCATATCGTCCTTTGCCGGACATAGGCCCAGCGGCGGCTGGCGGCCCGGCGCGATGAGGGTGTCCCACCCCCGCCCGGTGAACATCCGCCCTCCGCCACAAGCCGTCCGCGGTGGCGAGTGTCCGCTCTGGGTCGAATCCGGCTGTTCCGGCCAAGCGACCAGCTACCGCTGTTTGGGTCGGCAAGCGAGATTCGGACTGACCCACGACCCAATCCAGCGAACGGTGGCGCCTGGTGACGAAGCCTGCTTGAAGCGCCGCGCTCACGAAGGCGTTGGTGTCAGCGACAAGCCTCATCCCAGACGCGACTGCACGGCGTCGCGCTCTTCCTCGATGATGCGATCGATGTCGGCGTCCGACCAGCCTTCGGCGATCACCTTGGGCCGAGCGAACCGCCGTGCCTTGGTGATCCAGTCGTCCGGCTCATCCGCCTCGATCGCGACGGTCACCCGCTGAGTGGGGGCGACGCCGCGGCGCGCCAGTTCTTCCGCCACGTCTCCGGCGGTGCTTTCGATGAACTGTGGCTCTGCAAGCTTCGTCATGCTGTCCTCGCGATTTGCTCGCCCGCCCCACGGCGTCGCCGGGCTGCGCCGGGACCGCCATGGTCGTTGTCACCCGCATCGCAGCCTTTCTGATAGACGGCAGATGGTTTGTACCACGGCTTCGCCAACCCGCGATATCCCGTTACCGCTCGGCGTGGCGTCACGCCTGACCCAGCGCGGTCTCGCGTCGCAGCGCCGCGATCGCCGCCGCGCTCTTGCCCATCGCGGCGAGCAGGTCCTCGTAGTTCCGGATCGTGGCGTCGCGGCCCGGTTACCCGACCGGGCGCAGCGCATAGGTCCGACCATCATCGCCGGTGCTCACGATCCCTGCGCCTTCCGCGCACCGCGGAACTCACTGCTCACCGCCGACAGAAACACGCGCTGCCCGGCCATCGGTTCCGCACCCGCGATCGATCCGCCGGCGATCCTGCCACGCGCGGCGCCGCAGCGAAACCACGCGCCGCAGGGCCTGGGCCGCCCCGCCCGCATCCCCCATACTCCCCCCAACATCCACCACGAGGGGACCCCACCCATGCAAGCCATGGTCTGCGAAGCCTTCGGCGGCCCGGAGGTGCTCGCCCTGCGCGAGGTCCCCGACCCGCCCCCGCCCGGCCCCGGCGAGATCACCATCCGCATCGCCGCCCGCGGCGTGCAATACGTTGACGTGCTGATGCTGGCCGGCAAATACCAGTTCCGCCCCGAGCCCCCCTTCATCCCCGGCGGCGAGGCCGCCGGCACCGTCATCGCCGTCGGCCCCGACGTCACCAGCTTCAAGCAAGGCGACCAGGTCATGAGCCGCCACACGCTCGGCGCCTGCGCCGAGCTCGGCAACGCCAAGGCCGCCCTGTGCGACCCCGTCCCCCCCGGCATGACGCTCGAGCAGGCCGGCGTGTTCCGCGGCGCCCACACCACCGCCTACCACGCCCTGCTGCAGCGCGGCCGCCTGCGCGCCAACGAAACAGTCCTCGTGCACGGCGCCGCCGGCGGCATCGGCATCGCCGCCATCCAGGTGGCGAAACTGTTCGGCGCCAAGGTCATCGCCACCGCCAGCACCGAGGCCAAACGCGCCGCCTGCCTGCAGGAAGGCGCCGACCACGCGATCGGTTACGCAACCGGCTTCATCGACCAGGTGAAAGCCCTCACCGACGGGCGCGGCGTCGATATCGTCTACGATCCGATCGGCGCCAAGGTCACCGAGGATTCGTTGCGCACCCTCGCCTGGGGCGGAAGGCTGCTGGTGCTCGGCTTCCTCGGCGGCGGCCCCGCAACGATCCGCAGCAACTACCTGCTGATCAAGGGCATCGACGTGGTCGGCGTACGCATCGGCGGGCTGAACGAGGCCGCCCCCGACATCGCCCGCGCCAACATGCAAGCGCTGCTCAGCCTCGCCGCCACCGGCGCGCTGCGCCCGCGCATCTCCCACCGCTTCCCGCTCGCCCGCGCCGCCGAGGCGCTGCAAGCCGTCATCGACCGCCAGGTGATCGGCAAGGCGGTGCTGGTCAGTTGATCCCGCTTGACATGACACGCGCCGCGTGTCCTGCGTAACGCGTGATCCGCTCCTGGAAGAACGCCGCCACGCGTCGCTTCGCTGGCAGCGGCAAGGCAAGGTGGCCCGGCCTCGATGCGCAACGCGCGGCGCTGCGGCTGAACCAGTTGGACGCCGCCCTGCGCCCGACGATCTCGGTCGCCTGCGCAGCGTCGGGCTGCACAAGCGCGGCGCCGGCCGCGCCGGCTGCTGGGCCGTAACGATCAACGGACCCTGGCGCCTGCTGTTCCGCTTCGCCGCGGGCGATGCCTTCGATGTCGAAATTGTAGATCACCACTGAAGGACACGCCAATGCGGTTCCACGAAATCCACCCCGGGGTGACATTGAAGGAAGAGCTCGCCGGCCGCGGCATCTCGCCCGCCGCCGCGGCGCTGAAGCTCCGCGTGCCACCGCAACGCCTGCACGAGATCGTCCGCGGCGAACGCGCCATCACCCCCGACACCGCCCTGCGCCTCGGCCGGTTCTTCGGCACCACCGCCGAATTCTGGCGGACCCTGCAGACCAATTACGACCTCGCCCTGGCCCGGCGCGAACGCGGCGCGCGCATCGAAGCCGAGGTCGAGGTCGCCGCCTGACCCCCCGCGCGCTGCCCGTGCCTCGGCGGCGAATGCCCCGCCCCTGAACGCCGGGCGCGGCTTGCCGGCCAGCGCGGATCGGTGAATGCTTGGCGCTTGCGCGGACGCTGTCGCCCGCCCCGATCCGCCCGCTCGAAAGGACCGCAACATGGCAGACCCCGGCCGCGCCCTGCCGCAACCCACGCCCGAGACGCAACATTTCTGGGACGGCACGAAAGCCGGCGAGCTGCGCCTGCAACGCTGCGACGCCTGCGGCAAGGTGTATTTCCCCCCGCGCCCGTTCTGCGCAGGCTGCGCCTCGCGCCAGGTCAGCGTCTTCGCCGCCTCCGGCAAGGCAATCCTCTGGAGCTACGTGATCCACCACCGCAAGGTCCCCGGCTTCACGCCGCCCTACGCCATCGCCGTGGTGCAGCTCGCCGAGGGCCCGCGCATGATGACCAACATCGTCAACTGCCCGCAAACCCCGGAAGCCCTGCAGCTCGACATGGCGCTGGAGGTGGTGTTCGAACAACAGACCGACGCCATCACCTTGCCCCTGTTCCGCCCGGCCCAAGCCGCCCAGGCAAAGGACTAACAAGATGCGACAGAAAGCCGTCACCGTCGTCGGCGCGGCCGAAACCACCGAGCTCGGCGTCATCCCCGGCGTCTCGCAGCTCCAGTTGCACGCCGACGCCGCGCTGAACGCGATGGCCGAGTGCGGCCTGAAACCCAAGGACATCGACGGCATCGCCACCGCGGTGGAAACCCCGGTGCAGCTCGCGCACTACCTCGGCATCACGCCGACCTGGGTGGACGGCACCTCGGTCGGCGGCTGCTCGTTCATGATCCACGTGCGCCACGCCGCCGCGGCGATCGAGGCGGGGCTGGCCAGGACCATCCTGATCACCCACGGCGAAAGCGGCCGCTCGCGCGTCGGCAACCCGCCGCGCAGCGTGCACCCCTCGTCGCTGGCCGGCCAGTTCGAGCAGCCGTACGGCCCGATGGGCCCGCCCAGCCTGTTCACCGTTCCAGTGCTGCGCTACATGAAACGATATGGCGTGACCGAGGAGCAGATCGCCCAGGTCTGCGTCGTGCAGCGCGAATGGGCCGGCAGGAACCCGCGCGCAACCTTCCGCGACCCGATCACGGTGGAAGACGTGCTAAGCTCGCGCATGATCGCCTACCCGTTCCGGCTGCTGATGTGCTGCCTGGTCACCGACGGCGGCGGCGCGCTGATCCTGACCGCGGCCGAGCGCGCCGGGGACTTCCCGACCAAACCCGTCTACATCCTCGGCACCGGGGAAAGCGTCGAGACGCCGATGGTCAGCCAGATGGAGGATTTTACCAGCTCGCGCGCCTTCCGCGTCGCCGGCCCGACGGCATTCCAGCAGGCCGGGATCAACCGCAACGACGTCGATCACCTGATGATCTACGACGCCTTCGCGCATCTGCCCTTGTACGGACTGGAGGATCTCGGCTTCGTGCCGCGCGGCGAGGCGGCCGACTTCATCGCCGAGCGCCACACCGCGCCCGGGGGAAAACTGCCGCTGAACACCAACGGCGGCGGCCTGTCCTACATGCACTCCGGCATGTACGGCATGTATGCGCTGCAGGAGAGCGTGCGCCAGATGCGCGGCATCGCCCCGGCGCAGGTCCCCGGCGCAAAAATCTCCGTCTGCCACGGCGTCGGCGGCATGTTCGCCGCCTCCGGAACGATCATCTTCTCCAACGAAGCCCCCTGACATCCGCCGCACCCCCCCCTGCGGTCGCCACGCCCCCCACCTTCCGCAACGCCCCGTCCCTCTCCGTCATGGCCCGACCTGACCCGGCCATCCATCCCGAAACGAAGTCGCAACGGACGACCAGAACAACCCCGCCCCTGACACCGGAACGGAACCCCGCAGCGCCATGCCAGACCCCCTGTTCGCCGGCCTGAAGGTCATCGACTGCGCCAGCTGGATCGCCGGCCCCGCCGCGGCCACCATCCTGTCCGACTTCGGCGCCGACGTGATCAAGATCGAGCCGCCCGGCGCCGGCGATCCCTGGCGCGCCCGCGGCGCCAACCCGGATTCGCAGATAGACCACTACTGGCAACTGACCGCGCGCAACAAACGCAGCCTGGCGCTCGACCTGAAACACGACGCCGGCCGCGCCGTGCTCCACCGCCTCGCCACGACCGCCGACGTGTTCATCACCAACTTCCCGCTGCCGGTGCGCGACCGCCTGCGCCTCGCTCCCACCGACCTGCTGTCGCTCAATCCCCGGCTGATCTACGCCTCGTTCACCGCCTACGGCGAAACCGGCCCCGAGGCCGCCAAGACCGGCTTCGACTCCACCGCCTATTGGGCGCGCACCGGGCTGATGGACGCGGTGCGCGCCGACCCCGAAACGGTGCCGGCCCGTTCCACCCCCGGCATGGGCGACCACCCCAGCGCCACCGGCCTCTACGCCGCGATCGTCACGGCCCTGTATCGGCGCGAGAAGACCGGTCGCGGCGGCCTGGTCACCTCCTCGCTGCTGGCCAACGGGCTGTGGGCCAACGCCTGCTTCGTGCACACCAGGCTGAACGGCGAGCCGGTGCCGCATCGCCCAGCGCGCGAGCACTCGCCGAACCCGCTCGCCAACCACTACCGCGCCCGCGACGGGCGCTGGTTCATCATGGCGCTGTTCAACGAGCAGCGGCAGTTGCGCCCGTTCCTCGCCACGATCGACCGCGAACATTGGGCCGACAACCCGCGCTTCGCCACCGTCGTGACGCGCCGCGCCCACGCGCCCGAGATCGTTGCCCTGCTGGACGAAGCCTTCGCCCAGCGCGACCTCGCCGACTGGCGCACCCGGCTCGACGCCGCCGGCGTGACCTTCGGCGTGGTCGCCACGCTGGACGACGCGCTGGACGACGAACAGATGCAGGCCAACGGCGCGCTGGTGGCATTCGCCGACCGCGACGGCCTCACCGTTTCAAGTCCGTTCCAGCTCGCCGACGCCCCCAAGGTTGCCCCGCGCGCCGCCCCTTCGGTCGGCCAGCACAGCGAGGAACTGCTGCGCGAAGCCGGCTATTCGCCAGATGAAATCGCCCGGCTGCGGGACCAGCAGGTCGTCGGGTAATCAGTGGTATTGCTCAAGGTCGACGCGCACCGCGTCCTCACCCTCCCACTCGAAGGTGATGCACCACGGCCCGTTGACGTGGATCGTGTATCGAACCGGCTTACCGTGCAGCCGGTGAAAGTTGAAGCCTGGCACGTTCATCTCGTCGGGGCGGAGGGCTTGATCCAGGCGGGACAGCCGGAGGCGGATCCGATCCGCCTGGTCCGGCCGAATCCGAGACGCGTCGCGGCCGTGCCAAAAGGCCGACAGCGCGCGGCTTTTGAATGACCGAATCATCGCGCACCTCTGTAAGGCGAGAGGCTACAGTACGTCAACAGGATCTTGACATCAGGATCGTTATGCCGCATGTTGCGGCAGGCGACGGGCGGACCGAACCAGGCTGATGGGAAACCACAGCGAGGGATGATGGAATATCGTGTAAAGGGACGGCCGGCATGGCGGCCTAGCCACCCTGGGGCGCTGCTGCGTGAGGAAGTGCTCCCGGCATTGCGCATGACGGTGAAGGATGCCGCGGCGAAGCTCGGCGTGTCCCGTCAGACCCTGCATGCCATTCTGTCGGAAAAGTCGGCTGTCACACCGGAAATGGCCGTGCGCCTCGGCAAGTTCTGCGGTGATGGCCCCGATATCTGGTTGCGCATGCAGATGGCGCACGACCTGTGGCAAGCCAAGCGTGACCTTGCCGAAACCGTGAAGACCATCCCGACCGTTCGCGCCGCCTAGCGGTTCGCCCCGGGCGCCCGACCGGCGCCCGGGACCATCGGCTCACCCGCACGCCAGCGAATAGATATCCTTCACTCCCGCCGGCAGCGGCATCGCCTGCCACGTCGCGCCGCCATCCTGCGTGCCGTAGATCTCGCCGTCATACCGCGCGCCCAGATACACCTGCTGCGGATCGTCCTGATGCAACGCCACCGACATGATCGTGCCGTGCACCTGCACCTTGTCGAAGCGCTGCCAGGTCTTGCCCACGTCCTGGCTGCGATACAGACCGCCATCCTTGCTCGCCGCCGCCACGCTCAACGCCGCGTACAACGTCTTCGGATCCTGCGGCGACACCTTCACATCCCGCCCATAGGTCGTCGGCGAGAACCGCCCGAGCTGCATGTCGTCCCAGTGCCGCCCCTCATCGGTGCTGCGGAACAGCCCCATCCGCACCGCCACGATCACCGCGTCCGGATCGGCCGCGGTGGTGCAGATCGCATGCCCGTCCAGCATCCCCTCGTTTTCCGTATCGCTGACGATCCGGCTTTTCAGGTGCGGCAACTGCGCCAGGCGGAGCAGGTCGGCGCTGCAATCGGTCCAGCTCTCGCCGCCGTCCTTGCTGTGCATCACGCCGTTCACCTCCAGCGTGGCATACAGCTCGTGGGCATGGCGCGGATGCGCGGCAAAGCGCATCACCCGGCAGGCGAACGGCATCTTCGCGCGATCCGGCATCCCCGGGTCGGGCAGGCGCTTCCAGCTCTCCCCGCCATCCTCGCTGCGATACACCGCGACCGGCGAGCCGCCCGCGTACAGCAGCTTCGGATCGGTCGGATCGACCAGGATCGACCAGATCTGCATGCCCTGGTCAGGAAAGTTCGTGCGCTGCCAGTGCGCGCCGCGGTCGGTGCTGCGCCACACGCCGTCGGTGGTGCCGGCGAACACCAGGGCCGCATCGCGCGGATGCACCATCACCGTGTGCGCCTCGACCTGCTTGACCACGTGCTCCCAGTCGCCGCCCGCGGCATCGCGGCGAAACACGCCGACCAGCCCCTCCTGGCCCTGCCGCCCGAAGTAACCCGCCACGCCGGCGTAAATGTGCGATTGCGCCATCGAATTTCTCCCCCTCTTCCCGCATGTCACCCGGACTTGGCCGAAGCCTAGCCGCATTCCCCGCCGCCGGGAATATCCGCACCCGGACGCTTCCCATCCACCCCGCTTCGGCCGACACTGCGCCCAACCGCCAAGGCAGGAAGGAGACACTCATGCCGAACGTGACCCCAGAGCGCCTGACCGAGATCGCCCGCTCGCTGCTGATCGCCGCCGGCACGCCGGACAGCGAGGCCGACACCGTCTCGCGCCTGTCGGTCGGCGCCAATCTCGCCGGCCATGATTCGCACGGCGTCATCCTGATCCCCACCTACATCGACCGCGTGAAGGTCGGCCACATCGTGCCCGGCGCGCCCTGGACCATCACCGCGGAAACCCCCACCACCACCGTGGTCGACGGCAACTGGGGCTTCGGCTACGTCGTCACCGAAAAGGCAATGAAACTGACCATCGAGAAGGCCGACAAGCAGAACGTCGCCGCCTGCACGGTGTTCCGCCAGGGCCATATCGGCCGCCTCGCCGCCTATCCGCTGATGGCCGTCGAGCGCGGCATGATCGCCATGATCACCGCCAATTCCGGGCGCAGCCCGAAGCACGTCGCCCCGTTCGGCGGCGCCAAGGCGCGGCTCGGCACCAACCCGATCTGCTTCGCCGTGCCGTCCAACCTGAACGGCCCGCTGTTCTTCGACATGGCGACCTCGGCCGCCGCCGCCGGCAAGATCGGCGTGGCGATGGCGCGCGGCGAGCAGGTGCCGCCGGGCTGGCTGATCGATGCCGAGGGCAAGCCGACCACCGATCCGCGCCAGCTGCGCCAGGGCGGCGCGCTGCTGCCGCTGGGCGGCAACGAGGGCTACAAGGGCTACGGCCTCGCCACCATCGTCGAGATCTTCTCCGGCCTGCTCACCGGGCTCGGTTTCGGCATCGAACCCACCGGGCGGCACAACGACGGTTGCTTCATCGCCGTGTTCAAGGTCAGCGCCTTCCGCAACCTGGAAACCTTCAAGCAGGAGGTGACGGATTTCGCCCACTACCTGAAGGACACGCCGCCCGCCGCCGGCTTCGACGAGATCTACTACCCCGGCGAGATCGAGGCCCGGAAGGAGCGCGACCGCCGCAAGCACGGCATCCCCGTAGAGGACGCCACCTGGGGCGTGTTGCAGAAGCTGGCGAAGGAGTACGGCATCGCCGACAAGCTCGGCCTGGCAGGCTGAGCCATGGCCACCCGACACGCTCCCGCCACGGCCACCCCGCCCGCTCCCGTAACGGCCGCCCCTGTGCCGGCCATCCACCCCCAGGCGGCGGTGCGCGAATGGCCAGGACAAACCCGGCCATGACGGAACAGGGTGAACCTGTCCGCAGCCGCCCACCACTCATGGGACAATCGCTGCGCCGCCTGGAAGACGCCCGCTTCCTCACCGGGCACGGGCGCTTCATCGAGGACATCGACGCCCCCGGTCAAACCTGGATGCAAGTGGTGCGCTCGCCGCACGCGCACGCCGCGATCCGCCACATCGATACCGAACCGGCACGAACCACGCCCGGCGTGCTGGGCGTGTTCACCGCCGCCGACCTCGCCGAGCTCGGCCCGCTGCCCTGCACCGTGCCGGTGGCCAGCCTGCAGCCGATGATCGTGCCGCCGCGCCGCGCGCTCGCACCCGACCGCGCGCGCCATGTCGGCGACCCGGTGGCCTTCGTCGTCGCCGCCACCCGCGACGCCGCGCGCACCGCGGCCGAGGCCGTCGGCGTCGACTACGACGTGCTGCCGGCCGTGGTCGATCCGCAGGCGGCGCTGCGCGACGGCGCGCCGCTGCTGTGGGACCAGGCGCCGGGCAACCTGTCGTACCGCTTCCAGAAGGGCGACGCCGCCGCGGTGCAGGCGGCGCTCGCCGGCGCGGCGCACGTCGTCGAACTGACCCTGGTCAACAACCGCATCGTCATCGCGGCCACCGAACCGCGCGGCGCGATCGCCAGCTACGACGCCGCGCACGGCTTCCACCTGCGGTTCTCCGGCGCCGGCGTGCACGCGCTGCAATCACAACTGGCCGAGACGGTGTTCGGCGTGCCGGCCGCGCGCATGCGCGTCTCCTGCCCCGATGTCGGCGGCGGGTTCGGCGTGAAGAACGCGCTGTACCCGGAATGGGTGATGCTGCTCTGGGCCGCCCGCCGCCTCGGCCGGCCGGTGAAGTGGCTCAGCGAACGGACCGAGGATTTCGTCAGCACCGCGCAGGGCCGCGCCAATGTCACGCGCGCGCGGCTGGCGCTGGACGCGGGTGGAAAATTCCTGGCGCTGGATGCCGAGACGATCGCCGATCTCGGCGCCTACCTGTCCTCCGGCGGGCCGGGCAGCTCGACCAACGCGCCGGCCAACGCGATCGGCAGCGGCTACGTCATTCCGGCGATCTGCATGGACGTGCGCGGCGCGCTGACCAACACCGTGCCGATCGACGCCTACCGCGGCGCCGGCAAGCCCGAGGTGAACTACATGCTGGAGCGGCTGATCGACGCCGCCGCCCACCGCTACGGCTTCGATCCGATCGCGCTGCGCCGGCAGAACCTGGTGGCGCAGTTTCCCTACCGCAAGGCGCTGGGCACGGTGATCGATTGCGGTCGTTTCGCCGCCAACCTCGACGCCGCGGTCCGGGCCGCCGACCACGCCGGCTTCGCCGCCCGCCGCGACGCCGCCCGGGCGGGCGGCAGGCTGCGCGGCATCGGCGTGACCTGCTTCATGGAAACCGCGCGCGGCGCACCGAACGAGGGCGCCGAGCTTCGTTTCGACGCCGACGGCAAGATCGCGCTGCTGGTCGGCACCCAGTCGAACGGCATGGGCCACGAGACCAGCTACGCGCAGATCGCCGCCGACCTGCTCAGCCTGCCGATCGAAACGTTCCGCTACGTGCAGGCCGACACCGCCTTGGTGCGCGACGGCAACGGCCACGGCGGCGCGCGCTCGATGCACATGGGCGGCGCGGCGCTGTGCAAGGCGGTGGACGTCATGCTGGCCAAGGGCACCGCGCTCGCCGCGCGCCTGCTGCAGGCCGCGCCGGCACAGGTGGCGTTCGCCGCCGGCCGCTTCGCCGTGCGCGACGACCCGTCGCGCGGCATCGACCTGCTCGACGTCGCCCGCGCCGCGCGCGATCCCGCCAACGTGCCGGACGGCGCACCTCCCAAGGGCGAAACCTCAGCCCTGGACACCTATGTCTGGAACCTGCTCGACCTGATCACCTTCCCCAACGGCTGCCACATCGCCGAGGTCGAGGTCGATCCCGAAACCGGCGCCGTGACCTTGGCGCGCTACACCGCGGTGGATGATTTCGGCACGCTGCTGAACCCGCTGCTCACGCTCGGGCAGATCCAGGGCGGCGTGGTGCAGGGCATCGGCCAGGCGCTGCTGGAACATACCGTCTACGATCCGGAGTCCGGCCAACTGCTCAGCGGCTCGTTCATGGACTACACGCTGCCGCGCGCCGCGGACCTGCCGCCGCTCGACATCCGCTTCGACGGCGTGCCGACCACGGCCAATCCGCTCGGCGTGAAGGGCGCGGGCCAGGCCGGCGCGATCGCCGCGCCGCAGGCGGTGATCTGCGCGCTGCTCGACGCGCTGGCGCCGCGCGGCGTGACGCATATCGACATGCCCGCCACGCCGGAGCGCGTCTGGCGCGCGCTGCAAGGACACTGACGCCATGGCCCCGCGCGCGATGGTCACCGGCGCGGGCGGCGAGTTCGGCCGCGCGACGACGTCAGCGCCGAGCGGCTGAACGCCAGCGGCAGGCTCGACAGCGATTGATCCGCCCGCCGCCAGGGCCGATCCCGGGCGGCTCGGCGGCCGCGCGCCCCCTGCCCGCCCGACGCAAGGCGACGATGCGCCGCCCCCACGTCGCCCCCGCGGCACGCGGCCCGAGGCTTGCAAGGCCCAAGGGCAGACGCTTGCAGGACCCGCCATGCTGGAAGTCGCCCCATCCCCACCGGCCGAGCAGCCCCAACCAGTCGTGCCGCCGGCACCAGCCGAACACCACATGTCGTTCCATGAGGTGCTCTCGGCGTTGAACCCGCTGCAGTACTTGCCGGTGATCGGCACAATCTACCGCGCGGTCACCGGCGACCAGATCCCCGAGCCGGTGCGCCGGATCGGCTCGCTCATCGCCAGCGCGCTGCTCGGCGGACCGATCGGCGCCGCGATCGACGTCGCGGTCACCGCGGCGGAGAAGATCACCGGCATCGACCTCGACCAGACCGGACAAAACCTGCTGGCGGGGCTTGGACCCGCGGACCATCGGCTCGGCACGCCAGGCGCGGCGCCCGCGCCGGATGCGCCCCCGGCGGTGCCCGCCTCGCTGGCCGCCCAACCGCCCGCCCGCCCGGCCGCCGGCCCGGCCGCCAGCCCAGCCGCTTTGGCGGCCAGCCTGGCACCCAGGCCGGCCGAGGCCTGGTCGCCGGCGCAATTGGCGGCCTACGGCGTCACCAGCATCGGCGACGGCACCCTCAGGCTGGCCAACCTGACTGGCGCGGACGTGCTGAACGCGCTCGAACTGTCGCGCGTTCAACTGGCGCAGACCGCCTACGACCGGGCCCGGCTTCTGGCGGCCTGACCTGCCGCCGCCGCGCACGCCCCAGCGGTGCGCCTTCGGCGTGCGCCCGGGGATGTGCCCTACGGGATTCACCCACCCCCTGCCCGCGATGGTCGACCGACCGGTCGGCCCTGGACGGCCCCGTAGGGCGGAAAAGCGCAGCGCCTTCCGCCACCGCCGGGCGAGCCGCTCGCATCTGCCGACGTCCCCAACAACATATCCCGCCACCGTCCGACGGCGGAAGGCGCTGCGCTTTTCCGCCCTACGGGGCCGTCCAACAGTCAACGCCATATGAGCCAGGAATTTTAACCCGGAGGAAGCGCGGAGGGCCACGAAGGCCACGGAGAAGGCATTGATGCGCGCCGTGCCGGAACCGACGACCGCGCGAAGCGCCCAAATTCCTTGCTTCTCCGTGGCCCTCCGTGGCCCTCCGCGCTTCCTCCGTGTTGGAATCCTTACTTGCTTGCGATGCAGCCAGCGCCCAGGTCGCATCACCGGCGCGCGCCGACCGCCGCGGGCAACGATAGGTGAATGCCGCAGGGGATGTGCCAGGGGATGTGCCAGGGGATGTGCCACCCGACGCGGCACGACAGGTGCCCCTTGAGGGAGGCGTCCCGGTGAAGCGCCGATCGCGGGCGGCGCTTGCGCCGGTCGCGACTTCACCGCCAGAGCCGCCGCCAGCATGCGGGGATGGCCTCGCTGATGCTGTAGAGGATGGCGCGGGAGGATGGCGTGGGACATGATCGCAGGCAGCAGTTTCGCCACGGTGCCAGGGGTGGCTGGGACGGGGCGGGCACACCGTGGCCGTGACACCCGCGGCGACGACAGCACTTGTGCCGCGTGCACGCCATCCACACATCCCGCGGACCCCGATTTGTCATCCTCAAATCCGACGCAACCCGTCGGACTGCCATGAGGGGCGTCCCCCAACCCTGAAAGGCATTGCAATGACCCCCGAATTTCTTCGCGAGGAGGCGTCACGTTTCCGCGGCATGGCTGATACGGTTGAACGAGAAGCCTCGAAGCTGAGGCTGCTTAACATGGCGACTGACTATGAAGCCCGGGCCAAGGCCGCCGACGCGCCGACCGGGGCGACCGAGCCGACCGAGCCGACCGGGGTGACCGGGGTGACCGGGGCGACCGGGGCGACCGAGCCTGCTCCGGCGGAGGCGATCAAGGTCAAGCCCGGCAGGAAGACCGCAAGGGAACTGAACGGGGCGGTCTAGCACCGCCGCGCCCGGCCACCGCCGTCGCGCAGGCTGGCTGGGCATCGACGGCCACAGCCTGCGGCTGACCACCGCAGGCGTGGCCGCGGCCTGAGCAATCCCCGAAAGCCTGCCGGCCGCGGCCCGAAGGACCGCCAGGTCGGCGTGGGTGGGTGACGTCGCAGCGCCCTGGCCGCGGCGGCGTGCGGCGCGGTGTGCTTCCCTGGTTGCGGCGATTGCCCTGGCCACGATCCGGCGGCACCTTGCCGCCCCATCCGTCGCCGCCTATAGGCGCGCAACCGCGAGACGCCCCCAAAAGGACCCCAAATGGCCGGCTCCACCGACCCCAAGGCCGAGAACCCCGCGCTCGCCGCGCAGGCCGAAATCCTGGCCCGCCCCGTCACCCCGGCAAGGCGCATGGCCGACGCCATCCGCGCGCTGGCCATCGACGCGGTCGAGGCCGCCAACTCCGGCCACCCCGGCCTGCCGATGGGCATGGCCGACGTCGCCACCGCGCTGTGGACCCGCTACCTGAAATTTGACGCCGCCGACCCGCGCTGGCCGGACCGCGACCGCTTCGTGCTGTCCGCCGGCCACGGCTCCATGCTGCTGTATGCGCTGCTGCACCTCACCGGCCAGCCCGGCATGACGATCGAGGACATCAAGCGGTTCCGCCAACTGCATTCCCCCGCCGCCGGCCATCCCGAACACGGCGAGGCACCGGGCATCGAGACCACCACCGGCCCGCTCGGCCAGGGCCTGGCCACCGCGGTCGGCATGGCGCTGGCCGAGCGCCTGCTGGCGGCGCGCTTCGGCAAATCCCTGGTCGATCACCGCACCTGGGTCATCGCCTCGGACGGCGACCTGATGGAGGGCATCAGCCACGAGGCGATCGGCCTGGCCGGCCATCTGCGGCTGAACAAGCTCGCCGTGCTGTTCGACGACAACCACATCTCGATCGACGGCGACACCGCGCTGACGGTCTCCGACGACGTGATCAAGCGGTTCGCCGCGCATGGCTGGGCGACCAGGCGGGTGGACGGCCACGACCCGGCGCAGATCGCCGCCGCGCTGTCCTCGGCCACGCGCAGCCAGAAGCCGACGCTGATCGCGTGCCGCACCATCATCGGCTTCGGCGCGCCGACCAAGGCCGGCACCGCGGCGGCGCACGGCTCGCCGCTCGGCGCGACCGAGGCCGCGGCGGCCAAGGCGGCGCTCGGCTGGACCGCGCCGCCCTTCGCCATCCCGGCCGAGCTGGTCGCCCGCTGGCACACCGCCGGCGCGCGCGGCGCCGGCGTCCGCCGCGCCTGGCTGAAGCGCCTGGCGCGCCACGCCATGCGCGCGGAGTTCGAGCGCGCGATCGACGGCCGGCTGCCGGAGGCCTGGCACGAGGCGGTGACCGCCTACAAGGCGCAGCTCGCCGAAACCCGCCCGAAGCTCGCCACCCGCCAGTCCAGCCAGAAGGCGCTGGAGGCCCTGGTGCCGGCGACGCCGGAGCTGGTCGGCGGCTCGGCCGACCTGACCGGGTCGAACCTGACCCTGGTCAAGGGCATGGGCATCGTCGCCCCCGGCAACTTCGCCGGACGCTACATCCACTACGGCATCCGCGAGCACGCCATGGCCGCCTGCGCCAACGGCATGGCGCTGCACGGCGGGCTGATCCCCTACACCGGCACGTTCTTCGTCTTCACCGACTACATGCGCCCGGCGATCCGGCTGGCTGCGCTGATGCGCCAGCGGGTGATCCACGTGCTGACCCACGATTCGATCGGCCTGGGCGAGGACGGCCCGACCCACCAGCCGGTCGAGCACCTCGCCAGCCTGCGCGCCATGCCGAACCTGCACGTGTTCCGCCCGGCCGACGCGATGGAAACCGCGGAGTGCTGGGAGCTGGCGATCCGCCGCGCCGACGGCCCCAGCCTGCTGGTGCTGACCCGCCAGGCGCTGCCGGCGCAGCGCAGCGACATCGCCGAGAACCGCTGCGCCCGCGGCGGCTACGTCCTCGCCGAGGCCGACCGGCGCCCGCCAGGCGACGCTGATCGCCACCGGCTCCGAGGTGCCGATCGCCATGGACGCGCGCGCCGCGCTGGCCGCCGAGGGCATCGCCGCCGCCGTGGTCTCGCTGCCGTGCTGGGAGTTGTTCGCCGCGCAGGATGCGGACTATCGTGCCGAGGTGCTCGGCACGCGCCCCGCGCATCGGGATCGAGGCTGCCTGCGGCTTCGGCTGGGAGCGCTGGCTGGGGCCGGAGGGCGTATTCATCGGCATGACCGGCTTCGGCGCCTCGGCGCCGTTCGAGGAGCTGTACCGGCATTTCGGCATCACCGCCGAGGCCATCGTCGCCGCGGTGAAAAAACGGTTGGGCTGAGCCGGGGGCGAACACATCGTCGTTGCGCGAGATCAATGCTTCCGCGGCCCCTGGCCGTTAAACTTTTCAAAACGGATTGCCCGTGACACGCAACACCTGACCGCAACACCGGGAACGAAGGGAGGCCGGCCATGGCCGTGAAAGTCGCCATCAACGGATTCGGACGCATCGGCCGCCTGGTGCTGCGCGCCATCGTCGAGAGCGGCCGCCAGGACGTGGTGCCGGTCGCCATCAACGACCTCGGCAGCGTGCAGGCGAACGCCCACCTGTTCGCCTACGACAGCGTGCACGGCCGCTTCCCCGGCCAGCTCGAGATCGCCGGCGACAGCATCACCATCCGCCACAACGGCAAGGTGTACGGCCCGATCAAGGTCTCGGCCGAGCGCGATCCGACCAAGGTGCCCTACCAGGGCGTCGACGTCGCGCTGGAGTGCACCGGCCACTTCAACAGCAAGGAGAAGGCCTCGGCGCTGCTCACCGCCGGTGCGCGCAAGGTGCTGATCTCCGCCCCGGGCGACAACGTGGACGCCACCATCGTCTACGGCGTCAACCACAAGACGCTCACCAAGGAGATGACGGTGATCTCCAACGCGTCCTGCACCACCAACTGCCTCGCCCCGATGGCCAAGGTGCTGCACGACCGCTACACCATCCTGCGCGGCTACATGGTGACGATCCACGCCTACACCGGCGACCAGAACACCGTCGACACGCTGCACAAGGACCTGCACCGCGCCCGCGCCGCCGCGGTCTCGGCGATCCCGACCTCGACCGGCGCGGCGCGCGCGGTGGGCCTGGTGCTGCCGGAGCTGAAGGGCAAGCTCGACGGCACGGCGATCCGCATCCCGACGCCGAACGTCTCGCTGGTCTCGCTCGACGTGAACCTGGCCAGGCCGGCAACCAAGGACGAGATCAACGCCGCCTTCCAGGACGCCGCGAAGGGCGAGCTGAAGGGCATCCTCGACTACAACACCGCGCCGCTGGTCAGCGTCGACTTCAACCACTGCCCGGCCTCGTGCACCTTCGATTCGACGCAGACCGCCGTGGTCGACGGCGCGCTGACCCGGGTGATGGGCTGGTACGACAACGAATGGGGCTTCTCCAACCGCATGTCCGACACCGCCGCCCTGTTCGGCAGCCTCTAGACGCCCCCCCTCCACCTCTCCCGCGCTGGCGGGAGAGGTCGGCGAGCGAAGCGAGACGGGTGAGGGTGGTCCACGCGGCACGACCCCCACCCCCGCCGCCATCGCTCCGCGACCTCTCCCGCCGGCGCGGCAGAGGCGAACCCGGAGCCGCCGCATGTCCTTCCGCACCCTCGACACCATCGACGTCGCCGGAAAGCGCGTGCTGCTCCGCGCCGACCTCAACGTCCCGGTCCGCGACGGCAAGATCACCGACCTCACGCGGATCGAGCGCCTGTCGCCCACCATCCGCGAGCTCGTCGGCAAGGGCGCCAAGGTCATCGTCTGCAGCCATTTCGACCGCCCCAAGGGCAAGCGCGTGGCGGCGATGTCGCTCGCCCCGGTCGCCACCGCGCTCGGCCAGGTGCTCGGCCGGCGGGTGCGCTTCGCCGAGGACTGCATCGGCATCGCCGCGCAGCAGGCGGTGGAGCGCATGGCGCCGGGCGACGTGCTGGTGCTGGAGAACACCCGCTTCCACCCCGGCGAGGAGGCCAACGATCCGGCCTTCGCCGCCGAGCTGGCGCAGCTCGCCGAGGTTTACGTCAACGACGCGTTCTCCGCCGCGCACCGCGCGCACGCCAGCACCGAGGGCGTGGCGCACCTGCTGCCCGCCTGTGCCGGGCGGCTGATGCAGGCGGAGCTGGAGGCGCTGCACGCCGCGCTGGGCAACCCGCAACGCCCGGTGATGGCGATCGTCGGCGGCGCCAAGGTCTCCACCAAGCTGGAGCTGCTCGGCAACCTGGTGAGCAAGGTGAATGTGCTGACGATCGGCGGCGCGATGGCCAACACCTTCCTCGCCGCCCAGGGCGTCGCGGTGGGAAAGTCGTTGCAGGAGGCGGAGATGCACGCCACCGCCCGCGACATCCTGGCCGGCGCCAAGACCGCCGGCTGCGCGATCCTGCTGCCGACCGACGCGGTGGTCGCGCGCGAATTCAAGCCCAACCCGCCAACCGAGACCGTATCGATCACCGCCGTCCCCGCCGACGCGATGATCCTGGACGTCGGCCCGGCGACGGTCGCGGCGCTGAACGGCCACATCGCCGCGCTGAAGACGCTGGTGTGGAACGGCCCGCTCGGCGCCTTCGAGACGCCGCCGTTCGATGCCGCAACGACCGCGGTCGCCCGGGCGGTCGCCGCGGCGACGCAGGCCGGCACGCTGCGCAGCGTGGCCGGCGGCGGCGACACGGTCGCGGCACTGCGCCACGCCGGCGTGCTCGACAAGCTCAGCTACGTCTCCACCGCCGGCGGCGCGTTCCTGGAGTGGCTGGAGGGCAAGACGCTGCCCGGCGTCGCCGCGCTGGGATAACGCCGGCCGCGTAACGCCGGCGTCGTAACGCTGGCCGCGTAACGCCGGCGTCGTAACGCTGGCGGCGTGACGCTGGCGGCGTAACGCTGGCGGCGTGACGCTGGCGGCGTCATGCTGGCGGCGTCATGCTGGCGGCGTCACGCCGGCGGCGTAACGCCGGCGTCGTAACGCTGGCGGCGTAACGCTGGCGGCGTAACGCTGGCGGCGTGACGCTGGCGGCGTAACGCTGGTGGCGTGACGCTGGCGGCGTGACGCTGGCGGCGTGACGCTGGCGGCGTAACGCTGGTGGCGTGACGCTGGCGGCGTGACGCTGGCGGCGTAACGCTGGTGGCGTGACGCTGGCGGCGTGACGCTGGCGGCGTGACGCTGGCGGCGTAACGCTGGCGGCGTAACGCTGGCGGCGTGACGCTGGCGGCGTAACGCTGGCGGCGTGACGCTGGCGGCGTGACGCTGGCGGCGTAGGGCGGAACAGCGCAGCGCATTCCGCCTTCCTTGCCACCCGCTCACGCCATTACCCGTCGCGACGACGCAAGCGGCGGAATGCGCTACGCTGTTCCGCCCTACGCCGAGCAGGATGTCCGTTGCTATCGAGCAACGCGTCCCAGGCTCGGCCGCTTCGGATCATACGTCCACCCGGGCACCAGGTACTGCATCGCCATCGCGTCGTCGCGCGCCGACATCCCGACCTGCTTGTACAGCTCGTGCGCCGCCAGCACGCGGTCCATGTCGATCTCGACCCCCAGGCCGGGCCGGTCCGGCACCGCAACATGCCCGCCGACGATCCGCAACGGCGCCTTGGTCAGCCGCTCGCTGCCCTCCTGCCAGATCCAGTGGGTGTCGATCGCCGTGATCTCCCCCGGCGCCGCGGCCGCGCAGTGGGTGAACATCGCCAGCGAGATGTCGAAGTGGTTGTTCGAGTGCGACCCCCAGGTCAGGCCGAAATCGTCGCACATCTGCGCCACCCGCACCGCCCCCTGCATCGTCCAGTAGTGCGGATCGGCCAACGGGATATCCACCGCGTTCAGCTGCAACGCGTGGCCCATCTCCCGCCAATCCGTCGCCACCATGTTGGTCGCCGTCGGGATGCCGGTGGCGCGGCGGAACTCCGCCATCGTCTCGCGTCCGGAATACCCGGCTTCCGGCCCGCAGGGATCCTCGGCATAGGCCATCACCTGGCCATAGGCGCGCCCCAGTTCGATCGCCTCCGCCAGGTACCAGGCGCCGTTCGGGTCGAGCGTCACGCGCGCCGCGGGGAAGCGCCGCTTCAACGCCGCCAGCGCCTGCATCTCCGCGACGCCGTCCATCACCCCGCCCTTCAGCTTGTAGTCGCGGAAACCGTAACGTTCCGTCGCCGCCTCGGCCTGGCGCACGATGGAATCCGGCGTCAGCGCGGCCTCGGTGCGCACGCGTCCCCAGCCCGAGGCCGCGCCGCTGCCGTCCCCATACGGCAGGTCGGTCCGGCCGCGGTCGCCGACATAGAACAGGTAGGCCAGCATCTTCACCGCGTCGCGCTGCTGGCCGGTGCCGAGCAGCGCGCAGACCGGCACCCCCATGTGCTGGCCCACCAGATCCAGCAATGCCGCCTCGACCGCGGTGACGACATTGTCGGTGCGCAGGTTGATCTCGTGCGGCTGGCGCAGCACCGCGGCCTCGGCCGCCGTCGTCACCTGGTGCACGATGGTCTTGCGGCCCGCCTTGGCGCCGGGCAGCGAGGCGCGGACGGCATTGCAGATCGCGTTGTAGCCGCCGATCGGCTGGCCGACAACCAGCGGCACCGCGCGCTCAAGCGTCTGGCGGATCGCCTCGCTGCCCGGCACCTCGGCCACCCCGGTGTTGCCGGCGCTGTCCTTCAGCACGACGACGTTGCGGGTAAAGAACGGGCCGTGCGCCCCGGCCAGGTTCAGCAGCATGCAGTCCCGCCCGGCCACCGGGATGACCAGCATCTCGGTGACGGTCGGCGTGCGCAACAGGGCGGCGGTCGCTGGTTCGGCCATGGCGGAAAGCTCCTGCAAACACCTCTGCCGAGGGATATCGCGCCGCACCGCCGCGCCGCGCAAGCACCACGGCGGGCCACGCGGCGCCCCGGCTTCGTCGCGGCTTCGCGCGGCTTCGTCGCGGCCCGGTCCCGCCCCGGCCCCGCCCTGGTTGCGGCCGCGCCCGGCCGCCGCGGTCAGATCTGCGAGTAGCCCGACCCGGCGGTATCGACCCCGCGGCCATGCGCCTCGCTGATCATGCCGTATTCCTGCAGGATCTGCTGGCTGTAGGTCACCCGCCCGTTCACCTTCGCCGCCGGCTCGCTCGCCAGCAGCAGTGCCGCGCGCGCCATCAGGATCGGCGGCTCGCCGCGCGGGTCGTTCACCCCGCTCACCAGCTTGTGGTAGATCGTGCCCGGAGTCGCCACCACGCGCGACGGCGCCACCGCCGCGACGGTGATCCCGTCATATTGCGCCATCTCCTGCGCCAGCCCCTGGGTGAAGCGCTCCAGCGCCGCCTTGCAGGCGCCATACAGCACGCCGCCACGCACCGTCTTGTCGGCATACGGCCCGCGCCCCGGGCCGATCGCCGCCCCCGAACTGATATTCACGATCGCGCCGGCCCGCCGCGCGACCATGTCGGGCAGCACCGCCTTCGCCAGCATGAACGGCCCGTGCACGTTCACCGCGAAGGCGCGGACCCAGCGGTTGGTCGGGAACTCCGCGGTCGGGATGTAGTAGGTCACGGCGGCGTTGTTCACCAGGATGTCGATCGGCCCATAGGCCGCGCGGGCGGCGTCCACCAGCGCGATGCAATCGGCCTCGGCCGACACGTCGGCGGCCACCGCCATCGCCTCGCCGCCGGCCTTGCGGATCGCGGCAACGGTGCCGGCCAGCGATCCCGCCAGCAACGGGTGGTCGCCCTCCTTCAAGGTGCGCGCCGCGCACACCACCTTGGCGCCCTCCGCGGCGAACAACTGGGCAATCTCCTGGCCGATCCCGCGCGAGGCGCCGGTGACGATCGCGACTTTGCCGCTGAGCCTGGCCATGGTCTTGGTCTCCGCTGCCGATTTGACGCGGTGATACACGCGGGCCAGCCTGCCGCCAAGCGAGGCCATGCCGTGGCCCGCACCGGCACACGCAACGCGAAGGGAGAGGCAAATCATGCAGCTCGGCACATTGCTGCCGCTCGGCGATATCGGCGGCGACCCGGCGGTGGTGCGCGACTACGCGCAGGGACTTGAAGCCATCGGCATCGACTTCCTGGAGGCGCCCGACCACGTGCTCGGCGTCAACGCCGCCAGCCGCCCGGACTGGGACCTCAGCCGCAACACCTCGGCCGACCTGTTCCACGACCCCTTCGTGCTGTTCGGCTTCGTCGCCGGCTGCACCTCCCGGCTGGGCTTCTCCACCGGCGTGCTGATCCTGCCGCAGCGGCAGACCGCGCTGGTGGCCAAGCAGGCGGCCTGCCTCGACGTGCTGTGCGGCGGAAAATTCCGCCTCGGCGTCGGCGTCGGCTGGAACGAGGTGGAGTTCGTCGGCCTCAACGAGGATTTCCACAATCGCGGCCGGCGCTCGGCGGAGCAGGTGCAGGTGATGCAGGCGCTGTGGGCCGCGCCGCACGTCGCCTTCAAGGGAAGCTGGCACACGATCGACGACGCCGGGATCAATCCGCGGCCGAAATCGGGCCGCGTGCCGGTGTGGTTCGGCGGCCACCACGAGCAGACGCTGAAGCGCATCGCCAGGCTCGGCGACGGCTGGATGCCGAACGCCTTCCCCCCCGACCAGAGCGCGCTGGACATCTTCGCCACGCTGCGCGGCCTGATCGAGGCCGAGGGCCGCGACCCGGCGTCGGTCGGCATCGAGGTCTGGACCTCCTGCGGCGCCGGCGGCGCCGCCGAGTGGCGCAAGGAGGTGGCGTTCTGGAAGGCGGCCGGGGTGTCGCACATCTGCCTGACCACCACGTTCAACCGCCGCCACCATCGCCGCATCGCCGGGCACGCGCTGGCGGATCATCTGGCAGCGGCGAAGCGCTATCGGGAGGCCGTGGGAGATTTGTTGTAGGCGGGCCGGCCGATACTCCCCCTCCCCTTGAGGGAGGGGGTTGGGGGGAGGGGTCGGAGCGGTACCCAAGTCGCCAATAGCCTGCCGCGGCAACCCCTCCCCCCAACCCCCTCCCTCAAGGGGAGGGGGAGTATCGCGCGGCCTCAGCCCTTGCCGAACGCCGGCTTGCGCTTCTCGACGAACGCCGCCATGCCCTCGCGCTGATCGGGCGTGCCGAACAGCGACAGGAACAGCGCCCGCTCGTAGCGCACGCCCTCCACCAGCGTCGTCTCGAACGCGCGGTTCACCGCCTGCTTCGCCATCGCCACCGACACCGGCGACAGGCCGGCGATCCGCTCGGCAATCTTGATCGCCTCGGCGACAAGCTGGTCGGCCGGCAACACCCGCGAAACGAGGTTGGCGCGCTCCGCCTCCGCCGCGTCCATCATCCGCCCCGTCAGGATCATGTCCATCGCCTTCGACTTGCCCACCGCGCGGGTCAGCCGCTGGGTGCCGCCCGATCCCGGAATGATGCCGAGGTTGATCTCCGGCTGGCCGAACTTCGCCGTGTCGGCCGCCAGGATCATGTCGCACATCATCGCCAGCTCGCAGCCGCCGCCCAGCGCGAAGCCCGCCACCGCGGCGATCACCGGCGTCTTCACCCGCAGGATCGTCTCCCACCGGCTGATGAAGTCCTCCTGGTAGGCCGCCGGGTAGGTGCGGTCCTGCATCTCCTTGATGTCGGCGCCGGCGGCGAACGCCTTCTCGCTGCCGGTCAGCACGATGGCGCCGATCGCCGGATCGGCGTCGAAGGCGAGCAGTTGCGCGCCGATCTCCGCCATCATCGCGTCGCACAGCGCGTTCAGCGCCTGCGGCCGGTTGAAGCGGATCAACCCGACCTTGCCGTGGGTCTCGACCAGGATGGTTTCGTAAGCCGCCATCGTCCGTCTCCGTTTCCGTGTTGCCGGGCTTCTAGCCACCGCCCCGGCTTCTGGCTAGAGCGCGTTCGGCGTGACCGGCGGCACCGCTGTCGGCCGAACCCCACACAACGCAGGGCAGAAAAGCGTAGCGCGCTTCGGCCATATTTGAACGCCTCCGCAGAAAACCGCCGCTGCGACGCAAGCGGCGGAATGCGCTGCGCTTTTCCGCCCTACATCTGCCTATCGCTGCACACGCGCGCAGTAGAACGTGCTGCGGCCCGATTGCACGATGCGCTTGATCCCCTGGCACACCGGCTTGCCCGGGCAGCGCTCGCAGGGCTCGCCCTCGTGGCCATAGACCTTCCAGGCGTGCTGGAAGTAGCCCAGCTCGCCGTTCGTCTGGACATAGTCGCGCAGGCTGGACCCGCCGGCGGCGATCGCCTCGCTCAGCGTGTCCTTGATCGCCGGCACCAGCCGCGCCGCCCGTGCGCCGGGGATGGTGTGCGCCGAGCGCAGCGGGCTGATGCCGGCGCGGAACAGCGCCTCGCAGACATAGATGTTGCCCAGCCCGGCGACGATCTTCTGGTCCAGCAGCGCCGCCTTGATCGGCGTGCGCTTGCCGGCGAGCGCCGCCGACAGCCCGGCGGCGGTGAACGCCGCGTCCAGCGGCTCCGGTCCCAGCCCGGCCAGCAGCCGGTGCGCGTCCTCCCGCGCGGTCGGCACCAGATCGACCGAGCCGAAGCGGCGCGGATCGACGAAGCCGACGCGCCAGCCCGCGTCGGTTTCCAGCACCAGGTGCTCGTGCGGCGTCACCTCGTTGCGCCCGGCCCGCTCGATCAGCATGCGCCCCGACATCCCCAGATGCAGCAGCACGCTGTCCCCGCCATCGAGGCGCATCAGGATGTATTTGCCGCGCCGGCGGAACCCCAGCACCCGCGCCCCGGTCAGCCGGCGGGCAAGATGGGGCGGCAGCGGCCAGCGCAGGTCGGGCCGATGCGCCACGGCGCGCACGATCCGGTGGCCTTCGAGCCGTGCCCGCAGGCCGCGCATCACCGTCTCGACTTCGGGGAGTTCCGGCATGGGTGGCAGTCAGGCTATACTCGCGTCCCATGAGCGACAACCTCGCCACCACCGACTTCGGCTTCCGCCAGGTGCCCCGCACGGACAAGGCCGGCATGGTGCGCGCGGTGTTCGACAGCGTGGCGCCGCGCTACGACCTGATGAACGACCTGATGTCGCTCGGCGTGCACCGGGTGTGGAAGCGCATCCTGTTGACCGCGCTCGATCCGCGGCCGGCGCGCCGGCTGCTCGACCTCGCCGGCGGCACCGGCGACATCAGCTTCGGCTGGCTGCGCCTGGGCGGCGGGGCCGGTGGTGCTCAGCGACATCAACCCCGCCATGCTCGCGGTCGCGCGCGACCGGGCGCTGGATCACGGCATCGTCGCGGGGCTGGAGTTCCTGGTCGCCGACGCCGAGCGCCTGCCGCTGCCGGACGGCAGTTTCGATCGCGTCTCGATCGCCTTCGGGCTGCGCAACTGCACCGACAAGGACGCGGTGCTGCGCGAGGCGCGGCGCGTGCTGAAGCCGGGCGGCCGGTTCTTCTGCCTGGAGTTCAGCCGGGTGCAGGTCGCCGCGCTGCTGCCGGTCTACGACGCCTGGTCGTTCCGCGTGCTGCCGCGGCTGGGCCAGCTCATCGCCAAGGACGCCGACAGCTACCAGTACCTCGCCGAAAGCATCCGCACCTTCCCCGACCAGGAACGCCTGGCCGGGATGCTGCGCGCAGGCCGGCTTCGCGCGGATCGACGTGCGCAACCTGTCCGGCGGCATCGCCGCGATCCATTCCGGCTGGCGGCTATGATCCACGTTGCTCCGCCGATGAGCGTAGGGCGGAAAAGCGCAGCGCATTCCGCCATGCCGCGTTGGCGGAATGCGCTGCGCTATTCCGCCCTACACCGTCGTGAAGCCAACCAGGCGGGCACAGCATGACCTCCCTCGCCGGCAAGCGCGTGCTGCTGATCGTCCCCGGCGGCATCGCGGCGTTCAAGATGCCCGAGCTGATCCGCCTGCTGCGCGGGCGCGACTGCGCCGTCAGCTGCGTGCTGACGCGCGCCGGCGCGCAGTTCGTCACGCCGCTGACCCTGCAGGCCCTGACGGAATCAAAGGTCTACAGCGACCTGTTCTCGCTGACCGACGAGAACGAGATGGGCCACATCCAGCTCTCGCGCAGCGCCGACCTCGTCGTCGTCGCCCCCGCCACCGCCAACATCCTGGCGAAAATGGCCGCCGGGATCGCCGACGACCTGGCAACCACGCTGCTGCTGGCCACCGACAAGCCGGTGCTGGCGGCGCCGGCGATGAACGTGCGCATGTGGCTGCACGCGGCGACCCAGGCCAACATGGCGCTGCTGGCCGCGCGCGGCGTGCTGGTGGTCGGCCCGGACGACGGCGCGATGGCCTGCAACGAATTCGGCCCCGGCCGGATGGCCGAACCGCAAGCCATCGTCGCGGCGATCGAGGCGCTGCTCGTCCCCGCCCGCCCGCTCGCGGGCAAGCACGCGCTGGTCACCAGCGGCCCGACGCACGAGCCGATCGATCCGGTGCGCTACCTCGCCAACCGCTCCTCCGGCCGGCAGGGCCACGCGATCGCCGCCGCGCTCGCCGCCTTGGGCGCGCGGGTGACGCTGGTCAGCGGCCCGGTCGGCGTGCCCGATCCGCCCGGCGTGACGGTGCGCCACATCGAAACGGCGCAGCAGATGCTGGCCGCCTGCCAGGCCGCGCTGCCCGCCGAGATCGCGGTCTGCGCCGCCGCGGTGGCCGACTGGCGGGTGGCCAGCGCCGCCGCCGGCAAGATCAAGAAAGTCCCCGGCGCCGCGCCGCCGGCGCTGCAACTGGTGCCCAACCCCGACATCCTCGCCACCCTCGCGGCGCCCGGACCGCGCCGGCCGCGCCTGGTGGTCGGCTTCGCCGCCGAGACCGACGACCTGCTGGCCAACGCCCAGGCCAAGCGCGCGCGCAAGGGCTGCGACTGGATCGTGGCGAACGACGTCTCGCCGGAGACCGGCATCATGGGCGGGACGGAGAACGCGGTGCACCTGATCACCGCCGAGGGGATGGAGGACTGGCCGCGCCTGGCGAAACACGCGGTGGCCCAGCGGCTGGCCGCGCGCATCGCCGCCGCGCTGGAATGAGCGCCGCCGCGCCCTGGACCATCCGTCCGCTGACCGCGGCCGACCTGCCCGCGTTCCGCGCCGTGCGGCTCGACGCGCTGCGGCTGCATCCGCGCGCCTATGCCGCCGCCTACGAGGAGGAGATCGCCGACAGCCTGGACGACTTCGCCGCGCGCTGGCCGGTCGCCCCCGGGGTGATGCTCGGCGGCTTCCTCGCCGATCGCCTGGTCGGCATCACCGGCTTGCAGGTGGTGCCCCGGGTCAAGGAGCGGCACAAGGGGTTCATCTACACCGTCTATGTCGATCGGGCGGTCCGCGGCCAGGGGCTGGCGGCCGGGCTGGTCGCGGCGGCGATCGCCGCGGCGCGCCGGGCGGGCGTGCGCTTCGTCTGGCTCACCGTCACGCTCGGCAACGACGACGCGCAGCGGCTCTATGAACGGTTGGGGTTTCGCACCTTCGCCACCCAGCCGCGCGGCCTGTTGGTGGACGGCGAATTCCTCGACGAGGCGCTGATGCTGCTGGACCTGGACTGATCCGGGCCGGGACAGATCAAGGAGGACGCATGGACGTGACGATCCAGGTGCGGCGCCTGCCGCACGGCGCGGGGCTGGCGTTGCCCGGCTATGCCACGCCGGGCGCCGCCGGCATGGACCTGCTGGCCGCCGTCGCCGCCCCGGTCAGCATCGCTCCTGGCCAGCGCGCGCTGATCCCGACCGGGCTCGCCATCGCCTTGCCGGCGGGGTTCGAGCTGCAGGTGCGCCCGCGCTCGGGCCTGGCGTTGCGCAACGGCATCGTGCTGGCGAACAGCCCCGGCACGATCGACGAGGACTACCGCGGCGAGGTGCAGGTGATCGTGCTGAACGCCGGCGAGGCGCCGTTCACCGTCGAGCGCGGCATGCGCATCGCCCAGGCGGTGGTGGCGCCGGTGGTGCGGGCCGCCTGGCAAGAGGTGGACCGCCTGGACGACACGACGCGCAGCACCGGCGGCTTCGGCAGCACCGGCACCCACGCCTGACCCGGGCTGCCGCCGGTGGTGTCTCAGTTTGACCTTGACGCGCACAGCGCTAGGAAATATAACCCACAAGCCGACGCCGGCCATGCGCCCGACGCGAGCCTGTTGCGTCGTTTCAAGGGGACTTGGAAAGTGGCTAGAGGTGTGCCACGTTCTGCCCATGCAAGACCGGTCAAGCAAGCGCCCGCGTGATCCAAACCAACTCGCGAAGCTCATCGTAGAGATCGCGGCTGGCAACGTAACCGACCTAGAGCGAGGGCCGGCAAAGGACCCGGCTGCCGTCAGCCTGGGCAGGCGAGGCGGCCTAAAGGGCGGCGTGGCACGCGCGACCGCCTTGAGCAGCGAGCGGCGTAGCGCGATAGCCCAGAAAGCCGCCAAGGCGCGCTGGAAAGCGAGCAAAGATGAGTGACCACGATGCCGCGCCCGCTGAGATAGATATGTCTATGGGCGCGGCTGCCCATTATGATGCCGATGTGTTCTTTTACTCCGGCGAGATCGATCATGACGGGTACGGGAAACTCGTCTCTGCGGTGACTGACGCGAAAGCGAGAAAGAACGTCCTACTCATTCTCGTGACGAATGGCGGATCAGCGAATGCAGCATATCAGATAGCTAGGTTCTTACAAAAGACTTACGATGGAGGAGTGTTCAAGCTGTGCATACCTAGCTATTGCAAGAGCGCCGGCACGCTTATCGCCCTGGGCGCCGAAGAATTGCTTATGGACACGTTCTCTGAACTCGGCCCGCTTGATGTTCAATTGCTAAAACAAGATGAAATAGGAACACGTAGATCAGGATTGCTCTCGCGATCCACGTTTGAGGCATTGGAAGCTGCTTCCTTCGGCTTGTTTGAGCACTTGATGTTAGAAATTAAACGCCGAAGTTCTGATTTGATCAGCTTTAGGCTCGCCGCCGAGATAGGCTCTAATATGGTTGGCGATCTAATGGCACCTGTTTTTGGACAAATTAGCCCAGATGTCGTTGGGAGTGACTGGCGCGATCTGCAAGTAGCGTTGCACTATGGGGTTCGGCTTGCTGGCCATTATGAAAATGCTTCAGTCGAGACGGTCCAACATCTTGTAGAGAACTACCCGACTCATGACTTCATAATCGACAATGAAGAAGCCGACAAGATGTTCGTGGATGTGAATCTTCCTTCGGAACACATCTACAATATCATGAGGCTAATGCTTGAAATACATGGGGATTCTGCCTATAATGAAGACCCTGAAGGCATCGTCATGGCTCTGACCAAGCCATCGGCAGCCACCACAAACGCAGAGGATGACGCAGATGAACAAGACGCACGCACCTCCGCCGCAGGCGCCGGAGAACATCCAGCCCAATCGGCCGGGATGGATGACAATAGGGAAGGCGATCGGCCAAGCCCTACGGAACCGTCGGGATCAACATAACCGACCTCCGAATTACATTCCTCCTTCCAGGCACCCGCGAGTCACCTCTCCTCTGAAAGTGGGCCAACGCTCAGGCTGAAACTGATTCTATGCTTGACTGCTAAAGCATGAGGGGGCATAGTCTCCCTCATGAACAAGCTCCCCAGCGCGAAGCGCATCCAGATCATCAGTCTCCTGTGCGAGGGCATGAGCCTCCGGGCCATGACGCGCATCACCGGGGCCTCGATCAACACGGTGACGAAGCTGCTGGTCAATGCCGGGCAGGCTTGCTCCGACTACTAGGACAAGGCGTTCCGCAACCTGCCCTGCAAGCGAGTCCAGGTCGATGAGATTTGGAGCTTCGTCTACGCCAAGGCCAAGAACGTGAAGGCGGCCAAGGCTGCTCCGCCACAGGCTGGCGATATCTGGACGTGGACGGCGATCGACGCCGACACCAAGCTGATCCCGTCCTGGCTGGTCGGCTCGCGCGACGCCTATGCCGCTCAGGCCTTTGTCGGAGATTTGGCCGCCAGGCTCGCCAACCGGGTCCAGCTTACCAGCGATGGCCACAGCCCCTATTTGCAGGCGGTTGAAGAGTCCTTTGGCGCCGACATCGACTACGCCATGCTGGTGAAGGTCTACGGCGAGCCGGCTGGCGGCCTTGGGCGCTACAGCCCCGGCGAATGTGTCGGCGCCGAGAAGCGTCGTGTCGAAGGTCGGCCCGATCCCGCGCATATCTCGACCAGCTTTGCCGAGCGCAGCAACCTTACGATGCGGATGGGCAATCGGCGCTTCACCCGGCTGACCAACGCATTCAGCAAGAAGGCTGAGAACCACGCTCACATGGTTGCGCTGCACATGATGTATTACAACTTCGTCCGCATCCACGCGACGCTGCGTTGCACCCCTGCAATGGCGGCTGGCGTCACCACGAAGTTGTGGGAGCTTGCGGACGTGGTGAAAGTGCTGGAGGATTGGGAGACGCGACAGGGGGCAACAAACCACTGAGACGCCAAACCCGATGGAGGCGGGGCGCTTTCAGCCCTAGATAGATGCGAGCCAGCCAACGACAGCGCGACAAAAACCGCAAGCCAGCCGACAGCGAGCGCGACAGTCCCCAGCAGCGCAAGATGAAGCCTCCTGCTTTCGTTCCCCCGGACCACACCGAGCATCCCGAGCGGAATAAGGACTGTCGCAAGGGCCGCAAGCGCGACTTCCTTGACTATCTGGGGTTCGGAATAAGTGTCGGTACTCTCATTTTCGTGGGGTGGTACACGCACCTGACGGGGCTGCTGGTCGCCGACAACGATAGGCTGGCTGAGAATAGCAACACACAGATCGAGGCCGATGCTCGGGCGTGGATTGCCCCTACGGGCGCGCATCTGAGGGGAGATATGATCGAGGGGCAGCCGATTGATGCGCTAGTGGATTTTTCGAATCCAGGTCGCACGCCGGCCCTTAATGTAGTCCACTTCGCTCACGGCGGAATCACTCTGCCAGTCAGCGCGGAAGAATTGGACACACAACTCAAGCTCGGGCCGCAAGTTCCATCGGCGATCGACGCTTGCGCCTCTGCGATACCCATAGACGGACGGCCTGTTATTTATCCAGCCACCGTCCAACATCAGGCTGCCGCCATTGACAAAAATTTCGTTGTTGATGATGCGATTATTAACCGAAAGCGAGTGTTCTTTATCCATGGATGTTTTGGTTATGAGACCATGGGAAAGGTTCACTACAGCCGGTATTGCTTTTGGCTTAGCATGGACCCCGATCCCATCACAGGGAAACCAGTTTTCCGCCCGTGCATAGTTGGGAACCGAGCAGACTAGACATAGCACACAAGCGGCGGCGATAACGAATGGGCGCACCAGAGGTGCTCCGCGCCTCGATAGGCTTGTTTTCCGTATCATTTTTGATACTGAGACACTACCCGTCCGCCATGGCCGTAGCTCGTCCGAGCGGATCGGATTATGCTGCGAGGCGAACCGGACCGGAGGCGACGATGCCCGCTTTCAAGGACTACGTGCCGCACGGCGTGATCCCGGCGACGCTGCTCGCCCTGCACGACGACTTCAGCATCGACGAGCCCGGCACCCGCCGCCACCTGCGCGACGTCGCCGCGACCCGCGGGCTGTCGGCGATCACGGTGAACGGCCATGCCTCCGAGGTGCACGCCTGCAGCTTCGACGAGCAGCAGCGCATCCTCGACCTGACGCTGGAGGAGATCGGCGACCAGCTGCCGGTGATCAGCGGCGTCTGGGCCGACGGCAGCGCCAACGCGGCGCGGATCGCGCGGATGGCGGCGGCGCACGGCGCCTCGGCGCTGCTGGTGTTCCCCTCGCAGGTGTTCGCCATGGGCGGGCAACTGCGCCCGGAGATGGCGATCGCCCACCTGTCCACCATCGCCGCGGCGACCGACCTGCCGCTGATCGTGTTCGCCTATGCGGAACGCTCGACGCTGAGCTATCCGCTGGAGACCCTGGTGCGCATGGCCGAGGCGGTGCCGACGATCCGCGCCATCAAGGACTGGAGCAACGACCCGATGCTGCACGAGCGGCAGATCCGCACGCTGCAGTCGCTGCCCCGACCGGTGAACGTGCTGAGCACGCACAGCGCCTGGCTGATGAGCTCGCTGGTGCTGGGCTGCAACGGGCTGCTGTCCGGGGCGGGCAGCGTCATTCCGGACCTGCAGGCGGCGCTGTGGCGGGCGGTGCAGGCGAACGACCTGGCGCGGGCGCGGGCGATCAACGACCGCATCTATCCGCTGGCGCAGGCGTTCTACGCGGCGCCGGCGCTCGACATGCACAACCGCATGAAGGAGTGCCTGGTGCTGCTGGGCCGCATGCAGCGCGCGGTGGTGCGCCCGCCGCTGGTGCGGATCACGGATGCCGAGCGGGAACGGCTGCGCGCGGCCCTGCGTGCGGCGGGCATCGGCGAGGCCGGGGCCTTGGGCCTGGCGGCGTGATCCGCGGTACTCCGGCCCTACAGGGGGTCACGCGGTAACGCGCTAATACCCGAGCGGTGTCTTTCGCCATTCGGCCCAGTCGATCAGACCATGATCCTTTCCGACCTCGAATGCCTCCGGGCCTGCCGGGTCGCAAAACACCATGAGGTTCGGGTGCCCGGCGCGGGCGCTCGGCACGATCAGGCCATCACGGCCGAGGAAATATGCGACCTCGGCGATTTCCTGGGTGCGCGGGTACTCCTGCTCGCGCTCGGCATACGACAATTGCCCGAATGTGGTTATCAGCAGACCAAGCGAACTGAGCGCCTCAAGCGACCCGAAACGCAGGCAGGAAGCGAGCCTGATATCAAGCTCGAACAAGCGATAACGTACTTGCGACGGAATGACCGGCTGTCCGCGCGCGAGGTGGAAGTAGATCTCGGCGATGGCTCCATCGGCCCTTGTCGAAGTGTAGAGCACATCGAAGGTGCGGTCGTCCCACCGGCCGCCGACCGCACTGCACTGGACCGGGTCGCGACCGTCGCGGACGACCCGCCACGCCCGACCCGCGAACGCTTCCGCCGGCAGGGTCTCAAGGGCGTCGAGAAGGCGGCTGTCGCGCGCAGGCCTGCCGGCGGCCATGGCCTAAAGATAGACGTCCGCATCGAGGCGATCGAGCACGCGCAACACGTCTTCGGAGCGATTTTGGTTGATGAGATCGATGGCACGGTGGCCGCCGAGTTGGGGATGCCGCGCGTAGAGCCATGTCCTGATTTCGTCAGCCGAGTAGTACTCGCGCAATCGGCCAACGACGTAATGCAGGTCCGACAGCACGAGCTGCGTACTGGGTTGCGGTTTGACCGCACCGGATTTCCAGCGCGATACGGTTGCCTTCGAGACATCGACGATATTGGCGATGTCGGTCCCGCTCAGGCCACCGTCCTCGGCCAGCTCATCAATGTAGCGTGGCACGGCCCCGGATTTTGTGCTCATAGCCGATCCGCCCTGACCGCTGGTCCGCTCGCGACTCGCGGTGCGACAGGCCGTGCTCGGGGTGTCTCCGCGCCGCGGGTCTCATGCAGTTGCTCGAACACATCCCGAAGTTGTTCGATCTTCCGGCTTCGCTCATATGGCGTTGACTGTTGGACGGCCCGTAGGGCGGAAAAGCGCAGCGCCTTCCGCCATCGCCGGGCGAGCCGCTCGCATCTGCCGACGTCCCCAACAACATATCCCGCCACCGTCCGACGGCGGAAGGCGCTGCGCTTTTCCGCCCTACGGGGCCGTCCAACCGTCAACGCCATATGAGCCTCCGGCTTTGCTCGTTCCACCGGCTCATCAGTTTGGTCGCGTCAATTCCGCGCTTCGCCGCCTCGGCCATGGGGGGTTTCAGCGCCTTGATCTGGCGGGCGCGGCGATCGGCCGCGGTCATCGGACCATTAAGGAAATAATGCTCGCGTTTGCGGTCGGCAACCGCCTGAAGTCGGTCCATCGCCTGGAACGCCCGATACGCCGGAAACCGTGACGCGGCATGGAGATCCGCAGGTTTCCCATGCGCTTCGCCAATTCGGAGATCGCAGCCGATCGGCGAGGCGACAGCGGTCGTGCTGGCAGCGAAGGGCAGGATTTGCGCTGACATGCGGATGCCGCATTGGTGTTTCAGAAGCACTCTAGTATGAAACTAAAATGCCGTCAAACGCCGCGATCCCACCGGTCGGCCTCCCTCCGTCGGCTGGCGACCGGGCGCCGAAGCGCACCCACCGGTCGCCTGCTCCTTTCGCTGGCCTGTACAGCGATCCCGGTGCACGAAGCCGGCTTCGCACCGCAGGCCGGGCCGCGCTGGCACCGTCCGCCGGCGCCGCACCACACCCGCCGCCATCATGGCGGGCGCGCCGGGCCGGCGGCGCGGGCGGGACTACGCGTTGCGCGCCGCGCCGCGCCACACCTCGCGATACAGCCCGATGATCTCGGCCTTGTCGGGAATGCGCGGGTTGTTGTTCGGGCTGCCGGAGGCCAGCGCCTGCTCCGCCATCAGCTCCAGCCTGGCGTTCCAGACCGCCTCGTTGATGCCGTATTCCGGCGGGCTGGGCACCGCCAGGTCCTTGTTCAACGCCTCCAGCCCGCTGACCAGCCGGGCACAGGCCGGGCCATCGGCATCGGTCGGCGCGGCGAGGCCGATGCGCCGCGCCGCCTCGGCATAGCGCGCCGGGGCCGCCTCGACCGAAAAGCGGGTGACCGCCGGCAGCAGCATGGCGTTGGACAGGCCGTGCGGCACGTGGAAATGCGCCCCGATCGGGCGCGACATGCCGTGCACCAGCGCCACCGAGGCGTTGCTGAAGGCCAGCCCCGCCTGGGTGGCGCCGAGCATCATCCCCTCGCGCGCCGCGGCGTTGGTCGGCTCCTGGTAGGCGGTGCGCAGATGCGCGCCGATCAACGCCATGGCGGACACCGCGAAGGCGTCGGAGAACGGGTTGGCGCGGCGCGAGACATAGGCCTCCAGCGCGTGGGTCAGGCTGTCCACGCCGGTGTCCGCGGTGGTGCGCTGCGGCACGCTGTAGGTCAGCTCGTAATCGACGATGGCGGCCAGCGGCAGCGCGCCGAGGCCGGCGATCAGCATCTTCTCGTCGCGCTCGGTGTCGGTGATGACGGTGAAGCGGGTGCACTCGCTGCCGGTGCCGGCGGTGGTGGGGATGGCGATCACCGGCCAGTCGGCGCGATCGGCCGCGAACGGCACCTTGTAGTCGCGCATGATCCCGCCGCCGGTGGCCAGGATCGCCATCGCCTTCGCGGTGTCGATCGGCGAGCCGCCGCCGAAGCCGATCAGGCAGTCGTAGTTGCCGGATTTGAGCTGCCGGACGCCGGCTTCGATGACGCTGTCGACCGGCTCGGGAATGGTGTCGCTGAACACCCCGGCGGCGATGCCCACCTCTTCCAGCGGCACCAGGCAGCGGCGGATCAGGCCGGAGGAGACCATGAACGGATCGGTGACCACCAGGGGACGCGACAGCCCGAACTTGGCCAGCACATCGGCCACCTGGGTCACGCCGCCCCCGGCGACCAGCAGCAGGCGGGGTGCGGCGATGGTGGCGTTGACAGCGGTCATTGGACGTCCTCCGGTCTGCTCCCCGCCGCGCGAAATGATGGCGCTTCCATCGGTTGGCGCGGTCGGTGTCGCGTGCGGGGTTACCCGGGGGAGTTGCGGGCAGCCGCACGCCAGGACCTGGTTCATACCAAGCGCCCGGCGACCCGTCGAAGGGTCAATCCTTCGCCTGTCGCGGGCTTGCCCACGCCGCCGACCGCGGCCTGGTTGCCTGACGGTCAAACCGAAGCGGCGTTCACCGGTCTGCGACGACGAACGGCGGAATGCGCTGCGCTGTTCCGCCCTACGCCGCCACCGCCGCCAGCAGCGACCGGCGCGAGGCCAGGAATTCCTCCACCGCGCCGGCCAGCTGGTCGCACTCGGCATCGCCGATCGGCAGCGACAGCGTCATCATGCCGCGCCGCGCCAGCCAGATGCCCTGGGCCAGCATGTCGAAGAAGAACAGCTCCTTCAGCTTGGCGTCGCCCTTGGCGGCATCCGCCGGGGAACGGATCGGCCCCCGCATCATGTGCACCGCCATCATCGACCCGCGCCCGGTGAACTGCACCGGCGCATCCGCCGCGCGGCACAGCGCGTTCAACCGCTCGCGCAACGCATCGCCCCGCGCGTTCAGCGCCGCCGCCGCCGCCGGCGTATACACCTCGGTCAGCCCGGCCAGCCCGGCCGACATCGTCAGCACGTTGTTGTTGAACGTCCCGGCGTGCGGCAGCGCGTTGGCCCGCCGCGGATCGAACATGTCGATGATGTCGGCCCGGCCGCCGAACGCGCCGAACGACATTCCGCCGCCGATATACTTGCCCAGCGTGGTCAGGTCGGGCTTCACCCCGACCACCGACTGCAACCCGCCCGGCGCCAGGCGCGAGGTCATCACCTCGTCGAAGATCAGCAGCGCGCCGACCCGCGCGCTCGCCGCGCGCAGCGCGTGCAGATACGCCGGCTCGGCCTGGATGCAGCCGCCGCCGCCCAGCATCGGCTCCAGCACCACCGCCGCCAGCTCCGCCGCATGAAGCTCGATCAGCGCCAGCGTCGCCGCGGTGTCGTTGTACGGCGCCAGCACGAAGTCGAACGGCGCGTTGATCGGGCTGCCGCCGGCGGCGAAGGTGAACACCGCGCCGTGGTAGCCGCCCTGCATCACCATCACCTTGGGCCGGCGGGTGAACACCCGGGCCAGGCTGATCGCCATCAGGTTGGCCTCGGTGCCGGAGTTGGTGAAGCGCACCCGCTCCAGCCCGAAGCGGTCGCACACGGCGCGGGCAAACCGCGCCTCCAGCAGGTTGTGGGCGCCGAGGTTGATGCCGCCGTCCAGCGCGCGGTCAACCGCAGCGCGGATCACCTTGTGCGAGTGGCCAAATATCCCCGCGGTGTACTCGCCCAGGAAGTCGACGTATTCCGCCCCGTCCAGGTCCCACAGCCGGCAGCCGGCGCCGCGCGCGATGGCGAGCGGGAACGGCGCATAGAACAACACCGTGCGGGTGTTGCCGCCGGGCATCACCGCGGTCGCCTCGACATAGCGGGCGAGGCTGTTGGCGTTGCGCGCGACATAGGCCTCCTTGGCCTCGGCCAAAGCGGCATCGATGTCGGCATTGCGCAGGTCGGCCTCGGCCATTGTGTCCTCCACTCGTATGCGGTGGCAGTTTGCCCATCAGCCAAGCCGCTGGGCAACACCTACCCAGGATGCGGCGGACACGATACATCGGCCGGACGACCCAGCGGAACGACCCACCAGAGCGACAGGAAAGTCGAGTGCGCATGGACCTGAAGGACCACATCCGGGGGATCCCGGACTTTCCCAAGCCGGGGATCTTCTTCTACGACATCTCCACCCTGCTGCGCGACGCCGATGCCTGGCAGGTGGCGATGGGCCGCATGGCCAAGGCGGTGCGGGCGCACCATCCCGACCTGCTGGCGGGGGTGGAAAGCCGCGGCTTCCTGATCGCCGCGCCACTGGCGCTGAAGCTGGGCTGCGGCTTCGTCATGCTGCGCAAGCGGGGCAAGCTGCCGGGCTACACGGTCGGGCTGGAATACGCGCTGGAATACGGCGCCGACCACATCGAGATCCAGGCCGACGCGGTCGAGCCCGGCCAGCGCGTGGTGGTGGTGGACGACCTGCTGGCGACCGGCGGCACCATGGCGGCGGGCATCGCGCTGCTGCGCAAGGTCGGCGCGGTGGTGCCGGCGGCGGCGGCGCTGATCGAGCTGAGTTTTCTCAACGGCCGCGCCCGCCTCGATGTGCCGTTCGAGACGCTGGTCAGCTACAACTCGTAGCACGCCGCCCGGCGAGACCGCCGCGCCCACCCGCCCCCCTCGCCCACTCCCAGTAAAGGGTTCCAAGAGCCTGCCCCGGCGAAGGCCGGGGGCGAGCCCTTGGCGGGGTTCCCAATGGTACTAACTGGGGGGCAGCGCCCCTTGGTGGGGTCCGGGGCGAAGCCCCGGCCTTGCTTTCGTTCACCCGATTGCCCTGCCGCCCCACCCGCCGCTTCACCGCCACATCCCGGTCGCAACTTTGCCGCCGGCGCCGGATCAGCTAGGAGGATAGCGCGGCGCCGGCCGTTCGCCTGGCCGGCCACCGCCCTCGCGCAGGAGGAGGCATTGGCGTGACAGACCCCCTGCCGCCGCTCGCGCGGCGACACCTCGTCGGCCTGATCGCCGGCCCGCTGCTGCTGGGCCGCGGCAGGACCGCGCGCGCCGCCGCCGCCCCGCCCACCGCCACCCCACGCACCGCCGCCCCACCCAGCAACGCCCCACCCGCCACCGCCCCACCCACCACCGCCATGATCCCGGCCGTGCCGTTCCCCGAGGGCGCGACCATCCTGGTCGCCGGCCCCGACGGCGGGCGCCTCGGACGCTGGGGCGAGGCGATCGAGACGGCGCTGGGGGCGGGACTGCCACCCGGCACCAAGGTCCAGACGACGTGCAGCGGCGGGGTCGATGGGGTGACCGGCGCCAACCAGTTCGAGGCCCGGGTGCAGCCGGATGGCGGCACGGTGCTGCTGGTGCCCGGGGCGGCAGCGCTCGACTGGCTGGTCGGCGACCCGCGGGCCCATTTCGACGTCGCGCATTGGGTCCCGATCATGGCGGGGGTGACGCCGGGGATCATCATGGCGCGGCCCGCCGCGACCCGGCCGGGCGCCGATCGCATCGTGCGGGTTGCCGCCTCCGGGCCGGTCGGACCGCAACTGCCGGCGCTGCTCGGGCTCGACCTGTTGGGCATGCGGGTCGCGCCGGTGTTCGGCCTGGTGGAGCCGGAGGCGGCACACGCGGCGTTTGTCGCCGACAAGGCCGACGCGGTGCTGGTTTGCGGGCAGAACGCCCCGCAGCAGGTGGCCGCGCTGCGGCAAGCCGGCGGCGAGGCGCTGGTGGTGCTTGGCGCAGTCGATGCCAGCGGCACGCCTGGTCGCGATCCCGCCTTCCCGGAGGTGCCGACCCTGGCGGAGCTGTACACCGAGCGGCATCGAACCAAGCCGTTCGGCGCGCGCTACGATGCCTGGCGGGCCGCCGCCGCGGCGGCGCAGCTGGCGTTCGGGCTGGTGCTGCCGCGGCTGACCTCGGCGGCGCTGGTCGCGCTGTGGCGCGCCGCGGCCAGCCACGCCATCGAGCAGCCCGAGGTGCGGGCGCTGGCCGACAGCTTCGCGGTGCGGCCGCTGGAGGGCGTCGCCGCGGCCGCCGCGATGACCGGTATCGCGGTCAACCCCGCCGCGCTGCTCGAACTGCGCGGGTGGCTCGCCACACGGTTCAACTGGCGCCCGACCTGAGCCGGCGCAGGGGTTCCCGCGACGGTGTCGCCGGCGCCGCTTTAACCGCACGTTAACCGTGCCGGTGCCATACTGCCCGGTGTTCCTAAGCGCCAGGACGGCGTATCCACAGTGATCGCGTCCCAAAATGCCGAACGACATCAGTATTCCGGCGACCCCGCTGATCCAATCCGGCAACGACGCCATTGCGCCGGTCCGGCCCGCCGCCGCGACCACCTCGACCGACCAGGCCGCGTCGCCGCAAGCGCCGCCGCAAGCGCCGCCGTCGTCGTCGCCCAATCCGGTGCTGCAACTGGATGCCGCGCTGGGCCTCGTCGTCATCGAGTTTCGCAATGCAGCCGGCACCGTCACCAGCTCGATCCCGAGCCAGCAGCAGCTCGACGCCTATCGGCTGTGGCAGACGGCCGGAATCGGCTCGCCGCCCTATTCCGACACCTCCGAGGCGGGCAGTGTCGCCGCGCCCGGCCGGCCAACGGCAGCGGTCCCGCCGCCGGCCGCGGCGCCGGCAGCCACGCCGACAGCTGCACCAGCGGCATCGGCGGCTGCGCCCGGAACGCCGCACCCCCTCCCCGGCGGCGACAGCCACCCCGCGCACTCATCCACCAAGGGCACCTGATCCCAGCCGGCGGCAGGCCAGCCGGCGGCACGATTGTATCGCCCGCGGTTGCCGGGCGACCGTGGTGGAGCCGACGCCGCCCTGGCGGCGATCGATCGATGCTTCCGCAACCTCGGCAGCTATCGCGCGCAGCTCACATCGCTGATAACCGGCCAATCCCGTTCCACCGGAGCACCGAAATCGCGGCCTCCGGAGGCAAGCGGTCTACGATGCCGACCAGCGGCAGCGGTGCACCCTGCAACGCTGCCGCCCGGTCGCCTGCTCCGGTCGCGTCCGGCACTCAGGTCGCGGCCTTGTACTCCTGGCTCTTGAACGACAGGTGGCGCGTCACTTGCGGCGCATCCGCAAGCTTGCGGATATTGCCCCAGGTCTGCTTGTAGTTCGGGATGATCAACTCGTTCACCCCCTTGCTCACCACGTTGCCGACCACGCCGGTGGGGAAGGCGAACAGCATGAAGGTCTCGCCGCGCCTTGCCGTCGGTGTCGGCCAGACCATCGCCTGGGTACTGCCGTTGTCGTTGTAGACTTCCGCCAGATCGCCTTGCTGCAGCCCCACCTGCGCCATGTCCTCGGGATGCATCTGCAGATAGGGCAGCGGGAAGCGGTCGTGCACGAACGGATTGTGCTGATCCAGGTAGACCGACTGCCAAACCGCATTGGCCCGGCCGTTGTTGATCAGGAAGTGGAATTTGGCCCGCTCCTCCGCCTTGCCCGGCGTCGCCAGGCCGCGCCACGGCGTTGCCGCGAACTTGGCGCGCCCGTCGGGCGCGTTGAACTTGCCGTCGGCGAACAGCCGCTTGGTGCCGACGATCTTGCCGCCCTGGAAACCGACCGCGGGCTCCTGAAACCCGTTGGTGCCCATCGCGCGCAGCCGGGCGTAGGTGACGAACCCACCGCCGCCGGCATTGCGGTGATAGCCGTCCATGAAGGCGTCTTCTTCGCTCTTCCAGTCATAGCCCTTGAACTTGTCGGCAACGTTGGCCTTGCCCGCGGCGCGCCAGCTCGCCTCCAGCGCCTGCGCCAGCTTCGCCACGATCAGGCTGTCGGGCAGCGCGCGCCCCGGCGGGTCCATGTAGCGCTCGGTGAGCCGCATGCGCCGCTCGCCGTTCATGCTGGTCAGGTTGGCCTCGCCCGCCGTCGCCGCCGGCAGCACCACATGGGCGCAACTGCCGATCTGCGTCGGCACGATGTCAACATCGACGACGAACAACCCGCCCTGGCGGATCGCCAGCAGGATCGCCTCGACCTGGCCGGCGCGGTCGCCGGCCGGCATGGCGTCGATCGCCGCCTTCACCAGGTCGGTGCGGCGCTTGTAGGCGCGCTTGAATTCCGCGGCGTTCAGCGTCGTCTTGAAATGATCGCAGCCCCAGACGTGGTGCACGCCGCCCTGGCCGGAGATCAGCAACTGATCGATGTAGACCGCCGGTCGGCCGCCCGGGTAATCCGGGCGCACGTAGCCCTCCTGATGGCCGCCGAGCCGCACGCAACCGCCGCCGGGACGGCCGAGATTGCCGGTGGCGAGCGCGATGTTCACCAGCGCCTGGTTGGTGCGGTAGTTGTCGTTGCCCCAGATCAGGCCTTTTTCGTAGGCGAACATGGTGCGCCGCCGGGCGCCGCCCTGCTTCGGCTCGGCGATCCAGGCGGCGGCCTTGCGGATGTCGTCGGCGGCAAGCCCGGTGATCTCGGCCGCTTGCTCGATCGTGGTGTGGTTGCGCCTGACCGCTTCGTCGAAGCCGTGGGTCGCCGCCTGGGTCACCGCCTGCGTCCGGACATCGCCCGCGCCGCCGGTGGCGTCAACGATCCCGCCGGTGCTCGCCGCGATGAAGCCGCGGTCCACCCAGCCCTTCGCCGCGATCTCGGTGAACAGCGCGTTCAGCAGCGCCAGGTCGGTGCCCGACTTCACCGCCAGGTGCAGCACGTTGCCGCGCCCCGCCTCGGCCTCGCAGGCCGCCACGGTGGGCGTGCGGCGCGGGTCGATGATCACGATGCGTGCCGGGGCGATGGTCTCGGCGCTGCCGAACTCGGCCCGCTTCTTGTCCGCGCTGGCGCCGCGCAGGTTCGGCACCCAGTGGTTGAGGAAGTAGTTGGTGGTGGTCTCGAGCGGGTTGGCGCCGAGCACGACGATGGTGTCGGCCAGCTCGGCATCCTCGTAGCAGTTGTTCAGCTCCGGCACGCCCATGTCGCGCGTGCCGTGCACCTCGCTGTTGTAGGCGGGGCGGTTGTGGATGCGGATGTTTTTGACCTTCATGCTCTCGAAGTAGAGCTTGCCGGTCGCCCAGGTGTTCTCGTAGCCGCCGCCGGCGCCGCCATGGTCATAGGCCGAGACGATCAGCCCGTCCTCGCCCTGCTGCTCGACGACGCGCCGCGTCACCTCGGCGACCAGGCCGACCGCGTCGTCCCACGCGGTCGGCGACAGCTGGCCGTAGCGCCAGACCAGCGGATCGGTCAGCCGCTCGGGCGAGGTGCCGGTGACGGTGGAATACGACAACTCGGCCATCTTCGCGCCGCGCGTCGAGCCGAGCCCTTCGTTCACCACGCAGGCCCCGTCCGGCTTGATCACCAGGTGCACGTCGCGCCCGTTCTGCCGGACGATGTTGTACATGGAAGGGGCGAACCAGTTGGGCGTCATCGCCCCCTGCTGTTCGCTCAGGTTGGCGCCGAACAGGTTCTCGGCGGGACGCGGGCCGCCCTGCCGATCGACCGGCCAGGAGATGGCGTGGTAGCCGCAGCCGACGATGCAGAACTGGCACGTCACGTTGTGCACGCGCGCGTCCTTGGGCGGGATCGGCAGCCGGGCGATGTTGCGCTTGTAGGTCATGGCTTGGTTCCCCCTCAGGCGTCCCGCACGTTGGACAGGCGGCCGTAGATCAGTTCGTCAACGGCGACGGCATAGATGTCGCCCTTCGGGTCCACGACGAGCAGGAACTGCGGCAGGTTCTGCGTGGCGTGGCCAAACACCTGCTCGCCGCCGCGCTCGGCATCGAAGCGGCTATAGTGCCCGGGGCAGTTCAGCGACCGGTCATCGGCCCGCCAGAACAGCGGAAATCCCTTGTGCGGGCACAGCGTGCTGAACGCGACGATGTCGCCGTCCGGCCCGGCCCCGCCCTCGACGCGACTGCCCAGCTTCAGCAGCACGCCGGGGCTGTCCGCGTCGGGATAGCTGATCTCCTTCGGCACGTCGGGCTTCAGGTCGCGGATATTGGCAAGCTTGCTGGTGGGATAGTGCACCATGGCCGGGGACGGTGCCGCTCGCGGCGCGCCCGAGGGGATTGCGGCGGTTGCCGCCGCCCCGGCGGCAACCGCCGCCGTGCGCGCGAAAAAGGCTCTCCGGCCCGCGTCCACGAGCTTTTCGCATCGCCGCATCGACGTCCCCCCTCCGAGTTTTGCTTCCGCGACCAGCCTAACCCGCAGCGCCGCGCGGCGACAAGCAATATTTCCATGATTCCAAGCGTATAGAATTAGAGTCCCGGAGAACGTCAGAAGCTGGTAGCCGAATGCCCCCGGCGAGGCTATGCGACAGGCTGAAAACGCAGGACGCACGCATAATGCAACAGGCAGAAGGCGCCGCCGGGCAGGCCGGGCCGCCGGCAAGGCTGGGCGGGTTCGAACGTTATCTCACCCTCTGGGTCGCGCTGTGCATCGGCGCGGGCATCCTGCTCGGCAGCGCGGTGCCGGCGCCGTTCCAGGCGCTCGGCGCCGCGACGGTGGCGCAGGTCAACCTGCCGGTCGCCATCCTGGTCTGGGCGATGATCGTGCCGATGCTGCTGAAGATCGATCCGGCCGCGTTGCGCGAGGTCGGCCAGCACTGGCGCGGCATCGCCACTACCGTGGGGGTGAACTGGCTGGTCAAGCCGTTCTCCATGGCGCTGCTGGGCTGGCTGTTCATCGGCCATCTGTTCCGCCCCTGGCTGCCGCCGGGCCAGATCGACAGCTACATCGCCGGGCTGATCCTGCTGGCCGCCGCGCCGTGCACCGCGATGGTGTTCGTCTGGTCGAACCTCGTCGACGGCGAACCGCACTTCACCCTGAGCCAGGTGGCGCTGAACGACACCATCATGGTGGTGGCCTTCGCACCGCTGGTCGCGCTGCTGCTCGGCCTCTCTTCGATCAGCGTGCCGTGGGACACGCTGCTGCTGTCGGTGCTGCTGTATATCGTCGTGCCGCTGATCGTGGCCCAACTCTGGCGCCAGGCATGTCTGGTCGCCGGCGGGACGCCGGCGCTGGCGCGCACGCTGCACCGGCTTGCCCCGATCTCGCTCGCCGCCCTGCTGCTGACCCTGGTGTTGCTGTTCGGCCTGCAGGGGGCCGAGATCGTGCGCCAGCCGCTGGTGATCCTGCTGCTCGCGGTGCCGATCACGCTGCAGGTCTACTTCAACGCCGGCCTGGCCTATTGGCTCAACCGCCGGCTCGGCGTGGCCTGGTGCGTCGCCGGCCCCTCGGCGCTGATCGGCGCGTCGAACTTCTTCGAACTGGCGGTGGCAACCGCGATCGTGCTGTTCGGCTTCCAGTCCGGCGCGGCGCTGGCAACCGTGGTCGGCGTGCTGGTGGAGGTGCCGGTGATGCTCTCGGTGGTGCGGGTGGTGCGGTCGAGCCGCGGCTGGTACGAGCGCGGCGCGTCGGTGCAGTCGGGCGAAGAAAGGAAGGCCAGGGCTTTGCCCTGAAACCCGCCAGGGGGCTTTGCCCCCCCATGGTGCCATTGGGACCCCCACCCCCCGGGACAAGTGCCCTGGGGCAGGCGCCGGCAGCGGCCTCTGGACTCCATCCGTTTCGCTCTTATGGCCTTGACTGTTGGACGGCCCCGTAGGGCGGAAAAGCGCAGCGCCTTCCGCCACCGCCGGGCGAGCCGCTCGCATCTGCCGACGTCCCCAACAACATATCCCGCCACCGTCCGACGGCGGAAGGCGCTGCGCTTTTCCGCCCTACGGGGCCGTCCAACAGTCAACGCCATATATGCCATCCGTTTTGAGAGGGTGATGGGAAGGGGGGAGGGCGAGATCCAGCGGCGGACCCCTGGCCTTCTCTCGATTGACGCGACCAGCGCCCCGCCCCTAACCTTCGCCACATGATCCGCGCGCGCATCGCATCGGCCCGGCAACAAGCCCGCCAACCCGGCAGCGGTGACGTTGCGCGTTCGCACCCCGGACCGGCGCCCGCCCGCTAGACGCCCCCCGACCCCGAACCGCCCCGTCCCGCCGACCACACCGTGCGGCGGGACGTCACTGTTCGGCCACGCGGTTCCACCCCGAACCGGAAGCCCCCGCCATGCCCGAGCCCAATCTGCTCCTCGCCTTCATCCTCGCCACCGCCATCCTGATGCTGATCCCCGGCCCCAACGTGGCGCTGATCGTTGCCAACTCGGTCGCCTGGGGGACGCGCTACGGGCTGCTCACCGTCGCCGGCACCGCGGCGGCCATGGTCGTGCAGCTCAGCCTGACCGCGCTTGGCATGAGCGCGGCGCTCGGCGCCCTCGCCGCCTGGTTCGAATGGCTGCGCTGGATCGGCGTCGCCTACCTGCTGTGGCTCGGCATCCGCCTGTGGCGCGCCCCGCCGGCCGACCTCAGCCGCATCCCGCCGCAGCCGCGCTCGGCCCGTGCCATCGCCCTGCGCGGCTTCCTGGTCTCGCTGACCAACCCCAAGACGTTGCTGTTCTACGGGGCCTTCTTCCCGCAGTTCATCAGCCTGGACCGCCCGGTGCTGCCGCAGATCGGGTTGCTGTCGGCGATCTTTATCGGCCTCGCGCTGTTGCTGGACGGCGGCTGGGCGGTGCTGGCCGGGCGCACGCGCTTCCTGCTCGCCCGCCACGGAAGGTTGCGCAACCGCCTGTCCGGCGGCCTGCTGGTCTGCGCCGGCCTCGGCCTGGCGCTGGCCCGGCGCCGCTGATCAGCGGCGCCGCTCGCTGTCCGGACCGGCGGTGCGCATGATCTCGCTGAAGCCGAACAGCAGCATCAGGATGCCGGAGACCACCTCCAGCCCGCTCAGCGCGCGCACCAGCACCGAGGTCGGAACCAGGTCGCCATAGCCCAGCGTGGTGATGGTGGAGACGCTGTAGTACAGCGCATCGACGAAGCCGATCCGGGTCGCCTCGCCGTGCAGCACGAACTGCGGCAGCGCGCTGGTCAGGTCGGCGATGCGGTAGAGGCTGGCGAACATCACCACCAGCACGGCGTAGACCGTCAGGAAGGCGAGCATCGGGGGCGCCAGCCGGTCGAGCCGCGCCGCCACGCCCTCGAGGATCATGGCGATATCGACGATCACCAGGACGACGTCGCGCACCGCGTTCATCACCACGATGGTGATCAGTCCCTGGGCGAGCAGCAGGGTGACGCCTTGCGTCCACGGCGCCAGCTTCAGCCCCGGTACCGCGAACGAGGCGGCCCCGACGGCGAGGGCGCCGACAAACCAGCTCGCCAATGGCGGCAGGTGGGTCAGCGCGCGGGTGCGGCGGGCGTGGATGATCGCCGCCACCTGGCGGCGGCGCAGCAGGCAGGCGGCGAGGAAGCCCAGCGCCGGCAGCGCCAGCGCGAGTTGCGCCATGGTCCGCGGGGCGTCGTGGAAATTCGTGTCGACGAAAAACACGAACATGCAGGTGTAGATCGCCAGGAAGTTGGCGATGGTGATGCCGAACTGCGCGCCGTCCGGAAACAGCGTGAAGAAGAAGCCGAACACCACGACGCAGGTGCCCAGCATGACCAGCGTCTGGCCCCAGCCGGCATCCACCCCGGCGGCGACCAGGCCGACCAGGCCGAGCGTGAAACCCAGCGACTTGAGCCAGCGCCGGTCCGGCGGTCCTTGCGGGACGCCGCGCGGATCGGCGCGTGGGCCCCCACCCTTCCCGGGCGGCGCGCTCACGCCAGCGCGGCGATCGCGGTGATCTCCACAAGCCAGCGCGGATCGACGAGCCTGGCTTCCACGGTGGCCCGCGCCGGCGGGTTGCCGCGGTCGTACCAGGCGTCCCAGGCGCGGTTCATCGCCGCGACGTCGGCCATGTCGGCCAGGAATACCTGGCAGGACAACAGGCGGGACTTGTCGGTGCCGGCCTCGGCCAGCAGCGCGTCGATCTGGCGCAGCACGTCGGCGGTCTGGCCCTCGGCGTCGAGGCTCGGGTCGTCGGCGACCTGCCCGGCGAGGTAGACGGTGCCGGCGTGGATCACCGCCCCGCTGAGGCGGCCGTGCGGCTGCAACCGTTGGATCGTCATGCGTCGTCTCCCTGAAGGTCCGGTCGATTGACGGGCAATCTACCCGAGTTGGTCGAACGGTGCATCGGGGAAGCTGATCGGCCCGCCGCAGCGACGGTCGGGGGCCGTCTCTCCCCCCTCCGGCCGTCACTCCTGCGGTTTCGTTCGGTGCGCGCCCAGGCTACTGTCTTACGATCTACCGATCGATCGGACATTGGTAATGCGCGCCAAGGATACCGCCATTCTGTCGGCCAAGTTCCAGATCTCCATCCCGAAGGCGGTCAGGACGCCTCGGCACTGGCGGGCTGGGCAGGAATTCGCCTTCATTCCAAAGGGCGAAGCCGTGCTGCTCGTCCCGGTGCCAAAGCCGGAGGACCTGGCCGGGCTGGCGCGCGGCGCCAATCCCGAGGGCTACCGGGACCGGACCGACCGCGTCTGATGCGGCTCGTCGATACCTCGGCCTGGATCGAATGGCTGATCGGCTCGCGGGCCGGCGGCACGGTGGCCGCCGATCTGCCCGAACGGGAGCAATGGCTGGTGCCGACCATCGTGCAGCTCGAACTGGCGAAGTGGCTCACGCGGGAGGTCGGGGAGGACAAGGCCGATCAGGTGATCGCCTTCACCGAAACCTGCGTCGTTGCCGATCTCGACACCGCAATCGCCCTGTCGGCCGCCGACCTGTGCCGGCGGCGCAAGCTGGCGACCGCGGACGCCATCGTCTACGCCACGGCTTTGGCGCATGGGGCCGATCTGCTCACCTGCGACCGGCATTTCGAAGGGCTGCGGGAGGTTCGCTTCGTGCCCAAATCGACCGGCTGACCGCCGGCTCGGTCATCAAGATCCCAGGCGCCGGACCCCGACGCGGCAACGCCGAGCGTCCCGGACGGGCGTGCGCCCGGCCCCGCTTGCCCCTATGACACTGTCCGCATGAGCGATTCCTCCCCGGACCGCGCCGCGCGCCGCGCGTTGGCCCAGCACCGCGCCTTCGCCAGCGGCCTGCTCGCGCTGATGGCGGCGCTGACGCTGGGCAGCTACGCGCTGGCCCCGGGCTACGCGACCGATCTGCTGCGCGCCGCCGCCAAGGCCGGGTTGATCGGCGGCCTCGCCGACTGGTTCGCCGTCACCGCGCTGTTCCGCCATCCGCTCGGCATTCCGATCCCGCACACCGCCATCATCCCGGCGCAGAAGGCCCGGCTCGGCCGCGCGCTCGGCCGCTTCGTCGCCACCCACGTGGTGACCGCCGGCGAGGTCGCCGGCGTGCTGCACCGGCTCAACCTGCCGGCCATTCTGCACCGCTTCCTGGCCGACCCGGTCGCCACCCGCCCGGCCGCGACGGCGCTCGCCGCCATGCTGCCGCGCCTGCTGTCCAGCGTGGAGGACGGGCGGGCGCGCAAGGTGGTCGCGCGGGTCGTGCCGCGCATCCTGGGCGGGCCGGGCGCCGGCGCGGTGGTGGCGCGGGCGCTGCAAAGCCTGATGGCGGGCGGGCGGCACCAGGAGGTGCTGGGCTTCGTGCTCGGCCAGATCAAGACGGTGCTGGCGGGGCGGGAGGAAGCGCTGCGGCTCGCGATCGAGGAGCGGGTGCGCGAGCAGGGCGGCCGGCTGGTCGGCTGGGCGCTCGGCGCGACCATCGCGCGGCGCGTGCTGGCGACGCTCAACACCGAGCTCGACAAGATCGGCCCCGACGGCTCCGAACTGCGCGCCGCGTTCGACGAATGGCTCCGCCGCGAGATCACCCGCATGGAGGAGGACCCGGCGCGGGCCGCCGAGATCGGCCGGGCGATCCGCCAGGTGGTGGCGCACGAGACCGTCCAGGCCTGGCTGTGGGACGTCTGGTCGCGCCTGCGCCTGGCGCTGGAGGCCGACGCGGCGCGCCCCACCGGGCGCTTGGTGGCGTTCTTCTCCGGCGCGCTGGCCAATCTCGGGGCGTTGCTGGAAACCGATGCGGCGGCGCGGGCCGGCGTGGAGCGCGCGATCGAGGGGCTGGTCGCCACGCTGCTGCCGTCGGCCCAGGTCCAGTTGGCCGACTTCATCGCCGGCGTGGTCGGCGGCTGGGACGCCGCCACCGTCACCGACCGGCTGGAGCTGCATGTCGGCAAGGACCTGCAATTCGTCCGGGTCAACGGCACGCTGGTCGGCTTCCTGGTGGGCGGCCTGCTCTATGCCGCGCTGCGCGCGGGGTTCGGCGACGTGGGGTTTTGAGGCGCGGCGGGCCTCGGGCGCGGCGCTGATCCAACCGCCGGACCGGCCAGCCGCGGGAGGCGAATGACCCCCGCGCCCCGGGCGCGGGGCGGCCGGCGGGCGCGCACCGTCGCTTGGGCGACGCCCAACAATGAACGAATCGATCGCGGTCGTGCAGCTTGGCTTCCCGTTGGGCAGGATGACCGCAGTTGGCCCGTATCGCCGGCTCGCCTGGACTGCCCGCACTGGTCTTTCGGGAATCGCGGCAACGCAGGAAAGCAAGTAATCAAGCGGACACAGAGTTGCACAGAGGGTGCACAGAGTTTCACAGAGAAGTATTTATTGGCGCTTCGCGCTGATGACGGATGTGCAAGTCAGAATACCTTGCGCGCAGCGCCATTCGCTTTCTCTGTGTAACTCTGTGCGCCCTCTGTGCAACTCTGTGTCCGCTTGATTACTTGCTTGCCTTGCTTGCCGCGCGATGACACCTTCAGCCTGATGGGTCACCCTCAGGTTTGAGGGCGACCCGGTGCACCTGGACTGGAGCTACGCAGCCTGGCCAGGGCGCACCTCGAAGCGGCAATTATTGGGCGTTGCCTTACGGTCCGCCATCCCCCAGGACCCAGCTCCGAAACAACGCCAGGTCGATATTTCCCCCGCTGATCACCACGCCGACCCGTCTGCCCGCCATCCGCTCGCGCTCCTGCAACAGCGCGGCCAGCGGCGCCGCGCCGGCGCCCTCGGTCAGGTTGTGGGTGTCGGTCCAATAGGCCCGGATCGCCGCCGCGATCGCAGCGTCCGTCACCGTCACGATCCGCGCCGCCCCGGCGCGGATCATCGCGAAGGCCGCGGCATCGGGCTGGCGCACCGCCATCCCGTCAGCCAGCGTCTCGGCCCGGTTGAGCGCCACCAGATGCCCCGCCGCCAGCGAGCGCGCATAGGGATCGGCGCCCGCGCTCTGCACCCCGACGATCTCGGTGCCCAGCCCCAACAAGTCCCGCGCGCGGATCGCGCCGCAGATCCCCGAGCCCAGGCCGATCGGCACATACAGCGCGTCCAGCGCCGGCGCGCCGCGGAACAGTTCCAGCGCCCAGGTTGCCACCCCCAGCACCAGGTCGCGCGCGAAGGACGGCGCGAACGCCAGCCCCTCCGCCACCGCCAGCGCCGCCGCGTGCTCGCGCGCCGCTTCGAAGTCGGTCCCGAACTCGATCAGCCGCGCCCCCAGCGCGCGCATCGCCGCGTTCTTCTCCACGCTGTTGCCGTGCGGCACCACCACCGTCACCGGCACCCCGTAGCGCCGCCCGGCGAACGCCAGGGACTGCCCGTGATTGCCGCGGGTCGCCGAAACCATCCCGCGCACCTCGGGTTGTTCGCGCGCCAGGCGCTCGGCATAGACCAGCCCGCCGCGCAGCTTGAACGCCCCGGTCGGCGTGTGGTTCTCGTGCTTGACCCACACCTCGGCCCCGGCGCGCGCCGCCAGCAGCGGCCAGGCGTACTGCGCGGTGCCGGGAAAACTCTGGTGGATCAGCGCCTGGGCGGCCTCCAGCTCTGGCAGGCTGAACATCTTCTCCCCCTGCGGGCGCCGCCGGAACGACCCCCGCGCAAAACAATCAAGTCCACGACGACCGGCCACCGGACGGCACGACGCCGGCCATGCAACCCGACCCGCAACGACCGGCGTCGGCGCGACCGCGGGCACGATACCGCGGAGCGCCCCGAAACGGCCGGGCCGGGAGGCCGGCGACAGAACGATCCGGCCAACAAACGACATCGGCCGCCGCCCGGTTGCGCGGACGACGGCCCATGCCACGCTCAGTCGCTAAAGGCCGGGGTCAGGCCAGTCGGAGATTGGTGGCCGCGGCCTTGCCGCGCTCCATGGTGATCTCGTAGCTGACCTTCTGGCCGTCGTTCAGGCCCTTCAGCCCGGCCGCCTGGACCGCGGTGATGTGGACGAACACGTCCTTGCCGCCGTCCTGCGGCATGATGAAACCGAAGCCCTTCGTGGCGTTGAACCACTTAACGGTTCCTACAGGCATCTCAGTCGCTCCTTGATCGGCGCGCCCCCCTGGCGCGCTTATGGGGAATCGCCTCATGCAATGAGCGCGAACCGGTCGGCATGGTGTCGGGCGAGAGGCGCATCAGCGTCCTGCGCGGTCGCGCTGTCCGGCTCAGGCGAGCTTGAGGTTGGTGGCCGCGGACTTGCCGCGTTCCATGATGACCTCGTAGCTCACCTTCTGGCCGTCATTCAGGCCCTTGAGGCCGGCGGCCTGCACCGCGGTGATGTGCACGAAGACATCCCTGCCGCCGTCCTGCGGCATGATGAAACCGAAGCCTTTGGTGGCGTTGAACCACTTCACTGTACCGATAGCCATAGCTTGCGTCACTCTCCGTCGTGGGGCACCGTGCGGGCTCGCGCGGTGCGGTAGACAACCAGCCCTTTGGACGTCTTGAGGGCACCCGAAGCGCGACGGAGGCGCAGCAAGCCTAGCCAAAATGCGATTGCGCTGCGCACTTGGCACCAAAACGGCCCGCCATGTCAATGACGGTTGCCCGGTATACGAGTGCTATTGATTGAGCCCACAATAATTAACGGGCATTTAACGCGCTGCCAGAGACTGGTCGTAAAAATCCCGACATTTCAGCCAAAACGAACGGGGCGAGCCCGTTGGCCCGCCCCGCTCCGTCTCGATAGTCGAGACCGCTTGCGCGATCGCGAGACCCCGGCCCCGCAAGTCCCGCTTTTCAGGACTCGCGACGCCGGGATGCCGGCTCTCAGAAGTCCATGTCGCCCATGCCGCCGCCCGGGGGCATCGGCGGGCCCTTCTTCTCCGGCTTCTCGGCCACCATCGCCTCGGTGGTCACCAGCAGGCCGGCGACCGAGGCGGCGTCCTGCAGCGCGGTGCGCACGACCTTGGTCGGGTCGATGATGCCGGCCTTCACCAGGTCCTTGAACTCGCCGGTCTGCGCGTCGAAGCCGTAGTTGTACTCGTCCCGGTCCAGCGTCTTGCCGGCGATCACCGCGCCGTCCTCGCCGGCGTTCTCGGCGATCTGGCGCAGCGGGGTCTGCACCGCCTTGCGCACGATCTCGATGCCGAAGCGCTGGTCGTCGTTGTCGGCCTTCAGCTTGGCAAGGATCAGGCTGGCGCGCGCCAGCGCCACGCCGCCGCCCGGAACGATGCCTTCCTCGACCGCCGCGCGGGTCGCGTGCAGGCTGTCGTCGACGCGGTCCTTGCGCTCCTTCACCTCGACCTCGGTCGAGCCGCCGACGCGGATCACCGCCACGCCGCCGGCCAGCTTGGCCAGCCGCTCCTGCAGCTTCTCGCGGTCGTAGTCCGAGGTGGTCTCCTCGATCTGCGCCCGGATCTGCCCGCAACGGCCCTGGATGTCGGCCTTCTTGCCGGCGCCCTCGACGATCGTGGTGTTCTCCTTCTCGATCAGGATCTTCTTGGCCTTGCCGAGATCGTTCAGCTTGACGTTCTCCAGCTTGATGCCGAGGTCTTCGCTGATCACCGTGCCGCCGGTCAGGATGGCGATGTCTTCCAGCATCGCCTTGCGGCGATCGCCGAAGCCGGGCGCCTTCACCGCGGCCACCTTCAGCCCGCCGCGCAGCTTGTTCACCACCAGGGTCGCCAGCGCCTCGCCCTCGACGTCCTCGGCGATGATCAGCAGCGGCCGGCCGGACTGCACGATGCTCTCGAGCAGCGGCAGCATCGGCTGCAGGCCGGACAGCTTCTTCTCGTGGATCAGGATGTAGGGCTGCTCCATCTCGGCGATCATCTTCTCGGCGTTGGTGATGAAGTACGGCGAGACATAGCCGCGGTCGAACTGCATGCCCTCGACCACTTCGAGCTCGGTCTGGATGCCCTTGGCTTCCTCGACCGTGATGACGCCCTCGTTGCCGACCTTCTGCATCGCCTCGGAGATCATCTTGCCGATCTCCACCTCGCCGTTCGCGGCGATGGCGCCGACCTGCGCGGTCTCCGCCGGGGTGGTGATCTTCCTGGAGCGCTTCTTCAGCTCCTCGACCACCGCGGCGACGGCCTTGTCGATGCCGCGCTTCAGGTCCATCGGGTTCATGCCGGCGGCGACGGCCTTGGAGCCCTCGCGCACGATCGACTGGGCCAGCACGGTCGCCGTGGTGGTGCCGTCACCGGCGACGTCGTTGGTCTTCGACGCCACCTCGCGCACCATCTGCGCGCCCATGTTCTCGAACTTGTCGGCCAGCTCGATCTCCTTGGCGACGGTCACGCCGTCCTTGGTGATCCGCGGCGCGCCGAAGCTTTTGTCGAGCACCACGTTGCGGCCCTTCGGGCCCAGCGTGACCTTCACCGCATCGGCCAGGATGTCGACGCCGCGCAGCATGCGCGCGCGGGCATCACTGCCGAAACGAACCTCTTTTGCAGCCATGTGTCAGTCTTCCCTTATGTCTTGGTCGGTGCACGTCGTCAGAACAGGTCGGCCGCGGTCAGGCGGCCTTCTTCTTGGCGACGGTGCCCTCGATGATGCCCATGATGTCGGACTCCTTCATGATCAGCAGCTCCTCGCCGTCGATCTTGACCTCGGTGCCCGACCATTTGCCGAACAGAACCCGGTCGCCGGCCTTGACGTCCAGCGCGACAAGCTGCCCGGCTTCGTTGCGGGCCCCGGGGCCCGCGGCGATGATCTCGCCTTCCATCGGCTTTTCCTTGCGCGGTGTCAGGGATGATGATGCCGCCGGAGGTCTTTTCTTCGGCGTTGAGACGCCGGACCACGACCCGGTCATGCAGAGGACGGAACTTCATTCGGATCGCTCCTGAGTGAATGAGAGCCAGTGTTGAGTGGGTTGCGATTGCCGCGGCCGCGCGCGACCCCGGATGGGCGCCGGCACGGCTGCTAGCACTCCCCCCGCGGGAGTGCCAGCGATCTAAGGCGCGCCCGGATGCAAGTCAAGGGCGCCGGCAGCACTCTTTCGGGATGAGTGCTAATGTATTGGAATCACAGTCGTTTTCTCTTGCGCCGCCACCCCCCGGCGGTGTCATGCTGGCGTCATGACACGCCGATCCGCCCGGCAGAGGCGGAGCAGGAGACAGGGTACCAGCACGGTTGGCAAACACGACGCAAAGGGACCGACCCGCATGAGCCTCGCGCTGCAACTGAAGGACTACCGCCTGACCACCGCCGAGATCCTGTATCACCTGCCCGACCACCCGGGGATCCTGCAATCCTATGTCTGGCAGGACCTCGACATCGCACCGCGCTACCCGGTGCTGACCAGGTTCCTGGAGTTCTGGCGCCGCGAACTCGACGGGCCGGTGCACTCGGTGCGCGTCGCCTCCGCCGGGCTGGTCAAGCCGCCGGCGTTTCGCGCCCCGGGGGCGTACCTGCACCTGCACTATACCCCCTGCACCGCGGTTCTGACCGGCTGAGCAAACTCCGACCGTGGCTCGGGGGGCTGTGATCGCGTGTGGCCCGGGTCGGCGTTGCGCGCTTGTGGCGCGGCTGGGTAAGCAAGAATTTACCGCAGATGAAGCAAGGCGATGCACGCCGATGCACGCCGATGGGTCCGTGCGGTTTATAGGTCGTGCGCCACGCGTTTGATCGCCAGGCGCGGTCTGCCGAAATTGAGCAGCAAGCCAAGCAGAGCTGCAGGCCGGTCGCTTTGAGGCAATTGGTGCATTGCATCCGACCCCCGGGCCGAGGTGCCCAGGGGCGTGTGCACGTCATGGCACGTGCACGTCATCCAGCGCCTTGACGGTCTTCGGCTCACCCAGAACCACGTCCTCGACCGGCAGGTCCACTAAGTACTCGCCGACCATCGCGTCGCGGGCATACACCCGGCCGCCATACTGCTGCGCAACCGATAGGCCCCCGGCCTTCGCCGGGCCAGGCTCTCGCACGAACTTGAAATGCCAAGGCATTTTCACAGACCTTTTCCAGGACCCCGGCCCCAGGCGTCCTGAGCGCGGTGAACGCGCCGCCGCCCCCGCGCCCCGACAGATCATTCAGCACGGCGCTATCTGCGTGTTTTGCGTGCATCGCCTTGCTTCATCTGCGTTAAAATTCTTCGCTCATATGGCGTTGACGGTTGGACGGCCCCGTCGGGCGGAAAAGCGCAGCGCCTTCCGCCGTCGGACGGTGGCGGGATATGTTGTTGGGGACGTCGGCAGATGCGAGCGGCGCGCCCGGCGGTGGCGGAAGGCGCTGCGCTTTTCCGCCCTACGGGGCCGTCCAACAGCCAACGCCATATGAGCCAAATTCTTCCTGTGCAACGCTGCGGGCAGATGGTTGTCGCAGTTTTGACGGGCCAGCGATGCACCGGATGCGCAAAGCGTCCCCAGCGCCGGACGCAAGCCAGGATCAACCGGTCAAAACCTCGGTGCAGCGGTACCAGCGCAACGACCGCGCGCGTCCCGCGCGGCCCCGTCCCGGCCGGCCGTCGATCGCCCGGTCCGGCAATCGCGCGGCCCAACGGCCGAGCCGCACGCTGACCCGCGCGACCCGCCGCCCTGCCAGTTGCCAGAGCCGAACAACCCCGCCGTCACCCCCGCAACGACCGCACGGCGACGGCGCGGTCAGCCTTTCCCGGCCACTGCGCAGGCAATATCCAGCGCACGGCGCAACAATGTCTCGCTCGCCTCCGGCGTGCGAAACGCACTGTGCGCCGACAGCGTCACATTCGGCAGCCTCGCCAGCTCGTGCCCGGCCGGCAGCGGCTCGGTGTTGAACACGTCCAGCCCGGCATGGCGGATGTGGCCCGACTTCAGCGCCGCGATCATCGCCGCCTCGTCCACCACCGCGGCACGCGCCGTGTTCACCAGGATCACCCCCGGCCGCAGCCGCGCGATCCGCGCCGCATTCAAGAACCCGCGCGTCTCGTCGTTCAGCAACAGATGCAGCGACACCACATGGCTTTCCGCCAACAGCGTGTCGAGATCGACAAACGCCACGCCCGGCGCCGAGCGCGGCGTGCGGTTCCACGCCAGCACCCGCATGCCCGAGCCGCCGGCGATGCGCGCGACCTCGCCGGCAATCCCGCCGAAGCCGATCAGCCCGAGCGTCTTGCCGGTCAGTTGCATCCCCTCGGTGCGGATCCACTCGCCGCGCCGCATGCCGCCGTCCATCGCCGCGATGCCGCGCGCCGCCGCCCACATCAGCGCGATCGAATGTTCCGCCACCGCGATGTCGCCATAGCCCTTGATGATGTGCACCTTGATGCCGAGCGCCTCCAGCTCCTCCGGGTGCATGTAGCTGCGCGCCCCGGTGCCGAGGAAAATGATGTGGCGCAGCCCGCGGCACCGGCGCATCGCCTCGGTCGGCATCTGGGTGTGGTCGTCCAGCACGAAATCGTAACCTTCGAGCAGCCCGGGCAACGCCTCGGGCGCGATGTGGCCGTGCTCCAGGACGTCAACCTGCGGGTCGTCGGGGCGCACCACCTGGCGAAACACCGCCGCCAGATCATCGACCGCATCCATGAACAGACCCTTCATCGTCACGCCCCCGTTGCCGTTCCCGGGCCGCAGCATGCGTGGCAAGGCCATCGCCGGCAAGGCGTTTGCCGCCGATTGCGTCGACCGGCGGCGGAGGTCGCGCGACTGCGCGGGACGCCTCGGCGCGGTATTATCGCCGGCTTACCGCCCGGTTTATTCGGCACCAACGACGATCTGGCAGCTTCACCGCGGCGGGTCGGCGCGCGATCGCCCAGCCGCGGGAAAACGGAAAAAGGAGCGCTGCCGTGGCCTACGATATCGTCCAGTCGACGTTCCTGATGGGCATGGCGGCCGGCGGGGCCTCCGGCATCGCGGCGACCCAGACCGCGTTGCAAGCGGCCCTGAGCACCGCGCTGAGCGGCGGCACCGACCCGATCGGCAGCCAGTTCGCCGGCTTCTTTCCGTTGACCAAGCCGCACCTGGCCGGCGGCGACTGGTCGGTGGTGTGGGGCCCCTGCATCTATTCGCTGCGGCCCACCGCGGCCGGTTATGCCACCAACGCCATGTACGTGGCGCACAGCCCCAGCCTGTCCACCTATGTCGTGGCGGTCGCCGGAACCAACCCCCAGTCGCTCTACGACTGGATCAGCGAGGACGGCGACGTCTCGGCGACCTCGATGGCGAAGTGGCCGTTTGCCGTGCCGTTCGTCCGGACCACCCATCTGCCGTGGCTGTTCGATCCGCCGCCGGCGGTCTCGGCCGCCACGGCGCAAGGCGTCAGCAACCTGCTAACACAGATGACCGACCCGGTGAACGACACGCTGCAAAGCTTCCTGACCCACGCGGCGAGCACCACCGCCACGCTGATCTTCACCGGCCATAGCCTGGCCGGCGCCCTGGCGCCCACGCTGGCGCTGTACCTGTATCCGCAGCCGCAGCGCAGCCCGTGGCACCAGGTCCTGGTGCTGGCGATGGCCGGCGCCTCGCCCGGCAACGCGCCGTTCGCCGACCTGTTCACCGCGGCCACCGGGTTTCCGCCGGTCGCCTCCGGCGTGGCCGCGCCCTACGGCACCTGGAACACCGACTACGCCAACCAACACGACGTGGTGCCGCATGCCTGGAACGCCCTGGGCGCGGTGATCCAGGCCCCCAATCCGGCGGGCAACTATCCCTCGATCTACGGCGTGATGGACCCGACCCTCGGCGGGGCGGTGGCCGACGCCATCGCGGCGGCGCAGGTGCTGCCGCTCGGCGGGCATTATCACTCTCTGACGCAGGGCTGGTTCACGCCGGACTGGGGCACCTGGACCTGGACCCAGAATACCGACGGAAGCTGGCAGTATCCCCCGGTGTGGACCGCCCTGCCGGCCTATACCGACGCCAGCCCGATGAACGGCCTCGCGGCGTTCGGCGACGCCGTCCTCGCCGCCCATACCGACCAGTACTACAATTTCTTCGGCGTCGTGCCGTCGCCGCGAATGCCGGCCAGCCTACCCGGCAGCGGGTTCCAGGCGGACCTGGAACACGCGCTGCACGCCATGGCCAGGATCTCCGTCTGATCCGAACCGCCGACGGCCAGGGCTGTCGGGGAAGGGAAGCAAGGCTCGGGGCTTCGCCCCAGACCCCACCAGGGGGCTTTGCCCCCTGGACCCCCACCAGAGGCGGAGCCTCTGGACTCCATGACTGGGCGTGTGGGGAGGGGAAGGGGGCGGCTGGGCGAGGCGAAGGGGCGCCGTCCGGCATGCCGGACGGCGCCCCTTCGCCTCGCCCGCCCGCCCCCTTCCCCTCCCCACACGCCCAGTGAAGGGTTCCAAGGGCTCGCCCTTGGCGGGGTTCCAAGGGGCAGCGCCCCTTGGCGGGGTCTGGGGCGGAGCCCCAGCCTTGCTTCCCTTCCCCGATGATCCGGCCGTCGGTGGGGCGGGCCTTTCGCCCGGCGGTGCGAATCCCTATCACTCGGGTCGTCTGGAATTGGGATGCCCCGCGCCCCTCGTCTCTCCGCCTCTGCCAGCTCCGTGCCACGCCGCCGCGCACTCCCGCCGGAGCGCCGCCGTCTGCCGGCCGCTCCGCCGCCGCCGCCGCGGCGGCCCGGCTGGGTGCGAGCGCTGCGCTGGGCGGTCATGCTGGCGATCTGGGGCGTGCTGGCCGTGGCGGCGGTGCTGCTGTGGTTTGCCCGCGACCTGCCGCGGCCGGAGGCGGCGCTCGATGCGTTTCGCCGCCCCAGCCTGACGCTGGAGGATCGTGGCGGCCAGGTCTTCGCCACCTTCGGCGACGTGGTCGGCGATCCGCTGCGGCTGTCCGACCTGCCGGCCTACCTGCCGGCGGCCGCCGTGGCGGTGGAGGACCACCGCTTCTGGCACCACCCCGGCATCGACCTGATCGGCCTGGGCCGCGCCATGCTGACCAACCTGCTCGCCGGGCACGTGGTGCAGGGCGGTTCCACCATCACCCAGCAGGTGGCAAAGAACCTGTTCCTGACCAATGCGCGCACCTTCAAGCGCAAGCTGCAGGAGCTGATGCTGACCTTCTGGCTGGAGCAGCATTTCACCAAGCGCGAGATTCTCGAGATCTGGCTGAACCGGGTCTATCTGGGCGCCGGCGCCTGGGGGATGGACGCGGCGGCGCACATCTATTTCGGCATCTCCGCCCGGCACGTCAGCCTGTGGCAGGCGGCGGTGCTGGCCGGGCTGCCGCGCGCGCCGTCGCGCTTCAATCCGCGCAGCAACCCCGAGGCCGCGGCGGCGCGCGGGCGGGAGGTGCTGGCCGCGATGGTGGCCGACGGCGCGATCACCGCGGCGCAGGCCAGGCAGGCCGCGGCCGAGATCGGCTTCCCGCCGACGCCGCCGATCGCCCCCGGCTGGTTCGCCGACTGGACCGCCGACCAGGCGCAGGCGCTGGTGCCGCCTGACACCGACGCGACGCTGCGCACCACGCTCGACCCGCGCTGGCAGGCGGCGGCGGAACAGCGGCTGGACGCGCTGCTGGCCGGCCCGGGCGCGGCGGCCGGCGCGACCCAGGGGGCGGTGGTGGTGCTGGACGCGGCGAGCGGGGCGGTGCGCGCCATGGTGGGCGGGCGGGACTACCGGCAATCCTCGTACAACCGCGCCGTGGTGGCGCGCCGCCAGCCCGGCTCGGCGTTCAAGCCCTTCGTCTGGCTGGCCGCGCTGCAACAGGGCATGACGCCGGACAGCCCGGTGCTGGACGCGCCGATCCGCATCGGCGACTGGAGCCCGCAGGACTTCGAGCGGCGCTATTTGGGCGAGATCACCTTGCAGGCGGCATTGGCGCAGTCGATCAACACCGCCTCGGTCCGGCTGCTGCTGGCCGCCGGCGGGCCGCGCGCGGTGGCCGGCGTCGCCCATCGGCTGGGCATCGCCGACAAGCTGCCGGACAATGCGTCATTGGCGCTGGGCACCGGGGAGGTCGGGCTGCTGGAACTGGCCGGCGCCTATGCGACGTTCTTCAACGGCGGGCGGCGCGTGGTGCCGTCCGGGTCAACCAGGTGCGCGCCGATGGGCGCTGGAGCGCCGCGCCGCACATCGATCCGGTGCCGGCGATCGATCCCGACCAGGCGGCGATGATGGCGCGGATGTTGGCCGCGGTGGTCTCCCAGGGCACCGGGCGGGCGGCCGCGGTGGCGGGGCACACGGTGGCGGGCAAGACCGGGACGACGCAGGACTATCGCGACGCCTGGTTCATCGGCTGGATCGACGGCGAGATCATCGGCGTGTGGCTGGGCAACGACGACGGCGCGCCGATGCGGGCGGTGCAGGGCGGGTCGTTGCCGGCGCGGCTGTTCCACGACGTTGCGGTGGCGGCGCGGTGACCCGGGCCGATACGATCCGGCAGCACAACGGATTTTCCGCCTGATCGGGAAGCGGCGGATCGATCGGGGTCAGCGGCAGAAGGGGGCCGCCGCAATGGCCGCCCGGCGGGCGATCGCCGCGGGCAGCGCTCCCGGTGACGCTGATGGTCGCGACGCCAGCGGTCGCGTCGGCGCGGTGCTGCCTTGTCAGGCGCCGTCAATTATGCTAACAGACTGAGGCGCGCCCGGCACGCCGGCTCCGGACCTGGCCGGACGGGGGGCCGGACGGGGGGCCGGGCGCGTGGGCCTGGGGCCGGCCACCTGGAGCGGGTCTGTGGGCGTGCGCCAAACCGCGGCGCCGGTGCGGTCGCGGGCGTGGTGCGGTGCTATAAGCTGGGACGTGGCCCGCCTGGCGGAATGGCAGACGCAGCGGACTTAAAATCCGCAGCCGAGATGGCGTGGGGGTTCGACTCCCCCGGCGGGCACCAGACCTGACCGGCCGAGACATCGGCGAAAATACCCAACGGCGATACCGGTTTCGCTCGCAGCGCGGGACTTCACGCCGATCCGCGACAGTGCCGCTCGATGCTGCCGCTGGTGCTCGACGGTTGTGTCCCCCCGATTGCCCCGGCTGGCCGCCGCGGCGTCAGCGCCGGACGAAGGTCCAGTAGAGCGGCGCCCGGCCCGCCAGCAGCGCCTTGGCCTCGTAGCGCGTCGGCGGCCAGTCCGCCGGGCGCGTGGCCAGCGGAGGCGGCGCGTCGAACAGGGTCTGCCGGCCCATCACCTCGGCCGACCCAGGCCTGATAGGTCGGGTCGTCGCTGGCGACGCGCCATTCGGCGCCCGGCGGCAGCACCCGCGCCAGCTCCGGCAGCAGCGCCGGGATGCACGAAGCGGCGCTTGGCATGCCGCGCCTTCGGCCAGGGATCGGGGAACAGCAGGAACAGCCGGTCGAGGCAGGCGTCGGGCAGCGCGCCGCAGCAGCACGCGGGCGTCTTCGGTCCACAGGCGCAGGTTCGCCGGCAGCGGCGCGGTCGCCTCGCCGCCCTCCGGCACCAGGCGCGACAGCAGCGAGCAGATGCCGTTCTCGAACACCTCGCAGGCGATCAGGCCGGCCTCGGGATGCGCGGCGATCTGCGCCAGGGCGTGCTCGCCGCCGCCGAAGCCCACCTCCAGCCACAGCGCGCGCGGCCCGGCGCGAAGGCCGCGAGCGGGTCGGCGGCCGTGCGGCGGGGCGAACGCGCAGGTCCGCGGCAGGGTCACCTCCAGCAGCAGCTGGGCCTGGCCGCGGCCGTACAGCGTCGGCGTGGCCGCCGGTCGCGCCGGCCGTACGCGGCCGGGCCGGCGGCGGCTTGCACGCGGGCCTCAGCGCGCGCCGGCCTCAGCGCCCGAAGGCCGCCTGCAGCGCCGGCACCAGATCGGTCTTCTCCCAGGTGAAGGTGCCCTTCTCCTCGTCCGGGCTCGCGGCCGAAATGGCCATAGGCGGAGGTGACGGCACGTAGATCGGCCGGTTCAGGTGCAGGTGCTCGCGGATGCCGCGCGGCGACAGGTTCATCAGCTCGCGCAGGGTCTTTTCCAGCCGCGCCTCGTCCACGTCCTTGCCGGTGCCCTGCAGGTCGACATAGACCGACAGCGGGCGGGCAATGCCGATGGCGTAGCTGATCTGCAGCGTGCACTTGTCCGCCAGGCCGGCGGCGACGACGTTCTTCGCCAGGTAGCGGCAGGCATAGGCGGCGGAGCGATCGACCTTGGTCGGGTCCTTGCCGCTGAACGCGCCGCCGCCGTGCGGCGCCGCGCCGCCATAGGTGTCGACGATGATCTTGCGCCCGGTCAGGCCGCAATCGCCGTCCGGACCGCCGATCACGAACTTGCCGGTCGGGTTCACGTGGAACTCCGCCTCCGGGCACATCCAGCCGCCGGCAGCGTGCTCTCGACGATCGGCCAGAGCAGGCGCTTGATCTCGGCCTGCTCAAGCGCCTCCGCGTGCTGGGTGGAGACCACGACCGAGGTCGCGCCGACCGGCTTGCCGTCGACGTAGCGCAGCGTGACCTGGCTTTTGGCGTCCGGCAGCAGGCCGGCGACCGACTTGTCGTTGATGCGGCGGCGGTCGCGGATGCGGCGCAGGATCTCGTGCGCGTAGATAGATCGGCGCCGGCATCAGCGCCGCGGTCTCGCGGCAGGCGTAGCCGAACATGATGCCCTGGTCGCCGGCGCCCTCGTCCTTGTTGCCGACGGCGTCCACGCCCTGGGCGATGTCGGAGGACTGCGAGTGCAGGTGGCAGGCGATGTCGGCGTTCTTCCAGGAGAACCCCGGCTGGTCGTAGCCGATGTCGTGGATGGCCATGCGGGTCAGATGGGTCAGCAGTTCGTGCGTCACGGTCTCCGGCCCGCGGGTCTCGCCGGCGAGCACCACGCGGTTGGTGGTCACCAGCGTCTCGCACGCGACACGGGCATAGGGATCGGCGCCGAGATAGGCGTCCAGCACGGTATCGCTGATCCGGTCCGCGACCTTGTCGGGGTGGCCTTCCGAGACCGACTCGGAGGTGAACAGGAATTCGCCGGTATCGCGCATCGTGTCTGTCTCGCGAAAAGAGTGGGAATTTAAGGGTCCGCGGTGTGTGGCCGAAAGGTTTGGGGGGGTCAAGGGCATCGGCGGAGAACAAAGGGTTGTCGCGCAATAGGCCGCTGCTATGTTCCGCCGCGCCGCGGAGGGATGGCCGAGCGGCTTAAGGCGCACGCTTGGAAAGCGTGTGTGCGTGAAAGCGTACCGTGGGTTCGAATCCCACTCCCTCCGCCACCGGCCCGCGCGAGCTCCCGCGGCAAGGGCATCGAGGCACGTTCAACAGGGTTGACATGCGCACGGCCCGGCGCGTCTAAATCCAATGTGCATCCCGCGCCGACCTGTAGAATTGGCACTTAAGCGGGAGCGCTTTAACCGGGTGACGACAAGCATCATGAACGAGACGTTGGACGACGTGCGCCTCCGCGCAGAGGAAGCGCAGATGCGGCACGCCCTCGGGCTGGGAGGCGAACCGCAGATCCCCAGACCCCAGGAACCGCCGGTGCCTGTATCGGGGCCGACGCATGACCGCCTGTCGTTGCACCGGCCGCCCCGGCGCTTCGTCAAGGACGGCGAGGTTCCGGTTACCGTGGTGCGCCGAACGCATCCCGCCGACGCCGTGGCCAGCGTCGCGCCGACCGCGTCGAACCAGCTTGAAGCGGCGCGGCAGACGATCCGCTCGCAGGCGGTCGCGACCGAGCGGGTGGAGCGGGCGCTGAACGAGGCGCAGGCGACGATCCGCGACCTGCGAACCAAGCTGGCGCATGAGCGGATGGCCAAGGAGGAGGCGTTTCTGGCGGTTCGCCGGCTGGAAGCCGAGCGCGACGCGGCGCTGACCGCGGCGCAGGCGACGCGGATGGAGCTGGCGACCGAACGGGTCGGCCGGGAAAAGATCGAGCATGAGCTGCGCAAGGCGCTTGATGCGCGCCAGGCGGCCGAGGCCCGGCAGCTAGCCCCGCGCCGGCCGCGCGGCAGGCCGCCCAAGATCGTGGTCGAAACCGACGGGCCGATCGCGCTGCCGAAAAAGCGCGGCAGGCCGCGCAAGATCGTCGCTGACGCGGTGGAACCGGTCGCGGCGCCGAAGAAACGGGGCAGGCCGCGCAAGGTGCAGGTCGAACCGGCGGCGCCGCCCAGGCCACGCGGCCGCCCGCGGAAGGTCGTCGTCGCCGAGCAGGCGGAGTTGGGCCTGGCGGCGGAAAAGGCGCCGCGACGCGTCGGCCGGCCGGCCAAGGTGCGCGAGCCCAAGCCGGTGAAATGGTGGACCAGCGGGTGGAAGTCGAAGGCCGGGTAGTGGCCGTCACCCGGGCATTTCGCCGCCCCAGCGCCCTGCGCCAGGCGCTGCGACCGGCGCGGGCGGCCTGATCCCAGCCGCCCGGGCGGCTGGGATCAGCCCCGTCCGCCGTCGAAGAATTCCTTCACCTTGGCGAAGAAGCCCTCGCTCTCCGGGCTGCCCTTGGCGTGCTGTTCGGCCTCCGCCTCGAATTCCTCCAGCAGCTCGCGCTGGCGCCGCGTCAGGTGCTGCGGCGTCTCCACCAGCATCTGGATATACAGATCGCCGCGCGCCGCGCTGCGCAGCACGGAGAAGCCCTTGCCGCGCACGCGGAACTGCTCGCCGGTCTGGGTGCCGGCCGGCATCTTCACCTTCGCCTTGGTGCCGTCGATCACCGGCACCTCCACCTCGGCCCCCAGCGCGGCCTGGCTCATCCGGATCGGCATGCGCAACGCCAGGTTGGCGCCGTCGCGCTCGAAGATCGGATGCGGGCGGATCGCCACGTGCACGTAAAGATCGCCGGGCGGCGCGCCCTGGGCGCCGGCCTCGCCCTCGCCCGCCAGGCGGATGCGCGTGCCGTCCTCCACGCCCGCCGGGATCGACACCTGCAGGGTGCGCTCGCGCTGCACCGTGCCCTGGCCCTGGCAGACCTTGCAGGGGCTGCGGATCACCCGCCCGGCGCCGCCGCAGGTCGGGCAGGTGCGCTCGACCAGGAAGAACCCCTGCTGGGCGCGCACCTTGCCGGCGCCGTGGCAGGTCGCGCAGGTATCGGCCGCCCGGCCCTTGTCCTCCGAGCCGGTGCCGGCGCAGGCGTCGCAGGTCACCCGCGTCGGCACGCGCAGCGCCGCCTTGACGCCGGCAAATGCCTGGCCGAGGTCGATCTCGACCGCCTGGCGGATGTCGGCCCCGCTGCGCGCCCGCCCGCCGCGCCGGCCGCCGCCCATGAACTCGCCGAACATCTGGTCGAAGATGTCGCCCAGCCCGCCGCCGGCCTGGAAGTCGAACCCGCCGGGGCGTCCGCCGCCGCCCTGCTCGAAGGCGGCATGGCCGAAGCGGTCGTAGGCGGCGCGCTTCTGCTCGTCCTTCAGGACGTCATAGGCCTCGTTGAGCTCCTTGAATTTTCCCTCCGCCTGCTTGTCGCCCGGGTTGCGGTCCGGGTGATGCTGCATCGCCAGCTTGCGGTAGGCTTTCTTCAGATCCTCCGCGCTCGCGTCGCGCGCCACGCCGAGGGTGGCGTAATAATCCTGCTTCGCCATGTCAGCCTTGTGTCCCCACCGCCCTGTCGCCGCTGCCGCGGCCACCGGCCATCGCCGAATTGAGCCACAACGAAATCGCGCCCGGCTTCATCGAAGCACGGGCGCGATCCGAATAGCCAGAACGCCCTGTTTGATCACGACGCCCTGGGATTAGCACGCCCTGGGATCACCACGCCCTGGGATCACCACGCCCTGGCGGATCAGGCGGATTTTTTCTTGTCGTCGACTTCCTCGAACTCGGCGTCGACCACCTTGTCGTCCGGCTTGCCGGCGCCCGCTTGCGGCCCGTCGCCCGGCCCTTCGCCCGGACCACCGGGTCCGGCGGTCTCCTGCTGGGCCTTGTACATCGCCTCGCCGATCTTCATCGCGGCCTGGCTCAGCCGGTCCGAGGCGGATTTCAGCGCGGCGAGGTCGGTGCCCTCCAGCGCCGAGCGCGCCGCCGCCATCGCCGCCTCGGCCTCGCCGCGGTCCTGGGCGGACAGCTTGTCGCCGTGCTCCTTCAGGTTCTTGTCGGTCTGGTGGATCAGCGCGTCGGTGTGGTTCTTCGCCTCGACGAACTCGCGGCGCTGCTTGTCGGCCTCGGCGTTCGCCTCCGCCTCCTTGACCATGCGCTGGATGTCGGCCTCCGACAGCCCGCCGCTGGCCTGGATGCGGATCTGCTGCTCCTTGCCGGTGGCCTTGTCCTTCGCCTGGACCGAGACGATGCCGTTGGCGTCGATGTCGAACGTCACCTCGATCTGCGGCACGCCGCGCGGCGCCGGCGGGATGCCGGTCAGGTCGAAGTTGCCCAGCAGCTTGTTGTCGGCCGCCATCTCGCGTTCGCCCTGGTAGACCTTGATGGTCACCGCCTGCTGGTTGTCGTCGGCGGTGGAGAAGGTCTGGCTCTTCTTCGTCGGGATCGTGGTGTTGCGGTCGATCAGCCGGGTGAACACGCCGCCCAGCGTCTCGATGCCGAGCGACAGCGGCGTCACGTCCAGCAGCAGCACGTCCTTGACGTGGCCGGCCAGCACGGCGCCCTGGATGGCCGCGCCGATCGCCACCACCTCGTCGGGGTTGACGTTGCGCGCCGGCTCCTTGCCGAAGAACTGCTTCACCGCCTCGATGACCTTCGGCATGCGGGTCATGCCGCCGACCAGGATCACCTCGCCGATCTCGCCTGCGGTCAGCGCCGGCATCCTTCAGCGCCGCGCGGCACGGTTCCATCGTCCGGCTGATCAGATCATCGACCAGGGCTTCCAGCTTGGCCCGCGTCAGCTTCATCACCAGATGCTTCGGCCCGGAGGCGTCGGCGGTGATGAACGGCAGGTTGATCTCGGTCTCCTTCGAAGACGACAGCTCGATCTTCGCCTTTTCGGCGGCTTCCTTCAGCCGCTGCAGCGCCAGCTTGTCGCTGGCGCAGGTCGATGCCCTGCTCCTTGCGGAACTCGTCGGCCAGGTAGTCGATCACGCGGGCGTCGAAATCCTCGCCGCCGAGGAAGGTGTCGCCGTTGGTCGACTTCACCTCGAACACGCCGTCGCCGATTTCCAGCACCGAGATGTCGAAGGTGCCGCCGCCGAGGTCATAGACCGCGATCGTGCCGGCGTGCTTCTTGTCCATGCCGTAGGCCAGCGCCGCGGCGGTCGGCTCGTTGATGATGCGCAGCACGTCGAGGCCGGCGATGCGCCCGGCGTCCTTGGTGGCCTGGCGCTGGCTGTCGTTGAAGTAGGCCGGCACGGTGATCACCGCCTGGGTGACCGGCTCGCCGAGATAGGCCTCGGCGGTCTCCTTCATCTTGCCCAGCACATAGGCGCTGATCTGGCTCGGCGCGTATTTCTCACTCTTCACCTCGACCACGGCATCGCCGTTGTCGGCGCGCACGATGGCGTAGGGCACCAGGCCCTTGTCCTTGTCGACCATCGGGTCGTCGTAGCGGCGGCCGATCAGGCGCTTGATGGCATACAGCGTGTTGGTCGGGTTGGTGACCGCCTGGCGCTTGGCGGACTGGCCGACCAGCCGCTCGCCGCTGTCGGAGAAGGCGACCATGCTGGGGGTGGTGCGGGCTCCCTCGCTGTTCTCGATCACCCGAACGTCCTTGCCTTCCATGATGGCAACGCAGGAATTCGTCGTGCCGAGGTCGATGCCGATGACTTTGCTCATTGATGTAGGCTCCTTTCAGCGGACGCGGGCGGCCCGAAGCACCGCGCGTGTCCCCACGGTGAGAATGCAAGGGATGTATGGGGCGAGGGCCGGTCCGGCAAGGGTCTGATGACCAGGAAATCTCTCCCGAGTACGGTCATCGGCCCACCGGTCAGGTGCCCATCCGTCGGGCGCCCCCCCGGTCAGACAGTGGTGTCCACGGCACCGCGCGAGGCGGTGCCGTCGGCGCCGGCGGGCGCCGCGGCGATCTCCTCCGGTGGTGCCTTGGCGACGACCACCATGGCCGGGCGCAGCAGCCGCCCGTTCAGTGTCCAGCCCTGGGTCCAGGCATGGATCACCGTGCCGGGCGGATGCGCCGCGCTCTCCTGCTCGGCCATCGCCTGGTGCAGGTTGGGATCGAACCGCGCCCCGGTCGGATCCTCGCGCACGATGCCGTTGCGTTCGAGCAGCGCCAGGAAGCTGCGCTCCACGCCGGCGAAGCCCTCGCGCAGCCGCCCGACGATCTCCGGCTCGCCCGCCGCCGGCGCCGGGATGGCATCGAGCCCGCGGCGCAGGTTCTCCGCCGCCTCGGCGACGTCGGCGGCGAATTTCTGCACCGCGTATTGCCGCGTCTCATCAAGCTCGCGGCGGGTGCGGGCGCGCACGTTCGCCGTCTCCGCCTCGGCGCGGACCCAGCGGTCCTTCATCTCGGCGAGCTCGGCCTCCAGCTCCGCGATGCGGGCCGAGGCGGCCTGCATGAGCTGTTCCGGGGTTTGCGGGACGTCCGCCGCGGCGGCGGGATCGGGAGCGTGGTTTTCGGATGCGGTGTTCATGGCGCGATCAGTTAGGACGGGGAGGCGCGGCGGACAAGGAGGCGGATCGGCCGCAGCTGCTGCATACCATCAGATGCGTTAACGAATGGTTAGTGATACCCGCTGCCCAAAGTGACGACTCTTCCGTCACTTTGGGCAGCGGGTATCGCGCGCGGGGTTGCCCAGGGGGGATGCGGGCGGCCGCGCGCCAAGCCATGACTCATATCAGCGGCCCACCACACAAGCGTTGGGTCAAGACTTTGGGCCGCTGGTGTGACTTGAGATGATCACGCCGGAAGAACCGTCAACCCGTGCCGCACGGCCGCGCGGCGCAGCGCCTTGTCGGTGGTGGCGAGCGGCGCGCCGCGGCGGATGGCAAGCTCCAGATACGTCGCATCGTAGGCGGCCAGCGTCTCGGCGGTGGCGAGCGCGAGCACCGTGCCGCGCCAGCCCGGCCCGCTGCCGGCAGCGTCGGTTTCGATCGGCAGCATGTCGAACAAGCCAAGGCGTTCCTGGGCCGCGCCCGGGGCGATCCGGCCACTGCGAGCGGCCTGCAGCAGCACGTTGGTGATCTCGATGGTCCACAGCGACGGAACGATGGCGCCGGCGCGCTGGACCTGATCGAGCAACGCATCAAGCCGCGCGGTCGCCTCGTCATCGAAGCACCAGGCCACGGCGACCGAGCAGTCCAGCACCAGCACGACCGGCACCAGCACGACCGGCACCCGTTCGGTCAACGCCGCCCGGTGTCGCGCAGCTTCCGCCAGTCCAGCCCGCCCAGGGTCACGCCGTGGCGCAAGGCACGCAGCCGCGTCACGGCCTCGGCGGCGCGGGTCCGTGCCGTGTCGGCGACCGGCACCAGGCGGGCGACCGCGCGGCCACGGCGGGTGATCACCAGTTCCTCGCCCTGCTCCACCCGGTCGAGCAGCGCGGCGAGGTGGGTCTTGGCTTCGAACGCACCGATGTCGTCCATGGCGGCGGTCCAATCTGGTTTAGTAAACTAGTTTACGCAAGCACGCGTCAGTTGTCCAGCGCGGCATTCGTTCGCGGCGGTTCAGCCCTCAGCCCAGCAGCCGGCCGATCACCCGCGCGGTGTAGTCCACCACCGGGATGATCCGGCCGTAATTGATCCGCGTCGGGCCGATGACGCCGATCGCGCCGACGATGCGCCCGCCCTCGCCGCGCGCCGGCGCCACCACCATCGACAGGCCGGCGGCGCCGAACACCCCGCTCTCCGCGCCGATGAAGATGCGCACGCCGTCCGATTGCTCGGCCAGCTCCAGCAGGCGCAGCATCGTCTCCTGCGTCTCCAGCCGCTCGAACAGGGTCTGGATCGCCGCCAGCCGCTCGATCTGGGTCACGTCGGACAGCAGCTTGGCCTGGCCGCGCACGATCAGGCTGCCGGCCCGCGCGTCGCCCGACCAGGTGGCCAGCCCGGTCTCCACCACCAGCGCCGACAGCGCGTCGAGCTCGGTGCGGTTGGCGGCGATCTCCTCCATCACGATGCGGCGTAGCTCACCCAGCGGGCGGCCGGACAGCCGTGCGTTCAGGTAGTTGCCGGCCTGCTGCAGGGCCGAGGGCGGCAGGCCCGGCGGCGTCTCGATCACCCGGTTCTCCACCTGGCCGTCGCCGCCGACCAGCACCACCAGCGCCCGGCCGGGGCCGAGCGGGACGAACTCGATATGCTTCAGCGGCCCCTCGGATTTCGGCGCCAGCACCAGCCCGGCGGCGGCCGACAGGCCGGACAGCATCGTGCTGGCCTGCGCCAGCGTGTCCTCCAGGCTGCGCCCGGCGGTGGCGAGCGCGGCGGTGATCGCGCTGCGCTCCTCCTCGCTCAGCTCGCCGAAATGCAGCAGCCCGTCGACGAACAGCCGCAGCCCGCGGTCGGTCGGCAGCCTGCCGGCCGAGGTGTGCGGCGCGTAGAGCAGCCCGGCATCGGTCAGGTCGGCCATGACGTTGCGGATCGTCGCCGGCGAGACGTTCAGCGGCAGCCGGCGCGACAAGGTGCGGCTGCCCACCGGCTCGCCGGTCGACACATATTGCTCGACGATCTCGCGCAGCACCGCGGCCGCGCGGGAATCGAGGCCGGGCGGCAGCGGCGTCGTCCGCGCCCCGAGCAACTGCGGCGCGGCTTGTGGGGGTACTTGCTTGTCCATCGGGTGGTACTCCAGCCACCAGACGTAGGAAGTGCCGACGGCCGGGTCAATTCGACCGCCGGCCGGGCGGGCGTTCAGCGCGCCGAAATCGGCACAGGGGGGAGGATTGGGCAGCAGCCGCGGCGGGGTCATGCATCTCTGCCGCTGATCGTCGCCGGACGGGTCGGCGCGAAGCGGGTCCATGACACCGATTGTCCACAGGCTTGCATCGGCGGGCTGGAACCAAGAAAGCCAAAATAACACAGAATTCACGGAGATCGCACGGCGGGCACGGAAAGCAAGGATTTTGGGCGCTTCGCGCTGCCTTGGGTTAAGTGTCCGTCCGCGAACAAGCCATTAGTTGGAAAGGGAAATATGGTCAGACAGATCGAGAATCCGAGATATCACCTGCCAGATCCCGCTCTTGCGCTTCGCCGCTGAATTCAACCTATTGAAAATACGTGGTTTGTTTTCGGACCAACTCTAAAGCCACTGCGCGAAGCGCCACCGATTTCTCTCCGTGTCCGCTGTACAACCGCCATGCCCTTTGTGTTATTTTGGCTTTCTTTCTTGGAGGGACGCGAAACGGCCGGACCGCCCCATCTGGACTCCCCGCCCTCCGCGCAGCGGTGCGTGGATGCCCTAGCGCCCTGCGTCACCGATTCTGCGGCGATTTCGCGACCCGCTTGCGGTACTCTACCGAGGTCGCAGGCGGACGCGGAACAAGCGCAATATAAGCCACTCCGGGCACTGGCACCGGTGCGCAGGGAGTTCTGCCCGCTTGCCCGAGGCTTGATCCCGGCGCCGGGAAGGCCTGGCGCTCGACGAACGGCCGAGCGCATGAGAGGCGCGCCGGGCTTGCGCTGCATCACCTCGGCTTCTCCAGGCCGGTTACGATCTGGTGCATCGCAGGTTCGTCAACACGTCCGTAACCATCTGTCCGCGGCACCGCGAAGGAAGGATTTTACCGCAGATGAAGCAAGGCGATGCACGCCGATGCACGCAGATGGCGCCGTGCTGAATGATCTGTCGGGGCAGGTGATCGGCGGCGCGTTCACCGTGCTCGATACGCCTGGGGCCGGATTCCTGGAAACGGTCCATGAGGATGCGCCGGCTTTTGCAGTTCCTGCGGCTGGTCTATCGGTTGTGCAACAATATGCCGCCAGGGTGTACTACCGGAACGTGGTGGTCGGCGACGACTTCGTGGACCTGCGGGTCGAGGACGCGCTTCCGGTTGAGCTGACCACCGTCAAAGCACTGGACGACGCACGCATGCCCCGGCTGCTTGCCCCTTGGGTCGGATGCCATGCGCCAATGACCGCAAGGCGACCGGCCCGCAGCGCCGCCCGCTGGTTGGATCCGCCAAGCCGCGCCTGGAGACCAAACGCGTGGCGCACGACCGGTGAACCGCACGGAACCATCTGCGTGCATCGGCGTACATCGCCTTGCTTCATCTGCGGTAAATTCTTGCTTGTCCTGCCGCGCCACAAGCGCACAACGCGGGCCGAGGCCGCAGGCGATCGCAGCCTCTCCGAGCCGCGGCCGGCGTATGCCCAACCGGTCAGAATCACGGTGCAGGGGTATCGGTCATCTGCGTCACCGATCTTGTGGCGCCGTCGCGACTTGCTTGCGACGCTTTCAGGGACAATCGACGGAGCATGAATCCAGGCAATATCGCCGACTCGGGGCACTAGGGCAACAGCGCGGCACGGGCCAGGAACACGCGTGCCGGCGGCACCAGGCGATCGCCGGCGCGGCTGACGAAATCGGCCAACCCGGCAAACGGCACGATCACCAGCGGGTCGTATTCCGTATTGGCGTGCGCCCGGTGGGCGTGCAGCACCTGGGCGCCGGTCAGTGCGGTCTCCATCGCGATCCCGACATCCGAGACATGGCTGGCGGGATGCTCGACCACGCAGAGCGGACGCGGCGGGCCGACCTGGTCGGGCGGGATGCCGAGTTCCTCGGTCAGTTCGGTCAGCACCTGGGCGCACAAATCCACCGTGCCGTCAGCGGCGACGGCGGAGGGATCGACGCTGCCCGCCGGCGGCAATTGCCATAGGCCGGGCTGGTAGATCGCCGCCGGATGGCGCCGCCCGAACGGCACCCCGTCGGCGCAGCGCAACACGCCGCAGACCGCAAGCGGACGCAGCCCGAGCGCGGCGAACAGCTCCGGCCGCTCCATCTGGGCGACGATCCGGCGGAATTCGGTGACATGGCCGGTGATCTCGCCGGGCGTGATGCGGTCGGCACTGAACACCTGCCCGTTGAACAGGGTTCCTGCCCCGCCTTCGGCCACGCGCCGGGCGGCGGTGCGCCACAGCGCCTCCACCGCGGCGTCGAGCGATGCATCAAGGGCGGGCATCGGGCGCACGATCCTGACCCGCACCGCCGGGTCCAACTCATGCACCACGAAGCCAGCCAAAGCGGAGCCGCGATCCATCAGGTCTCCCGACGAGGCCAGACACGTGGCGAACAATCCTCGCTGGCCCGACGCTGGTGCATATCGGCACCGGCGGCAAGAAGGCCCTGGGCAGGACCGCTTTGGTCAAATGCGCCGCGACCCGCCTTGCCGGTAGACCGGTGGCCCGAAATCCTGGTGGCCGAAAGCTTGGTGGGTGAAGGTGGCGTGCGGCAGCCCACGATGGTTGATGTTGCGGAACCCAGGCCGCAGCTTCGCGACGCCCGGACGGTGCTCGCGGACCTGCGCCAGCGGCTGGTCCCTGACCCCGCGCGATCGCGGGACCGTGTCGCGCAATTTCTCGCCTATCGCCACGCCGAGACAGCTTGGGAAGCGACGCAACGCTCGCGGTGCGCCAGACGGCGCATCCTCGATGGCGCTGAGCGCCCCCCAATTCCCCCACGACAGCCGCCCGCGCCTCTGCCATTGCTACGCCTTCCATCAGGAGACCGCTGCTTATGCTCGCCCCCGGCATGCGCGCTTTCGGCCGCGCCCACGACGCCTTGCGCCCCGTTTCGCTTGAAACCGGCTTCGCCCGCCACGCCGAAGGCTCCTGCCTGATCCGCATGGGCGGCACCGAAGTGCTGTGCGCCGCCAGCGTGGAGCCGCGCGTGCCGCCGTTCCTGCGCAACTCCGGCCAGGGCTGGGTGACCGCGGAATACGGCATGCTGCCGCGCGCCACCCACACCCGCGGCGACCGCGAGGCAGCGCGCGGCAAGCAGTCCGGCCGCACCCAGGAAATCCAGCGGCTGATCGGGCGGTCGCTGCGCGCGGTGGTCAATCGCGCTGTCATGGGCGAGATGACCATCACGCTCGACTGCGACGTGATCAATGCCGACGGCGGCACCCGCTGCGCGGCGATCACCGGCGCCTGGGTCGCGCTGTCGCTGGCGTTCCGCCACCTGCGCAAGATGAACGTGCTGAAGGCCGACCCGCTGACCGGCCAGGTCGCCGCCGTCTCCTGCGGCCTGGCTGGCGGCACCGCGATGCTCGACCTCGACTACGCCGAGGACTCCACCGCCGACGCGGACGCCAACTTCGTGCTGACCGACGCCGACGCCATCGTCGAGATCCAGGGCACGGCGGAGAAGGCGGCGTTCACCGAGGCGCAGTTCCTCGACATGCTGACGCTCGCCCGGGCCGGCACCAGCGCGCTGTTCGCGGCCCAGCGCCAGGCGGTCGAGGCAGCCTGATGGCGCGCCGCCTGGCCCGTGGCGAGCGGCTCGTGCTGGCCAGCCACAACCAGGGCAAGCTCGCCGAGATCGCCGAGCTGGTGCGTCCGCTCGGGTTGCAGGTGGTCTCGGCGGCCGGGCTCGGGCTGGCGGAGCCGGCGGAGGATGCGCCCGATTTCGTCGGCAACGCGCGGATCAAGGCGCTGGCGGCGGCGCGGGCGAGCGGACTGCCGGCACTGGCCGACGATTCCGGCTTCTGCGTCGCCGCGCTGGACGGCCGGCCGGGGGTGCAGTCCGCCCGCTGGGCCGGGCCGGCAAAGGATTTCGCCGCCGCCATGGCGCGGGTGAACCAGGAGATCGGCCCAAACCCCGACCGCCGCGCCTGGTTCATCGCGGCGCTCTGCCTTGGCTGGCCGGACGGCCACACCGAGACGTTCGTCGGCCGGGTGGACGGCACCGCGGTCTGGCCGCCCCGCGGCACCCTGGGCTTCGGCTACGACCCGATGTTCCTGCCCGCCGGCGCGAGCGAAACCTTTGGCGAAATGCCCCCAGAGGCCAAACACGCCGTCAGCCACCGCGCCCGGGCGTTCGCACAACTCGTCCCGGCCTGCCTGGCCTAACGCCGCCGCCCGGCGCGAAGCAAGGTCGGGGCCGAGCCCCGACCTTGCTTCGCGCCGGGCGGCCGCGTTACCGCAGGCAGGCCGGCTACGCTTGCCGGACGGCGGCGGCTGGGGCGCCGGTGATGCGTTGCAGTTCGGCCGCGGTGGTTTGGAACACGTTGCTGGGCGTGCCGGCGGCGGCCCAGATCGGGTCGAGCGCCAGCAGGTCCTCGTCCAGCAGCAGCAGCGGCGGGGTGATGTGGCCGATCGGGGCGACGCCGCCGATGGCGAAGCCGGTGGTGGCGCGCACCCAGTCGGCATCCGCGCGCGCGAGGTTTATCCCCAGCGCGGCGGCGGCCTTGGCCGGGTCCACCCGGTTGGCGCCGGAGGTGATGATCACCGCGGCGCGGCCGGCCTGGTCGCCCACCGGACGGAACACGATCGACTTGGCGATCTGCGCCACGGTGCAGCCGACGGCGGCGGCGGCCTCGGCCGCGGTGCGGGTGCCGGCGGGGAATTCCGTGATGGTGTCGGGGTGGCCCGCGGCCAAAAGTGCGGCGCGCACCCGCGCAACCGATCCCACCTGCTCCGACATCGCCTATATCTCCCGGTCATGGACACCACGCTCGACACGACTATCGATCCCCTGGCGCTGTATATCCACTGGCCGTTCTGCCTGGCCAAGTGCCCGTATTGCGACTTCAACTCGCACGTGCGCGAGCGCATCCCGCAGGCCCGCTTCGCCGCGGCGCTGCGGCGCGAGCTGGCGTGGGAGGCGGCGCGGCTTGGCCGCCGGCGGCTGGGCTCGATCTTCTTCGGCGGCGGCACGCCGAGCCTGATGGCGCCGGAGACGGTGGCGGCGCTGATCGCGGATGCCGGGCGTCTGTTCGACGCGGCGCCGGGGATCGAGATCACGCTGGAGGCCAACCCGACCAGCGTCGAGGCCGGCAAGTTCTCCGCCTTTCGTGCCGCCGGGGTGAACCGGGTGTCGCTGGGGGTGCAGAGCCTCGATCCGCTGGCGCTGCAGATGCTGGGGCGGCGGCACTCGGTGGGCCAGGCGATCGCGGCGCTGGAGATCGCACGGGGGATGTTTCCGCGCGTGTCGTTCGACCTGATCTATGCGCGGCCGGGGCAGGCGCCGGCGGCGTGGCGGGCGGAGCTGCGCCGGGCGCTGGGGCTCGCGGCGGATCATTTGTCGCTGTACCAGCTGACGATCGAGCCGGGGACCGCGTTTGCCACGTTGCACGGGCGGGGCGAGATCGTGCTGCCGGACGGCGATGACGCGGCGGCGCTGTATGGCGCGACGGCGGAGGAGGCGGCGCGGTTCGGGCTGGCGCCGTATGAGGTCTCCAACTACGCCGCGCCGGGGGCGGAGAGCCGGCACAACCTGGCCTATTGGCGATACGCGGATTACGCCGGCATCGGACCGGGGGCGCATGGGCGGATCAGCCTGGACGGGGCGTTGTTCGCCACGCGGCGGCACCGCGCGCCCGAGGTATGGGCCGAGCGCGTCGAGCGTGATGGGAACGGAACGACCGACCAGACCGCGCTGCTGCCGGCCGAGCGGGCGCGCGAGATGCTGCTGATGGGCTTGCGGCTGGCCGAGGGGATCGACGAAGCGCGTTTCGCGGCGCGCAGCGGCATCGCACTGGATGACGCGGTGGACCAGGGGGTTTTGCGGCAGGCGACCGAGGCAGGCTACGTTGCGCGCGCGGATGGACGCCTGACCGCGCTACCGGAGGGCCGGTTGCGGCTGGACGCGCTGCTGGCAGCCTTGGTCCTGTAGCACCGCGCTGTCCCGGCACGTGCCGTTCGTCCGCCCCCGCTCGTCGTCCGCCGCTCATCCGCCGTTCGTCTGCCTGTGGGCGAACCAGGCTTCGAGGCTGGCCCGACGTCCGGGGACAGCCCGCCCGGCGGCAGTGCCAGGCGGCCGCCATGAACCTGCTCGATCTCCACCCGCGATCATGGTAACGAGACGAACCCAGCGCCGGCCTCGCATGACGGCCAGGAACCAGGAGACGATCATGAAAAAGGGCGAGGCTCCGCAGCTCGATTGCGCCTGGTGGAAGAAGTGCAAGCCGGTCACCCTCAAGAACGGCGATCTCGAGGCCGCGCTGGCGGCATATGAACACGCCATGGATGCGTGGGACAAGAAGCAATCGGATGAAAACCACATCGCCCGCATACGCTCTCTCGAAGCGGTGAACGGGGCGGCCAGGTCCGTCATCAAGGCGTGCAACCGGATGCTGCACAACGATACGATCACCTGTCTCGAAAAATTTCCGAAACTGATAAGCGACAAGAAGGAGGCACTGGGCGAGCGGTACACCCAATTGAGAACGATGCAGGCCAAGGAATTCAGCAAAATCCTGACGAAAATGACGGACAAGGCCGCGGTCGTCGAAGAGACATTCTATGGAGTATATGACGATCTCATCAAGAAGCAGACAAACCTGCAGCAGGTTGGCGATTACGGCCTGGGCGGGATCGACTCGCTGTCGCTGCTGATCGATGACCTGGTCAAGGATGGACACCAAGACGGGGCCATCGGTGCCTTCAGGGACAACAAGAACGTGGTGAAATTCCTGGATGAAATCGACAAATCCTCTCAATTGCTTGGCAGGATCTCCAAGGAAATGGTGCCGCTGTTTGCGAAAGTTCCACAACTGGCGAAATTGATAGCCCTTGTCAAAAGGGAAATCGATGACCTGCAGAAAGAAGACTACGTCCAGACGCATCCGAAATTGGCCAACGGCTTCACCGGCCTGAGGAACTGGTTGACACTGCTGGACAGCGAACTCGACCAATTCGGTGGCAAACCGCCGGAGTTGAGCCATCTGCAATTGACCGACACCATGAAGGTCGAGGAACTGAAGGACAAGACCAGCCGACTGCTGCGTGCGGACCTCAAGGAATGGTCGGACAATGGCGCTGCCATGACGGTGGCCAGCAAGAAGCTTCGGCAGGCGGACTTCGGCAAGCAACTGGCGCAAATCCACAAGCTGGCCGTCGAATAGGGCGCGGCGCGCGGCGGGGCAGCCCGGCCCGGTCGCACACCGCCCCACACCGTGCGTCGCCGGCGCCGATCTCCCCGCCTATCTCCCCGTAGTCGCGCCAGCGTGCGGAAATGCCGGCCGACCGCGATGGCCAGGCAGGACGTGCGCCCCTACCCCGTCTCCGCCCCCAGCCCGCGCCGGTAGGTGGACGGCACCCCCTCGAACGCCGACTTCGCCCGCTTGCCCAACCAGAACCCATAGTTCGGCGGCACCGACACGAAATCCGGGTCCGCGCCGAGCTTCTGCGCCGCGTCCATCGCCCAGTTCGGGCTGTACAGCAGCTCGCGCGCCAGCGCGATCAGGTCGGCCTGGCCGGCCTGTAGGATCGCCTCGGCCTGGTCGGCATGCACGATGTGCCCCACCGCCATGGTCGGCATCCCCGCCTCGGCGCGGATCGTTTCGGCGTACGGCACCTGGTAGCCGTAGTTGCGCGCCCGCGCGGACTCCATCGGCGAGCGCTCCAGGATGCCGCCCGAGCTGCAATCGATCACGTCGACGCCCTTGGCCTTCAACTCGCGCGCCAGCGCCACGCTCTGCGCCGGCCCCCAGCCGGCGTCGTCCTCGCAGGACAGCCGCATGAACAGCGGTTTTTCCGCCGGCCAGTTGGCGCGCACGCATTCCGCCACCTCGAGCGCGAAGCGCATGCGCCCGGCCTCCGACCCGCCGTAGTCGTCGTTGCGCCGGTTCGCCACCGGCGAGAGGAACTGGTGGATCAGGTAGCCGTGCGCGCCGTGGATCTCCAGTACCTCGAACCCGGCGCGATCTGCCCGCGCCGCGGCCTCGCCCCAGTGCCGCACCACGTCGGCGATCTCGTCGCGGCTGAAGGCGCGCGGCGTCGGCAACTTGTCGCTGTGCGCCACCGCGCTCGGGGCGACCAGCTCCCAGCCTTCCCAGTCGAACATCTCGGGATGCTCCGGCGTCAGCGGCTGTTGCCCCTCCCACGGCCGGGTCAGCCGCGCCTTGCGCCCGGAATGACCGAGCTGGATGCCCGGCACCGCGCCCTGCGCCTTGATGAACGTCACGCAGCGCGCCAGGCCGGGCACGAATTCGTCGCGCCACAGCCCGAGGTCGCCGACGGTGCCGCAGCCGCGGCGCTCGATCTTGGTAGACTCCATCATCACCAGGCCGCAACCGCCGACGGCGAAACGGCCGGCGTTCACCAGGTGCCAGTCGGTGGCGAAGCCCTCGTGCGCGGCATACTGGTGCATCGGCGCAACGACGACGCGGTTCTTCAGCGTCACGCCGCGCAGGGTCAGCGGCGAGAACAGCATAGGTGCGGTCACGTATCATCTCCTGTCGTTTCGCGGCGCATGCCGCCGTCGGCACCCTAGGGCACGCGGGGGCGGCGAGGGAAGGCTGGGGCTCCGCCCCAGACCCCGCCAAGGGGCGCTGCCCCTTGGAACCCCGCCAAGGGCGGAGCCCTTGGAACCCCGGACTGGGAGTGTGGGGATGGGAAGGGGGCGTGTGGGCGGGGCGCCGGTGCCGGCCGTCGCAACGGCCGGCACCGGCGCTCCGCCCACACGCCCCCTCCCCATCCCCACACTCCCAGTCAAGGAGTCCAGAGGCCGCTGCCTCTGGTGGGGGTCCAGGGGGCAAAGCCCCCTGGTGGGGTCTGGGGCGAAGCCCCAGCCTTCCTTCGCCGCCCCTGCATGCGCTCGGGCACCGGGTGGACGTTACCCGAACGCGCCGACCTCGTGGGTGATTGCGGTGGCGATTTCGCGCACCAGGGCGAACAGCCGGCGCATCGGGGCAAAAATCTCCTGGTGCTCGCGCACATAGGCCGTGCCCTCGCGCGGCGGTGCCGGTTCGGCATAGTCGCACGCCGCCCCGGCGTCGGACGCCGCGGGAAAGATCTCCGCCAGCATCTGCAACGCCGGCTCGATCTCCAGGCGCAATATCACCGCTTCCAGCACCGCGCGCGTCACCCCGTGGCGCGGGGAAAAATCCGAGATCTCGGTCGACAGCAGCCAGATCCGATGGATCAGCGCCAGCCGCAGCGCGTGCAGCAACTGCTCGCGCGCCGCCATGCGCGGGGCGTCCGGCCAGGCCACGCGCACCGCCAGGTGATCGGCCTGGATGCGGCGGAACATCGACTGCGCCGCGGCCCAGATGTCCAGCCGCTCCAGCGCGCGCGCCACCGCCACCTGGCCCTCGCGCCGCGCCACCGTCTCGGCGTGCGCCGCGCGGTCCAGCCAGGTGCCGGGATCGAGCGTCGCGATCACCGCGCGCAGCACGTCGATGTCGGAATGTGCCAGCGCGTCCGCGGCGAACTCCAGCGCGCGATGGAACCGCCGGCTGGTCTCGCGCAGTTCGCGGAACGTTTCGGGATGCCGCGCCGCCGCCGCGCCCAGCCCTTGCAGCGTGTTGGCACACCAGCCCAACTGTTGCAAAATGGCATTGTTGGGGATCGCCCGCAGCTCGCGCGGATGGCGGATGCGCGGCGCGCTCGCCATGCCGTCGGCTTGCCGCGCGGCGGGGCGCGAGCCGGTGCGGTCCAGCAGCGCCGGCCCGAACGCGCCCAGCAGCGCGCCGTAGCCGTCGTCCTCCACCAGCCCCTCCATCCCCGCCTTGACGGTGGCGAAGAAGTCGGCGGCGAAGTCGGGATCGGCGTAGACCGGGTCCTCGATCGGACCGGCGGCGGGATGATAGGTCTGCTCGGCGATGCGCGTGACGGTGGCCAACGCCAGCTCCGGCGTGCCGAACAGCAGGTAGCCGTCGCCGCCCTGGAACGCGCTTTCCTCGCGCACCGCCACGCCGGCCCGCTTCAGCGCCTGGCGCGAGGCGGTCGGCGAGAGATACTTCAACCGATCCGCCAGCGATCCGGGATGCGCGCCGCGGCCGATGCTCTCGCCATGCGTGTCGAACAGGATCACCTCGACGCCGGTCACGCCGTGCTTCGCCAGCGTCTCGGCGATCTTCAGGCGCAGCCGCTCGATCAGGTAGCTGGCGGCGAGCTGGCCGACATAGCGCCCGGAATCGGAATAGCCGAATTGCAGCGCCAGCCGCCCGGTCTGCTGCAGATAGGCGCGGTAGTGCGGGCTGCGCAGCGCCTCGTCCAGCACGTGCGCGCCGTGTTCCAGCGCGTCCGCCGTCTCGAACAGCGGGCTGATCTCGATGTGCCGGTCGACGCCGAACAGCCGCGCCAGCCACAGCGCGGCCAGCAGCGTGTAGCCGGTTTCGGTTTCGGCGATGAGGAACCGCACCGGCGTCGATCCATCGACGTGCTTGACGATCTGCGCCACCGTCATCATCAGCCGGGCCGCCGAGGCCTGCTCGGCCAGCAGCGCGCCGAAATCCACCGGCACCGGCTGCACCGCGTCCAGCGCGGCGTTGATCGCAACGAACAGCGCGCGGCGATGCGCCGGGTCCTCCGGCGGGTCGGCGATCCCCAGCCGCTGGCGCACCACGTTGTGCACCTGCGCCGCGTTCAGCCGGGTGTGCGTGTGCGCCAGCGCCATGCCGTGCGAGACCAGCCCGGCGCGGGCGACGCACAGCGCGAGCCGGGTGTGGTCGTCCGCGGTCTCGATCGCCGCCTGGAACAAATCGAGCAGCGGCGCCGGCGTCACCAGCGCCGCCTCCCGCCCATGCACCACCGCCTGGGCGAAGGCGGCGACGCGCGGCGGATCGGGCGCGTCGGGCGCCAGGGCGAGCTGCGCCGCCACCGCCTCCTGCGCCACCGCCACGCGCGCGACCAGCGCGGTCATCGCCGGCAAGGAAGCGAGCTGCGCGTGCAGCCGCAGCAGTTGCAGCCGCTTCATCTCCAGCCGCAACCGGAACGTGTCCCACCAGCCGATATCGGTGCGCCCGTCGGTGTCGTAGCCGACCCAGCTCGACAGCACGACCGGGCGCGGGGTCAGCTCGGTCCAGCGGTCCGGCCAGGCGCTGCGCGCCACCGACAGTATTGCCGCGGTCAGCCGGTCCAGCGCGTCGCGCCCGTTCTCGATCGCCGCCACCGCCTGGGCGAACTCGTCCGCCAGCGTGACCGGCGGCGGGCGATGGCTGTCGAAGGCCGGCGCGGCGCGGCCGCTGGCGGCGTTGGCCAGCGCGTGGCCCACCGCGGGCGGCAGCGCGAAGGTGGGATGCGCGGTGAACACCGCGGCGAAGCGGGTGCGCTCCACCAGGGCGCGATATTCGGCCCAGCGCACCGGGCTGTCGTTCGGATCGGGACGCAGCAGGTGCTGCGCCAGGCCGGCCAGGGTCGCGTCGTTCTCGGCCGGATCGACGCCGCCGACATAGGCCGCCAGCCGGCGCGCCCGATCGGCGAAGGCGGCGTCGCGCAGATGGCGGACCAGCCCGCCGATCGCCGCCTCCGACAGCTCGCCGGTGTCGATCCGCCGCGAGATCGCCAGGGCGAGCAGCAGCACGGGATTGCCGAACGGGTCCGCGTCGGACCGCGCGCCGAGCCTGGCCGTGAGGCCCAGCAGACGCCGGGCCAGCGCGGCGCCTTGATCGGATGCCACCTCAACCATGGCACGATCGTGCGACGAATGCTGCAGCGCAGCAAGCGGCATGTCGCATCATGTGGCCAGCTCAACCGGGTGAGCCATGACCCAGGGCCACATGACCCGGGGCCACATGCCCCGGGGCGAGAAGCGGCCTGGCACCAGTCGGCCCGTGGCCGGAGGCTGGTGCTACCCCTTCACCCCCAGTCCACGCATGAACTGATCCCTGATTCGCGCCGGATCGCGCTCCGTCGTGTCCACCGGCTTGGCGGCATCGATCCGGCAGCCGATCAACCACGGCCCGTCCTCGCGCAGCGCGACGTCCACCATCTCCTCCAGCGCGCTTTCATCCGCGGCCCAGGCGCTTTGCGCAATGCCCGCGCCGCGCGCGATGGCGACGATGTCGGCCCCCATCGCGGTCGCCGCCTGCTGCCCGCCGGTGATCTGGTAGGCGCCGTTGTCCAGGATGACGATCGTCAGGTTGCGCTGCGCCCGGTGCGCCACCGTCGTCAGCGACCCGAGCTGCATCAGGATCGATCCGTCGCCCTCCAGCGCGATCACCTGGCGCTGCGGCTGCGCGATCGCCACGCCGAGCGCGATCGGCACCGCCAGGCCCATCGAACCCAGCATGTAGAAATTCTGCGGCCGGCGGCCCGCCGCCCAGAGATCGAAATTGCTGTAGCCGATCCCGCCGATCACCGCCTCGTCATGGTGCAATCGCGCAACAAGCCGCTGCGTGATGTCGAAACGGTTCATCACCTTGGCCTGTGCGCGATGGAGCGGCTGGTTTGCTGTCAACGCCATGGGGTCCGCGTCCTACTTCTGAAAGACCTTGCCCCCGGTCAGCAGGGGCGAGAGGATAAAGCAGACGGGCGCCTGCGTGGCGACGGCCTGGCGGATCGAGCGGTCGACGATGAACTCGACCTCGTCGAGCCGGGTCAGCGTGTGGTGCTCCATCGCCAGGCTGTCCAGCACCGGGCGCATGGTGCGCGCGACCAGCGCCTGGCCGATGTTGAACTCGCCCAGGGTGCCGCGCTCGGAGACCATCAGCAGCACCGGGATCTGGAACGGCACCGCCAGCGAGGCGATCGCATTCGGCAACGTCGCGAAGCCCGAGGTCTGCATCAGCACGATGCCGTGGGTGCCGCCCATCCAGGCCCCGGCGACGATGCCGAGCGCCTCCTCCTCGCGGGTGGTGACGAAGCAGGTGAAGAACGGATCCGCCTCGATCAGTTCGATCAGCGGGCGGAGCACGTTGTCGGGGACATAGGTGACCAGGCGGACGTTGTGCTGCTTCAGCACGTCCCGCACGATTTCATGCCATGCCCGATCCGGGCCGGCGGCATCCAACGGCATTGATCAACTCCTGATGGCAACGTCTGGTGGCGAGCGGGCGATATTTTGCGCCGGAACGGGGTGTGGCGATAGGGCCAGGATCGCGCCATCACCGGCCGGCCAGCGCCACGCCCGTCTGCGGGTGCGGTTCGCGCCATCCGCGTCCGTCGATGCCGCCGCCGTCGCCGGGGCGGGCGGGACCTGCGAGCCTTGCACGGCGGGGCAACCGTTCGTAAGGAGACGGCAGCGGAGGGCGGCACCGCGGCTTGCGCCGGCGCCGCGGCGAACCTGAAGGAGACCTGCCATGCCGGAGACCGGCCCGTATGACGTGATCGTGGTTGGCGCGGGCAATGCCGCGCTGTGCGCCGCCCTCGCCGCCCGCGAGCACGGCGCCAAGGTGCTGGTGCTGGAGAAGGCGAGCGAGGAAGAGCGCGGCGGCAACTCCACCTTCACCGCCGGCGGGTTCCGCTTCGTGCACAACGGCGTCGAGGACCTGCGCAAGGATGTGCTGGTCGACCTGTCCGAGGCCGAGGCGACGCAAATGTATATCCCGCCGTTCACGGCGGAGACCTACACGGACGACCTGATGAAGGTCACCGAGAACCTGTCGGAGCCGGAGCTGATCGACCTGCTGGTCAACCGCTCGCGCGACACCGTGGTGTGGATGCGCCAGAAGGGCGTGCGCTGGATTCCGATGTTCAAGCGGCAGTCCTACCTGGTGAACGGCAAGCAACATTTCTTCGGCGGCATGGCGGTCGAGGCGGTCGGCGGCGGCTGGGGCCTGGTCGACTTCCTGTTCCGCTCGGCCGAGCGCAACGCCATCCCGGTCCGCTACGACACCGCGCTGCGCAAGCTGACCCACAACCGCAAGGGCGAGATCACCGGCGTCACCGTGTTCGGTCCCGACGGCTACGAGGACATCGCGGCGAAAGCCGTGGTGCTGGCGTGCGGCGGCTTCGAGGCCGACCCGGAGATGCGCGTGCGCTATTACGGTCCCGGCTGGGAGATGGCCAAGGTGCGCGGCACCCGCCACAACACCGGCGACGGCATCAAGGCGGCGCTGGAGATCGGCGCGGCGGCGTTCGGCGGCTGGTCATCGTGCCACGCGGTGCAGTGGGACATCAGCTCGCCGCCGTTCGGCGATCGCGTCGTGCTGGACAACTACCAGAAGCACTCCTACCCGATCGGCATCATGGTCAATGCGGACGGCGAACGTTTCGTCGATGAGGGCGCGGATTACCGCAACTACACCTATGCCAAGTACGGCCGCGAGGTGATGAAGCAGCCGCAGCGCATGGCGGTGCAGATCTTCGACCAGAAGACGATCAACATGGTGCGCGACGAATACCGCATCCGCCAGGTGACCAAGGCCGAGGCCACTACGCTGGAGGAGCTGGCGCAGAAGCTGGAGATCAGCCCCGCGGGCCTGGTGCGCACGGTGGCGGCGTTCAACGCCGCCTGCCAGCCGGGCGACTACAATCCGGCGATCCTGGACGGCAAGGGCACCAAGGGCATCACGCCGCCCAAGTCGAATTGGGCGCTGCCGATCGACGAGCCGCCGTATAGCGGCTTCGTCGTCACCTGCGGCATCACCTTCAGCTTCGGCGGCCTGAAGATCACCACCGACGGCGAGGTGGAGGATACCACCGGCCGGGTGGTGCCCGGCCTGTTCGCCGCCGGCGAGCTGGTGGGCGGCGTGTTCTACCAGAACTACCTGGGCGGCGCCGGGCTGATGTCGGGATCGGTGTTCGGACGGATCGCCGGCAACGCCGCCGGGCGCTACGGCACGCGGTGATCGGGGCTTCTATCCCTCCGGCCGGAACCCCATGATGCGCTCGAACCGGTCGCAATAGGCCGGCCAGACCTCGGGGTTCAGCAGCCGCGGCGGGCGCTTGCCGTCCAGCACGTCCAGCATCTGCTCCGCCGCGATGCGGGCGATGTTCTGCCGCGACTGGCGCGTGATGCCGGCGGTGTGCGGACTGACCAGCACGTTGTCGAACGCCAGCAGCGGATGGTCGGTGGCCGGCGGCTCGTCCTCCCACACGTCCAGCCCGGCGCCGGCGATCTGGTTCGCGCGCAGCGCCTCGGCCAGCGCCGTCTCGTCGTGGATGCCGCCGCGCGCGGTGGTGACGAAGTAGGCGTGCGGCTGCATCAGCGCGTATTCGCGCGCGCCGATCATGCCGCGCGTCTCCGCGGTGTGCGGGCAGTTGATCGACACGTAGTCCGCCTGGCGCAGCAGGTCGTCCAGCACCGCCAACTTCTCCGCCCCGCGCGCCGCCACCTGCGCGTCGGTGAGGTACGGGTCGTACGCCAGCACACGCATCTGGAACAACCCGCGGCACAGTTCGGCGACGCGCGAACCGACATTGCCCAGGCCGATGATGCCGATCGTCCGCCCGAGCAGGTCGTCGCCCATGAACTCCCGCCGCGGGCGTTGCTCGCCGCGCCGCATCGAGTGGTCGGCCGACATCAGCCGCTTCGACAACGACAGCAGCATCGCCATCACGTGTTCGGCCACGCCCTCCTTGTTGCCGCCGGCCTGGTTCACCGCCGCCACGCCGGCGCGGGTGCAATCCTCCAGGTTGACCGTGTCGTAGCCGGCGCCGGTGGTGGACAGCAGCACCACGTTCGGCATGCGCTCCAGCAGCGCCGCCGTGCCGTGGTATTTCCGCGCCAGCTCCTGGCGCGCCGAGCTGATCTGGAACGCGTGCGCGCGCGCCAGCACCGGCCCGGCTTCGTCCTCCGGGCTGTCGTTCACCAGCTTGTCAACCTGGATGTCGGGCCGCCGGCCGAGGATCTCCAGGAAGTTCGGCGCGGAGACATGGTTGACGTAGAACACGCGTTTGATGTTGGGCGCCATGTGCGCGTTACCCTTCCGGACTGAATCCCATGATCCCAGCGAACCGCTCGCGATAGGCCGGCCATACCGCCGGGTTGATCAGCCGCGGCGGGCGCTTGCCGTCCAGGATATCCAGCACCTGCTCCGCCGCGATGCGCGCCATGTTCTCGCGCGATTCCTCGGTGGCGCCGGCGGTGTGCGGGCTGACCAGCACGTTGTCGAACGCCATCAGCTTATGATCGTGCGGCGGCGGCTCCTCCTCCCAGACATCCAGCCCCGCGCCGGCGATCCGCTTCGCCGCCAGCGCGTCGGCCAGCGCGTTCTCGTCGTGAATGAAGCCGCGCGCCGTGGTGACGAAGTAGGCCTCGGGCCGCATCAGCGCGAATTCCCGCGCGCCGATCATGGTGCGGCTTTCGCGCGACAGCGGGCAGTTGATCGAAACGAAATCCGCCTGGCGCAGCAGGTCGTCCAGCTCGACCTTCTCCGCCCCGCGCGCCTTGACCTGCTCGGCGCTCAGGAAGGGGTCGTAGGCCAGCACGCGCATGTTGAACAGGCCGCGGCACAGCTCGGCCAGGCGACCGCCGACATTGCCGATGCCGATGATGCCCACCGTGCGGTTCAGCAACTCGCGGCCGATATAGGCGTTGCGCGGAATGTTCGGCCCGGCACGCATCCGCCGATCAGTCTCGATGATGCGCTTGGACAGGGTCAGCATCATCGCCAGCGCGTGCTCGGCGACGCCTTCCTTGTTGCCGCCCGACTGGTTCACCACGATGATGCCGCGCGCGGTGCAGGCAGCGACGTCCACCGGGTCGTAGCCGGCGCCGTTCGACGACACCGCGATCAGGTTGGGCGTCTGGTCCAGCAGCGCCGGCGCGGCGTGATAGTGCTTGGCAATCACCTGGCGCGACGCACCGGCCTGGTAGACATGGGCCGCCGACAGGATCGGGGTCGCAACCTCCTCGGGGCTCTTGTTCTCCAGCCGGTCGAGCTGCACGTCCGGCCGCTGCGCCAGGACCTGCGCGTAGAGCGGCGAGGACAGGTACTCCACATAGAACACGCGCTTGGCGTTCGGTGCCATGAAGCTTGCCTCCGGTTGGTTGTCGGCGCCAACCTTACGGGCGCCGTGCGTCGCTTGCCAGCCCGGCGGGGGAAGGAGACGTGATGCCACTGTCCGGGATCAGGGTCGTCGATCTGACGCGGGTGCTGTCGGGCCCGTTCTGCACCGCGCTGCTCGCCGATCTGGGCGCGGACGTGGTCAAGGTGGAGGCGCCGGAGGGCAATTCGGTGCGTCGCCAGGGCGCGGTGCGCGACGGGTTGTCCTGGTACTTCGCCAATTTCAACCGCAACAAACGCTCGATCGTGCTGGACCTGAAGCGCGAAGCCGGGCGGGACGTGCTGACGCGGCTGATCGCGCGGGCGGATGTGCTGGTGGAGAATTTCCGTCCCGGGGTGCTGGCGCGGATGGGCTTCGATGCCACCCGCCTGAAGGCGCTGCGGCCAAGTCTGGTGGTGTGCAGCATCAACGGTTTTGGCAGCGACGGACCGTATCGCGATCGCCCGGCGTTCGACTTCATCGCCCAGGCGATGAGCGGGTTCATGAGCGTGAACGGCAATGCCGATGATCCGCCGCTGCGCTCGGGCCTGCCGATCAGCGATCTCGTGGCGGGGCTTTATGCGGCGCTGGCGACCACCGCGGCACTACGCCGCGCGCAGGCGACGGGCGAGGGCCAGGCCGTCGAGGTCAGCCTGACCAACGGGCTGATCAGCCTGCTGGCCTATATCGCGACCAACTATTTCGCCACCGGGGTTATTCCGCCACGCGCCGGCAACGATCATCCGATCGCGGCGCCGTATGGCTTGTTCGCGACGCGCGACGGGCACGTGGCGCTGGCGCCGCCCGACAACATCTTCTTCGGCCGGCTGATGGATGCGCTGGGGGTGCCGGAGCTGAAGGATGACCCGTTGTTCCGCGCCCAGTCGGCGCGGGTGGCGAACCGGTCCCGGATCAATGCCATCGTCGGCGGCAAGCTGGCGTTGCGGACAACCGAGCACTGGGTGACGGCGTTGAACGCGGCAGGGGTGCCGTGCGGGCCGGTGCACGGCGTCGAGGAGGTGTTCCAGGATCCGCAGGTCGTGGCCCAGCGGATGACGCTGGAGGTCGAGCATCCCGGGCACGGGTTGGTGCGGATGCTCGGGTTCCCGATGAAGCTTGGCGAAACGCCCTGCCGGGTGCGGCGGCCGGCGCCAGGGCTGGGCGAGCATACCGCGGAGGTGCTGGCGGAGTTGGGTTACCCGGCAGCGGAACGGGCCTCCATCATCGGGACAGGGTCGGAGGGCGGTGGCAGGCGGCTTCCGGTGTGACCGTCACGGTGGGACCCCGAACCTCCGCCGGTGTTCAGGCGGTGGGGGACGTGTACAGCGCGCCGCAAGCGTGATAAGCCTCGGCAGTGTCCCACCCATCGCCACGAGGTCTTGCCATGCCGCTCGATCAGCCGCCGACCGGCTCCGATTGGATCGCGCCGGACTGTGCCGGCATGGATTTCTACACCGCCGATCACGGGTTGCGCGATCTGCTGGCGCTGTATGTGCCGGCGGAGGTGCGCGCGACGCTGGAGCCGCATTGGGCGCGGCTCGGCAAGCTGGCCGGGGGGCGGCTGGACGAGCTGGCCCGCATCGCCGACCGCCACGGCCCGGTGCTGCATCCGCGCGATCGGTTCGGCCGTGATGAGGACTGGATCGAATACCATCCCGCCTATCGCGAGATGGAGGCGATCGCGTTCGGGGATTTCCAGTTTCACGCCATGAGCCATCGCGCCGGCGTGCTGGGCATGGACCGGGCACTGCCGACAGTCGCGAAATACGCCTTCCAGTATCTTTTCGTGCAGGGCGAGTTCGGGCTGATGTGCCCGATCAGCGTGACCGACACCTCGACCCACCTGATCCGCACATTCGCCGCTCCGGAGCTGAAGGACTACCTGCTGCCCCGCATGCTGTCGGCCGATCTGGCGACACTGTGGAAGGGCACGCAGTTCATGACCGAGAAGGCCGGCGGGTCGGATGTCGGCGCGATCGAGACCGTCGCGCGCAACCAGGATGGCGTGTGGCGGCTGCACGGCGACAAGTGGTTCTGCTCGCACGCCGATGCCGACGTCGCGCTGATGCTGGCCCGGCCCGAGGGCGCACGGTCGGGCACGCGCGGGCTGGCGCTGTTCGCCCTGCCGCGCCGGCTGCGCGACGGGCGGCGCAACGCCTACCGGATCGTCCGGCTGAAGGACAAGCTGGGCACGCGCTCGATGGCCTCGGGCGAGATCGAGCTCAACGGCGCCGAGGCCTATCTGGTCGGCCGCGTCGATGCCGGCCTGAAGCAGATGATGGAGCAGGTGAACCTGTCGCGCCTGTCGCACGGCGTGCGCGCCGCGGCAATGATGCGGCGCTGCGTGAACGAGTCGCTGGCGGTGGCGCGCGGCCGCGTCGCCTTCGGGCGGACCATCATCGACTATCCGCTGATGCGCCGGCAGTTGCTGAAACTGATCGTGCCGGCCGAGCAGGCGCTATCGATGGCGTTCCGCACCGCCGATGCGATGGGCCGCGGCGCCGCGGCCGAGCTGCGCATCCTGACCGGGCTGCTGAAGCTGCGCGCCTGCCGCGACAACATCGCCGTGGCCACCGGCGCGATGGAGGCGCGCGGCGGCAACGGCTACATCGAGGATTGGGTCAACCCGCGCCTGGTGCGCGACGCGCAGGTCGGCCTGCTGTGGGAAGGCACCAGCAACATCAACGCGCTGGACGTGATCACCCGCGCCGTCGGCAAGACCCAGGCGCATCGCGCGCTGCAAGGCGAGATGCGTGGCTTGCTGGAGGACGGGAGGCTGCCGGCGCCATTGCGCAACCGTCTCGGCAGCGTGATGGATCGCGCCGTCAACATGGCGGCGCGCATCGCCGCGGCGCCGGAAGCCGAGGCGCTGGCGCGCCAGGCCGCCACGGCGATGTACAATGCCGCCAGCGCGGTGCTGCTGGCCTGGGAAGGCAGCCGGCCTGGTGCCGATGCGCGGCGCGCGCTGTATGCGCGGTTTGTGCTGGAGCATCGCCTGTCGCCGCGCGATCCGCTGGCGCCGGAGCAAGCCGATTGGGAAAAGGCGGCGATCGCGCTGGTGCTGCGGGATCGCGCCGCGACCTGGGATGAGGTGGCGCCGCTGCTGGCCGGCTGAGGCCAACCGGCCGGAACGATGCGAGGTCGGCATTTCGGCCGACTGGCCGCCCGGCCGGCCGGGCGGTCAGGGCGCGACGCCGGCCGGGGCGCCCCTCTTGAACCGCGCGAGCTGTCGTGCCGATACTGCGCCCGCGCCGGTCGGCAAAACTGCGCAGAAGACCACAGGGGGAAACATGGCAAAAACCGCCACCAAGCCGAAGGCCGCGCCAAAGCGCACGGCCGCAACGAAAAAACCCGCCACCGGTGCCGCCACGGGGGCCAAGCCGCGGGGCGCGACAGCCGCGCGCGCATCCGCCAAGCCGGCGCACCAGGAAACGGCGCCGAAGGCCAAGGCCGCAGCGGTGAAAACCAAAGCCCAGCGCTTCACCGCCAGCCACCTGAATGAGAAGGACTTCAAGCGCGACGGGCTGCGCCCCTACGCCAAATACCGCGACCTTGGCATCGCCAAGGCCACCGGCGGATTGGCGCAGGCGCACGTGGTCCGCCTGATCCCGCCCTGCACCGACGAGGTCCGCAAGCGCCACACCCACGCGGTGGAGCTGCAACTGATCTACGTGCTGAAGGGCTGGATCAGGAACGAATTCGAGGGCCACGGCGAGCAGTTGATGCGTGAGGGCACCTGCTGGCTGCAGCCGCCGAACATCGAGCACACCGTGCTCGACTACTCCGACGATTGCGAGATGCTGGAGATCGTCGTTCCGGCGAAATTCGACACCGTCGAGGTGTGAGCCGTACAATGCGCCGATAACACGTCACGCCGGGCACGTCCGGCGGGACACTTCCGGGGAGGGAGGACAAAATGACTGTCACGTCTGGGACCACCAGGTCGGCCACCACGCGCCGCCACGTGCTGCGCACCGCGCTTGGCGGTGCCTCGCTCGCCGTCGCGGCTCCGACGATCCTGCGCCATGCGCTGGGTGAAACGCCGATCAAGATCGGCATGCCGCTGGCGCTCACCGGCCCGGCCGGCGAGATCGGCCTGCAGATGCGCCACGGCGCGGAATTCTGGGCCAAGGAGGTGAACGCCAAGGGCGGGCTGATCGGCCGGGAAATCCAGCTCTACGTGCAGGATACCACTGGCGATCCGGCGACCTGCGTGCGCAAGGCGCAGGAGGTGGTGGAGCGCGACGGCTGCCGCCTGCTGTTCGGCATGGTGCTGTCGTCCGAGGCGCTGGCCGTGGTGCCGAAACTCGCCGAGTGGAACACGATCTTCATGTCGTCGGACAATGGCGACGGCAGGCTGACCGGCTCGTCGTTCGTGCCCAACTTCTTCCGCGCCAACATCTCCGGGCCGATGGAAACGCGGGTGATCTCGCTCTGGCTGCGCCAGTCGAAGTACACCAAGTTCTACGCGCTCGGCATGGACTACGCCTGGGGCCACAACAGCATCGGCGTGTTCAAGGACGAAATCGTGAAGGCGAAGAAGGACTATGTCGGCGACGTCTTCTCGCCGATCGGCACCAAGGATTTTTCCACCTACATCACCAAGATCCGCCAGTCCGGCGCCGAGGTCTGCTTCCTGGTGCTGCAAGGCGACGACAACGCGGCGTTCCTGTCGCAGGCCCGCGAATACCGCCTGCCGGACAAGGTGCAGCTTGTCACCTCGATCGTCGACCTGAACTCGATCCACGCGGTCGGCGACGCCGCCATCGGGCTGGCCGGATCGACGCGCTATGTGTTCTCGATCGACAACCCGGCGAACAAGGCGTTCGTGGCGGCCTGGCAGAAGGAGTACAACGCGCTGCCCGACGTGTTCGAGGGCGAGCAGTACCAGGCCTGCAAAATGTTGCAGGCCGGCATCGAGGCGGCGAAGAGCATCGAGGCCGACAAGCTGCGCCCGGCGCTGGAGACCGCTTCGATCGACAGCATCAAGGGCCATGTGGCGATCCGCGCCTGCGACCATCAGGCGGTGCAGGGCGGCTACATCGTCAAGGTGGAGAAGAAGCAAGGGTTCAAGACCCCGGTCCCGGAGATCATCGCCACCTTCCCGGGGAACGAGATCACGCCCGCCTGTCGGCAGATGACCTTCGACAGCTAAGCACGAGAGCTGAGCACGGCCGGACGGACGCCGCGACTGGCGCCCGGCCGGCGGTGTTGCCGGAGCAGCGATGGACTTCCTCGGATTCCTGATCACCCAGTGCCTGAACGCGTTATCGCAGGCGGCGCTGCTGTTCTTCCTTGGCGTCGGGTTGACGCTGATCTTTGGCATCATGCGGATCGTGAACTTCGCGCACGGCGCGTTCTTCATGCTGGGCGCCTATGTCGGCTACTCCGCAGTGCAATTGACCGGCAGCTTCTGGGGCGCGCTGTTGCTGGCGCCGCTGGCGGTGGGCGGCGTCGGCGCGGCGTTCGAGCTCGGCATCCTGCGCCGCCTGTACGGCCGCGACGGCAATGCGTTCCTGATGGTGACGTTCGGGCTGACCTTGGTGATGGGCGAGGTCATCCGCCTGACCTGGGGCGTGGCGGCACTGAACGTGCCGCTGCCGAAGTTGCTGTCGGGCATTGTGTTCATCCTTGGCGAGCCGTTTCCGATCTACCGGCTGTTCCTCGCCGGCGCGGGTCTCGTCGTTGCCCTGGTGATCTGGCAGTTCCTGGAACGCACGCGGCTGGGGCTGCTGATCCGCGCGACCTCGCAGAACGCCGAGATGGTGCACGCGCTTGGCACCGATGTGCGGCTGGTGCGCTCTGCCGTGTTCGGCATCGGCTGCGGCCTGGCCGGCATCGGCGGCGTGTTCGCCGCGCCGCTGGTCACCGCCTCGCTCGGCATGGCGCCGAACGCGGTGATCGATACGTTCGTGATCGTCATCATCGGCGGCATGGGCAGCTTTCTGGGCTCCGCGATCGCCGCCGTGCTGGTGGGGTTCGTGCAGGTGTTCGGCACCTACTACTTCCCCGATCTCGCGCTGGCACTGATGTATCTGCTGATGCTGCTGGTGCTGGTCGTGCGCCCGGGCGGCCTGCTCGGCAAGGAGGCATGAGCACGTGACCTCCCGGCGCGTTCTGGTGATCGCGGCGCTGGTGCTGGCGCTGCTGCCTTTCGGCTTGCCGCTCTATGCGATGACGCTGCTGATCGAGGCGCTGATCCTCGGCCTGTTCGCCATGAGCCTGGATCTGATGGTGGGCTACACGCGGCTGTTCTCCTTCGGCCATGCCGCGGCGTACGGGCTTGGCGCCTACACGGCGGGCAATCTTCTGCTGCACACCGACATCCCGGTGGTGTTCGCGGTGCTGCTGGCCGGCGCGTTCAGCGGGATCGTCGCGATTGGCATCGGCTGGGTGTGTACGTTGGCCACCGGCGTCTCCTTTTCGATGTTGACCTTGGCGATTGCACAGTTGCTCTATGCGGTGGCGTTCAAATGGACACCGGTCACCGGTGCCTCCGATGGGCTTGCCGGCATTCCGCGCACGCCTGGACCGTTCGGCCTGACCGTGTTCCAGAGCAAGATCGGCTTCTACTATCTGGTGCTGGCCTGCCTGCTCGCCGCGTTCGTGTTCTGCCGATCGCTCGTCGCCTCGCCGTTCGGCGCGGTGCTGCGCGGCATTCGCGAGAACGAAGCGAAGACCCGGTCGCTCGGCTACAACACGCGGCACTACAAGATCGCCGTGGTGGCGATTGCCTATGGGTTCGGCGGGCTTGCCGGCGCGCTGTACGCCGCCTTCGCCGGCTTCACCAACACCGAGCTGCTGTTCTGGCTGCTGTCGGGCCAGGTGCTGATCATGGTGATCGTCGGCGGCGCCGGCACGCTGGTCGGGCCGATCATCGGTGCGATCTTCTTCCTGCTGGTGCAGCAATACCTCAGCTCCTACACCGATTCCTGGGCGTTGTTCTTCGGCCTGATCTTCATCTGCTTCGTGTTGTTCATTCCGCGCGGCCTGCTGGGGCTGGTCACCGGCCGGCGCGCCGGCGGGGCGGTCTGACCGCGATGGCACTGCTGGAGATCGATCGGCTGACCCGTCGCTTCGGCGGCATCGTCGCGGTGGACGACGTGTCGATGCGCGTGGCCGAGGGCGAGGTGCGCGCGGTGATCGGCCCGAACGGCGCCGGCAAATCGACGCTGTTCCACCTCATCACCGGCGTGCTGAAACCCACGACGGGCGAGGTTCGCTTCGCCGGCGATCGCATGACCGGGCTGTCGGCGGACGACATCTGCCAACGCGGCGTGTCGCGCACCTTTCAGCTCACCGCGCTGTTCCCCGAGATGACGGCACGCGAGAACGCACGCCTTGCCGCGCAGGCGCGCGGGGCCCGGCGCTGGCAGCCCTATGGCGGTGACACGATTTTCGCCGCGGCCGATCGTCGCGGCGACGCGGCGTTGGAACGGCTTGGCCTGACCGATGTCGCGCATCGCCCGGCCGGGCTGTTGTCGCACGGCGACCAGCGCCTGCTGGAGGTGGCGATGGGCCTGGCGCAGCAGCCGCGCCTGCTGCTGCTGGACGAACCCACGCAGGGCCTGTCGGTGGAGGAGACGGCGCAGGCGGTCGATACGCTCGCCGCCCTGCTGGCCGACGGCGGCCTGACCGTGTTGCTGGTGGAACATGACATGGAGGTGGTGTTCCGCCTGGCGCACCGGATCACCGTGCTGCATCGCGGCGCGGTGATCGCCGATGACGTGCCGGAGGCGGTGCGCGCCGACCCGGCGGTGCAGGGCGCCTATCTCGGGGGCATCGACTGATGCTGCGCATCGAGGGCCTGAATACCCATTACGGCGCCAGCCATGTGCTGCAAGGCGTCGATCTGCACGTGGAACAGGGGCGCATCAGCGCCGTGCTGGGACGCAATGGCGTCGGCAAATCGACAACCCTGCGCACGGTGATGGGGCTGGTGCCGCCGTCCGGCGGGCGCGTGCTGCTGAACGGCACCGACATCGCCGGCTGGGCACCGCACCTGGTGGCGCGCGCCGGCGTCGCCTACGTGCCGGAAGGGCGGCTGATCTTTCCCGATCTCACGGTGATCGAGAACATCCGCGTCGCCGAGCGCAAGCCGGCGCGGTCCTGGCCGATCCCGCGCCTGTTGGAGCTGTTTCCGTCGCTCTCCGAACGGGCCGCCAACCGCGGCGGCACCCTGTCCGGCGGCGAGCAGCAGATGCTGGCGATCGCGCGCGCGCTGGTCAGCGACCCGAAGGTGCTGTTGTTGGACGAACCCAGCCAGGGCCTCGCACCGCTGGTGGTGCGCGAGCTGGCCCGCGTGATCCGACTGCTGTGCGAGGCGGGGGTGACGATCCTGCTGATCGAGCAGAACATGAAACTGGCCGAGGCGGTCGCCGACGAGATGCACGTCATGGTCAAGGGCCGCATCGTCTACGCCGCGAGCCCGGAACGGTTCCGCGCCGAGGAGGCGCAGATCCGCACCCGCTACCTGACGGTTTGAACGAGGCGCCGATGACCGAGGACGACATCCCGATCGTCGATGCCCATCACCACCTGTGGGACCTGGAGGGCGCGCTGCGCTACCCGTGGCTGAGCAGCGGCGAGCACAGCTACATGGGCGACTATTCCCGCATCCGCCGCAGCTACCTGCCGCCGGAATATCGGCGCGACACCGCGCTGCACAAGGTGGTCGCGACGGTGCATGTAGAGGCGGAGTGCGATCGCAGCCAGCAGCTTGCGGAAACCGAATGGCTGACCGGAATCGCGGCCGCACATGGGATGCCGAATGCGATCGTCGCGCACGCCTGGGTGGATACGCCGAACGCCGAGGAGATCCTGGCCGGGCACAAGCGGTTCCCCCTGGTGCGCGGCATCCGCACCAAGCCGATCATCGCCGACGGACCGAACGGCAGCGTGAAGGGCCAGCCGCGCAGCTTGCAGGACCCGAAATGGCGCCAGGGCCTCGGTCTGCTAACGAAATATGACCTGTCGTGGGATTTGCGCGTGCCCTGGTACCACCTGGAAGAAGCCGCCGAGGTCTGCCGCGACCATCCCACGCTGCGCATCGTGCTGAACCACACCGGCTACCCGCTGGACCGCTCGGCGGAAGCGCTGGCGGTGTGGCGGCGTGGCATGGCGGCGCTGGCGGCTTGTCCGAACGTGTGGTGCAAGATCTCCGGCCTGGTGGTGAAGGGCGAGCCGTGGACGCTGGCTGCCAACCGGCCGATCATTCGCCAGACGATCGACATGTTCGGCGTCGATCGCTGCATGTTCGCCTCGAACTATCCGGTCGATGGGGTCAAGGCGAGCTGGGATTACATCTATTGCTGTTTCAAGGCGGCGACCGCCGACCTGCCGGAGGCCGCGCGCCGCAAGCTGTTCGCCGACAACGCCCGCGCGTTCTATCGCATCGACCTGCCAGGCAAGGAGCACTGACATGGAGCTGAACCTGCGCGGCAAGACGGCGCTGGTCACCGGTGCGTCGAAGGGGATCGGCCTGGCCGCCGCGGAATGCCTGGCGGCCGAGGGGGTCAATGTCATCCTGGTTTCGCGCACGCAGCCGGACCTGGAGGCGGCGCGGCAGAAGATCGTGGCGCGTTGCAACGTGAACGTGCAGGTGCACGCCTACGACATCGCCGACAGCGCGAACGTGGACCGGCTGGCGCAGCAACATCCCGACATCGACATCCTGGTGAACAATGCCGGCGCGATTCCCGGCGGCAACCTCCAGGAGATCGACGAGGCACGCTGGCGGCAAGCGTCGGTGCGACCCTGGCACCGCCCCCTCCCCCCGCCCCCCTCCCTCAAGGGGAGGGGGAGAACGTTGCGTCCGGTGCCGCCCTATCCTGATTTCCCATCTACCACGCCTCGGTCCGAAACCCGGTGAAGCTGTGCGGGATGCGCTGCACCGCCTCGATCACCCGTCGCCGCGTCGCGGCGCTGTCGCTGGGCAGAAACTCCAGCGTCACCGTGTCCACCACGCCGCCGAAGCGCTGCGCGATCGCCTCCGCGATCCCCTCATACGGCGCCCGCGCGACGAACAGGTCCAGCACCTCGTCGGAGACCAGCGCCGACATCTCGGTCCACTTGCCCTCGCGCGCCTTTTGGTTCAGCCGCGCGCCGAGATCGCCGATGCCGTGCACGTCGAACACCGCCCGATAGGCCGGCGTCGATCCATAGAAGGCAACGCGGTAGCGGGTCTTCTCCGTCGCGTCGCGCACCGCCGCATCATCCGGGCCGGTGGCGATGAAACCGCCGCCGGTCACCTCGAAGCCGGCGAAGCTTTTCCCGGCCGCGGCCAGCTCCGCAAGCAGCATCGGCCGCACCACCGCCTCCAGGTATTTCCGCGTGGCGAAGCCGTGCAGCCGCACGCTGTCGGCGACCCGCGCGGCGGTCTTCAGCATCAGCGGTCCCACCGCCGCCATCGCCACCGGGATCATCTTCAGGCCCTGCGGTCCGGGCGAGAACTCCGGCGTCATCAACGTGAAACTGTAATGCCGGCCTTTGAAATCCAGCTTCGCGCCGGTTTCCCAGCTGCGCCAGATGGCGCGCAGTGCCCGCACATACTCGCCCAGCCGCGCCGCCGGCGCGATCCAGGGGACGCTGAACCGCCGCTCGTTGTGCGCCTTCACCTGGCTGCCCAGGCCCAGCACGAAGCGCCCGTTGGAATGCCGCGCGAGATCCCAGGCGTGGTTGGCGACGATCATCGGGCTGCGCGGAAACGCGATCGCGACGGAGGTGGCCAGGGCCACGCGCTCGGTCGCCAGCGCGGCGAAAGCGAGCGGCGCGAACGGATCATGCCGCAGTTCGTTGCTCTGGACGCTGTCGTAGCCGTCTTGCTCGGCCTGCTGGGCGGCCGGGCCGCAGGCGCGCCAGTCCCGCACCGGCAATACCGTCGATACGCGCATTCTGCTTCCCTCCCGCCGGCAACGGGTGGCAATTTGCCGTCGGATGGCTTGTCCCGTAAAGCGACGCCGGACGGGCGCAAGGGGCAAGGGGAAGGGGCAAGGCGATGGCGGCAGTTTCGGGAAAAGTTGCAATCGTGACCGGCGCCAGCCGCGGCATCGGCGCGGCGGCGGCGGCGGCTTTGGCCGCCTCAGGCGCCGCGGTGATGCTGACGGCGCGCGACGGCAAGCTGGCCGCCGAGGTCGCGGGGGGCATCGTCGCGGCGGGCGGCAAGGCCGCATCGCTGGCCTGCGACGTCGCCGACTACGCCGCGGTCGAGGCCCTGGTCGCCGCGACCACGCAGCGCTTCGGCCGCCCCGACATCCTGATCAACAACGCCGGCGTGATCGAGCCGATCGCCACGATTGCGACCGCGGATCCCGCCGCCTGGGCGAACAACATCCAGATCAACCTGGTCGGCGCGTTCAACGCCGTGCGCGCCGTGCTGGCGGGTATGGTCGCGGCGGGCGGCGGCACGATCGTCAATGTCTCCTCCGGCGCCGCGCTGCGACCGCTGGAAGGCTGGAGCGCCTATTGTGCCGGCAAGGCGGGCGTGGCGATGCTGACCCAGGCGATCAAGCTGGAAGAGGGCGGCAACGGCATCCGCGTGTTCGGCTTCCAGCCCGGCACCACGGACACCGACATGCAGGTGCTGATCCGCGCCTCCGGCATGAACGTGATCAGCCGGATCCCGCGCGCCGAGCTGACGCCGGTGGCGCATCCGGCGAAGGCGATCGTCTATCTGTGCACGCCGGCGGCGGACGACCTGGTCGGCGCCGAATTCTCCCTGCGCGACGAGGCGTTCCGCAAGCGGATTGGACTGGCATGAGCGTCGCCTATCTCGACCCGCGCAGCGGCGCGACGTTCCCGCTCGACACCCCGCGCTGGTGCGGGCCGGGTCATGCGCCGCTGCTGCTGACGACGCTGCCGGGGATCACGCGCGGGCAGATCGATCGGTCCACCCGCAGCCTGTGGCGCTATCGCGCCGCGCTGCCGATGCAGCTCGACGATCCCATCACCATGGGCGAGGGCTGCACCCCGCTGCTGGCGCGCAGGTTGCACGGGGCGGCGGCCCTGCTGAAATGCGAGTGGTTCATGCCGACCGGCAGCTTCAAGGATCGCGGCGCGTCGGTGATGCTGTCGCTGCTGCGCGCGCAGGGCGTGCGCGCGGTGCTGGAGGACAGTTCTGGTAACGGCGGCGCGGCGGTTGCGGCGTATGCGGCGGCGGGCGGGATGCAGGCCACGATCATGGCGCCGGCCTCGACCAGCCCGGCGAAGACCGTGCAGATGCGCGCGCACGGCGCGACGGTGGAGCTGATCCCCGGCTCGCGGCAGGACACCGCCGATGCCGCGGTGCGCCGGTCCGAATCGGTGTTCTACGCCAGCCATAATTGGCAGCCGTTCTTCCTGCACGGCACCAAGACGCTGGCCTACGAGCTGTGGGAAGATCTGGGCTTCCGCGCGCCGGACAACGTCATCGTGCCGTGCGGTGCCGGCTCCAACGTGCTGGGGTGCGAGATCGGATTTTCCGAACTGCTGCGCGCCGGCGAGATCGATACGATGCCGCGCATCTTCGCCGCGCAGCCGGCGAATTGCGCGCCGATCGCCGCGGCCTTCCTGGCCGGGTCCGACACCCAGGTGGCGACCGAGATCAGGCCCACCATCGCCGAGGGCACCGCGATCGCGCAGCCGATCCGTCTGCCCGAGGTGCTGGGTACGCTGCGGGAAACGCGCGGCGGCGCGGTGATGCTGAGCGAGGCGGAGATCGGCGCGTCCGTGCTCGATCTCGCGCGCATCGGCATCTATGTGGAGCCGACCAGCGCGCAGGTGGCCGCGGCCTTCGCGAAACTGCTGGAGACCGGCACGGTGCGGCCGGAACAGACCACCGTGCTGGTGCTGACCGGCAGCGGGTTGAAGGCGACGGCGCGCATCGCCGAACTGCTGGGGATCGCACTGTGACCGGACCACGCATCGCCCTGCTGGGCTTCTCCATCGAGTGCAACCGCTTCGCCCCGGTTGCCACCGAGGCCGATTTCGTGAACCGTACATTGGTCTCCGGCGAGGCGATGCTGGCAGAGGCGCGCAGCCCCGCCCCGCGCATGCTGGGCGAGCTGCCCGGGTTCGTTGCCGATATGGATGCGGCCGGCCTGTGGCGGCCGGTGCCGATCCTGCTGGCGATGGCCGAGCCGAACGGGCCGGTCGAGCACGCGTTCTTCCAACGCCTGATGACGCAATGGGAGCAAGGGCTGCGCGCTTCCGGCACGCTGGACGGCGTCTATTGCGTGATGCACGGCGCCGGTCTGACCACTGAAGACCACGATCCCGAGGGCACCATCCTGACCATGGTGCGCGGCATCGTCGGGCAGGCCGCGCCGATCGTCGCCACCTATGACCTGCACGCCAACGTAACGCCGGCGAATGTCGAAACCATCGACGCCTATATCGGCTACCGAACCAATCCGCATCTCGACATGCGCGAGCGCGGCATCGAGGCGGCGCAGGTACTGCGCCGGCTGCTCGGCGGGATGCGGACGCATCTGACGTCGGTGCGCTTGCCGATCGTGCCGCCGACGGTGACGCAGCTCACCGGCAAGGATGCGACGCAGCGGCCCTATGGCGAGCTGATCGATCTCGGCCAGCAACGGATGCATGAACCGCCCTATGCCGGACGGATCGTGAATGTCTCGGTGATGGGCGGCTTCGCGTTTGCCGACACGCCGTTCAACGGCCTGACCGTGGTGGTGACGGCGACCGACGCCGACGCGGCGAAGGACCTGGCACACGAAATCGCGGAAGCCGGCTGGGCGCGGCGCGAAGATTTCCGTCCGCGCCTGACGTCGTTGGCCGACGCGGTGAAGCTTGCGCTGGGCACCGAAGATCGCTCGGTGCCGCCACTGATCTTCGCCGATGTCGCCGACAATCCCGGCGGCGGCGGCCGCGGTAACACGATGTGGATTCTACAGGCGTTCCTTGCCGCGGGCGTGCGGGATGCGCTGGTCGGCGTGATCCACGATCCCGTGCTGGCGGCCGAGGCGCATCGTCGCGGCGTAGGCGCCAACTTCACCGCGACGTTCAACCGCGGCGGCGGTGACGAATTCTCCAAACCCTTCAGCGCCCCGGCGACGGTGCGCCGCCTGCTGGACGGCACCGTGCGCGGTCGGCGCGGCATCTACGCCAACAACACGCTGGATCTGGGCCCCTCGGTAGCACTGGAGATCAGCGGGATCACCGTGGTTGTGCTGTCGGGTCGTTACCAATGCGCCGACCCGGTGTTCTTCGAGGCGTTCGGCCTCGACATCGCCACGGCGCGCGTCGTCGTGGTGAAGTCGCGCGGGCATTTCCGCGGCGGCTTCGACGAACTGTTCCGCCATGAACAGGTGATCGAGGTGGATGCACCCGGCCTGACCAGCCCGATCCTGCCGCGCTTCGCGTGGCAACACATGCCCCGCCCGGTGCTGCCGATCGACGACGATGCGGAGTGGAGCCCACCATGACGCTGGATGACCTGCCGACGCCGTGCCTGGTGCTGGATCGCACGATCCTGAAGCGCAACATCGCGATGATGGCGGCGGCGCTGGCACGCCACGACATGAGGCTGCGGCCGCACATGAAAACCGCGAAGTCGATCGATGTGGCGCGGCTGGCGCTGGAGGGGCAGCCTGGCGGCATCACCGTCTCCACCCTGGCGGAGGCGGAATATTTCGCGGCGCATGGCCTGGCCGACATGCTCTACGCGGTCGGCATCATGCCGCGGAAGCTCGACCAGGTGGCCAGGCTGAACCATGCCGGCGCCGACGTGATCGTGCTGACCGACGATCTGGACGCCGCCGGTGCGATCGCCGCGCATCCCCGGCCGCCGCGCGCGCTGATCGAGATCGATACCGGCGAATCCCGCGGCGGCGTCAGCCCCGCCGACGACGCGCTGCTGGCGATCGCCGGCCGGCTCGGCCCCAACCTCGCCGGCGTGATGACGCATGCCGGGCACAGCTATGCCGGGCGCAGCATCGAGGACATGACACGTATCGCGGAGGCGGAACGCTCGGGCGTGGTGCGCGCGGCGGAGCGGCTGCGCGCGGCGGGGTTTTCCGCGCCGATCGTCTCGATGGGCAGCTCGCCGACCGCGCTGCATGCCGCTTCGTTCGCGGGCGTCACCGAAGTGCGCGCCGGCGTCTACATGTTCGGCGATCTGTTCCAGGCGGAGATCTTTACCCATGCGATCGAGGACATCGCGGTGACGGTGCTGACCAGCGTGATCGGGCGGCGGGCGGGCAAGCTGCTGGTCGATGCCGGCGGGCTGGCGCTGTCGAAGGACCGCAGCACGGGGGCGGCGCCGAAGGATTACGGTTTCGGCCTGGCGCTCGATCGGTTGGGGCAACGGACGCTGGGGGAGGCGATCGTGCAGCTCGCGTATCAGGAGCACGGGGTGATCGAGCTCGATCCGGCGCATCCGGTGGCGCTGCCGATCGGCGGCCGGCTGCGCATCGCGCCGAACCATACCTGCATGACCGCGGCGGCGCATGATCGGTACTATGTCGTCGATGGTGGGGAAGACGTGGTGGCGGTCTGGCCGCGGGTGAATGGGTGGTAGCTTGACGCATTTCTCCTCCCCCTCCCCTTGAGGGAGGGGGCGGGGGGGAGGGGTCGTTGCGGCACGCTGTTGGAGACTTGGGTGCCGCGACGACCCCTCCCCCCAACCCCCTCCCTCAAGGGGAGGGGGAGTAGATATCATGCCACCAGCTTCCTGAACGCCGTCAGGAAGCGATCGACATCCGCCTCGTCATTGTAGACGTGCGGGCTGATGCGCAGACGCCCGAGCCGGGGGCTGACGAAGACGTTCTCGGCCGCCAACCGCTCCGGCAGCTCGCTCGGCATGCCGTCGGGGAAACCCAGGCTCAGCACGTGCGGCGCGCGCAGCTGCGGCGGCGAGACCATGACGCCGGCGTTCGCCAGTCCTTCGACCAGGCGATCCGTCAGCATCGACAACCGCTCGGTGATCGCCGCGGTGCCCCACTCGGCCACCAGCTCCATGCCGATCGCCGCCATTTCCAGGCTGATGAAGAAGTCGCGCTCGCCCATGTCGAAGCGCCGCGCGTTCGTTACGTAAGAGATGTCGCGCATATAGGGCGAAGCGGTCGAGTCCATCGCCCGCCGACCCGATCCGGTCTGTTCCAGCGGTACCCCGTCCTGCCAGCGCTTCGCCACGTACAGAAACGCGCGCCCATACGGACCGAGCACCCATTTGTAGGTCGGGAACACGAGAAAATCCGGATCGAGCCGCGCCACGTCGATCGGCAGGATGCCGGCGTGATGCGTGGCATCCACCACCAGCGCCGCGCCGGCCGCACGCACCGCCGCCGCGACGCGCGCCAGATCCACCAGGCCGCCGTCCGACCAATGCACCGAGGAGATCGAGGCCACCGCCAGCCGCGCCGCGCCCGGCCGCGCGACGGCGGCCAGCACCGCCCGGGTCCAATCGCCATCCTCCGGCCGCCCCACCGTTTCGACCGCAAAGCCGTGCAGCTTCGCGCGACCCAGCCATTCCAGCACCGGTGACGAATGATCGTCCTGCAGCACCAGCACGCGCTCCCTGCGCGCGACCGGCAGGATGCGCCCGGCGGTGGCGATGCCGTAGCTGACCGAGGAGATCACCGCGACATCGTCCGCCGCCGCACCGATCAGCCTTGCCGCGGCTTCACGCGCGCGCTCGGCCTGCGCCTGCGCGCCGCCCTGCCAATTGCCCAGTTCCCACGGGCGGCTTTTGCGCGCGGCACCGCGCTCGCCGGCGTCCTGCACCGCGCGCGGCAGCGGACCGAACGCGGCGGCGTTGAGGTAGCAGACCTCACGCGGGATATCGAACAGCGCACGTTGCGATGGCAGCATGACAACAGCCTCCTAGGCGACGGCGGCGGCGAACACGCGCACGTAGTTGCCGCCGAGGACCTTGCCGGCATCCTGCTGGGTGAACCCGACGTTCAGCAAGGCGGCGGCCAGCGCGGGCAGCTCGGCGTAGCTGGCGAACACGCTGGGGACGGTCAGCCCCATCATGTCGCTGCCGATGCCGACATGATCGACCCCGACCAGGTCGGCCAGCCGGGCGATGCCGCGCGCCATCGCGTCCAGGTCGGGATACACCGAGCTCGGCGGCCAGACGCCGATCACCCCGCCAGTGCCGGCGATCGCGCGCGCATGGTCGGGTGAGATCGTCCGGCTGCGCGGCCCCGGCGCGCGGGACAACGAGGTGTGCGACAGCACCAGCGGCTTGCTGGTCACCGCCGCGGCACGCTTGACCAGGTCATAGGTGCCGTGCGCCACGTTGACCACCAGGCCACGCGCGTTGCAGCGCCGGATCACTTCGGCACCGATATCAGTCAGCCCGCCATGCTCGGGCGCCTCGGTCTGGATGTCGCCCAACTCGTTCACCCGATAGTGGGTGAGCTGCAGATGGCGGAGCTGCCATGTCTCATACGCCTCATCGACGCGATCCGGACGGCCTTCCAGGAAGTCGCCGCCCTCCGCGGCGATGATCGCCGAGGCGGTGCCGGCGCGGGCGGCGCGCAGCGTGGCGGCATCGGTGATCACCGCCAGGCCCTGGTCGCGCACCAGGGTGTGCACGCGCGCGAAGCTCGCCTGTCCATACGCGTAGAGCTCGCCGGGATCGGGCGAGCGATAGGGGTGGATGCGGTGGTCGGGATAGACCCGATGGCACGGCGAGTTGGAGACGATGGCGAAACAGACCGCCGCCATGCCGCCCGCCCGCATCGGCTGGGCGACCTCGCGGAACGGCGCGGCGGTCGCCACCCGCTTGACGCCGATGATCGCGCCGGCGTGGCTGTGGATGTTGACGGGCGTGGTGGCGGCGATGGCCTGGCGGGCAGCCGCCTCGTCGGCCTGCGCGGTGCCGGCGATGCAGAACAACGGGCCGGCGGCGAGCACCCCGCGGCGGGTGATGGCGCGCCAGCCGGGCGGGTCGAGCGCGCGCGCGTCGTGCAACTGGTAGCGCCAGCCAGTGGGGTCGCCCATGGGATCGCCAGTGGGACCACCAGTGGGACCACCAGTGGGATCGCCAGTGGGATCACCAGTGGGATCACCAGTGGGATCGCCAGTGGGATCACCAGTGGGATCACCAGTGGGATCACCAGTGGGACCACCAGCGGGATCGGGCTGGCGCACGCGCCAGGTGCCGGTCAGGCGCAGCGCCTGCGGCTGCGCGGCGATCGGTGCTTTGGCGAAGACCTCGACGGCGAGCAGCCGGTCGCGCGGCGGCGGGCAGCCGGCGCAGCAGGACGGTTCCGCGGACAGCAAGAAGTGGCTGGCGCGCGCCGCGGTGGCGATCCAGCCGGCGATCTCGACCACGGTGCCGTCCGCGCGGTCGGCGCGTGGCGTGCCGAGGTCGGGCCAACGGAGTTGCATCATGCGCGCCATCCGGTCTTGTTCGCGGGCAGGCTCGGCATGATGCTGCGCGGCGACCGGGGTTCGCACAAGGCCCAGGCTGACACAGGAGGCGCCGCTCGATGTCCGACGTCACAATCTACCACAACCCGGCCTGCGGCACCTCGCGCAAGGTGTTGGCGGCGATCCGCGCCAGCGGGACCGCGCCGCGCGTGATCGAATACCTCAAGACGCCGCCGAGCCGGGCCGAGCTGAAATCCCTGCTCGGCCGCATGGCCATGGCGCCGCGCGCGCTGCTGCGCCGGCGCGGCACGCCGTACGACGCGCTGGGGCTGGACGATGCGAACAAGAGCGATGAGGCGCTGATCGACGCCATGCTGGCGCACCCGATCCTGATCGAGCGCCCGATCGTGGTCACCGACCGCGGGGTGCGGCTGTGCCGGCCGGCGGAGAGGCTGGCGGAGATCCTGCCGTAAGGCGCGCCGGCGTCCCGCAACCGCGACTGTGTTTGCTGCCCAAAGACCGTCGTGGATGCCGGCCCCCGGCCTTCGCCAGGGGCAGGCTCCGCCTGTCCTCGGGCGGGCCTGCGGCCCGACCCGGGGGCCGGCATGACGATGTGGGTGGCGCCGACGGGTCAATCGTTTGGCCGGTTGCCAGCCGGTTGCATGGTGCCCGGGTGCGTCCGGCACGCCGGCATCGCCCTTGCCGTCGCCTCGCGCACCGGGCCGGCCGGCCGCGCCCGGCGTCAGGCCGCCAGCTTCGCCGGCTTTGGCCAGCGCGCCGCGACCGCCGGCAGCACCTCCTCGATCAGCCGGCGGGTCTGGTCCAGCAGGTCGGCATCGTCGCCGCCCGCCGGGCGCAGAATGAACTTCGACGCGCCGGCCGCCACGAACCCGGCGATCCGCTCGATGATGGTCGCCGCGTCGCCCACCGCGAACATCGTCGCGGGGTCCCGCCCGGTGCGCGCGCGGTAGGTCTCCATCGCCCGCGCCACGCCCGGATCGTCCGCGCGGCCGAAGCGGAACGGAAACGCGGCGCCGTAATGATCCTCGTCGATCGGCCGCCCCGCCGCGATCGCCGCGTCGCGGATCGCCGCGATCACCGGACCGATCTCCGCCACGCTCTCCCCGCCCGCCTGCCAGCCGGTGCCGTATTTTGCGGTGCGCCGGATCGCCGCGGCCGACGAGCCGCCGATCCACATCGGCAATTCCGCCTGCACCGGCCTGGGCGAAATCGACGCCGCCGTCAGCCGGTAATGCACGCCTTGGAAATCCACCTGCGCCTCGGTCCACAGCCGGCGGATGATCTCCAGGCTCTCGTCGGTCTTCCTGCCCCGCGTCGCCGGGTCGAGGTGCAGCGAATGCCACTCCGGCCCGCGCGGGCTGCCGATGCCGAAGCCGGGCAGCAGCCGCCCCTCCGACAGCACGTCGATCGTGGCGCACTGCTTGGCCAGCAGCACCGGATCGCGCATCGCCAGCGACACCACGTTGACGCCGAACTTGATCCGCCGGGTCCGCCCGGCGATCGCCGCCAGCGCCGTCATGCACTCCAGAATCGGCTGGCGGCTGATCAGCCGGTCGGTCTGCCACAGCGAGTCGACCCCGCCGGCCTCGCACAGATCGACCCAGCGCCAGAACGCGGCCGGGCCGCTGAACGGGAACTCCATCAGCCCGAGGCCGACGGCGATGCTTCTTGCCACAAGGCTCTCCGCTGCGGTGCACGATCGACCCATAGGCTACAATCTGCCACGCCGGCCGACCAGTGACCCCAGCCGCGCCTGGCCCTCGGGGGAACCAAGCAAGCCGGGGCTCCGCCCCGAACCCCGCCAGGGGGGCTTTGCCCCATACGCATCAGGATAAGGCCGAGACCGGGTAAATTATCTGCCTTCGTCGTTGTCGGCTGGGATCGGCGAGGAGTTTGTGCCAACGGGCGTCAGCGGCCAGCACGGTGTGCAGGTTGCCCGGCCCGTGTATGGCGATGCGCAACGCTTCGACGGTAATCTTACAGAGCCGCCACAAGGATGGTGCGCGCCCGTGGTCAGCAAGGTCCTGAGGGGAAAGATTTCCAGGAGTTCCTGGTTCATGTCGTCGCTCAGCAAGGCCATGATCAGGTGAGCATACAGCCAACTCAGGCTGCCGCGCTCGGTGCGGGTCGGTAATCGGTCGATATGGATCAAGGATTTCAGCCGCTTAAACGCCAACTCGATTTGCCATCTCAACCGATAGACGGCGCAGATCTCGCTCGCCGGGATCTCGGCCGGCAACGAGGTGACCAGCACCATGAAGCCGGCCGCGACCAGGCTGCGCGGGTCGAGCCTCTGCTGATCGCGGCTGGCCCTGCGTTTCAGCTTCTGGCGGTTGGCCTCGGCCTTGTCGGCGGGCAGCGCCAGGGCGATCAGGCGCAGCGCCAGCGGCGCGGTTTGCTGCGCGGAATTGCCCACCAGCTGCACCGCCCACTCGTGCGCCCGGGTTTCCCCCGGCAGCCCGGCGAGCGTCTCGATCAGGTTGAACGGTCCCCCCTTGGCATCGCGCAGCACCAGCGCATGCCAGCCAACCCGCACGATGAAGTCGCGGCTTTGCGGGCCAAACGCATCGAGGCACGCGCGCAGTTCGCGCGCTCTGGCATAGCCGCGATCGGCGATCGCCACCTCGCCGGGCGTCGGCGCACAGCGCAGCAGCGATTCCGCGCCTCGCCCGTCGCTGACCTCCAGATGATGGAAACCGCCACGGCCAAGATCGTAGACCGCATGGACCCGCCAGTCGGTCCCTTTGCTGCCCGGACGGCTGACCGTGCTGCCATCGATCAGGTGCAGGCAACGCCCCGCCCACAGCACCGGTGGGCCGGTCCTGGCCGCCAGCAAACGTTGCGTCATGGCGCTGAGGAAGGCCACCGATCGGTGCAGCCGCTCGTTCAGCGACTGCCCGGTCAACTCGGCCAGGCCGATCTGATGCGCCCAACTGGCGGTCTCTTGCAGGCTTTTGCCGCCCGGGCCGTGCGCCAGGCATAGCAGGGCCAGCGTCTCGCCATCGCCGATGCCGTCGCCGCGGCGGCGCTTGATGGCACCCGTCGCGCGGGCCAGGGCGTCAACGTCCAGATCGGCGGGAAGACGGGCCGCAATCGCTGGCCAGCCGCCCTCGGTGGGGGATGCTTGCGTGTGCATCTCCGCCATGAATTGGACCACAACGCGTCGTACGAAGGATTTTCTTCTCCCGCAGGAGATTATCCTGATGCGTATGGGGCTTTGCCCCCCTGGACCCCCCACCAGAGGCAGCGGCCTCTGGACTCCATGACTGGGAGTTTGGGGAGGGGAAGGGGGCGGGTGGGCGAGGCGAAGGGGCGCCGTCCGGCAGGCCGGACGGCGCCCCTTCGCCTCGCCCACCCGCCCCCTTCCCCTCCCCAAACTCCCAGTGAAGGGTTCCAAGGGCTCCGCCCTTGGCGGGGTTCCAAGGGGCAGCGCCCCTTGGTGGGGTCTGGGGCGAAGCCCCAGCCTTGTTTCGTTCGCCCGCATGCCTCGGCGGGCCGGTCAGGCCGCTTGCGGTGCCGCCGCGAAGCCGCCGACCAGGTCGCGGGCCGCGGCGAGTTCCGGGCCCGTCACGATCAGCGGGGCGCAGCCGAACGCCTCCCACATCCGGGCGGAGAAATCCGGGTAGAGCCGGGTCGGCCCGGGGCGGTTCGCGTAGTTGGACCCGTCCCGCATGTCGAGGTAGGTCTCGGCCGGCAGGCCCTGCGCCAGCACCACGTCATGCTGCGGCAGCTCGATGTGGTGGTAGGTGATCTGGTCCACCGGCACCTGGCGGATCGTGCTGCCGTTGACCAGATGCTGGATCGGGATCAGCACCTCGTTGACGTAGACCGCGTGGTCCGGTGACAGGACCAGCTCTTCGTGCGGCCGCCCGGGGCCGAACGCACCGGCGGCGACACAGACCGGCCACACCTGGCGCGGCTTCGGATGCTGCGCGCAGTGCACCTGGCGGCGGCCGATCCAGATGATCGGCGCCGTGGCCTCCCGCAGCACCGTCTGGACCAGGTCGCCCACCTGCAGCTCCTCCACAGCGACCTCGCCGCGCGGCGTGGCGATGCGCGTGCCGGCGGCGTAGCAGGCCGCCTGAAGCTCGTTGCCGTTGACGATGTTGAAGCCGGTCGCGCCACCGGTAAACACCACGTCGTTCAGGATGATGAAGCCGTCGGTGCCACCCTGGGTCACATCCAGCGTGACATTCTCGCCGCCGCCGCCGCCGCCGCCGCCGATCGACGTGTACCAGACCGAATCGATCGTGATCCCGTTGCCGACCTCGATCAGGTCGCCGAACCCGACATCGACGATCGCCGTGAAGATGCTCGGGCCGCTGCTGCTGGCATCGACGGTGGGGGCGGCCAGGATCAGCGTCTCGACGCCGGGCCCGAAGGTCACGGTCGGCGTGCTGCCGGGGGCGGTGTCGAGCAGCACGGTGCCGCTACCGAGGTCCAGCGTGCCAGGGCCAGAGACGGTGCCGGTGATCTCCAGCGTGCCGCTGCCCGCGTAGGTCAGGATGCCGGCGCTGGAGGCGAAACTGACATTGGCGTCCAACGTCCCGGTGCCGTCGATCGGGCTGGCGCCGGTCACGTCAACGGTGATCGGATCCAGCACGCCGCCATCGAGGCTGAGCAGGCCGCCGGCACCGAGCGTGATGCTCGAGACCAGGACGGTTCCGCCGGTGTCGATCGCCAGGGTGCCAATGCCACCCTGGGTGATCGCGTTGTCGATGGTCAGGCTGCCGGCCTGGAGCAGACCGCCACTGCCGACCGAGACATAGGCGCCTTCGACGGTGCCCGCACCGCTGACGACAACGGTGCCGTTGCTGTTGATGTCGGCGCCGCCGGTCCCGGTGTTGAACAGGTCGGTGCCCTCGACCGTCAGCATGCCGCTGCCGCCGGTCCCGCCGATGACGACGCTGCCGTTGGTGTCCAGCGTGCCGCCGTTGACGACGACGGTGCCGACGTAGAAGTTGATGCCGGTCTGCTCGACCGTGCCGCCGCCCTCCACCACCAGCGTGCCGGTGCCGGCGTTGCCGACGTAGAAGATGCCGCCGTCGATCAGCGTCCCGCCATTGACGATGGTGGTTTCGCTCAGCGTGCCGTTGTTGGCGAAGCCGAGATTGCTGTGCCCGATGAGATCGAGCACCGCACCGGCATCGATCTGCAGGTCGGCGCCGGGCGAGAGCTGCTTCAGGACCGTCGTGGTCAGGGTGTTGCCGGCGGTGACCTCGATCTCGCCGGCGATCTGACTGATGCCATAGTTGTTGCCGCCGATACCGACCGTGGTGGCGCTGGTGATCTGCAGCGTCGCGTTGTTGTTGGCCTCGATCAGCGCGCCGACCACGACCGCGGTGGTGCCGGTGGTCAGGACGGACGGGTCGATCGTCCCGGTCGCGCTGCCCGTCGGGTTGACCCCGATCACCGCCGTGTCGTTCGCCCCGGGCACCCCGCCGGTCGACCAGTCCAACGCGGTCTGCCAGACGCCCGACGTGTTGTTCCAGACCGAGTTGACCACGTCGGTGGTCAGCAGCGTGTCGCCGCCGCCGCCGGTGGTCAGGGTGAAGCCGTCGGCGATCCCGCCGACCACGGCGAAGGTGCCGGGCGTGTAGGACCCGGACGCCAGCACCAGCGTCGCGAGGACCGTGCCGCCGGTGTTCTCTAGCAGCACCTGCCCGTCGGCGGTGACCACGATGGTGCCGACCGACAGCGCGCTGCCGAGGTCGATCGTGTCGCCCTACTGGAAGCCGAGGATGCGGCCGCCGAATTGCTGGATGTCGTCGAGCTTCAGCGGATCGCCGCTGGCGCCGTCGTAGAACGCGAAGACCGGGCTGCTGCCGCCGGTCCCGGCCGTGAAGCCGGCATTGAGCTCGAGCGTGCCGCCGCTGCCGATCAGCGCGACGCCGCCGAGCATCGGCGCGTAGCCGCCGGCAATGCCGCTGCCGCCATCGATGACGACGGTGCCGCCGTTGGCGTAGATCAGGCCGGCGTTGAACAGCTCCGACGTGCCGTTGACCGCGATGGTGACCGTGTTGCCGGGGTCGGCCTCGATGTCGCCGTAGTTGAGGAAATAGCCGGGGGCGGTGCCGTCCTGGTTGACGTTGAGCGTCAGGCTGCTGCCCAGGCTCCCATCGCTGACGATGGTGCCTTCGTTGACGGTGTAGCCGGCGAAGTCCAGCGTCGTGCTTGCGGGTGCCGAGGTCGGATCGTTGGAGATCACCGACGCCTGATCGAGCGTCGGGTTGTTGTAGTCGATGCCGTTATAGATATTGGTGGTGCCGCTGCTGACGATCGTGCCGCCGGTGGTGTCGCCGACGAACGACATCTCGCTGGTGCCGGTCAGGTAGACGGTGTTGCCGTTGAGGGAACTGTCCCGCTCCAACGCAATCGTCCCGTCGTTGACGATCGCAACGTCGCCAGGGCCCGGGGGTCCCACGGGCGACCAGTTCGTCCCCACGTTGCCGATGCCCGACCCACCGATCCACGTGAAGGTGTTGGCCACGGCGCCGCCCCCGTCTCAATAGGCAGGGCAATTTTATCCGGATTGGACGCTACAGCACAATGGTCACCCGCCCGGCGGGATCAGATGAGCGGACGCCCGGCAAGCCGCTCCAGCACGCGCAACGGCGTGCGAGGCGGATCGGACATGGCCGCGACCGGCACGTGGAACGTCTGCTCCAGTGCGCAATGCCCGGCGAGCGCCGCGTGCAGCACCTGGTCGGTGAAACACAGCCAGGTCGTTCCCGCCGCGAAGCATACATCGGCATGCGGCGCGGTCGCCTGATACGTGGCGTCCAACTTGCCACGGTCGTGCAGGGCCAGCATCAGGTGGTCATAGACGCTGCGCCGCCCCTTGGTGATGCCGAGCCGCTCGAGCAGCCAGGCGCTGCCCGGCAGCGGCCGGCCGGCGCGCGGCAGGAACCGCTGGGCGAAGGGCTCGAACGCCTCTCCCACGCGCCAGGCACGCACCGCGCCATCCGGTGCGACGTTGCTGAACAACCGCAGGATGCGCTTGCCCCGCATCGGCCGGCTGGGAAACGCATCGACGTGCAGCCGGCGATCGTCGTGGCGCGGCGAGTAGGTGCGACCGGCGATCTCGTTGGGACGGAAGCTGGTCCGCGCCGGTTCCAGCGCCGGCGCATAGGCAGGCAGCAGGTCGGCCAGCAGCCGCGCCGACTGGCCGGCGAAGCGCCGCATCATCGCGGTCATCCGCGCGGCCTGTGCCGATTCGATCGCGGCGTTGCCCAACTGGCCGGTTCGCGGATCGAGGCTGACGTTCTTCCGCTCGGTGCCGGCGACATCGGGGCGCAGCAGGTCGGCCTCGTCCGGCGCGGTGCGGAACGGCAGGTCCGGCAGCACCAGAACCTTGCCATGCTCAAGCGCCGTCATCGCACGCTGGCACAGCGCCGGGGCGAATGGCCCGTGCCAGTCGGTGATCGGGAGAGTTTCCAGGATCGCCTCGACGTCCATCGCCCGTCGCCCCTCGCTGGCTGTCGCCGCCATCCGTCAGTGGCCCCTATTCGTGGGCGAGCACCCAGTCGTTGACAAAACTGGCGAGGCCGTTGGCGTGGAAATTCCGGCGCAACTCGGCCTCATCATAATCCTCCCGCACCCAATCCAGGAAGGGTTTCCTGCCCTCGCCCTCGCGCTGGTAGTGCAGGAAGAACGCGTCCAGGATGCCGGTCTTGGCCTGGCGGATATGGCCGAAGCGCCATGACAGCTGGCGCAGCGCGTCGCGCGCGGTACCGCCCTCGAACAGCACGAACAGGCCGGCCGCCAAACCGGCGCGGTCGGCGCCGGATTTGCAGTGGATCAGCGCGGGCGCGCGCATGTCGCGATAGATGCCGTGCAGCCGCAGGATGCGGTCGCGCTGCGGCGCGCCGCGGCTCTCCAGTGCCATGTCAACGAAATCCAGCCCCAGGCGGGCCGCCGCCTCGCGCGACAGCGCGTCCGAGCCGTTGGCCGTCCGGCCGCGCAGGTTGATCAGCGTGCGCAGCCCGTGCCGGCGCGCCAACTGCGCGAGACGTCCAGGCAGCGGATGGTTGCAGCGATACAGCCGGCCCGGGGCGACCTCGGCGAGGTTGCTCCACACCAGACGGAACACCGCATGGTCGACGAACAAGGCATCGACCCAGGCGAGCACGCGGCCCCGCGCGGTGGTCATGTCGCCGCGAAAAATCGTGTCCATGTTTAGCAGAACAACCCCGGAACAGATCGCCAGAACTATGCTCACGGCCGCCGCATGGGCGCAACCGGGGTTCCCGGCGCCATCGGGTGACGCGAAGCAAGGCTGGGGCTTCGCCCCAGACCCCACCAAGGGGCGCTGCCCCTTGGAACCCCGCCAAGGGCGGAGCCCTTGGAACCCTTCACCGGGAGTGTGGGGAGGGGGCGGGGGCGCGTGGGCAGGGCGTCCGGGTCGTCCGGCATACCGGACGACCCGGACGCCCTGCCCACGCGCCCCCGCCCCCTCCCCACACTCCCGGTCATGGAGTCCAGAGGCCGCTGCCTCTGGTGGGGGTCCAGGGGGCAAAGCCCCCTGGCGGGGTTCGGGGCGGAGCCCCGACCTTGCTGCGCGTCACCCGATTGCATCGCCGGACGCCCCGGGTCAGCCGCCGCGCGTGGCCGCCACTGCCTGGCCGTCGGTGACGAAGCCGCTCAGCGCGGCATGCAGGTTGGCGTTGGCGGCCACCACGTTGCCGGTCTCGCAGGGGTCGCCGCCGGCGGGATCGGTGGCGAAGCCGCCCGCCTCGCGCACCAGCAGCAGGCCCGCCGCCGTGTCCCAGCGCTGCAAACCCAGCTCCCAGAACCCGTCGTAGCGCCCTGCCGCCACCCAGGCGAGGTCCAGCGCCGCCGCGCCGAACCGCCGGATCCCGGCGACCTGCGGCATCAGCGCGCCGAGCGTGTGCGCGAAGGCGAGCCGCCGGGCCTGGGTCGCGGCGGCGAACGGGATGCCGGTGGCGAACACCGCCGCCGACAGTTCGCGCCGGGCCGAGACGCGCAGCCGGCGCTCGTTGACGAAGGCGCCGGCGCCCTTCTCGGCCCAGAACATCTCGTCCACCGTGGGCGCGTAGACCAGGCCCGCGGCGATCTCCGACCCGCCCCCGGCGATCCGCCGCTCCAGCCCGATGCTGATCGCCCAGTGCGGGATGCCGTGCAGGAAGTTGGTGGTGCCGTCCAGCGGATCGACCACCCAGCGCCACGCCCAGTTGTCCGACCCGGAGGCGCCGGATTCCTCCATCAGGAAGGCGTAGCCAGGGCGCGCCTTGTTCAGCTCCTCGCGCAAGGTCTGCTCGGCGCGGATGTCGGCCTGCGAGACGAAATCGGACGGCCCTTTGATCGAGACCTGGAGCTGCTCCACCTCGTTGAAGTCGCGCAGCAGGCGCTTCGCCGCCTTGTGCGCGGCGTTGGCCATGACGGTCAGATGGGGGGAGAGGCGGAACGCCATGGGGTGCGGGCCGTCAGGCCTTCGCCCGCTCCACGTAGCTGGCGTCCTCGGTCTTCACCACGATGCGCTCGCCGGCCTCGATGAACGGCGGTACCATGGTCTTCACTCCGTTGGACAGCCGGGCCGGCTTGTACGACGACGACGCGGTCTGCCCTTTCACCACCGGATCGGCCTCCACGACCTCCAGCACCACGCTGGGCGGCAGGTGGATGCCGACCGGCTCGCCCTCCACCAGGTCGAGGGTGACCGTCATCTGGTCCTGCAGGAACGGCGCCGCGTCGCCCAGCAGCTCGAGCGGGATGTGGTGTTCCTCGAACGTCTCGGGGTCCATCAGCACGATGTTGCTGCCGTCGGTGTAGGAGTAGGTGAACTCCTTGTTGTCGGTCATCAGCCGCTCGACGGTGTCGGCGGTGCGCCAGCGCTCGTTGGTCTTGTTGCCGGATTTCAGGTCGCGCATCTCCACCTGGATGAAGGCGCCGCCCTTGCCGGGGGAGATGATCTGCTGCTTCAACACGGTCCAGCGGCGACCTTCATGCTCGATCACCTGGCCGGCGCGGATCAAATTCGCCTGCTGCTTCATTGGGAAAACTCGTGCTGCCTGTTTCGGGGGTGCGGGCTTCTAGACCGCGGCGCCCGCAGGGGCAAGGCGAGCGCTGCCGGGAGACCCCGCCCGGGCGGCCGGTCCGGCGCCTTTGCCGACCCGACGCGCGTTTCCACTGGCGGCGGACGGCGCTAGTCTGCGGCAACACGGGCGCCGGACGGGTCGGGAACAGCAGATTGGCCCGGAACAGGAGACCACGATGGCCGATCGGCGCCTGGGGATTATCGTCAACGGCGCCACCGGCGGCCTGGCCACCGGCCAGCACCTGCGCGCGCTGCTGGCGATCCGGGCCGAAGGCGGCCTGCCGCTCGCGGACGGCGATCGCGTCCTGCCGGACCCGATCCTGGTGGGGCGGCATGCCGAGCGGCTGAGGCAGCTGGCCGGCGCCAAGGGGGTGGCGCGCTGGACCACCGAGCTGGATGCGGCCTTGGCCGATCCCGCCGACGCCGTGTTCTTCGATGCCGCGGCCACCGGCGGCCGCTACCAGGTGGTGCGCCAGGCGATCGAGGCAGGCAAGCATATCTACTGCGAAAAGCCGATCGCCGGCACGCTGCGCGAGGCGCTGGAGCTGGCCGGCGCGGCGCAGCGCGCCGGGGTGAAGCACGGCACGGTGCAGGACAAGGTGTTCCTGCCGGGCTTCCGCAAGCTGCGTCTGCTGCGCGAGTCCGGCTGGTTCGGGCGCATCCTGGAAGTACGGCTGGAGTCCGGGCGCTGGGTGTTCGACGGGACCAGGCAGCCCGCCAACCGGCCGAGCTGGAACTATCGCAAGCGTGATGGCGGTGGTCTGGTGCTCGATATGTTTCCGCACTGGCGCTACATGCTGGACCAGCTGGTGGGCGAGGTCCGCGCGGTCAGCTGCACCACCCGCACCCATGTTCCGGTCCGCCGCGACGAGGCCGGCCAGCCCTATGACGTGGATGTCGAGGACAGCGTCTTCGCGCAGCTGGAGCTCGAAGGCAGCGTGATCGCCAGTGTCAACACGTCCTGGTGCACCCGGATCCGGCGCGACGACGTGATCACCTTGCAGGTGGACGGCACGCAGGGTTCCGCGCTTGCTACCGCGCAGGACTGCTTCCTGCAGCCCGACGTGGCCACGCCGGCCGCGGTGTTGCAGGTGGACGGGCGCAACAAGATGGATTTCCGCGCGCAATGGTTGCCGATGCCGGACGACGCCGCCACGGTGAACAGCTATCGCGCCGGGTGGGAGCTGTTCATCCGCCATGTGCTGGAGGACGCGCCATTTCCCTCACCGCTGATCGAGGGCGCCAAAGGCGTGCAACTGGCCGAGCTGTCCTATCTCAGTCATCGCGAGCGCCGCTGGGTGGACGTGCCGAAGCTGGGTTGATGCCATCCCGCCTAGCCCGCATTTCTCACACTCTCACGGGCGCTGGCTCGGTCCTTGCCGCACCAACAGGTTTTCGCGCCTTGCGAATACACCCGGTATTGGCGGCGGCGCGAAAACCTGTTGGCGCGACAATGCCCTTCGCCATCGTCCCGCGACAGTGTGAGAAATGCGGGCTAGAGCGCGCTCGTCGTGACGGCAATCGACGCGCCCGCAGCACACCCTCGGCCGCGTCGCGGCGCGCCACGACCGCCCGAACAAGGATGCGACAAGCCGACGGATGCGACGGTGAAACGGCCGGCGGGCGAGCCCTGACACTGCCCGGCGGCGACCCGCCGCCGGATCGCCGAACGTCCCCGCGCGCCTGACCGAACGGCGTGCGGTTATTTCAGCGGCTCGAACGCGGTCTCCTTGATCCTGAGCACGACAACGAAGGTGATGACCGCCGCCGCGATGAGGTAGTAAGCGGGCGCCAGGTTGCTGCCGGTCACCTTGATCAGCCAGGTCGCGATGAACGGCGCGAAGCCGCCGAAGATCGCCACCGCGATGTTGTAGCCGATCGACAGCGCGGTGTAGCGCACTTTCGTCGGGAAGATCTCCGAGTAGGCCGCCGGACACGCGCCCGAGAAGAACGACAGGAACACGATCATCGTGAGCTGCGCGAGGAAAGCCAGCGCGAAGCTGCCCGAGGACGCCATCATGAACAGCGGGTAGGCCAGGATGATGTAGCCGCCGGAGGACAGCAGCAGCAGCGGCTTGCGGCCGATGCGGTCGGACAGCGCGCCCCAGATCGGAATCAGGATCACGAACACCAACAGGCACGTGGTGCCGATCCACAGCGCCGACGACGGCGACAGGTGCGTCTGCGAAATGATGTAGCTCGTCATGTAGACGATCGGGATGTAGTAGGCCACGGTGTTGTGCAGGGTCAGGCCGAAGATGGTCAGGGTCTCGCGCCGATAGGTCGTCACCGCCTCGACGAAGGGCGCCCGGGAGACCTCGTGGTGCTGTTCGAGCTCGGTGAACTTGGGGGTGTCGTCGAGCCGCCAGCGCAGATAGGCACCGACCCCGCCGACCACGATGCCGAAAATGAACGGGATGCGCCAACCCCAGGACACCACCGCGTCGTGCGGCAGCACCTGGTTGATGAAGGCCGCGCTCAGCGAGCCCAGCAGGAACCCGCCGCCCACGCTGACCTGCTGCCAGGAGCCGATATAGCCGCGGCGTCCCTCCGGGGCGAATTCCACCAGGTAGGCGGTCGATCCGCCCCATTCGCCGCCGGCCGACAGGCCCTGCAGCAGCCGAATGACGACCAGCAGGATTGGCGCGAGGACGCCGACCTGCTGATGCGTCGGCAGCACGCCGATCGCCAGGGTGGAGAACGCCATCAGGAAGATGACCGCGCTCAACGCCCGGCGCCGGCCGAAGCGGTCGCCGTAGATGCCGAACAGGATCGAGCCGACCGGTCGCATGACGAAGCCGACCCCGAACACCGCGAAGGTCAGCAGCAGCGACGACAGGGGGTCGTTGGCGGGGAAGAACAACTGGGAGATGACCGGCACGAAATAGGCGTAGACGCCAAAATCGAACCATTCGAGGATGTTGCCGATGACGCCGGCGACAATCGCCCGGTTGCGCTGGGACTCGGCCGGTACGGCCACACTGACGGCTAAAGCCACGGCTCGATCTCCTGTGTGTGCGTTCGCAGGCACGCGTGTCCTCGGCGCATTAGCCCCACCCGGTCGCCAAACCCCGATCGCAGAGCGGGCATATGGCAGCGTTGCGTCGCCGGACCGGCATGCCCCGAATCGCCGCTCCAGCTTACGTCAGGATGCCCTGGCGGCGCATCGCGGGCAAGCCCTGTGCAGATGCGTTCCGAAACCGATCCGCACCGGTTTTCCGACCGCCTGCCGCGCCAAGACGGCCCCGCCGCCACGCCGCCGGGCGCGACGGCAGCTACGCCAAGGGCCAAGCCTGCGTCGGCAAGGAAGCGAACCGCAGGTGCGGTCGGACCCGAGAACGATCGCTCGACGCAGCGACCCCTGGTCGCCCCAGGGATCATGCCAGGGATCATGCCAGGGATCATGCCAGGAGTTTTGCCGGGAATTACGCCAGCCGCGCCCGCACCGCGTGCGGCCGGCCAGCCGGATCGCGCACCGTGTCGTCCGGTCCCAGGTAGTCCGGGCCGATCGGCACCTTGCCGTGCCCGCCCGGGATATCCAGCACATAGATCGGCCAGGCGAGCCCGGTCACCCGCCCGCGCAGCGCCGCCAACAGCCGACTTCCCTCGGCGATCGGCACGTGGAACCGCGCGGTTCCCGGCGCGGGATCGAGCTGGTGCAGGTAGTACCGGCTTCACCCGCGCGCCCAGCATGGCGCGGAACAGCGCTTCCAGCGCCTCGGCGCTGTCGTTCACGCCGCGCAGCAGCACCGACTGGCCGAGCAGCGGGATGCCGCGCGCCAGCACGCGGCGCAGCGCCGCGTGCGCCTCGGCGGTGAACTCGCGCGCGTGGTTGGCGTGCACCACCAGCCACATCGACTTGGCGGTGTCCAGCGCCGCCGCCAGCGCCTCGGTCAGCCGCGCCGGGTCGGCCACCGGCACGCGGCTGTGCACGCGCAGGACTTCCAGATGCGGGATCGCCGACAGCGCCGCGACGATCCCGCCCAGCCGGCGCGGCGACAGCATCAGCGGATCGCCGCCGGTCAGGATCACCTCGCGGATCGCCGGACGGGCGCGCAACCAGGCGTAGGCGGCGTCCAGCTCGGCCTGGCTCAACAGGCCGCCGTCCGGGCCGACCTGCTCGCGGCGGAAGCAGAAGCGGCAATACACCGGGCAGACCAGCAGCGGCTTCAGCAGGGCGCGATCGGCATAGCGGTGCACGATGCCCTTGAGCGGCGAGAGCGCGTCGTCGGCGATCGGGTCGAGGCTCTCGTGCGGCGCGGTGACCAGCTCCGCTGGGTCGGGGACGAACTGTCGCGCAATCGGATCGTCGGTCGCCGCGACCCCGGGAGCGATCCAAGGTGCAATCCCCGGCGGGCTTCCGGGCGAGCTTTCGGGGGCGATCAATTCCCGCATTGCCGGGGTGATCGCCACGGCATAGCGCCGCGCCACCGCGGCGGCGGCATCCCGCGCGGCAGGCGAGATCAGCCCGGCCGACACCAGCGCGTCGGCGGTGCGCAGGGTCCGATCATCATGGAAGGCACCGTCTGGCATGCTGCCAGCACATAAGGCGGCGGGCACGCGCTGGCCAGGGCACGCTGGTCAGGACGCGCTGACCAGGACGCACTGACCTGGGTGCGCGCCAGGGGGCGCGCGACAGGGGGGCGCGACAGCGGGCGCGCGACAGCATGGGGCGCGCGGGCTAGCATCGCCGCCATGCCGTACCCCGCCACGCCGCAGCCCATCTGGCACCCCGACCGCCTCGCCGCGCGGCTGCCGTTCCTGCGCCGCCGCGCCTTGCTGACGCAGGCGACGCGCGCTTTCTTCACCGCCCGCGGCTACACCGAGGTCGAGACCCCCTATGCCGTTCCGACGCCTGGCGAGGAGGTGCATCTGCGTGCCTTCGCCACCTGGCGCGAGCATCCCGACGGCACCACCGAGAAGCTCTGGCTGCACACCAGTCCGGAGTTCGCCATGAAGAAGCTGCTGGTCGGCGGCGCCGGGCCGATCTTCCAGTTGGCGCGCGTCTGGCGCAACGGCGAGGGCAGCGATCTGCACGCGCCCGAATTCACCATGCTGGAGTGGTATCGCCCCGGCGCCACCATGGACGGGCTGATCGAGGAGGCGACCGCCCTGCTGCGCGCCGTGCTGCCCCCGGTCGTCACCTGCCGCGGCGTGACCACCGACCTCGGGCGTGTCGAGCGCCTCAGTCTGGCGGCGGCATTTGCGCGCGATGTCGGGGCCGACCTGCTGGGCACCGCCGGGGACGCGTCGGCGCTCGCCGCCGCCGCCGGCGTGCGGCTGCGCGAGGGCGAGAGCTGGGAGGATTTGTTCTTCCGCCTGCTGCTGGGGCGCGTCGAGCCGCGCATCGGCCGCGCGCATCCCACCTTCCTGACGCACTGGCCGGCGGCGCAGGCGGCGTTGGCCCGGCGCGATCCGGCCGACCCGCGCGTCGCCGAGCGGTTTGAGCTGTTCGTCTGCGGCATCGAGCTGGCCAACGCCTTCGTCGAGCTGACCGACGCCGCGGAGCAGCGCGCCCGGTTCGTGGCCGACCGGTCCCGCCGCCACGCCCTGCCACGCCCGGGTGCCCTGGCCCGACCGGATGATTTGCTGCACCCAGCTGCCCTGGCGGCGGCGGGGACGCCAGCGGGGGCGACCGGCGAGGCCGATCAGGATTGGCGGCTGGACGAGGATTTCCTCGCCGCGCTGGCCCACGGCATGCCGCAGGCCGCGGGGATCGCGTTGGGGTTCGATCGGCTGGCGATGATCGCGTCGGGTGCCGAACGGATCGACCAGGTGCTATGGCTCTGACCAGGCGGGCGCCGAGATTATTGGTTGCGTTGTCAGAGCAGACGGCCGGCGGCAGCCCCCGGCTGCAAAGCCTGACCGGAAACGCTGCTGCACCGTCAGCCGGTTGATGAAGTCTGGGCAACCAGCCGCTGAGGTCGATCATGCCGCCGCCAGACGACGCGGCATCGGCCTGGGGGCAACCCCTTGGGGCTGTTGCATGACAGGGTGATCCGTTGCCGGATCAGCGGTCCCCACCCGGGCGTCCGTGCTTCATACCGGCGGCCCGAATGATCAACTCTCCGGTCGTACCCGTATCGTCATGCCGGCGAAGGCCGGCATCCACGACTTGCCTTCGTGCAGCAAGCAAAGTCGTGGATACCGGCCGGAGCCTGTTGGGGTGGACGGCCCCACGGCATCGCGTGCCAGACTTGGGCGTTGTCAACCAAGACCGGAGCCGTCCATGAGCCAGTATAAGCGCATCGCCATCGACACGTCCAAAGCCGTGTTCACCCTGCATGGTATCGACCAGGCAGAGCGGCCGATCCTTCGCACCAATCTCAGCCGGGCCCAGATGATCGGGTTCTTCAAAAGGCTTCCCGCCACCGAGATCGCCATGGAGGCCTGCGGCGGCAGCCATTACTGGGCCCGGGAACTGGCCGCGCTTGGCCACAAGGTGCGTCTCATCCCTCCTCAATACATCAAACCCTACGTCAAACGCGGCAAAAACGACCGCAACGACGCCGAAGCCATCTGCGAGGCCGCCGGCCGCCCCGGGATGCACTTCGTGCCGGTGAAGTCCGCCGATCAGCAGGCCCAGGGAATGGTGTCGAAAGTGCGAGAGACCCTGGTCGACCAGCGCACCGCACTGGTCAACACGCTGCGCGGCCACGCCGGCGAATTCGGCGTGATCGCCGGCAAAGGCATCAGCAACATCATCCCCTTGCTTGAGAAGGTTGAAGCGGAGACCACCATCCCACTCGAGGCCAGGGAGACAATGGCCCTGCTCGGCGAAGAGATCGGCCGTCTTGACGCCAGGCTGAAGCAGATGGCGACCAAACTCAATCAGGCGCACAAGGCCAACCCGGTCAGCGTGCGGCTGGCCACCATCCCGGGGGTCGGCCCAATCATCGCGCTCACCCTGGCGACCGAGATCGATCCAACCGCCTTTGAATCCGGCCGTCACCTCGCCGCCTGGGCCGGCCTGACACCACGGGAACATTCAACCGGCGGGAAGCAGCGCATGGGTGGGATCAGCCGCGCCGGGAATGAACGGCTGCGGGCTTTGCTCGTCCTCGGCGCCACGTCGGTGATCAAGGTCGCCGAAAGACCGGGCAACAAGCTGGCCAACGAATGGCTGTTGAAACTGCTCCGGCGCAGGCCGCGCAAGGTCGCCGCCGTGGCATTGGCCAACAAGATGGCCCGTATCGCGTGGGCGATGATGATGAGCGGTGAGGCGTACCGGCGCGCGCCGGGCGCCGGGGTTTCGTGACGTAACGTTTGGGAGCGGAAATCATGCCCCGTCCAACAATCGGCGATACCGCTATGACCGATGCCGAACGCCAGGCACGCTACCGCGCCGCGCGCGCGGCTGGCGCGGCGGTGATCCGCATCCGCCGCCCGGCCGAGCGCCGCGGCCTGCTCCAGAGATGGAACGATGCGTGCGCCGAATTCACCGATCTGCAGGCCCGGTATGCCGCCTGGCTGGAAAGTCTGCCTGACAATCAGCAAGACAGCGCCACGGCGGAAGCCTTGCGAGCGATCGCCGATCTCGACCTCTCCGAGCTGCTGGCGATCGAACCACCACGCGGCTTCGGCCGGGACTGATCAACCGGATGGCCCGTACCGCATGGGCCACGATGACGCGTGGCGGGGCATACCGGCAACGGCCGGTCACTGCCCAAACCACGCGTGGATGCCAGGGTGTGAGAGCTGAACGAGATGACCATCGGTCGAACCGACGATCCGGAGAACCCGTCGAGGACAGCGGCTTGCGAAGCCGCGAGCCTGTTTGGGGCTGGATCGCGGATCCCATCTGGGCCAGCGGCGATGCTGCCGCGCCAACAGGCCGGACACATGACCGCTATCGACCCGATTGTCGGACTTCTCAATTCTTCGCTCTTGCATCCCAGGGGCCGTCCACACATGTCCTCGGGCCGGCCTGCGGCCGGACCCGGGGGCCGGCATGACGAGAGCGCGGCGCCGATGGGTCAATCCTTTCGCCGGCTGGTATACCCCGAATCCGAGAAAATCTGCCCGCCCCCCCTTGACTGCCCGAATCGGGCCTGACTCGATGCTCGCCATGAGCGGATCGATTCTCACCCCAGCGGACCGGGCGCACCTGCTTCGGATGATGCGCCGTCACACGCCGAGCCCGGTTCATCGGCGGATGAACGCGCTGCTGTTGCTGGACGACGGCTGGGCAGCGGAGCGGGTGGCGGATGTGCTGTTCATCGACGCCGAGACGGTGCGCGGGCACCGTCGGCTGTATGAGACCGCCGGCGTCGCCGGGCTGGAGCGGCTGAACTACGAAGGCAGCGACCCGGCATTGAGCGAGGCACAGCTCGATGCGCTGAAGACCGAATTGGACGCTCATCTCTATATGAGGTCGAAGGAGGTGTGCGAGTTCGTGCAGCGGACGTTCGAGGTGGAGTACACGCCGAACGCCATGACCAAGCTGCTGAAGCGGTTGAATTTCGTCTACAAGAAGCCGAAATGTGTGCCGGCCAAGCCTGCCCCTGCGAAGGCGGGGGGCCGACGCCGCGGTGCAGGAGCAGTTCGCCAAACAGACGCTTCTGCCCTTGATGGCGCAGGCGAATGCCGACAATCCGCTGTATTTTGTTGACGGCATGCACCCGTCCTACACGGCCCATCCGGGGTTCGGCTGGATCCGGCGTGGGGTCACGCGCGAGCTGAAGAGCAACCATGGTCGGGTCAACGTCAACATCAATGGTGCGTTGAGCTGGCCGGATCGCGAGGTGGTGCATCTCGAGGCCGAGAAGATTACCAGCGAGGCCATGATCGCGCTGTTCGAGACACTGGCGGCGCGCCATCCGACCGCGACGGCCATTAACGTCGTGCTCGACAATGCGAGCTATAATCGTTCGGCGGCAGTCAAGGTGTACCTGTCCAGCGAAGCTTGCCGCGTCCGGTTGGTGTTTCTGCCGCCCTATTCGCCAAATCTCAACTTGATCGAGCGGCTGTGGTGGCTTCTCAAGAAGACCACGCTTTGGAATGAATACTATCCGACCTTCGCCGGCTTCAAGGCGGCGATCGATGGGTTCTTCCGCAACCTCGGCAGTTACCGCGAGCAACTCACGTCGCTGATCACGGATCACTTCCGTTTCATCGGAGCACCGAAGTCCCAACCTCCGTAGGCAGAGGGGTATATCACACCTGCACGTCGGCCATCGAGCCGACCGACACCGCGAAGTACTCGAGCACTTCGCGGAGCGGACGCGGCACGCTGAACAAATAGCCCTGCGCCTCCGTGCAGCCGGTCTCGCGGACGAGGCGGAGCTGATCGATGGTCTCGATGCCCTCCGCGGTCGTGGTGATGTTCAGCCGATTTGCCAGCGTGACGATGGAGCTGACGATCGCGGCGCAGTCCGGCCGGGTCAGCATTTCCCGTACGAAGGACTGGTCGATCTTGATCTTGTCAAACGGGAAGCTGCGCAGGTAGCTGAGCGAGGAATATCCGGTACCGAAATCGTCGAGCGCGATGCGCAGGCCAAGCGCGTGCAGCCGCAGCAGCAGCGCGATGGTCTGGTCGTTGTTGTTCAGCAGGGTGGTCTCGGTGATTTCCAGTTCCAGCCGGTTTGCCGGCAAGCCGGCGGACGCCAGCGCACCGGCGACGATGTCGACAATCTCGCTGGTGCCGAACTGCGCCGCAGACAGGTTGACCGCGACCCTGACGTCGCGGGGCAGGCGCATGGCATCCGCGCAGGCCTTGTTCACGACCCAGGCGCCGATCGACTGGATCAGTCCGGTCTCCTCGGCGATCTGAATGAACTCGCCGGGAGAGACGGTGCCACGCGTGGGGTGGTTCCAGCGGATCAGGGCTTCGAACCCGGCGATGCGGTCGTTGTTCAGATCCCATAGCGGCTGATACAGCAGCTCGAATTCCTGCCGATCCAGTGCGCCGCGCAGGTCCTCCTCGATCGCCAGGCGGGAAACCAGCTGGGTTTCCATGTCGGACTCGAACAGGGTCCAGGCGCCGCGGCCTTTGGCTTTCGATTGGTACAGCGCCATGTCGGCATTTTTCAGCAGCGTATCGGCATTGGTCTGGCCGCTGTTGACAAGGGCGATGCCAACGCTGGCGCCAACGATGATGGTATGACCCGCGAGCTTGTAGGGTGCGCTCAGCGTGTCGATGATCCGCTGGGCGAGACCCTCCGCCACCATCGGCAGCTCGCTCGACAGATGGGCAATGGCGAACTCATCCCCGCCCAGGCGCGCGATGATGTCGGTGTCGCGCAGGCAGCCCAGCAGCCGACGGCCGGCGGCCTCCAGCAGGCCGTCGCCGATCGGATGGCCCAGCGTGTCATTGACCTGCTTGAACCGGTCGAGATCGACATAGAGCAGGGCCAATCCGGTGCCGCGATGGGCCAGGCTGTTGATCATCTCGTCCAGTCGGATGCGGAACAGAACCCAATTCGGCAGGGAAGTCAGCGCATCGTGGTGCGCGGCGAAGCGGATATGTTCCTCGGCGCGCCGCTGCTCGGACACATCCTCGTAGGTCGCGATCCAACCGCCGTCGGCAATCGGTCGTTGCGAGATGGCGATCGCCCGCCCCGCCTCGCTGGTCATGACGAAGCTGCCGCTCTGCTGGGCCTCTGCCAGGGTCCGCTGCTTCAGATAGGCGCTCTGCAATACCTCGGCGGGAAACTGCTCCGAGGCCTGCATTCTGGCGAATATCTCGTGCGTCGGCAGTCCGGCTGAAAACGCCGCCGGATCGATGGCGAACAGCTCCAGGAACCGATGGTTGAACACGATCAGCTTCTGGTTGCGATCGGTCATCAGCAGACCCTGCGACATGTTGTTCAAAGCCGCGTCGAACAGCACGTTCTGAATGTGCAGCGCGCGGTCGCGTTGCCGCAGCGCGGTGTTTTGCAGTTGTACCTCGGCCACCGCCTGCTGGGCACGCTCGCTCGCCGCCTCCAGCTTGGCCAGGGCCGCCTTCAGGTCGCTGATGTCGGTGCGGATGCCGACGATGCCGCCGTCTGGCGTCTTGCGCTCGGTGATCAGGATCCAGCGATGGTCCGGCAGCTCGCGTTCCATCGGGCCGTCGTTGCTGTGATGCCAGGCGACCGTTCGCCTGACAAAATCTTCTATGTCGTCGCCGGCCTGCGGATACTGGCCGCGTTGGCTGCCGCCGCGGACGATGTCCTCGAACCGCGCGCCGGGACGGATGAACTCCGCGCTGAGCCGGTACATCTGCCTGAACTGCCGGTTGCAGGTGACCAGCCGATCGTCGCGATCCCACATCACGAAGCCGTCGGACATCAACTCGATGGCGTTGTCCAGCATGGCGCGTGCCCGGCTGCGCTCGATTTCCGCGCGCTCGCTCTGGCGCAGCGCGATATTGAGCGTCAGGGCGAGGGCGAACACCAGGACGACGGCGATGGAGACCAGAATGATCATCCGATTCCGGTCACGGCCCCAGTCGGCCATGGCCGTATGCAGGTCGAGCGTCAGCGCGATCATGACGTCGCCGTACAGGCTCGCCCTGGCCACCCCGATCGTCGGTGCCGGGAGCAGCTTCGCCGGCACCATGAAGGCGATGCCGCTGGTCTGGATCTGGCTGATGGCGGCGCGCTGACGCTTGCCGACCTGCATCACGTCATACGGCTGGCTGACGATGAGCTGGCCGTTGCGGCGCTCCAACACCACCCGCAGGCCGGGGATTTCCCCGACGGCGGAGAACAACTGGGTGATCAAGGGCAGCGGCACCTCCGCAACGGCGTCCAATGCGCCCACGTCGGGCACGGCGATCCGCCGCACGACGAGCAGCACCCAGTCCCCGGTGACCGGGTTGCGCACCGGTCCGGCGACGGTCGCGGCACCGCCGCGGGCGGCGCCATTCAGGCCGAGCAGGTTGGCCGGAAAATTCCCGTTCCAGCGATTCGCGCGAGCGGACGCCCAAATCTCACCGTCGGGACGCAGCAGGATGATGTCGCGGAACGCGAAGGTCTGGAAGTTCAGCCCGCCGAGCAGGCGCCCGGCGGATCGGGCGTCGACGGCCTGGCCGTTGCCGGTGATCGCCGCAAACAACGCCGGCAGGCTGGCCAGCGCGCCGTCAACCTGGAGCAATTGGTGGTTGACCACGCTCTCGACGATCAGCGCGGCGTTCTGCAGGGTTGCGTCCGCGGCCCGCAGCGCGGTTTGCCGGGTCCGCTCCAGCAGGAGCCACGACCCACCGATCAGGGTGACGAGAACGAGGCCGAAGCCGAACGCGATGGCCGCACTGACGAGACGCCGTCTGGTCATGCGGGCGGCTGTCGCGGGGGCGGCTGTCCAGGAACGGGCGCTTGCCGCCGTTCGGATTGGCCCCGACAGCCGCCCCCCGCAAGCATCAAGGCAAGTCCCCGAATGCCGCGAGAAACCTTGTCCAACCAGTTGCCGACGGCAACGCAAGGTTGGGCAGCGGTCGCCGGGCCGACAACCGGAAGCGCGTCACCCCGGACGTCGGCCACGAGACTGTCGGTCAGCCTGGGGAATAAATCGGCCGAGGCAACGTGCACCGATGAACCGTCGGCGGCCGCCATGACGGGCTGGCGATTTTTCGCACGCGCTGTCGCGGTGGCGCGACACTGCATACCGACAACGATCTCCGGCGGTTTCACCGCGCCGATGTTCCCATGTCCTCATTGCGCCCGTCTTTGCACCGCGATCGGATCAGGCTCGTAGCTGCATAACATTAATAGGGCTTTAACATATCGTGGCTACGATTCCGGCCATGCGGAGAGGTATTTGCGCTGTTCTGGTGGGCTATTCAGTCCCGGTTGCGACACGCCGACCGCGTTGCGCCGGTTGGTCGCCCCGCGTGTGGCGGGAGATAGCGCCTCGCGCGGTTTCCGGCGGCGTCCGCGCCGGCCCAACCAGCCGGGCTTCGGTGCGCGCTCCGGTGAACCACGGACACCCGACGTGACGGCGCGCTCGTCCGGGCGGCACGGCCGCGATGAGGTCCTGATCGACCGGGCGGCGGCGTTGTCCTGCCGCGCGCCGGGTAGGTAGCATGTTGCACGCGCTCACCCGGGACATGACGTCCGCCGCGGCAGCGCGGAACCCGGACCTCGAGGTCCGCAGCCCGACAGCTTTGGATGTGCCTGGTCTCGCCGCGCTGTTCGCGGAGATGCAGCGCCATTACAACCGGCCCGTTCCGGCGGCGCAGGCGATCGAGGCGGCGACGCTGGCCTGCAAGCCGATTGCTGCGACGTTCGATCCGCGGGTTTTGATCGGCGTCGTCGATGGCGCGGTCGTCGGGTCGATCGTGCTGAACGTGGTGTTTCCGGCCTATGAATTGACCCGGGCGCTGTACATTCGCGATCTCTATGTCGCGCGATCGATGCGCCGAGGCGGCGTTGGGCAGGCGTTGGTGCGGGAAGCGGCGCGTTTGACCTATGCACAGGGATACTCCGCGCTCGACTGGACAACGGAGACCGGCAACGCCTCCGCGCGGCAGATGTACCGAGTTCCTGCGGGGGCCCGCGTGCTGCCGCGGACCTATTATCGGCTGGCGCGGGAGGATCTGGACGGCGCCGAGCCCAAGCCGGGCGGTTCGACCGGGCGTGACCCGCTTGGGACCTGATCGGGAACGCGCGGGCGGGCACGCCGTGTGGGCGCCGGCGCGCCGTTCAGTTCTTGATGGCCAGGACGATGCCGCCCGCCACCAGGGCCAGGGCGGCCGCTTGCCGGAGGGTCAACGGGTCACCGAGTGCGAGCGAGGCCGCGGCCACGCCGAGGACCGGCGTGAGCAGCGTTCCGAGCGCGGCACTCGACGGTTTCAAACGTCTGACGGCGGCGAACCACAGCACGTAGCACAGCCCCATGGAGATCAGGGAAGTGTAGCCGAGTGCCGCCCAGCCGAGCAGCGGCAGGGCGGCGAAGTGCGTCGTTTCGAACGTCAGTCCGCCGAGGAGGAGCGGAATGCAGCCGATCGCCACCTGCCATGCGACCAGCGTCACCCGCGGCAACGGGATCGGCAGTCGCTTGGAGAGCACCGTTCCGAAGGCGAACAGGCCGGCGGCCGTCAGCGCCAGGGCAATGCCGGGACCCCTTGCCGCAGCAAGACTGAGGCCCGCTCGCCCGACCAGGACGACAATGCCGCCGATACCCAGGGCGATCGCCGCGATCTGCCGTGGGGTCGGCCGGTCGCCCAGCATCGGCCAGGCCAGCAATGTCGCCCAGATCGGCATCGTGTAGGCCAGCGTCACCGCCTGCCCCGCTTGCAGCCACAGCATGGAGGCGGTCGTGAGCCCCATCCAGGCGCTGACGTTCAACAATGCCGCCACTGCCAGCCGCCCCCACAAATGGCGCTGCACGACGAGCGTCTCGCCGCGCGACAGCGCCACCCCGAACAGCACCAGGCCGGCGGCGAGGCCGCAGACGCCCCGGGCGGACAACGGGGGGCACTCGGTCAACAGGAATTTTGTCGCGGGCCAGTTGAGCCCCCATCCCAACGCCGTGACTGCGACGCAGGCGAACCCGATAAGGCGGGATCTTGGTTCGGCGGCCAACAAGCGAACGGCTCCTTCCAGGTAATTTCGGCTCGTCGGCGACATCGAAAGATATACCGCAGTCTATTCGGCAGACGACTGGGGTTGTATACGGTCGGTATTATACGATGTCAATATTATTATGGATCTTTGCCAGAGCACATCGTGCCCGGATCGAGCCGGCACCTGAACGGCGACGGCGCATTGCCGCTACAGGTGACGCGGCCATGAAAGGGGATACCGACGCAGACGCCCAGGGGGCGGGGCCGCACCGTCAAACATCGTCGAGGCCAGGTTTCACTGTCAGAGGACGACGCAGCAAGATGTGCATGCCGACAAACCAGCGGAGCCGTTTTGGCACCGCAACGCCACGGCAGCGACGCGGCCGGCGGGCTTTTGGTGTCCTGCGGTGGATCGGTCGGTCGGGGGTCGCCCTCGGGATGCTGATCGTTGTCCTGATCGCCTCCATCGGGGCCGTTTCCATCGGGGGCGCCGCCGAGGGGCCGATCCGGCTGGAGATCGTCGGCGGCCTGGCAGCGGTCAGCCAGTACACCAAGTACGAGGCGCCGTTCTGGCTGCATGACGTCCCGGAATTGACCCACGGGCGCGTGGTGGCGGAAATCCATTCGTTCGACCGCAGCGGGCTGCCCGGCGAGGAAATGCTGCAACTGATGCGCCTTGGCGTGGTGCCGTTCGGGACCGCCCTGCTCGCCCTGGTGTCGGGCGACGAGCCGGAACTGAACGCCGTCGATCTGCCGCTGCTCAATCCGGATATGGCCTCGCTACGCAAGACGGTGGGGCTCTATCGTGCTCATCTGCATCAGATTTTGCGCGAGAAATACGGCATCGAACTGCTCGGCATCTACGCCTATCCGGCGCAGGTCCTGTATTGCACGCGGAGCTTCACCACGCTGAAGGACCTCGCCGGGCGCCGGGTCCGCACCTCCGCGCTCAGCCAGTCGGAGATGATGTCGGCCCTGGGGGCAATCCCTGTCGTGACGCCGTTCGCCGAAGTTGTGAGCGCGCTCAGGAACAACGTGGTCAACTGCGCGATCACCGGCACCATGAGCGGCAACCAGATCGGCTTGCCCACCGTCACGTCCTACATCTATCCGATGGCGATCAGCTGGGGATTGTCGTTCTTCGGCGCCAATGGGGCGGTATGGGACCAACTGCCGCCCGACGTCCGCGCCGAGCTGCGCGCGGGCATTCACACGCTGGAAGGCGCGATCTGGGATGCCGCCGATCGGGAAACCGCCAGCGGCCTTGCCTGCGACATCGGTTCCAGCAGCTGCGTCGGCGGCCAGGCGTTCCACATGACCCTGGTGCCGATCCAGACGGTGGACGAGGCGCAGCGCGAATTGCTGCTGTCGAAGAGCATTTTACCACGCTGGATCCAACGCTGCGGCAATGACTGCGTGACCGCCTGGAACGGCACGCTGGGGCGCGCGCTGGGGATATGGGCGCACGCCGAATAGGCCAGGGCGCGTCAGCCGTCAGCCGTCAGCCTGCGACCGGCCTGACCGGGGCATCGGCTCGGCTGGGAACTTCCGGGTCGGCTGTCGCGGCGCGGGGTTGCCGTGACAACCGCGCGCGGCAAGACTGGCGCCGTCGCCTGGCGCCGTCGCCTGGCGCCGTCGCCTGGCGCGTCGCCTGGCGCGTCCGTGGTCTGGCGTTTGCCGGTCGGCCGGATTGCCCTGACGCCACGCCTTGCCCCTGGACCCGTGGCGGATGCTGCGCCAATACGGCTCGCGGCGCCTGCCACCCTCGCAATGCCCGCGACGCGCGCCGTTCCAGCAAAGCCCGCGGCGCACGCCGCCCCAGCAAAGGAAGCCCCCCATGTTGCAGCCGCCGCCCGCCCACCCCGGCATGCGCGAGGACGAAGTCGACACCCCCGCGCTCCTGATCGACCTCGAAGCCTTCGAATACAATCTCGATCACATGGCTGCGCTGCTGGCGCCGACCGGGGCCAAGCTGCGGGCCCATGCCAAGACCCACAAATCGCCTGTCATCGCGCACCTGCAAATGGCCCGCGGCGCGGTCGGCCAATGCGTGCAGAAGGTCGCCGAGGCCGAGGCCCTGGCCTGGGGCGGCGTGCCCGACATCCTGGTGAGCAACGAAGTCGTCGGCGCCGCGAAGCTGGCGCGGCTGGCGGCGCTGGCGCGCATCGCCAAGGTTGCGGTGTGCGCCGATGACGCCGCCCAGGTCGCGGCGATCGAGGCGGCGGCGGCGGATGCGGGTATCCGTCTGCCCGTGCTGGTGGAGATCGATGTCGGCGCCGGGCGGTGCGGCGTCGCGCCGGGGCCCGACGCGGTGGCCTTGGCGCAGCGCATCGCGGCGTCGCGCCACCTGGTGTTCGGCGGGCTGCAGGCCTATCACGGCAGCGCCCAGCACAAGCGCACGGTAGCGGAACGACGCGGCGCGATTCAGGGTGCGGTCGAGGCGTCGCGCCGCACCGTGGAACAGTTGCGCCAGCAGGGGCTGGAGTGCCCGATCGTCGGCGGCGCCGGCACCGGAACGTTCGAGTTCGAGGCGGCCTCCGGCGTCTATACCGAGATGCAGGCTGGCAGCTACGTGTTCATGGATGCGGATTACGCGCGCAACCTGGACACCGCGGGCGCGCCGGTGGCCACCTTCCGCCACGCGCTGTTCGTGCTGGCGACGGTGATGAGCGCGCCGCAGCGGCACATCGCGGTGCTGGATGCCGGGCACAAGGCGGTGGCGGTGGATTCCGGCCTGCCGCTGGTCTGGCAGCGGCCGGACATTCGTTACGTCAGCGCCTCCGACGAGCACGGCAAGCTGGAAGTCGCGCCGGAGACCGCCGCGCCCAAGCTGGGCGAGAAGCTGCGCCTGGTGCCCGGGCACTGCGATCCCACGGTCGATCGCTACGACTGGTATGTCGGCGTGCGCGGCGGGCGGGTGGAGTGCCTGTGGCCGGTCGCGGCGCGCGGCGGGATGTACTGAGACCGGCGGCGACCGGCGGCGACCGCCGCCGCGCCGCCGCCCGACCGGTTGACACCCGACAGTACGTTTGTGTTACTGCTCGGTAGCCCCCCCACGCACATGCCAGACGGAGACGCGGCCGATGAAGCTGATGTGGTTCCACCTGATGCCCTACACGGAACTGCCGGACGATTTCCGGGACGCCAACCCGTCGGTGTGGGTGGACATCCATTCCTCGCTGTTCGATCCGAAGCGCGCCCACCTGATGTACAACGACTTCATGGACGAGCTTGAATACGCCGCGCAGTGCGGCTTCGACGCGATCTGCGTCAACGAGCACCACTCCAACGGCTACGGGCTGATGCCTTCGCCCAACCTGATTGCCTCGTCGCTGGCGCGGCGCACCACCGACACGGCGATCTGCGTGATGGGCAACTCGCTGGCGCTGTACAATCCGCCGACCCGCGTGGCGGAAGAATTCGCGATGATCGACGTGATCTCCGGCGGGCGGCTGATCGCCGGGTTTCCGGTCGGCACGCCGATGGACACCTGCTACGCCTATGGCCAGAACCCCAGCCAGCTCCGCCAGCGCTATCTGGAGGCGCACAACCTGGTGGTGCGCGCCTGGACCGAGCCCGAGACCTTCGCCTTCAACGGCAGGTTCAACCAGCAGCGCTACGTCAACATCTGGCCGCGCCCGATCCAGCGCCCGCATCCGCCGATCTGGGTGCCCGGCGGCGGTTCGGTCGAGACCTGGCGGTGGTGCGCCGAGATGGACTACGTCTACTGCTACCTGTCGTATTACGGCTACAAGGCCGGGCGGGCGACGATGGACGGGTTCTGGAACGAAATGTCCCGCCTGGGCAAGGACCGCAATCCCTACCAGGCGGGCTTCCTGCAATTCGTCGGCGTCGGCGAAAGCCGCCAGCACGCCTTCGATCTCTACGCCGAGGCCGCCGAATACTTCTACGGCCGCTGCCTGCACGTCGATGCGCGCTGGGCGACGCCGCCCGGCTACACCAGCGAGGGCAGCCAGCGCGCCGGCATCGAAAGCCAGATCAAGATGGCCGCCGATGCCAATGTGCGCGGCAAGTCCACCGGCGAACGTTTCGCCTCCGTCGCACGCGAGATGGATGCGATCGTCGACAACGGCTACGTCATCATCGGCACCCCCGACGAGGTCGCCGAGCAGCTTCGCGAAGTCGCCGTCACCCTGAACGTCGGCCACCTGATGCTGCTGCTGCAGTTCGGCAACATGAGCAAGCAGCTTGCCAAGTACAACACCAAGCTGTTCGCCGAGCAGGTGATGCCGAAGCTGCAGGACCTGTTCTCGGAATGGAACGACCGCTGGTGGCCGCAGCCGATGGCGACGGCGCAGCGCGCGGAAGTCCCCGCCTTCATGCCGCAACTGGCCGCCGAATAGGCCGGTCCGCCCCCCCGATCTGACCTGGAGCTGCAAGTGAGCGACTTTGCGACGTTGACCATTGACGTCAACGGCTTTCCCACCCGCGTCTGGCGTGCGGGCAGCGGCCCGAAGCTCGGCTTCCTGGCCGGCTTCGGCGGCCTGCCGCGGGCCGTGCCCTTCCTCGACGAGCTGGCCAAGAGCCGCACGGTGATCGTGCCGTCGCTGCCCGGCTTCCCCGGCGGCGATCGCGGCCACAGCGTGCTCGACACGCATCTCGACTGGGTGCTGGCGGTGCGCGAGATCCTGGTGAAGTCCGATCTGGTCGGCGCCGATCTCGTCGGCAGTTCGGTGGGCGGCTCGCTCGCCGCCGAGATCGCGGCGATCTGGCCCGACGCGGTGCGCCGGCTGGCGCTGATCGCGCCGTTCGGCCTGTTCGAGGCAAGCGATCCGCCGACCGATCCGTGGGCGCAACGTGCCGACGCGGTGCCCGGGCTGATGTGCGCCGATCCGGCGATCTGGACCGCGCTGAAGACCGCGCCGGAGGGGGCCAACTCGATCGAGTGGCCGATCGAGCAGACGCGGGCGGCGGAGGCGGCGGCACGCATCTTCTGGCCGCTCGGCAACACCAAGCTGGAGAAGCGGCTGGGGCTGATCACCGCGCCGACCTTGCTGCTGTGGGGCGAGCAGGACAGGGTGATGCCGCGCAGCTACGCGGACCGTTTCGCTTCGCGAATTAAAGGACGTAGCGAGATCAAGCTGATCGCGGGTGCCGGGCATCTGGCCGAGCTGGACCAGCCGCGCGCGGTGGCCGAGGCGATCCTCGGCTGGACGGCGTGATCGGGGAGGATCGGCGGCGAACCACGCGGGGGGGGCCGGCATGACATTCGATCCGGATGTGCAGCTTATTCTCGACATGATCCGCATTGCCGGGCGGCCGCCGTTCGAGGCATTGACGCCGGACGAAGCGCGCCAGGCCTATATGGCGAGCCGCGCGGTCCTCGCACCCGAGCCGCTGACGGTGGCCGAGACGCGCGACCTGGCCTGTCCCGGTCCGCATGGCGACATCGCCTTGCGGCTCTATCGTCCCGCCGGCGCCCCAGCCGAGGCGGTGCTTCCGGCCCTGGTGTATTTCCACGGCGGCGGCTGGCTGCTGGGCGGGCTCGACTCGCACGACACCACCTGCCGCCACTTCGCCAATGCGGCGCGCTGCGCGGTGGTCTCGGTCAACTACCGCATGGCACCGGAGCACAAGTTCCCCGCCGCCGTCGATGACAGCGCCGCGGCGACGCGCTGGGTCGTTGCGCAGGCGGCGGCGCTCGGCATCGATCCGGCGCGGCTCGCGGTGGGGGGTGATTCGGCCGGCGGCAACCTTGCCGCGGTGCTGGCGCTGATGGCGCGCGACGGCACGCTGCCGAAGCTGGCGTTCCAGTTGCTGGTCTATCCGGCCACCGACATGGCGATGACCACGGTGTCCTCGCAGACCATCACGCAGGCGGTTCCGTTGACCTCGAAAACGATGAAGTGGTTCATCGACCACTACATGCGCGGGCCGGAGGACATCGTCGATTGGCGCGCCTCACCGGCGCGGGCGGCCGACCTGTCGGGCACCGCGCCGGCGCTGGTGCTGACCTGCGGCTGCGATCCGCTGTGCGACGAGGGGATCGCGTATGCGCGGCGGCTGGAGCGCGAGGGCGTACGGGTGACGCATCTGCATTTTTCCGACCAGATCCACGGCTTCATGAGCATGGGCCGGATCATCCGCACCGCCGCGACCGCGATCGACATGATGGCGGCGGTCCTGGGCAAGGCGCTGTGGCCGCTGCCGCCCCCGCGGTAGCGGCGGGGTAGTGGCTCCCTCACCCCTTGAAGGAGAGGGGAGCAGGGAGAATTCTATGCCCCCGCGCGGACGTAGCGCTTGCAGCGCAGCAGCAGCATGTCGCGGAACTGCGGGCGCATGCGCTGCGTCCACGGCGTGTCCGCCGCCTTGCGCCACGCCTCCGAGCGCGCAACGTCCGGGTTGGTCAGGTGATACAGCGCGAGGTACTTGCGCTCGCCGCTGCCGCGGTAGCGCCGCGCGCACAGCACGCCCGGCACCGCGGCAAGCTGCGGCAGGTGCTCGGTGTCGTACCACTCGTTGAACTCGTGTTCCGCCGCCGGAGCGACGTTCATCGACGCCACCAGCAGCCCGCCGGCGCCGGGCGGGGCGACCGCGTCGCCCGGCTTCAACTGCTCGCCCTCATAGCGCATGAGGCGCTGGCACATCGCGGTCACCCGCTTCGACCAGACCGACAGGTTGTCGCCGCCGATCGCCAGATACGCCGGGCTGCGCAGCACCGACAGCGTATCGAGATCGTAGGTCGCCACCGCGATCTTCGGGTTCTCGTCGCTGATCCAGCGCTCGCAGGTGAGGAAGCCCGGCACGCGCTGGCGCTCCGGGACGTGTTCCAGGTCGTACCAGTCGTGGAACTCGTCGGCGTGCGCGCCGGAAAAATCGAACGAGGCGAACAGCAAGCCCTTGGCCATCGCGATATCCTCCCTTGGTTCGGCTCAGGCGGACAGCCTGGCCGCCTGGCGCGTCCGCACCCCCGCCATCTGCAGCGCCAACTCCGCCATCCGCGTGCACAGTTCGTCAAGCGGCAGGCGCCCGTTCGGCCGGTGCCAGGTATAGGCCCAACTGATCATGCCGCCGATCGCCAGTGCCGCGAGGCTCACGTCCGCCACGTCGAACTCGCCGGCGGCGACGCCCTCGGTCAGCAACTGGGAGAGCGTGCGGTCGAACCTTTTACGCAACGTCGTGATCTCGGCCATCGCCTCGGGCGCGAGGTGCTTCTCCTCGCGGAAGAAGATGGCGATGTTTGCCTGGCGCTCCAGCACCACCTGGGTGAAGTCCACCACCGCGCGGTACAATCGATCCGTCGGCGTTCCGGGCCCCTTGGCGGCGTTCGCCACCGCGGCCAGCGACATCTCGATGGTTGGCGTGCACAGCGCCGCCAGCAGGTCCGTCTTGCTGCGGAAATGCGTGTAGATGAACGGCTTGGTCACCCCCAGCGCCGCGGCGATGTCGTCCAGCGTGGTGGCGGTGAAGCCACGCGCGTAGAACAATGCGACCGCTTCCTGCAGGATGCGCTCGCGCTTATAGGCCTGAATCTCTTCCCGCATTTTGGTGATCGACCCAATGTGCCATGACCCAGTCTAGCGCCGCTGGCGCGGGATTGAAAGAAACCCCCTATGCTGCGCCGTTGCCGGGCGCATGACGGCGCGACGCGACGCGAAAAACCAACCGAGGAGGCAACGATGACGGGACTGTTGGACGGCAAGTCGGCACTGATCACCGGCGGCGGCGGCGGCATCGGTCGCGCCACCGCGCTGTGCTTCGCGCGCGAGGGCGCGCGTGTCGCGGTCAGCGACTTCGTCGCCGAAACCGCCGCCGAGACGGTGGCGCTGATCAACGCCGCCGGCGGCCAGGCCATGTCGGTGAACGCCGACGTGACCGACGCCGCACAGGTCGGCGCGATGATCGGGACCGTGGTCGGCGCCTATGGCCGGTTGGATTGCGCGTTCAACAACGCCGGCATCGCCGGCTACCAGGTCGATGCCGCCGGCAAGAAGACGCATGAATGGTCCGAAGCCGCGTTCGATCGGATGATCGCGGTCAACCTGAAGGGCGTCTGGCTGTGCATGGCCGCCGAGCTGCCGCAGATGGCGGCGCAGGGCGGCGGGGCGATCGTCAACACCGGCTCGATCGCCGGGCTGGTGGGGCTGCGGACCTCCTCGGCCTATGTCGCCGCGAAGCACGGCGTGATCGGCCTGACCAGGACCGCCGCGCTGGAATACGCGGGGGAAAACATCCGGGTGAACGCGGTGTGTCCCGGCTACATCCGCACCCGGATGACCGAGGACACGATGCGCCGGCGCGGCGACGAGTTGATGGCGATGGTGCCGTTCCACCGCCTGGGCACGCCGGAGGAGATCGCCGAGATGGTGACCTGGTTGTGTTCCGACCGCGCCTCCTACGTCACCGGCGCCGCCTACAACGTGGACGGCGGCTACATGGCCACCTGACCGCGGGCCATCTGGTCCTGGTCAGGTGAGTATGGGGCACGTGAGCACGGGGGCAGGCGAGGTGGGGCACGTGATCCCGGGCGGCGTGATCCCGGGCGGCGTGATCCCGGGCGGCCGCATCCCCGGCGGCGCGATCCGCGGGACCGCTTGCCGTGGCCGCGATGTGGTATATCTACCCGGGTGAGCGTGACCACGGCGTCGGAGCGGGAATGAAGCACTGGCACATCGCGCAGGTCGGGTGGGACCGGTTCGACCCGGCCAAGGTCGATCCGTCGGTTGTCCCGCTGGTGAAGGCCGCGGCGATGGTGGAGCGCAACGGCACCGACTATGCGATCTACCTGAACCGGGTGTTCGCCGACGATCCCGACTTCCGCCAGGCCGCCGACCGTTGGGCGGCGGAGGAGGTGCAGCACGGCGACGCACTGGGCCGCTGGGCGAGCCTCGCCGACCCGGCATGGGACTATCCCGCCGCCTTCGCGCGCTACCGCGCCGGCTACCGCGTGAAGCTGGACGCCGAGCAGTCGATCCGCGGCTCGCGCACCGGCGAACTGATCGCCCGTTGCATGGTCGAAACAGGCACCTCGTCCTATTACACCGCGCTGGGCGAGGCGACCGCGGAACCGGTGCTGCGCGAGATCTGCCGGCTGATCGCAGCCGACGAGTTGCGCCACTACAAGCTGTTCTACGACCACATGCGCCGCTACCTGTCGCGCGAGCGGATCGGCATGCTGCGCCGGCTGCGCATCGCCGCCGGCCGGGTGGGCGAGAGCGAGGACGACGAGCTGGCCTATGCCTGGCACTGCGGCAACGAGGACGCCGACCTGCCGTACCAGCACGACCGCTGCTCCGCCCGCTACATGGCCGGCGCGATGGCGTTCTACCGGTTCCGCCACGTCGAGCGCGGTATGGGGATGATCTTCAAGGCGGTCGGCCTGAAGCCGCGCGGCCGCCTGTCGGAGCTGTCCGCCAAGGGCGCCTGGCGGCTGCTGCAATGGCGCCAGCGCCGGCTGGCGGCGCGCCTGGCGGCCTGAACCGCCGCCGGCCCTCAGGGCTATCGAGTGAAACAAAAGCAAGGCCGGGGCTTCGCCCCGGACCCCACCAAGGGGCGCTGCCCCTTGGAACCCCGCCAAGGGCGGAGCCCTTGGAACCCTTCACTGGGAGTGTGGGGAGGGGAAGGGGGCGTGCGGGCAAGGCGTTAGGACCGCCCGTCGCGACGGGCGGTCCTGACGCCTTGCCCGCACGCCCCCTTCCCCTCCCCACACTCCCAGTCATGGAGTCCAGAGGCCGCTGCCTCTGGTGGGGGGTCCAGGGGGGCAAAGCCCCCCTGGCGGGGTTCGGGGCGGAGCCCCGACTGGCTTCGTTCACCCGATTGCCCTGATGGCCGCGGGCAGATTGTTACATCCAGAATTATGTGCTACTCGGCAACGACGATCGGGAGGAGACGATTCGTGGCGACCGAGCCTGCCGGGCGGCAGCCCGAACATCGCGCGCATCATTGGGCACGGCTGTTGCTGGTGGTGCCGTTCATCGCCGTGCTGTGGGTTCCCTTCTACAACCGTCTCGAGCCGATGCTGTTCGGCATCCCCTTCTTCTATTGGTATCAGTTGCTCTGGATCATCCTGGGCGCGCTGCTGATCCTCGTTGTCTACCGAGCCGAGCACTGAGCGGGGGCGTGCCATGAACTGGACCGCCATCGTCGTCTTTGTCGCGCTCTTCCTGTTCGTCACCTGGATCGGCTTCATCGCCGCGCACTGGCGCCGCGGCGACCTCAGCCTGCTGCATGAGTGGGGCCTCGGCGGGCGGCGCTTCGGCAGTTGGGTGACCTGGTTCCTGCTGGGCGGCGACCTCTACACCGCCTACACCTTCGTCGCCGTGCCGGCCTTGATGTTCGGCGCCGGGGCGATCGGCTTCTTCGCCGTGCCGTACACCATCATGGTCTACCCGATCGTCTACCTGGTGTTCCCGCGGCTGTGGGCGGTGGCGCACAAGCACGGCTACGTCACCTCGCCCGACTTCGTGCGCGGCCGTTACGGCAACCGCTGGCTGGCGCTGGCCATCGCGATCACCGGCATGGTCGCGACCATGCCGTATATCGCGCTGCAGCTGGTCGGCATGCAGGTGGTGATCGGCGCCATGGGGATCGAGACCACGAGCTGGGTCGGCGACCTGCCGCTGATCATTGCCTTCATCATCCTGGCGGCGTTCACCTACACCTCGGGCCTGCGCGCGCCGGCGATGATCGCGGTGGTGAAGGACCTGCTGATCTACCTGACGGTGATCGCCGCGGTCATCGTGGTGCCGATCGAGCTTGGCGGCTACGGCAAGATCTTTGCCTCGATTCCCTCGCCCAAGCTGCTGCTGGCGACGCCGCCGGCCGGATCGTGGGGCAGCTTCGGCGTCTATGCCACGCTGGCGTTCGGCTCGGCCTGCGCGCTGTTCCTGTATCCGCACTCGATCACCGGCGTGCTCAGCGCCTCCAGCGCGCGCGCGATCCGGCGCAACGCCGCGGCGCTGCCGGCCTATTCGATGGTGCTGGCGCTGCTGGCGCTGCTCGGCTTCATGGCGATCGCCGCGGGCGTGCAGCAGATGCCGGAATTCGCCGATGGCTTCAAACGGTATGGCAACAACTTCTCGGTGCCGTCGCTGATCATGTTCGCCTTCCCGGCGTGGTTCGTCGGCGTCGCCTTCGCCGCGATCGCCATCGGCGCGCTGGTGCCGGCGGCGATCATGTCGATCGCGACGGCGAACATCTTCACCCGCAACATCTACCGCGAGTTCGTCAAGCCCGCCTGCACCGACGCCGAGGAAAGCCAGGTCGCCAAGGTCGTTTCGCTGCTCATCAAGGCCGGCGCGCTGGTGTTCATCTTCTTCATTCCGTTCAAGTATGCGATCTGGATGCAGCTGCTGGGCGGGGTGTGGATCATCCAGACGCTGCCCGCGGTGATGCTCGGGCTGTTCACCCGCTTCTTCAACGGCTGGGCGTTGTTGATCGGCTGGGCGGTCGGCACCGTGCTCGGCACCTGGATGATGGCGGTGATGGGCTTCGCGCCGGCCTATCCGCTGCACATCCTGGGCGAGACCATCCCCTGCTACACCGCGCTGTCGTCGCTGGTGGTGAACCTTGTGGTGTCGTTCGTGCTGTCGCTGTTCCTGAATGCGGTGGCCTCCGACCGCCACAAGGACATGACGGTGGCGTCCGACTACGTCTAGCCGGCGCGCGGCAACGCGGCGTTAACCGGATCGGCGCACAACCCTCGCCAGCAACAATCCTGGCGTGGGTGGCGGCGTGAGCCTGACAACCGAGCGGTCTTCGCGACGCAGCCTGCTGGCCGAGGCGGTGGCGGCGTTCGAAGCAAGCCGTTTCGCCGCCACCGAGGCGGCCTGCGCCCGCCTTCTCGCCGGCGATCCCACGGACCTGGACGCGCTGCTGCTGCGTGGGCTGGCGCTCGGCGCGGGCCGGCGGACGGCTGCGGCGGCGCGGCTGCTCAACCGCGTGGCGGCGGCGCGCGCCGACTTCGCGCACCCGTGCCGGGACCTCGACGGACGGCTGGGGGCGCGGGAGTTCGCGGCCCAGGTGCGGGCCTGCCTCGACCTGGCGCCGCACGACGCGCGGCTGCGCCTGATGTGGGCGGAGTGCCTGCAAGCCGGCGGCGAGTTGGACGGCGCCGCCGAGGTGTTGGCCGGGCTGCTGCGCGATGCCCCCGGCTCCGCGGCGGCGCAGCATCGGCTCGGCCTGCTGCGCGCGGAGCTGGGCGATTTCGATGCGGCGATCGGCCACATGCTGCGCGCCGTGACGCTGGACCCGGTGCCCGCGCTGGGCTGGGCCAATCTGGGCATGCTGCTGAAGGTCCAGGGGCGCTTCGCGGACTCGCTGGACGCCTATGACCAGGCGCTCCGTCGCGCCCCGCACGATGCGCGCATCCGCGTCAACCGGGTGGTGGCGCTGCTGCACGCCGGGCGCTACGCCGAGGCGTGGGAGGACCACGAGTGGCGGCTGGCGCTGACCGGGGCGGCGGGGACCGAGGCGGCGGGGACCGGGCTTGCCCGCCTGCCGCAAGCCGGCTCGCTGCCACCGCTGGCGCGGCTGCAAGGGCTGGCGGGGCGGACCGTGCTGGTGACGCACGAGGCCGGGTTCGGCGACATGCTGCAGTTCTGCCGCTACCTCCCGCCGCTCGCGGCGCGGGGCGCCCGCGTCGTGCTTGCGGTTCCGCCCGAACTGCGCCGCCTATTGAGCGCGCTGCCCGGCGTCGCCGCGACAGTGCCGATGACCGGCGAAGCGCCCGCCTACGACTGGCACTGCCCGGTCACCAGCCTGCCGCGGGTCTTCGGCACGACGCTGGAGACCATCCCCGCCGCGGTGCCGTATCTTGCCGCCGATCCGGCCCTGGTCGCGGCCTGGGCGGCCCGCCTGCCGCAGGGACCCGGCGTGCGGGTCGGCCTGGTCTGGGCCGGGCAGGCGCGGCCGTGGCTGCCCGGCTTCGTCACGGTCAATGCTCGGCGCAGCGCGAGCCTGGCGCAGTTCGCCCCGTTCGGCGCGGTCGAGGGGGTCCGGTTGGTCAGCCTGCAGGCCGGCGCACCGGCGGGCGAGGCGCGGCTGCCGCCGGGCGGCCTGGCGCTGGTTGATCCGATGCCGTCGGTCGCCGACTTTGCCGACACCGCGGCAATCATTGCCAATCTGGACCTGGTGGTCAGTGTCGATACGTCGGTGGTGCATCTCGCCGGGGCGCTGGGCAAGCCGGTGTTCCTGCTGGATCGCTACGACAATTGCTGGCGCTGGCTGAGCGGGCGCACCGACAGCCCGTGGTATCCGCGGCTGCGCATCTTCCGCCAGGCGCGGATCGGCGACTGGGCGCCGGTCATCCGGCAGGCGGCTGAGGCCCTGGCTGCTTTCGCTGTTGCCGCTCGCTGAGCGGGCCGGGGTTCTCGCGCTGCGGCGGGATGCTGACGAAGGGCATCGTCGTGCCGCGGGGTTCCCTGGAGCCTTGAGCGCCGCCGCCAATGCCGGTGCGTTGGCAAAACGTGAAGCGGCCTTGGGGCGGCAGGGGCCGAGCCGGCGTCCGCGAAGGCATGCGACACGTGGGCCGGATGCCTGTGCCGGAGCATCGGCTGCGGTGAGCAAGTTGGCCAACTGGCGGCGGCCTTCTTATCTGACCGGAATGGAATTGCTCGCGTTTGCCATGTCTTGGGTATAATACAAGCCGGCGGAAAGTTTGACCTATTGGCGCCGCACCCTCGTCATGCCGGACCCCCGGGTCGGGCCGCAGGCCCGCCCGAGGACAGGCGGAGCCTGCCTCCGGCGAAGGCCGGGGGGGGCCGGCATCCACGATTTTGCTCGCTGTTATCGCGCAGCCGGTTGCGTGTTCGGACGACCCGGGGGTGGACTGTGCCGCCGCTACGCAGCGACCCGGGGCAACCGCAGCAAAGCCAGTAAGCCAAAATAACACGGCGGGCACGGGTGCGCCGGGAGATCGGCAAGAGGAGAGGGTGCAAGTCCTTCACGATGAAAGGTAGAGCGAACCACATCGGCCCCGAGTCATGCGCTGCTGGCCGCGAGGCCAGGGACGAAGCGTTGACAGGGGCGTCGGTGGGCCAGGTATTGAGCCGCGAAAGTCCGTTGATCCGGGATGCCGACGCTGTCCGTGTAGCGGAAGGCAGTATGGCGGGGTGCGCTATCGCCAGTGCCCTGCCGGTCCCGCGTGGTCTGAGACCCTGGCACGGCGACGAAACCTCTTGTTCGGGAACCGGGAGATCTCATGCTCGGCCAGCGCCGGAACGGCACTGGCCCGCACTGGGAAGGCCGGAGGGCCAAAGCCAGTGATGCACGGGCATGAGAAGTCAGACCCTTCCATAGTAGCGATGAAGCTGGCGAACGAGGGCGGGCAACCGCCGGAGGAGTCGGTGGAGCAAAGGGGAGGGGCCAAGGGGAATGCGGTCGAGCACGGCACGCACCGGACACCGAGCCGGGAGAGCGTGTTATCCGGTCTGGACCGCATACGGAAAGCAGCAAGGGAACGGAAGCAGGAACGGTTCACCGCTCTGCTGCACCATATCGATGTCGATCTGCTGCGGTCAGCCTATGGCTGGCTGCGGAAAGCGGCATCGGCGGGTGTGGATGGGGTAACGTGGGAAGAATACGGTGCGGGCCTGGAGCATAAGCTTGTAGACCTGCACGCCCGTATTCACCGCGGGGCCTATCGGGCGCAACCATCACGGCGGGTGTATATACCGAAGCCGGATGGACGGCAGCGGCCGTTGGGCATCGCAGCGCTGGAAGACAAGGTTGTCCAGCGCGCACTGGTGGAAGTGCTGAACGCGATCTGGGAAGAGGATTTCCTGGGGTTCAGCTACGGGTTCCGTCCGGGGCGCGGCCAGCATGACGCGCTGGATGCGCTGGCGGTAGGAATCGACCGGTGCAAGGTGAACTGGATTCTGGATGCCGACATCGCCGGGTTCTTCGATGCGGTGAGCCACGAGCGGCTCATCAAGTTCGTTGAGCACCGGGTTGGTGATCGGCGTGTGGTCCGTCTGATCCGCAAGTGGCTGAAGGCCGGGGTGGCGGAAGACGGGGAGGTCAAGCCAGGGGAAGTGGGAACACCGCAAGGTGCAGTCATCTCACCGCTGCTGGCGAACATCTACCTGCATTACGTCTTCGACCTGTGGGCGCAACAATGGCGGCGACGCCATGCCCGCGGAAATGTCATCATGGTGCGATACGCCGACGACATCGTTGTCGGCTTCGAGCACCAGGCCGATGCCGAGCGGTTCTTGGCGGAGATGCGCGAGCGGCTGGCAGTGTTCGCTCTGACGCTGCATGGGGAGAAGACGCGTTTGATCCGGTTCGGCCGCTTCGCGGCGCAGAACCGGAAAGAACGTGGCGAAGGCAAACCGGAGACGTTCAACTTCCTGGGGTTCACCCACATCTGCGGGCGTAGCCGGCGCGGCGGCTTCCAACTGAAGCGGAAGACGCGGCGCGATCGGATGCAAGCGCGGCTGCTGGCGATCCGGGAAGGGCTGCGACGCCGGATGCACACAACGCTCGAACAGCAAGGGGATTGGCTGCGACAGGTGATGGGCGGCTTCTTCGCCTATCACGCCGTGCCGACCAATGCCGATGCCCTGGCGGCGTTCCGAGAACACGTGATCCGGCTCTGGCGGCGCACGCTGCGGCGGCGCAGTCAGAAGGATCGGACCTCGTGGGAACGGATCACCATGCTCGCCGAACGGTGGCTTCCCAGGCCACGCATCACCCACCCCTGGCCCGGCAAACGCTTCGCCGTCAAACACCCAAGGTGGGAGCCGTATGCGGGAAATCCGCCCGTACGGTTCTGTGCGGGGGGCGCGCCGTGAGGCGCGTCCCTACCGCGATAGAGAAGAATTGATTGCGCTGCGCGCAAGGCATTCCCCCGGTGGGCATTCCCCCGGTGGGCAGTTCGCCGGGTTCTCGCGCGGAGCGCAGGATGTCCTTCTCCGTGTTCTCCGTGTGGCTGCCTCCGTGGCCTCCGTGTTATCCTGGCTTGCTGGCTTTGGTGCGCCCGCTGCGGCAGAATCCCAGCCAACAGCGTTCGCCATAACAGCAATTTTGCTTGCTGCACGCAGGCAAGAAGTCGTGGATGCCGGCCTTCGCCGGCATGAGTGCGCTCGTGAAACCGCCAGGTCAGCACGGTGGAAGTCCGTGCGGGAGGGTGTCGTAACTCCGTAGTCGAAGGTAACTGCGTCGGCCAAGCGCAAGCAAGGCGGGGTGGGGAGCAACCGGAGACGAACCGACAGTCCGTAGGGTGACGAACCCGTTTCGGCGGGAGTCTGTGGCGAGCCTGCTCATGTATGGCGAAGCCTGGAAGCAACCTCTGGCGCTGCGACGACGGCGAAAGCGACCAGCGGACGGCTCACGTGGTTGGGGATGGAATGTCGGGACGGCAAGGCGGCGTAAGCGAGGAGACCTGGGGGCCCGGGTGAGCCTTCCAGGAGTCAGAGCCTTCATAGTACCGCAGCCGTGATGAACGGCGAAACGGCCGGGCAGCAAAACCGGCCCGAGGGAAGGGAGGTAGGAAGCTGGATGCGCGAGGTCTGGCATGGGGCAAGGGGAAGTTTCGGCAGTGTCCGAGAGGGCTAAGCAAGAGACAGACGCCACCGGCGGCGAGCGCCGCAAACTGTGGTGGGCAGAAGCCTCGGTGTGGACGGACCGCATGGTGTCGGCGCTGGAGAACGGCGTCCGAGGAGGCAAATGGTTCAGTTTGGTGGACAAGGTCATCCGGCCTTCGACCCTGGACGCGGCGTGGCAGAGGGTTGCGCGGAACAAGGGGGCAGCGGGTGTGGATGGCCAGGATACGGAGCGGTTCGCGCTGCAGGCGGAACGGTATCTGCAGGAACTCCGGAGCAGTTTGGCGGACGGCAGCTACCGGCCGCACCCGGTGAAACGGGTGGAGATCCCCAAAGGAGACGGCAAGACCCGTCCACTAGGGATCCCGGTGGTGAAGGACCGGATCGTGCAAGCGGCTCTGAAGATGGTCATCGAGCCAATCTTTGAAGTGCAGTTCCGGCCGGGCAGCTACGGCTTCCGGCCGGGACGCGGCTGCAAGGATGCGCTGCGGGAAGTCGATCGGCTGCTGAAGGACGGCTACACCCACGTGGTGGACGCCGACCTGAAGGGCTACTTCGACAGCATCCCGCACGACCGGCTGATGGCCGCGGTGGCGGGTTCGATCAGCGACGGCCGCGTGCTGGCGTTGATCGAGGGCTTTCTCCGCCAGGACATCATGAAGGACATGGAGCGCTGGCGGCCGACCGCCGGCACGCCCCAGGGGGCGGTGATCTCGCCGCTGTTGGCCAACCTCTATCTGCACCCGCTCGATCTGCTGATGGAGCAGAGCGGGCGACGGATGGTGCGGTATGCCGACGACTTCGTGATCCTGTGCCGGACGCAAGCCGAGGCCCAGGCTGCCCTGCGCGACGTTGCGGCGTGGGTGGCGCAGAACGGGCTGATCCTCCATCCGGACAAGACGCGGATTGCTGACAGCCAACTGCCGGGGCAGGGGTTCGACTTCCTCGGCTACCGGTTCGAGGCGGGCCAGCGTCTTGTGCGCAAGAAGAGCCTGATGGCGCTCAAGGACAAGGTGAGGAGCCGGACGGGCCGTTCCCGGGGCGTCAGCCTGGGGCGGATCATCGACGACCTCAACCCGGTGCTGCGTGGCTGGTTCGGCTACTTCCAACACGCCACGCCGGGTGTCTTCCGCGCCATCGACGGCCTCGTCCGCAGACGGTTGCGCGCCATCCTGCGCAAGCAGGAGAAGCGGCCCGGCTTCGGGAAATGCCAAGCCGATCACCAACGCTGGCCAAATGCCTTCTTCGCTCGGCGCGGGCTGTTCACCCTACAGACTGCTCACGCACAGGCGAGACACTCCCGATGAGGAAACCAGCAACTGGAGAGCCGTGTGCGGGAGAACCGCACGCACGGTTCGGAGGGCGGGGAGGTAGCGCCTTCCCGACCCCTATCGATGTGGGTGGCTCCGAAGCGGCGATCATTCGAGTGGTTGGTACAATATCACCGGCGCCGCACCACGTCCTGGCCGGCCAAGCCCGGCCAGGACGGCGAGACAACGTCGCCCGGTGCATCCGGATTGAGCTGGGAATGGCTGACGCCGGCACGGCAATGTCATGCGATCGCTCACGACGGGCTGGCGCGCGTCATGGCCGCAGTCATGGCCGGGGTGTAGCCGGGTGCGACGTGCACGTCGACGACCGCGACGCCGCCGGCCTGCACCGCCGCGACCGCGGCGGCGAAGACGGACTCCAGCTCGGCGGCCTCGGCGACCGGACCGAATCCGGTCGCCCCCTGGGCGCGCGCCAGGCCGGCGTGGTCGATGTCCGGATCGGAAATCCGCTGGCCGATCCAGCGGTTTTCCACCGGGCGACCGCGCATGCGGGCGACGCGTTCCTGGTGCAGCTCATCGTTGAAGAAGGAACGATTGTTGGCGACGACCAGCAGCAGCGGGATGCGATAATGCACCGCGGTCCACAACGCCGTTGCGCCCATCAGGAAGTCGCCGTCACCGCAGATCGAAACCGGCAGCCGTCCGGTGTCGAGCAGCGCCAGCGCGGCGCCGACCGAAATCCCCGGCCCGGCGCCGATCCCGGCGCCGCCGTCCCCGCCGAGAAAATCGAGCGGATGGCGGAACGGCCAGGCGGCGCCATCCCAACTGATCGGCAGGTGCAGCAGCGAAACCCGCCGCCCGGCGACGGCGCGGCGCAGCGCGGCGGCCAGCAACGCCACGTTGATCGGGCCGGGGGGCGGCGCAGCCGCGGCCGCCACCGCCGGCTCGGCGATGGCGCCGACCGCGTCGTGGCCCAGCAGCGCCAGCATCGCCGCGACCACGGGATCGGGCTCGGCGGGGAGGAACAGATCGACCGGCGGCAGGCCCTGGTGGTCCATGCTCCAGCCGTTGTGCAGCGTGTGGTCCTGCGACACCTGGATCACCTTCGCCGCCGGGATCGTCCCGCCGCCGGCGGTCCGCAGCGTGCCGGCGAGATCGACCCAATCCAGGCTGAGGATCACGTCCGCCGCGGCGATGGCGCCCGCGGTCTCCGGCCCCGCGAATGTGCCGGGCGGCGCGACGTGCAGGCGATGCTCGGTCGGGAAGGCGGCGCCGAGCTTGAGGTCGGTGACCACGCCCGCACCCAGCGCCTCGGCCAGCGCCACCCGGCGCGACCAGGCGATCGGGTCGCGGGAGACCCGGCCGATCAGGATCAGCGGTCGCGCCGCGCCGCGCAGCAGCGCGACGGCTTCGGCCACGCCCGCCGCTTGCGCCGCCGAGGTCATTGCGGGCACGAAGCGTGCCGTCGCCAGCGGCGCCAGCGGCTGGTCCAGCGGCGCCTCCTGCATCGCCGCGTCGAGGTTGACGTAGACCGGCCCCATCGGCGCGGTGCCCGCCATCCAGGCGGCGCGCAGCAGCGCCTCCCGCGCCGCCTCGGGCGAGGCCGGTTGCGCGTCCCATTTCACGTAGCCGCGCACCAGTGCCCCCTGGTCCTGCGCGGTGTGCAGCCAGTCGATCCAGGGCCGGCGCTTCGCCGCGTCCACCGGGCCGGTGGCGCCCAGCACCAGCACCGGCATCCGGTCGCACCAGGCGTTGAAGATCGCCATGGTGGCGTGGAACAAGCCGACATTGGAATGAACCACCACGGCCATCGGCGTGCCGGTCACCTTGGCCCAGCCGTGCGCGATCGCCACCGCGTGTTCCTCGTGCAGGCACAGCAGCATCTGCGGGGTGGCGTTGCCGAGGTGGTTCACCAGGCTGTCGTGCAGCCCGCGATAGCTGGCCCCCGGGTTCAGCGCGACGAACGGGATGGCGAGCGCGCGCAGCACCTCGGCGACCACGTCGCTGCCGAACAGCGCGTTGCCGCCGGGCAGGGCAGCCGGCCGTTCCAGCGATGCGGCCTTTGGTTGATCCGGCTTGGCCATCTGGTTCGCCTCCCTGCGTCAGCGTCATTGCCGGCCCCGGGGTTTGCGCCGCCACGCGGACCACGGGCTCGGGGCGGCGCGAAGGCGTTCCGGTCGGCCCCGGCGGCGCCGCTTCGCCCTGACCTTGGTCCGCCGCGCGGCGCAAGCCCGCGAGGGGCGGGACGCGCGAGTCTACAGCTTGAACGTCTCGAATGTCGCCGGGTGAAACAGCTCCTCCACCGCGAGCTGGCGCGGCGACAGGCCCTGGGCGTGGTGATGGCGCAGGAAGGTTTCCAGCACGTGCCGGTTCGCCGCCACGCCGTACGACCAGAAGTCCTGCCCCATCAGCGCGCGGGCGCGGCGGAGCTGTTCCTCGACGAAGGGCAGCGTCACCTTGGTGGCGGAGGTGTCGGTCAGCTTCGCCAGCGCGAGCTGCTTCGAACGCTCGAACGCCTTCAGCAGCGCGCCGGGCAGCCAGGGATGCTGCGCGGCGATGCTGCGGCGCAGCCCCAGCACGTGCATGATCGGGAAAATCTGCGTGCGGCGGTAATAGTCCGCCGCCGCCGCGGTCGGATCGGCAAACAGCCAGCCGTAGCGCGGATCGCCACGCTCGAACCCGGCCGGCGCGCGCGGACCGATGATGGCGTCGATCTCGCCCGCTTCCAGCATCGCCGACAGCGTGGTCTCGGGCGGCGCGTCCTGCAGGCGTGATCTCCGGCGGCAGCGCCAGGGCGATCTTCTCCACCCGTCCCGGCTGCTCCAACCCGCCGCGCACCCAGGTGACGTCCGAGCAGCGCACGCCGTAGTCGTCCGCCAGCAACGCCCTGGCCCAGACGCAGGCGGTGAGCTGGTATTCCGGCGAGCCGATGCGCCGTCCGCGCAGGTCGGCGGGCGCGGCGATGCCGCGATCGGTGCGGATGACGATCGAGGTGTGGCGGAACGCGCGCGACGGATAGACCGGGATGCCGACATAGGGGTTGTCGCCGCGCGCGGTGCGCAGCGCGAAGCTGCTGAGCGAGAGTTCGCAGACGTCGAACTCGGCGTGGCGGAAGGCGCGGAAGAAGATCTCCTCCGGGCTCAACCGCATGAACACCGGCTCGACGCCGTCGATCGGCACCTCGTGGTCGAACAGCGGGCGCATCCGGTCATAGTCGCCGACCACCACCGACAGCCGCAGATCGCTCATCGTGTGTCGCCCCCCGTTCGCGCGCCCGGTTTGCGCGTGGCGCGGCGGCCGGCGTCGGTCACACCAGCGGCAGCATCCGGCGCAGCACCCCGTCGCGCAGGACATAGTGGTGGAACAGCGCGGCCGCCGCGTGCGCCCCGGCCAGGATCATGATGGCATTGGCCGCCAGCGCGTGCCAGTCGCCGATCAGGCGCCGCAGCGCGCGGTTGCCCGGATCGAAGGCCGGCACGGCGAACAGATTGAAGATCACGTCGCCGCGCACCCAGACATTGGCCAGGCCCAGCAGCAGCGCGGCCAGGACCAGCAGGTGCAGCGTCCAATGCATCAGCCGGGCCACGCGCTCCATCAGCTCGCCGCCGGCGCCCGGCAGGCTGCGCCCGTGGCTCAGGCGCCAGGTCACGCGGGCGGCGAACACGCCAACCAACGCGAGGCCGAACAGGATGTGCAATGATCGGTAGTCGATCCGCAGCGCGCCGCGCGGCGCGAAATCCACCGTCTGGCCGATCAGCCAGATCAGCCCGACCAGTCCGGCGCTGGCCCAATGCAGCGCGATGGTCACACGGTCGTAGTGCAGATCCCGCATTGCCGCGGGCTGCATCGGCGGCGCGATGTACATGCTGTCTCCTGGCTGGCTGTCTCCTAGCTGGAGCCGATCAGTATCCCAGTGGCGAACACCAGAGCGCCGCCGAACATCACCTGAAACGCCGCGGACATCGGGGGGGTGTCCATGTATTTCCAGCGAATCCAGCTGATCACCGCGAGTTCGACCAGCACCACGGCGAAGGCGATCGACATCGCCGTCCAGAAGTTGGGGATCAGGAACGGCAGCGTGTGGCCGATGCCGCCGAGCGTGGTCATCAGCCCGCAGATCGCGCCGCGAATCCATGGCGCGCCGCGCCCGGTCAGGCTGCCGTTGTCGGACAGCGCCTCGGCGAAGCCCATGGAGATGCCGGCACCGATCGAGGCCGCCAGGCCGACCAGGAAGGCATCCCACGACCGCCCGGTGGCGAAGGCCGCGGCGAACAGCGGCGCCAGCGTGGACACCGAGCCGTCCATCAGCCCCGCCAGACCTGGCTGGATCACCCGCAGCACGAACAGCCGGTGCTCGGCGGCGTCTTCTTGCTGGCGGACGCTGGTGGGCAGATTCTCCTGCATCAGGCGGGCGGCGATGTGTTCGTGTTCGACCTCGGCTTCCGCCAGGTCGCCGAGCAGGCGGCGGATCGAGGCGTCGGTGGTGCGCGCGGCGGCCTGGCGATAGAAGCGCAGCGTCTCCGCCTCCATGGTCTGCGCGAGGTCGCGCACGCTGTCGAGGCCCAGCGGGCGGATCTGCCAGACCGGCTTGTGCTGGACGAAGCCGCGAATGTCCTGGCGGCGGATCAGCGGGATGTGTTCGCCGAATTTCTCCTGGTACAGCTCGATCAGGCGGCGGCGATGTTCGCCCTCCTCCGCGGCCATCTCGCTGAACAGGTTGGCCGAGGCGGCGTAGTTGTCGCGCAGCCCCTCGGCGATGTCGGCGTAGATACGGCCGTCTTCTTCCTCGTTGGCGATCGCCAGGGCGAGGACTTCGCGCTCGGTCAGGTCGGAAAAATTCCGCATTGCGGCAATTTGGCGGGCGGCGGGGAAAGGTCAAGCGAAACGTGGCCGGTATGGCCGCAGCGCATCCGCCGGCGTCCCGGCCGGCCGGACCCGCCGGAACCCGCGCCTGCCGGCTGGGCGTCGGTTTGCCTACGCTCGCGCGCGTCCGTAGCGGCCAACCAGTTCGGCGGTGGCAATGGCGCACGCCCTGGCCACCATTTCGACGTCGCGGCACGTGGCCGGTGGACCGATGCCGAGCCGTTCGACATTCAGGGCATACAGCCGGAACCGGTAGCGATGCGGCCCGGCGCCGCGCGGCGGGCATGGTCCGCCATAGCCGGTATGCCGGAAGTCGTTGATCGCTTGCGGCGGAACCGGGCTGGTCGGCGCGCAGTGCTCGGCCAGCGCGCGCGTGCCCGGCGGGAGGTCGTAGATCGCCCAGTGGTACCAGACGCCCCCTGGCGCGTCGGGATCGGCGCAGACGAGGGCGAAACTGCGCACCAAGCGCGGCGGATCGGACCAGGCAAGCGGCGGCGAAACATCCGCGCCGTCGCAGGTGAATTGCACCGGTATCCAGCCATCGGCGGCAAAAGCCGAACTCCTCAGGTGCATGGTTGCCCGCCGCCGTTCTCGATCGCGAAACTGTTGTCCGCGCCCAGGGTGATGACCGTTCCCAGTTTCGCGCTCTCTCGCGCCAGCACCTGGTGCAACCATCCGGCATCGCCGGTGGACGCGCGGTTGAGGCGGAACCGACGGATCTGCATCGGCCGCATCTCCAGCCGCAGCAGCCGGCCGGTCGCCGCGTCGAGTTGCGGCAGGTACATCACCGCCAGGTCGGCGCGGAACGCCGCGTAGCCCGAGATGCCCTCGTAGTCATTCACGAAGTCGCCGCAACCGTAGAGCAGCAGCTTCTGCCGATAGACTTCGATCGCCTTGGCGTGGTGCGATGAATGGCCGTGCACCAGGTCGAAGCCGCTGTCGATCAGCGCATGGCCGAACTCCCGATGGGCGGCGGGAATGTCGTGGCCCCAATTGCCGCCCCAGTGCACCGAGGCGATCAGCAGGTCGCCCGGCCGGCGTTGGCACCGGGCCGCCTCGCCCAGGCGGACCGCGGTCGCCGCGTCGAGATCCGCCAGCAGGTTGACGCCCGGCCGGCTCGCCGTCGCGGCCCAGTCGTCGGGAACGCCGCTGTCGGCGGCGGCGAACCCGAACACCAGCACGCGCCCGCCGCCGGGCAGTGAAATCGCCGCCGGCGCGGTGGCTTGCGCGGCGTCGCGGCCGGCCCCGGCGGTGCGGATGCCGACGCGCTGCAACGTGGCCAGGGTTTCGCTCAGGCCGGCCCGGCCCCAGTCCAGCACGTGGTTGTTTGCCACCACGCAACAGTCGATCCGCGCCGCGGTCAGGCAGGCGATATTGCCCGGGTGCATCCGGTAGTTGATGCCTTTCGGCCAAGGCCGGTCGTGCGTGGTGACGGCGGTTTCCAGATTGATGATTCGCGCCGCGGGCTGCACCGCAAGCAGCACCGGCAGCGCGTCGCCCCAGACATAGTCCGCCGCCACGTGCCGCGGCAGCCGGCCGGCCACCGCCTCGGCCAGCGCGACGTAGTCGGCGGCGGATTTCACGTGGGCCTCGTACAGCCGTGACCGGCTCGGGTGCGGCAGGATCTGGTCGATCCCGCGCCCCGTCATCACGTCGCCGCACAGAAATAGGCGAACGCTGCTCATCCCCGCGCACCATGCCGCTGCCACGCGCCGGCGCGCCGCCGGGAAGCGGGCACACCGATCGGTCGCATGGCGTCTGCCTCGGTCAGCGAAGCGGCGGGGAGTGGACGCGCGCCGGACGCAAGGCGCCATGACCTGGATCAAGGAACCGGCGAGCGGGAACGCGCCGGCGGATCCGGGTCAATCCGCCCGCGCGCCGCGCGACATGCGGGCTGGTGCCCTGCGTCACCAACTCTGCGGCGATTTCGCGACCCGCTTGCGGTACTCTACCGAGGTCGCAGGCGGACGCGGAACAAGCGCAATATAAGCCACTCGGGGCACTGGCACCGGTGCGCAGGGAGTTTGCCCGCTTGCCCGTGGCTTGATCCCGGCGCCGGGAAGGCCCGCCGCCCGACGAACGGCCGAGCGCATGAGAGGCGCGCCGGGCTTGCGCTGCATCACCTCGGCATCTCCGGGCCGGTTAAGACGTGGTGCATCGCAGGCGCGTCAACACGTCCGTAACCATCTGTCCGCGGCACCGCGAAGGAAGGATTTTACCGCAGATGAAGCAAGGCGATGCACGCCGATGCACGCAGATGGCGCCGTGCTGAATGATCTGTCGGGGCAGGTGATCGGCGGCGCGTTCACCGTGCTCGATACGCCTGGGGCCGGGTTCCTGGAGAAGGTCCATGAGAATGCGTCGGCTTTTGCAGTTCCTGCGGCTGGTCTATCGGTTGTGCAACAATGTGCCGCCAGGGTGTACTACTGGAACGAGGTGGTCGGCGACGACTTCGTGGACCTGCGGGTCGAGGACGCGCTTCCGGTTGAGCTGACCACCGCCAAAGCACTGGACGACGCACGCATGCCCCGGCTGCTTGCCCCTTGGGTCGGATGCCATGCGCCAATGACCGCAAGGCGACCGGCCCGCAGCCCCGCCCGCTGGTTGGATCCGCCAAGCCGCGCCTGGAGACCAAACGCCTGGCGCACGACCGGTGAGCCGCACGGACCCATCGGCGTGCATCGGCGTGCATCGCCTTGCTTCATCTGCGGTAAATTCTTGCTTGTCCTGCCGCGCCACAAGCGCGCAACGCGGGCCGCGGCCGCAGGCGATCGCAGCCGCTCCGAGCCACCGCCGGCGTGTGCTTGACCGGTCAGAATCACGGTGCAGGGGTATCGGTCATCTGCGTCACCGGTCTTGTGGCGACGTCGCGACTTGCTTGCGACGCTGTCAGGGACAATCGAGGGAGCATGAATCCAGGCAATATCAACGACTCGGGGCACTAGCGTGCGCGCTGGCGCTGATCGAGGCCGTGGCGTCGGCACTCGGCGACGCTGCGCGTGGTCATCGCCTGACCAGCAGATCCCTGCCGCCTCGCCCCGAGGCAGGCAGGGTAGCCCGGGCCGGCGGCATGCCCTCCGCCGTCGCGCCCGGGCGCTGGTAGGGCCGCTCGCGTGCGCGGCCCTTTTCTCATTCCGCTACTTGATCGCCAATAACCGCGACAGCGCGGCCAGGATGGCGGCGACGAAGCTCACGCGACCGAGCGGTCGACGCGCGGGGGACTGTCATTCACCTTCTCGAAGCGGACGGCGGCGAACTGGGACATGGTCCCCGCGTCGCTCATGAGGGTGATCCACCCGCCTTTGTGGTCCAGAACCTCGTAGACCTTTCCCAAAGTCAGCGGGTAGCCGCCGGGGAACGTGCACTTAACCAGGTCGCCGAGTTGCATCTCACCCGCCCGCGAGTTTTTGTTGGCGTAACGGCTAATTTGCGACTGATTAACGATTGGCGTCATGAGCTGTCAAGCGCCCGCGGAACGACCCCGCCGAGGCTCATCCTACGCGCCGCCGGATTTCCTCGCATTTCGTCCGACCAGGCGCGTAGGCTCCGCGCTTCGGCGGACCGCGGCCCTCGGGTCGCGCGATGCCCGAACCGACATGTGCGTCGGGAGGATCGATCATGACGAAAGAAACTCCCCGCGGATGGGGATTGGATCGACTTTGCCAGGCGGTGCAGTCGATCGGTTCGGCATCGCCCGAGAACGACTGGCACGGCACGGCGGAGCGGTCGGCGACCCCCACGGTCCGGCGCATCAGGATTGCCGACCTGACCGGCGCGCTCGCCAGCGGGCTCGATGATTTCAAGGCGAACCGCACCGGGGTCATCTTCCTGTGCGCGATCTACCCGATTGTCGGCCTAGTGCTGGGGCTGGTGGCCTCGGGCGACCAGGTGTGGGCAGTGGTGTTCCCGCTGGCCTCGGGTTTTGCTTTGGTTGGACCGCTGGCGGCGGTAGGACTGAGTGAAATGAGCCGGCGGCGCGAGCGGGGCGACGCGGTCCGCTGCCGGGACGCGTTCGGCGTGCTGCGGTCCCCCTCGATCGGTGCGATCGCGCTGCTGGGGCTGCTGCTGGTTGGGATTTTCCTGCTGTGGCTGGCCGCCGCAAAGCTGATCTATGTCGCGACGCTGGGTCCCGCGGCACCGGCCTCAGTGGCGGCTTTCGCGTACCAGGTGCTTGGCACCCCGGCGGGGTGGGCGATGATCGCCATCGGCGTCGGCGTCGGCTTCTTGTTCGCAGTGCCGGTGCTGGCAATCGGGTTCGTCGCGTTCCCGCTGCTGCTGGACCGCAACGCCGGGATCAGCACGGCGGTGTGGATCTCGGTGCAGGTGGTGGCGGTCAATCCAGGGGTGATGGCCGCCTGGGGGGCAATCGTCGTGGCCTTGCTGGTGATCGGGTCGCTGCCGGCACTGGTGGGGCTGGCCATGGTGCTGCCTGTGGTCGGGCATGCCACCTGGCACCTGTATCGGCGGGCGGTTGGCTAAGGCAAGGGAATGTCTACGCGCTGAGGCGCGGCCGACCCGACACGGGGCCACGCCGTCCCAATTCAACGGTGCCAACGAAAGAAAGGCCCGCCGTCGATAGCAGGGCCAAGTTGAAGCACAACAACAGGCTGCCGAAAGGCCACAGCCCGGCTGCATCCTATCACGCGTCCTCCGCCGATCCACCGGAATGCGCGATCAACTTCTCGCGCTGCCTGCATAGTCCGCCAATCCGTGAGCCCCGCGCCGGCCTGGCCGAAAGTGACCACGCCGCTCGCAAGGCGGCCCTTTTCGTGTCTGCATGCCGTGTCCGCACCGGCGGCGGACAGGCGGCAAGCCGCTCCGCCGCCGGCTCGCCCCGAGCGTCGCCCCGCGTCCCTGGCCGGCACCCCGGTGCAGCGCGGTGGCGACGGGGGCGCCCAGGCCGATCCGGCTGGCGGGCACCCAGGCCGCGCTTGGCCCTAACCGCGGCTGCCATTGCCCGGCAACGGGGCGTGGCTGGCCGCGCCGTGGGTGCCCGCGGTGCTGATCCCGACGCCGCACCGGCCGCAGCGGTAGCCGGACACGGCGGGCATGGGGAGGCCGCGCCCCGATCCGGGACGAGCATGCAGGCGCCGAGCTGCGACAGCCTGGCCGGCATCGGGGTTCTTGTCGGCGGCATCGCAAGGCCGGACGCGCTGCCGACCGGGCGGGCGACTGAAGGCGCGCTGGTGCTGCTGATTCGCGCCGCGTGACCCTGCGGCCGAGCTACGCAATGGGGCCGCTCCGCTGGGGCGGCCTTCTTCGTGCCCGGCCGATCGAGACGCACGCGGGCACCGCGTCAGGTTGGGGGCCGGCAGGCGTCGAGTAACAGGTGTCCGAATGGCGAAAGCACGTGCCGGCCACTGTCATTCAACGCGAAGCACCTCAAGGTGACCAAGGCATCGAGTGAGACCGCCATCCCCATTTGTGAAATCCCAGCATTTGTGCCGGCGTCATGAAGGCGGTTCAACGCTTGTCTGACCTCGACGTTGCCGGGGGCCACGATCTCGCCCATTGCGTTCAAGACGAAGGCGTCAGCCGGCTCCATCCGCTTCACGGCGTCGAAGAAATCTCGTCGCACCTTCCCGCCGCCATCCACCATCGCGTTCGCCAGCAGTGCAGCCCACAGGGATTGAAGCTCGGGCCGCCCCTCATCGACGGCGGCTTGCAATAGGGGGATCAGGACAGACGGGCTGGGTTCGGTCAGGCGGTCGGCGGCGATGCCTTCTAGTATGCGCGCTGTGTTAGCTTCCAGCATCGCCAGATGGCGGCGGCGCTTGTGGTCAAGCCAGTCGCCGCCCATGAGGCCGAGCGCGTTGTCCGGGACGGATTGGAACACGCGGGCGAGGTAGGAACCGATCCCGCCGGCGGCCTTGACGATCTCCCCGGTCGTTTTGGCAACCTCGGCGACGGCGCGGGCTTCGTCTGTCATGGGGTTTGGTCTCCGCTGTCGGTCACGTTGCCCGGGCCGCTAGAAAGGGGTTGACCGAGATTAGCGATAGACGGGCCGCCCTGCGAATGAGGTGGCGGCCCTTTTCGTTGTGCGCCCCCGTGCGCCGGCATGGCGCTGGCCGGAGCATGGCATGGCCAGCCTCCGCCAATCGGCAATTTTGCCGCTTATTTCCCGCTGCTGTAACCCCGATGTTACCCCGGCCATTTCCAGCCCTCGGGGGAAGCTGGCCAACACATTGAAAAAATTGGCGGACCCGACACGATTCGAACGTGCGACCTTCGCCTTCGGAGGGCGACGCTCTATCCAACTGAGCTACGGGTCCGTTGCCGCCCTCTTACAGGCAAACGCCCCGCGGCGAAAGACTGCGCGAGAGGCCGGTACAAAGCGCTGGCACGGCAGGCGACTACTGCCGCGCCAGCCATGCGCGCGCCGCCGCCGCGGCGCCCGAGGCCAGCGGCGCCGCCGGGTCCGCCAGCCAGTCGACAACGTCCCCGATCGGCGCCGCCCGCCCCAGATCGCGCAGCAGCAGGTGGTATCCCGCCGGATAGAACGCCCGCACCGGCCCCGCCGGCAGGGCGCGCCAGACCCGCGCCATGGCCCTCGGCGGGATCAGCTCGTCCTTGCCGCCATAGAGCAACAGCGCCGGCGCGGTGAAGCGGGGCGCGGCGGCGGCGGCCGCATCCATCAGGCTCACCAGCCCATCGATCGCGTCGAACCGCGTGTCGTGGATGGTCAGGGGATCGCGCGACAGGCGGATCAGCGCCTCGATGTTGTCGCTGGCGCGGACATGCGCCGCCCGGCCCGTCGTGGTCAGCCCCGGCAGCAGGTGCGACATCAGCCACAGCGCGCCGCGCTCGAACGGGTTCATCTCCGAGCGGCCCCAGACGGCGGGGGAGACCAGCACATAGGCGGCGTCGGCCGGCGGATCGGGCGCGGCCGCCAGGCACATCAGCACCGCCGCCCCCATGCTCTCGCCCAGCAGGATCAGCCGCGCCTGGGGATAGCGCGCCCGCACCAGCGCCGCCATCTGCCGGGCGTCGTCCACCAGCGCGGTCGTCCCGGGCCAGTAGCCGCGCACCGCGGTCGCCCCGAAACCGCGCTGGTCGGGGGAGATCACCGCGATGCCGGCCGCCGCGAAATCGGGCGCCGGGATCTCGAAGGCGTCGCGGCTGTCGTTCATGCCGTGCAGCGCCAGCATCACCGCCCAGGGCCGGCCCGCCGGCAGCCAGGTGCGATACGCCAGGCGCATCCCGTCCGGCATGACGAAGGCGCCCGAGGTTTCGCGCGCCGCCTCGATCGGCGGGCCCGGCACCACCAGATGCGTGGCGCATCCCGGCAGGATCAGGCTCAACAACAGCGCGAGGCGGGGGAGGAATGACATCGGCGGCGACCGTCAGGCGCACAAAACGGCCTCGCCGGTCAAGCCACCCGCCCCGACGCATCCCCCCAGGGCCGCCCCGCCCCGGGCCCCCCCCCGATTGCCCTGCCCCCGGGGCCACCGCGTTGACGGAACCTTGCATCGCGCCCAGCCTGCCCGAAACGACCGGCGCGACGACGAAGGGAGAAACGCCCATGCCGCTGCCAGCGGAGACCGACGTCACCACGACCAGATACCTGCGCGACAAGTACGCCATCGTCGGCGTGGGCGAGACCACCTATGTGCGCGGCTCCGGCAAGACCACCCGCGCGTTGGGCACCTGGGCGCTGCGCAACGCGATCGCCGATGCCGGGCTGCGGCCCGCCGACATCGACGGCATGCTGTCCTATTCCAACAACGATTCGACCTCGGCCACCTTCATGGCCGGCGACATCGGCGCGCGGCTGAACTTCTACATGGATTGCGTCGGCGGCGGCTCCTCGACCGAGGCGCTGATCGGCATCGCCATCGGCGTGATGGAGGCCGGTCTGTGCAACTGCGTGGCACTGTTCCGCGCGATGAACGGCTACTCGCAGGTGCGCATCGGCGGCACCGGCGCGCGCTCCGCCGCGCCGGTCAACGGCGACATGCTGCACAGCCGCGCCTATGGCTGGCAGAGCGCCGGGCAGATGTTCAGTCCCACCTTCATGCGCCACATGTACGACTACGGCACGACGCCCGAACAGGTGGCCATGGTGAAGGTGATCCATTCCGAGCACGCTTCGAACAACCCGAAGGCGCTGTACCGCAAGCGCTATACGGTGGACGACGTGCTGGGCAGCCGCATCATCTGCAAGCCGCTGCACCTGCTGGATTGCTGCGTGGAAACCGACAACGCCACCGCGATCATCGTCACCCGGGCGGACCGGGCGCGCGACCTGTGCCACACCCCGGCGCTGATCCGCGGCATCGTCGGGCGCTGCAGCAAGCCGCGCATGGACATGCACTACCAGGCCGGTCCGATCTCGCGCGTCGCCGGCTATTACGCCAAGGACATATTGTGGCCGAACGCCGGCGTGCGGCCCGAGGACGTGGATGCCACCGGCGCCTACGACGCCTTCACCTTCACCGCGATGCTGCAGCTTGAGGATTACGGGTTCTGCAAGAAGGGGGAAGGCGGCGACTACGTCTCCAACGGCACCATGCGGCTGGGCGGCAGGCGGCCGAACAACACCTCCGGCGGGCATCTGTGCGAGGGGTACACCCACGGCATGAACATGGTGATCGAGAACGTGCGCCAGTTGCGCCATGACGTGGACGATTCCTGCCCGATCGGTCCGGACGGGAAACGCCAGCACACCTACGACTATCGCGAGGGCGGCTGCCGGCAGGTGCGCGACATCGAGGTGACGGCGAACCTGGGTTGGGCCAATCCGATGACCGGATCGGCCATGATCATGCGGCGCGGCTAGCGGGAGGAGCGAGCGATGGCGATCCGTGCCGACTATCTGGGCATGCCGCTCAGCATCGACGACCTGGACCACGAGAACCTGGCGTATTTCGCACATTGCGCCGCGCACGACTTCCAGCTGCAGCGCTGCGACGACTGCAAGCTGTTGCGCTATCCGCCGACCACCGGCTGCCCATGGTGCGCCAGTCCGCAAGCGACCTGGACCCGGGTGGAGGGCAAGGGCGAGGTGCACTCGTACGAGGAGGTGCACCACGCCATCCAGCCGGCGTTCCGCGATTTCACCCCCTACCTGGTGTTGCTGGTCGATCTGGACACGCAGCGGGGCCAACCGTCGGAGCACGAGGCGCTGCGCGTGGTGGGCAACCTGACCACGCCGGACGGCAAGCTGGCCCCGCCGGACATGGTGGCGCGGGTGGGCATCGGCTCGCGGGTGCGGATGGTGTTTTCCGACGTGGCGCCGGGGCTGGCGTTGCCGCAATGGACGCTGGACGAAGCCGCGGCGCAGCCGGCGAAGCCGTGGCGGTATCCACGTGAATAGCCCGGACGTACGCAACCTTAAGTCGTATGTCCACCGACTCCTTTGCCTTGAAGGTTGTGCCAAAGTCTGATATGTTGCTTGCAACTTATCATCAAAGAGGCCCTCGAGATGGCGGCGGCGAAGCGATCCCCGGCTCGTTCGATCCTTGCTGAACCGAGCCTACATCGGCGGGCCGGTCGCCGGCGGTCCGACTCGTCCGAAATCAAGGCGGAAATCGAGGTCCTGAAGAAGAATATTGAGCGCAAATTGATTGAACTGCATGCGCAGGCGGATCGCCTGGTGGCAAAGGATGGCTAGGATCGCGCGCAAGCCTCTGTGTGGATTGCGTAAATCCATACCGGTAACCGCTGGCTAACTATTGTCTGACATATCATCCGCTCTGCTGAAGCCCGACGGCGGAGGCGGCGATGAGTTGGCTCAGTGGTTTGCGCGATCTGTTTCGGGCCATGGATGGCCTGTTGCAGGTCGAACAGAAGCACGGCGCGGCTATTGAAGATCTGAAACAGCGGGTCGTCCGGCTGGAGGCCAGGGAAGCTGTCATGGCGGCGGAAGCGAAGGCCGCTGCATCGGCCGCGGCATCAGCGGTAGCAGCACAACACGTTGGCGACCTTGCGCGCCGGCTCGGTGTCATGGAAGAGCAACTGCGCCATCGCGGAAGGTTCCGGCATCTGCCGAACGACTGACGCATTGCCGGCGCCGGTGCGGTTGGAAACCCCGGCCCGCCCGGCTAGGATGGTCCCGTGCCCATCACCCAAGGACTCCCCGCATGCCGGACGGCGCCACCTCCGCCACCGAGATCATCCATGTCGACGACCGCACCGTTGCCTGCGATGGCGGCGGCGGGGCGCTCGGCCACCCGCGCGTGTTCCTGCATATCGAGGGCGAGTCGGTCACCTGCCCCTACTGCTCGCGCCTTTATGTGCTGAACGAAGGGGCCGGCCACGCCAGCGGACATTGACGCCGCGGCCCGGCCGGCCGCTGCCGCCGGCACCGCGCCGCACCTCGTCCTGATCGACGGATCGGGCTTCATCTTCCGCGCCTTCCACGCGCTGCCGCCGATGACGCGCCCGGACGGCACCCCGGTGAACGCCGTGTTCGGCTTCACCAACATGCTGGCCAAGCTGCTGCGCGACCACGTCGGAACGCACCTGGCGGTGATCTTCGACGCCGGGCGGCAGACATTCCGCAACCGCATCTACGACCAGTACAAGGCGCACCGTCCGCCGCCGCCCGAGGAGCTGGTCCCGCAATTCGCCCTGGTGCGCGAGGCGACCGACGCGTTCGGCGTCCCGGCGATCGAGCTGGACGACTGGGAGGCGGACGACCTGATCGCCGCCTACGCGCGCGCCGCGACCGAGGTGGGGGGCACCGCCACCGTGGTGTCCTCCGACAAGGACCTGATGCAGCTCATCCGCCCCGGCGTGACGATGCTCGACCCGATCAAGCAGAAGCCGATCGGCGTGCCCGAGGTGATGGAGAAATTCGGCGTCGGCCCGGACAAGCTGATCGACGCGCAGGCGCTGATCGGCGATTCGGTCGACAACGTGCCCGGCGTGCCCGGCATCGGCCCGAAGACCGCGGCGCAACTGCTGACCGAGTTCGGCGACCTGGAGGGCGTGCTGGCCGCCGCCCCCGCCATGAAACCGTCGAAGCGGCGCGACCTGTTGATCGAGCACGCCGACAAGGCCCGCCTGTCGCGCGTGCTGGTGACGCTGCGCGAGGACGCCCCGCTGCCGCTGCCGCTGGCGGCGCTGCACCCGCGGCCGCTCGATCCGGCCAAGCTGGCCGCCTGGCTGACCGCGCAAGGCTTCCGCAGCATTCTGTCCCGTCTGGGGCTGGAGGAGGGGGCCAGCCAAGCCGTCGCGTCGCCCGGCGATGCCGCCGCCGGGGCAGCGAAGCCGGCGCGACCGGAGCTGGCTGGGACATCGGCACCGGCGGCGCCGGTCATCACCAACGATTTCGGGCCGTACGAGACCGTCGGCACGGTCGAGGCATTGCGCGCCTGGGTGCAAGAAGCCACGGCGTGCGGCGTCGTCGGGCTGGATACCGAAACCGACGGGCTGGATGCGATGCGCGCGAAGCTGGTCGGGTTCTCGCTGGCCACCGCACCCGGCCGCGCCTGCTACGTGCCGCTGCGCCACACCGTGCTGGCGGAACAGATGGCACTGGCCGATGCGATCGCGGTGCTGTCGCCGCTGCTGAGCGATCCCGGCGTGCTGAAGGTGCTGCAGAACGCCAAGTTCGACATGCAGGTGTTGCGCCGCGAAGGTTTTTCCACCGTCACCCCGATCGACGACACCATGCTGATCTCGTTTGTCCAGGAGGCCGGGCTGCACGGCCACGGCATGGACGAACTTTCCCGACTTCATCTGGGACATTCGCCGATCTCGCTTCGACGAGGTCACCGGCACCGGGCGCAACCGCATCAGCTTCGCCGCGGTGCCGATCGAGCGCGCCACCGCCTATGCCGCGGAAGACGCCGACGTAACGTTGCGGCTGTGGCAGGTGCTGCACCCGCGGCTGCGCACCGCCAATGCGCTGGCGCTGTACGAACAGATGGAGCGCCGGCTGATCCCCATCCTGCTCGACATGGAAAGCGCCGGCGTCAAGGTGGATGCCGACGACCTGCGGCGGATGTCGGTCGATTTCGAGCGGCGCATGGCGGTGATGGAGCGCGATTGCCACCGCCTCGCCGGGTTCGAATTCAACGTCGGCAGCCCCAAGCAACTGGGCGAGGTGCTGTTCGACAAGATGGGCCTGTCCGGCGGCAAGCGGATGAAGACCGGCGCCTGGGGCACGGATTCCTCGGTGCTGCAGACGCTCGCCGACCAGGGCCACGAGCTGCCGGCGCGCATCCTGGAATGGCGGCAGTTGCAGAAGCTGAAATCCACCTACGCGGATGCGTTGGTCGATCAGATCAATCCGGCTACGGGCCGGGTGCACACCAGCTTCGCCATGGCGATCGCCTCGACCGGGCGACTGTCTTCGACCGATCCGAACCTGCAGAACATCCCGATCCGCACCGAGGAAGGCAGCCGCATCCGCCACGCCTTCATCGCCGAGCCGGGCAATCTGCTGGTCAGCGCCGACTACTCGCAGATCGAGCTGCGGCTGCTGGCGCACGTCGCCGACATCCCCGCCCTGCGCGAAAGCTTCGAACGCGGCGAGGATATCCACGCCCGCACCGCCAGCGAGGTGTTCGGCATGCCGATGCAGGGCATGGACCCGATGACGCGACGGCGCGCCAAGGCGATCAATTTCGGCATCATCTACGGGATTTCAGGCTTCGGCCTGGCCCGCCAGCTCGGCACCACGCCGGGCGAGGCGCGCGGCTACATCGATGCCTATTTCGCCCGCTATCCGGCGATCCGCACGTATATGGAACGAACGAAAGAGGCAGCGCGGATCAACGGCTACGTCACCAGCCTGTTCGGCCGCCGCTGCTGGATCCCCGGCATCGCCGACAAGAACCCGGCGCGGCGCGCCTATGGCGAGCGGCAGGCGATCAACGCCCCCTTGCAAGGCGGGGCCGCGGACATCATCAAGCGCGCGATGGTGCATCTGCCCAAGGCGTTGCACGCGGCCGGGCTGACCGCGCGGCTGTTGTTGCAGGTGCATGACGAGCTGCTGTTCGAGGCGCCCGAGGGCGAGGTGACGGCACTGTCCGCGCTCGTCAAGCGGGTGATGGAGGGCGCCGCGACGCTGAGCGTGCCGCTGGTGGTGGAGACCGGCGCCGGCCGCACCTGGGCCGACGCGCATTAGAACGGACGTAGGGCGGAACAGCGTAGCGCATTCCGCCGTGTGTGCCCTATCGACGGGTTGCCGCGCGCGTAAGGATCATCGATGGCGGAATGCGCTGCGCTGTTCCGCCCACCCTCGTTATGATGGACCAGAGCCTAGGCGCACGCGCCGCGGAATTGGCGCGTGCCCCGAGCGACCTGCTACGCGCCGCCCGCGCAGTAGGTGCAGCGGGCCTCCTGCGCGCGGTTCACCCCCCAGGTTCCCGCTGGGATGACCGTGATGCCCGGCACCACGTTCGCCGCCCAATCCTTGGCCGCCTCATCCGCGCTGACGCCGGCGTTGCCGGCGAGCTTCTTGCTCAGGGCCATCAGAGCCACGTTGCAGGCACCGAATACCGTGCCTTTCGCCAGCAGCCAGTCAACGGCCATGCCGTCCACCGGCAGAACACCGGGCTTGGGGTGGAGGAATGGATTTTTCACTGCCGGGGCCTTGGTCTCCGGATCGACGATCTTCAGTGATTTGCCGATCTTGTATTTTGCCCAGGTCGCGCTGTTCAGCGCGATCGTGAACGCTATATGGCGCAGCACGACGACCGCCGTCGCGGCTCCGGGTGACGGATTGGTGACCAGGAACGTATAGGCAAAGGCGAGCGGGAAGCCGGAATTGACCTCATAGGCGTCGACCACCTGGCGGTGGCGGCCCTTCAGCTTCCCAGGCCAGTCCGGGCCGTCGTTCTTTGCCGCTTCCGCCGGCGTGCTCGACACCGCGGGCACCAGCCCGGCGAGTCCGACCGCCGCGGCGCCGGCAAGGCGGCCGAAGAACGTTCGACGTGGCGGTACATCCGTCGTGTCCGGCGTGAAATTGGTCATCTGCTTCTCCATTCTGCGCGTGCCGTGGGGTGGTTGGTTACGGAATCGTGTTCGACTGGAGCGACCGGGTACGCATTGTCGGCTTCCGCCAGCATCGCGCCGGGTTCCCAACCATTATCATGGCCGCTTGCGGCTCGACCGGCAAGGCGATTCGTAACAAAAATGGATTTTTGCCTGTGTGGCGCTTGTGGCGCCTCCGGGTACCATCCTCGCCGCTCGCCCGGATGTCTCCCATTGGCGCGGGTTGATGGCGAACGGCATTGTCGTGCCCTAAGGGACCGAGGGGGTTTTCGCGCCGCCGCCAATACAGGTTGTCTTCGCAAGACGCGAAAATCCCCATGGTCCCTTGGGGTGCGGCAAGGAACCAAGCCAACATCCGCGACAGTGTGAGACATCCGGGCTAGCCGTGCGGTGCCGGAACGCCGCCGCGTAAGCTGGGCGCGTTGTCCTTCATCCACTGCCGGATCGGTTGCCACGGCCCGGTCAGGTGCTGCAATGGCGGGAACGGACCGAGCAGCGGCGGATAGGTCGCATCGGCCGGCTTAAGGGCGCGGTCGGGAAAGTCCAGCTCGTTGCCCAGCCGATGCGGCCGCGGTTGGCTGTCGACGAACACCGCCACGTCGAACGCGTCCTGCACGCTCAGCACCGGGTGCGCGAAGTCCGCGCCGTACGGCATGTTGGCGTGGATGAAGCTGGCCGCCGTGATCGGCCGCGCCATGCCCGCGCCGTCGTTGTAGCTGTCCGGTCCCCACAGCGGCGGGAACTGGTAGCGATGCCCCTGCGCCGCGCCCTCCGGCCCCCAGCGCTTCCCTTGCCCGTCCGCCTGATGGCACATCGCGCAGGTTGCCGCGAACACCGCCGCGCCGTGTTTCGGATCGCTCGCCGCGGTCGGCAGCGGGAGCGGCGGCGCCCCACGTCCCTCGGCGTTGTGCCCGGTCGGCACGCCGGTGCTGATGAACCGGATATAGGTGAGCATCGCCTTCATCTGCGGGCTGCCGAGCGGCAGCGCGCGCCCGTTCATGCTGCGCTCCATGCAGCCGTTGATCCGCTCCTCCAGCGTGCGCACCTCGTTCTCGCGGCCGATGAACTGCGGGAATATGCCCCAGACGCCGATCAGCGGTAGCCCGAACTTCCTGGTGCCCGCATCGAGATGGCAGCTCTGGCATTCCAGCCCGTTGCCGGAGAACCGCATCGCCGGGTCCTTGGCGTCGGGCCCGATCGTTGCCGCCGTGTGCACGATCAGGTCGCGGCCGGCGCGCACCGTCTTGCCGAATGCGTCCATCGGCAGCGCGTCGACGTCCGGAACGATCCACTCCGCGGCGGATGCGCCCGTCACGAGGCTGCCGCAGACCAGTGCGACCGCCAGCAGAAGCTTCGGCGTGATGCCCAGCACCGTAAAACTCCCCCCACTTTTGTTGCAAAACAAGACATGGTAGCGGCCCGCTGTCAACCGCGATGCCAGCGGAATGCCGCCGCTCGCCGACCTTTTCTGCCACGGCAAACGCCGGACGCCTGATACGCGCGCGGCACGCATCGCGGCGCATGCCGGCAACCAGAAAATTCGACCATGCCGCCGCCCGGCAGCGCGATGAACCGGGCCAGGCCGATGCGACACCGGCGTGGCCGCTGATGCAGAGGCGATCGCTCGGGCCGCAACGACTTCCCGCACGCCACAAGGCGCAGCTCGCGCGAGCCGCGGATCGGCGCGACAGTCAGGCCAAACATTCCCGGCCCAACATTCCCGGCCCAAAATCCCGACCAAAAAATCCGACCGGCGCCGGACCGGGGACCTTGCAGGATCCGCATTCCTGCCGGTGGCCAGGCGAGGTGGTCCCCGGGGGACAACCATGCCTAAGCTTGCCGGACAACCGCGGAAACGGACCCAACGAGATGTCGGCGACCCAACAGGTGGTACCGGCGGCGATCGCGCGCGCAGACGGTCTTGCCCGCGCCGACCGGCTGCTGACGCTGGTGCTGGAGGCCGTCACCGCCGGGCTCGTGGTCGCCGAGATCGTCATCCTGTTTGTCGGCATCGTCGCGCGCTACGCCTTCCACCACCCGCTGATCTGGTCGGACGAGCTCGCCTCCCTGCTGTTCCTGTGGCTGGCGATGCTGGGCGCCGTGCTGGCGCTGCGCCGCAACGAGCACATGCGCATGACGGCGCTGGTCAACCGTGCCGGGGCCCCGTTGCGCCGGTTCGTCAACGACCTCGCGCTGGCCGCGGCGCTGGCGTTCCTGCTCGCCATCCTGGCCGCCTCGCTCGACTACGCGCGCAATGAAGCGATCGTCTCGATCATGTCGCTCGATCTGTCGATGGCCTGGCGTGCCGCGGCGATGCCGGTCGGCATCGGGCTGATGATCGTCACCGCGTTGCTGCGGCTCGATCGCGACGCCCTGCCGCGGGCGGTCCTCGCCCTCGCGGTGGTCGGCGCCGTCTTCGCGGGGTTCTGGCTGCTGCATCCGGTGCTGCTGCAACTCGGGCGGCTCAATCTGCTGATCTTCTTCCTCGGCGTGGTCTCCGTCACGGTGTTCCTCGGCGTCCCCATTGCGATCGCCTTCGGCCTCGCCACGCTCGGCTACCTGGCGCTGGCCACGCACGTGCCGATCTCGGTGCTCGTTGCGCGGATGGACACCGGCATGTCGCACCCGGTGCTGCTGTCCGTGCCGCTGTTCGTCTTCCTCGGCCTGCTGATCGAGATGACCGGCATGGCGCGCGTCATGGTGCGCTTCCTGGCCAACCTGCTGGGCCATGTGCGCGGCGGCCTATCGTTCGTGCTGATCGGCGCGATGTACCTGGTGTCCGGCATCTCCGGCTCGAAGGCCGCCGACATGGCGGCGGTCGCCCCGGTGCTGTTTCCGGAAATGGAATCGCGCGGCGCGCGGCGCGGCGACCTGGTGGCGCTGCTGGCGGCGACCGGCGCGCAGACCGAAACCATTCCGCCCAGCCTGATCCTGATCACCATCGGCTCGGTCACCGGCATCTCGATCGCGGCGCTGTTCACCGGCGGCCTGCTGCCCGGCCTGGTGGTCGGCCTGATCCTGTGCGTCATGACCTGGTCGCGTGCCGGCACCACGGAGCGCGCACCGCGGGCCTCGGCCGTCGCCATCGTCCGCAGCTTCGGCGTTGCCATTCCGGCCCTGGTCCTGCCATTCGTGATTCGCGGCGCCGTGGTGGGCGGCATCGCCACCGCCACCGAGGTCTCCACGATCGGCATCGTCTACGCGACGCTGGCCGGCCTGTTGATCTACCGCCAGTTCGACTGGGCGCGGCTGATGCCGATGCTGGTGCAGACCGCTTCCCTGTCGGGCGCCATCCTGCTGATCGTCGGCGCGGCGACCGGCATGGCCTGGGCGATCACCGCCTCCGGCTTCTCGGTCATCGTGGCGCATTGGATCGCCGGCCTGCCGGGCGGCGCCATATCGTTCATGGCGATCTCCATCCTGCTGTTCGTCGTGCTCGGCAGCATCCTGGAGGGCATCCCGGCGATCGTGCTGTTCGGCCCGCTGCTGTTCCCGATCGCGCATCAGGTCGGCATCCACGAGGTGCACTACGCCATGGTGGCGATCCTGGCGATGGGCCTGGGGCTGTTCGCGCCACCCTTCGGCGTCGGCTACTACGTCGCCTGCGCGATCGGCGGCGCCAACCCGGACGACGGAATGCGCCATATCTGGCGCTATCTGGCGGCACTGCTGGTGGGACTGATCATCGTCGCCGCCGTGCCGTGGCTTTCGATTGGCTTTCTGTGACGTAACAAGATGGACAAGGGGAAACGACAAATGCGAACAACCAGGCGTATGATGATCGGCGGCATGGCCGCACTGGCCGCGCCGGCGCTGCCGCGCTTCGCCAGGGCGGCGGAGTATTCATGGAAGTTCGCCCATTCCGCGCCGACCAGCTTTCCGTTGCATATCCGTCTTGTCGCGGCGGCGGAGAAGATCGGCAAGGACTCCAACGGCCGCATGGAGCTGCAGGTCTTCCCCGATTCCCAGCTCGGTGGCGACAACGACCTGCTGTCGCAGGTGCGCAGCGGCGCGATCGAGTTCTGCCAGCCGACCGGGCAGATCCTGGCGTCCATCCTGCCGATGACCGCGATCAGCGCGCTGGGCTTTGCCTGGACCGACTACGGCAAGATCTGGCCGGCGATGGACGGCGATCTCGGCAAGTTCATCCGCGCGCAGATCACCGCCAAGGTCGGGCTGGTGCCGATGGAGCGGATGTGGGACCTCGGCTACCGCCAGGTGACCACCAGCACCAAGCCGATCAAGGTCGCCGACGACCTCGCCGGGCTGAAGATTCGCGTGCCGGTGGCGCCCAGCCTGGTGACACTGTTCCAGACCTTGAAGGCCGCGCCGTTGGCGCTGCAGTTCCCCGAGGTCTACTCGGCGCTGCAAACCCATATCGCCGACGCCCAGGAAAACCCGCTGACGCTGATCAAGGCGGCGAAGTTCTACGAGGTACAGAAATACTGTTCGCTGACGAACCATGTGTGGGACGGCCACTGGTTCTGCGCCAATGCCGCCGCCTGGGCCGGACTGCCGGCGCCGCTGAAGGAGATCGTTGCCAACAATCTGAACGAAGCGGCACTGCTGGAGCGCGCCGATATCGCCAACGGCGACAAATCCATGCAGGCGGAATTGGAAGGCAAGGGACTCGCGTTCAACACCGTCGATACGCAGAGCTTCCGCGACGGGCTGAAGACCGGCGGCTTCTACAAGAGCTGGCGCGCCAAACTCGGCGACGCGCCGTGGGAGATCCTGGAACGATACGCCGGCAAGCTGGGGTAACCCTCGGGGTCAAATACCAGCGGCCGGGTGCGCTGACGCCGGCAAGCAGGCCAAGGGGGCTTTGCCCCCCTGGACCCCCCACCAAGGGCGGAGCCCTTGGAACCCCGGACTGGGAGTGTGGGGAGGGGAAGGGGGCGGGTGGGCCGGGTGTCGGTGCCGCCCCTCGCGAGGGGCGGCACCGACACCCGGCCCACCCGCCCCCTTCCCCTCCCCACACTCCCAGTCAAGGAGTCCAGAGGCCGCTGCCTCTGGTGGGGGTCCAGGGGGCAAAGCCCCCTGGCCTGTTTGCGTGCGTCAACGCACGCGGCCGTTGCATCAGTCCCGCGGTGGGGCGCTGATGGCGTCGATGTAGCGGCGCACCGACCAGGTCAGCACCGCCTTGCCGTTGGCCGGCAGGATGCGGTCCCACCAGGCGCCGTAGATCGGCTCGAACGGCCAGGGTTCCAGCACCGCGGCGATGTGTTCGACCGAGGCGCGGTCGAGCGGGATCAGGTCCGGGTAGCTGCGCATGAAGCTGACCTTGCGGTCCCAGCCGACCTGCACGATGTCGCCCGACAGCAGCGCGCCCTTGCCGCCGGCGCCGGCCGCCCAGTGCAGCACCTGCGCCCCGGCGAAATGACCCGGGCAGTGCAGCAGCGTCACGCCGGGCACGATCTGCTTGCTGGGGCCGTCCCAGAACTGCACCACCGGATCGGGCCGCATCACCCATTGCCGGTCACGCGCGTGCAGGTGGATCGGCGCGCCGCCGAACGCGTGGCTCCATTCGATCATCGAGGAATAGTAGTGCGGATGGGAAATCGCGATGCCGGCGATGCCGCCGAGCGCGCGCACGATCTCGATCGTTGCGTCATCGATGAAGCTGATGCAGTCCCACAGGATGTTGCCGTGCGGCGTGCGGACCAGCAGGGCGCGCTGGGCGATCGCGAAGGCCGGTGTGGTGCCGATGCCGATCAGCTCCGGCTCGTGGCGGCGGAACGCGTTGAAATGCGTCCGCCGCATCGCCGCCAGCGTGGTCCAGGACTGGCCGAGCAGGTTCACATACTGGCGTTCGTCCTGGCAGATCGGGCAGCCGGCGGGGGGCGCCTCGCTCGGTGGGTATTGCGTGCCGCAGGTGGTGCAGATGAATTCTGCCATGGATCGATCCTTGTTCAGCCGAACACCGGGCGCAGCCGCTGCTGGCGTTGGCGCGCCACCAGCACGCCGACCACCGCCAGGTTGATCAGGTTGCACACGAAGCCGAGCTGAAACGCCTGCCCGTAATGACCGAAATGATCGAACATCGCGCCGGCCAGCCAGCTTCCCACCGCCATGCCGGACATCCCGCTCAGCAGCATGATCGGCACCCGCCAGCTCGCCTCGCGTGAGGGGTACAGGTCGCGGATCGCCAGCACGTAGGCCGGAATGATCCCGGCGAAGCCCAGCCCATAGACGGCCGAAGCGGCGAACAGCCCGCCCTCGCTCTGCACCACGGCATAGACCAGGATGGAGACCGCCTGCGCGGCCGAACTCAGCAGCACGGTCCACAACCCGCCCAGGTTGTCGGCCACCCAGCCCCAGAACTGGCGGCTGAGAAACGCCAGGCCCAGCAGCATCGACAGCATCAGCGCGCCCAGCTCCGGCGTCAGCCCGTCATCGGTGCACAGCGCCACCAGATGCGCGGTCGGCATCGCCATCGGGATGCAGCAGAAGAACGGCGCGATCGCCAGCAGCAGCATCGCCGGGTTCGGCCGCAGCCCGAGCACCAGCGTGCCTGGGCGCGGTCCCGCGGCGGCGATGGCGGCGCGCCCGGTGCTCGGCGGGGCCAGCCGCAGGCAGAACAGCGCGACCGGCACCACCGCGACGACGAGGATCACCGCGAAGCCCGCCATGGTGGCCTGCCAGCCGAACCGCTCGATGCCGATCTGGAACAACGGCGGCCAGACCACACCGGAGACGTACTGGCCGGAGGAGATCAGCGCCAGCGCGGTGCCGCGCCGCTTGTCGAACCAGCGGCTGATATAGACCAGCAGCGGCGGGTAGACGCCGGCGCTGCCCAGCAGGCCGATCAGCAGCCCGTGGCCGACCAGCAGCGACCAGGTGCTGCCCAGCGCGGACAGCAGCAGCCCCGCCCCCATCATCAGCGTGCCGCCCAGCACCGTCCAGCGCACGCCGATCCGCTCGGCGAACAATCCCATGGCGATGCCGCCCGAACCGGTACCGAACCAGACCAGTGCGGCGGCCAAGGATGGGATGGCGCGCGGCACGTCCAGCGTCGCGGCGATCGGCTTCAGCGCCACCACCACGATCAGCGGCGCGCCGTAGGTGAAGGACAGCACGGCCAGCACGACACACGCGACGACCCAGGAGGTGCGCGTCTCGATGCTGTCCGCTGCGGCGCTGCGGCTCATGCGCTACCTTTCTCCCCCCGGCACGCGTCCCGCGCGCCACCCCTGCGTGCGACCAATCCCCGCGCGCGCCGCGCCGTCGGCCGCCAGTCTAGCCGAACATCGCCGCGATGTCAGAGGCCGCGACGTCCTCGATCCGCGCCGGCTGCCAGCGCGGCGCGCGGTCCTTGTCCACCACCATGGCGCGCACGCCCTCGATGAAGTCGCTGTGGCGCATCGTCGTGTGGGTCAGCGCGAACTCGGCGTCCAGGCATTGCTCCAGCGTGCGATGCGCGCCCTCGCGCAGGATGCGCAGCGTCCAGGCCAGCGCCGAGGGCGACACGCCGCGCAGCGCCTCGATCGTCTTGCCCGCCCAGTCGCTGTCGTCCGCGGCCAGGCGGTGCAGGATCTCCGCCACGTCGTCGGCGGCGAAGATCGTGTCGATCGCGGCACGCTGGGCCTGCAACGAAAACGCCGGCAGCGGCACCGCGTGGCGCGCCAGCGCGGCGATCCCGTCCCGCGCCAGCGCGGCGGACAGTTGTGGTATCTCCGCGCGCGGCGTGAACTGCGTGGCGAACCCGGCATGCACCGCATCGGCACCATGGATGCGCGCGCCGGTCAGGCCGAGATAGGTGCCGAGCTGCCCGGGCAGCCGCGGCAGGAAGAACGTCGCGCCGATATCGGGGAAGAAGCCGATCGCGGTCTCCGGCATGGCGAACATGGCGTGCTCGCTGGCCACGCGGTAGTCGCCGTAGATCGACACGCCGATGCCCCCGCCCATGCAGATGCCGTCGATCAGCGCGATGTACGGCTTCGGATAGGCCGCGATCATGCGGTTGAGCGCATATTCCTCGGTGAAGAAGGCATCGACCGGCGCGCGGTTGCCGTCGAGCTGGTGCTGGCGCAACGCGCGGATGTCCCCCCCGGCGCAGAAGGCGCGCTCGCCGATGCCCTCGATCAGCACGGCGTGGACGTGCGGGTCGTCGCGCCAGGCGGCCAGCGCGGCGGTGATGGCGCGGATCATCGGCACGTCGAGCGCATTGAGCGCCGTCGGACGGTTCAGCGTGATCCGGCCCACCCGCCCGTCGTGGCGGGTGAGGACGCTCGGCTCGGGTTGCATGCGGCGGCGGTCTCCGTGTGCGTAATGGTTTCGCGGTTGGGTAAGCCCGGCGGCAGGTCCGCCCCGGGCGATCACGCCCTAGCGCGGGCGCTGGTCGTTGTTGATGCGATGGTCGCCGGCGAGCCAGCGGGCCAGCTCGCTGTGGGCGTCGGCCCGGCGCATCGCGGCGATCGCCGCGATGTTGGGGGCGTCAACGGTGAATTCCAGCGGCAGGCCGTCCGGGGTCTTCACGTACATCGATACGCAGTAGCCATGATCGGTGCGGCGATAGGCGATGTCGGCGGCGCGCAGCCGCAATTCCAACTCCGCGAAGGTGGCCTGGCCGACCTTGAAGGCCACGTGCCACGACCCGCCCCGATCGCCGAAATGCGCGCGGTTCATCTCGTAGGCGGCGGGATCGGCGAACTGGAAGAATGCCAGTGCGCCGCCGTCGGCCATCTCGAAGAAGGTGTGGCAGTAGTCCACCTCGCGGCCGAGCGCGGCGTTGAACGCGCGCTCGCACCAGGTGGCGACCAGCGGAATGCCCAGAACGTCCTCAATGAAGGCGCGATTGGCCTCCTGGTCGCGCACCGCGAAGGCGTGGTGGTGCAGGCGAAGCGGCGGCTCGCCGAGCAGGGCGGGACGCGGCGCGGCGGCTTGGTCTGGCGGCACGTGCTCCTCCGGTTGCGGCGCTGACGGCCCCCCAGTCTGCACCAACGCCAGACAATCGGCGATGCCCCACCGGCCCGGCCAGGCAATCGCCGCGGCGAAGCAAAGGCTGGGGCTTCGCCCCAGACCCCACCAAGGGGCGCTGCCCCTTGGAACCCCGCCAAGGGCGGAGCCCTTGGAACCCTTGACTGGGAGTGTGGGGAGGGGGAGGGGGCGTGAGGGCAAGGCGCCGGGGGTGTCCGGCACACCGGACGCCCCGGCGCCTTGCCCTCACGCCCCCTCCCTCCCCACACTCCCAGTCATGAGTCAGAGGCCGCTGCCGGCGCCTGCCCCCGGGCACTTGTCCCGGGGGGTGGGGGTCCAGGGGGCAAAGCCCCCTGGCGGGGTTCGGGGCGGAGCCCCGACCTTGCCTCACCCCGGCGATTGCCTTGCCAAAGCCTGAATTTGCGTGTGGCTTCCGGGTGTGGCCGTTGCGGCGTTCTGGTGACGCAAGCGGTTGGTTTCCGGGGGCCCAGGCGGAGGGGCTTTCCTCAGAAGGGCGGTCGGATGTGACCAGGCGTGGATGGTTGGCAGGTGTGGGGCTGCTGTTGGCGGCGTTGGCTTGCGCGTGGTGGTGGACCACCCGCCCGCCGCCGGCGACGGTGTGGCAAGGCTACGCGGAGGCCGACTTCGTCATGGTTGGTCCGACCCAGCCGGGGCTGCTGACCGCGGTGTTCGTTGCGCGCGGCGAGGCGGTTGCCGCCGGCGCGCCGCTGTTCGCGCAGGACGACGCGGATGATCGGGCGGCGCGCGACCAGGCGGCGCAGTTGCTGGCGCAGGCGGAGCGGCAACTGGGCAACCTGGAGCAGCCCGGCCGACCGACCGAAATCGCCCAGGCCGAGGCCAACCTGGCGGACGCCAGCGCAACCCTGGCCCGCACCGTGACCGACCTGGCCCGCGGCGAGACGCTGCTGCCCAAGGGTGGCACCACGCAGCAGGCGGTCGATCAGCTTCGCGCCGACCACCTGTCGGCCGAGGCCAAGGTGGCCGCGCTGCGGGCGGCGTTGGCGCAGGCGCGTGCGCCGCTGGGGCGGGACGACGAGATCAAGGCGCAGCGCGCGGCGGTCGGCGCGGCGCGCGCCGCGCTGGAGATGGCGGCGTGGCGGCTGGCGCAGCGCCAGGTCACGGCGCCGGCGGCGGGGCGGATTGCCGATGTGCTGGCCCGCGCGGGGGAAACCATGGCGGCGGGCGCGGCGGTCGTTTCGCTGCTGCCGCCCGGCAACATCCGGGTCCGCTTCTTCGTCCCCGAGCGGGACCTGGCGACGATCCATGCCGGCGACCTGGTGCTGCTCGGCTGTGACGGCTGCCCTGCCGGGCTGTCCGCCGCGATCTCGTTCATCTCGCCGCAGGCGGAATATACGCCGCCGCTGATCTACAGCGAGTCGAGCAAGTCCAAGCTGGTGTTCCTGGTCGAGGCAAGGCCGGCGCCGGCGCAGGCGGCGCTGCTGCATCCGGGTGAGCCGATGGAGGTGCGCCCGCGGGGAAGCCTGGCGCCCGCGGGCGGCCCTGGGGGAACGTCGGAAGCAACGCCGGCGGGGGCGCGGCGGACCGAGGCGACAGCCGCGCCGGCAGCGACGCGCACGCCATGATGCACGCCGAGACGCATGCCAGGACGCATGCCAAGATGGGTGACCTGGTCATCGATGTCCGCGATCTGCACAAGAGCTACGGGGCACGCAAGGTGGTCAACGGCCTGACGCTGGCGGTGGCGGCGGGCGAGATCTGCGGCTTTCTCGGCGCCAATGGCAGCGGCAAGACGACCACGATCCGGATGCTGTGCGGCCTGGTCAGGCCGGATGGCGGCGGCGGCACCTGCCTGGGCTTCGACATCGTCCGCGACGTGGCGCTGATCCGCCGGCAGATCGGCTACATGACGCAACAATTCAGCTTCTATGACAACCTCACGGTGGCCGAGAACCTGGATTTCGTGGCGGCTGTCTATGAACTTGACGATCGTCGCGCGGCGGTGCGGGCGATCATCGAGCAGATGGACCTGGCGGACCGCGCGACCCAATTGGCCGGCGAGCTGTCGGGCGGCTGGAAGCAGCGGCTGGCGCTGGCCGCCTGCGTGCTGCACCGGCCGAAGCTGCTGCTGCTCGATGAGCCGACTTCGGGGATCGATGCCAAGGCGCGCCGCGAATTCTGGGACCTGCTGCACGACATGGCGAGCGAGGGCCTCACCGTCCTGGTCTCGACGCATTACATGGACGAGGCGGAGCGGTGCGGGCGCATCGTCTATCTGTCCGACGGCAAGCTGGTGGCGCAAGGCGCGCCGGATGCGGTGGCGCGCGGCAGCGGGCTGGTGACCTTCGAGGCGACCGGCGCCGAGCTTGATCTCGCCGCCCGCCGGCTGCGCCGCCTGCCGGGCGTGGAGGCCGCGGCGGTGTTCGGATCGGCGCTGCACATCGCCGGCCTGGACCGTGCCGCGCTGGTGCTGGCAACCAGGGTGCTGGATGGCGAGCGGGGCGGCGGCGGGGCGGCGGGCGCGGGCGCGCTGACCTGGCACGAAGTCGCGCCGCGGCTGGAAGATGTGTTCATCCATCTGCTGGGTGCGCCGGGGCGCGAGGCGCCGAGCCAAGGCACGGAAAAAGCGCCGTGAACGGGTTCTCCATCGCGCGCTTCCTGGCTGTCCTGCGCAAGGAATGGATCCAGGTCAGGCGCGACCCCTTCACCCTGCGCATGATCATCGTGCTGCCGGTGTTGCAGCTGTTCCTGTTCGGCTACGCGATCAACGCCGACCCCAAGCACCTGCCGACCGGGCTGCTCTCGGCCGATCATTCCCAGTACGAGCGCAGCATCGTCGCGGCGCTGCACAACACCGGCTATTACGACATCCGGATGCTGAACTCCGAGGCCGAGGCGGAACGCGGCCTGGCCGATGGCGAGCTGCTGTTCGTGGTGAACATTCCGCCGAATTTCGCCCGGTCGGTCAATCGTGGCGAACCGCCCACGGTGCTGATGGACGCCGATGCAACCGATCCCTCGGCGATCGGCAACGCCGCCGCCGCGCTCGGCGCGCTGACCACGGCGCTGGACCGCGACCTGCCGCCGGCGCTCCGCTCGCAGCCCGCCAGGCTGCCGTTCCAGTTCACCCTGCACGCTCGCTACAACCCCGAGCAGCTCACCGTGCTGAACATCGTGCCCGGGCTGATCTGCATCGTCCTGACCATTTCCACCCTGTTCGTCACGACCTTGTCGATCACCCGCGAAACCGAGCGCGGCACGATGGAAAACCTGCTGGCCATGCCGGTTCGCCCGATCGAGGTGATGCTCGCCAAGGTCGTGCCCTATATCGTGATCGGCTACGTTCAGGTGGTGCTGATCATGGCCATCGCGATGACGGTGTTCGGGTTGCCGATGCGCGGGTCGTTCGTGCTGCTGACCGTGGCGTTGGGGCTGTTCATCGCCAGCAACCTGGCGCTTGGGATCACCTTCTCCACGATCGCGCGGACCCAGATGCAGGCCATCCAGATGGCGCAGTTCACCCTGATGCCGTCCTTCCTGCTGTCCGGCTTCATGTTCCCGTTCAGGGGGATGCCGGTCTGGGCGCAATGGGCGGGCGAGCTGTTTCCGGTCACCCATGCGCTGCGGATCGTGCGCGGCGTGCTGCTGAAGGGCAACGGGGTGGCCGAGATTGTGCCGGAGTTGTGGCCGATCGCCGCGTTTACCCTCGTGGTCGTGGTGATTGCGACCTGGAGCTATCGGGTGACGCTGGACTAGCCGGCATTTCCCACGCTGTCGCGGGTGCCGGCCGAGGTCGATCCTGGCCCGCGCGCGGCCGCCGCCGCCGCGCTCGGTTGCTGTGGGCTCAGCGTGGCCGGAATGCCACCGCGGGATGCGGCGCTTGCAGGCGCGGGCTGCCGAACAGCTTCTGCCGATAGGTTCCGGGCGCGTAGTCGCGCTTATAGTGCCCGCGTTCCTGCAGTTCCGGCACGACCAGCGCGATGAACGCGTCCAGACACTCCGGCAGCACGGTGCGCGACAGGTTGAAGCCGTCGACATCGGTTTCCTCGACCCAGGCGATCAGGGCGTCGGCGACCTGTCCCGGGTCGCCGACGATCGGCAATTGCCGGCTGCCGAGGACGAACCGATCGATCAAATCGCGCTTGGTCCAGCCCGGCCCGACGGTGCGCGCCATCGCCTCGACGTTCGACTGGATGGCCTGCGACGCACTGCCGTCGATCGGCTCATCCATGCCGAACCGCGCGAAGTCGATGCCAAGCGAGGCCGCGGCATGCGCCAGCGCGCCCTCGACCGAGGCATGGCGACGATACGCGGCAAGTTTTTCCTCCGCCTCGCGCGCCGTCTCACCGACCACGACGGTGGCGCCGACAAAGATCCGCAGCGCCCGCGGCGCCGCGCGCGCGCGCAGGTCGGCCACCAACCGCGCGACGTTGGCCTTGCTGGAGGCATTGACGAAGACGCACTCGGCGTGCTCGGCGGCGAACGCACGGCCGCGATCGGACGCGCCGGCCTGGTACAGCACCGGCGTTCGTTGCGGCGACGGCTCGCACAGGTGCACGGCATCCAGCTGGTATTGCCGGCCACGATGGCGTACCCGCTGCACGCGCGCCGGATCGGCATAGACGCCGGCGGCGCGGTCGCAGCGGACGGCGTCGTCCGCCCAACTGCCTTCCCACAGCGCATAGACAACCTGCATGTATTCCTCGGCCAGGTCGTAGCGATCGTCATGCAGCATCTGGGTGTCGAATCCCATGCCGCGCGCCGCGCTGTCCAGATAGCCGGTGACGATGTTCCAGCCGATGCGCCCATTGGTCAGATGGTCCAGCGAGGACATGCGACGGGCCAGCAGATAAGGCGGTTCGTAGGCAAGATTGCAGGTGATGCCGAAGCCGAGATGCGTCGTGGCATGCGCCATCGCCGAAACGAGCAGCATCGGATCGAGCAACGGCACCTGCACCGCGCCGCGCAAGGCCGCGTCGGGACTACCCTCATAGACATCGTAGACGCCGAGCACGTCGGCCAGGAACAGCCCGTCGAACAACCCGCGTTCCAGCGTGCGCGCGAGCGAGACCCAGTGATCGAGCGAGCGATAGTCGATGGAGCGATCGCGCGGGTGCGTCCACATGCCATGCTGGATGTGGCCGACGCAGGCCATGTCGAAAGCGTTCAGCCGGATCTCGCGCGGCATGCTCAGAGCATCCGTTGCATGAACACCAGATCCAGCCAGCGGCCGAACTTGCGCGCCACTTCCCGCAAACGGCCGGCCTCGGTGAAGCCGAGCCTGGCGTGCAGCGCGATCGAGGCGGCGTTCTCCGCGTCGATCCCGCCGATCATCACGTGCTTGCCCAGCGCGCGCGCGTCGTCGCTCAGGTGGCGCACCAGGGCCGCGCCGACGCCGCGGCCACGGGCATCGCGGCGAACGTGTACCGAGTGCTCGACGCTCAGCGCGTAGCTCGGCCAGGGACGGAAATCGCCGAAACTGGCAAAGCCAAGCACAGGGTCTTCGCCTGGCGTGCCGTCGCTGACGGCGACCAGCACCGGATAGTTGGCGGCACGTCGCGCGGCCAACCAGGTCCGGCGCTCGTCCAACGTGGTCGGCGTTTCGGTGTAGACCGCGTCCGAGGTGGCGATCACGTCGTTGTAGATCGCCAGGATGCCCGGCAGGTCCGCCTCGGTCGCGCCACGGATCGGCATCGTCTTGTCCTTCCCACGCTGGTCCCGACGCGGTTGTCCCAGCGCGGCGGCTGGACCGCTCGGCCCTCGTTCACTATAGTAGACGATATGGATAGTATGCAAGATGCCGGCGCGGCCGGTGACCACCTCGCCGCGCGGCTGCGCGTGGAGCGGGAAGCACGAGCCTGGTCGATCGGCGAGCTGGCGGCACGCTCCGGCGTGTCGCGCGCGATGATCAGCAAGGTCGAACGCAATGCGGCGAGCCCGACGGCGGCGCTGCTCGGCCGGTTGTCCGCTGCATTCGGCCTGACGCTGTCGACGTTGCTGGCGCGCAGCGAAACCGATGCCTCCGGTGACGGACGCGTGTCGCGCGCGGTGCGCCAGGCGCGCTGGACGGACCCGGCCACCGGCTACGTCCGGCGGGCGATATCCCCACCGGGTGCCATGCCCGAACTGGTGCAGGTGGAACTGCCGCCGGGCGCGCGCATCGCCTACCCGAAGTCGGCGTTCACCTTCCTGCGCGGGCAATGCGTTTGGGTGCTGTCGGGCGCGCTGGAATTCGTCGAAGGCGCGGCGACGCACCGGCTGCGGCGCGGCGACTGCCTGGCGCTCGGGCCGCCGAACGATTGCAGCTTCGGCAACCCGTCAGCAGCGACGTCGTGTGTCTATCTGGTTGCGCTGACGACGTGATGCCAGCCGCCCGAAATGATACCCCTTCGATCCTTTCGGGCCGCCGGTATCAGTGCACCATCAGCAGCGGCAGCGTCGCATGGTGCAGCACGTGCTCGGTGACGCCGCCCAGCATCCATTCCAGCACGCGCCCGCGGCGATAGGCGCCCATCGCCAGGCCGTCCGCCCCGGCCGCCACCGCCGCCGCCAGCAATGTCGCGCCATCGCCGCCGCCGTGCGCCAGCGTCCGCTGGGTGAGCGCGCCGGGCAGTCCGGCCAGCGGGCCGTCCGGCGGCGGCGCCGGCGCATCGCTCACCGTCAGCACGGTGACGGTCTCGGCGGCTTCCAGCCAGGGGCGCAACGCGGTCAGTGCGTGCCGGGTTGCCGGCAAGTCGCGCCAGCCCACCGCCAGGTGCCGGCCGAAGCCGCCCCGCCACCCCGCCGGCACCGCCAGCACCGGCCGGCCGGTGGCGAACAGCGCCGCCTCCAGCGCCGCCTGCTCGGCCGACGGCGGATGCGGCGGCGGCAGCGTCAGCGCCACCAGCGCGGCGTCGGGGCCGCGCCGGCGCACCTCCTCGGCCGGCACGCCGACCACCTCGTCCCACTCGCCCGCCTGCCCGGCCGCGCGCCAGGCGGCGAAGGCGGCGTAGACCTTCGCCCCCTCGGCCGCCGCGGCACCCTCGACGTCCCGCACCCGCCCGGGCGTCAGCACCTCCTCGCTCGGCAGGATGGTGCTGGCCGGATCGAGGCGGACATGCAGCACGTCGATCCGCGGCGTCCCCAGCGCGCGCGCGGCGATCGCCGCCGCATCCAGCAGCACGCTTGCGCCGAGCGGCTCGGTCAGCAGCACCAGCACGGATGGCGTGCTCATGTCGGTTGCCTGCTCATGCCCGTCCCAGCGTGACGCCGGCCCAGACGCCGAGCAGGCACAACGTCACCGACCCCAGGATGTACCCGCCGGCCCACAAGGTTTCACCGGCGGAGAGCAGTTCCAGGGTTTGCAGGCTGAACGAGGAGAACGTGGTGAAGCCGCCGCAAATCCCGACCATGACGAAAACCCGGATGTCGGCCGGCACGTTGACCGATCCGTTAACCCCGGTCCAGGTGCCGAACCAGCCGATCAGGAAGGAGCCCAGGACGTTGATCAGCAGCGTGCCCCAGGGGAAATACGGGCCGGTCAAGCCGGCAACCAAGGCCGCGAGCCAGTAGCGCGCGACGCTGCCCAGCGCGCCGCCCGCCGCCACCCACAGAAAGCTCGCCGCGCTCATGCGGTATGGTCTCCTGCCGCTCCGATCGGTCCCTGGGCAGCATACCGCGTGCCGTCCGCGCCGCCAGACCCGGCGACGACGGCAGATCGGCCTTGCAGCCGGCACATAGCCTCCCCCCCTTTTGGGCGGCCTTCCGGGTGGATTATAATAACGTCGCTTATGATCACCATTGTCACCCAGCGCTCCCGCGCCGCCGCGCCAACCACCCCGGTGTCCGCCGCGACCGCGGCAACCGGCAAAGCGGCAATCGCCAAAACGGCAACCGCCAAAGCGGCTACCGTAGGCGCGGCAGCCGCGACGGAGGCAACCGATTGACCGATCTCCAGCGCGACCTGCTGTTCCTGCTGCACGACCTCGGCCGGCTGCTCCGGGTCGATGCCGACAAGCGCGCCCGCGCCAAGGGCATGACCCGGGCGCAATGGGGCATCCTGCTCTGGCTGGAACGCCAGCCCGGCATCTCGCAAAAGGAGCTGGCGGAACTGCTGGAAGTCGAGCCGATCTCGGTGGCCCGCCTGGTGGACCGGCTGGAAGGCCGCGGCATGGTGGAGCGGCGGCCCGACCCGAAGGATCGCCGCATCTGGCGGCTGCATCTGTGCCCGCCGGCCCACCCCGAATTGCAAGAGATCCGTCGGCACCGCGCCGCGATGGCGCGCCGGCTGACCGCGGGGATCGATCCCGCCGCCCTCGATGCCATGGTGGATGTGCTTATCACGATGAAGACCGCGCTCGCGCACGAAACGATGAAGACCGCGCTCGCGCACGACCCGCGCGCCGGCCCAGCCACCCCGCCCCTGCTCGAAGCCCGGGAGGTCGCCTGATGTCCCAAGCCACCGCCCGCGTGGGCGAAGCCATTGCCGCGCCGAAGGTGCGCAACCGGATCAGCCGGCGCGCCGCCGGTCCGATGCTGATGATCCTCGGCATCATCGTGGTGGCGATCGGCTCCGGCACCTTCTGGCTGACCGGCGGGCGCTACGTGACGATCGACAACTCCTATGTCCGCGCCGCGAAGGAGACGCTGTCGACCGACGTCTCCGGCATCGTCCTGCAGGTGCCGGTCAGGGAGGGCCAGCTGGTCCACCAGGGCCAGATCCTGCTGCGGCTGGACCCGCGGCAGTTCCAGATCGCGCTGAACGGCGCCACCGCCGCGATGAACGGCATGGTCTCGACCTTGAACGCCGAGAAGCTCGACTACCACCGGATGCGGCGCGATGCCGATGCCAAGCAGCAGCAGGTCGCCGCGGACCAGGCGAATTTCGACCGCATGGTCAATCTGGTGAAGATGGGCGGGGTGACCCGCGCGGACTATGACAACGCGCGGTTCCAGCTTGCCGCCGACCAACAGGCGCTGGCGGCCTTGCACGTGCAGGCGGCGATGCAGCTCGCCAAGCTGGGCGGCGATGCCGATGTCGATGTCCACACCATGGCCGACTACCTGCAGCTCAAGGCCAGGGTGGACGAGGCGCAGCGCCAGCTCGACCACACCGTGATCTACGCGCCGTTCTCCGGCGTCGTGACGCAGGTCAACACGGTGCAGCCCGGCATGTACCTCGCCGCCGCCACCGCCGCCTTCGGCATCATCTCGACCGAGGATGTCTGGGTCGAGGCCAACCCGAAGGAGACCGAGCTGACCTGGGTCAAGCCCGGCGACAAGGTCGCGGTGACCGTCGACACCTATCCCGGCCGCACCTGGGAGGGCACGGTGCAGAGCATCGCCCCCAACAGCGGCTCGGAGTTCTCGATCCTGCCGGCGCAGAACACCTCGGGCAACTGGGTGAAGGTGGTCCAGCGCATCCCGGTGCGTATCGTCGTCCAGCGCAAGCCCGGCGATCCCGCGCTGCGGGCGGGCATGAGCGTCGAGGCCGAGATCGACACCGGCCACCGCCGGACCCTGTCCGAGCTGTTCTAGCCCCGACTTCCGCCCGCCAAGGGCGGGCTGCACCCGAGGCGGCGTTCAGGGCGGACGCCCAAGGCGCGGCCCACAAGGGGGGGTCCCAAGGGGTGGTCCCAAGGGGCGGACCCTGGGGCGGGGACCACCCAAGCGACGATACCAAGGGGGCCACACAAGGTCCGATATGGCTGCGCACGACGACTTCCAGCCGGTCCAGCACCGGGCGATCATCACCGTCTGCACCATGGGTGCGACGCTGATGCAGGCGCTCGACCAGACGATCGCCAACGTGGCGCTGCCCTACATGCAGGGCAGCCTGTCGGCCTCGGCCAACGAGATCACCTGGGTGCTGACCTCCTACATCACCGCCGCGGCGATCATGACCGCGCCGGTCGGCTGGTTCGCCTCGCGGTTCGGGCGCAAGCGGTTCTTCCTCGCCTGCCTGGCGGGCTTCACCGTCACCTCGATGATGTGCGGCGCGGCGCAGTCGCTGTCGCAGATGGTGCTGTTCCGCATCCTGCAGGGCATGTTCGGCGCCGCCCTGGTGCCGCTGTCGCAGTCCACCATGCTGGACATCTACCCGCCGGAGAAGCGTGGCGAGGCGATGGCGATCTGGGGGGTCGGCGTGATGATCGGCCCGATCCTCGGCCCGACCCTGGGCGGCTACCTGACGGAAATCTACAACTGGCGCTACGTGTTCTACATCAACCTGCCGTTCGGCATCCTGGCCAGCGTCGGGCTGCTGCTGTTCATGCCGCGCGGCCGCGGCAGCGCCCTGCGCTTCGACTGGATCGGCTTCGCCGTGCTGTCGATGGGCATCGGCGGGCTGCAGCTCATGCTCGACCGCGGCCAGGACCAGGACTGGTTCACCTCCTCGGAGATCGTCATCGAGTGCGTGCTGGGCGGGCTCGGCGTCTACCTGTTCGTGGTGCACCTGTTCACCGCGCCGCATCCGATGATCCGTCCGGGTATATTTCGCGACAGGAATTTCTCCGCCGGGCTGGCCATGATGTTCGCGATGGGCACCATCCTGGTGTCCAGCTCGGCGCTGATGGCGCCGTGGCTGCAGACCCTCGCCAACTACCCGGTGGCAACGGCGGGGCTGGTGATGGCGCCGCGCGGCATCGGCACCATGGCGGCGATGATGTTCGCCGGGCGCTTCTCCACGCGCATCGATCCGCGTCTGCTGATGGGCCTGGGCGTCGGCCTGCTGTGCTGGTCGATGTGGGTGATGACCGGCTGGACGCCGGACGTGGGCGAGCGCCACGTGGCGCTGGTGATCGTGGTCCAGGGCATCGGTCTGGGCCTGGTGTTCATCCCGCTGCAGGTGGTGGCCTTCGCCACGCTGCCCGGGGCACTGCGCACCGACGGCGCGTCGCTGTTCAGCCTGTTCCGCAACATCGGCGCCGCGGTCGGCGTGTCGGTGACCTCGACCCTGCTGGCGCGCAACGCGCAGGTGCTGCACGCCGAGATCGGCGCCTATGCCAACCCGTTCAACCGCGCGCTGCAGCACGGCGCGGCGCAGCATTGGCTCGATCCGGCCCACCCGCACGGGGCGGTGCTGCTCGACCACATGATCAACCAGCAGGCGCAGATCATCGCCTATATGAACGACTACCAACTGATGATCTTCACCACCGCCCCGGCGCTGCTGCTGCTGCTGCTGATGCGCCGGCCGCCCAGGACCGCCAAGCCCCCGAAGGAGGGGCACGCGGCGATCGATTGATACCGGCGGCGGCAAGCAAGTCAAGCAAGTCAAGCAAGTCAAGAAGTGATCAAGCGGACACAGAGTTACACAGAGTGTCCACAGAGTTTCACAGAGAAAGCAAATGGCGCTGCGCGCAAAATATTCTGAGCTGCGCAGCCGTCATCAGCGCGAAGCGCCAATAAATACTTCTCTGTGAAACTCTGTGGACACTCCGTGTAACTCTGTGTCCGCTTGATTATACCAGGCGTCCGAATGATCAACTCTTCGGCGGTGCCACCAGGTCATGCCGGGCGTAGGCCAGCACCGACGGGTTTGCTTGCTGCACGAAGGCAAGTCATGGATGGCCGGCCTGCGCCGGCCATGACGTGGTGGGCGCCGCCGATGGGTCAATCTTTTCACCGCCTGGTATGACTTACTTTCCCACGTTGCCGCGACCCCCGAAAGATCAGTGTGGGCAGTCCAGCCAAGCCGGCGACACGGGCCAAATGTGGCCATCCTGCCCACCGGGGCGCGAGGCGGCACAACCGCGATCGATTCATTCATTGTTTGGGTGTTGCCTTACCTGCCCGCGCCGTGCGGCGTCAGGCGGCGGCGCCCGAGCGGGCGGATGTCAACGTGCGGCGGCACCATCGCCTTGATGTCGGCCTGCAGTTCCGCGCGTTTCTCGTGGATCGAGGCGATCACCGGGCCCATGGCGATCCCGACATCGACCAGCGCCGCCTCGGCCAGTTGCAGGCTGGCTTCGATGGTTTCCGGCACCGCGTCGGTGGCGCCGGCGCGATACAGCTGCGCGGCGTGCGCGGCATCGCGCGCCCGGGCGACGATCACCAGCCCCGCCCATTCGGCCCGCGCCGCGGCCACCAGCGCGTTGGCGATCGCCGGGGCGTCCAGCGTCACCACCAGGGCGCGCGCGGAGTCGAGGTCCAGGTGGCGCAGGATCTCGATCCGCGTCATGTCGCCGTAGTAGACCGCGCGGCCGCGCTTGCGCTGCTGCGCCACCCGATCGGCGTCGCTGTCGAGCGCGACATAGGGGACGCGGTGCGCCTCCAGCAGGGCCGCCACGGTCTGGCCGACCCGGCCGAACCCGGCAAGGATGACCCGCGGCGCCGCGTCGTGCGTCGCCGGCAGCAGCAGGTCCGGGTCGATCGGGCGCGGGCCGGCGCGCGGGACCAGCCTGGCGCCGAGTTTCGACAGCAGCGGCGTGCTGATCATGGTCAGCGCCGCGACGAACAGCACCAGCCCGGCGGTGCGGGCGTCGAGCAGCCGGTGCGCCAGGGCGACGGTGACGATGACGAAGCTGAACTCGCCGCCCGGCCCCAGCAGCAGCCCGGCCTGCGCGCCGCCGCTCCAGGTCTGCCCGAAGCCCCGCGCCAGTCCGCTGACGATCAGCGCCTTCAGCGCCACCAGGCCAAGCGCCGCGCCGAGTATGACCGCGGGATGCCCGAGCAGCATGCGCAGATCGAGGCTCATGCCGATCGAAATCAGGAACAGCCCGACCAGCAGCCCCTTGAACGGCTCGATCGTCACCTCGACCTGGCGGCGGTATTCGGTACCGGCCAGCAGCAGCCCGCCGATCAGCGCGCCGAGCGCCATCGACAGCCCGGCCGCGGCGGTGGCCAGCGCGGTGGCGATGACCACCAACAGGCAGGCGGCGACGAACAGTTCCTCGCTCTTGGTGCGGGCGACGCTGCGGAACAGCGGGCGCAGCGCCAGCCGGCCGAGCGCCGCGATCGCCGCGACGGCGAGCAGCGCCTGGGCGATGGCTTGGCCGAAACCGGCCAGGCTGCGCGCGCCAGCGGCGGGATCCAGCGCGGCGACGACGAACAGCACCGGCACAACGGCCAGGTCCTGGAACAGCAGGATGGCGAAGCTGGCGCGGCCGGGCGGGGTGCCGAGGCGTTTTTCCTCCGCCAGCACCTGCAGCACGATGGCGGTCGACGACATCGCCAGCGCCAGGCCGACCACCGCGGCGGCGATCGGCGGGGCGCCCAGCAGCAGCGCGGCGCCGGTCAGCGCCGCGGCGCAGGCGGCGAGCTGCAGCGCGCCCAGGCCGAACACCAGCCGGCGCATCAGCCACAGCCGCTCGAGCGACAGCTCCAGCCCGATCATGAACAGCAGCAGGACGACGCCGAGATCGGCGATGGCGCGGATTGCGGCGGGGTCGCCGATCGTCACGACGCCGAGCCAGGGGTCGGCCGCCACCAGCGCGCCGAGGCCGTACGGCCCGACGACGATGCCCACCAGCATGAAGCCGAGCACCGGGCTGAGCTTGAGGCGGTGGAACAGCGGAATGACCACCCCGGCGGCGGCCAGGACGATCAGCGCGGCCTTGTAGCTGGCGAAGTCGAGCGGAGCCTCCATCCGGCGCTTGTAACGGGTTTCCGCCGGCCGGGCATCCACGCGGCGGGTCGCGCGCAGGGCAATCGGGTGAAACAAAAGCAAGGCCGGGGCTTCGCCCCGGGCCCCACCAAGGGGCGCTGCCCGTTGGAACCCCGCCAAGGGCGAGCCTCTGGTGGGGGGGGCCAATGGTACCATGGGGGCAATGCCCCCCTGGCGGGGTTCGGGGCGGAGCCCCGACCTTGCTTCGTTCACCCGATTGCCCTGGCGAACGGTCCCATTGTCCTGGAATCGGCCTGGCCAATCAGCTATGTTGGCTCATATGGCGTTGACTGTTGGACGGCCCCGTAGGGCGGAAAAGCGCAGCGCCTTCCGCCATCGGATGGTGGCGGGATATGTTGTTGGGGACGTCGGCAGATGCGAGCGGCTCGCCCGGCGGTGGCGGAAGGCGCTGCGCTTTTCCGCCCTACGGGCCGTCCAACCGTCAACGCCATAAGAGCGGTTATGTTTGATCGATGGTCTTCGCCCGCATCACCGTCAACCCTGCCGTCTGCACCGGGAAGCCCTGTCTTCGCGGGTTGCGGTTCCCCGTCGCGCGTCTGCTCGGCCTGCTTGCCGCGGGCGAAACGCGCGAGACGATCCTTGCCGAATATCCCTACCTGGAACCGGGGGATATCGATGAAGCCCTGCGCTACGCCGCCTTCCTCGCGGAGGACGAAACCGTCGAATTGGCGGTTTGAGGTTCCTGATCGACATGCCGTTGTCGCCAGCCCTGGCGGCATGGCTTTCCCGGCAGGGGCACGACGCGGTGCACGCCATCGGCCTTGGGCTGCACAGCGCGCCGGACATTGACATTATTGCGCGGGCATTATTGCGCGGACTCGGGGGGAACACAGGGTCAGCATCACGGCCGATCTCGATTATCCTCGGTTGCTCGCGCTCGCCCAGGCGGCCGAGCCGGGCGGCATTCTCTTTCGTGGCGGTGACTGGTCTGAACGTGAGGTGCGCGACCGCCTGGCGACCATCCTGCATGGCATCAGCGCAGCCGATATCGGCCAGAGCATTCTGACCGTCGATCGTAGCCGCGTGCGGCGTCGACCCCTGCCGATTGGCTGACGGTTCGCTCCCCGAGGGGGTATACCGGCACAAGACAGGAACAGGGCCGAGTTCGCACCATGGTCAGGCTGCTGGGTATCGATCCGGGGCTGCGCTTCACCGGCTGGGGGATGATCGAGGTGGACGGCAACCGCCTGCGCCACATCGCCGACGGGGTGATCGCGACCAATTCCTCGACCTCGGTGCCGGAGCGGCTGAAGGTGCTGCACGACGCGCTGGCCGCGCTGCTGGCCGCGCATCGTCCGCAGGAGGCGGCGGTTGAGGAGACCTATGTCAACCGCAACGGCGCCGCGACCCTGAAGCTGGGCTACGCCCGCGGGGTGGCGCTGCTGGCCCCGGCGCTGGCCGGCATCCCGGTCACCGAGTACGGCGCCAAGTCGGTCAAGCTGGCGGTGGTCGGCACCGGCGGGGCGGACAAGACCCAGGTGCAGATGATGGTGCGCCGGCTGCTGCCGGGGGCGGCGATCCGCCGGGCCGACGCGGCGGACGCGCTGGCGGTGGCGATCTGCCACGCGCATCATCGCGCCAGCCGGCTGGCCTGGGCGGCCGGCGCGCGGCGCGCCTGAGCGCGGCTGGCGCGATCCCGCGGTCGTTCGCGCCTCACCCCGGCCGCACGCCGATGGCCTGAACCATCGCGCCGACCGCGGCGCCCGGGGGCAGCCCGCTCTCGCGCACCAGGCTCCGCCAGGTGAAGAAGCTGAGCGCCAGGTGCAGGATCGCGCGCTGCTTGCTGTCCAGCTTTGCCCCGAGCACCGCGTGATAGGCCGCGAAGGACGCGCCGAACCGCAGTTCGATCATCTCTTTGGTCAGCGCGTGATATTCCGCGTCGCGCAGCACGCAGGCGGCCAGCCCGGCATTGCGCTCGTACCAGCCGTAAACCGCGCGCAGCCCGGTGCGCAGCCGCGCGGCCGGATCCTCGATGGCGCGCCATGGCTCGGCATCCGGCAGCGGGTCGCGCTCCACGGCCCGGGCCGAGCAGGCCAGGAACAGGCGCCGTTCATCGGGAAAATGGGCGTAGAACGTGTGCCGCTGCACGCCGGCCCGCTCGGCCACCATGCTGATGGTGGTGAGCGCCGGCCCGACGCTGCCATGCAGGTCGACCGCGGCTTCGACGATGCGCCGCCGTGTCTCCGCCTGCTGCTCGGCGCGGCGCTTCAGGGTGTAGGTCCGCGGCATGCTGATTCCAGTGCACGCTCGCGTGCAGTTGATATTGACGCGGCCGGCAGAATTCGATACACGGATGTGTACGCTGAAAAAGCGCCGGCGTCCACCAGGCAAGCGATGCGGCCGGCAGCCGAGCGAGGACAGGAGGAACCCATGGAAACCAGAATCGACGAAATCACCGGCGGCATCTATCGGCTCTCGACCTTCGTGGCGGAGATCGCGCCGCCTGCCGGCTTCACCTTCAATCAGTTCCTCGTTCTGGGCGACGATCCATTGCTGTTCCACACCGGTCCAAGGGGCCTGTTTCCCCTCGTCCGGGCGGCCGTCAGTCGCGTGATTCCGCCCGAGCGGCTGCGCTGGATCAGCTTCGGCCACTACGAGGCCGACGAGTGCGGCGCGATGAACGAGTGGCTGGCGACGGCGCCGCGGGCCGAGGTGGCGCACGGCCAAACCGGCTGCATGGTCTCGCTGAACGACATGGCCGACCGCGCCCCCCGCGTCCTGCAAGACGGCGAGACCATCGACCTCGGCGACGGGAAGCGGGTCCGCTACCTCGACACGCCGCATGTTCCCCATGGCTGGGACGCGGGCGTGCTGTACGAGGAGGCGACCGGGACCCTGCTGTGCGGCGACCTGTTCACCCAGCTCGGCGATGGTGCCGCGTTGACCCAGGGCGATGTGGTCGGGCCGGCGATCGTCGCCGAGGACATGTTCCACTACTCCAGCCTGAACCCCGGCATGGGCGCGACGATCCGTGGGCTCGCGGAGCTGTCGCCGCGCACGCTGGCGCTGATGCACGGCCCGGCGTTTTCCGGCGATGGCGCGGCGGCGCTGCGCGCCCTGGGGGACGACTACGACCGCCGCGTTCGCGCCCGCATGCAAACCGCCGGGACCACCGCGCCCATCTGATGCCAGCGGCCCGACAAGCTCGGGGCTTCGCCCCGAACCCCACCAAGGGGCTCCGCCCCTTGGATCCCCGCCAAGGGCGAGCCCTTGGAACCCTTCACTGGGAGTGGCTGAGGGGGAGGGGGCGTGTGGGCGAGGCGAAGGGGCGCCGTCCGGCGCTCCTTCGCCTCGCCCATGCGCCCCCTCCCCCTCAGCCACTCCCAGTCATGGAGTTCCAGAGGCTCCGCCTCTGGTGGGGGTCCAGGGGGCAAAGCCCCCTGGCGGGGTCTGGGGCGGAGCCCCAGCCTTGCTTCCTGCGCCCGGCGGCGTCAGCGGTTCATCATCACGGGCAGGGCGGAGTTTTCCAGGACGTGGCGGGTGACGCCGCCGAGGATGAGTTGGCGCAGCCGGGAGTGCGAGTAGGCCCCCATCGCCAGCAGGTCGCAGCCGAAGTCGCGTGCCGCCGCCAGCAGCCCGGCGCCGACCACGCCGTTGATCGACTGGAACATCACGATCTCGGCGTGCACGCCGTGCAGCGACAGGTAGGCGGCCAGTTCGGGTGCGGCCGGGCCGCGCCGCTGGTAGCCGTCGGCCGAGAGGATGCACACGGCTTCGGCGCGCTGCAGCCAGGGCAGCGCCGCCAGCACCGCCGAGGCGGATTCGGCGGTGCCGTTCCAGCCCAGGCACACGCGCGTGCCGATGGATGCCGGGGCGGTGCGCGGCGAGATCAGCACCGGCCGGCCGGAATCGAACAGCACGGCGTGCAGCGCGTCGGAGGAAGAAACGTCCTCGCCGGCGTCCGGGTGCGGCACCACGGTCAGGTCGGCGAGGCGCGCCTGCTGCGCCACCAGGTCCTCCTCGCGCCCGGTCACCGCGGCGAAGCTGGCCGTGGCGCAGCCGGCGTTCGGGCGCGCCTCGGCCACGATCACCTCGTGCTGGGCGACGAAACGGTCGAACATCGAGCGCACCGCGTGGGCGCGCTCGCTCGATTCCTTTTCCGTGGCCGACATCATTTCCTCGATCATCGCCCCCGACAGGCCCTCGCCGGCCAGCGGCGCGACGTCGCGGCTGTCGACCCGGACATGCAGCGCGGTGACATGCGCTTTCCACGACCGGGCGATGATCAGCGCGGTGGACAGCGCCGCTTCGCCGGCGGCGGTGCCGGTCAGCGGCAGCAGCAGCTTGCGGATGGCCATGATTTGATACTCCTCCCGTGCGGGTCAGGTTTGCGTTTCTAGCACGTCTCGCTGCCCGACGTGTGGCCCAAAGCGAGTTTGCACCGCTTGTCGCGCCTGTGCCAGCGCCTGGTCCGGCGTCGCGCGCGTCGATCGTCAGCCAGTCGCCGCCGCCGCGGTCGTGGCGGGCCGCCGCGCGCAGCACGGCGATCGTGGCATCCGAGGCGTCGCCGGTCCGCCCGGCGATCCGCGCCTCCAGCACGTCCTGCGGCGCGGTCAGCCACAGCCCGAGAAACGCCACGCCGGCGTCGGCCGCCGCCTGGGCCACGGCGGCGCGCTGCTCGGGGTGGAGGAACATGGCGTCGGCGATCACCGCATGGCCGCCGGCGGCGACGCTATTGGCCAAGGCGGCGAGTTCGGCGAACACGGCGGCGCTGGCTTCCGGGCTATAAGCGCTGTCCGGCAGGCGCTGCTCCGGCGCGACGCCGTGCTGGCGCTTGCGGATCTCGTCGCTGCGCAGCACCAGCGCGCCCGGGGCGGCGCCCAGCGTCGGCGCCAGCGCGCGGGCGAGGGTGGACTTGCCGGTTCCGGTCAGGCCGCCGATCGCGATCATCGCCGGCGCCGGCGGCGCGAGATAGTCGAACGCGCGGTCCAGATAGGCGGCGGCGACGTCGCGGTTGCCGCGGGTCGCCTCGACCTGGGCGCGGATCATCGCGCGCATCGACAGGAAGACCGGCAGGCCGCCGGTCAGCGCGGCATCGCCGGTGCGCGCCACGTAGCGGTTGAGCACGCGGTTCGCCGCGCCGCGCGATCACCCGATGGTCGAGGTCCATCAGCAGGAACGCCAGGTCGTAGCCAAGGTCGATGGTCGCCATCGCCTCGTCGAACTCGATGCGCGTCGAACGGCACCGGGGTGCCGTGCCAGAGGCAGAGATTGCCCAGATGCAGGTCGCCGTGCGCGCGGCGCACCAAGCCCGCGGCCGCGCGCGCGGCGAGCCAGGGAGCGAGGCGCTCGATCGCGGCGAGCGCGCGCGTCGCGCCAGGCGTCGATCCGCGGCGCCGGCAGCTGCGCGTCGCACGCGGCGCGGACGTTGCCCTGCGCGACGGCGCGCATCGCGGCAGGCGAATCGACCCCGCTGACCGGCGGCAAACCCTGGTGGTAGGCGGCAACCGTGTCGGCCAGCGCGTCCAGCAGCGCCGGGGTCAGGCCGTGCCGGGCGGCGATGACGTCGAGGAAGTCCTGTTCCGGCACCGGCGCCATCCGTAGCACCCAGTCCACCACCGTCGATCCGCGCTGGGGCGCCTCGGCCGAGCGTCATCGTGCCGTCCGGCCGGCGGATCACCGCCGCCACGTCGCGGTACAGCCCGGGCGCGGCACCGCGGTTGACCGCCAGCTCCCGCAGCAGAAAGCGGTGCCGGGCCTGCAGGTCGGTGAAGTCCAGGAACGCCAGCCGCACCGCCTTCTTCAGTTTCCAGACCGTGTCGGCGCCGACGAAGACCGCGGAGATATGCGTCTCGATCGGCGCCCGCCCCGCCAGGGCACGCAGGAACGCGGCGGTCGCGTGCTGCTCCGGCGGCAGGCTCACCGGGTCACCCGCGCGACGGCGCGGCGGTGGGGCGGGTCACGGGAACAGCTTGCCGATCGTCCAGCCGCCGCGGTTCGGTCCGGCGCGGTCAGCGCGGGTGTAGATGGTGCGGTCGTGCAGGCGGAACGGCATGTTCTGCCAGAACTCGAAGCTCTCCGGGATCACCCGGTAGCCCGACCAGTAGGACGGGCGCGGGATGTCCTCGCCGGGATAGCGCGCCTCGTAGTCGGCCAGGCGGCGTTCCAGCTCCGCCCGCTCGGCCAACGGGCGCGATTGCCGCGAGGCCCAGGCACCCAGCCGCGAGATGCGCGGGCGGCTGGCGTAATAGGCGTCGGCCTCGGCATCGGTGACGTCTTCCACCGTGCCCTCGATGCGGATCTGCCGGGCGAGCGATTTCCAGTGGAACAGCAGGAAGACGCGCGGGTTGGCCGCCAGCTCGGCGGCCTTGCGGCTTTCCTTGTTGGTGTAGAATACGAAGCCGCGGTCATCGACGCCCTTGAGCAGGATGGCGCGGGCCGAGGGCCGGCCGTCCGGCGTCGCGGTCACCACCGTCATCGCGTTCGCGTCGTTCGGCTCGCTCTCGATCGCCTCGGCCATCCAGGCGTGGAACCTGGCAAACGGGTCGGCGTCTTCTGGGGTCGGATTAACCATGGGCGGCTCCTGTGAACAGGCGCACTCTGCCGTCGCGGCGACGGCGCGCCAAGTTGTGGCGGCGAAGGCGCGCCAAGCAAGCGCTTCTCATTTTGGTGTGCAGCCCGCAGTGCTGCGATTTTATACGGTAGCGTATTGCACGCCATGTCGCTCCCGGCTGTCGGCAGCGTGCCGGAGCGGGCAGTGCGTGCGTTCCTACGCGGGACCTGGGCGTATTGCACGCCATCTCGACCCCCCGGATAGAGATCCGGTTTACGGCGTGCAATATGGCGGTTCGATCCGGAACATGGCGTGCATTCCGCATTGCACGCCATGATAACACGCCATAAAGTGCATATCGCCGTAACGATCTCTCGCTTCAGGCCGGAACCGGCCCCGAAACCGGCTCCTCACCGTATAAAATCGCTGCACTGCGGGAGGCACACCATATAGGCGGAAAGGTAAGTCTCAAGATTGTGGTGGCACGGCATGGCGTGCGGCTTGCCGCCTTTCTCACGCAGCCGCACCCATTGGCGGCGGTTCTGCGTGAACACGTCCTCGATCTTCATGCCGAGCGCAGCACCGATGCGCGCGAACGAATAGACCATGAGGGCGATCAACGCCCGATCGCGCAACCCGGCATGCGTCGTGGTGTCGATGCTGTCGATCAGCGCACGCGCTTCTTCCGGTTCCAGCACGGGCGTCTTGCCGACCTTCACCGCATGCGAGGGGCCGCGAACAGATGATGCCGGGTTCACCGGCACAATCTGGCCGGTGACCAGCCAATCAAACAGATGACGCAGTGCGGCGAGCCGCTGTTTCACCGTGGGAGCCGATAGCTCTCTCTGCTGCATCTCGATCCAGGCGGCGACGTGAAGGGGCTGCACGGCCTCGATCGATCGCACATGGTTGTCATCGCACCATGCCAGAAACTCCGCCACGGCGCGGCCGTAGGCCCGCCGCGTGTGCGGGTTGCGAATGTTGGCCGCAAAAAATTCCAGAAAGCGGCGCGAAGCGCGCTCGCCAGCGACCGCGATTAGCGCGGGGAGGGGACGAGAGGCAGCAATCGGTGTGAGTTGGTTCATAGAAGCCGCCCTGCTTCATAGTCGTCGAAGATTTCTAGGAACTCGATGAGAGTGACGACGGTCAGCGAAGGACGAAGCAGATTTCGCATCTTGCCGGCTTTATCGAGAATTCGGCGATCGTGCGTGATGAAGTAGGCGCAATATTTTTCGGCCTCAAAAAGATGATCCGCGTCGGCCGTATGCTTTCCAGGTTGGGCATTGCCCTGAAGCTCCTGCTCGATCATCCGGCGACGCTGTTGCTCCTCGGAATTGAGTCCGACCCGATATGCGAAAATCATTGGCGTCACAGCGGCCTGAAGGTGCGCGGGCGCGCGCGGATCAAGCGCCTCAAGGCGAACACCTTTGGGCGTGATCAGTTTAATTGTGCCGTCCGACCACAGATTGAGAAGCCGGTCGACCGAAGTGTCGTGGGCGCTGCCGTCCCGGTTGAGGGCGTTGGCGTCGATCGCGACGTTGCACCTTCTCGGATCGAGTGGGCGACGACTGATGAATGGCCGGCGGCTCATCTTGGGCCTCTCCGCTTCGGCCACCCGGCCTCAGGGAAATCCCGGCTTCCCAGCAGAAGCCGATCACCCTTAGCGTTCCCAGCATCGATCGCCTGGGCTACCGTGTCCAAGATTTCCCCCTTGTGGTGCTCAAAGGTTGCGACATACTCCGCATCCGTCATGCCCCCGCGCGCGTGCGCGAAGTCATCCAAGGGCTCGCGCGAGAGGAACACCATCACCTCGCGTCCTCGCCATTCCACCACAAAGGTCAACTGATAGTAGGCGTTCATGCGCGCCGGCTTGCGTATGATGTTCGGCCGCCGTGCGACGAGCGCAACGCCGGGGCCATGTTCATCAGTGCCCGCCAGGAACATCACGCCGGCCCGTTCCAACGCGCGTTGCATGGCCGGGAGTCCATCGCCAGACGCCCCGCGACGTTGGCTTTCAAAGTCCCTGAGCGTGCTGACCCCAACCTTCGCAGCTTCGGCCAACTCGTCTTGCGACAGGTTCAGCAACGCCCGGCCAGCCCGGATTTGCGCAGGAAGGATCACGTCAGCCATGGCACTCGGCACCCCACACGTCACCTACACCATCATAGCGCCGGAGCTTATATGCCATTAATACGTTGGGTGTCAACTGCCATATAATACACTGAATTATATCCGATAAAGGACATTATCGGATATAGACACGTGGCCAATCTGTCCCATCGACACCAGTGAGCAATTGGCGGCGGCGGCGCTATAGTGGGTCGGTCGGTAGGGAGCCGAAAATGTCTACCACCACGGTTGGTGCACTGAGGCGGGCACCAATATGGCCATTGCTGGTCGCGCCGCTTGTAGCCGGCGCGTATTATCTGGCGCTCAAAGCAGCTTTCATCACATCGATCGATGCCACGGTCGGCACGACCGCTATCAGCCAAATCGAGCTGAGCGACCTGGCTGCCCAGCAGTGGGGATCACACTGGATATATCGCGTCGTGGCAGAGGTCATTTCAGTCGGATTCGCGACCTTCGTCTCCGCCGGTCTGGCACGTGGCCGCGAGCGTGTAGCCGCGATCACTGGTGGTGCCACTATTGCCTTGGTGTTTCTCGTTGGAACGGTTTTAACGATCTACGTGCAGATATACAGAGCTGACGACTACGTGATGCGGGATCCGTGGTATCAACACGTGATCGATGGAACTCCTGGTGATCGGATGTCCGCTCATCGGTTTTCATGTCGCAGAGGCAGCACACGAGATCAACGACAGCCAACCGATCGGCTTTGCCGGCATCAACCGACTGCACTTTCTGTGGTTGTGGCTCGCCGCTTACTGGTATGCCCTTGGCCTAATCACCCCGATCGCCCGGCACTACATGCTGGAGGCAACAATCCCGGGGGTGATCACGATCCTCGGTGATATGATAGTCAACGGCATCCCGGCGATCGCGCTGCTCATCCCCGCCTATTTTGGAGATCGCGCTGCTCGCCGGTCATCGCGGGGCTACCCTTCACCCGATCATACGGAATCTGCTTGGCACAGTCGTGTTGATTGGTGGCTTTGTGATCGGGGCTGCGTTCGAGGTTGGATGGGAAAGTCTCTTCCGGTGGCTGTTCCGTTGAAAGCCGCTGATCATGACCACACTAAACAAAGTCCTTCTAGGTGCCTGCATCGTGCTGCTGCTGTTGGTGCTCTTTCTCGGCCGCGAGCAAGTTACCCCCGCCGGCCCGCGCAATGTGATGACGATGGTTCGGAACCCCTGGACTGGCAAGGTGTATCTCTGTGCACCCTACGGCGGAGAATGCAGGCAAACGTATCCACCGACCGATGCCGGCAACAGGTGACAGCTATAATGCAACGGACTTGTGCATCGACAAAGCACGGTCATATCAGTGCCCTAAAATCGATATTTATGCACCTGACACTTGGTGAGTAACGCTGATGATTCCCTGACCCTCGACGATCTCGGCAAAATCACCGTCGGCCGGGTTGTGCTTCAGGAAAGGGTATTTCCAAGGTGCCGGGTTGGGCGTCAGATCGATCAGATCACCCGTCTCGGTCTCGACCACGGAGTGTGCGAAGAACCTGTAAAAGCCGGGAGGAACCTCTAGGTAGTCCGCAACCAGCCAGCCTCGCACGGCTGTCTGGTTGGGGTGCCAACCGCACCAAAGGGTCACGTTGCGGTGACATTGATTTGGGTCGGGTTGCCAATCGCCCCCCTCGATCCGAACGCGCTTGATGCTGACGGCTTCGTTGCGCCGCTCGTAGAGACGCGCAGCAAGTGACAGGGTGTCCGTGTCATCCATGTGCCGCAGTATAGAAAGACCGCGCCCATCACACCACGGCCTCACGCTTTAACGTCTCGACCGCTGGCCGCGCTCTGCTGTGCCTTGATACGGATGGGGCCGTCTAAGTGGCGGCTCTGTAGTCGTCGGCTTCCGGCTCGGCCGCTGTCTCCGCCTTCGGCTGCAAGCCATGCAGGAAGGCGGCGGCGCGTTCGGCGAGGGCGGCTGCGGTGAAGATCGCTCGCTTGTCGTTCCTGAGCACGCGCGGGCCGTTTCGGGACAAGATTCCCGGACAGCCAATCCGTTGATCCTGCTCGCTGCGGCGAGTTGTCCGGCAAAGTATCGTCTTTCGGACAGAGCAGAGGTCGGGTGACGCTCACCTGTTCTCTGCCGCGGGCTACCGGGCGCGCACGCCCTTCATGCACGAGATCTGGCGCAAGCCGGTGCGACCGGCGGTCCGGCTTTGCCGTGGCCAGGGATAAGAATGGGCAAGCGAAGATGCACCCAAATTCCGGGTGAACCGACATTGGCTCACCTCCAGCCCAGTGACCGTGCCGGCGCGCTATCTGCGTGCATCCTTCTGATCAGCGTGCATCTGCGTTTCACCTTCCTGTTGCTTGCGTAAGGGCGAAACGGACGCTGAGGCTTGTCCCCGGGTCCGGCGACGCACCACCGGTGGGGGGGTGGATGGCCGGGTCGGGCCCGGCCATGACGGATAGAGCGTGCCCGTCCACGGTGGAAAGCGCGTGAGAGGGTTTGCTTCCGGTGTTTAGTTAGTATATGTGACTGTGCATCAACCAATTTCAGCCGGAGCGCAGCATCATGTCGGACCCCTCCACCGGGATTACCCTTCGCACCATCCAGGAGGCGATGCCCGAGTACCACATCGCCACCGACCTGCTGGACGGCGTGCTGACCGCCATGCCGCCGCCGCCCCCCGATGCCTCCCCGGCCTGGCGCCGGGCGCGGCTGACGCGGGTCATCGAGGAGGTGGCCGCCCGGGTGCCGATGGACGCGGCGCAGGGGCACCTCGCCGGGCAGCTCGTCGTCGTGCAGTTCCTCGCCGATGACATGGTGGGGCGCATCACGGCGCCGGGGCTGGCGCTGGCGGAGCGGCGCCTGGTGAGCCGCACGGCCGACGATCTGCTGCGCTCGGTGGTGCGGTTGGAGCGGGCGCTGGAGCGGCGGCAGGCGCGGGTGATGCCGTTCCGCGACGTGGGGGCGGTGGCCGGGTTCGACCTGGATGCGCTGGACGGCGTTTGGTGCCGCGGGGTCCCGGTCGCCGCCGCAAGACCCGGTGGCACCGCCGGCCGCACCGGAGCCGACCGCGGGGCTGGCGCCGGAGACGCCCGAGCCGGCGGGGCCGCAGGCCGAGGGCGCGGCGGCGGTGGTTGGGCGGGCCGCGGGTGCCGGCAACCCGGACGGCCAGGCTGGGCGGGGCCGCGCGAGCGTCACGCTGCAGCAGGGCGATGGCTGGTCGCTGGAGGTCTGGCCGGCCAGGGCGGGCGCCAGCGTCGGGCCTGACCCCGCCGCACACGACAAGTTGGCGCGGCCCATTGTGACGGCGGGTGCTGCGACGGCGGGCGCTGTGACGGCGGATCGGCTGGCAACGCGGGTCGTGGCATGAGCGCGAGCGTCGATCCGCGGGAGGCGGCCGCGGCGGGGGGCTCCGGCGTGGCGGCTGCTCGGCCAGGGTCGGGCGCATCCCCGGGGCGGGCGCCGGCGTGTGGGGCGCGGACGCGGGCCGGCGGTCCGTGCCTCGGGTTGGCGATGGCGAACGGACGGTGCCGCATGCATGGCGGGGCGAGCACCGGGCCTCGCACGGCGGCGGGCCTGGCGCGGATGGTCGCCGCAAAGACGACGCACGGCCGCTACGCGATGAGCGGGGCGGCGGAGCGGCAGGCGCAGCGTTATGTCCGGACGCTGATCGTGCGGACCGGGCTGGCGTGCACGGCGACGCTGTTGCGGGGGTATCTGCCGGCCGGGATGGCGGCGCGGTTGGACGCGGCGCCGGAGGCGTTGCAGGCGCCGAAGCATCCCTCGCAGGTGGCGTTCGAGGCGCTGCACCCAGCAACCCCATGCAACTGTCTGCTGCCGGGCCTCGGGGCGGGGCGGCGGGCGCGAGCGGCGCGGGCTCGGCTTGGGGCAGTCGACGAGGTGGCGGACGGCGCGGCGGCGCTGGCGCTGCGCGGGCGGGAGACCGAGCGGGAGGCGGCGCGGGCGGAGGCGGCAGCGCAGGCGCCGTGGCGGGCGGCGATCAAGGCGGCGCGGGGGGTGAAGCGCGCGGCGTGGGAGGCGCGGCGCCAAACGCGCAATTCGCGCAACGACCCTATGCGCGGCGCGGCGATGGGGGCTCGGGTGGCGGCGGGTGCGCCGTTGGGTATGCCGGCGGGGCAGCAAGCGGGCGACACCGCCGGGTGGGCGCCTGGAGCGCCCGGGTTGAGCGAGGCCTTGGCGCGGGAGGTGCTGGCGCGGCGGCTGCGTGCGGAATTGGCGTTGCGCGGCAACGACCCTATGCGCGGCCCGGCGGCGGGCGCTGCGCCGGGCGGCGTTGCCCAGGAGCGGTTGACCCGGTTGGGCGAAGGGCTTCCTGACGGGGCGGCGCGGGTCGCGCCGACGTTGACTGGGTTGGGTCCGAGGAAGGCCTTGGCGCTCGGTAGCACGACGCTGGCGCGGACCTGGGAGCCGAACGCGTCCGAGATACTCGCCGCGCGGTTCGGGCCCGCGGCGCCAATGGGTTGGCCGGGGCCGCCGGCGCCACCGCCGGGCATCGCCGCGATGCCAGGTGGCGATTGTGCGCAACGACCCCATATGGGGCCTGCCGCACCGGAGCCCGCGGCGCCGAAGCCAGGGGTCGGGGTTGACCCGCTGGGGCGCTGGTCCCGGCGATGAGGATTGATCGAGTGGACGACGGCGGGTGTTGCTGGGTCGCCAACCGCCCGTCGCCCGTCCCGCGATGCACGCCGGCGTCGATCCAGGGGTCGAGATGCGCTGCGGCGGCGGCGGTTGTCGATTTGGCCGGGCGCCGCTGCGTCTCGGTGATGGCGGGGCGTGACCCCAGCCGCCTTCGCGCCAACGGTGGTGCGTGGATGGCCCGGTGATCCCCGGGTCAAGCCCGGGGACAAGGGCCCGGTCAGGACGGCGACGCAACTTCACCCGGCCAAAATGACAACTGTTGACGCCAAGCTGGGATCGTTGCCCCCTTGCCCCGCCGCGCATGGCTGTGCGACGAGGTTGAAACACACGGCCCGAACAACGCCGAGGACCAATATGCCCGATCGTGCCCCCGCCAAAGGCACCCTGATGCAAGGCAAGCGCGGCCTGATCATGGGCGTGGCGAACGATCGCTCGCTGGCCTGGGGCATCGCCGCCGCGTGCGCCGCGCAGGGCGCCGAGCTGGCCTTCACCTTCCAGGGGGAGGCGCTGGAAAGCGCGTCCGCCCGTTGGCCGCCTCGGTCGGCTCCGACCTGGTGTATCCCTGCGACGTGACCGACGAGGCCAGCATCGATGCCACCTTCGACAGCCTGAAGCAGCATTGGGGCCAGCTCGACTTCCTGGTCCACGCGATCGCCTATGCGGACAAGCAATACCTGCGCGGCCGCTACCTCGACACGCCGCGCGCCGCATTCCTGCAGGCGCTGGACATCTCCTGCTATTCCTTCGTCGCGGTCGGCCAGCGGGCGGTGCCGATGATGGCGCCCGGCGGCAGCCTGCTGACCCTGACCTATCTCGGTGCGGAGAACTGGACGCCGCACTACAACGTCATGGGCGTGGCGAAGGCGGCGCTGGAGGCCTCGGTGCGCTACATGGCGGCGGATCTCGGCGGCGTCGGCATCCGGGTGAACGCGATCAGCGCCGGGCCGATCAAGACGCTGGCGGCCAACGGGATCGGCGATTTCCGCTACATCCTGCGCTGGAACCAGCTCAATTCGCCAATGCAACGGAATGTCACGATCGAGGAGGTGGGCGGCGCCGGCGTCTATCTGCTGTCCGACCTCGCCGGGGCGGTGACCGGCGAGGTACATCACGTTGACTGCGGCTATCATATCGTCGGGATGAAGAACCCGGCGGCGCCCGACATCGCGATCGTCGAAGGCAGCGGCGGCGGGTAATGGCGACCAACTTTCTCCCCCTCCCCTTGAGGGAGGGGGTTGGGGGGAGGGGTAGGGTGCGCAAGAAGCTTTGGTGCGACCGCGGCACTGACCCCTCCCCCCGCCCCCTCCCTCAAGGGGAGGGGGAGAGTTTTTGCCGGCCATGACGGAGCGGCCAGCGGCCACGAGGACAGACACACCACATGTCGCACAACACCTTCGGCCATCTGTTCCGCGTCACCACCTGGGGCGAGAGCCACGGGCCGGCGATCGGCTGCGTGGTCGATGGCTGCCCGCCGCGGCTGGCGCTGAGCGAGGCCGATATCCAGCCCTGGCTGGACCGCCGCCGCCCAGGCCAGAGCAAGTTCACCACCCAGCGCCAGGAGCCCGACCAGGTCCGCATCCTGTCCGGCGTGTTTGACGGGTTGACCACCGGCACGCCGATTGCGTTGCAGATCGACAACGTCGACCAGCGCTCGCGCGACTATTCCGAGATCGCGGCGAAGTTCCGCCCCGGCCACGCCGACCTGACCTATGAGCTGAAATACGGCATCCGCGACTATCGCGGCGGCGGGCGGGCCTCGGCGCGCGAGACGGCGATGCGCGTCGCGGCGGGCGGCGTGGCGCGCAAGGTGCTGGGCGCGGGGGTGCGCATCCGCGGCGCACTGGTGCAGATGGGTCCGCACCGGATCGACCGCGCGCGCTGGGACTGGGACGCGGTGGCGGGCAACCCGTTCTTCTGCCCCGACCCGGTGATGGCGCAGACCTGGGAGACGTACCTGCTGGCGGTGCGCAAGGCCGGGTCGTCCGTCGGCGCGGTGATCGAGGTGGTCGCCGATGGCGTGCCGCCCGGCCTGGGCGCGCCGGTCTACGCCAAGCTGGACGCCGAGCTGGCCGGCGCGCTGATGTCGATCAACGCGGTGAAGGGGGTGGAGATCGGCGCCGGGTTCGCCGCCGCGGCGCTGACCGGCGAGGAAAACGCCGACGAGATGCGCATGCGCGATGGGCTGGTGGCGTTCCAGGCGAACCACGCGGGCGGCATCCTGGGCGGGATTTCGACCGGCCAGCCGATCGTCGCGCGGTTCGCGGTGAAGCCGACCAGCTCGATCCTGGCGCCGCGCCTGACGGTGGACCGCGCCGGGCGGGAGACCGAGATCACCACCCGGGGCCGGCACGACCCCTGCGTGGGGATCCGCGCGGTGCCGGTGGGCGAGGCGATGCTGGCCTGCGTGCTGGCGGATCATGTGTTGCGGCACCGGGCGCAGAACCCGGATGCGCCGGAGGTGGCACGGTTGCCGCGGAATTAGGGCGGCGCCCGAAATGATGACTTTGCCATCATTTCGAGGGTGATCCCCGTGCATTGATCGGGCAGTAACAGTGTCCGGCTATGCCCCGTGGTCGTGTCTGGGGACGTGGTGCAGGAGCCGGAGAACCGCCCCCCGCGTCGCGGGCATCAGCCGGCGCCGCTTGCGCCCTGTAGCCAGTCCAGCGCCTCGGAGAACGGGTCGTCGCTCACGACCTCCGTCCCGCGCGTGCCGGCCCGCCACAGATTGCCGTCCAGCACGTCGAACACGACCAGCATGCGCTCGCTCTTCGCCAGCCGGCCGCTCGCGCGTGCCTCGGCAGCCGCAACCACGAGTTCCTCGGTCTGCAGCAGCACGGCATTGATGCCGTCCCGCTCGGCCTCGGCGTCGCCGTACGCGCCGCCGTAGTTGAGGCGGACATAGACCGCGAGCGGACCGGCGATCATGCGCAGGCAGAAATACCACGAGGCGATGCCGTGGCCGATCTGGCCGAACCCGATCTGGTCGGGCGCGCGCGGGTCGGCCGCCAGCGCGATCGCGGCCGTGCGGTTGTCCAGGCTCATCGGCTCCGTCGTGTAGGTGTCGGCGCCGCGGTGCGTCAGCGTGTCGACCAGTGCGTGCGGCACGGACGGCACGCGCAGCCCCTGCGCGCGGTAGTCGAGGAACGCCTGCTCCAGCGCCTTCATGCCGGTCGCCGGAGCGGTCGCTGCGGACCCGCTCATAGGCCGGCCTCGTCGAACATCTTGGCGAAGTCGCGGCCGAACAGCCCGCCGCTCTTCTCGGCGTTGCGCTGGTCCTTCGTGACATCCTGGAGTTGGGCCAGGAACTGCCGCGGCGAGAGCTTCTCATCGCCGGGCGACTGCCAGGTCGACCAGTCCTCGACCACATAGCCGGCTTCCTTCAGCATGGCCGCGTGTTCCTTGGCTTCGTTGAAGCGCTTGCGCGAGGCCTCGATCTCCTCGTCGGTCAGCAGGCCCGCGAGCTTGGGCAGCAGGTCCCGCTCGAACGTCTTCTTGATGAGCTCGTCGTAGACCTTCTTGTCGATCAGTGGCGGCAGGCCGGGCGGCGTCTTGCGCGCGTCCAGCTCGCCCTTCTTGACCAACGCCTTGGTCTGGTTCTTGCCGAACGCCATGTCGTTGTCGATGCCGGTGACCTTGACGTCGTCGCCGTTGACTTCGACGAAGTAGTTCTGCGCGTGCCGGTCGGTCTGTCCGGTCAGGATGTCGCACCATTCCAGGCCATTGAGCTGCTCCTGCAGCGCCGCCTGCGCCTTCTTCGACGGCGGCGTGTCGCCCCACGGCGGCAGCAGCTTGGTCACTTCCTTCTCCCAGCCGGGGCCGTTCGGGGGTTTCAACCGGACCTTCGGCTTGCACTTCAACAGCCCCTCGAAGTCGCGGTTCTGCATCAGCTCGCCGATCTTGCCGAACTGCTGCGCCTTGAAATCCTCCCACACGCCACGGGCGGGCGGCTTGCCCGGCGCCAGTCCCATCATCAGGCCGACCTCGACCTTTTCGGTTTCCGGGTTCTTGTGCAGGCCGAAGTTGACTTTCGGCGTCACCTTGATGCCCAGCAGGTCGGAGACCGCCGAGGTGGCGATGTTGCGGTTGCCGTTGTGCGGCGAGTCCTTGTCGATGCCGATCGCGGTGGCGCCGTCCAGCGGCTGCTCCTCGCGCAGCTTCTCTGCCTTGAACACCCGCACGTCGCCGCCGGTGAAGTCGATCTTGCTGACCGAGTTGGCGTTGCCGGCGCCGAATTTGTCGTTGCAGTTCGACATCTTGTCGTCGTTCAGCGTGTCGAACGCGCAGTCCTTGAAGCGGATCCCCCGCGCCTTGCAGTCCAGCGCCTGCTCGATGGTGATGTGGTCCTTGACCTTGGCGAAATCCGGGTCGTCCGTGACCGATTTCAGCAGCTCCTTGCGGTCGCGCGCCCGCGCGGACACGTCGTTGCCGACGGAAACCTTGTTCGGGTCGTCCTTGTGCTGCTCGGCATAGGCCTCGCCGGCCTTGATCAGGTCGTCCAGAGTCTTGGTCAGCGTCGCCTCGTCAAGCTCGGCGAGCGATCCCTTGCACGCGTCCTCGATCTTCTTGGTTTCGGCGCGCATCTCCTTGTAGTGGACGGAGCGCTTCCAGAGGCCCTTGAGCCGGTTCGAGTGCGGCTCGTGGCCGATGCGGGCCGCCAGCTGCTCGAAGGTCATCAGCGCGCCATCGATCTTCTTCGACAGCACCGGCGAACGCGACTTCGGCACCGGCATCGTCGGCATGTCCTGCTCGGGCTCGACCTGGGACTTCAGCTTCACCAGCGGCAGGGTGTTCAGCCCCCAGCTTCGCTTGAGCGGCGAAACCGGCTTGCTACCTGAGCGCTTCTTGCCGCCCCTGTCGCTGGTCGTTTCGATTTCGCTGGAAAATGACATGTGCCGGTTCCGTGCGCTACGCGAGCTTCGGCAGTCCGCCGTCGATGCGGCGCAGCGCCTGGCTCAGGGTTGTGTAGATCTCGACATCAACCTCGAACGGGTTGTCGTCGAGCGCCTCGACCAGCGCGCTGCGCTCCAGGAACGCCTGATAGTTCGCGACTGCCTGGCGCAGCGCCGCCGCGGCCTTCTGCCGGGCTTCGCCGGTCGCGGCGTTGTAGGCGGCGAGGCCGGCGGTCAGCGCCGCGGTCTCGTTGCCGTCCAGCAATTGATGGATGCCCTTGTCGGCGAGTTGGTTGAAGTCCACGTCGCCGTAGCTGCGCAGTTCGCGTGCCAACCCGGCGAGCCGCCCGTCGATCGCCTTGGCGGCGTCCTGCCAGGGCGCGATAACGTCCGCCCCGCCCGCACCCGCACCACCCCGCCGGGTGATCCCGAGCACCCGCTCGACCCACTGGTCCTTTTCCGATGTAGGCAGATCGTCCTCCCTCGACGCGCTGTCTCGCAGATCGTTGGCCGTGCGCCGCCGCGGTTTGAGATAACGGCTTCCGATCTGTCAGGCAAGCGCCGGTCTCGGCTTCCGGCGGCCGGACTGCGTGCTGGCGGATCATGTGTTGCGGCACCGGGCGCAGAGCGCGGATGCGCCGGAGGTGGCGCGGTTGCCGCGGAATTAGGGCGGCGGCCGGGAATACTCGTTACGAGTTTCCCGGGCGCGCGCCAACTCGCCATGAGCGCGAAGCATGCCGCGGTGAAAACCGGGGGCTGGCGGACAATATCTGCGGCTTGGTGGCCGCCCCACCAACCCCGCGCGCGATACCAGCGGCCCGAAATGGTGGAAGAGTCGTCACTTTGGGCCGCTGGTATCAGAAGCCATCCCGCTCTAGGTGCGGCGGGCCAGCCGCTTCAGCGTGGCGATCTCGCGGAACACCTCGCGGGCCGGGCGGGCCGGGCTGCCGACCACCACCGCGCCCGCGTCGATGTCCGACATCACGCCCGACTGCGCGCCGACCTGGGCCTTGCTGCCGACGCGCATGTGGTCGGCCAGCCCGGCCTGGCCGCCGATCACGACGAAATCGCCGATCTCCGCCGAGCCCGAGATGCCGACCTGCGCGGCCAGGGCGCAATAGCGCCCGATCCGCGCGTTGTGCGCGACCTGGACCAGGTTATCCAGCCGCGTGCCGGCCCCGATCACCGTGTCGCGCAAGGAGCCGCGATCGATCGTGCTGTTGGCGCCCACCTCCACGTCGTCCTCGAGGATCACCAGGCCGAGCTGCGGCACGGTCTGAAATCCGAGCGCCGAGATGGTGAAGCCGAACCCCTCCTGGCCGATCCGGGCCCCTGGAAACACGCAAACCCTGGCACCCAGGATCGCGTGGCTGATGCTGACATGCGCGCCGATGCGGCAGGCCGGCCCGAGCACCACGCCCGCGCCGATCACCGCGCCGGGGCCGATGCGGCAGCGTGGGCCGATCTCAGCGCCGGCCTCGATCACGGCGTGCGGGCCGACCTCGGCGGAGGCGTGCACGATGGCGTCCTCCGCGACAACCGCGGTGCGGTGGATGCCGGGGCTGACCGCCGGGGCGGGGTGGAACAGCATCGCCAGCCGCGCCCAGCCGGATGCCGGATCGGCGGTCACCAGGGCCACCGATCCGGCCGGGACGCCGGCCTGCAGCTCGGCCGGCACGAGCACCGCGCCGGCCCGGGTCCGTGCCAGCGCCGCGGCATGCCGGCGATGCAGGGCGAAGCTGATCTCGCTGGGCCCGGCACTCTCCAGCGCGGCCAGTCCGGTCAGCAACAGCTCGCCCGGCGGCAAGGCGCAGCCGGCCGCCTCGGCCACCGCGGCGATCGGGTGCGGTCCGGTGCGGGCGAAGAAGCGTGGATTGCCCGCGCTGATCACTTGATCCATTCGATATCCCCATCTCTGCGGGACCGATGCCTCGTTCATGTCCGGCCCAGCGAGCCGGCATGGCGGTCATACGGGGACATGGCGGCGTCGGCGTGGTTCCGCCGACGGTCGTTATCAGCCAAAGCCCCGCGTCTTGTCTTGCGGTTGATTGCGCCGTTCGGCTTCGATCGGGCTTGCTCGCGAAACCGGTCCTGATGTGATACGATTTCGCGGATCCGTCGGTCTCGCTGCCGGCAGGTCCCGCCATCACTTTCGAGCGGCGCGCACCCTGAAGCGATCGCTCGACGGCGTCAACCGCCGCCCGCTCGCGTCTGACCGAGCCGCGTAGTCGCAGGTGTCGTTACAGTCACCCGGCATGGCTGAGTCTGACCGGCCATCTGCGACCCATCGGCGGTGCCTGGATGGCCTGGTCAAGCCGGGCCATGGCGGAGAGGCAATGTCGTCCGGCCAAATTGCGAACGGCTGCCCGGCGATCCGCGATTGCTGCCTGGCACTCCGCGCTGGCAATCCCGGCGCAGGACGCCTATATGCTAGGCAATCGGCACTTTTCGATCCGGGCCGCTCGTGTCTGTGTGCGGCACTGTCGCATCTCGAAGCTCTCCCCCTGAAGAGTAATCCGGGCCGCATCGTGCGGGCCGCCGATATCGCGGAGTGGTGGAATGTCGACAGGCACGGTCAAATGGTTCAACGCCAAAAAGGGTTACGGCTTCATCCAGCCGGATGACGGCTCGAACGACGTCTTCGTGCACGTCTCAGCGGTCGAGCGGGCGGGGATCGGCAGCCTGAACGAGGGGCAGAAGATCAGCTACGAAGTGCAAAAGGGCCAGCAGGGCAAGCTTTCGGCGGAAAACCTGCAATCGGTGTGACGCTATCTCCCGGCGCCATGCAGGCATGGCGCCGGGCGTGGCGGAGTAACCATCATGGATCACAAGTTCAAAGTCGGGCAGACGGTCAACCTCATCCCCAATCGGCTGGACAGGCATCTGCCCGGCGGCGCCTACACGGTCCAGCGTCTCCTGCCGATCGAGGGTGTCAACATCCGCTACCGCGTGCGCAACGCGCAGGACGGCCACGAACGGGTGGTGCTCGAAGGCCAATTGTCGGCCGCGGTGAAGGTGGCGTCGTGATGCTGCCGCTTATCGCACCCTAGGGTTTCGGCGGCACCGCTGCCCCGAGCCGTCCGGGCGATCCCCCCCGGGCGATCATCCGGCACATCCGCGTGCCACCAACGAGGTTCTTACACGAATGCTGCTCACGCCTGCCATGACCGAGGCCACCGCGGATGCCACGGCAGCAGTATCGCCGGCGGCCGCGCTGTCGGCCGCTCCCGTGCCGACGGTCGCCGCGGACGACGCGCGGCCGTTTCGCAAGGGCGATCTGGTGGTCTATCCGGCGCACGGCATCGGCATGGTCAACCAGGTGCGCGTCGAAGAGATCGGCGGCCAACGGATGAACTGGATCAAGATCTCGTTTGCCGAAAACAAGATGTCGCTGCGGATTCCGGTGCGCAAGGCGAAGGACATCGGCCTGCGCCGGCCGGTCAGCCGCCAGGCGTTCGCCGAGGTGATGGCCATCCTGCGCGGTCGCCCGCACGCCAATCGAATCGTGTGGACCAAACGAGCGCTGGAATACCAGGGCAAGATCAACTCGGGCAGCGTCCGGGCGCTGGCGGAAGTGGTGCGCGACCTGCGGCCGTCGCTGGATGGCAGCGAGTTCGAGTTTCAGTCGGCGCAACCTGTTCGAACTGGCGGTCGATCGTCTTGCCGCCGAATTCGCCGCCGTGTTCAGGACCGACAAGGCGGCGGCCATCGGTCGCCTGACGGCCAATCCGCCGGCCGGCTGAGGGCTACGGTCCGACGGTTGCGGTTCAAGGCCAGGGCGGGCACGACAGGGCGGGCACGACAGGGCGGCCGAACCCGCGATCGGTCAGGCAGCAGCCGCGGCGCGACCGGCGCAGGTCGGCGTCGCGGGCCCGCACTGGGGCACGGCGGTCATCATCGACCTGGGAGCGGGCAAGCCGCCTCGGGGCCGCGCCGGCGCGACCGGGCGCGGCGCCGCACTGCCCGCGCGAAGCGGGTCACCACACTGCCCGCGCGAAGCGGGTCACCACAGTGTCGGCACCGTCGCTCGGATCGGGTCGGGACCGTAGCGGTTCACGCCGACATTGCCCGGGATGAGCTGGATCACCAGGGAGAAGATCCAGCCGACATAGGGGATCAAGGTCAGCAGCATGGCCCAACCGGTCCACCCGAAATCATGGCACCTTTGCGCGCCGACCGCCCAGCCGGAGACGACGACCGGCAGGCTGAGCAGTCCCGCGATGGTCAGGGCGCTGCCGATCCCGCCAACCAATGCGGCCGCCGCAAGGCTCCATAAGGCAACCATTACGGCCGTCACGGCCAGCAGGTAGAGCAGGTAGGATTTTCGGTCGCGCCGGCCGGAGAACCGGAACAGATCCTCGGCGACTGGCTTGGACATCGGCTTCCCCTCTGCGCTCGGGCGCGCCCACAACAGGCGAGATATCCGTCTGCCGGCACCGCCGGGCGGACGATCTCGGCATGCTAGCGGAATGATCGTGCCGGCAGCGGCCGTTCGCCGTCAAGACGATTTCGCTGCACGATGGCGCCTGGTTCCGGCGCGCCGGACCGGGCCCGCCCGGCAGCGGGACCGGCGAAACCAGCGGCACGCCTGGACCGCGGGCTAACCCGCCGCCAGCAGCCGCAACGCCCGGCCCACCCACTGCGCCGTCAGTTTCTCCTGCACGCCGTTCTGCATCAGCCGCTCATGCAGCGCTGGGAAATCCACCCGGTCCAGCGCCTGATCCTGGTTGAAGCACGAGAACACCACGCTGCGCGCGCCGCTCTCCGGATCGACATGCGGTTGCAGGCACTGGGCGCAGACCTCCTTCATCATGCATTGCATCGGCGAGTTGATCGAGCCGATCGCGGTGTGCCCCGGCCCGCAGATACGGCGCCAGCACGCCATGGCGCGCCGCGCCGACCGCCTGCATCATGCGGTCCGAGCCGATGGCGATCAGATGCGCGGCCTGGTTCAACGCCACCGCCTGCGCGCCAAGCTGGCCGGAGCCGTAGGCCGCCATGGCCTGCACGATGTTGCCCACCATCGTCCGGTCCTGCGGCCGGGCCGGGTTGGCCGCGAACCCCGGCGCCTCGTCGCAGCACCACACGATGACATCGGCGGCACGTTCGATCTCCGCGACCTTGTAACGGTCGCGCACCTGCTTGTAGCCGGCGAAGTAGATCACCCGCGATCCGGCCGCGCGCAGCGCCGCGCCGATCGCGAACAGCACCGCGTTGCCCAGCCCGCCGCCCACCAGCGCCACCGTGGTGTCGGCGTGGATCTCGGTCGGCGTGCCGGTCGGGCCCATCAGCACCACCGGCTCGCCGGGCTGCAGCAGCGCGCACAGGTCGGAGCTGCCGCCCATCTCCAGCACGATCACCGAGACCAGGCCACGCGCCGGATCGGTCCAGGCGCCGGTCATCGCCAGGCCCTCCATCCCCAGCACGGTCTCGCCCACCGCCTCGCGCAGGCGCGGGGCGTGCATCTCGAAATTCTGCAGCCGGTAGAACTGGCCCGGACGGAATGCCCGCGCCGCCGCCGGGGCGTGGATCACCACCTCGACGATGGTCGGCGTCAGCCGGTGCACCGCGTGCACCGTGGGGCTGCAGGTCCGCCCGGCAGCGGGCGATCAGCTCGGCACCGGTAAGCGGCGCGACGTCAAGCGTCCTTTTGTCCCGCTCGTCCAGCGTTGCCAGGACGCGCGAGACCACCGGGTAGCCGCGCTTGGCCCCGCCCATCGCCTTCACCACGTTGCCGAAGAAGCTCGGGTGCAGGTCGCCGAAGAAGCTGATGAAGCGGCCCTTCGCCGGCCCCGCCGCGACCCGATGCATCAGCACCTGCGTGGTCTCCGGCTTGGCCAGGCCGCGGGCCGGGCTGACCGGCGCGCCGGTCTCGTCGATCGCCTGGAAGTATTTGCCGTCCAGTTTGATCCGGCCGTCCTCGCGCGCCAGCACGGTGTTGGGCTGGGTGCCGGCGGCGACCAGGATCGCCCGCGCCGGCAGCACCGTTTCGCTGCCGTCGGCGCGCGCCAGGCGCAAGGCGGCGGCGTGGCCGAACGCATCGACCTGCACGGCGCGCGGGGCCAGGCCCTCGGCGAAGCGCACGCCTTCCTCCAGCGCCTTGGCCACCTCCTCGTGGTTCAGCGTGTAGGATGGGCTGTCGATCAGCCGCCTCCGATAGGCGATCGTCGCGCCGCCCCAACCGTCCAGCAGCCTGGCCAGCGCCGGCGCCCTGCCCTCGCGCGCCGCCGCCGCGCGCTCGTCCGCCAGCGCCGCCGCATGGGCCAGGAATTCGTCGGCGATCGCGGCCTGCTCGGCGTTCCACGCGGCGCGCACCGCCGCGGCCCCGCGCTCGGCGACCAGCACGGCATAGCGCGCGGCGAATTTTTCCACCTGGCGCACGTAGTAGGCGAGACTTTCCGTCGCCGTATCGATCGCGGTCAGCCCGCCGCCGATCACCACCACCGGCAGGCGGATCTGCAGGTTGGCGATGGAGGCAAACTTCGCCGCCCCGGTCAGTTGCAGCGCCATCAGGAAATCCGACGCCTGGCGCACGCCGCGCGCCAGGCCGTTCGGGATGTCCAGCACGGTCGGCCTGCCGGCGCCCATGCACAGCGCGATGTGGTCGAAGCCCATCGCCCAGGCGTCGTCCATCCCCAGCGTCGCACCGCCGCCGAACCGCACCCCGCCGACATGCGCGAAGCCCGCGCGCCGCTCCAGCAGCAGGCGCACCAGCTTCAGGTAGTTCTTGTTCCAGCGCACCGTGATGCCGTACTCGGCGACGCCGCCGAACCCGGCCATCACCCGGTCGTCGAGGTTCTCGTATAATGTTTCGGCATCGCGCACCGGCGCGCGCGGATCGAAGCCGAGCGGCTCGATCTTCAATCCGTCGATCGCCACCACCGTGTGTCCGTCGTTCAGCAGGTGGTGCGCCAGGGTGAACCCGGCCGGCCCCAGCCCGACGATCAGCACCTTGCGCCCGCTGTCCGGACGCGGCAGCGGGCGGGCGAAGTCCAGCGGGTTCCAGCGCGTCAGCAGCGCGTAGATCTCGATCCCCCAGGGCAGCGCCAGCACGTCCTTCAACACCGAGGTCTCGGCCTGCGGAATGTCCACCGGGTCCTGGCGCTGGTAGATGCAGGCCTTCATGCAGTCGTTGCAGATGCGATGCCCGGTCGCCGCCATCATCGGATTGTCGATGGCGATCGCGGCGAAGGCGCCCAGCACGCTGCCCTGGGCGCGCAGCATGTGCATTTCGCTGATCTTCTCGTCCAGCGGGCAGCCGGCCAGGGTCACGCCGAGCGGCGAGGTCTGGAACGCGCCCAGCTTCTGTGACGTTGCCGTTTTGCGCTCGCGCAACCCCTTGGCGCAGGAATCCTTGCCCTGCTCGTGGCACCAGATGCAGTAGTTCATCTGGTCCAGCGCCTGCGCCTGCGTCATGCCGGCATCGGTCAGCGCGAACCCGTCGCGCGCCCGCCAGTCGTGCTCGGGCAGGCGCAGCATGGTGACGCCGTGGCGCTCGATCGTCTCGAACCGCACCAGGTGCAGCGGGTCGACCCGCTGCGGCACGCGGAACAGCGTGTTGCCTTGGTGCGCCGCCCGCCCCGCCGGCGTCAGCGTCGCCCAGGCGGCATAGCGCAGCGCGAGGTCGAGCGCGTTCAGGTCGGCCGACGCCTCCCACGCCGCCACGCTGGTGGCGAAGCCCAGCTCGGTCAGTGGCGCGCCGATCCGGGCCTCCAGCGCCGTACGCAACGCCGCACCGTCGAACGCCTTGGGATCGGCATACTTCTTCACCGCCTGGCGCTGCACGAACAGCCGCTTGCAGGCGTGCACCGGGTCCAGCTCGTGGGTCCGCCGGGCCAGCGCCAGCACGTCGTCCGCGATGCCGAACAGCGCCGCCACGAACGCATCCAGCACCGGTCCCAGCGCCACGATCAGCTCGCTGGCGGCCTTCTCCGGCAGCGCCGCCGGGGCGGCGCGCGCCGCCAGCAGGCGCGCATGCAGGCCGGCGTCCTCAGCCTCCAACTGCGCGAGGAACACCCGGTCGAGCCGCACCAGCCCGGCGCGGTCGGCGAGATCGGCGAAACTGAGGCCAAACCCGAGGCGCGGGGCCCCGGCGGCCGGATCGGCATCCATCGTGGCTGTCAGACCGTGCTGTGCAGGCGCGAGCCGTTGCGCCAGTCACACCCCGCCGTCAAGCCGCGCGACCTGCCGGCTCGCGGATGGCAGGCTTGTCCGCCTCGCTCGGCGGACGCGGATCGGCGGGCGCGACCGGCGGCGCCGGCGTCATTGGCAACAGGCCCTGGGCCAGGGCAATTCGGCGAAACCCGTTTTCCATACTCGCTCTCCTCGGCCGTTCCAGCGGACAAAGTGAAGCCGCCCAGTGTGTCGGAAACTTGTCGCCAACGTGTCGCTTTGTGACGCCTTTCGAGGTCCCAAGGATGTGATCGGCGACACAGGCCGTCGCGTGAACGCAGCAAGGCCGGGGCTCCGCCCCAGACCCCGCCAAGGGGCGCTGCCCCTTGGAACCCCGCCAAGGGCAGAGCCCTTGGAACCCTTCACTGGGAGTGTGGGGAGGGGGAGGGGGCGGGTGGGCGAGGCGAAGGGGCGCCGTCCGGCACGCCGGACGGCGCCCCTTCGCCTCGCCCACACGCCCCCTCCCCCTCAGCCACTCCCAGTCATGGAGTCCAGAGGCCGCTGCCGGCGCCTGCCCCCGGGCACTTGTCCCGGGGGGTGGGGGTCCAGGGGGCAAAGCCCCCTGGTGGGGTCCGGGGCGAAGCCCCAACCTTGCTGCGCGCGCGTGACGGCCTGTGTGGCCAAATCCGGCGTTTTCGCGCATGTGGGTGGGATGATTTGCCGGAGGAAGGCGTGATGGTGCGCCCTGTCGATACTGTCGTGGCCGCGGCGCGGGATTTTCTCGGCGAGCGCATCACCACGAATGCCATGTTGCGCGAGCATCACTCGCACGGCCAGGACACGCAGCCGCCGGTGCAGCCCGATGCGGTGGCGTTCATCGAGACCACGGAGGAGGCGGCGCGGCTGCTGGCGCTGTGCCACGCCCAGGGCGTTCCGGTGGTGCCATGGGGCGCCGGCACCTCCTTGGAGGGGCATGTGACGCCGGTGCGTGGCGGCATCACGCTCGATCTGTCGCGGATGACGCGGATCCTGGAGGTCAGCCAGGCGGACATGGATTGCCGGGTGGAGGCGGGGGTGACGCGCGATCAGCTCAACACGCATCTGCGCGATGCCGGGCTGTTCTTTCCGGTCGATCCGGGTACCGCGGCGTGCACCTTGGGGGGGATGTGTGCGACGCGCGCCTCCGGCACCAACGCGGTGCGCTACGGCACGATGCGCGAGAACGCGTTGGGGCTGACGGTGGTGCTGGCGGACGGGCGGGTGATCCGCACCGGCGGGCGGGTGCGCAAGTCGGCGACCGGCTACGACCTGACGCGGCTGTTCGTCGGCTCCGAGGGCACGCTCGGCGTGATCACCGAGATCCAGTTGCGGCTGCACGGGATTCCCGAGGCGATCTCCTCGGCGACCTGCCAGTTCAAGACCCTGCAGGGCGCGGTGGAGACGGTGATCGCCATCCTGCAGGTCGGCATCCCGGTGGCGCGCATGGAGCTGCTGGACGAGGTGCAGGTGGCGGCCTGCATCGCCTACTCGAAGCTGGAGGGGCTGGAGGCGCTGCCGTCGCTGTTCTTCGAGTTCCACGGCACGCCGGCCGCCGTTGCCGAGCAGGCGCAGCAGGCGGAGGAGATCGCGACCGGGTTCGACGGCCACGGCTTCCGCTGGGCGACCGACGCGGCGGAGCGCGGCAGGCTGTGGCAGGCGCGGCATGACGCCTACTGGGCCGGTCTGGCGCTGAAGCCGGGGTACCGGGGCATCGCGACGGATGCGATCGTGCCGATCTCGCGGCTGACCGAGGCGATCCTGGGGGCGAAGGAGGACATCGCCGCCTCCGGGCTGACCGCGCCGATCGTCGGGCATGTCGGGGACGGCAACTTCCACACGGTGATCCTGGTGCCGCCCGAGCCGGACGGACTGGCGCGGGCCTGGGAGCTCGACAAGAAGATCGTCGCGCGCGCGCTGGCGCTGGGCGGGTCGTGCAGCGGCGAACACGGGGTGGGGATCGGCAAGCGCGAGTTCCTGGAGCAGGAGCATGGGGCGGAGGCGCTGGCGGTGATGCGCTCGATCAAGACGGCGTTGGACCCGCGGGGGATTCTCAACCCGGGCAAGCTGTTTCTGAACTGAACGGGCCGGCTTGTCGGTGGGTTGGGTGCGCGATACTGTGTAAACATGAAGAATATCACAGTTACCGTGGACGACGACACCTACCGCAACGCCCGCATCAAGGCGGCGGCGTTGGATACCTCGGTCTCCGCGCTGGTGCGGCGCTACCTCATCGAACTGGGTGCCGGCGAGACGGAATTTCAGCGACTGAAGCGCCTGGAGCGCGAACTGCGCGCCCGTGTCCCCGCCGGGTTCCGCGCCGCCGACAACCTGACCCGCGATCAGGTCCATGAACGCGACGCCTGACGGTGCCGCATTTCCTCGACACCAACATCCTGCTCTATGCGATCAGTCCACACCCCGAGGAGGCTGGAAAGCGCGCGCAGGCGGATGCGCTGCTGGACCGCGACGATGGGGCGCTGTCGGTCCAGGTGTTGCAGGAGTTCTACGTTCAGGCCACCAGGCCCACCCGGGCCGGGCGATTGCCACATGACCTCGCCGCCGGCCTGGTCCGCACGTGGTGTCGGTTCAGCGTTCAAGCCATGACGGTGCCGATTGTCGAAGCGGCGCTGGAGATCAAGGCGAAGTACGGACTGTCGTATTGGGACAGCGCGATCATCGCTGCTGCCCGCGCGCTGGGCTGCACGACGCTCTACACCGAGGACCTGGCGCACGGCCGCCAAATCGAGGGCATCACGATCGTCAACCCGTTCCGCTGAGCGGCGGCGCCGTCTCGATTCACCGAAACGTCGGGGAACCGTCATCGGGACGTCACGCCGCGCGGGCAAGCCTGGGCGGGCAGCACGGAGACGCGCGTGTACCAGGACCCCGCCACGGCGACGAAACGGCTCGGCCGCGAACCATTCATCGATCCCACCGCGCAGGTGCGCGACAGCCGCTTCGGCGCCTACTGCGAGGTGGGCGCGCGCACCAAGGTCGCCGAGAGCAGCTTCGGCGACTACAGCTATGTCGTGAACGACGCGGACATCATCTACAGCGCGATCGGCCGGTTCTGCTCGATCGCCGCGCAGACGCGGATCAATCCGGGCAACCACCCGCTGGACCGCGTGGCGCTGAACCACTTCACCTACCGGGCCTCGGCCTATGGGCTGGGCGCGGACGAGGCCGGGTTCTTCGACTGGCGGCGGTCGTTCCGCGTGACGCTCGGCCACGACGTGTGGATCGGCCACGGCGCGATCGTGCTGCCCGGCGTGTCGATCGGCAGCGGGGCGGCGGTCGGCGCCGGGGCGGTGGTGAGCAGGGACCTGCCGCCGTTCGCGGTGGCGGTCGGCGTGCCGGCGCGGGTGGTGCGCTTGCGCTTCGCGCCCGAGATCGTTGCGGCGTTGCAGCGCATCGCCTGGTGGGACTGGGACCGCCCCCGGCTCGCCGAGGCGCTGGAGGACTTCCGCCGGCTCGATGCCGGGACGTTCTGCCGGAAATACGATCCGGCCTGACGGCGTCGAGGGGGCAGCGTTCCGCCGGTCTTGCCGGCCGGCAAACGCTCGGGTAGGGATGCCGGATTGGTATCCCAAATTGGTACTGCGAGCCCACGCCGATGTCACAGATGCTGCAAATCCACGACCAGCTCCGCGAGATGGTGCTGTCGCTCGACCTCGGCCCCGGCGAACGGCTGACCGAGCGCTGGCTGGAAACCCGCTTCGCCGGTTCGCGCACGCCGATCCGTGCCGCCCTGCTGCGCCTGGAGGCCGAGGAGCTGGTGCGCCGCGACGGGCGCAACTGGGTGGTGGCGCCGATCGACCTCGGCGAGATCGCCGCGCTGGCGGAATTCCGCGAGCCGCTGGAGACCACCGCGGTGCGCCTGGCCTGCGCGCGGGCGTCGGACGGCGACCTCGACGTCGTCGCGGCGCTGTTGGACTCCTGCCGCGCCGACGTGCCGCGCGCGGCCTGGCACCAGGCCGGCACCGATTTCCACGTCGAACTGGCGCGGCTGTCGGGCAATGCGTTCCTGCTCAAGGCGCTGCGCGGCGTGATGACGCGCCTGGCGCGCGCCAGGTGGCTGGAGGTGCTGACCGAGGCCTCCCGCGCGCAGGCCTGGACCGAGCACTGGCGGATCCTGGAGCTGATCCGCCAGCGCCTGCCCGATGCGGCGGCGCGCGAGGCCGTCGCGCATATCCGCGCCACCCGCGACCGGCTGATCCAGTCGCTGGACGAGGACCGGCGGGGCCTGCGCGCGCGCGGCTTCGCCGTGGTGGGGCAGCACTGACGATGCGCGGCAAGAGCGCGGCGATCCGGCTGGGCGAGGCCGCGCCAGCAACCCAGGTCGGCGTCCCCGAGGTTGGCGGCTCGCTGGTTGGCGGAACCCAGGCGGGCGTGACCCCGGCGGGCGTGACCCCGGCGGGCGTGACCCAGGCGGGCGCTGCTCTGGCCGGCGCCCCAGCAATCGCCGAGGAAGAGCCGGGCTCGGCGCACTGGCAGCGCAACCTGGTGGTCTGCGTGTTCGGCTGCTTCACCACCATCGTGGCGATGACGCTGCTGCTGCCGTTCCTGCCGATCTACGTCGAGCAGCTCGGCGTCACCGATCACGCGGCGATCGCCGAATGGTCAGGTGCCGCCTATGGCGCCACGTTCTTCTCCGCCGCGCTGTGCGCGCCGCTGTGGGGCCGGCTGGCGGACCTGTATGGCCGCAAGCTGATGCTGATCCGCGCCAGCCTGGGCATGGCGGTGGCGATGTCGCTGATCGGCATGGCGCAGAACGTCTGGCAGCTCGTCGCGCTGCGGCTGCTGGCGGGGCTGCTGGGCGGTTATTCGTCCGGCTCGGTCGTGCTGGTGGCGACGCAGACGCCGAAGAGCCGCTCCGGCTGGGCGCTCGGCATGCTGTCTTCGGGGGTCATGGCGGGCAGCCTGGCCGGTCCGCTGATCGGCGGCTTCCTGCCGCCGCTGATCGGCATCCGCTGGACCTTTATTGCCGCCGGCGGCGTCATCTTCATCACCTTCCTGGCCACCACGTTCCTGATCAGGGAGGAGCGGCGGCGGCCGGGACCGCGCCACAGCCGGCCGCGCGGCGGCTGGGCGGCGGTGCCGGTCAAGGGGCCGCTGATCGCCATGATGGCCACCGGGCTGCTGCTGATGCTGGCCAACATGTCGATCGAGCCGATCATCACCGTCTATGTCGCGCAACTGGTGCGCGACCCGGGCGAGGTGACCAAGGTCGCCGGCGTGGTGATGGCGGCGGCGGCGCTGGGCAGCATCCTGTCGGCCTCGCGCCTCGGCAAGCTGGCCGACCGGATCGGCCACTGGAACGTCATCACCGGCTGCCTGCTGGCCTCTGCCCTGCTGCTGATCCCGCAGGCCTTCGTGACGTCGGGGTGGCAGCTCGTGGCGTTGCGCTTCCTGATGGGGCTGTCGCTCGGCGGGCTGCTGCCGTGCATCGCCAGCGTGATCCGCCACAGCGTGCCGGATGGCGTCGCCGGCAGCATGCTGGGCTATTCCACCTCGTCGCAATATGCCGGCCAGGTCGCGGGGCCGCTGGCCGGCGGCTTCCTGGGCGGGCATTTCGGCATGCGCGCGGTGTTTCTCGGCACCTCGGTGCTGATGGCAGCGGGCGCGGTGTACGACTGGGTGAGCAAGCCACGCCACGGCGACTGAGCCTAAACTGCCGCGCCTTGCCGCAGCGCGGGGGCAGCGGTGGCGCGCCGGCCGTCCGCCCCTATCGGCTCTGCTGGATCGCCGACAGCACCCAGTGCCCGCCCGGCACCCGCAGGAAGGTCCAGATCTCGGTCGCGGTGACGTGCTCGGTCGGGCTGCCGTCGACCACCCGGCCGGCCGGGTCGTAGGTCGCGTCGATCATCTGGAAGCGCATCGCGACGGTGGCGTATTCGCGCCCGCCTTCGGTCCCCCCCTCGGTCCAGGCCTCGGCCAGGTCGCCCTGCAGCAGTTGCACCTCGGTGACGCTGTTGCGCACGCCGCGGCTGGCCTGCTCGGCGAGCTGGTCGGCGAAATAACTCAGCATCTCCGGGGTCAGCAGCGCGGCCATGCGGTTCAGGTCGTGCGCGCTCCAGGCGGCCTGGACCGCCACCAACAACTGCTCGAACGCCTGGTAGTCGGCCGGCGCGATGGCGATCGGGGTCACGCCGCGGCGCCCGCCGCCCAGCATCGGGCCGGCCCCGCCCATCACGCCGCCCATCGCATCCCGGGGGACACCATTCGGCGCGAACATCGCGGGGCCGCCACCGGCGAACACCGAGGACGGGCCGCGGAACAGCCGCAGCAGCCAGCGCACCACGAACACGATGATGGCGATGCGGATCAGCAGGCCGAACAGGCCGAACATCCCGAAGCCGCCGAAGCCATGCCCCATCAGCAGCCCGGCCAGCCCGAAGCCGAGCAGCCCGCCCAACAGCCCGCCGCCAAACCCGCTGCCGAAGCCGCGGTTGTAGCCGCCGTTATAGCCAGACCCGTAGCCGGAACTGCCCGGCGTCATGCTGCGCTGGATCGTCGACGAAGAGGGCGCCGTGCCGGTGGCGGGCGGTGCCGACCAGGTCTGGCTGCCGCGGCTGCCCAGGGACGACCCGCCGCCGGCCCGCGCATCGGCCAGGCCGGGCGCCAGGGCCAGCGACACGGCCAGTGCCAGCGCGGCGATCACGGCAAGCGGGGAAAGGCGACGGCGCATGGTCTGTCTCGCTCTCGAAAAAACCCCAGCCCATATGGGCGCCGGGTCACGCCCCTGCCAGGGTCATCCCATCGACCCGCACCGTCGGCGCGTCGGTGCCGCGGCGGAACCGCAGGTCATTGGCCGGCGTCAGGTGGGCGAACATCTCGATCAGGTTGCCGGCGATGGTGATCTCGGCCACCGGCTCGGCCAGCCTTCCGTCGCGGATCATGAACCCGGCGGCGCCGCGGCTGTAGTCGCCGGTGATGCCGTTGATCCCCATGCCGATCAGCTCGGTGACATAGAGCCCGAGGGCTATATCGGCCATCAGCGCGGCCGGCGACAGCGTCCCGGCCGCGAGGTAGAGGTTGCTGGGGGTCGGCGACGGCGGGCCGCCGACACTGCGCGCGGCATGGCCGGTGGCGCGCAGGCCAAGCTGGCGGGCGGAGCGCGAATCGAGCAGCCAGGTGGTCAGCACGCCGTCCTCGATCAGCGCGCACGCGGCGGTCGGCGTGCCCTCGCCGTCGAAGCTGCGCGAGCGCAGCCCGCGCACCCGCCGCGGGTCGTCATGAATGGCGATGCCGGGGGCGAACAGCCGGGCGCCCATCTTGTCCTTCAGGAACGACGTGCCGCGCGCCACCGAGGCGCCGTTGATGGCGCCGGCGAAATGCCCCACCAGCCCGCCGGACACCCGTGGGTCATACACCACCGGCAGCTTCGCGGTGGCCGGGCGGGTCGGGTTGAGCCGGGCGACCGCGCGCTCCCCGGCGCTGCGCCCGATCGCGGCGGGATCGTCGAGGTCGGCCAGGTGCACCGTGGCATGGTGGTCGTAGTCGCGCTGCATGCCGGTGCCGGTGCCGGCCAGCGCCGTCGCCGAGACCGAGTGGCTGGTGCGCACCGCCCGCCCGGCGAACCCGGCCGAGGTGACCAGGAATGCCTCGGTCCGCCCGTAGCCGGCGGAGGCGCCTTCCGAATTGTTGACCCCCGGCACCGCCATGGCGGCATCCTCGGCCAGGCCGGCGCGCGCCAGCAGGGCGGCGGTGTCGGGCTCGCTGGGGTCGTCGAGGTCGAGTGCGGCGTCCTGCGGCGGCGCGGCGGTCTCGGCCAGCCCGGCATAGGGGTCCTCCGGCACCACCTTGGCCATCGCCACCGCGCGCTCGGCCAGGGTGGCGAAACCCGCCGGGTCGAGCGCGGTGGCGGCGACGATGGCGGCGCGCTTGCCGAGGAAGACGCGCAGGCCAAGGTCGCGCCCCTCGGCGCGCTCGACATGTTCGGTCTTGCCCAGCCGGCGCTGCACGCCGAGCGAGGTGGCGGCGATCAGCACCGCATCCGCCGCGTCGGCGCCGGCGGCGCGGGCCCGGGCGATCAGGTCGGCGAGAAGGTTGAGATTGTCCATGGCTTGTGGGCGGGCCTTTCGTGAGCGGCGCTGCTGCTCAGATGAGGTGCACGAGGGCCGAATAAAGCCCGAGGCGTCGGTCGGCGGTGTAAAGCACCAAAGGTTCGATCATTGCCTGCGCCACCAGGAGGCGATCGAACGGGTCGCGGTGATGCATCGGCAGGTGCGTCACCGCCGAGGCCGCTTCCCAGCGCACCGGCAGCTCGGTGAATCCGCTCTCGGACGCCACGGATGCGATCTGCTCCGGCTGGAAGTCGAAATCCGCCCGACCGCGGCTCTGTTTGATGGCGATCTCCCAGATGCTGGCCGCGCTGAAGTAGATCTGATTGCCGGTATCCCGCAGGGCGGCGCGAACGTCGGCCGGCAATCTGTCGGGTTCGCCAACTGCCCAAAGCAGAATGTGGGTATCAAGCAGAAGGCGCATCAACGCCCTTCGAACTCGGCGAGAATGTCGTCGGGCAGCGGATCGTCGAAATTATCCGGCACGTAGAATCTTGCCGGCAAGGATGCCAAGGCGGCGGGGCTGCTTGGCGCCGGTTAGCGGCACCAGCCGCGCCACCGGCTTGCCGGCCTTGGCGATGATGACCTCCTCGCCGGCCGCCGCGGCATCGAGCAGGCGCGACAGCTGCGTCTTCGCGGCGTGGACGTTGATCACACCCATGGCGGGACCTCCTTGACTAAGCTTAGCTAAGCTCGATCCGATCGAACTCGCAAGCCCCCGTCCCCTTTCACCTCGCCCGCCCGTCGCGGGCAAGGGCGGCGAAGAGCGGACCAAGGCCTGCCCCCGGGCTTGATCCGGGGGTCGCGGAGCCCTTGCGACGCGGGTGAGGGAGGTTCCCGCGGCACCCCCCTCATCGCCGGATCACCGGCCCCACCGCCCCTCCCCCACCATCCGGCCCCGGCAAGACCGCCCCCGCATAGGGTCGTTGCGCACAATCGCCACCACGCCTCACCAAGCTCCCCGCCGCCACCGCCGCCACCGCCGCCCCCGGCCCCCCCTCCACCGCCGCCGGCCCGAACCGCGCGGGGAACCGGTAGCTCCAGGCGGCCTCGATCAGCATCCGCCGCGCTGCACCGTTCCCGGCCTTGGTGATGCCGCCCTGCCGGCGTGTGTTGCCGCTGGAATGCTCGGACGGAACCAGGCCGAGATACGCCATGAGCTGGCGGGGACTGGTGAAGCGGGTCATGTCGCCGAGCTCGGCCACCAGTGTCGCTGCTGCCACCGGCGCTGTGCCACGCAGCGCTTGCAGCGCCCGCACCACCGGGCCGAGCGACCAGTCCGGCAGCATCGCCTCGATGTGTCCTACCAGGCGCTCGCGCCGTGCCGTCGCTGCCTCGATGGCGGCGATGCAATCCTCCGGCACGATATGATGCACGGCCTGCTCGAAGCGCCACCCGGCGAGCCAGCGTCGATGCATCAGCGTCCAGGCCGGGCGGTTGTAGTGATGGCCGTGACGCAGCAGGAAGCCGGACAGTTGCTGGCGCGCCTGGCGTAGCGTGCGCACCGCCGCCAGACGCGCACGCACGAGATCGCGGATCGCTTCATGCGCCTGGTCAGGAACCCAGACCGGGGTCAGCTCACCAGCCCGATGCAGCTTGGCAAGGTTGATCGCATCCCGCCGATCGGTCTTGATCCGCGCACCGGGCTTTCGCGGGATCAACGATGGGGCGACCACGACGCATCCGTGCCCTGCCGTGCTCAATTGTCGCTGGATGCCGTAGCCGCAGGGGCCGGCCTCGCAGCAAAATCGCAGCTCATGGCCGTTACGAGCCAGCCTTCCTGCCAACGCCTGCAACGCCGCCAGCGTGTTGGCGATCTTGCCATACTCGCGCACTTCCCCCCGCTTGCCCACCTCGGCAAGTGCGATCGAAATCGTGTCTTTGTGTACGTCCAGGCCGACGTAGGTGATAGGCTCGTCCATGACCCGTCTCCTATGCATGAGGCTCGGCACCGGCCAATCCAGTGCAATCCTCGAAAGCCTGCATACTGCGAGACGGGTCGCCCCGATCTCAGGCGAACATCTGGTCTAGCCCGTCGGCATACCAGCCGTCGCGGCATCCACCGCGGCGCCGAGACGTTCGACGATCGTGTCGATATCCGCCGCGGTGGCGATATAGGGCGGGGCGACGATCACGTGGTCGCCCTGCGTGCCGTCGATCGTGCCGCCCATCGGATAGGTGGCGATGCCGCGGGCCAGCGCCTCGCGCTTCACCCGCTCGTGCAATTTCAGCATCGGATGGAACACCTGCTTCGAGGCGCGATCCGCCACGAACTCGATCGCCCAGAACAGGCCGCGGCCGCGCACCTCGCCGACATGGCGGTGATTGCCGAAGCGGTCGATCAGCGCCGCTTCGAGCCGCGCGCCCATGGCGCGGACATTGTCCAGCAGGTTGTCCTCGCGGATGATCCGCTGCACCTCCAGCGCCGCCGCGCAGGCGACCGGATGCGCCTGGTAGGTCTGGCCGTGCATGAACCCGCCGGAGCCGTCGTGCAGCGCCTGGACGATCCGTTCCGCGATCAGCAGCCCGCCGATCGGCTGGTAGCCGGCGCCGAGGCCCTTGGCGATCACCTGGATGTCGGGCGTGATCCCCTCCTGCTCCCAGGCGTGCATCGTGCCGGTGCGGCCCATGCCGCACATCACCTCGTCCAGGATCAGCAGCGCGCCGTGCCGGTCGCAGATCTCGCGCATCGCGCCTGAAATAGCCGGGCAGCGCGGCGACGCAGCCGGTGGTGGCGCCGACCACCGGCTCGGCCAGGAAGGCGATGACGCTGTCGGGGCCGACGCGATGGAACTCGGCTTCCAATTCGCCCGCGAGACGGTCGACGATACTGCGGCGTCGGTCTCGCCGTCACGCTTGAAACGATAGGCGAAGCAGGGCGAGACCAGGCTGAACGCCTGACCCAGGATCGGCTCGTACAATATCGCGGCGCATCATGTTGCCGCCGGCGGCGAGCGCGCCCAGCGTGGTGCCGTGATAGCTCTGGCGGCGGGCGATGAAGCGGGTGCGCTGCGGCTGGCCGATCTCCAGGAAATATTGCCGCGCCAGCTTCAGCGCCGCTTCGTTGCCCTCGGACCCCGAGGAGCAGAACCAGGCATGCGTCAGCCCGCCCGGCCGGTCGCGCAGGATGATGTCGGCCAGGTCCTCGGCCGGCTGGCTGATGAAGCTGCCGGTGTGGGCATAGGCCATCGTGGCGGCCTGCCGGCCGATCGCCTCGGCGATGCGCCGGTTGCCGTGGCCGAGGCAGGCCACCGCGGCGCCGCCCGAGGCGTCGATCACTTTCGTTCCGTCGGCGAGGTGCAGGTAGATGCCTTCGCCGCCGACCGCGAGCGGCGGGATGCTGCCGGAACGATGCAGCACGCGGCTCATGCGCCGAGGACCTTCGGCGGGGTCAGATGCGCGACCTTCGGCAGCACCTCCTGCATCAACAGCCGCAACGAGGTGTGCCAGGCCTGCGGGTTGTCGACGTAGTCGAAGCCGAACACCAGCAACTGGCCGAACCCGCCGACATCGTCGTAGACGCGCGCCAGCTTCTCGGCGACCGTCGCGGGCGAGCCGATCAGCCAGTTGTGTTGCGCGCAATACTCGGCGGTGACGTCGGAGTCCGGCACGTCCGGGTGGTGCTTCAGGTATTCCAGGAAACCGAAATTCGCCAGCAGCGGCAGGAAATACTCGCGCATCATGCGCCCCATCATGCCGCCGACCGACAGCCGCCAGGCTTCGGCGTCGGTCTCGGCGACGAACACCTCGCGCACCAGCCGCCAGTCGCCGCGCCACGGGGTGCGCCCGGAGCGCGCCGCGCCGACCTCGACCGCGTCCCAGTGGCTGCGCACGTAGCCGGGGTTGAGGTTCAGGCTGAGGGGGAGAAAACCGTGCTCGCCGGCCAGCTTCAGCGTGTCGGAGTTCTTCGACAGCCCGGCCACGCCGATCGGCGGATGCGGTTTTTGCAACGGCTTGATGTGCGGCTTGAGGAACCCGTACATCGTCGCCGGCTTCGCCACCTTCCAGAACTGGCCCTCGTAGTCGAAATGCGGCTCGTCGCTCCAGAGCCGCAGGATGATGTCGAGCGCCTCGCGGGTCATTTCGCGGTTGACGCCGCCCATGCCGTCGACATGGAACATCGCCCAGTCGCTCGGCAGGCCGGAGGCGGCGACGCCGAAGTTCAGCCGCCCCTCCGACAGATGGTCGAGCATGGCCACGCGGTTGGCGAGTTCCGCGGGATGATGGTACGGCAGCAGGAAGCCGCCCGGGCCGATGCGGATCCGCTTGGTCTGCAGCAGCGCCTGGGCGACCAGCAGGTCGGGGGCCGGATGCGGCTCCCACGGCGCGGTGTGATGCTCGCCGATCCAGGCCTCGGTATAGCCGAGCTCGTCGGCCCAGCGCAGAACCTGCAGATCCCAGTCATGGCCAGGCTTCAAGCCGCGCTCCGGCGGGTGCGAGGGCATGGTGAAATAGCCGAACTGCATGATGTCTGTCCCCACGCGCATGGTGCTGTTCCGGCGTTGCGGCCGCCGGTGCGGCAAGCCTACACCGCCGCGCCGGTCAGGGCGACCGCCTGCTGCGGTGCCGTTGGGCGGCGGCCGGGACGGCCGGGGACCTGCCGGCCCGCCGCCGGTCAGCGGCGGCGCTTGCGGCTTGCCGCCGCTTCGACCGCAGCAGGGAGGTGGGGGCGGCGCCGGGAGCGGGGTTTTCACGCCCGGTCGGGCGACGGCGGGCCGGGTGGGCGGCGGCTGCCGCGCGCCGCCGGCCTCGGCCGGGCGCGGTCAGACCGGCAGCGGCTGGATGCGCGCCTCGATCTCGGCGCCCATTTCGGCCTGGGCCATCGACAGGTCGTAGGCGTTCTGCAGGCCCAGCCAGAATTGCGGGCTGGTGCGGAAGCGTCGGGCAAGCCGCAGCGCGATGTCCGAGGTCAGCGTGTGCGGCTGGCGGTCATCGATGATGGCGCTGATCCGGTTCGGGGTGACATCGAGCGCGGCAGCCAGCTCGCTGGCGCTGAGCTGCATCGGCTCCATGTATTCCTCGCGCAAGACCCTGCCTGGATGCATTCGGGCTCTGACGCGTGCCATTGTTGGCTCCTGGGGGTGGGCACAGCGACGGATCATCCTCCGCCGCGTCGCACCCTGGCGCCGACTCGTGGCAGGAAAGTGGCGAGGCCCTGGCCAAATGAAGAATTGGCAATTTTTAGCGGGCGGCGGCGCCGCCCGCCGGTTGTGCGCGAGCGGGTCGGCTGGCGCACGCAACCGCGATCGGCGGCGGCCTGCCCCGCGCCGACACGGCAAGACCTGGCGCCATCATCCGGCGACAGCGGGAGAAAATCGGGCTAAACTGTGCGCGGTGCGCGAGCACGGGAGGATCGGCCATGCCTTTCGACGCCCTGATTGCCCCTCCGCCGCCAAGAACGCTGGACCAGGCGCTGGCCGATCACTGCCTCGCCCCGGTCGGCTGGGCGCGCCTGGCGGCGCACAAGCAGGCGCAGCTTGGGCGGTTCCGGCCAGGCTTCTGGCAGCGCCACGAGGCCTGGCTGCCGATCGCGCTGGTCGGTTCGGTCGGCTGCATGGCGGCCAGCGGCGGCCTGACGCACGGGATCGGCCCGCTGGAGATCGGTGCCCTGGGGATCGGCGCCTGGGGGATCGGCGCCTGGGGGATCGGCGTCGCCGCCGCGTTGCTGGCCTGGTCGCCGACGCTGATCTGGCTGGGGTCGTTTGCGCTGCTCATCGTCTTCGGCGTGTTCCGCGGGCGCGCCGGCGCGGAATGGCAGCAGCGGAACGTGACGATGGACGAGCTCGACCGACTCGGTGTCCCCGCGCAGATCGCGGCGACGGCGCGCATGCTGGTGCGCGAGCTGCCGGAGGCCGAGCTGGTCCTCGGCGAGCTGGTCGAGGACGCCGTCGTGCTCGACCCGTATCTGATCGTGCGCTGCAACGGCGCGGCCGCCTGCCTGGGCATCTGGGACGATCAGGGCATGATCGCCCGGGCGGAGGTCGATCCGGGGCCGATGCGACGAGGTGGGCGTCCCTAGTGCGCCGTGTCGTTGATATTGCCTGGATTCGTGCGCCAACCATCGTCACTGATGGCGTCGCAAGCAAGCCGCGACGTCGCCACAAAATCGCAGACGCAGATGACCGGTGCCCCCGCACTGTGATCCTGACCGGTTGAGCACAGTCCGGCCGTGGCTCGGAGAGGCTGCGATCGCCTGCGGCCGCGGCCCGCGTTGCGCGCTGGTGGCGCGGCGGGGCAAGCAAGAATTTACCGCAGATGAAGCAAGGCGATGTACGCCGATGCACGCAGATGGTTCCGTGCGGTTCACCGGTCGTGCGCTGCGCGTTTGATCTCCAGGCGCGGCTTGCCGAAATCAGGCCGGAGGCAGAGCGGCGGGCCGGTCGCTTTGCGGTCATTGGCGCACCGCATCCGACTCCCGGGTCAAGAATTCCCCGGGGCATGCGTGCGTCGTCCAGCGCCTTGACGGTGTTCAGCTCAGCCGGAGGTGCGTCCTCGACCCGCAGGTCCACGAAGTCGTCGGCGACCACCACGTCACGGTGGTACACCCTGGCGCCGCATAGCTGCGCAACCGGTAGACCAGCCGCACGAACTGCAAAAGCCGATGCATTCTCATGGACCTTTTCCAGGAACCCGGCCCCAGGCGTATCGAGCACGCTGAACGCGCCGCCGATCACCTGCCCCGACAGATCATTCAGCACGGCGCCATCTGCGTGCATCGGCGTGCATCGCCTTGCTTCATCTGCGGCAAGATTCTTCCTTCGCGGTGCCGCGGACAGATGGTTACGGGCGTGTTGACGCGCCTGCGATGCACCACATCGCAACAGGGCCTGGAGATGCCGAGGTGATGCAGCGCAAGCGCGGCGCGCCTCTCGTGCGCTCGCCCGTTCCTCAAGCACCAGGCCTTCCCAGCGCCGGGATCAAGCCAAGGGCAAGCGGGCAGCATCTCCGTGCAGCGCTACCAGTGCCCCGAATTGCTCATAGTGCCTGGTTACCGCGTCCGCCTGCGACCTCGGTAGAGTGCCGCAAGCTTGTCGCGAAATCGCCGCAGAGTCGGTGACGCAGGGCACTAGCCCGGACGTCGCATCCCAGCGGCCCAAAATCCTGACCCATCGGCGTGTCGTGGGCCGCTGGTATCGCGCGCGGCCACCGCAGCACAACGCTGCGGCGGCCGCCTGATCGGGGTTCCGCTGCCGAGCAGGCCGGCTTCGCCGCCGCGGGACGCGGCTAGGTCACCGTGATCGCCGAGGTCACCAGGGCGCCGATCGTGCTGGCACCGCTGCCTTGCGCCAGCATCCACAGGTAATAGGTGCCGGCGGTGGCCGGTGCGTCGATATACTGGCCCCAGCCGTTGGTTTGGCCGTCGGCGGAGGCGGCGATCAGACCGGAGGTCGGGAGCACGGACGGGCTTGCCGACCAGGCGAAGGCCGCCGCGCTCACCGCGATCGGCGCGGGGGTGGCGATCATCTGCACCCCGCCGTTCGGCGCGACGCTGGTGTTGTGGACCTGCGCGGCGGCGGCGGTCCAGCTGCCCGGCACGACGGTGGTGCCCCAGGTCGTGCCCGTCGTGGTGGCGGACCACGCACTCGGGCTGGAAGCGGCGTTCGTCGCCTGGACTTCGACGTCGATCGCGGCGGCGCCCGCCAGGCCGGTGAGCGTGTATGGGCTGGTGGCGCCCGACACCGTCGTCCAGGTGCCGGCGCTGCTCGGGCTGGTGCGCAGGTTGTAGCCGGTCGCGGCGCCATGGGTGGAGTCGACCGCCGGGGCTGTCCAGCTGACGGTGAGTTTGCTGGCGGTGCCGTCCGGCGGCGGCGCCACGCTGGCGATCGCCGGCGCGTTCGGCGCGGTCGGCCCGGCGGTGGTGAGGGTGGTGGTGGCCGACCAGGCGCTCGCGCCGGCGGTGTTGACACTCTCGACCTGCACGTCGATCGCCGCGCCGGTGGCGAGACCCGACAGGTCGTATGGGCTGGTGACGCCCGACACCGTGGTCCAGGTACCGGCGCCCGAGGGACTGGAGCGCAGGTTGTAGCCGGTGGCGGCGCTGTGGGTGGCATCGACCGTGGGGGCCGTCCAGGTCACCATGAGGTCGCTGCCGCTGCCTTGCGCCAGGGCGACGGCGGCCGGCGGGTTCGGCGCGGTCGGCCCGGCGGTGCTGAGAGTGGTGGTGGCCGACCAGGCGCTGGTGCCGGCGGCGTTGACGCTCTCGACCTGGACGTCGAACGCCGCGCCGGCGGCGAGACCCGACAGGTCGTATGGGCTGGTGACGCCCGCCACCGTCGTCCAGCTGCCGGCGCCCGAGGGGCTGGAGCACAGGTTGTAGCTGGCCGCGGCGCCGTGGGTGGCATCGACCGCCGGGGCCGTCCAGGTCACGATGAGGTCGCTGGCGGTGCCTTGCGCCAGGGAGACGGCGGCCGGCGGGTTCGGTGCGGCAATGACCGTGGTGAGCGTGCGGGTGGCCGACCATGCGCCCGCGCCGCCGGCGTTGAGGCTCTGGATCTGCACGTCGAACGCCGCGCCGGCGACCAGGCCCGTCAGGTCGTACGGGCTGGCGACACCCGACACCGTCGTCCAGCTACCGGCGCCCGCGGGGCTGGAGCGCAGGTTGTAGCCGGTCGCGGCGTCGTGGGTGCTGTCGGTTGCTGCGGCGATCCAGGTGACGATCAGGTCGCTGCCGGTGCCCTGCGCCAAGGCGACGGCGCTTGGCGGGTTTGGTATGTTCGGCGTGGGCGCGGGCGCCGGGGCTGACGCGATCGGGGACGCGAAGGCGCGCATCGTGGCTGGGTGCCGGTTGGTCGGGGGTGTTGCGGGGTATCTGGACATTTTCGTTGCGGTTCCTGTTGGACTCGCGTGCATGTGGGGGTTTGGCCGGCGTTGTCCAGATGTTAGTCAGATTTTCTTTCTCTGGAGGCCTCGGCGTTTTGTACATTGATATATAGCGATAGACAACATCGGATACGGATTGATGCCGGCCGACAGACCGCCGCGATCGTCATTTAGATTAACCGATTAGGGTCCGTCTGCCTGCCTCCCTTGCCCCGCTGCCGCCAGGCCGGCCGGCGGCGGGTCCAATCCGGCGCGCGCGCCGGCGCGCCGCGGCCCGGCCGGCTTGCGGTGCCCAGGATGGAGGCTGCGCTTGCCCGGCTTGCGCGCCCCCGCCCCTTGCCAAGGCGGGCGGATGCGCCGATGTAGCGGTAATGACCGGACCGCTGGGGTCCGGTATATTCCTCGCTCCTCCGATCGCATGAGGCCGGCCGCATGTTCATCGAAACCGAACCGACACCCAACCCCGCCACCCTGAAGTTCCTGCCCGGGCGCGACGTGGCGGGCAGCGGCACTGCCGATTTCGCCTCGCCCGATGCGGCCGGCCGCAGCCCCCTGGCCGGCGCGCTGTTCGCGCTGCCGGGCGTCGCGCGGGTGTTCCTCGGCGCCGACTTCATCACCGTCACCAAGACCGGCGAGATCGCCTGGCAGACGCTGAAGCCGCAGGTGCTGGGCACCATCATGGAGCATTTCGTCGCCGGGCGGCCGGTGCTGGAGGGCGCCGACCTCGCCGCCGCGGACGAGGACGTGGCCCCGGAGGACCGCGAGATCGTCGCCCAGATCAAGGAGCTGATCGACACCAGGGTGCGCCCGGCGGTGGCCGGCGACGGCGGCGACATCGTGTTCCGCGGCTATCGCGACGGCATCGTGCGGCTGCACATGCAGGGCGCCTGCTCGGGCTGCCCGTCGTCCAGCGCCACGCTGAAGCACGGCATCGAGAACATGCTGCGCCACTACGTGCCCGAGGTGCAGGCGGTCGAACAGGTCGAGTTCTGACGGCGCGCCGGGGGCAGGCCACCGGGTGAAGCGAAGCAAGGCCGGGGCTCCGCCCCGAACCCCGCCAGGGGGCTTTGCCCCCTGGACCCCCACCAGAGGCGGGTAGTGGGTCCGTTTGAAATCCCCTAGATTTAATTCCTACCGATCCAGGTTGAACGCCAGCCCGGCCGTGCCATACTCCCCACATGGCAATCAAACGCATCCCCCGTCCCAGAGACCCAATCGCGCTCGCGAAGCTGATCGGGGACATTGCCACCGGGCAAGTGGTGGATGCCGTGGACGATGGGAAGGACGCGAACAAGGCGGCGGGTGGGCGGAAGGGCGGGGCAGCCCGCGCCAAAAATCTCAGCCCGCGCGAGCGATCAGAGATTGCATCTCTGGCGGCTTCGGCCAGATGGAAAAAGGGTTAAGCCGCTTCTTCTCCATCATCATCGTCGCCGTCGGTTTCGCGTTCCGCGGCTCGGCGGTCTTCAGCGCGCTTTTCGGCGACATCATCCGAGAAGTCCATGAGGAAATTCAACTGGGGGTTGTCTGGGAACGCGCCGTTCATGTGTTCGACATCGCAAACCGCTAGATACACATCGTGTGCGATGGCTTCGCGCCGCTGCCTTGTTCCGCGTTGCCGCAGCGTAGGAGACCCTCCGCTGTCCGTGTCAAAGTAATGCTTGATAGAGATGCCAGCCACATCGAAAAGCGTCACACTCTGCTTCGCTCGATAGTAAAACTGCCCCATCGCGTCGAAGCGTCGCGCCTGTCGAAGAGCCTGAGTTACGCGCTTTCTCAGAAGCTGCTTCACATCTTGGGGTCCCAGCGCGAGCAGCTTATGCTTCGTCGCCCAATCCACAAATTCACCCGGATCGCCGGACGCTTGCCCAGTCTCCTCGATCCACGAGTTCCCAGAGCTTGTTTACCTGTTCGTTATAGTCAGCCATTGTGTGTCTCACAGCCCAGTTGGTGCATGGTGGCCCCACCCATCTTTGTACTTCCAATCCAAGAGGTGGTCCCGGATGCTGGTTTGGTATTTCCTCAAAAAGGTATACCTTTGTGTCTTGCGCTGTATCTGACCGACCACAACAGCAGGATTGATCTCTATCCGCGCAGCGAAGGTCAAGACATCATGCTCGGATATGAACGGACTCTTTCGCAAGATGAACGAATCCAATAGGGCCTGTGGCACGCAAAATTCTGCCGCCGCGCTATCTGCAATTCGTTCACATTCCACTTCCTGATCCGGGGCCTCAGGATCGTATTCATCTACCGGTGCGAATGACGCTTCCATCCCATCCTTATTAAGGATGTGCTCGATTTCATGGCGCAAGACAAAACAGAAATTGTCGGCGCGGTCCAATCGGAGCGTCATGCCGATTACGGGTTGACCGCCGAGCCATACACAAACCCCATCAATTTTTGACCCGGGCAACGCTTCCACCAAAACAAACCGAATGCCGCATTTCCGGAGAAGGTGTGGTATTCGCGCAAAATCCTCCTTCTCCATCATGTGGGCGCGGATGCTTGGCAGTGCGGCGCGCAGCGACCCCTCAGAATATAGAGGACATTCCATCTGCTCCGCAAATTTTCTGACACGGGTCAGCCATACGTACTGAAGCGGCGTCGTCCGTTCATAGCCCGCCTTTTTTGCTGCGTGGGACATGAGCGGCGCATCGTTGACAAAGGGGATATCCGCAACGCGGTTCTTTTCAAAGAATCGCATCATTTGGAGGTCCAGCAACGCGGGTTCGGCATCTTCAATCCAGCCGCGCTTGATCATCTCGCGGACGGGGAAAACCGAAAGCCACGACGCGCGCCTACGAACGCCCGGATCGGCCTTTTTTGCCCGGTTTAAATCGTAAATCTTCTGAAGGTTCATGAAAAACTCGGGCGGCATCTCAAAGGCGTCCCCAAGCGAAACTGCAATGTCGGGATTTATGTCAGCCTTCCCGCCAATGAGCTTGTTGAGCTGCCCAGCATCCATCCCAAGAATGTATGCAAGGTCGGCCTGGAGCCAGCCGCGAGTTTCCAACTCCTCCTTTATGAAGGAACCAGGATGGTCGACGGGCATGGGGATGGGCTTAGTCATTAGTGGTAGTCCTCGATTCCTAAGATCGTGGCCGTCAGTCGGTCCAACTCGGTAAGGACGAATACCAATCGGTATTGGTCGTTCAATCTGATGGAACGCTGGCCTTCGCGATCTCCTTTCAGCTTCTCGTAGTGCAAGCTCTTCCAGTTTCGGAGCGACCGATCGTCAACGGCAGCCCTCAGGACAGTCAACTTTCGCCGAGCAGCCTTGATCACAGCCACCGGGAGCTTCGTCTCTCCAGCCGCTTCGCTCTCGATCAACGCGAGGGTGGCGTCTTCGAAGACGATCTCCATGACCCCGTATAGTGCTTTGATTCGGAGAGCGCAAGTGATAATTGACGATTCGTTCAAACTGATCTTTTGTTCTTGACATGTGATAGCATTGGGCCTAGGGAAGGTCGCATGAACAAGCTCCCCTCTGCCAAGCGCGCTGAAATCCTCGGGATGATGGCCGAAGGCGTCTCTCTCCGCGCCATCGCTCGCCTGACCGGCGCCAGCAAGAATACCATCGTCAAGCTATTGGAGGACGCCGGGGAAGCGTTCAGCGACTACCAGGACCGCGCCCTTCGCGGCCTGACCTGCAAGCGCGTTCAGGTGGATGAGATTTGGAGCTTTGTTCACTGCAAGGCAAAGAACGTGAAGACGGCCAAGGCCGCGCCGAAGGGCGCTGGCGACATTTGGACTTGGACTGCGATCGACGCCGATACCAAGTTGGTGCCGAGCTGGCTGGTTGGCGCGCGCACCGCAGCGGCAGCCGAGTCGTTTATGACCGATCTGGCCGGCCGTCTGGCTGATCGTATTCAGCTAACCAGCGACGGCCTTGGCACGTATGTATCGGCCGTTGAGGCGGCTTTCGGAGGCGCCGTGGATTACGGCATGCTCCAAAAAATCTACGTTAACGAGCCAAGCGCCGGCCGCTACAGTCCGCCAGCCTGCATCGGCGCCAAGGCCAATCCGGTCACTGGCAATCCCGATCCCGACCACATCAGCACCAGCTTTGCCGAGCGCCAGAACCTCTCGATGCGGATGGGCATGCGCCGCTTCACGCGGTTGACCAACGGCTTTTCGAAGAAAGCAGAGAACCACGCCCATGCTGTGGCGATCTACTTCATGCATTACAACTTCGTCCGCATCCATCAGACGCTTCGCTGCACTCCCGCGATGGCGGCTGGCGTGACCACGAAACTGTGGGAACTGGCCGAGATGGTGAAGGTGCTGGAGGACTGGGAAGCGGCGCGGAATCCCTAGGCCGACTCGACTTTGCTGTGCTACGCGCGCCCCTCTCAGTCGGAGAATGTAAGATGGCCAAATCAGGCAAGCCGGAAAGCATCACCCCGCCATCCAAGCCGCTGGTGAGGCAACAGGCAGCCAAGCTACCAGAGGGGGGCGCCAAGGCGTCAGCACCAGGTCGCATCCTGTCGGAGGCTGCCGTCGCCAAGAAACAGGAAGCGACCCGTTCCAAGCCCTGACCAGCTAAGCTAGGCGGCGCTCCGAAAGGATCGAGCATGTCGGGATCATGATCCCGCCGTGCGTGTGCTGATTGTTCGCTCGTGCTACATCTGCCACGGTCGGCACAAGAACCTTGCCGGCGCGGTTCTCTCGCACCAGAAACCCAACCGACACGCATCGGCTGGGATCGGGATCGGGTATCTCGGCAAGATCAATCCAGCCTTCGCCGACCCGACTGGAATCGACCCATTCGATCACGACGAGAGCGTACGGAAGCGCGGCATAAGCCGGAGTCTTGGGTCGCGGGGGTGCGGCAGGTGGCTTGCCCATCGTCGTAGGGACTTACAGGAAAATTGTTGGCCCGGCAAATGTGATCAGCGAACGCGTCGGCCGCCGAGCCACAACCCGAGCAGCCCGACCGCGACGACCAGTAGCAGGTAGTGCCCCTCGCGCACTGACTCGATCACCACAAAGGCGGCAACGGCACCGACAGCCCAAGGGACGCCGTCCCACCCAACCCTGTCGGTTTCCGGCGGGGGCGGCCGATCCTGCGGCGGCATTCCCACCGGCTCGTTGCGCAGCCGCTCAAATTCGACATAAAGCGCGTCGCACCGTGCGTGCCCGACCCGCGCGGCGTGTTGTGCGAGCAGGCGATCTGCCTCTTTGAGACCGAGGTTGTCGGCTATCTTCCGAAGCTCGGTGATGGTCATCCTCTTGCTTCACGCCCGTGGCAGCAGCGGCCCCGGTTAGGTTTGTCCTCTGGGGCAGCATGCCAAACTGGCGCTGGCACGCAAGCATTCTTTGGCTAGGACTATAGTCCGGCAGGATAATCTTTAATTTGATACTGACCCACCACCCCAGAGGCGGAGCCTCTGGAACTCCATGACTGGGAGTGTGGGGAGGGGAAGGGGGCGGGTGGGCGAGGCGAAAGGGCGCCGTCCGGCACGCCGGACGGCGCCCTTTCGCCTCGCCCACCTGCCCCCTTCCCCTCCCCACACTCCCAGTCCGGGGTTCCAAGGGCTCCGCCCTTGGCGGGGTTCTCCAATGGTACCATGGGGGCAGCGCCCCTTGGTGGGGTCTGGGGCGAAGCCCCAGCCTTGCTTCGCGTCACCTGATTGCCCTGACGCCATCATCCCGCGACAGTGGCGGGAAACCGGGCTAGGCTGGGCGCCGCATCACCAGCCTGGCACAAGGATCCATCGGCATGACGATCGACGCGGCGGGGCTCGACCTGCTGTTCCGCGAGGCGCGCACCCACAACAAATGGCGCGAGGAGCCGGTCTCCGACGCGACGCTGCAGGCGCTGCACGACCTGCTGAAGCTGGGCCCGACCTCGGCCAATTGCTCGCCCGCCCGCTTCCTGTTCCTGCGCACCAGGGAGGCCAAGGACCGCCTGGCCCCGGCGCTGTCGTCGGGCAACCTGGCGAAGACGATGGCCGCGCCGGTCACCGTGATCGTCGCCTACGATCCGAAATTCTACGACCGGCTGCCCACCCTGTTCCCGCACAACCCCGATGCCATCTCCTGGTTCACCAGCAACGACTCGCTGGCCGCCACCACCGCGTTCCGCAACGGCACGCTGCAGGGCGCCTACCTGATCCTGGCGGCGCGCGCGCTTGGCCTCGACACCGGCCCGATGTCCGGCTTCGACAATGCCAAGGTGGATGCCGAATTCCTGGCCGATCGCGGCTGGCGGTCGAACTTCCTGGTCAATCTGGGCAAGGGCGATCCGGAGGGGCTGTACCCCCGCTCGCCGCGGCTGGCATTCGACGAGGCCTGCGTGCTGCTGTAGCGCGCGGTCCGGCCGATCGCATGACGCGCATCCTGGCCCTTGATGCCGCCCTGGCACGGTGCTCGGCGGCGGTGGTGGTGGACGGCGAGGTCATCGCCGAGCGCCACCAGGACGTCGCGCGCGGGCATGCGGCGCTGCTGCCGGTGCTGGCGCAGGCGGTTCTGGCGCAGGCTGGGCTGGCGCCGCCGCTGCTGCAGCTGATTGCCGTGACGGTGGGGCCGGGCAGTTTCACCGGGTTGCGCGCCGGCCTGGCGCTGGCGCACGGCATCGCCCTGGCGGCCGGGGTTCCCCTGGTCGGGGTCTCGGTCGGCGAGGCGCTGGCCGAGGCGTTTCCCCATCTGGGACGCCGGGCGCTGTGGTCGGCGATCGACAGCCGGCGGGGCCGCGTGTTCCTGGAACGCGACGGAAGGGTGACGGCGCTGGCGCTGGACGACCTGCCGCGCCCGGACGGTCCGGTGGCGATCGCCGGCGACGCCGCCATCGCGGTGGCGGCGCGGCTCGCGGCGCGCGAAGTCGATGTGATGCTGACCGATGCGCGCCTGCCGTTGGGACGCCACATCGCGCAGGTCGGGCAGCGGCGCCTGGCCGGCGATCTGCCGCCGCGCGCGGCGCAGCCGATCTATGTCGATCCGCCCGAGGCCCGGCTGCCGGCGGCCGGGCTGCGGCCCGCGCCCGCCGCGGCGGGCTGATCGCGAGATGACCGACGTGGTCAGGCCGGGCACGACCGCCGCGGGGGGCGCCGCCACGGAGATCGCCCGGGCCGGGCTCGCCCCGGCGGGCATCGCCCATGCCGGCGCGATGGCGGCGATCCATCGGACGGCCTTCCCGCCGCGCGAGGCCTGGGGGATCGATGCGATCGCGATCCAGCTCGCCCTGCCGGGCGGGTTCGGCTGGCTCGATCCGCGCGGCGGCATGATCCTCGTGCGTCTCGCCGCGGACGAGGTCGAGGTGCTGACCCTGGCGGTCGCTCCGGCGGCGCGGCGGCAGGGGATCGGCGCGCGGCTGCTCGAAGCGGCGCTGCGCGTTGCGAGGGCGCACGGGGCGCACACCGCCTTCCTGGAGGTCTCGGTCGGCAACGCCGCGGCGCGCGCGCTGTATGCGCGGGCGGGTTTCACCCCGGTCGGCCAGCGGCGGCGCTACTATCCCGATGGCACCGATGCGCTGGTGCTGCGGCGGGCGCTCAGCCGCCCCGACGCAACAGCAGCAGGCTGACCCCGTCCGCCGCGGTGCGCAGCGACAGCACCGCGTGGCCCTGCTCGCGCGCCGTGCGCGGCACGTTGCGCAGCGGTTCCTCGCCGCGCAGCCGCACCAGCAGCGTCTCGCCGGGCCGCATGCGGTCGAGCGCGAGGCGCGTGCGCACGAAGGTCATCGGGCAGAGTTCGCCGGTGATGTCGAGCTCGCGGTCAGGCTTTTCCACTACCGTCATGATACCAGGATTGCCAAGGTTTGCCGGAATAGCGGTTGCCCTGCGCCGGGACGGTGCATAAATGTATACATTGGTTGAACAGGAAAGACGTCGCGATGGCTGAACAGCCGATGGACCCGAATATTCTTGGATTGACGGCCAAGATCGTGGCGGCCCAGGTGTCGAACAATACGCTGTCCCCGCCCGAAGTGCAGACGCTCATCCAGCAAGTGTACAAGACGTTGTCGGAGGTGGGCAAGGAGCCGGTCCAGCCGGCGCGGCCGGAGCCGGCAGTGCCGCCCGCCAGGTCGGTGTACAAGGACCACATCGTTTGCCTGGAGGACGGGCGGAAGCTGAAGATGCTTAAGCGGCATTTGATGGCGGCCTACCACATGACCCCGGCGCAGTACCGCCAGCGCTGGGGTCTGCCGGCCAGCTACCCGATGGTCGCGCCGGCCTATGCCCGCCAACGGTCCGCGCTCGCCAAACGGATCGGTCTCGGCACCACGCCGCGGGCGTCCTGAACGACGCGTCGCGGCTGGCGCGCGGCCGGCGCGCGCGTGCCGGCGTGGCAATCCGGGGCGATCCGCCGGGATGGCCGGCGGCAACGGCGAGGCCGCCGGCGGAGCGGCGGCGAGACCTCGGGTGCGGCCGGACGGGCGGCGGGATGGCGGCACATTGGACAGGGTTGCCTCGGATCGGCTACGCGGGGGACCGCACTGGGGCATGCCGATGACCCCCCAGCGGGCCTCCTGACGGGCGCCCCGCGGGGCGTGGCCGGCATCGGCTGCCCGTCGCGGCGCGGCATGGTGGCAGAGGGTCCGGATGGAATCCCGCATCGAGCGGTTGTGCGTCGAACGAGGCCTGAAGATGACCGGGCAGCGCCGCGTCATCGCCCGGGTACTGTCCGATGCCGCCGATCATCCGGACGTGGAGGAACTGTACCGCCGCGCCAGTGCGCTCGACAGCCATATCTCGATCGCCACGGTGTATCGGACCGTCCGGCTGTTCGAGGAGAAGGGCATCCTGGAGCGCCGCGACTTCGGCGGCGGCCGAGCCCGCTACGAGCCGACCGAGCACGGCCTGCACTACCACCTGATCGACGTGGAGAGCGGCCGGGTCATCGAGTTCCAGGACGCCGAGCATGAACGCCTGATGCGCACCATCGCCGCCCGCCTCGGCTTCGAGATCGTCTCGCTGCGCCTGGAGGTGTTTGGCCGCCGCCGCGAGGCGGCGCCGCCGGCCGCCAGGGCGCCGCGGCGGGCCGCGCGGCGCCGATCGGACGCGCCCGCCGCGAGCGCCGCTTTGGGCGCATCGCCGGACATCGATCCGGCGGACGCCGGGCGATGAATGCCGATCCGCCACCGGCCGGGCCCGCCGGCCCGGCGCCGGCGACGCCGCCGTTCCCGGAGCTGCGGGCCGGCAACCTCGGCGTGCGCGTCGCCGCCACCGCGGCCGAGATCGACGCGGTGCAGGCGCTGCGCTTCCGGGTGTTCTACCAGGAGATGGGCGCGATCGCCGATGCGCGGACCATGGCCCTGGGCCGCGACCAGGACGCGTTCGACGCGGTGGCCGACCACCTGCTGGTGGTGGACCATGCGCGCGGGTCCGGCGCCGAGGGGGTGGTCGGCACCTACCGGCTGATCCGGCGCGAGGCGGCGGCGCGGATCGGCCGGTTCTATTCCGCCGACGAATACGATATCGGCAACCTGACGGCGTACCCGGGCCGGATCCTGGAGCTGGGGCGGTCCTGCGTCGATGCCGCCTACCGCAACCGGGCGGCGATGCAACTGCTGTGGCGCGGCATCGCCGCCTACGTGTTCCACCACAGGATCGCCCTGATGTTTGGCTGCGCCTGCCTGCCCGGCACCGACCCCGATGCGTTGGCGCCCGAGCTGACCTATTTGGCCACGCACCACCTGGCCCCGCCGGAGATCCGTCCGCGCGCCGTCGCACAGCGCTACGTGGAGATGCGGCGAATGCCGCCCGAGCAGGTCGATGCGCAGCGGACGCTGGCGCAGTTGCCGCCGCTGATCAAAGGCTACCTGCGGCTGGGCGGCTTCGTCGGCGACGGCGCGGTGATCGACCGCCAGTTCAACTCCACCGACGTCGCGGTGGTGGTGAAGACCGACCTGGTCACCGAGAAGTACTACCGCCATTACGAACGCAAGTCGGCGGTGGCCGGTCGTGCCGCGCCGGACGGCGCGGCTTCCGGCGCCGTCGGCTGACGATCCGCCGCGGTATCGCCCCGCGTGCTCGCCCGGTCCGGATGGCCCAAGCTGGCGGCATTGCGGCTGGCCCGATTGCGGCTGGCCCGGTTGCGGCTGGCCCGGTTGTGGCTGGCGTCGTTGCACGGCTGGCGGGCGGACCTCGCGGCGCTGGGGCTCGGCGCGCTGGCCGCCGCGGCGCTGCCGCCGATCCACGCCGTCCCGGTGCTGCTGCTGGCGGTGCCGGGGCTGTTGGCGTTGATCGACGCCGCGGCAGGTCCGCTTGGCGCGGCGCGGCGCGGCTGGTGGTTCGGCTTCGGGCACAACCTGCTGGGGCTCTACTGGGTTACCGAGGCGATCCTGGTCGAGGCGGCGCGCTTCTGGTGGCTGGTGCCGCTCGCGGTGCCGGCGCTGGCCGCGGTGATGGCGCTGTTCATCGCCGCGCCCGCCGCCCTGGCGCGGTTGGCCCGGCGCGGCTGGCCGCGGGCGTTGGCGCTGGCCGGCGGCTGGGTGCTGGCCGACCTGGCGCGGCAGTTCATTGCCACCGGGTTTCCGTGGAACCCGTGGGGCAGCGTGTGGGAGCTGCCGGGCTGGGCCGGCGACGTGATGATCCAGCCGGCGGCCTGGATCGGCGCGCCCGGACTGACCTTCCTCACGGTACTGCTGGCGGCGCTGCCGGCGCTTGGCTGGCGCTGGCGGACGGCGGGCGCGGCGCTGCTGGCGGGCTGGGTGGTGCTCGGCGTCGTCCGGCTGCGCGCGCCGTTGCCGCCGCCGCCCGGGGTGAAGGTGGTGCTGCTGCAGGGCGACATCGCGGAGGGGCAGAAATGGAGCCGCGCCCTGGCGGCGCGGATCTTCGACCGCTACCTCGGCCTGGCGCGGGAGGGTGTCGCACGGGCCGGCCCGGGTCGCGTCGTGGTGGTCTGGCCGGAGACCGCCAGCCCGTACCTGCTGCAACGCGACGCCGCGGCGCGCGCGGCGATCGCCGAAGCGGCCGGGCAGGCGACCAGCCTGGTGGGCGCGGTGCGGCTCGATCCGGACGGTCGGCCGCGCAACAGCCTGTTTGCCGTGCTGGCCGACGGCGCGCCGGACGGGATCTACGACAAATGGCATCTGGTGCCGTTCGGCGAATACCAGCCGAGCTGGTTTCCGCTGCCGATCCAGGTGGTGCCCGGCGGCGGGTTCGCCTCCGGCCCCGGGCCGCGGACGCTGCACCTGCCCGGCCTGCCGGCGGTCGGCCCGCTGATCTGCTACGAGGCGATCTTCCCCGGCCAGGTGGTCGATGCCGCCGACCGGCCCGCCTGGCTGGTGAACATCACCAACGACGCCTGGTTCGGCAATTCGACCGGCCCGCGCCAGCATCTGGCCGCGGCGCGGCTGCGCGCGGTGGAGGAGGGGTTGCCGCTGGTGCGCGCGGCCAACACCGGGATCTCCGCCGCGTTCGACCCGCGCGGCCACGAACTGGCGCGGCTGGGGATGAACCGGACCGGTGTCGTGGTCGTTGACTTACCTGCCGCATTGCCGCCATCTCTGTTCGCACGTTTGGGGCTGTGGATCCCGGGTTTGCTGGGTGCTGTCGCGCTGGGCCTTGGGCTGGTCGCCGACCGCGGCGCGGCCTTAGGGCCGCGCCGGCCGGAGAATCCGGCGGAATGAGCCGGCGTCTCTCAATTTGATACGTTTGGCCAAATTTTTGGTTAATATATTGACTATCCTCGGTTGCAGCCTTAAAGTGAATTTATCGTGAGCCAATCTAAGATTATGCTGATGACTTGAAGCCGGCAGCTGGGAGCCTATCCCGTGCCGAACGCGTAGAGGGAGTTCGAGCCATGGCTCGCGCCGAACAGGCGGTGGGAGCGGATCGGGAAGTCCGGCCCAGCCCAATCGACGTGCATGTCGGCGCGCGCATTCGCCTGCGCCGTACGTTGCTCGGCATGTCGCAGGAGCGTCTCGGCGAGGCGCTGGGGCTGACCTTCCAGCAGGTCCAGAAATACGAACGTGGCGTCAATCGTGTCGGCGCCTCGCGGCTGTTCGACCTGTCGCGCGTGCTGGATGTGCCGATCAGCTTCTTCTTCGACGATATGCCGGACAGCCTGACCGCCTCGTTCGGCGGCCAGACGGGCCGCCGGCCGGCCAGCTTCGCCGACCAGCCGGAAGGCTTCGCCGACGACACCTTGAACCGGCGCGAGACGCTGGAACTGGTGCGCGCCTATTATCGGATCACCGATCCGGCGATCCGTAAACGGGTGTTCGACCTGATCAAGTCCATGGGACCCAGCGAAGCCTGACGGGTCGGCGTGACTCGAGCGTCAAACATTCGGTGCAATGCCGGATTGTTTTGCCTCGTGCAACTGAGGGTTGTAAAACCTAGGGTTGCGGGCCTGGTGCAGCGCCGCACTCAGGGCCCGCGCCAGGTCGCGCCGCTCTGCCTCCCCCAGGGCCGTGCCGATCTCCTCGCGCACGCCGCGCGCCACCAGGACCAGGCGCGGGGCGCGGCCCGGAGCTTCCTCCAGCGCCACGTTCAGCCAGCTCGGTGATAGCGTGCGTTCCGCGCGCCGCCCGCCGGCGGTGGTGCGCACCACGCGCAGCGCCCGGTCGGTCAGCAGGACCATCTCGCTCGACCGCGCGCGGCTGGCGTTGAGCCGCAGCAGCGCCACCGCGAGGCCGACCTCCACCACGCTGAACCACACCACCGGCCAGGCGCCGATCAGCCAGAACCGCAAGGCGGTCAGGGTGCCCAGGGCGCCGATCAGCGCGATCAGCCGGCGCAGCCCGCGCGCGGACAGGCTGCGATGCGGCACGATCACCGCTTCGAACAGGGGGGCCTCCACGGCCTGGTCCGCCGCGGCGTCCCCCCACGCGTCGGCGGTCACGTCCGCGCTCACGTTCGGATCGCCCCGGCCAGGCGGCGGGCCAGGTCGGCGGCGAGCGCCGCAGGCGTGCTGGCGAAGCCGATGACCAGGCCGGCCATGCGCGGCGGTCCGGCGAAATAGGCGCGCAGCGGCGCCACCGCCAGGTCGCGGGCCCGGCAGGCGCGCACCGAGGCCGCCTCGTCGGCGCCATCGGGCAGGCGCGCCACCATGTGCAGCCCGCCGGGCGCGGCGATCGGCGTGATGGCGGGGGCGTGGCGACGCAACGCCGCCAGCAGTGCCGCGCGGCGGCTGGCATACTCGGTGCGCGCGCGCCTGATATGCGGCGCCAGCAGGCCCTGGCGCATGAACTCGGTCAGCACCGCCTGGCTTAGCGCCGAACTGCCGCGATCGGCCAGGGTGCGGGCGCGCACGAAGGCCGGGACCAGCGGCGCCGGCACCACGGCGAATCCCAGCCGGATCGCCGGGGCGAGCGTCTTGCTGAAGGTGCCGCAATAGATCACCCGCCCGGTGCGATCCAGCGTCGCCAGCGGCGGCAACGGCCGGCCCTCCCAGCGGAATTCGGAGTCGCAGTCGTCCTCCAGCACCCAGGCATTGGCGCGCGCCGCCCAGTCGAGCAGTGCCAGCCGCCGGCCGATCGGCAGCGCGCCGCCCAGCGGCGTGGAGTGCGAGGGGGCGACCAGCGCCAGCCGTGCCGCGGGTGCCAGGCGCACCCCGGCGGCGACGTCCAGGCCCTCGTTGTCGCTCGGCACCGCGACCGGGACCGCGCCGGCGGCGATCAGCGCGCCGCGGCCGGCGATGTAGCCGGGGTCCTCGACCCAGACCGGGTCGCCCGGGTCCAGCAGCAGGTCGGCGGCCAGGCGCAGCGCCTGCTGCGTGCCGCCGGTCACCACGATGCAGGCGGGGTCCGCCAGCAGCCCGCGCGTCGCGGCCAGATGCGCGGCGATCTGCTGGCGCAGTTCCGCCAGCCCCTGCGGCGGCGGGTAGCCGGCCAGCTCGGGCGGCATCCGGCGCAGCACCCGTGCGGTGCAGCGCAGCCAGGCCTGGGCGGGGAACATGTCGTGCGCCGGGACGCCGCCGGCGAGCAGGGCGCCGACCAGCGCCTCGCTAATGGTCGCGTTGGCGGGAATGGCCGCCAGCCGCGCGCCGCGGGCGGACAGGTCGCTGGCGGCGACGCGCGGCACTTCGGCGGGGGTGGGCGCGGCGTCCGGCAGGTCCGGCGCGACAAAGGTGCCGCTGCCGGTACGGGCGCGGACATAGCCCTCGGCCGCCAGGCGCTCATAGGCGAGCACCACGGTCTGGCGGGCGACGCCGATCTCGTCGGCCATGACGCGGGTCGGCAGCAGCCGCGTGCCGGCGGGCAGGGTGCCGGCCAGGATGCCTTGGCGGAGGCGGTCGAACACCACCTGTTGCCGATTTTGGTCTGGGGCAAACACGGAAGATCAACTTTACTGATCAGGCCAATCGCAGCCTAGGCCCGAATTCAGCGGGCGGCACAAGCCAACGGTTCATTTCGGGTGGCGGGCCGCGGACGGTCCGCAACCCAGCAAGATTTACCACGGAGGCACGGAGGCATGGAGGCACGGGGAAGGGAAATGACCGCGCTACGCGCGAAGCGCATCGACTGCCTGCTCTGTGCCTCCGTGCCTCCGTGGCGAATCTCGCTGGCCGAAGATCGCGCGCCGCCGCCGCATCCCGCAATATCGCGACCGTGCCTCGCGCGATCCAGATCAGCGACGCGGTGGCTGGCCGCCGTAGGCGGCCCGGTCACCCGGGCGATTCGTCAAACGGCGAATATGCGCACCGCGGCCAATGGGTGATCCCGGGGCTCGGGGCCATGCCGCGGTCTGGCAGCCGGCGCGGCGTCGGCGCCGCGCTTTGGTCCATGATGCCTTGGCGGAGGCGGTCGAACACCGCCTGTTGGCGCGTTTGGTATGGGACAAACACTGCGGAACGACCCTTGCGATCAAGCCAATCGCCGCCCAGGCCCGAAATCAGCGGGCGGCACCAGCCGACGGTTCATTTCCAGCCTCGGGCCTCGGGCGATCCGCAAGACAGCAAGGTTCACCACGGAGGCACGGAGAAGGGAAAGGCTCATATGGCGTTGACTGTTGGACGGCCCCGTAGGGCGGAAAAGCGCAGCGCCTTCCGCCATCGGATGGTGGTGGGATATGTTGTTGGGGACGTCGGCAGATGCGAGCGGCTCGCCCGGCGGTGGCGGAAGGCGCTGCGCTTTTCCGCCCTACGGGCCGTCCAACAGTCAACGCCATATGAGCGAAAGGAAATGACCGCGCGCTACGCGCGAAGCGCATCGACTGCCTGCTCTGTGCCTCCGTGCCTCTGTGCCTCTGTGCCTCCGTGCCTCCGTGGTGAATCTTGCTGGCCGAAGATCGAGCGCCGCCGCATCCCGCAACATCGCGACCGTGCCTCGCGCGATCCGGATCAGCGACGCGGCGGCTGGCCGCCATCGCGACCCGGTCACCCGGGCAATTCGTCAAACGGCGAATATGCGCACCGCGGCCAATGAGTGATCCCGGGGCTCGGGGCCATGCCGCGGTCTGGCAGCCGGCGCGGCGTCGGCGCCGCGCTTTGGTCCATGATGCCTTGGCGGAGGCGGTCGAACACCGCCTGTTGGCGCGTTTGGTCTGGGACAAACACTGGGGAACGACCCTTGCGATGAGGCCAATCGCCGCCCAGGCCCGAATCAGCGGGCGGCACCAGCCGACGGTTCATTTCCAGCCTCGGGCCTCGGGCGATCCGCAAGACAGCAAGGTTCACCACGGAGGCACGGAGGCACGGAGAAGGGAAAGGCTCATATGGCGTTGACTGTTGGACGGCCCGTAGGGCGGAAAAGCGCAGCGCCTTCCGCCATCGGATGGTGGCGGGATATGTTGTTGGGGACGTCGGCAGATGCGAGCGGCTCGCCCGGCGGTGGCGGAAGGCGCTGCGCTTTTCCGCCCTACGGGCCGTCCAACAGTCAACGCCATATGAGCGAAAGGAAATGACCGCGCGCTACGCGCGAAGCGCATCGACTGCCTGCTCTGTGCCTCTGTGCCTCCGTGGTGAATCTCGCTGGCCGAAGATCGCGCGCCGCCGCCGCATCCCGCAGCATCGCGACCGTGCCTCGCGCGATCCGGATCAGCGACGCGGCGGCTGGCCGCCGTCGCGGCCCGCTCACCCGGGTAATTCGTCAAACGGCGAATATGCGCACCGCGGCCGATGGGTGATCCCGGGGCTCGGGGTCATGCCGCGGTCTGGCAGCCGGTGCGGCGTCGGCGCCGCGCTTTGGTCTAGTCCCCTGGGATCAGAATCCCTCGCGCTCGATCCGCTTGCGCTCCATCTTGCGGGCGCGGCGAACCGCCTCCGCGGCCTCGCGGGCGCGGCGCTCGGACGGCTTTTCGTAGTGCCGGCGCAGCTTCATCTCGCGGAAGATCCCCTCCCGCTGCATCTTCTTCTTGAGCGCCTTCAGCGCCTGGTCGACATTGTTGTCGCGCACGAGAACTTGCACTTGGCCGCCTGCTCCTTTCAGACTTGGCGCCCCCGCCGATCGGGGACGCACGAGACAACCCCGCGTCCGGTGGCCGGTGCGGGGGGCGTGCCCTATAACACGCGTTTCCGCCCTCGCCAATGCGGCTTTGGCACCCCACTTCAGACCCGGCCCGTCCCGGCGCAAGCCGGTTTTGCAACAAGCCCAGACTCGGAACCACGATGGCCCTCCTGAAGATCGCCCGCATGGGCCACCCCGTCCTGCTGCAGCGCTGCGCGCCGGTGGCCGATCCCGGCGCGCCGGAGATCCGCCGCCTGGTCGCCGACATGATCGAGACCATGCTCGACGCGCCCGGCGTCGGGCTGGCGGCGCCGCAGGTGCACGTGCCGCTGCGGCTGTTCGTGTTCCGCATCCCCGAGGGGCGGGGGGGCGAGGACCCGCGCGACCTGCCGGTCGGCGCCAGCGTGCTGATCAACCCCGAGGTCGAGCTGCTGAGCGAGCAGCTTGTGCTGTGCTGGGAGGGCTGCCTGTCGATCCCCGGGCTGCGGGCCGCGGTGCCGCGCGCGCCGCACATCCGCTACCGCGGCGTGGACTGCGACGGGGTGGTGACCGAGCGCGAGGTCACCGGCTTCCATGCCGACGTGATCCAGCACGAATACGACCACCTGGACGGGATTCTCTACCCGATGCGGGTGCGCGATTTCACCTTGTTCGGCTTCAACGAGGAGCTCGCCGCCGCGGTTGCCGCCGCCGCCCGACAGCAAGCCAGCGCGCGCGAGGCCGAGAACGACCGAACCCGAAACCACCGAACCCGAAACCACCGAACCTGGGGCCGCCGAACCCGGGGCCGCCGGGCGCGACGGGACGCGGGCATGATGGCGCCGCCCGAGCGCGGGGCGGAGCGCGACGCCGCGATCGAGGCGATGCTGGCGCATGTGCCGTTCGACGGCTGGTCGCGCCGGGCGCTGGCGATGGGGCTGGCCGAACGCGGCGCCCCGGCCGACGAGGCCGAGCTGCTGTTCCCCGGCGGCGCGGTCGAGATGGTGGAGGCGTACTGCGACCTGGCCGACCGGCGGATGACCGAGGCGGCCGCCGCGCTCGACCTGGCGGGCAAGGGCCTGACCGCGCGGGTGCGCGCGATGATCGCGCTGCGGCTGGCGCAGGCGCGCCCGCACAAGGAGGCGGTGCGCCGCGCGGTCGCGGTGTTGGCGCTGCCGATGCACGCGCGCCAGGCGGCCGGCTGCGCGGCGCGCACGGTGGATGCGATCTGGCACGCCGCCGGCGACCGCAGCGCGGATTTCTCCTGGTACACCAAGCGCGCCATCCTGGCCGCGGTCTACGGCGCGACCCTGCTGTTCTGGCTGCGCGACGCTGCCGGGGATCGGGGGGGCGACCAGGGATGGGACAAACCCGGGGCGGCTGACGCGGGCGAGAGCGACGCCGCGACGCTGGCCTTCCTGGACCGCCGGCTGGCCGGGATCGGCCGGCTCGGCAAGCTGCGCGGCCGCGCCGGCGCCGCCCTGTGCCGCCTGACCCCCAACTTGCCTCGCCCCGCCCGAGCGCCGTGATGCAGCTGGTCCGGGTCGAGCACACCACCGTCTATCGCTACGCCGCCCCGGTGCAACTGACCGAACACCGGTTGATGCTGCGCCCGCACGACAGCCATGACCTGCGGCTGAACGACGCCACCCTCGGCCTGACCCCGCCGGCCGCGCAACTGCGCTGGGCGCACGACGTGTTCGGCAACTCGGTCTGCTTCGTCGATTTCGCCGGGGCGCAGACCGACACGCTGCGCATCGTCTCCACGCTGGAACTGGCGCATTTCGCGCCGCAGTCCGACCCGCCGCTCGATCCGTTCGCCGAGACCTACCCGTTCAGCTACGCGGTCGAGGAGATGCCGGACCTCGCGCGGCTGATCGAGCGCCACATGGCGGACCCGCAGCGCCGGTTGGATGCCTGGGCGCGCCGCTTCCTGGCACGCTCGGGGCCGACGCGGACGCTGCCGCTGCTGACGGCGATGACCGAGGCGATCAAGGCGGACTTCACCTACGAATGGCGCGAGGCCGAGGGCACCAACCCGCCGCTGGTCACGCTGGCCAGCCGGCGCGGCGCCTGTCGCGATTTCGCGCTGCTGATGATGGAGGCGGCGCGCGCGCTGGGCTTCGCCGCGCGCTTCATCAGCGGCTACGTCTATGACGCCGCGCTGGTTGGCAGCGCCGCCCCGGTGGTGGGGGGCGGTGCGACGCATGCGTGGTGCGCGATCTACCTGCCGGGCGCCGGCTGGGTGGAGTTCGATCCCACCAACGGGCTGATCGCCGGGCGCAACCTGATCCGCGTGTCGGTGGCGCGCACGCCGGAGCAGGCGGTGCCGGTGTCGGGCGGCTTCATCGGCCGGGCCAACGACTTCATCGCGCTGGAGGTCGATGTCCGGGTGGCGGTCGGCGCGCAGGCGGTGGCCGCGGCCGCCCGGGCCTGACGATGGCGGCGACTGCGATGCTGCGGGCCGCCGAGGCCGACGGTTTCCCGCTGCTGGACCTGGCGGCGTAGCTGCGCGACGCGCTATTGGTGACCTGGCCGTCGCATGGCGCACTCCGCGTTGGCGCCGGTGCCGGGTGCGTTCTCGAACGTGCAGCGCTCGGTCGGCGGGTTGCCACACTTGTGGGCCAGCTCGCGAAACCCGACGCATTTGCCGTCGGGCCCGCGATAGCCCGGGCCGCCCGCGCAGCCGCAGCCGTGACAGGGCGGACGTGGCGGACATCCCTCCGCCGCGGCCGGCATGGGCTGGGCGGTCATGACCAGGACGGCCAGCAGCGCCAGCAGCTGCCGGGCGCGTGCGGCGCCGCGCGCCGGCGACTGGCTCAGCCTGACCCCATGCAGGCGCGGCAGGGCCTCGCGCCATCCCGGCTCCGGACCCGATTGTTGAGCGGCGCGCGCGGGCAGTGGGCCTTCGGCGCGGTCGCCGGGCGCCGCCGTCACCGGCGGGTTCGATCCGACCATGGTGGAAAGCGGCGGGAGAGCCGCCGATCCTGTCTCATACCAGGCGTCCGAATGATCAACTCTCCGGGCGTAGCCCCCTCGTCATGCCGGCCTTCGCCGGCATGACGAGGGGGCGCCGCCGATGGGTCAATCCTTCGGATGCCTGATATCATATCATCAAGACCCCCTGCCTGCTGACCGACCGGCTGGCGCCGGCCGTTGCTATCCGTCCTGGGCTGGCGCGCGGCCCCAGGCTGGCTTTCCCGGGCAACCGCGCGCGACATCAAGCACGCGAAATGATGGAAGAAGCGTCAATGCGGCGCCCGGTATCAGAGCAGGGCCGCCACCGTCTCCGCCAGGACCGCATAATCCGCCCGCTCGTTGTAGGCGTGCGCCGAGATGCGCAGCCAGAGCGCGCCGTCCAGCGCGTGCAGCGGCGCGTCGGTGCGCGCCGCCAGCAGGCGTTGCCGCAGGCGCTGCGCCCAATCCGCGGTCGGCGGTGCCGGCGTGGGCAGGCGCACCACGCCCATCGCGCCGGCCAGGGCGCCGGTCGTTCCGACCTCGGTGCCCAGGCGATCGGCGATCAGTCGCGCCGCCTCCCCCGCCAGCGCAACGTTGCGCGCCCGCAGCGCGGCATCGCCAAGCCGGTGGTGAAAATCCAACGCCGTCGGAATCGCCAGCCAGGCGCTGGCATCCCGCGTCCCGGTCCAGTCGAACTCGGCGCGGAAACCCTGGCCGAAGCCGTGCGAGATGGTCAGCGGATGCAGCGCCGCCTGGCGCTGCGGCGCGGCCCACAGGAACGCGCTGCCCTTCGGCGCGCACAGCCATTTGTGGCAGTTGCCGACATACCAGTCGGCGCCGAGCGAGCCGAGGTCGAGCGTCACCTGGCCCGGCCCGTGCGCGCCGTCAACCAGCACCGGCACCGCCGCCGCGCGGCACGCCGCGATGATGTCCGCGAGCGGCAGCACCAACGCGCTGGCCGAGGTGATGTGGTCGATCACCGCGAGGCGCGTGCGCGGGGTCAGCGCCGCGGCGACGGCGGCGACGATCGACGCGGCGTCGGGGCGGGGAAACGGGATCGCCGCCTCGGTCATCCGCGCGCCGGCCCGCTCGGTGACGAACCGCACCGCGTTGCGCACCGCGCCGTAGCCGTGGCTGAGCACCAGCACCTCGTCGCCCGGCGCCAGGTGCAACGATCGCAGCACGGTGTTGCAGCCGGTGGTGGCGTTGTCGAGGAAGCCGATGTCCTTGCCGTCGGCGCCGAGGAAGGCGCCGAGCCGCGCCGCCGCCGCGGCCAGTCCTGCCGGCAGCACCGCGTGCATGAAGCGCGTCGGCTGCGCCTCAAGCTGGCGCCGCCAATCCTGTTGCGCGGCCAGCACGACGCGCGGCGTGGCGCCGAAGGAGCCGTGATTGACGGTGAGCCAGCTCCAGTCCAGCGGCCATTCGTGGCGCACCGCGCGGCCGAGCAGCGGCGGCGGCGCGTTGGCCCCGCTCATGCGGACGCCGGCGGGGGCGCGGCGTTCACCGCGTATCGCCGATCGCGGTCAGCGCGATCGCCCGCGTGTTGGCGGGACAAGATGCCGTATCGCCCATGCGCCGCTGCCCCTGTGGGTTGCCGACGGCGGAATTGTCGGCGACGCGAACTGTTGCGGACCCTATCCGATCAGGCAATGCGCCGCGTCACACCGGGCGCTCGCCCAGCACCGTCACGCGGTGGCCGGAGCGGGTGTGCGGCCAGTAGTCCCACATCGCGCGATGCTGCACGCAGCGATTGTCCCAGAACGCGATCGAGTTCGCCTGCCAGCGGAACCGGCACTGGAACAGCGGATTCTCGGAATGCGTCCACAGATAGTTCAGGATTGCCGTGCTCTCGTCGCGCGGCACGCCGACGATGCGCCGGGTGAAGCCGCGATTGACATACAGCGCCTGCTTGCCGGTGACGGGATGCGTGCGGATCACCGGATGTTCCGCCTTCGGATAGGTCGGCTTGTCTTGCACGCCGGCATAGGCGTAGGTGCCGCGGTAGTTTTCCTCGCCGTCATGGATCGCGGTCAGGCCTTCGAGATACGCCTTCATGCGGTCGGACAGCGCCTCGTACGCCGCGTACATGCTGGCGAACAGCGTGTCGCCGCCGCGCGGCGGGCATTGGCGGATGTACAGGATGCTGCCCATCGGCGGGATCGGGTCGCAGGAAACGTCGCTGTGCCAGCCTTCGCCGTTGGCGCGCGGGCTGTCCTTGTCGGCGCGGATGATCATCAGCTCCTTGTGGCCGGGGGCGGAGGGCGCGGCGGGATGGATGTGCAGCTCGCCGAATTTGCGGCCGAAATCCAGGTGCTGTTGTTCCGTCAGGTGCTGGTCGCGGAAGAAAATGACAGAATTCTCCGCCAGCGCGCGATGGATTTCGTCCAGCGTGCGGTTGCCGAGCGGCTTGCGACAGATCGACGCCGCCGATCTCGGCGCCGATGATCGGCGTCAGCTTGTCGAGCGTGATGGTGTCGTACGGCGCGCCGTCCTCGGCGCGATGGCGGTAGCGCGGGCCGTTGTTGCCGCGCATCGGGTCGGTCATGGGGTTCCCTCCAGAAAGGCGGCGATCGCCGGATCGGCCGCGAGTGCCGCGCGTTGTTCCGCGGTCGGTAGCTGTGGCTTGTCGCGCACCTGGTTGACCATGCAGAGTTAGGGCTTGCCCTGTTCGCGCAGCGCCGCCGCGTTCACCCTCATGGCTATCTCCCCTTGGCTTCCGCGTCGGCCCGCTCTGGCGGACCGGGGCGGGGCCCTCAATTTACTCGTCCATCTCGATGTCAACAAACCGGTTGCGCTTCCCAGACTGAACAACCCGAACGATAACCGAACGGTTTACCATTGGTCCAATGACGTCATCCACCGCATCCTTGAGCCCCGTCACGCGGACCAGCTGCCCATCGGATGCGACTTCGAGCCAATCCCGATCCAGATGGAGTGCCCGCAGGACCCCGGAGATCGTCGTCTCTGCTGGCGACGGGGTTGGGGTAGGCCCAACCGGGCCTCGCAAGATACGGTTGATTTCCGCCCGGGTCTCCGGGACCAGAAGAACGCCTTTGGCCTCTCCCGCTGCCTTGATCTCTAACTGGCTGAATGTCTTTCCCGTAGGCGCTAGATTGCGGGCGAGCTTCAGGAATGTAGAGCGGTACTGCTTGTCCGGGACTTTGTCCGAGAGCGCGTCGTCGCCTTCGGCGGTCGCCCTGACGATGTCGAGAAAATGCGACACAATCTGCTGCGGCTCCACATCATCGCGAAAAAAGTCCGGCTGCGGCGGCGCCTGAATCGCAATCGAGAATTGGTAGCTTCCCGGTGCTTCCTGAAACAGCCACGGTCGGCAAGCTCTTTGTACTTCCAGAACCGGCCCGCCCTTCAGCCGGTGCGGCATGCCGCGGATGAACTCAACTGTGCGGTAGAAGATCGCCTGTAGGGTCTGCACCTTATCGACAATGAGGTCCAATGGTGCTCCGCCAACAACGATGTCGCCGCCCTTGACGGAGACCACAACCTGGCCGGGCAGGAACGGAACACGGGCTGTTCGCTTGCTGCCTTCGGTCCAGATCGTCTGCAGCAAGGTCCGCAGATGCTCGGCCGCGAATGCCGGCATTGAGCCATTGAGCAGACGGAGGGCGAGTTGCTCTGCCCGCTCGTACTCTCCGGCCTTGAACCAGAGAGACACCGGTACTCACACCAACGATGCCCAGCGTTCTCTGTTTCGATGGGTCAATCTGCTGAAGGGCGCGTTCTTCCAGTTCTGCCGCCTCGCGATACCGTGGGACGGCCTGGTCCGGCGCGCCGTTCCGCGCGAACTCAGAAGCCTCAGAGGCGCTGGTCTCGCTCTGCCGATGTAGGTTGGCCCAACTCATGTCACGTCGGCGACGGCCACGATCCGTTCCTTGAACCCGACAACCGCGGCAATGGCCGGCAGGTCGCTGTGGCCTCTTGCCGCCTGGTTGACCTTGCCCTTCAGGCGCTGGGTGATGGTGGCGGTGCTCCCCAGGTCGGTTCCCGACACTTCCAGCCGAAAACTGTCTTCCAGATCGCCACCGTCCCAACCCGCTGGGCCAACATAATAGTCAGCCCCGGTCAGCGTTTGTGCCCGTGCGATGGCAACCAACCCCTTCTCCGCCTCTACGACAGCCAATGAGACGCCATACGCGCCCATTTCCGTCGCATCGATATCATTGGCCCAGGCGCGAATTGTGCGTGGATCGGGAACAGCCCAATCAACGGCCCGGACCGATTCGGTTTCTCCCCAACTGATAGCCACCTCCGAGGGTGGGGAGTGATGCCTGCTGAGGCACACCGCAGCCGCTTGGCAATAAAAGCTTGCAACCTCGGGCGTCAAACCGGGGTGTCGCTCGGAAAGATTCTGCAACACGAGGCTTTCCTGCGGCATGCGGTATCCTCTATCGCTTGGTTAGTGACGAGTTCATCACGTGTGGTGTCACCTAGCAAGCTCGCTATTGGTCGCGAACCGCGCCTCCAAGTATCGCGCGCCGCTCGCGCGCGTCATCTCAGCGTGATACGGCCCGCGCTTGTGGGGATGCAGATTCCGCGGCAGGCATCCTCGCCCACGGTCCCGTCATAGCCCAGCCGGGCTGCATCCTCGGCCGACCAAGCGACATAGAATTCAGTCCCTTCCCTCCAGAAAGGCGGCGATCGCCGGATCGGCCGCAAGTGCCGCGCGTTGTTCCGCGGTCGGTAGCTGTGGCTTGTCGCGCACCTGGTTGACCATGCACAGGAAGCCCATCGGCGCGTCGCGCGCGGCGCGGAACTGGTGCCAGGTCCAGCCGGGAATCGTGACCAGGTCGAACGGCTGCACTGCGCGCACCGCGTCGCCCAGCAGGCAATTTCCGTGGCCGCGCAGGATCATCACCGCGTGCATGTGCGCGTGCCGCTCCAGCGTCGAGTGGCCGCCGGCGTCCATTTCGAAGTAGCGCAGTTCGCAGCCGAGCGCGGCCTCGTGGAACAGCACCTGGCGGGAGATCGCCTTGAACGGCGCGGCGCCGTCGTCCTTGTAGGGCAGGCAGGCGACGTCGTCCCAGCGGTAGTCGGGGTGGAAGGCGCGCAGGCTGGGCGATGGCTCGATGTCCAATGTTCCCCCTACCGATAGCGGTGCGCCGCGACCCTGGTGGTGAAGGCGGCGGTCTCCGCGGTCAGCCGCTCGCGCGCCGCGAGCAGGCTGCCGCCGATCAGGAGCATCGTGTCCGGACCGTAGAAGTCAAGCAGCTCGGTGACGCGCGACAGCGCCATGCCGCCGGCGGGCACCGGCAGCGCCGGGCGCAGGTCGTGCAGCGGGGCGCGCGCGGCCTCGGCCAGGCGCCGGCAGGTCTCCGGCGTGTAGCCGAAGCGCCCGCCATGCGTCGGGAAGATCACCGCGTCGGCGCCGAACAGGCGGAACAGCTTGCCGATCAGCAGATCCGGGGCGATGCGGGCGGCGCCGGCGAAGCTGGGATGGGCCAGGAAGGCGATATCGGGGAACTCGGCGACCAGCGCCTGCAGCGTGCTGGGCCCGGCCAGCAGCGGGGCGATCAGCGCCGTGTCCAGGCCCTCCTGGCGCGCCAGCAGGAGCTGGGCGCGCATCGCGTCGAGGCTGCCGGACAGGCTGGGCACGTAACGCGTGGTGCGGCCGCGCAGCGCGGTGGCGCAGGCGCGCACCCGGGCGGCGAACGGCGAGTAGGCCTGGTCGGCCAGGCCGTGGTCGTCCTTGATGAAGTCCACCCCGCCGTCGGCGAAGCGCGCCGCCAGCGCCGCCAGTTGCGCGGGCGACAGGCCCTGCGGCTTCAGCGCCGAGCAGGTCAGCGCGCGCCCGTTCGCCGCGACGCGCCGGCGTAGCCCGGCGATGCCGTGGCGCGGGCCGGCGAAGGTGGCGGCGAGGTCGGGGGGGATCTCGACGTCGGCGAGTGTTACGTCGTCGTGCAGCGAGGTGTTGCCGAACAGCATGTTGAGCAACTGCGCCGCGTCGCGGCCGATCGTGGCGGTGGCCAGGGCGATCTGCACGGCGAACGTCCCGCCGCCGAGGTCGGCGATGTCGGCGACCTGGCCCACGATGTCGCGCAGGATCTCGGGGGCGTCGATGGCGTCGAGCGGCATTTCGACGCTCTGCTCGACGGCGATCGCCTGGGCGCGCGCGGCGATTGTTTCGGGGGCCGCGCGGACGTGGTAGGTGGCGAGGAAGCGCCCGGTCATCGCGGTTGTTCTTGGTTCGTCACGTTATGCCGGCGGACGGAAGGATTGACCCATCGGCGCCGCGTTCGCGCCATGCCGGGGCTTCGGGTCGGGCCGCAGGCGGGGCCGAGGACGGGGGCCAGCCTGGTGGACACGACTTTGCTTGCTGCACCAAGGCAGGGCTTGCTGCACGAGGGCGGGGCTTGCTGCACGAAGGCAAGTCGTGGATGGCCGGCCTGCGCCGGCCATGACGTGGTGGGCGGCGTCGATGGGTCGATCCTTCCGTCGGCTGGTATTGGCGGGGTCATGGTGGCGGCGGCATGATCGTTGCGGCATGGTGGCTGCATCATGTTTGCTGCGTGATGCCTGCCGTGGATCAGCCGGGACGCACCAGGCGGTGCTGCTTGCGGCCGGCGGACAGCTTGATCGCGCCGTCGCGCAGGTCGGCGAGCGAGATCACCAGCGCCTCGTCGGTCACCGCGTCGTCGTTCACCCGCGCGCCGCCGCCGCGGATCAGCCGGCGGGCCTCGCCGTTGCTTTTGGCGAGGTCGGCCAGGGTGAACAGGCGGAAGGCCGGGATGCCGGCTTGCAGCTCCTGGCGCGGCACTTCGATGCTGGGCAGCGTGTCGGCCGCCTCGCCGGCCTCGAAGGCGCGGCGGGCGGTTTCGGCGGCCTGGGCCGCGGCGGGCGCGCCGTGCAGCAGCGCGGTGGCCTCGGTCGCCAGGATCTTCTTGGCCTCGTTGATCTCGGCGCCGCCGAGCGCTTCCAGCCGCGCGATCTCGGGCAGCGGAACGTCGGTGAACAGGCGCAGGAAGCGGCCGACGTCGGCGTCCTCGGTGTTGCGCCAGAACTGCCAGTAATCGTAGGCCGACAGCCGGTCGGCGGTGAGCCAGACGGCGCCCTGCGCGGTCTTGCCCATCTTGGCGCCCGAGGCGGTGGCGATCAGCGGCGTGGTCAGGCCGAACACCTGCCTGGCGTCGGTGCGGCGGGTCAGTTCCACGCCCGAGACGATGTTGCCCCACTGGTCGGAGCCGCCCATCTGCAGGGTGACGCCGTAGCGGCGGTTGAGCTCGCGGAAATCGTAGCTTTGCAGGATCATGTAGTTGAATTCGAGGAAGGTCAGCGGGTGCTCGCGCTCCAGCCGCAGCTTCACCGAATCGAAGGTCAGCATGCGGTTGATGGTGAAGTGGGTGCCGACCTCGCGCAGCAGCGGGATGTAGCCGAGCGCGTTCAGCCAGTCGCCGTTGTTCGGCATGATCGCGTCGGTCGGCGCATCGCCGATCGAGCCGCTGGCGAAGCGGACGAAGGGGGTGAAGCAGCGCTTGATGCCGGCCATGTTGGCGGCGATCTGCGCGTCGGTCAGCAACTGGCGGGATTCGTCCTTGCCGGACGGGTCGCCGATGCGCGTGGTGCCGCCGCCCATCAGCACGACCGGGCGGTGGCCGTGCTTTTGCAGCAGGCGCAGGATCATGATCTGCACCAGCGAGCCGACGTGCAGGCTGTCCGCGGTGCAGTCGAAGCCGATATAGGCGGAGACAATTCCCCCGCGCAGCGCGGCGTCGAGCGCCTCGGTGTCGGTGCACTGGAAGACGAAGCCGCGCTCGGTGGCTTCGTGCAGGAACGGGCTGAGCGGCATGCGGGCGGGTCCGGATCGGCAGGGTGCGTGGGCTAGCACAGACGGGGGCGGGGGGAAAATGCTGCGGGTGATCGGGCTGATGAGCGGCACCTCGTTGGACGGGGTGGACGCGGCCTGGCTGGAGACCGACGGCGTGCGGATCGGCGCGCTGGGGCCGCGGCTGACGCTGCCATACGACGACCGGCTGCGCGCCGACCTGCGCCGGCTGCTGGACCACGCGCCGACGCTGGCGGCGGATGACCGGCGGGTGAAGACGGCGGCGGCGCGGCTGACCGAGTACCATGCGCGCGCGGTGGCGGCGATCGGGCGGCCGGCGGACCTGATCGGGTTTCACGGCCAGACCATCCTGCACCAGCCGGCCCGGCGCGGGGCTGGTCCCGGTGGGTCCGGCCCCGACCGGCTCGGGCGGGGGCGGACCTGGCAAATCGGCGATGCCGCGTGGCTGGCGTGGCGGACCGGGGTGCGGGTGGCGTGGGATTTCCGCTCGGCCGATGTCGCGGCCGGCGGCGAGGGCGCGCCGCTCGCCCCGGTGTTCCACGCGGCGCTGGCCGACGCGTTGCCGCGGCCGTTGGCGGTGCTGAACATCGGCGGCGTGGCCAACGTGACGTGGCTCGGCGCGGATGGGGGGGTGTTGGCGTGCGACACCGGGCCGGGCAACGGGCCGTTGGATGACTGGGTGGCGCGGCACACCGGGGCGGCGTTCGATGTGGAGGGCGCGCTGGCGCGCGGCGGGGTGGTGGATCAGGCGGTGCTGGGGCGGCTGTTGGGCGATGGGTATTTCGCCCGCCCGGCGCCGAAATCGCTGGATCGGCTGGATTTCGCCACGGCGCTGGCGGCGAGCGGGATCGCGGCGTTGTCGGCGGCGGATGGGGCGGCGACGCTGGTGGCGTTCACGGCTGGCGCGGTCGCGGCGACCAGGCTGCCGGCGGCGCCGCTGCGCTGGCTGGTCGGCGGCGGCGGGCGGCGCAATCCGGCGATCATGGCGGCGCTGCGTTTGGTGCTGGGGGTGGCGGTCGATCCGGTGGAGGCGGTGGGGTGGGACGGCGATGCGCTGGAGGCGCAGTGCTTCGGCTTCCTGGCGGCGCGCGTGGCGGCGGGTCTGCCGCTGAGTTTTCCGGGCACGACGGGGGTGAAGCGGGCTTTGCCGGGGGGGCGGATCGCCGAGCCGTGAGGCAGCTGCGGGTGGGGGGCTGGCGGCCCGGTCGGGGCGACGGGACGCCGGCAAGAGACATCGGCCGCGGCGGCGCCGCAACGCCGGTTCGCGTGTCATCCGGTGAGTTTCGGGTCATCGGCGGCCTCGCTGTAGCGACTGGCCTGGACATGGCGGGGGCCGGGCTGGCGGGCCCGCTCGGCCAGCCGGAATGCGGACAGCGGGGTCGGTTTCCGACTGATAGCGACCGCCGGCTGATAGCGAACGCCGACTGATAGCGAATGATTGAGGCAGGGTGACGGTGCACGAACCGGCTGCCCGCTCCCCGGCCAGGCGGTGTGACAACCTGGTGGCGACGGCCGTCGCGCAACGCTATGGCGCGGGCTGGCGCGCCGGCAGGTTGAAAAGATGCCGCGAGACGGCCAAGCTCACGATGAAGTGGCCGAAACTCGAAGATCCCGGCCAATGAACCGTGCTGGAAGGCGACGCACCATGGCTGGGCAAATCGAGGTCAATCAACGACGCTATCGGCTGCCGTCGCATCCGACGGTGGTCGTTTGCATTGATGGATGCGAACAGGAATACATCAATCAAGCCGTGCTTGCAGGCGTCGCCCCGTTCTTCCAATCATTGCCGGAAATCGGCACGGTGCTGACCGCGGATTGCGTGATACCGTCGTTTACGAATCCGAACAACATGTCCATTGTCACGGGAGTTCCGCCTGCGGTTCATGGAATCTGTGGAAACTATTTCTACGATCCCGAGACGGGATCCGAGGTTCTGATGAACGATGCAAGACTGTTGCGCGCACCCACCATCCTGGCCGCGGTATCCGACGCGGGAAAAACGGTTGCGGCGATCACCGCCAAGGACAAATTGCGTGAGCTGCTCGGCCATCAATTGCAAGGCATATGCTTTTCCGCCGAGCGAGCCAACGAAGCGACGATCGAAATAAATGGTATGGACGACATATTGGCAAAAGTGGGCATGCCGCTGCCTTCCGTCTATAGCGCGGAGCTATCGGAGTTTGTATTTGCGGCAGGCGTCATGCTGTTCAGGACAGTTCGCCCCGATTTGATGTATCTTTCGACCACGGACTATGTGCAGCATAAGCATGCTCCGGGAACGCAACCCGCCAATGAGTTCTATGCCACTCTCGACAGGTATTTGTGGCAACTCGACCACCTTGGAGCCGTGATCGGCATTACCGCCGACCATGGGATGAATGCCAAGACCGATTCACTCGGTCGTGCCAATGTGATCTATCTCCAGGATCTGCTTGATCGCGAGCCGGGCCTGGTGGGCAGCAGGGTGCTGCTGCCGATCACCGATCCCTATGTTGCACATCATGGCGCATTAGGTTCGTTTGCCACCGTGTATGTGAACAATCCGGCTGCCGCGCGAGGTTTCATCGAGACGATTCCGGGTGTTGAACTTGTGCTCGACCGGGCGGAAGCGTGCCGTCGTTTCGAATTGCCCGGCGACCGGATCGGTGACCTGGTGGTAATTTCCGAGCGGTTGGCGGTGATCGGCACCTCGGTGTCGAGGCACGACCTGTCCGGCCTTTCCATGCCGCTGCGGTCACATGGTGGGATTTCGGAGCAATGCGTTCCCCTGCTGTTCAATCGGAAGCTGGGCTCGATTGAAAGGACCCGACTGCGCAATTTTGATGTTTTTGACCTGGCCCTGAACCACATCGCGTGAGCCGCGGCTATTGAATGCCATCGGCGGCGATTGCTTCAACTCTCAGGATCGTCGCCAGAGTGTCTTCGGGTGATCGTCGTTCCGCTGCTGCGCCATAGCCCAATCACCTCCGCCAGGCCGGACCCGACGGTGAGCCTTGAGAGCCGCGCGGACAGCCAGGGCTTCCCCCCTCCATCGCCATCCTCGCCGGTTTCGATGCACCATTCGGGTCCGCGCAGACCAACCGCACATCGACCGATGGGCGATGCACTGCTGGCAGCGAAGGCGAGTGAGGATCTCGGTGACCGTGTGGTGCCGTCCGTGGTGGTCGGTCCGATCAGCCAGCCGATACGTTGCCATCCCGTCGCACCAGCCGCATTTCGTCCGCATGCACCAGTCCCGCCAGGCTCCGAGCGGCGTTGTCGGGGCTGGTCGCCATTGGTCAGCATCGCCAGCCATTCGGGCAGGGTATGCTCTTATGATGTTCCGGCCGCTCCCGGGGTAGATCGGAAAACGCAACAAGGTTGCCGCACCGTCGCGAACCCGCCCCAACCAGTCCCACCAAGGTTCCACGGGGCGGTGCTCGCCATCGTCGGGCAGGGCATGGGCGAGACAATTGGCGAGGGGTGGTGGACGGTGGGTGAGGGTTGGCGGGAGCGTTCGGCCGTGGATACCGGTCCGCTGCGGCCACTCGATTGTGGCGTTGTGCCGGGCCGCGTCCGACCTCCCGCCGGACCGATGGTTCGAATGCGGCGATGGGAATCGAATATTCGAAGGCGCAGAGACAGAGGGTGGAACCGTGAAACCAAGCGCAGATGGTCCGCCGTTTTGACCCAGATTGACCACCTGTCCGGTTACGTAATCAATGGTTTGATATGGCTACGAGGCCGGGGCCGAAAATCCACCCCCCCCACCAGCCAAGCCGTCACACTATTTCAGTCGGTTTCCCGATGCGCCGCTGCCTCGATGGTGGTGGAAACCGGCGCGGGCGGCAGGCAGGGCCGTGCCACGCGGCGCCGCTACAAGACCAGCCGTCGCACCAGGGCCGCGGCCTCCGGCGAGGCCCAGTTGGCGGGGCCCTCCAGCCGCGCCCGCTCCATCCCCTTGCGGTCGATGATCACGGTGGCCGGGATGCCTGCCGCCCCCCAAGCGTCCGCCGCCGCCCCCTTGGGGTCCAGCAGGATCGGCAAGCCGGTGATGGCGTGGGCGTCGAAGAACGCCCGCACGGCGTTGGCCCCGCCGCGGTCGGAGGACAGCGGCAGCACGGCGATGTCCTGTGGCGCCAGGGCGCGCGACAGCGCCGCGAGCGCCGGCATTTCCGCCACGCAAGGGGCGCACCAGGTGGCCCACAGATTGACGACCATGCCGCGGCCGAGGAACTCGTCCAGCCGGTGCGGCGTGCCGTCGGCGGCCAGAAACACGATCGGTGCCGGTGCCACCGGCGGGTCGATCAGCTTCAGCGCCCGGGACAGCGGCGCCAGTTCGGCCGCGCGCGGTTTGCGCGCAACCAGCCCGGCGGCTAGGGTCCCGCCGGCCGCCAGCCCCGCCGTCAGCAAAGCTCGGCGGCTCAGTGAACGCATGTCGGAACCCCTCTCGTGAACCAGACGTCGGACCATCGCAACGCCGCTGGCGATGCCGCCCTGGGTGGCGCCCCCGGGCACATCCCTGGGGACACCCCCAGGGACACCCCCAGTGACATCCCCGGGGACGCCCCGGGCGAGGCGCGGCGCAACGTCGAGGCCAACCGGCAATGGGGCGGGCGGTTCGCCGCCGGTCCCGCGGCGGTGATGCAGGAGATCAATGCCTCGATCGGCTTCGACCGCAAGCTGTGGCGGCAGGACATCCAGGGCTCCCTGGCGCACGCGGCGATGCTGGCGAAGGTCGGCGTCATCGGCGCGGAAGATGAGCGGGCGATCCGCTTCGGTCTAGAGGCGATCGCCCACGAGATCGCGGCCGGCACGTTTCCGTTCTCCGCGGCGCTGGAGGACATCCACATGAACATCGAGGCGCGGCTGGCCGAGCGGATCGGCGAGCCCGGCAAGCGGCTGCACACCGGGCGCAGCCGCAACGACCAGGTGGCGACCGATTTCCGCCTGTGGGTGCGCGACGCGATCGACGGCCTCGGCGCCCAGATCACCGACCTGATGCGCGCGCTCGCCGCGCGCGCGGCCGAGCATGCCGCCGACCCGATGCCCGGGTTCACGCATTTGCAGACCGCCCAGCCGGTGACCTTCGGGCACCACATGCTGGCCTATGTGGAGATGCTGCAACGCGACCGCGGCCGGTTGGCCGATTGCCGGCGGCGCGGCAACGAGTGTCCGTTGGGCTCGGCGGCGCTGGCCGGCACCTCGTTTCCGCTGGACCGCACGGCGACGGCGCTGGCACTGGGTTTCGACCGGCCGACCGCCAATTCGCTGGACGCGGTGTCGGATCGGGATTTCGCGCTGGAGTTCCTTGGCGCCGCCGCGATCTCCGCGGTGCACCTGTCGCGGCTGGCCGAGGAGATCGTGATCTGGTGCAGCGCGCCGTATCGCTTCATCCGGCTGTCGGACGCGTTCACCACCGGCAGCTCGATCATGCCGCAGAAGCGCAACCCGGACGCGGCCGAGCTGGTGCGGGCGAAGACCGGCCGCGTGACCGGCGCGCTGGTCGGGCTGCTGACGGTGATGAAGGGCCTGCCGCTGGCCTACGCGAAGGACATGCAGGAGGACAAGGAGGGCGTGTTCGCCGCCGCCGAGGCCTGGGCGCTGTCGCTCGCCGCGACCGCCGGGATGGTGCGCGACATGGCGCCCGACACGGCGCGGATGCGCGAGTTCGCCGGCTCCGGCTTCGCCACCGCGACCGACCTGGCGGATTGGCTGGTGCGGGTGCTGCACCTGCCGTTCCGCAGCGCGCACCACGCGACCGGACGGCTGGTGTCGCTGGCCGAGGCGAAGGGGGTCGGTCTGTCCGGCCTGACGCTGGCGGAGATGCAGTCGGTCGAGCCGGGGATCGCGCCGGACGTGTTCTCGGTGCTGACGGTTGACGCCTCGGTTGCCTCGCGCACCAGCTACGGCGGCACGGCGCCGGCGAACGTGGCGGCACAGGCCGCGCGCTGGCTGGCGGCACTGGCATGAGGGCGGTGGCATGAGGGCGGTGGCATGAGGGCGGTGGCATGAGGGGCGTTGGCATGCGGGCGGCGGTGCTGCTGTTGCTGACGGCGCTGCTGCTGGCCGCCTGCGGCAAGAAGGGCCCGCCAAGCCCGCCGGGGCCGGCGAACGAGATCATCTATCCAAGGACCTATCCGACGCACTGATGTTCGACGCATTGGGGCCGGCGCGTTGAGGCCAACGCACCGATGCCGGTTCTATTCGACCAGCGCGACCCTCAGCTTCTTGCCCAGCGCCGCGGCGGCGCGGAACAGCGTGTGCAGCGCCACGCCGGTGTTGGCGGGGTCGAGCAGCCGGTCAAGCTGCGAACGGCTGGTTTGCATCGCCGCGGCCATCGCGGTTTTGCTGAGATCCTGTTCGCGCATCGCCTGTGCGACCTGCCAGGCGATGGCCTGCCTGATCGCCACCGCGTCGATCGCGTCGAGCAGCCCTTCCTCGGCCAGGAAACTCTCGAAGCTGGAACCGATCGGGTGGATGGGAGGCTGGACGTTCATGCGTGCCGCGCTGCCCTGGCGGCCCGCAAGCGCGCCAGCAGGTCGGCTTGCCGCATCCTTGCCGCGTCCAGCTCGTTGTTCGGCGCGGTCTGCGACTTCTTGATGACCCCGTGCAACAGCACCACCAGCGGCCCGTCGGCGCAGAACAGCATCCGCGCGATGCGGTTCGCCAGATTGATCCGGACCTCCCACAGTCCGTCGCCCAACGCGCCGCAGGTCGGCATTCCGATTGGCCATGCGTGTTCCACCTTGCGCACGGCGATCCCGATTGCCTGGCGATCGGCCAGGGACAGCGTCTTCAGCCACACAAGCACCGGCTCGTTGCCGGTAGCGGTCCGATAGAATTCGGCCGTCACGATGCGTTGCGGGCACGGCAGCGGTGCTGTCATGCGATGTGCACCGAAAATGGGGCGCGTGGTCAAGGTCTACGTTGCGGGACACGCTTCTGGGCAGCGTGCCTGAACAAACCGCTAGGCTCATATGGCGTTGACTGTTGGACGGCCCCGTAGGGCGGAAAAGCGCAGCGCCTTCCGCCGTCGGACGGTGGCGGGATATGTTGTTGGGGACGTCGGCAGATGCGAGCGGCTCGCCCGGCGGTGGCGGAAGGCGCTGCGCTTTTCCGCCCTACGGGGCCGTCCAACAGTCAACGCCATATGAGCGAACCGCTGACGTCCGCTGCCGGGCTACAAGTACCCGGTGCCCATCTCCTCGGCGAACCGCCCCGGATCACCCTCCCAGACGATCCGCGCATGCTCCAGCACATACACCCGGTCGGCGTGCGGCAGCGCGAAGGTCACGTTCTGCTCGCCCAGCAGCACCGTGATCGGCGTGGTTTCGCGCAGCCGGCTCAGCGCCTTGGACAATTGCTCCAGGATCACCGGTGCCAGGCCCAGCGTGGGTTCGTCCAGGATCAGCAGCTTCGGCTGCATCATCAGCGCCCGGGCGATCGCCAGCATCTGCTGCTCGCCGCCCGACAGCGTGCCGGCCTTCTGCCCCTGGCGCTGGTTCAGGATCGGGAACAGATCGAACAACCAGTCGAGCTGGGTCCGCCGCGCCGCCTCCGACGCCAGGTGCTGCCCGCCGAGATCCAGGTTCTCCCGCACGCTCAGATCGGCGAACAGCTCGCGCGTCTCCGGGCACTGCACGACGCCGCCGCGCGCGATCCGCGCCGGAGTCTGCCCGCGCAGGCTGGCGCCGCCCACGCGGATGTCGCCGGCGAACGCCACCAGCCCGGAGATCGCGTTGAACAGCGTCGTCTTGCCGGCCCCGTTCAGCCCGACCACGGAGACGAACTCGCCGGCGTTCACATGGATCGAGACCTGTTGCAGCGCCTGCGCCTTGCCGTACAGCACGTCGATCCCGCGCACCTCCAGCAGTGCTTCGCCGCCGCGCGTGTCCAGCTCCTTGCGCGGGTGCGCCTCGATCTTGCCGCCCAGATAGACCCGGCGCACCGTCTCGTCGCGCATCACCTCCTCGGCGGTGCCCTCGGCGATGCGCTCGCCCAGGTACATCGCCAAAACCCGATCGACCAGCGCGGCGACGCTTTTCACGTTGTGGTCGACCAGCAGCACGGCGTGGCCGTCGCGGCGGAAGCCGTCGATCAGCTCGGAGAAGGCGGCGACCTCGGTCTGGGTGAGGCCGGCGAACGGCTCGTCGATCAGCACCACCCGGGGATCGCGCGCCAGCGCCTTGGCCATCTCCAGCCGGCGCAGGTCGGCGAACGGCAGCGTCGGCGGCCGGCGGCCGATCACTTCGCCCAGGCCGACCCGCTCGGCGATCTCGCGCGCCCGCTGTTCCACGTGCGGCTCGGCGGCCAGGCGCCACAGCGAGTCCGGCAGCAGGGCGAGCTTGATGTTCTCCAGCACGGTCTGCCGGCGCAGCGGGCGGGAATGCTGGAACACGATGCCGATGCCGCTGCGCGCGATCCGATGGGTCGGCCAGCCGGCGATCTCCGTCCCCGCCAGCTTCACGCTGCCGGCGTTCGGCGTCTCGATGCCCATCACCAGCCGCATCACGGTGGATTTGCCGGAGCCGTTCGGACCGATCAGGCCGAGGATCTCGCCGGGGCGGATGCTGAAGCCGATGTCGCGCACCGCCACCAGGCCGCCGAAGCGCTTGGTCAGGCCGCTGACCTCCAGCAGCGGGGCGGTGCCCTGGGTCGGCGCGCGGTCGGCCATCAGCGCGGCTCCCGCGGGCGCAGCACCCAGCCCAGCACGCCGTCGGGGAAGAAGATGATCACCGCCAGCGCGATCGCCGAGACCACGAAGGTGTTGAGCTGGCCGAGCGGGCGCAGCAGCTCGTCGAACAGGATCAGGAAGATCGACCCCAGGATGCCGCCCAGGATGGTGCGCCGCCCGCCGAACACCACGGCGATGATGATCTGCACGGTGATCGCCAGGCTGACCACGGTGTCGACCGAGGCGGCGCCCTCGTAGAAGGTCAGCATGCCGCCGGCGAGGCCGGAGAACAGCGCGCTGATGCAGAACGCGGCCAGCTTGTGCTTGGTCACGTTGAAGCCGAGCGCCGCCGCCTCGATCCGGTCCTGGCCGGTGGCCTGCAGGATCAGCCCGAGCGAGGAGCGCGACAGGCCGAACAGGATCAGTGCGGAGATCACCATGAAGCCGAGCGCGTACCAGTAGTTGACCGAGACATCGATCGACAGCACGTCGGGCACCATCATGCCGATCTCGCCGCCGGTGACGTTGGCGAAGATCACGATGCAATCCAGCAGCAGCAGCACGGCGACCAGCGTGATCAGGCCGAAATAGGGTCCGCGCAGGCGCAGCGCCGGCAGCGCCAGCAGCGCGCCGCCCACCACCGCGGCGATCGACCCGCCGGCCAGGCAGAGCGGGATGGCGAACCCGGCATTGTTCAGCAGCCCGGCGCCGTAGGCGCCGATGCCGATCAGGAAGGTGGGGCCGAAATTCACCTCGCCGGCGAAGCCGAACAGCAGGTCCCACGACATGGCGAAGACGCCGAAATAATACGCCGTGGTAAAGATCCCGAGGAAATAGGCGCCCATCCAGCCGGGCGCCGAGGCGGCCAGCACGACCAGCAGCAGGGCGATCCAGGGACCGGGGCGGCGCAACAGCTGCATCGCGCGCATCCTCATCGCCGCCCGAGCAGGCCTTGCGGCCGCATGTACAGCACCAGGATCAGGATCAGCAGCGCCGGGATCGGCCGCAGCGTCGGCGCGATGAGATAGGCGGTAATCGTTTCCGCATAGCCCACCACATAGGCGGCGATCAGCGAGCCGGGCACGCTGCCGAGCCCGCCCAGGATGACGATGGTGAAGGCGCTGGCGGTCAGGTTGCCGGCATTGTCGGAGCTGACGCCGAAAAACGACGCCAGCAGCACGCCGGCGAGACCCGCCAGCAGGCCGTAGATCGTCCAGACGATCAGGTAGATGCGCGACATCTCGAAACCCAGCAGGGTCAGCGCGCGCGGATTGATCGAGGCGGCGAGCAGCTGCTTGCCGATCCGCGTGCGGTTGACCAGCAGCCACAGCAGTCCGATCGCGGCCCAGGAGATCGCCGCGATCATCACCTCGTTCCACGGCGTGCGCACGCCCAGCAGCTGCACCACGCCGGGGATCAGCGGGCGCATGCTCACCGGGTTGTTGGTGAACAGATAGTCCATCCCGACCTGGATCATGATGCCCCAGAGCAGCGTGCCGGTGAGGATGAAGATCTCCTCCTCCAGCTTCGGGATCGCCTTCGAACGCTGGATCGGCCGCACCACGACGAAATAGGTGACGTAGGAGGCGATCAGTCCGGCGAGGATGCCGACCGCCGCGCCGCCATAGGGGCCGGCACCGTAGTTGGCGGCGACATACCAGCCGAACAGCGCGGCGATCAGCATGATGCCGCCATGCGCGAGATTGAGCACCCCGCTGACGCCGAACATCAGCGTGAACCCGATGGCGCCGAGGCCGTACAGGGCGCTGACGGCGAAGCCGTCGATCAGGATTTGCAGGGCAAGCACGGGATGTTCCGCCTGTCGGGTTGTGCGGTGGCGCCGGTCCCCCGCGTCACGGCCGGCCTTCCCCGGCCAGCCATTTCGCATTGAGCCCGAAATGGCTGACCGGGTCGACCGGCCACGGCGATGCGAGCGGCTACTTCGCGGCGGCTGGCAGCTTCACGAAGGACGGGAAGATCAGCTTGTTCGGGCACTTGCTCGCCGGCCAGATGCAGACCTGCTTGCCGTCCTGCCACTGCATGAACACGCCGGTGGTGAAGCCGGGGCCGTATTTCAGCGCGTGGGTGAACTCGTCCTGGCGGCCATAGAAGGCGACATGGCCGAGCGTGCCTTCCATGTCGGTCTTCTCCATCTCGGCCACCATCTTGTCCGGATCGGTCGAGTGCGCCCGCCCGATCGCGCCGGCGATGGCCCGCACCGAGTCATAGGAGGTGAAGCCGGTCGAAGGCGGGAAGGTGGCCGAAACGCTTCTGGAATGCATCCGCCACCGGCACGGTCAGCGAAGTGATCGCCAGGCCCGGCACCGTTCCGGTCTGCGTCACCACGCCGTTCACCGCGCCATTGGTGTCCTTCCAGAAGGTCAGGTTGGTCGCCTGGGCGCTGATGCCGCCGAGCGCGATCGGCACCTGCTGGTCGTGCCACTGCACCGTGGGCTGCACGCCGACATGGGCGATGCCGGTGAGGATGACATCCGGGTGCTTCGCCTCGATCCCGTTGAAGATCGGCGTGAAGTCGGTGGTGTCGGGATTGAACCTGACATGGTCCACCACGTTGAGCCCGGCCTTGGGCAGGCACTTCAGCATCCCGTCATCGAGCGGCGCGGTCCAGTCGGCGTCCTCGCTCATCACCGCCGCGGTCTTCATGTGCAGCCCGGCGGCGAAGATGTCGTGCGAGGCGTCGCACACCGCCTGGGCGAGGATCGGCGAGGGGAACCAGCCCTCGAACATGTACTTGTACTGCGTCGTACTTGTCGTGCACCTGCTTGGTGATCAGGTTGCTCGCGGCAGCCGGGGTGATGGTGGGCATGTGCAGGCGGGCCGACCACGGCTCGATTGCCAGCGCGACCTCGCTGATGAAGGTGGTGACCACCGCGGAGACGTGATCCTGTTGGACCGCGCGCTGGAAGGCGCGCACCGCGTCCGAGGCGGAGGAATGATCGTCGTAGGAGATGATCTCGATCTTGCGGCCGTTGACGCCGCCCTTGGCGTTGATGTCGTCGGCCGCGAGCTGGGCGCCCTGCAGGATCGCCTGGCCGACAATCGCGGATTGCTCACTGATCACGCCGATCTTGATCGGCCCGGTCTCGGCCGCGCGGGCCGGCGACGGCGCGGCGAACAGCGCCAGCGAACCGGTGAGCAGGGCGGCGTACGGCAGTAGGCGCCAGGGGGGCGACGGCATGGACGAGTTTCCTGTTGGTGTCGAGCCATTTGGGCCGGCTCGGTTGGTATCCAGACGATCCCGCCACGATATCCGATGCGACGAGCCATCGTTCGTCCCAATATCCGCAATGGGACTAACGGTCATATTATCGTTTGTTCACGGTCTGCCAAGCCCTGGACCGAGCGCCGGGCCGAGCCCTGGGGCCGAGCCGTCAGGCAATCCCGGGCCAGCCGGTCCAAATATCGGCATCGGCATGGCCTTATACCAGGCGTCCGAATGATCGGCGCTTCGGGCATAGCCGCAGCGTCATGCCGGCGAAGCATGCCCTAGGGCGGAGGCCGGGGGCCGGCATCCACGACTGTGCTTGCTGCACCAAGGCAAGACGTGGATACCGGCCTTCGCCGGCATGACGTGGGTGCGGCGCCGATGGGTCACTCCTTTGGCCGGTTATATGCAACGACCCGGCTTGCTCGGCGATGCAGCCCCGACATGACGGCCGGCACCTTGCATCTCGTCCGAACGCTGTGCTGATGCTAGGGTGCATCGACCGTCTGCAACCGCCTCGCCTCCCCGATGTCCCCCGCCGCATGGCGACGCGGGGCGCGGGATGCGCCGCCCAGGATTGCGATACCGCCCGAATGGCCGCCCCCGCCGCACGGATTGTCGATCATCCCGCCCCCTCCGTCGCCGAACTGATCGCGGCGCGGCCCTGGTTGTCGATGCACGCCATGGACGGGCTGCTGCTCGACGAGGTGCCGCTGAACCGCATCGCCGACGCGGTCGGCACCCCCACCTGGGTCTATTCCGCCGCCACGATGCGCGCGCGCCTTGCCGCGCTGACCGCCGCGCTCGCCGCCGCCAGGCTGGACGCACAGGTGCACTATGCGGTGAAGGCGAACGACCACCTGGCCATCCTGCGGCTGTTCGCGCGCGAAGGCGCCGGTGCCGACGTGGTGAGCGAGGGCGAGTTGCTGCGCGCCCGTGCCGCCGGCATCCCGGCCGGGCGGATCGTCTTCTCCGGCGTCGGCAAGTCGGTGCGCGAGCTGCGCCTGGCGCTGAGCGAGGACATCGCGCAGATCAACGTGGAAAGCGCCGAGGAGCTGGCGATGCTCTCGACGGTCGCCGTCGAGCTGGGCCGCACCGCCCGCGTGGTGCTGCGGGTCAACCCCGACGTGGACGCCTTCACCCACGCCAAGATCAGCACCGGGCGCGCCCAGGACAAGTTCGGCATTCCCTACGCCCAGGTCGCCGCGCTCTATGCCCGGGCCGCGAGCCTGCCCGCCATAAGCCCGATCGGCCTGGCGTTGCATATCGGCAGCCAGATCCTGTCGATCGCGCCGTACCGCACCGCCTATGGGCGCATCGCCGCGCTGGTCCGCACGCTGCGCAGCGATGGGTTCGCGGTCGAGACGGTGGATTGCGGCGGCGGCCTCGGCATTCCCTATCGCAACCAGCCGGCGCCGAGCCCGACGGCGCTGGCCGGCGCCATCGCCGGGGCGTTGCACAACCTGGACCTGCGCCTGACCGTCGAGCCCGGCCGCTGGCTGGTCGGCCCGGCCGGGGTGCTGCTGGCCTCGGTCATCCTGGTGAAGGCGGTCGAGGGCGGGCGCTTCGTCGTGCTGGACGCGGCGATGAACGACCTGGTGCGCCCGGCGATGTACGATGCCTGGCACGGCATCGTGCCGGTCGCCGCCGCCGAGGCCGTCGGCGCGGTGTCGCCCGCCGACGTGGTCGGGCCGATCTGCGAGAGCGGCGACACCTTCGCCCGCGACCGCTTGCTGCCGGCGCTGGCGGCCAATTCCCGCGTGGCGATCCTCGATGCCGGGGCCTATGGTTCGGTCATGAGCTCCGTCTACAACGCCCGCCCGCTCGCCGCCGAGGTGATGGTTGACGGTGGCGCGTTCACGGTGATCCGCCCCCGCCAGGCGCTGGCCGCCTTGTGGGCAGCGGAGCGCCTGCCAAAATCGCTGGAATGAACCCGCCGCCGCACGACCCGGACGGTCTGTTGCGCCGGCTTGCCAGGCAGCGGGCCCTCGCCCGCCTGGCGCTGCTGTTCGAGCGGGTCTGGCCGGCGCTGTGGCCGCCGCTGGGGGTGGTCGGGCTGTTCCTGGGTGCCGCGCTGTTGGGTCTGCCGCAGCTGCTGCCGCCGAGCCTGCACCTGGTGCTGCTGCTCGCCGTCGCCGTGGCGGTGCTGGTGCTGCTGGTGCGCGGCTTCAAAGATGTCGTGGCGCCCGATGATGCGGCCGCGGACCGCCGGCTGGAGGTCGCCTCCGGCCTGCGCCATCGCCCGTTGGCGGTGCTGACCGATCGCCCGGCGCAAACGCGTTCGGGGGTGGATCGTTCGCCAGGCGATGGCCTGAGGGGGGATGGTTCGGCCGGACCGGATCCGGCCGCCGATCCGCTGTGGCGGGCGCACGTGGAACGCGCCATCCGCCAGCTGCGCCGCCTGCGCGTCGGCCTGCCGCGGCCCGGGCTGGCGCGGCGCGATCCGCGCGCGCTGCGCGGCGGGTTGCTGGTGGCTCTGGTCGCCGCCCTGGTCATCGCCGGGCCGGACGCGCCGCAGCGGATCGCCCAGGCGCTGTCGCCCAACCTGCCGCACGCGCCGGCCGCCCCGGGGACCGAGCTGCAGGCGTGGATCACGCCGCCGGCCTACACGCGGCTCGCGCCGATCTTCCTGCACCGCGATACCAGCGCGGTCACCGCGCCGGCCGGGTCGCACCTGACGGTCAGCGTCACCGGCAGCGACACCACGCCGAGCCTGGCGCTGAATGGCCATGCCACGCCGTTCCGCGCGCTCGACGCGGCGAGTTTCCAGGCCGACCTGGAATTGACCGCCGGCGGCCGGCTGGCGGTGCGCGATGGCGGCGGCGAGATGGCGGGGTGGGACCTGACCGTCGTTGCCGATCGGCCGCCGACCGCCGCCTGGACCGAGCCGCCGGGTGCCGCCGTCCGACGGCCAGCGCCTGCGGCTGCCCTGGACGGTCAGCGACGATTACGGCGTGGTCGGGTTGCAGGCCGAACTGCACCTGCGCGACCGGCCGGGCGCGCCGCCGCTGGCGATCGCCATCCCGCTGCCGGGGGGCGATCCCCGCGCCGCGCACGGCGTCAGCCAGCAGGACCTGACGGCGCATCCCTGGGCCGGGCTGGCGGTGGCCGGGCGGCTGGTCGCGCGCGATTCCCTCGGCCAGACCGGCGCCAGCAGCCCCGCCGCGTTCGTGCTGCCGGAGCGCAATTTCACCAACCCGGTCGCCCGCGCGCTGATTGCCGCGCGGCGCGGGCTGAGCCTGCATCCGGAGGATCGCGACGCCGCGCTCGGGGTGCTGGATGCGCTGCTGCGCAGCCCGCAGGCGTTCGGCACCGATTTCGGCGCCTACGCCAATCTCGGCGCGCTGTTCTACCTGCTGGAATTCGACCAGTCCGCCGACGCCGTCGATCAGGCCCAGCTGCGCATGTGGCAGCTCGCGCTGCACATGGAGGAGGGCCTGACCGAGCAGACCGCGCGCCAGCTGGAGGCGGCGCGCCAGGCCGCCAGGGATGCGCTGGACCGGGCGCAGCAGGACCCGTCGCAGGCCAATCGCGACGAGTTGCAAAAGCGCCTCGCCGAACTGGAGAATGCCATCCAGCATCATTTGCAGGCGCTGCTCGACCAGTTGCGGCGCAGCCCGGACGAGATGGGGTTCGACCCCAACGCGACGCGGCTGGACAGCCGGGAGATGCAGCGGCTGGCGGAGGCGGCGAGGCAGGCGGCGGAGCAGGGCAAGCTGGACACCGCTCGCCAGCGCATGGCGGAGCTTGAGCAGATGCTCGACGCCCTGCGCAACGCGCGCACGCGGCAGGGCGCCGACGCCGCGCGCAACGCCGAGCGCCGCCAGCGCGGCCGCCAGCAGATGAGCGTGCTGCAGGACATGATCGCGCGCCAGGGGGGCCTGCTGGACCACGCGCAGCAGCGCGCCACCGAGCAGGCACGGCCCGACGGCGGCGCCCGCCCGCCGACCGAAGCGGCCGATCCGGACGCCGCGCGGCAGGCCGAGCGGCGCATCCAGCAGGCGCTGCGCCGCGCGCTCGGCGAGTTGATGCAGCGGTTCGGCGACCTGACCGGCAAGGTGCCGCCGAGCCTGAGCCAGGCCGACATGGCGATGCGCGGCGCCGCGCAGGCGCTGGCCGACGGGCAGGACCAGGCCGCCGGCAACGACGAGCAGCGGGCCATCGAGGCGTTGCAGAAGGGCGGCCGGGAAATGGGCCAGACCATGGCGCGGCAGTTCGGCCGCGGTCAGCCCGGCCAGGACGGCAGCGGGCAGGACGGCGAGGGCGACGACGGCATGTTCGGGCTGGGCCTGCAGGACGGGCGGGGCGGCACCCCCGGGCGCGGCACCCTGCCGGGCTCGCCCTACCAACCCGATGCGCAGCGCGATCCGTTCGGCCGGCGTTACGGCCAGGGCAGCTCGGGGGCCGACGAAAGCCAGACCACCACGGTGCCCGAACAGCGCGAGCAGCAGCGCACCCACGCGATCGAGCAGGAGCTGCGCCGGCGCGGCGCGGACCGCACCCGGCCGCAGTACGAGCTGGATTATATCGGCCGGCTGCTGCAGCAGTTCTGACCCCGCTTTTCTCCCCCTCCCCTTGAGGGAGGGGGGTAGGGGGAGGGGTTGCTGCCAGGGTCGCGCCGAAGCGTCTTGCGCGTCGACCCCTCCCCCAACCCCCTCCCTCAAGGGGAGGGGGAGAATGTTCCCCAGCCATGCCCTGATCCGATGCGTATGGCGGCTGCCCCCGGCCTCGCGAGCTTCTGGTCCCCCGCCATCGCGCCTATACTCCCGCGCGAGATGATGGGGTGGGAGGAAGCACGCATGACCATCGCCAACGGTTTGGCCGAGCGCATCCACGGCATGCGCTATGACACCCTGCCCGCGGATGCGCTGCACTGGGCGCGGGTGGCGATCCTCGACACGGTCGGCGTCACCCTGGCCGGCGCCGGCGAGCCGTGCGCGCGGATCGCCGCCCGGGTGCTGACCGGCGGGGCCTCGACCGGGCCGAGCCTGATCTTCGGCACCGAGCACCGCGCCGCGCCGCTGGATGCCGCGATGATCAACGGCACCGCCGCGCACGCGCTGGATTTCGACGACTGTTCCAATACGCTCGGCGGGCATCCCTCGGCGCCGATCCTGCCGGCGCTGTTCGCGCTGGCCGAGACCTTGCACGTCGACGGGCGCGCCTTCATCACCGCGTATATCGCCGGGTTCGAGACCGAGGCCCGCATCGCGCGCGGCATCAACTTCTATCATTACGAGAAAGGCTGGCATCCGACCGCGACCATCGGCACGTTTGGCGCCACCGCCGCCTGCGCGCACCTGCTCGGCATGCCGCCCGAGCGGATCGCCGTGGCGCTGGGCCTGGCGGCGTCGTTTGCCTCCGGCCTGAAGGCCAATTTCGGCACCATGACGAAACCGCTGCATGTCGGCCACTGCTCGCGCAACGGCTTGCTGGCGGCGCTGCTGGTGGCCGACGGGTTCACCGCCAACCCGGGCGCGTTCGAGCACAAGCAGGGGTTCCTGGAGGTGTTCAACGGCGCCGGCAATTACGATGCCGGCGCGATCCTGCGCGACTGGGCCAACCCGCTGGACATCGCGCGGCCCGGCGTGGCGATCAAGCAGTATCCCTGCTGCGGCTCGACCCACCCGGCGGTTGACGCCATGCTGGCCCTGGTCCGCGAGCACGACATCGCGCCGGACGCGATCGAGCGGGTCGATGCGTGGACCCATCCGCGCCGCCTGGCGCACACCAATCGCCCCGACCCGAACAGTGCGTTGGATGCGAAGTTCAGCGTGCAATACTGCCTGGCGCGCGCCGCGATCGACCGCCAGGTGACGCTGGCGCATTTCGCCGATGACGCGCATCGCGACCCGGCGGTGCGGGCCATGCTGGGGCGCGTGCACGCCGCGCCGCATCCGGAGATGCCGATGGCCAACACGGACCATTTCGGCGGCGAGGTGCGCATCGCCTTGAAGGACGGCAGGGTCGTCTCGCGCCGCGTCAACCAGCCGATCGGCCGTGACTCCGACCACCCGCTGCCGCAGGACCTGCTGGAGGCGAAATTCATGGATTGCGCAACGATTGCGCTGACGCCGGCGGCCGCGCAGGGCCTGCTGGCGGTGCTGCGCCACGTTGACCAGGTGGCCGGTATCCGCCAGATCACCGCTGCCATGCTGCCCAAGCGGCATGGCGCTGACTGAGGCTTTTCCGCGGCGGCACGCCGGCCGATACTCCCCGCGGCGGCACGCCGCCTGAGACTTCCCCGCGGCGGCACGCCGCCCGATACTGTCCGCGGCGCAACGCGGCCCGACGATCTCAAGGACCTCACCGGTGAAATTCGGCATCTTCTACGAGCACCAGCTGCCCCGGCCATGGAGCGCGACCAGCGAATACGACCTGTTGCAGCAATCGCTGGCGCAGATCGAGCTGGCCGACCGGCTCGGCTACGACTACGCGTGGGAAGTCGAGCATCACTTCCTGGAGGAATATTCGCACTCCTCCGCGCCCGAGGTGTTCCTTGCCGCGGCCAGCCAGCGCACCAAGACCATCCGTCTTGGCCACGGCATCATCCAGCTCACCACCAATCAGCCGCACCGGGTGGCCGAGAAGGTGGCGACGCTCGACCTGCTGTCGGGCGGGCGGGTGGAGTTCGGCATGGGCGAGGGCGCCGGGCCGGCCGAGCTGCACCCGTTCAACATCCGGGTGCGCGACAAGCGCGAGCGGTGGGAGGAGGCGGTGCGCGCCATCATCCCGATGTTCACCCGCACGTCCTGGGAATTCCACGGCCGGTACCTACGACTTTCCCGCCCGCAACGTGGTGCCGAAGCCGTTGCAGAAGCCGCATCCGCCGTTGTGGGTGGCGTGCTCCAACATCCAGACCATCGGCCAGGCCGGGGAATGGGGCATGGGCGCGCTGGGTTTCAGCTTCGTCTCGCCGGACGCGGCGCAGGCCTGGGTGCACCGCTACTACAACAACTTCCTGCACCGGGCGAACCGGCTGGGCGAGTACCAGGCCAATCCCAACATCGCGATCGTCAACGGCTTCATGTGCGCGCCGACCGACGCGGAGGCGATCGAGCTTGCCGCGGGCTGGACCTTTTTCATTTTCGCCCTGTCGTATTATGGCCGCAAGGGGGTCGATGCGCCCGGCACCGGCAATTTGTGGAACGAGTACCAGGACTGGCGCCAGACCGAGCAGGCGCAGCTGGCGCTGCGCAACGGGCTGATCGGCTCGCCCGAAACGATCCGCCGGCGGCTGCGCCAGTTCGAGGCGGCGCATGTCGATCAGGTGATCCTGCTGAACCAGGCCGGCAAGACCAGCCACCAGGCGATCTGCGACAGCCTCGAGCTGTTCGCGCGCGAGGTGATGCCGGAATTCCACGCCCGCCAACCCGAGCAGGATGCATGGAAGGAACGAGGTGCTGGGCGGGGGGCTGGTGTTGGCGGAGCTGGACACCGCGGCGTACGATCTGTACGCGCATCAGAACGAGGACATCGTGCGGTTGACGCCGGAACAGCTCAAGCAGCGCATGGCGGAGAAGGAACGGCTGGCGCAGTCGGCCTGAACGGGGAGCGGCGGCGATGCAGTTCGGCGTGTTCGACCACATGGACCGCGGCGCCGGCCCGCTCGATCGTTTCTATGCCGATCGCCTGGCGCTGGTGGAAGCCTACGACAAGGCCGGCTTCTACGGCTACCACGTGGCCGAGCATCACGCGACGCCGCTCGGCCTGGCGCCCTCGCCGAGCGTGTATCTGTCCGCCGTCGCGCAACGCACGCGGCGCCTGCGTTTCGGCCCGCTGGTCTACACGCTGCCGCTGTATCATCCGCTGCGGCTGATCGACGAGATCTGCATGCTGGACCAGATGAGCGGCGGCCGCTTGCTGCTGGGCGTCGGGCGGGGCATCTCGCCGATCGAGAATCGTTATTTCGGCCACGATCCGGCGGATACCGCCGCGATGTACACCGAGGCGCTGGCGGTGATCCTGCGCGGCCTGACCTGCGAGGCGCTGACCTTCGAGGGCAAATACTACCAGTTTCGCGACGTGCCGATGGAACTGACGCCGAAGCAGCTGCCGTATCCGCCGCTGTGGTACGGCATCGGCCGCCCCGACGGCACGGTCTGGACGGCACGGCACAGCGTGAATGTCGTGACCAACCTCGACGCCAGGGGCACGCGCGCGATCACCGATCGGTATCGCGCGGAATGGACCGCGCTGGGCCGCGCGCCGGAGACCATCCCGTTCATGGCGGTCAACCGGCACATCGTGCTGGCGGACACCGACCGGGAAGCGCTGGAGACCGCGCGGCCGGCCTATCGCCAATGGCGCGCCAGCTTCCTGAAGTTATGGAACCGGCACAACATGCCGTTGCCCAATCCCAACGCGCTGTTCCCCGAGGAATTCGACGCGGCCGAGGCGACCGGGCGGGCGGTCGCCGGCGCGGCCCCCAAGGTGCGCGATTTCCTGACGCGTGACATCGCCGCGAGCGGCGTCAATTATCTGCTGTGCCGCTTCGCCTTCGGCAGCATGAGCCGGCCCGGAGGCGGAACGCTCGATCAGCCTGTTCACCCGTCATGTCATGGGGGAGTTCGTCCGATGACCACGCTCACGCTGCCGGCCGTCTTCATGCGGGGGGGCACGTCGAAGGCGGTGATGTTCCACCAGCGCGACCTGCCGGCGGAACGGTCCGAATGGGATCGGCTGTTCCTGGCCGCGATGGGCAGCCCGGATCCGTACGGGCGCCAGCTCAATGGCATGGGCGGCGGCATCTCGTCGCTGTCGAAGGTCTGCGTCATCGCCCCCTCGGCGCGCAACGATGCCGATGTGGACTATACCTTCGCGCAGGTGCAGATTCGCGAGGCGCGCGTGGATTTCCGCGCCAATTGCGGCAACATGAGCTCCGCCGTCGGGCCGTTTGCGATCGACGAGGGGCTGGTGGGCGCGGCGGGCGACCAGGCGACGGTGCGGATCTACAACACCAACACCAAGAAGCTGATCCACGCGACGTTTCCGCTGCGCGACGGCAAGCCGCGGTACGATGGCGATCTGGTGATCCCGGGGGTCGCCGGCTCCGGTGCGCCGGTACGGCTGGATTTCATCACGCCGGGCGGGGCGACCACCGGCAAGCTGCTGCCGACCGGCAAGCCGGTGGACCTGCTGGACGTGCCGGGCGTCGGCCGGATCGCCGCCTCGATGGTCGATGCGGCCAACGCGGGGGTGTTCCTGCGCGCCGCCGATCTCGGCCTGGCCGGCACCGAGCTGCCGGAACAGCTCGATGCCGACACGGCGTTGCTGGCCCGGCTGCAAGCGATACGGCAATGCGCCGCGGTGGCCATGGGCATCGCGCGCGACCGGGCGGAGGCCGCGACCATTGCCGGCGTGCCGATGATCGGCTTCGTCGCTCCGCCGGCCGACGCGCCGACGCTGACCGGCGAGGCGATCGCCAAGGGCGACGTCGATCTGACCGCACGCTTCCTGTCGAACGGCCAGCCGCATCGCGCGCTGCCGTTGACCGCCTCGCTGTGCACCGGCGTTGCCGCCCGCATCGCGGGGACGCTGGTCGCGGAGGCGCTGGCACCGGGGGCGGCGGGGCGCGAGGCGATCCGCATCGGGATGCCCTCCGGCATCCTGGCGGTCGGCGCGGCGGTCGAGCAGATCGGCCCGGGCGCGTGGCTGGCGCAGCGCGGCTCGTTCTTCCGCACCACGCGGCGGTTGTTTGACGGGCGGATCTATCTGGAGGTCTAGCGGCAACGCGCGCGCCGGGCGGGTGCGACCCGCCGCGCCAGCTGTGGCCGCACCCGGGTTCGCCGGGCAGCGCGGCCGGTGCGGGTTGCGGCGGGGCAGCCCGAACCGGTTCGCCCAACCGGTTCGCCCCTGGGCCAACTCGCCGGCTCCCCCGGGCTTTCACCGTTTGGTCATCGTCCGCATCCACCCTATATCGCAGAGCCACGCCCGCCCGCGGCCCACACAGGAGCCCCCCACACGTGACCGAAGCCATCCGCCTGACCCGGCTCCCATCCGGCCTGACCGTCGTTACCGAACGGATGGCGCGGGTCGAGACCGTCTCGCTCGGCGCCTATGTCGGCTCCGGCTCGCGCCACGAGCTGGCCGAGGAGAACGGGGTGTCCCACTTCCTGGAGCACATGGCCTTCAAGGGCACCGAACGGCGCACCGCGGCGGAGATCGCCGAGGAGATCGAGGCGGTGGGCGGCCACCTGAACGCCTACACCGCGCGCGAGCAGACCGCCTATTACGTCAAGGTGCTGAAGGAGGACACGGCGCTGGCCGCCGACATCATCGGCGACATCCTGACCCATTCCAGCTTCGACCCGGAGGAACTGGAGCGCGAGCGCGGGGTGATCCTGCAGGAGATCGGCCAGGCCAACGACACGCCGGACGACATCATCTTCGACCATTTCCAGGAGGTGGCGTTCCCCGACCAGCCGATCGGCCGGCCGGTGCTGGGCATCGGAGGCGGGCATCCGCGCGATGCCGCGCGCCACGCTGACCGGCTACATGCGCCGGCACTACCCGGCGTCCAACGTGGTGGTGGCGGCGGCCGGGGCGCTGCACCACGACGACATCCTGGAGCTGGTCAACCGGCATTTCGCCGACCTGCCGGGCGATCCGCTCGCCCAAGGCCACGGCGGCGCGCTACGGCGGGGGCGAGTTCCGCGAGACCCGCGAGCTGGACCAGGTGCACATCGTGCTGGGCTTCCCGTGCGCGGGGTATGGCGATCCGGACTATTACCCGACCCTGCTGCTGTCGACGCTGCTGGGCGGCGGGATGTCCTCGCGGCTGTTCCAGGAGGTGCGGGAGAAGCGCGGGCTGGTGTATTCGATCTACTCGTTCAGCTCGCCGTTCATGGATGGCGGGCTGTTCGGCATCTACGCCGGCACCGGGGAGAGCGAGGCGGCCGAGCTGATGCCGGTGACGCTGGAGGAGCTGCACAAGGTGCAGGTGGCGGTGAGCGAGGTGGAGCTGGCGCGCGCGCGGGCGCAGGTGAAGGCGAGCCTGCTGATGTCGCTGGAGAGCACCGGCAGCCGCTGCGAGCAGCTGGCCCGGCAGTTGCAGGTGTTCGGCCGGGTGATCCCGACGGCGGAGACGGTGGCGAAGATCAACGCGGTGACCACGGCGGACATCTGCCGCGCCGCGGCGCGGCGTGTTCCGCGCCGCGCCGACGCTGGCGACGCTGGGGCCGGTGGAGCAGGTGCCGGGGTTGGCGGAGGTGGCGGAGCGGCTGGCGGCGTAGGGGGGGTTGGGGGGCGGCTGGGGCGGCGCCCAGGCCAGCTACGCCCCACCGGTGGGGGGTGGATGGCCTAGTGCCCTGAGTCGCTGAAAATGAGGGGTTGTGTAGCCCCCTTGCGTTGGGATTTGTGGCGCGAAGAGATGGAGGAGATCCCCTCACTATCAAGGACGCGAGGCACTAGGCGGCCGGGGCCGGGCGCACGCCGGAGGACATCGATCTCGGCCCGGACCCGCTGCGGGAACGCTCGGGCGGCGCGCCAGATGCGTGAAGGAGCGCTTCTGGCGCGGACCGCGCCCACCGGAATTGAGCCCCGGCTGGAGGCCCTACAGGCCCGCCGCCGCGTCATGAGGCGGAGGCGTGGATAGGCGTGCACGCTCGGCTCAACTCGCGAGGGTGATGACCCTCAAGACAATCGGCCCGCACTGGCGACACGCCAGGCCGTTTGATACGCTCAACTCAATTCCTCCCACCGGCCTGCTTTTGCGGACGACCAGGCACTACGGCGACAATGTTTGCCAGGAAATGACACCCTATGAACAACAAGCTGCAGCCTCCCTTCTTGACACACGCCATCGCCGATGGTCTCGCGAATTTCGCCGGCGAAGGGAAGACCGAGCGCATCCGATACGTTGCTGCCGACCACTCGGAACGCTGGGCCGACCCGGAGGAGAAGGTCCGGGCTGAGTTTTGGGCCGAACTCATCTACAAATACGAATACCGTCCCGAGCGTATCCGGTTTGAGGTTAGAGTTCCCCGCCGCATGCCAAACAACCTTGCCGACCTCGTCATCTACGGCGACAAGGACAAGGAGATGAAAGAGCCCTACTTCGTCTTCGAGTGCAAACGCGCGGACGTTTCCGACGCCGAGTTTACCCAATCCATCGAACAAGCCTGCGGAAACCGTGCCAATCTAGCCGCGCCATTCTGCGGCGCCATTGCCGGTCTCACCCGGCGCTTCCTGCGCTTCGACAAATTCCCACCCGGCGAGCGCGACAAAAACATCCTCCCCGACATTCCCGTTCGCTACGGTAAGCTCCCGGACTGGCGTTTCTACAAGAACGCCCCCGGCAACAACCTGTCCGCAGTACCGCGGGAGGAACTGCGCGCTGCCATCCGCAAGTGTCACCAAACCCTTTGGGAAGGGGGGCGGCGCAGCCCCATCGCCGCCTTCGGCGAGTTCTGCAAAATCATCTTCGTCAAACACCGCGACGAGAAAAACCCCGAGCGGAATGACGGCGAGCCCTACACCTTTCAGCGGCGCCGCGAAGAAACAGCCGACGAACTCGCGGCCCGTATCAACAAGCTCTATAGTCACGAGCAGGAATTGGAGCCGGATGTATTCACTGACAAAATCAATGTTGACCCGCCCGTCCTCGCGCAGGTTGTAGAGCACTTGGAGGGCATTTCACTGGATCGCACTGAACTGGACACGAAAGGTGTAGCCTTCGAGGAGTTCATGGGCGGTTTCTTCAAGGGCGACTTCGGACAATACTTTACTCCACGCGAACTCATTGGCTTTGCGGTCGAGGTGCTAAATCCGGAGAGGACGCAACTCGTGCTCGACCCCGCCTGTGGCTCCGGCGGCTTCTTGCTCTATGCGCTCGACCACGTTCGTCGCGAAGCCGATCGCCGGTTCCCGAAACATCGCACCGACGCGAGACAGAGCCGTGAACACTACGCCTACTGGCACGATTTCGCGGAAAGAAGCCTATTTGGTCTCGAAATCAACGAGGAGCTGGCCCGCGTTGCCAAGATGAACATGATTATCCATGACGACGGCCATGCGAACATCGTGGGGCATGACGCGCTAGACTTCATGGATAAGATTACCGCAAAAAAAGGCACGATTACGCCCGGCAAATTCGACCTCATCCTCACCAACCCACCCTTCGGCTCCGTGGTAAAGCGCGCCGAAAAGGGCGAGGGTTACTTGGAGCAATTCGAGCTTCGCAACTACATCGGCAAGAGCACCACCGGAACGGAGCCGGACGAATCCACAAAAAGCGAGACCGACGCCAAGCGTGGCTCCAAAGCCGTGAAAGAGCGCGCCAGCATCAAGACGGAAATCCTGTTCCTTGAGCGCGTCCACTCCTTCCTCAAGCCGGGCAGCGGTCGTACCGCCATTGTCTTGCCAGACGGCATCCTCACCAATTCGTCCCTGCAAGGCGTGCGCGACTGGCTGCTCGCTCACTTCCAGCTTCTCGCTGTCGTCTCTCTCCCGCAGTTCGCCTTTGCCCACTACGACGCCGGGGTGAAAGCTAGCCTAGTCTTCCTTCGCCGCCTGAAGGACGGCGAGATGGTGCCGGGGGACGTTCCCATATTCATGGCCCTTGCAGAGAACATCGGGTACGACGCCACCGGGCGGAAGACCTTCGCAGTGACCGTGGAGACGGAACATCTCGGTTTGGAGAAGGTCGAGCTTCAGCGCTGCGACCTCTTCGATTTTCGCGTCTACTACGAGTGGAGCATGGCCAATCCGAAGAAGCCCGCGTGGAGTGAGCGGCACCGCGAGATCATCGCCGACACGGGCATTGTTGCGCAATGGCGAGCATTCGAAAGGGACCCTCGGCCTTTTTTCGTCTAAGCCCCGCCGCCGATGGCAAAGCCCGATGCTTTGCGGTCCGGCGGGGCGATGTTAAATCCAATGCCAACGCCTTTGTGCTTTTCTCAGAGCACTATGGCGACCTAAAGGCACTCGCTCTTTGCCAATATCCGCTGGGGGAAATTGGGGGCATGCTTGCGGTCGTTCAAGACGGATTGCATGGTGTTCGGCGCTACGTTCCCGAAGGGGTTCCGCTCCTCGGCGTTGGCAACGTCACTGATGACGGGATCGATCTTACGGAAGTTAATCGCATCACGTTAGAGGAGCATGAACGCCTTGCGGCATCGCACGTCAGACGGGGCGACTTGCTCGTCACCATCACGGGTAGGCTCGTATGCGGCAATC
>CAWKAN010000017.1:0-685195 GCA_963847615.1 uncultured Alphaproteobacteria bacterium
AGACCGGCCGGCGCGGCGTGGCGATCCGGCGGCCTCGCCCGGCTTGCCCGTCGCCGCCATCGGACGCATGATTAGGCCGGGAGGTACCCACCATGCTGTATGAACTGCGGATCTATCATTGCGTCCCGGGCAAGCTGCCCGACCTGCTGAAGCGCTTCGACACCATCACGCTGAAACTATGGGAGAAGCACGGCATCAAGCAGGCCGGCTTCTGGACCACGGTGATCGGCGAGTTCAACCAGGCGCTGTATTACATGCTCGCCTGGAACTCGCTGGCGGAGCGCGAGCAGAAATGGGCCGGCTTCGGCAGCGACCCCGAATGGCTGTCGGCGCGCGCGAAGACCGAGGAGGCCGGCCCGATCGTTGCCAAGGTGACAAACGAGATCCTGGCACCGACCGCGTTCTCGGCGGTGAAGTAGGCGTCGCCCCCACCGTCATGCCGGCGGATGCCGGCATCCACGACTTGCCTTCGTTGCGCAGGTAAAGGCGTGGATGCAGGGCCACACCTGGCATGACGGGGGGATGCGGCCACGGCCGTCAAACGGAAAGATGACCATGCGACGCATCAGGATCGGCTCCGGCGCCGGCTACGCGGGCGATCGGATCGAACCCGCACTGGAACTCGCCGAGCAGGGCGAGCTTCACTACCTCGGTTTCGAGTGCCTGGCCGAGCGCACCATCGCCCTCGCCCAACAGGCCCGGCTGGCCGATCCCGACGGCGGCTACGATCCGCTGCTGACCGCGCGGATGCAGAGCGTGCTGCCCGCCTGCGCCCGGCGCGGCATCCGCATCATCACCAACATGGGTGCCGCCAACCCCGCCGGTGCGGCGCGGGAGGTGGCGCGGGTCGCCCGCCGGCTGGGCCTGTATGGCCTGAAGATCGCCGCGGTCAGCGGCGACGACGTGCTGGCGGCGTTGCGCGGCGGTGACTATCCGCTGCTGGAACGTCCGGGCACGGTGGCGGGGCTGGGCGATCGCGTGGTTTCGGCCAACGCCTATCTCGGGGTCGCCCCGATCGTGGCGGCGCTGCGCGGCGGCGCCGACATCGTCATCACCGGGCGCGTCGCCGATCCAGCGCTGTTCCTGGCGCCGCTGGTGCACGAGTTCGGCTGGGACCTGGCGGACTGGGACACCCTCGGCAAGGGCACCGTCATCGGCCATCTGCTGGAATGCGCCGGGCAGATCACCGGCGGCTACTTCGCCGATCCCGGCTACAAGGATGTGCGCGACCTGGCGCGGCTGGGGTTTCCGCTCGCCGAGGTGGCGGCGGACGGCAGCGCGATCATCACCAAGGTCGCCGGCTCGGGCGGCGAGGTCAGCCTGCGCAGCTGCAAGGAGCAACTGCTCTACGAGCTGCACGACCCGACGCGCTACCTGCAGCCCGACGTGGTGGCGGATTTTTCCACCGTGCGGCTGCAACCGGACGGCGCCGACCGGATCGCGGTCAGCGGCGGCAGCGGAACGATCCGGCCGGACACATTGAAGGTTTCGGTCGGCTACCGCGACAGCTTCGTGGGCGAGGGGCAGATCTCCTACGCCGGCCCGGGCGCCCTGGCGCGCGGCCGGCTGGCGCTGGACATCGTCCGCGAGCGCCTCGCCCTGACCAAGGTGCAAGCCGAGGAACTACGCTGCGAGCTGATCGGCGTCGATGCGCTGCATCGCGGACCGCAAGCCGTGGTGCCCGAGCCGCCGGAGGTGCGGGTCCGCGTCGCCGGACGCACCGCGACGCTGGCCGAGGCGGTGCGCATCGGCAACGAGGTCGAGACGCTCTACACCAACGGCCCGGCCGGCGGCGGCGGCGCAACCAAATCGGCGCGCGAAGTCATCGCGGTGGTCTCCACGCTGATCCCGCGCGCCGCGGTTGCCCCGACCGTGCAGTATTCGGTGGCCTGACGATGAAGCTGCGCGAACTGGCGCATGCCCGCACCGGCGACAAGGGCGACACCTCGAACATCTCGGTCATCGCCTACGATCCGGGCGATTTCGCCTTCCTGCGCGAACACGTCACCGCCGACCGGGTGAAGGCGCATTTCGCCGATATCGTGCGCGGTGCGGTCGATCGCTACGAGCTGCCCGGGCTCGGCGCGCTGAACTTCGTGCTGCACAGCACCCTCGGCGGCGGCGTCACCCGCTCGCTGTCGCTCGACGCGCACGGCAAAAGCCTCAGTTCCTGCCTGCTGGAAATGGAGATCCCGGACAGCCAGGCGGGGCGGCGGCGGAGATGAAACTGCCGCGCACGCCGTCGTTCCGGCTGGATCGGCGGCGCGCCCTGGTGACCGGCGCCGGGCGCGGCATCGGCCTGGCGCTGGCCGCCGCGCTGGCTGAATCCGGCGCGCACGTCGTGCTCGCCGCGCGCACCGCCGCCGAGATCGCGGCCGCCAGCGCCGCCATCAACGCCGCAGGCGGCAGCGCCGAACCGCTGGTGCTCGACGTGACCGACCTCGCCGCGGTGCGCGCCGCGATCGCCGCGCAGCCGGCGTTCGACATCCTGGTCAACAACGCCGGCACCAACCGCCCGCGCGATTTCCTGGAGGTGACGGAAGACGACTACGACGCCGTCACCACGCTCAACCTGCGCGCCGCGTTCTTCGTGGCCCAGGCGGTGGCGCGGCGCATGGTCGAAGCCGGGCGGCACGGCGCGATCATCCACATCTCCTCGCAGATGGGCCATGTCGGCGGCGCCCGCCGCACGGTGTATTGCACCACCAAGCACGGCATCGAGGGGCTGACCAAGGCGATGGCGATCGACCTGGCGCCGCACGGCATCCGGGTGAATTCCATCTGTCCCACCTTCATCGAAACCCCGTTGAGCGCGCCGTTCTGGCAGGACAAGGCATTCCTCGCCGAGACCGTGCGGCGCATCAAGCTGGGCCGGCTTGGCCAGGTGGAGGACCTGATGGGCGCGGCGGTGTTTCTCGCCTCCGACGCCGCGGCGCTGGTCACCGGCACGTCCCTCGTCGTCGATGGCGGTTGGACCGCGGAATGATGGAGCAAACGCAATGATCCGCATCCTCAAGCACGGCCGCACCGAGGCGGAGAACGTCACCGCCGACCGCGAAGTGCGCCAGACGGTCGAGGTGATCCTGGAGGACATCATCGCCCGCGGCGATGCCGCGGTGCGCGAGCTGTCGGCGAAATTCGACAAGTGGGAACCAGCGGATTTCCGTTTGTCCCGCGAGCAGATCGATACGCTGATCGCCAGCCTGCCCGCCCAGGTGATCGACGACATCAGGTTCGCCCAGGCGCAGATCCGCCACTTCGCCGAGGTGCAGCGTGCCGCCCTGCTTGATGTCGAGGTCGAAACGCTGCCCGGGGTGCGGCTGGGCCACAAGAACATCCCCGTCGCCAGCGTCGGCTGCTACGTCCCCGGCGGGCGCTACCCGATGGTGGCCAGCGCGCACATGAGCGTGGTGACCGCGAAAGTCGCCGGCGTGCAACGGGTGATCGCCTGCACGCCGCCGCTGAACGGCGCGCCGCCCGCCGCCACCGTCGCGGCGATGGCGCTGGGCGGGGCCGACGAGATCTACCTGCTGGGCGGCATCCAGGCGGTCGCGGCGATGGCGCTCGGCACCGCCTCGATCGCGCCGGTCAACATGCTGGTGGGGCCGGGCAACGCCTATGTCGCGGAAGCGAAACGCCAACTGTTCGGCCGCGTCGGCATCGACCTGCTGGCCGGGCCGACCGAGACGCTGATCATCGCCGACGACAGCACCGACGTGGAGATGTGCGCCACCGATCTGCTGGGCCAGGCCGAGCACGGCCCGACCTCGCCGGCGGTGCTGATCACCACCTCGACGCGCATCGCCGAGGGGATCGAGGCGGAGATCGCCCACCAACTGCACACGCTGGAGACGGCGCATATCGCCAGCGTCGCCTGGCGCGACCACGGCCAGGTGATCCTGTGCGACACCGACGAGGAGATGCTGGCCGAGGCCGACCGCATCGCCTCGGAGCACGTCCAGGTGCTGACGCGTACGCCGCGCTGGTTCCTGGAACGGATGCGCAACTACGGTTCGCTGTTCCTCGGCCCGGAGACCAACGTTGCCTATGGCGACAAGGTGATCGGCACCAACCACACGCTGCCGACCAGGCGCGCCGCGCGCTACACCGGCGGGCTGTGGGTGGGAAAATTCCTCAAGACCGTCACCTACCAGGAAGTCAGCCCGGCGGCGAGCGCGATGATCGGCGAGGACCTGTTCCCGGCTCTGCGCGATCGAGAACTTCGCCGGCCACAAGGCGCAGGCCGATCTGCGGGTGCGCCGTTACGGCGGACGCAACGCGGCCGAATAGACCGTTCCGGCCACGGTCGTAACGATAACGCCACAACCATGACAGGCCAGGAAACCGCCCGCAACAGCGCCGCCGCGCGGCTCAGGCCAGCGCGAACTTCGCCACCGACAGCGCCGCGACCAGCCACGCCGCGCCGGGGATCTCCGCCCCGCGCCCCGCCGCCAGCTTCACCACCACATAGACCACGAAACCCAGCCCGATCCCGGTGGTGATCGAGAAGGTGAACGGCATCGCCAGCGCCACCACCACCGCTGGAACGGACTCCGTGGCGTCGTCCCAGCCGATATCGGCCAGCGCCCGCATCATCAGGCACGCAACGAACACCAGCGCCGGGGCGGTGGCAAAACCGGGAATTGCCGTGGCGATCGGCGCGAAGAACAGCGTCAGCAGGAACAGCGCCGCGACCGCCAGCGCGGTCAGCCCGGTGCGCCCGCCGGCCTGGATGCCCGCCGCGCTCTCGATATAGCTGCACGTCGTGCTGGTGCCGAGCAGCGCGCCCAGGATCGCCCCGCCGCTGTCCGCCAGCAGCGCCTCGCGCAGCCGCGGCACCGAGCCGTCCGGACGCATCAGCCCGGCGCGCTGCGTGGTCGCGATCAGGGTGCCGGCGTTGTCCAGCACATCGACCAGGAACAAGGTCAGCACCGCGGCGGTCAGCCCCCCCGACAGCGCGCCGGCGATGTCGAGCCGCAGGAACACCGGCGCCAGCGACGGCGGCAGCGCAACGACGCCGTGCAGCGTGCTCAGCCCGAACGGCACGCCCAGCAGCGCCGTGGCGACGATGCCGATCAGGATGGCGCCGCGCACGCCGCGCGCCGCCAGCCCCGCCATGATCAGGAACCCAAGCATCGCCAGCAGCGTGCGCGGCTGCCCCAGATGCCCAAGCGTCACCAAAGTCGCCGGGTCGGCCACGACGACGCCCATGTCCTCCAGCCCGATCAGGCCCAGGAACAATCCGATCCCGGCACCGATGCCAAGTTTCAGCGGCAACGGAATCGCGGTGATCAGCCACTCGCGCACGCGCAGCAGGCTGACGATCAGGAACAGCACGCCGGACAGGAACACCACGCCCAGCGCCACCTGCCACGACACGCCCATGCCCTTCACCAGGGTGAAGGTGAAGAACGCGTTCAGCCCCATGCCCGGCGCCAGCGCCAGCGGCAGGTTGGCGAACAGCCCCATCGCCGCGGACCCCGTCGCCGCGGCGATGCAGGTGGCAACGAACGCGGCACCTTGGTCGATCCCCGCTTGCGCCAGGATCGCCGGATTGACCACCACGATGTAGGCCATCGTCAAATAGGTGGTCAGCCCCGCCAGCAGCTCGGTGCGGACCGAGGTCCCGTTGGCCGCCAGCCCGAACACGCCTCAGCCGCCCGCCACGCCCTGGGTGTTCACATACAGCGCATACAGGCTGTGGCTCGCCGCCATGAACAATCTGTTCCGGTAGCGTCCGCCGAAGCACAGATTGGCGCAGCGCTCCGGCAGGCCGATATGCCCGATCGGATCGCCGCCCGGCGTGAACACCCGCACGCCGTCCAGCTCGTCCTCGCCGGTGCCCCAGCCGCACCACAGATTGCCGTCGACATCCACGCGGAACCCGTCCGGCGATCCCGGCCCCGCGTCGATCAGCGTCCTGCTCTTGCCCAGTTTGGTTCCGTTGCCGGTCACGTCATAGCTGAGGATCAGCCGGTTCGGCGCGGCGCGCGAAGCGACAACGTACAGCTTCGATTCGTCGGGCGAGAAGGCCAGCCCGTTCGGACCCGGAATATCGTCGGCCACCACCGTCAGCTTGCCGGTCTTGCCGTCCAGCCGATACACCGCGGGCGGCGTCTCCGAAACGTCCTTGTGGCCCTCGTAGTAGCCCAGGATGCCAAATTGCGGGTCGGTGAACCACACCGAGCCGTCCGACTTCACCACCACGTCGTTCGGCGAATTCAGCTTCTTGCCGTCATGGCTGTCGGCCAGCACGGTGATGCTGCCGTCGTATTCCGTGCGGGTGACGCGGCGCGCATCGTGCTCGCAGGTCACCAGCCGGCCCTGGCGGTCGCGCGTGTTGCCGTTGGCGTTGTTCGACGGCTTGCGGAAGACGGTGACCGCGCCGGTCTCCTCCTCCCATTTCAAAATGCGGTTGTTGGGGATGTCGCTCCACAGCACGTAGCGGCCGTCGCCGAACCACACCGGCCCCTCCGACCAGCGGCAGCCATCGGCTAGCTTGTCGATCGACGCCAACGGCAATCGATACTTGTTGAAGTCCGGATGCAGCACACGCACAGCCGGATCGGGATAGCGCTGACTCGGTTCCCACATGACGGTCGTTCTCCCATCGGTTCGCCCGCGAATGCTAGCCGCTCCGACGGTGCGCGGCTACCGCATCCAGGCGTGCCGGGGAGCAGGCCGGGCTCCGCCCCGGACCCCGCCAGGGGGCTTTGCCCCCGGACCCCCACCAGAGGCAGCGGCCTCTGGACTCCATGACTGGGAGTGTGGGGAGGGGGAGGGGGCGGGTGGGCGAGGCGATGGGGCGCCGTCCGGCATGCCGGACGGCGCCCCATCGCCTCGCCCACCCGCCCCCTCCCCTCCCCACACTCCTGAAGGGAAGGCTCGCCCTGGCGGTCCAAGGGGCAGCGCCCTTGGTGGGGTCTGGGCGGAGCCCCAGCCCTGCTTCACCCCCCGCCGCGCCTACATGCGGCCGGCGTCCACCACCCAGAGCTGGCTGGTGCACATGCGGCTGTCGTCGGCGGCCAGCCACAGCACCATCCGCGTCAGGTCCGCCGGCACCAATTTGTCTTTCAGGCACTGCGACTGCAGCAGGTTCTTCTCGCCCTCTTGCGTCAGCCACAGCTTGATCTGCCGTTCGGTCATCACCCAGCCGGGGATCACGCAATTCACCCGGATGCCGTCGCCGCCGAGGTCGCGTGCCATGCCCTTGGTCAGCCCCTCCACCCCGGCTTTCGCGGTGGTATAGGCCGGCATGCCGCCGGCGCTGGCGTGCCAGGAGATCGAGCCGAAATTGATGATCGAGCCGCCGCCCGCCGCGCGCATCATCGGCGCCACCGCCTGGATGGCGAAGAACTGGTGGCGCAGGTTCACCGCCTGGCGCTCGTCCCAGTACGCCACCGTTACGTCCTGGTAGTCGTGCCGCTGGTCGTTGGCGGCATTGTTCACCAGCACGGTGATCGGGCCCAGCTGCTGCGCCGCCGCGGCGATCGCGCGTTGCAGGGCCGGAATGTCGGTGAGGTCGCAATGCTGGTAGAACGGTGGCGGGTGGCCGGTCGCGCCGATCGCCGCGACCAGCGCCTCGGCCGCGTCGTCGGCGATATCGACGAAGGCCACGCGCGCGCCTTGCGCGGCGAACTGGCGCACGTGCTCGGCGCCGATGCCGCTGGCACCGCCGCTGATGAACACCACGCGGTCCTTCAGGCTGGGGTAGCGCGCGAACGCCTCGGTCATGGAACATCCTTCCGCTGTCTCAGGGTTTCGATGATCGTCGCGACCATCGCGGCGGGCTCGGCGGCGACCGGCACGACGATCGGGCGTTCCGTCCGGTCCGGCTCCTCCAGCGTGGCGAACTGGCTGGCGAGCAGGCCCGGGGGCATGAAATGCCCGCGCCGCGCGGCCAGCCGGGCGGCGATCAGGTCGTGCGGCCCCTGCAGATAGACCAGCACCACATCAGGCCGCGGCCCGACCAGGATGGTGCGATAGGCGCGTTTCAGTGCCGAGCAGGCCACCACCCCGGACACGCCGGCGTCGCGCCAGGCGTCGATCGCAGCGGCGATCGCACGCAGCCACGGCCAGCGATCGGCGTCCTCCAGCGGCGTGCCGGCTTGCATCTTGGCGACGTTTTCCGGCGGGTGCAGCCGGTCCCCCTCCAGCATCTGCCAGCCGAGCCGTTCGGCCAGGCGTGCCGCGATGGTGGTCTTGCCGCAGCCGGAGACCCCCATCAGCACGACGACGGTCATGCCGGCGGCTTGGCGCCCTGCTCGACATGGCCGCCGAAGCCCAGCCGCATCGCCGACAGTACCTTTTCGGCAAAGGTATGATCATGCCGCGAACGGAAGCGGGTGAACAACGAGGCCGCGAGCACGTCGGCCGGCACCGCCTCCTCGATCGCCGCCTCGATGGTCCAGCGGCCCTCGCCGGAATCCTCGACATGGCCGGAGAAGTGCTCCAGCGTCGCGTCGCGCGCCAGCGCCTCCGCGGTCAGGTCGAGCAGCCACGAGGTCACCACGGAGCCGCGCCGCCACACCTCGGCGATGTCGGCGACGTTCAGCTCGAACCGCTCGTCCGCCGCCAGCTGGTCCGAGGCGCGGTTGCGCAGGATGTCGAACCCTTCGGCCATCGCCTGCATCATGCCGTATTCGATGCCGTTATGGATCATTTTCACGAAGTGTCCGGCACCGGTCGGCCCGGCGTGCAGGTAGCCTTGCTCGACGCGCGGATCGCGCCCCTCGCGCCCGTCGGTGCGCGGGATCGTCCCGACGCCCGGGGCGAGGGCGGCGAAGATCGGATCGAGATGGCGCACCGCCGCGTCGTCGCCGCCGATCATCAGGCAGTAGCCGCGCTGCAACCCCCAGACGCCGCCAGATGTTCCGCAATCAAGATAATAGATGCCCTTCTCGGCCAGCGTCTTGCCGCGGCGGATGTCGTCCTTGTAGTAGGCGTTGCCGCCATCGATGATGTTGTCGCCGCGCGACAACCTGGCCCCGAGTTCGTTGACGGTGGCTTCGGTGATCTTGCCTGCCGGCAGCATCACCCAGACGGTGCGCGGGGTATCGCCGAGCTTGCCGACCAGGTCTGCGACCGACGACGCGCCGATCGCGCCTTCACCGCCCAGCGCCTGCACGGTCGCCGGGTTGGCGTCGTAGACCACGCAGGAATGCCCCGCGCGCGTCAGCCGCCGCACGATGTTGCCGCCCATGCGGCCGAGGCCGATCACGCCGATCTGCATTGGTCTTCTCCTTGGTACGGCGGCATGGCCGGCCGGGACCGGTCCTCGGGTGGGTCTGCGGTCCGACCCGCGGCCCGGCCATGACGCAGCGCGCTCAGCTCAGCGCCCAGATGCCAACCTCGTAGCCCGGCACGAAGTTGCGGTTGTTCATGTCAGGGTTGCGGTTGACGAAGGTCCGGTTGAACATCGGGTGGCGCATGCTGCGGGTTTCGTGCTCGATGCGGAAGATCGGTTTGTTGCTGTCCACATCGACGATATCGAGGAAGCGGTACTGGTGCTGATCGCTCTCCTCGCTGATCAGTCCGCGCTCCAGCAGCTTCTTGTGCGGGCCGGAGAAGTCGGCGAGCGTGATCTGGATGTGGTGCCCGTCGAACTCCGGCAGCTTCTTCCGGGTCGGCCGGAAGGTCACCTTGCTGTCGGCCGAGGTGCTGGCCCAGGCATAGGCGCCGCGCTCGTCGGTTGCGACACCGGCGATGCCACCCAGGATTTCCTGGTAGAATCGTGCAATCGCGGACAGATCGGTCTTCGCCGGCACGTCGAATTCGACATACGGCATGCCCAGCCGCAACAGGCCGAACCGCGCCGGATCGGGCCCGTGCACGCGAATGCGGTTGCCCCAGGGGCAGGTGGTTTCCACCACGTCGCCCGCCTCGCGGTAGCTGTATTTCGTGCCCGTCAGATACTTCTTCACATAGTGCAGCCGTTTCAGCAGCGCTTGCAGATCCGGCACCACCAGCGCGGTGGTGCCGCGCACCACCTGGGCCCCGCGCGTCGGCAGATGAAATTGCCCGCGCCCGACATTCACCCACATGTTCTCCAGCCCGGCCATCAGATACGGATCGCGCGTCAGGCCGAGGCCCATCAGATAGAAGGCCGTCGCCTTGGTCTGATCGGGCACGGTCACGTTGACATGGCCGAGCTCGACGATGTTGCCGAGATCCTCGGCGGTTCGGTCGAACTGCGGCATCGTCACGGAATCGTTCATCCCCTGGGTCCCCCCGTTGCCCGAATGGTGAAGTTGTCGCCATCATATCGGTTGCTACGGCACCGGTCCACTTGCGCGCGCCGGACTGGCGGAAGGCCGAGGCTTTGCCCCGGACCCCACCAGGGGGGCTTTGCCCCCCTGGACCCCCCACCAGAGGCAGCGGCCTCTGGACTCCATGACTGGGCGTGTGGGGAGGGGAAGGGGGCGTATGGGCGCGGCGTCAGGGGCGCCCGTTACGACGGGCGCCCCTGACGCCGCGCCCATACGCCCCCTTCCCCTCCCCACACGCCCAGTGAAGGGTTCCAAGGGCTCTGCCCTTGGCGGGGTTCCAAGGGGCAGCGCCCCTTGGTGGGGTTCGGGGCGAAGCCCCGACCTTCAGCTCAATACCCAGCGCGTGCATAGGGGCTGTCGCCGCCCCGGCCGTACACCAGCAGATTGCGCCGATAGCTCAATACGGTTTCGCCCGCCTGATTGCGTGCCCGGGTCGCGACCGAGACGATGCCCTCCCCGACGCGCGAGCGCGATGCTCGGGTCTCCAGGATCGTCAACTCCGCCTCGATCGTATCGCCGGCGTGGACCGGCCGCGGCAGTTCGATATCGTACCAGCCAAGATTGGCGACCACGCGTCCGAAGGTGCGCGTGGTGGCGGCGGTGGCCTGGCTGACGACAAACGTTTCGCTGACCACGATCCGCCCGTCGTTGTGCCGCGCCGCCCAGTCGAGGTCGTGGTACTGCGGCGCCAGTTCCAGCGCCCGCGTGGCGTGCGCCAGCGCCGCCGAGGGCGCAAAGCTGCGGCGCGGCGCGTGCACGAAGCGTTCGCCCGGCCGCAAATCCTCGAAGAACAGCCCGGTCTGCTCGACCAGTGTGCCGTCCTCGGCCGGGTGATAGGCGGCGAAGCGCGGCTGGTCGTCCGCCGGTTCCGATGCGCCGGTGCGGCGCAGAATGGCGAACCGGCAGGTGAAGGCGCCGACCGCGCTGCCGTCGGCCCTCAGGGCGCGCAGCCGCGCCGTGACCACGCCGCTGTCGGCGTCCGTCCCCGCGCCGCAGTCCAGCACCTCGCTTTCGGCATACAGCGTGTCGCCGCCGAACACCGGGGCGGTCAGCGCGATCTCGGCAAAGCCCAGGATCGCCCGGCGGTGGCCGTAGGTCTTGGCGGTCAGGCCGATGATCCGTTGCAGCACCAGCGTGCTGACCATCAACGGCCGCCGCCAGGTGGTGGCTGCCGCGTACTGCGCGTCGTAGTGCAGCATCGCGGCATTCAGCGTTTCCAGCGCCTCATCGGCGTTGTCCTGCTGGCTGAGCGTGACGCCGGGGCGATGGCGGAAGCGCTGGCCCGGCGCGAAGTCCTCCAGCTCGAGGCCGATGCGCTCGCGGTAGCGGTTTTCTCCAAGGCGAAGGTAAGCCGACAGCATGCAAAAGCGCCCGCACTCGCAATGTTCAAATGCCGCAACGGGCCTTGCGCCGCCCGTCCGCGACCGGGTTCATCGCGACCGCCGCATCGGCTTGCGCGCGATGGCGGACGTTGCGATGGCCTCGCGCCAGCGAGCCTGCTGGCGATCGATGCGCAACGCAAGCTCGGCGGCGAGTCCCGACGCATCGCTTCTCGGCGGCACTGACCGGGCCGCCGATGCCGGCTCGTCGGCGACGCCGCTGGCGTGCCGGCGGCGCGATGGCGAAGGGCAGGGCGGTCGGCCGCCCATGCGCGCAGGCCGCACCGTTGGGTGATGGTCTCGTCGAACCTTCACGAACCCACGATGCCTTGACCCTCGCCGACCGCGCGCTCATCAAGCATCGATGCGGACAGAGGTGCAGCGCCGGGACCACGATCGCGGACGCGCCGGGCACCCGCCAGGCCGGGGCGGTCGCTGGCGCCGGGCGCCGCGGCCGCCATCGGCGAACCGGCCGCGCACCGGCCCGGGCGAGGGGCGTCGCGCATGAAGACAATGCTGATCGTGTTCCACTCGCTGACCGGCGGGGCGCGGCAAATGGCCGAGGCCGCGTCGCGCGGCGCCGCCGCGGAGCCCACGGTTCGGGTGCGCCTGCTGGCCGCGCCGGAGGCGGGGGCCGCGGACCTGCTGGCGGCCGACGGCTACGTCTTCGCGACCCCGGAGAACCTCGCGGCGATTGCCGGACGGATGAAGGAGTTCTTCGACCGCACCTATTATCCGCTGCTTGATCGTATCAATGGCCGGCCCTACGCAAGCCTGATCTGTGCCGGCAGCGACGGCGAGAACGCCGCCCGCCAGATCGCGCGGATCGCCACCGGCTGGCGCCTGCGGGCGATCGCCGCGCCGCTGATCGTCTGCACGCAGGCGCAGACGCCGGAGGCCATCCTGGCCGCCAAGATGATCGCCCCCGGGGACCTCGAGCGCTGCCGGGAACTCGGCGCCGCGCTGGCCGCCGGGTTGGCCGCGGGCATCTTCTGATGCCAGGCGGTAGCATGATCAAAACGCGACCGTTTCGTCAACCGGGCAGCGTGGCGACGTGCAAGTGGGATGCGGAGTGCCGCGACACGCAACCACCCGACCGCAACGGCGTATCGGGGCCTGTTCCGGGATATTCGCGTCGTCGGCTCCACCATGCCGCCACTGCGCATCAACCGCCGCCAATTGCCAGGCGCGGCGTGCGGGAACCGCAACAGGCCCGGCCTCGCCGGGTACGGCCGACGTCGGCCAAGGGGCGGGTGGCGGCGGGCGTCCTTGAACGTCCGATCAAGCGTAACTACGTTGTCCAGGCTTGCTCGTGTCGGGCGAGGCGAAGGCGGTAGCATGCATCATCATCCGATGGTGGGTGTGCTGGATGTGTCGGCGCGGCCACGGCAGCGACATCGGCGGATGCTTCGGTATCTGTGCATCACAAGTCGGTGAGGCTGCCAGAGAACGGAGATATCGCGTGGGACATTCCGGCCTGACATCGAATGGGCGTGAACGCGGGCCTGGGAATCGACGGCCGAGCCGTGGCGCAACCACCGCGGTTGTCGATCCCGCGCATCCCCCGCCACCTGATCCGAGACCCGTTCCCCGTTTCGGCAAGGCGAGCGCGCCGATGCGCGGCGGGCGCGGCGGGCGCGATCGGACCGGGGCGGCCCGGTCATCCTGCCCAGCCGCGGCAGTGCGCATGGCGGGCGGCGCGGCATGACGGTGGGCGTCGGGTGCGCCGGGCCACGAATCTACAACCTGTTTCCCCTGCTCTGCGGGCCGGTCGGCCATTGGCACGACAGGCTGCCGCGGATCGCGGCGATGGGATTCGACTGGATCTACCTCAATCCGGTGAAGTATCCCGGCTTCTCCGGCAGCCTCTACGCCATCAAGGATTACCGCCGCCTCAATCCGCTGCTGCGCGGCGCCACCGAGCTTGACGATGCCGCGCTGCTCGGCGGATTTGTCGCCGCCGCGCGCGAACATGGCCTGGCGGTGATGCTGGATCTGGTGATCAATCACACCGCCAGGGACAGTCTCCTCGCCGAACGGCACCCGGAATGGTTCGTCCACGAGCCGGACGGGTCGATCCGCTCACCCCATGCGATCGACCCGGCCGATGCGACCAAGGTGACCGTGTGGGGCGACCTGGGCGAGATCGACTATGCGCACGAACCCAGCAGAACCGCCATCGTCGAGTACTGGCGGGAAACCCTGGTGGGCTATCTCCAGCTCGGTTTTCGCGGCTTTCGTTGCGACGCCGCCTATAAGGTGCCGGCCGGGGTGTGGGCGCCGCTGATCGCCGAATCGCGTCGCACGGCACCGCAGACGCGCTGGTTTGCCGAAACATTGGGCTGCCGGCTCGATGAGGTAAAGGCGCTCGCCGGGGTCGGATTCGATTTTCTGTTCAACAGCGTGAAGTGGTGGGACCTCAAGGCGGACTGGGCGCTGGATCAGTACGGGATGTTTCGCCATATCGCCCCGTCGGTCGGCTTCCCCGAGAGCCACGACACCGAGCGGCTCGCCAGTGAGGCACCCGGCGAACTGCGCACGCGCGACGACCTGCGGCGATGGTATCTGCTGCGCTACGCGCTCGCCGCCGCATTCTCGACCGGCGTGCTCATGCCGGTGGGCTACGAATACGGGTTTCGCCGCCGGCTCGACGTGGTCCACACGCGCCCGCCGGACTGGGAGCAACCCTCGTTCGACATCAGCCAGGACATCGCCGCCATCAACCGCATGAAGGCGGAATGCCCGGCGTTGAACGAGGAAGGCCCGCAAATGCGCCTCGCCGGTGTCGGCGACGGTCTCGCGTTGCTGCGCCGGACCATCGACGGCGCTTCGCTGTCCGTCTTCCTCGCCAATCCCAGCCCGATCCAGGCGGTGCAGCTCGACCTGGCGCCGCCGCTGCGCGCCATCGGCGTGGGCCCAGGCACCATGCGTGATGTCACGCCAGGAATCGCACCCGGCGCCGGCGCGGCGCTGCTCGAGCTCGCGCCGCTCGAATGGCGGCTGCTGCAAACCACGTGATCACGCAGCCAAGGGAGGCCGGACTGACTGACCGAGAAGCCAATGCGCGCCGAGCCGGCCCCGACGCTGCCAGCGCGGCGGAAGACCGGTTGAGCGATGCGCGGCAAGCATCGCGCGGCGAGCGCCAGCGGCCAGATCCACTGCACAGCCGGGCCGTGCGCCATCGCACCACCCCGTTCCGCCCACCAAGCTTCTGAGGCCCAGGATGCTTGCCGACGATCCGCTCTGGTTCAAGGACGCAGTCGTCTATCAGGTCCATGTCAAGTCATTCTTTGACTCGAATGACGACGGCATCGGGGATTTCGTCGGCCTGACCCGCAAACTCGACTATATCCAGGGCCTCGGCGCCACCGCCATCTGGGTGATGCCGTTCTACCCATCGCCATTGCGCGATGACGGCTATGACATCTCCGACTACACCGCCGTGCAGCCGGCCTACGGCACCATGCGCGACTTCCGCCGCTTCGTGCGCGAGGCGCATCGGCGCAATCTGCGGATCATCACGGAGCTGGTCATCAACCACACCTCGGACCAGCATCCCTGGTTCCAGCGCGCCCGCCGCGCCAGGCCCGGCTCACGCCACCGCGAGTGGTACGTGTGGAGCGACACCGATCAGAGATATCTCGGCACCCGCATCATCTTTGTCGATACCGAACCCTCAAACTGGACCTGGGACCCGCTGGCCAAGGCGTATTACTGGCATCGGTTCTTCGCGCACCAGCCGGACCTGAATTTCGACAACAAGCAGGTGCTCAAGGCCGTCATCAAGGTGATGCGGTTCTGGCTCGACGCCGGCGTTGACGGGCTGCGCCTCGATGCCATCCCCTACCTGTGCGAGCGCGAGGGCACCAGCAACGAGAACATCCCCGAAACCCACGCCGTGCTGCAACGGATCCGCAGCGAACTCGACGCCCGCTACCAGAACCGCCTGCTGCTCGCCGAGGCCAACCAATGGCCGGAGGATGTCCAGCACTATTTCGGCGCCGGCGACGAGTGCCACATGTGCTTCCATTTCCCGCTGATGCCGCGCATGTACATGGCGATCGCCCAGGAGGATCGCCATCCAATCACCGACATCCTGCGCCAGACGCCGGAGATCCCCGAAACCTGCCAGTGGGCCATCTTCCTGCGCAACCACGACGAACTCACGCTCGAGATGGTGACCAATTCCGAGCGCGACTATCTGTGGAACACCTATGCCACCGACCGGCGGGCGCGCATCAACCTCGGCATCCGGCGTCGGCTCGCGCCGCTGATGGAGAACAACCATCGCAAGATCGAACTGATGAGCAGCCTGCTGATGTCGATGCCGGGCACGCCGTTCCTCTATTACGGCGACGAGATCATGATGGGCGACAACATCTACCTTGGCGACCGCGACGGCGTGCGCACGCCGATGCAGTGGACGCCGGACCGCAACGGCGGGTTTTCCCACGCCGATCCGGCGCGGCTGTTTCTGCCGCCGCTGATGGACCCGATCTACGGATACCAGTCGGTGAATGTCGAGGCCGAGAGCCGCAGTCCGTCCTCGTTGCTTAACTGGATGAAACGCCTGATCGCGGTGCGCCAGACGACCCGGGTGTTCGGCCGCGGCACGCTGAGCTTCCTCTATCCGAACAATCGGACCGTCCTGGCCTACCTGCGCGAGCTGGGTGCCGAAACCGTGCTCTGCGTCGCCAATCTTTCGCGTTCGGCCCAGGCGGTCGAACTGGACCTGTCGGCCTTCAAGGGACGCATCCCGGTCGAGCTGCTGGGGCGCAGCCGGTTTTCGCCGATCCACGACGGCGCCTACCAACTGACGCTGCAGGGCCACTCGTTCCTGTGGTTCCGCCTGGAAGTGCCGACGGAGCAGGAGGCCGCGCTGGTGGCCACGTCGGTGCCGGCGCCGGAATCCGTCACGCTGGTCATGGCGGATGGCTGGTCCAGCCTCATCAGCGGGCGCGGCAAGTCGATCCTGGAACGCGACGTGTTGCGCCAGTACCTGCCGTTGCGGCGGTGGTACCGGGACAAGGACAGCAAGCTCGACGCGGTGGCGCTGACCATGGCACTGCCGCTGCCCGGCCCCGGTTCCGGCTGGCTGCTGGCGATTGTCGAAGCCCGCCCCGCGGGCGCGCATCCGCCGCAGCTCTATTCCCTGCCGCTGGCGGTCGAGTGGAGCGAGCTTCACGCGTTGCCCGCGTCAACCCAGGCCGTCGTGCTTGCCAAAGTGCGCACCGGATCGCGCGAGGGCGCGCTCTACGAGGCTGCCGCCGACCCCCGCTTCACCCTGGCGCTGCTCGACAATCTGCACAAGGCGACAACGATCGACGTTCCGGGCGGACAACTGCGCTTTCGACCGACCAAAGCCCTCGGCGCGCGTCCGGTGCCGGAGCCGCCGGTGGTGCGCCCGCTCGGGGTGGAGCAGAACAACACCTCTGTCCTGGTCGAAGACTACATGGTGGTGAAACTGTATCGCCACGTGGCGGTCGGTGTGCACCCCGAGGTCGAGATGGGTCGGTTCCTGACCGAGGTCGCCCACTTCGCCAACACGCCGCCGTTGCTTGGCAGCATCGAGCTGCTCGATGCCAAGGGCAATCCCATGGCACTCGCCGCCATGCACGGATTCGTCCGCAATCAAGGCGACGGCTGGACCTACACGTTGAGCTATCTGGAACGCTTCCTCGACGACTGCCTGGTGCTGCCGGCGGAATCCGAACCTGCCGATGATCACGCGGTCTATCTGGCGCAGGCCCGCCAACTGGCAATCCGCACGGCGGAGCTGCACCGCGCCTTGTGCCCGGCGGATGCCGACGCGGCGTTCCGGCCGGAACCGCTGAGCGCGGAGGATCTGCGCGCGTTCATCCGGCGGGTACGGGCGAACGGTCGGGCAACCCTGGCGCGGCTTGCCACCAGGTACCCGGCATTGCCGGGCGAGCTTGCCGCGCTTGTTGCGCCGCTGCTGGCGAACCGAAACGATGTGCTGCGGCGCATCGGCGCGCGGCTGCCGGCGCGGATTGACGCAGTCAAGACCCGTCATCACGGCGACTATCATCTCGGCCAGGTGGTTGTCGCGCAGAACGATTTCTACATTCTCGACTTCGAGGGCGACTTGCAGCTTCCCATGACCGAACGGCGGCACAAGCAGACGCCGCTGCGGGATGTCGCTGGCATGTTGCGCTCGTTCGACCATGCGGCATGGGCCGCGCTCGATCGCCTGGCGAACGTACATCCGGAGCGGCACGACGCGCTCAAGCGGCACGCGCTGACCTGGCGCGACCAGGTCGTCGCCAGCTTCCTCGACGCCTATCGCGAAGCCATCGCCGGGTGTCGCGCCTATCCGGCCGACGCGGCCACCGCCAAGGCGATGCTCGATCTGGCGATCCTCGAGAAGCTGTTCTACGAGATCGATGACCACCTGGCGGGTCGGCCGGGCTGGGCCGGCCTTTCCATCGCCTGCGCGATGAACCTGCTGTCCGATACGGGCTAGGGGATAAAATTCATGGACCCACTCCAACGCACCGCGTCGGCCGATGAGCTTGCCATCGTCAGCGGCGATCATGCCGATCCCTTCGGCTATCTCGGCGTGCACCGCAGTGGCGACGGCTATGTCATCCGCGCCTTCCTGCCGGACGCGGTAAGCGTGCAGGCCATCGACCCACAGGGACGCCGCGTGCTGGCGGACCTTGCGCGCGTGCACCCGGCCGGCCTGTTCGCCGGCCGGCTGGCGGACGGCGCGCAGCCCCAAGCCTACCGGCTGCTGGTGGACTGGCACGGCGACAAGGTCGAGCTTGAAGACCCCTACCGCTTCCCGCCGTGGCTCGGCGATCTCGACGTGCATCTGCTGGCCGAGGGCACGCATCTCGAGGCGTATGAGAAGCTCGGTGCGCATCCCGCAACGATCGAGGGCGTGCCGGGTGTGGCGTTTGCCGTCTGGGCACCAAATGCCAGCCGGGTCAGCGTGGTCGGTGATTTCAATGCCTGGGACGGGCGCCGGCATCCGATGCGGGTCCGGCACGAATGCGGCGTTTGGGAAATCTTCATCCCCGGGATCGGACCCGGCGCTCGCTACAAATACGAGATCAAGGCGGGCGACCGGACCGTGCTGCCGCTGAAAGCCGATCCGTACGCGAGCTACGCCGAGCGTCCGCCGAAGACCGCCTCGGTTGTGCATGCCGCTGGCGCTTTCGCCTGGGGTGACGCGGCGTGGATGGCGGCGCGCGGTCGATCGAACGATCGCGCAGCGCCGATCGCCATCTACGAGGTGCATCTCGGTTCCTGGCGGCGCAAGGCCGAGGCGGGACATCGCTATTTAACCTACTGCGAAATGATCGAGCAGCTCGTTCCCTATGTTTGCGACATGGGTTTTACCCATCTGGAGCTGATGCCAATTGCCGAATATCCCTTCGACGGGTCCTGGGGCTACCAACCGACGGGCCTGTTTGCGCCCACCAGCCGCTTCGGCACGCCGGAGGAGTTCTGCGCCCTGGTTGATGCCTGCCACCAGGCCGGCCTTGGGGTGATCGTCGATTGGGTGCCCGGCCACTTCCCCGGCGACGCACACGGCCTGGGTTATTTCGACGGCACCCATCTCTACGAACACGCCGATCCGCGCCAAGGCCGGCACCGCGACTGGGACACGTTGATCTACAACTACGGTCGCCCGGAGGTAGCGAACTTCCTGCTGTCCAACGCGCTCTATTGGCTGCGTCGGTTCCACATCGACGGTCTGCGGGTGGATGCGGTCGCGTCGATGCTCTATCTCGACTACAGCCGCGAGGCCGATGAGTGGGTGCCGAACAGGTTCGGCAGCCGAGAGAATCTTGAAGCTGTGGACTTCCTGAAACGATTCAACGAGCTCGCCTATGGCCGCGCGCCCGGTGTGATGACCGTTGCCGAGGAATTGACCGCATGGCCCATGGTGTCGCGACCGACCTATCTGGGCGGGCTCGGCTTCGGCTACAAATGGAACATGGGCTGGATGCACGATACGCTGAAGTACATGCAGCAGGATCCGGTGCATCGCGCCTACCATCACGACAGGATGACCTTCGGGCTGCTCTATGCCTTCACCGAGAATTTCGTTCTGCCGCTGTCGCACGACGAGGTCGTGCACGGCAAGGGCTCGCTGCTCGGCAAGATGCCGGGCGACCGGTGGCAGAAATTTGCCAATCTGCGCGCCTATCTGGGTTTCATGTACGGCCATCCAGGCAAGAAGTTGCTGTTCATGGGCGGCGAGTTCGCGCAGGAGCGCGAGTGGACGCATGACGAAAGCCTCGACTGGCACCTGTTGGCCGACCCGATGCACGCCGGCGTGCAGTCGCTGGTGCGCGACCTCAACCGGCTGTATCGCACGCAGCCGGCGCTGCACGCGCATGACTGCGACGGCGCGGGCTTTGCCTGGATCGATTGCAACGATCGCGACAACAGCGTCTTCTCGTTCCTGCGCCAAGGCGAGACGGCGGACGATATCGTCGTCTGCGTCTGCAACTTCACCCCGGTGCCACGGCTCGGCTATCGTCTCGGCGTGCCGCTGCCCGGACTGTATCGCGAACTGCTGAACACCGACGCCGCCCTTTACGGCGGCAGCAATCTCGGCAACGCCGGCGCCATCGTGGCGGAGGCGGTGCCTTGGCACGGCCGGCCCTGTTCGCTGCGCCTGACGGTGCCGCCGCTGGCGTGCCTGCTGCTGCGGCCCGAGGCCGCCGCATGAGCGAACGCCGGCTTCATATCGAACCGGGAAGCCCCTATCCAAGCGGCGCCACCTGGGACGGCAAGGGCGTCAACTTCGCGCTGTTCTCGGCGTACGCCGAGCGGGTCGAGCTCTGCATCTTTGATCCGGCCGGCCGGCGCGAGCTCGAACGCCTGGTGCTGCCCGAATATACCCACGAAGTGTGGCACGGCTATCTGCCGGGGGCACGCCCCGGGATGCTGTACGGCTATCGCGTCTATGGGCCTGTACGAGCCCAATCACGGCCATCGCTTCAACCATCACAAGCTGCTGCTGGATCCCTATGCCAAGCTGCTGCACGGCCGCCTGCTGTGGAGCGACGCGCATTTCGGCTACCGGGTCGGTCACCGCCAGGCCGACCTGTCGTTCGATCGGCGCGACAACGCGCGCGGCATGCCGAAAGCCGTCGTCGTCGATCCGGCACACACCTGGGGCGACGACCGCCGCCCGGCCACTCCGTGGCCGGAGAGCATCATCTACGAACTGCACGTACGTGGCTTCACCCACCAGCGCGAGGACGTACCGGTTCCGTTGCGCGGCACATTCGCTGGATTGGCAGCCCCGGCTGTCGTCGATCACCTGCACCGCCTGGGCATCACCGCCGTCGAACTCCTGCCGGTCCACGCCTTCATCGATGATCGTCATCTGATGGCGAGGACCCTGACCAACTACTGGGGCTACAACTCGCTCGGCTTTTTTGCCCCCGATGCGCGCTATCTGTCCAACGGCCAGATCGGCGAATTCCGGACCATGGTGCGCCACCTTCATGCCGCCGGCATCGAAGTCATCCTCGACGTGGTCTACAACCACACCGCCGAGGGCAACCAGATGGGACCGACGCTGTGCTTTCGCGGCATCGACAACCGCTCCTATTACCGTCTTACGCCGGGCAACGAACGCCATTACGAGGACTTCACCGGCTGCGGCAACGCGCTGCGCCTGCATCATCCGCGCGTGCTGCAGATGGTGACCGACTCGCTGCGCTATTGGGTCGAGCACATGCATGTCGACGGATTCAGATTTGACCTGGCGACGACCCTGGCGCGCGAGGTCGCCGGCGAATTCGATCCGCATGCGAGCTTTCTCGACGCCGTACGGCAGGACCCGGTCCTCGCACCGGTGAAACTCATCGCCGAACCCTGGGATCTGGGCTTCGACGGCTACCGCCTCGGCGGCTTCCCGCCAGGCTGGGCCGAATGGAACGACAAATACCGCGACTGCGTGCGCAGGTTCTGGCGCGGCGAGGGCGGACTGATCGGCGAACTCGCCGGCCGGGTCAGCGGATCGCGCGACCTGTTCGGCCAGGGCGGCCGGCGGCCCTGGGCCAGCATCAACTTCATCACCGCACACGACGGCTTCACCCTGCGCGACCTGGTCAGCTACGACCGCAAGCACAACGAGGCGAACGGCGAAGCCAACCGCGACGGCACCGACGCAAATCATGGCTGGAACTGCGGCGCCGAGGGGCCGACGGAAGATGCGGCCGTTCTTGCGCTGCGGGCCCGCCAGCAGCGCAATCTGCTGGCAACGCTGCTGCTGTCCCAGGGGGTGCCGATGCTGTTGGCCGGCGACGAGGTCAGCAACAGCCAGGGTGGCAACAACAACGCGTATTGCCAGGACAACGCCATCGGCTGGATCGACTGGCAGGCACCATTGCCGCCGGGCGGCGACCTGCGCGATTTCCTCGCGCGCCTGATCGCGTTGCGCAAGCAACATAGCAGCTTGCGCTCGCCGCGCTTTCTGAGCGGCAGCACCGCCACCGATGGCGGTCTCAAGGACATCACCTGGCTGGCGCCGGAGGGACGGGAAAAGACCGAGGCGGACTGGAACTATCCCGCGGCGCGGTGCCTCAGCTTGCTGCTCGCCGGCCACGACGGACGCCCCGACGCCGAAGCGGTCGACGACCCTCTGCTGGTTGTTTTCAATGCGTATCAGGAGACCATGCGCTACCGGCCGCCGCTCGTCCCGGCGGTCGCAGGGTGGGAGAGGGTGCTGGACACCAGCGATGCCGACGACGCCAGGACGGGCGCAAGCTTTGCCACCGATGCCGGGATCGAGATCGCGCCGCACGCGGTGCTTGTTCTCGTTGGCCGGCCGCAGGCGAAGGACGGCGCATGAAGCGCGCCCACGCCATGCCGTTCGGCGCCACGGTGCTGGCGGACGGCCAGGTGCGATTTCGCCTGTGGGCGCCGGCGGCGCGCGATGTCGCGCTGCGGCTGGGCACCGAGGGTGCGGGGCCGTGCCTGGCGATGCACAAGGCGGGGGAAGGCTGGTTCGAACTCACGACCGCGGCGGCGGGGCCAGGCAGCCGCTATGCCTATGTCATCGACGCCGGCCAGGCGGTGCCCGACCCGGCGTCGCGCCATCAGCCCGACGATGTTCACGGCCCGAGCGAGGTGATCGACCCCACCGCCTTCGCCTGGCAGGACGCCGCATGGCACGGCCGCCCCTGGGAGGAGACCGTGTTCTACGAACTGCATGTCGGCACTTTTACGCCGGCCGGAACCTACGCTGGCGTCAGCGAAAAACTCGATCATCTGGTAGCTCTGGGGATCACCGCTATCGAACTGATGCCGCTTGCCGAAGCACCCGGCCGGCACAACTGGGGCTATGACGGCGTGCAGCCGTTTGCGCCGGAGCGGCAGGTACGGCCGTCCGGAATCGCTGAAGGCCCTGGTCCAGGCGGCGCACGCCAAGGGTCTGATGGTATTTCTGGATGTCGTCTACAATCATTTTGGTCCCGAAGGCAACTATTTGCACCTCTACGCGCCGCAGTTCTTCGCCGGGCGGCATCGGACGCCATGGGGCGCCGGCATCAATTTCGACGGGCCGGGTTCGCGCGTCGTGCGCGACTTCTTCATCCACAACGCGCTCTACTGGATCGAGGAGTTCGCCATCGACGGGCTGCGCCTCGATGCGGTCAACGCGATCAGCGACGACAGCGGCCAGCATATCCTGACCGAGCTCGCCGAGACCGTCCGCCGCGCCGTGCCGCGCGACCGCCACGTGCATCTCGTGCTCGAGAACGGGGACAACATCGCCACCTATCTCGAGCCGGGCATCGACGGGCGGCCGCGCTGGTACACCGCGCAATGGAACGACGACATGCATCACGTGCTGCATGTGCCGCTGACCGGCGAGACCGGCGGCTACTACGCCGATTACCGCGATCGCCGCAACGAACGCCTGGGCCGCGCGCTGACCGAGGGGTTCGTCTATCAGGGCGAGAGCGCTGGCTATTTCGGCGGGCGGGCGCGCGGCGAACCGAGCGGCCATCTGCCGCCGACCTCCTTCGTGTCGTTCCTGCAGAACCACGATCAGATCGGCAACCGCGCCTTCGGCGCGCGCATCGGGCACCTGGCAAAACCCGATTCCATCCGGGCCGCCAGCGCGATCATGCTGCTGGCGCCGGCAATCCCGCTGCTGTTCATGGGCGAGGAATGGGCCACCACGCAACCGTTCCTGTTCTTTGGCGATTTCGGACCGGATCTGGCGCCGGCGGTGCACGACGGCAGGTGCGGCGAATTCGCGCGCTTCCCGGAATTCGCCGACGCGGCGGCGCGCGCGCGCATTCCCGATCCCAATGCGCCGGACACGTTTGCGCGCTCGGTGCTGGACTGGGCCGCCCTGGCGAGCGAGCCGCATCGGTCCCGGCTGGACTTCCATCGCACCTTGCTGGCATTGCGCCGCAATGACATCGTTCCGCGCCTGGCCGGGATCGCCGGTGGCGCGGCCGGGTTCGGGATTTGCGACGGTGCGGCATTGCGGGCCGATTGGCGCCTCGGTGACGCCAGCTGCCTGACGCTGATCGCGCGCATGTCGGATGGCGTGGCTCCAGTGGGGGGGCTCAAGGTGGCCGGGCGCCTGCTGTACGCCAGCGACCCGGTGGCGGCCAGGCCGCCGCTGCGCCACCTGCCGCCGTGGTTCGTCGCATGGTACCTGGACGAGGGGGCCGGCAAATCATGAGCCTGGAACCGCCGATTGCCACGCTGTGCGGCCTGCTCGGCGTGGAAACCGACTATATCGACAGCGCGGGGGTGCGGCGCACCTCACCGCGGGCCACGCTGGTCGCGCTGCTGGCGGCGCTGGGCTATCCGGCCGCGACGGCGCACGAAGCGGCGGCCTCGATCGAATTGTTTCACCAGCGGGCGGTGGCGCAACTGGTCGAGCCGGTTGCCGTCTGCCGCGATGACGCGCCGCCGCCGGCGATGGTGGTCACGCTGCCGGCGCCGGCCGGCAATGCGTCCCTGCACTGGGAACTCAGGCAGGAAGCCGGCGGCGTTTCGCACGGCACCGTGCGGTTTGCGGCCTTGCCGCTGCTGGAAACCATCACGGTCGCCGGCCATGCCTATGAACGCCGACACCTGGAGCTGCCGACATCACCGCCGCTCGGCTACCATCGGCTGCGCATCGAAACTGCGGACAGCGCCGGCGAAGCCGTGCTCATCATGGTGCCGCGAAGCGCCTATCAGCCGGCTTCGCTGGACACCGGCCGTGGCATCTGGGGTATCGCGCTGCAGCTCTACGGGCTGCGGTCCGGGCGGAACTGGGGCATTGGCGACCTGACCGATCTCGGCGATGTCTTGCGCCAGGCCGCCGCGGCCGGCGCGGGCGCGGTCGGCCTCAATCCGTTGCACGCGCTGTTCCTCGACGATCCCGCGGCCGCGAGCCCTTATTCGCCAAGCAGCCGATTGTTCGCGAATCCGCTCTATCTGGACGTCGAGTCCATTGTCGATTTTGCCGAATGTGCGGACGCGCGGGCGCTGGTGGCAACGGCGGAATTTCAGGCTGCTTTGGCGCGGCTGCGCGGCGGCGAACTGGTCGATTACCCGCAGGTGGCGGACCGCAAGTTCCGCGTGCTGGAGCAGCTCTACGGATCATTCCGTACCCGCCACATCGCCGCCGACGACGCGCGCGCGCGGGAGTTCCGCGCCTTTCAGTCGCGACGGGGTCGTCCGCTGAATCGCTTCGCGGTGTTTCAGGCATTGCGCGAACACGTCGCCAGGATGCAGCCCGACTGGCAATGCTGGCAGCATTGGCCCGCCGCGTTCCGCGATCCCGCGTCGCCCGTAGTGGAGCGGTTCGCGCAAGAGAATGTGGAGCGGGTCGAGTTCTTCGCGTATCTGCAATGGCAATTCGATCATCAGCTCTCGGGTTGCGTCGCGATCGCGCGGCAGTCGGGCCTGCCGATCGGCCTCTATCACGACCTCGCGGTCGGGGTCAACGCGAACGGCGCGGATGCGTGGCTCGACCAGGAGGCTATTGTCGCCGGCTGGAGCATCGGCGCGCCGCCGGACCCCTGGGCGCTGAAGGGACAGTCATGGGGCCTGCCGCCGCTCCATCCGGTCGCCCTGCGCGCGCTTGCCTACCAACCGCTGATCGAGACATTGCGCGCCAACATGCGTCATGCCGGAGCGCTGCGCATCGATCACATCCTCGGCTTCCGGCGGCTGTTCTGGATCCCCGCCGGGGCGCCGGCGGATCAGGGTGCCTATGTGCGCTACCCGCTCGCCGACATGCTCGGCATTCTTGCGCTTGAAAGCCAGCGCCATCGCTGTCTGGTCATCGGCGAGGACCTCGGTACACTCCCGGAAGGGATGCACGCGGCGCTGGCCGAAGCCGGGATCCTGTCCTATCGCCTGCTCTACTTTGAGCGTGACGCGGACAATGCGCTCCCCCAACCGGACGCCTTTCCCCGCGCGGCTCTCGTCGCCGTCGGCACCCACGACCTGCCGACACTGCCGGCGTATTGGGCGGCGGACGACATCGCGCTGCGGGCAAGTTTCGGCGCCTATGCGAACGAGGCGGATCGTCGCGCGGACCTGGCTCAGCGTGAGACGGATCGCCGGCTGTTGACCGCGGGGTTGCGGCGCGCGGGGGTGCTCGGGCAAGACGATCCCGCCGCCGCCGCGCCGCCGGTTGAAGCGGCCTATCGTTTTCTCGCGCGCACGCCGAGCCGGGTTCTCATGGTCCATCTTGAGGACGCACTCGGCGTGCGCACGCAGATCAACCTGCCGGGCACCGTGGACGAACATCCAAACTGGCGCCGGCGGTTGCCGCTGGCGGTGGCGGAATTGTTCCACGAGCAACGAGTGTGTCACCTGCTGGACATGCTGGCGCAAGAGCGCCCGCCGGTAGATGGCGGCGGGCCGCAGTGAACACCCACCAAGCCGTTCAGAACGCTACCTACCGGCCGCAATTCGGGCCGCAATTTACCTTCCGCGATGCCAAGGCGATCGTGCCGTATCCGCACGATCCGGGAATCAGCCAGGTCGATGCTGCCGCCTGCCTCAAAGCACTGCCCGGCAGCACGCACGGCATGGGATTGGTTCTTGATTTTGTGCCCAACCACATTGGGAATTGGCCTGGCCGACAGCCATCGCCGGCGCGACGTGCTGCATCGGAGGCTGAGCCCGATCTTTTCCGGATTTTCGACATCGACTGGATGTCGGCGCAACAGCATTAACCAGCCAGCGATTGAATCCGCAGCTCGTGAACCATTGCGGCAACGTCCGGGAACAAGGCGAGATCGCATTGGACCCGATTCGGCCAGCGGAGGTTTCGGCGCTTGGCGTCACGAGCATCGTTTTCCCATCCGGGGGCGCCACGACGCGGTGGCGCTCCGCCGTCCGCTCGCCGCCGCGAAGCTGGCGCGGCTCGCGGTGGCTCGATGCGCGCGGGGAGCAATGGCCGTGGGCCGTCCGCGCGCCGACCATGCGGCCGGGTTCCTGTGCCGACATGGCGCGGACTGCGTCGGCGTCGTCAGCCGGCTGTTGGCGGCGCTGCCAGGCGAGACGGCATCCGCCTATGAAGGGATGGACTGGCAAAACACGCATTGCGCCGGGCCGCGCGACATCGCAGGCGGGCGGTGCGATGCGTGGACCGGCCACGAGACCGCCGGCGTGCGTGACGGAAACAAGACGATACGTCCGGTCACCGGGATGCTCTCCATCGTGCTGGTGGCGGCATTGCCATTGACGTGGCATTGACGGCTGCCCAGGCTTTGTTTCACGGCGGATGACGTCCACGTCTCCGTGATCGAACGACCGCCCGCCGCCATCGACCGGAGGTGCAGGGCAACGTGGCGCCTCGTCCGCACGCCGGCATGGACGGCGCAACGCAATTTCATAAATTCACCATCAACGAGCGAACGCCAGACTTGCATCCGGATGGCTGTCTATGCAGTATGGCAATGAGCCTTCGAACTCCAGGTTCGCCAGGCTGCGGTTTCCGTTGAAAGGCTCGATCGGGCGATACATCTGGCTTGCCCGGCCGGCTGTCACACAGCGGCGAGACTGAAGGAGCGCACGATGCGCTGGAATGAAAAATTGCCCGATGCAGGTGAGGGCGGCGCGCCAGCGCTGACGCTCCTGATCGCCTCCGAGGTTCGCTTCCTGCGCGAAAGCCTGGGTGAAATTCTTCCGCGCGCGGGAAACATTTCCGTGATCGGATATTGTTCCGATCCACCGCAGATGCTTAACATGGCGCGCGATCTGCATCCGGATATGGTTCTGCTCGACGCGGCGGCCCGCGACGGCGTATCGATGGTACGCTGCCTGCGAGAGATGATGGCCGGCGTCCGCGTTGTGGTTTTTGCCGTCAGCGAGTTGGTGGAATCCGTCCTGGTCTGGGCGGAAGCCGGTGTCGCGGGCTATATCCCCAGCACCGCGGCGCTGGCCGATCTGCACGACATGATCCTCGATATCAGTGCCGGGCGGCAGGCCTGCTCGGCGTTCGTCGCGGCCGGCCTGCTGCGGCGGATCGGCACGCGCGCCCCGGCGCCCCGGCCGGCCGACCCGCCGCCGCTGACCCCGCGCGAGTTGGAGATCGTCCACCTGATCAGCACCGGCCTGAGCAACAAGGAAATTGCCCGGCGGCTGAACATCGGCGTGGCGACGACGAAGTCGCACGTGCACAACGCACTCGGAAAATTGAACGTGCAGCGTCGTGGCCAGGCGGCGACCTGGATGCATGCGCGCTCCCACCTCGCCTGATCGGACCTCCATCCTCTCCCCCCTTTTGGATTGATACCGCGCCCGCCGGTCGGGTCGCAGAATGGGCCCCGACAGCGAAAGGCCGGGGCACGTTGGTGGCCGGGGTGCGCACGCTCTTTGTGACGGTCTCGCCGTTGCTCGGCGAGGTGGTTGCCGCGGTCCTGCTGCCGCGTCTGCCGCTCGACGTCATCGGCAGCCTGGAAACCCGCGAAAACCTTGCCGCACGCTTGCGCGCCCAGGCGCCGGACCTCGTGTTGCTGGGCTTGCGACATGCGGAGACCGAAACCTGCGCGCAGGACGTGCTGGCCGCGCTGCCCTCAGCCAAAATCCTGGCGATGATGGAAAACGGCGCACAGGCCTGGCTGTTCGCCGCCGGCGCGCCGCCGCTTGGCCTTGCCGACCTGTCGGCGCACACCCTGGTCCAGGCCCTTGCCGCGCATCTCAATCTTCCGCCGCCGCAGGGATGAGACGCGGTGGGCGGGATCTAAACCCTTGTCTCCATCCCGACCGCACCCAGCGATGGATGGTTGGGCAAACCCGCGCGGCGCTAAGAGCAGCGGCGGTTAATCCCGCACCGGGGGTAAGCAGTTGAGCACCTATGCTGCTGTGCAGGGCGTGATGGCGGCCATCGAAGGGATGCTCGTCGAGCGGTTCCCGCCGGAGCTGAAGGCCACGCCGGTCAATGCCAGCGTGCAACTGTTCGGCAGCCAGGCCTTCAAGCAGACCAGCATCAGCAACACGCTGGCCTTGTATCTCTATCGCATCAGCATCGACCCGACGATTCCCGGCGGCTACGTCCGCTCGCTGCCCGGCGCGCCCGGCGGGCGCGTGCCGGAGATCCCGCTGATGCTGCACTTCCTGATGATTGCCATCGCCGACACCGCGCTCGCCGAAAACAGCCTGATGGGTTGGGGATTTCAGCAGCTCGCCACCACGCCGATCATCGGCGCCGATCGGCTGGCCGCGCAGGCGCTCGCGTTGCCCGGTCAGACGCTTGATTGGGACGATGCCGACGATGTGCAGGTCGCCACCGAGGAACTGACCCGCGAAGAACTGATGCGCATCTGGGACACGCTGCCGCTGAAATACAGCCTGACCGTACCCGTACGTGGCGCGCGGCGTGCGCGTCGCGTTGCAGCCCGATCTGCGGCACTACGCGCCGGTGGTCGATCGCTCCTTTGGATTCGGGCGCGACACATGACCCAGGAAGCGATCCGCATTCCCTCGGCCGGGGCGATCTTCTGGGCCGAAGCGATGCCCGACGGATCGGCCGGCCAACGCGCCATCGCCGGCGCGCCGCCGCTGATGCAGGTCACCCTCACCACCGCGCTGCCGCGTGGTCTGCATTCCGCAACCGGCAGTCGCGGCCTGGTGATTCTGCGATCGCCGATGCTGTACGACCATGTGCCGACCGAGACCGATCTGGCGACGCTGCCCGCCGTCGCGGCGTTCACGGTCAGCGGCACGGCCGTGGCGCTCGACGGTCGTTACCATCCCAGGACATTCAGCGTGGCCCCGACCGCGGCCGCGCCAAGCTATGTGCCGCTGCGGCCCAGCCTGCAGGCCACCCGCATCGGCGAAGCCGGCGCGCTGGTGCTCAACCTGCGCTGGCAGGGCGGTGCGGTGGCGTCCTGGTCGGTGCTGCAACTCACCTGCTCGCGCAACGGTGTCACGCTTGGCTTCTCGGGCCAGGCGGATCGCATGGGCGACGTCATCGTACCGTTGACCGGCCTGCCGCCGCTGCCGGCCTCGCAGACCAGCGACAGCATGACACTGACGGCGCTCGGCGATCCGACGCAGTCCGGCCAGGCGGTGGCCAATCCCGATGCGCTGAAAGCCGCGCAGATATCGATCGGTCCCGGCTTCGCCGCCCAGCAGACAATTCCCATCACCCGCGGCCGGATCACCACCCTGGCGACGCTCGCTTTGCCGGGCGTGACGTTGCAGCCCAACTGAGAGGAAGCGCTCCATGCCCGAGTATCTTGCGCCAGGTGTCTTCGTCGAGGAAGTCAGCTTCCGGCCATCGGCAATTCAGCCCGCCAGTACCAGCGTCGCCGCAATCGTCGGGCCGACGCGCACCGGCCCGGTGCGCGGCCTGCCGCAACTGCTGACCAGCTACGCCGATTACCAGGCCAGCTTCGGCGATGCGCTGAACCTGAATTTCACCGATGTCGGCAGCACGCTGAATTACACTGCCTACGCCGCACGCGCGTTTTTCGACAATGGCGGCCAGCAGCTTTACCTCACGCGCATCACCAACGACGTGCTGGCCGAGGGGCCGGCGAGCGCGCGTCCCGCCACGGCCGCCTTGGCGGTCTCCGCCAGCGGCAGCGTGCTGATCGACCTGGTCGCGCGGTTCCCCGGCGCGGCGGGTAACGTCGATGTGGTGTTCCAGCCGCGCCGCTCGCAGCGGCTGCTGCAATTGTTAACGCCGCCGGCCAACGACACAACCGACACGCTGGTGCTGCGGCTGGTCAATGTGCCCGCGTCCGCCCTGGAAGGCTCGAGCCTGGCCGCCGGATCGTTTCCGCTGGCCAGCGTGATCGGCGTGGCGAAGTTTGCCGCGGCGTCCGGCCCGACGCCGGCGCAATACGCCTTCGTTGCCGGTGAGCCGATCATCTATGTCGATCAGAGCGGCACCAGCCACACGGCGCAGGTGGCCGGCTTCGCGACCGGGGTGCTGGCAAGCGCGGTCAGCGGCGCCTCGACGGCGCAGCTCGCGACGATCCAGGCCCCGCCGGATGCCGGGGCGACGCCGCTGTATTCGATCCCGGTCGGCACCAACATGCGCGCGATTTTCGGTCTGCCCAGCGGCGTCAGCACGCTGTATGGCACGCTGGCCAGCGGCAACCTGGCGCTGACCAAGGCGATGAACCCGGCGCTCGCCGCCGATACCACCGCGCCCGTCGCGGTGTTCGCCATGGGCAGCCGCAACGGTGACGGCAACATCTATCACGACAGCTACGACATCTCGGTGCAGCTCAACGGCCTGCCGATCTACAGCTTCGCCGACGTCGATCTGGAAGCCGATGCCGCGAACAGCCTTGCCGTGGCGCTGACCAATGCGCCGGCCACCGGCAGCGCGCGGACGACGCAGCCGATCTACGCGACCTACAACGGCACGGTCGGCGTTGCCGCCCTGTGGGCCGCGCTGCTCGCGCAATTCGATCAGGCCGCGCTGCATCCGACCGATCCCGCCGTGGCACCAAGCTATGTGCTGCACCTGGCCGGCGGCACCGATGGCGGCACGCCGCAGACCGTCGATTATGCCGGGGAGGTCGATGAGGTGAACGGCAGCTTCGGCCTGGCGGCGCTGGAATCAATCGACCAGGTGTCGATCGTGCTGTGCCCGGCGGCGGCGATCGATCCGCAGAACCACCAGGCGGTGGTCTCGGCGATCCAGGCGCATTGCACGAAGATGCTGTATCGCGTTGGCATTTTCGATTCGCCCAAGGGCGCGGCGGTGGCCGACGTGCAGCAATTCGCCGGCCAGTTCTCCGACAGCCGGCTGGCGATCTACTACCCCTGGATCGGCGCGGCCTCGCTGGCCCCCGGCGGCGGCCAGGTGCTGCTGCCGCCAAGCGGCTTCGTCGCCGGCGTCTACGCCTATACCGACATCACCCGCGGCGTGCACAAGGCGCCGGCGAACGAGATCGTGCAGGACGCGCTGGGCCTGGAGCTCTACATCAACACGGGGCAGCAGGAGGTGCTCAACCCGCTCGGCATCAACTGCATCCGCTTCTTCCCCTCGCGCGGCTACCGCATCTGGGGCGCCCGCACGCTGTCGAACGATCCGCAATGGCAATACGTCAATGTCCGGCGCTATTTCCTCTATCTGGAGCACTCGATCGCGAACTCGACCAGCTGGGTGGTGTTCGAACCGAACGGCGAGGCGCTGTGGGCCAGCGTGCGCGGCTCGGTCAGCGATTTCCTTTACAACGAATGGAGCAACGGAAGGCTGCTCGGCGACAAGCCGTCCGATGCCTTTTTCGTCCGCTGCGACCGGACCACGATGACGCAGGCCGACCTCGACAACGGGCGGATGGTCTGCGTGATCGGCGTCGCGCCGCTGACCCCGGCGGAGTTCGTGATCTTCCGCATCGGCCAATGGACGGCGACGAGCTGACGGCGGCGCGACCGTTCCTTCAGGATAGCAGAGGTTCCCCATGTCCGACCGCACCACACCCTATCTTGGCTTCAACTTCATCGTCGCCCTGCAATCTGGCGGCGGCACCAATCTTGTCGGCGGCTTCTCCGATGTCAGCGGCCTGCACACGGAGATCACGGTGGCGGAATATCGCACCGGCAACGCCCCGGAGAACCACGCCGACAAGCTGCCCAGCATCTACAAAAGCGGCGACGTCACGCTGAAGCGCGGCGTGGTGAGCAACACCGACATCTCCGACTGGATCGACGCGGTGCGCACCACCGGCGTCGCCGCGAAGCGCAATTCCGTCACCATCACGCTGCTGGACGAGACCCGCCAGCCGGTCGTCACCTGGACGCTGCGCTCGGTGATGCCGCTGAAATGGACCGGTCCCACGCTGGCCGCGAAGGGCGGCGCCGACGTTGCGATGGAGGAACTCGTGCTGTCGGTCGAGAAGGTTGAGGTCGCCTACAGCTAGGCACGCCAATGCTCATCTCCCCCGACCGTCGCGTGTGCCTGGCAACCCAGTCCAACGTCGTAACGACGCCGGCGCTGGAGGCGGTGTTCGTCGGCGCCGCGGCGGCGGCCCCGGCCTACGCGGCCGCCGCCACGGCGCTCGCCGCGGCCGCGCAACTTGGGTTCGTGCCGGCGCCGGGCGACACCAGCCTGACCCTCCTGCCGCTCGCCTTCTCCGGCGCCGCGGACTTCGCGGCGGCGTTTCCCGGCGACGACAGTTGGCTGGCGCGTGCCGTGACCGATTATTTCAATGCCGGCGGCCGGCGCGCCTGGGTGGTGCGGATCGACGACCCGGCGCCCTCGCTCGATGCCTATTTGCCCCCGAACCCGCCGATCGTCGCCGAGGTGCCGCCGGGCGCGGTCACGATCGCGCTGCAAGTTCCCAGTGCCGGCCTGCTGGTGTTGCCCGAGTTGGAACGCCTCTGCCTCGCCGGCACGTTGCCGCCCCCCGCGCCGCCCGTCGCGCCGCCAATGGCCGTCGGCTTCCGCCCGGTCACCGATTTCGTTGCGCTGCCGCCACCCCTCGCCGAGCCGCCGCCGGGCACCTCGCCGGCCAACCCGCAGGACGTGCTGGCGCGGGTCTCCACCGCGCTGGCCATGGCGCGCCCGGACATGCTGTGCCTGTTCACCCTGCCGGTCGGCGCCGATCAGACGCTGACCGCCGCGGCGATGGTGCGCCGCGCCGACCTCTACCTGCACGGCGTGCCCGGCGCGGGCCCCGATCGGCCGCAGGTGCAGGCCATCGCGCCGTTGCTGCGCGACGCAACCGGGGCGATCGCCAGCCCGAGCGGTCTGGTGGCCGGGGTGCTGTGCGCCGCGGCGGAAACCGACGGTGTCTGGCGTTCGGTCGCCGGGCACCCACTGCCGTTCGGCGTCACCCCGTTGCGCCGCATCGAAAGCAACGCGCTCGACACGCTGCGCCGCAGCGGCATCACCGCGCTGCGCTTCGCGCCCGGCGGCACCGTGCTCGACGACGACATCCTGGGCTGCCGCGACGTCCCCGGCAGCGCGCCGCGCCGCGCCGCCGGCGCGCGCCGGCTGATGGGCTGGCTGTTGCGCAACCTGCAAAGCTTCGGCGAACAGCTCGTGTTCGAGAACGTGCTGGACGACGGGCGCGTGCAACTGGCGCTGGCCAGCGTGTTCGCCGCCTTGCTCAAGCGTGGCGCGCTCAACGGCAGGCAGGTTTGCGACGCGGTCACCATCACCCGCCGCGCACCGGGCCAGAGCGGCGCGGTGGAGTTCGAGATCGGCGTCGCCATTGCCGTCGCCGTCGAAACCATTCGGCTCAGCTTCCTCGATGGCCAGGTCACCACGACGCTCGGGGCCGCGGCATGACCACCGATGTGTTCGTTCCGTTCCGTTTCCAGGTCAGCCTCACCGGCAGTGACCTGCCGGCCGGCCTCGGCCCCGGCCCGCTGTGCGGCGGCAGCTTCAGCGAGGCGAGCGGGCTGGAGGCGACCATGAGCCCGCGCGCCATCCGCGAGGGCGGCCGCAACTTCGGCCAGATCCAGCGGCCCGGCCCGACCTCGTTCGGTTCCCTGACGCTGAAGCGCGGCGTGACCTCGGTGCAGGACCTGTGGACCTGGTTCGACCTGGTGGCCAACCGCGAGCGCTTCGGCCGCCTGCTGAACGGCCAGATCGACATCTATTCCGGCACCGACATCGCCTTGAGCTGGATGCTGGTCAACGTGCTGCCGATCAAGTTCAAGGCCCCCGACCTGTCCGCCACCGCCGCCCAGGTGGCGATCGAGGAACTGCAGCTCGCCTTCGAGCAGCTTTCGCTGGAGGTCGCCTGATGTCGGGCAGCACGCTGCAGAAGGCACAGCTCGTGCCGGTCGATCCGAACAGCAAACAGGCGCTGATGGATCAGGCGATCACCGTCCATTTCAATCCGGAAACGCTCAAGCTGACCTACACCGTCACGGTGAAGGCCGACACCGGCAGCAAGAACAGCTCGGAACAGTCGGCGCAGCAATCCAGCAGCAGCAGCGCCAAGCTGGCGGTCGATCTGGTGTTCGACACCACCGACCTGTTCGAGGCTCAGCAGGACGGCGCCGATGTCAGGACGCAGGTCACCAGCAAGATCGTCGCCGCCTTCGTGGCCCCGGCCAGCCCCGACGGCGCGCCCGCCGGCAAGCCGGTCCCGGCCAATCCGTGCCTGTTCCTATGGGGCACCTATCAGTTCGTCGGGCTGGTGGACAGCTACAACGAGACGCTGGAGTTCTTCTCGGCCAGCGGCGTGCCGCTGCGCGCCGCGGTCAGCCTGTCGCTGACGGAAAACCGTTACAAGGTCACCAACATCCCGCAGCGCGTGCCGGGCCAGGCGCAACCGCTGCCACAGGGCAGCCAGATCGGCCCGGCGCTGTCGGCCGCCGGGATGGACCCGACCGACTGGCGCGGCACCGCGCTCGCCAACGGCATGGAGACGCCGCGCTTCTCGGCCGGCGGCAGCATCAATGTCGGCATCGGCGCCAGCTTCGCGGCCAGTGCCGGCGCGTCGGGCGGCGCGGGCTTCGCGGTCGGCGCATCGGCCAGCCTGGGCACCGGCATCGCCGGGGCGTTCTCCGCCGGCGCGGTCGCCGGCACGGGCACGAGTGCGGGGTTCGGCGCGAGCGCGGGGTTCGGTGCCAGCGCCGGCGTTGGCGCGCGGTTGGGATGATGCCATGCCGATCCTGATCGACGAACTGCTGGTCGAAGCCGAACCGCCACGCTCGCCGCCGCCGAATTCCGCCGGCACGCCGGCCGCCACGCCGCGGCTGCCCGGCCAGGCGGACCGCATGCTGGAATTGTCCATGGTGGCGGACCGGCATCGCCGGCTGGAGGTGGATTGAGCCATGCCCGATGGCGCGCCCTACGTCTCGTCGCGGCCGGCGATCCTGGTGAACGGGACAGCCAACGACGACATGGTGAAGTCGCTGCTCGACATCGCCGTGCGCGCGCCGGAAAGCGGCATGGCCTCGGCCGAGCTGCGCCTGGTCAACTGGGGCGACCAGCCGAGCGGCCCGACCGATTTCATGTTCAACAAGGTCGCGCTCGGCGACAAGCTCGAGATCAAGTTCGGCCTGGCGCAGCAGAAGACCGTGTTCAACGGCGAGATCACCGCGATCGAGGAACGTTACGGTGACGGCGTGCCGCAGATCGTGCTGCTGGCGGAGGACGCGCTGCACCGCCTGGCGCGGCACCGCGCCAGCCGCCCGTTCGAGCAGCTCAGCCCGAACGCCATCGTCGCGCAGCTCGCGGGCGAGGCCGGGCTGCAGGCCGATGCCAAACTGTCGGACGCGCCCGGCGACTACAACCAGGTCAACGAGAGCGACCTGCATTTCCTGCGCCGGCTCGCCGCGCGCTATGCGGTGCAGCCGCGGCTGGTCGGTACCACGCTGACCTGCCGCAAACGCGAGGCGCTGCCCGCGCCGGTGACGCTGGATGCCGGCGACACGCTGAAGCGGCTGCGCGTCATCGCCGACCTGACGCACCAGCCAGTGCAGACGACGGTTTCGGGCTGGGACCTGACCGCCAACACGGCGATCTCCGGGGCCGGAACGACCCTGCTGGTGCCCGCCAGCGGCCCCACCGCCGCCGCCTCGGTCGCCGGCCTCGGCTGGGACGGCAACGAAACCTTCGCCTTCCCCGCGCCGGCCACCCAGGCCGAGGCGACGGACTACGCCAATGCGGCGCTGGATGCGCAAGGCCGGCGCTTCCTGCACGGCGATCTGGTGTGCGGCGGCAACCCGGACGTGACGGTGGGCGCGGCGGTGTCGCTGACCGGGGTGTCGCCGCGGCTGACCGGCAGCTACGCCGTGGTTGCCTGCGCGCATCTGTTCGACGAGGCCGCCGGCTACCAGACCTATGCGCGCATCGAGCGCGCGGACAGCGGTTGAACCGATGGACGGATTGCAACATCTCCTGGCGCCATCGACCGGTCTGGCCCTCGCCCGGGTCAAGGACACGGTCGATCCGCAGTCGCGCGGGCGCGTGCAGGTGACGCTGACGGCGACCGACCTGGATGTCTGGGCCGCCTGCGTGGTGCCCTCGGCCGGCACCGCGTCGGGCACGAATTACGGCGTCGCCCTGCTGCCGAAGACCGACGAGATCGTGCTGGTGGCCTTCCTGACGCCGGACCAGCCCTTCGTCATCGGCGCCGTCTGGTCGGGCCAGAGCAGCCTGCCGGATGAGGCCGCGCCGGTCGCCCAGCGCTACGCCATCAAGACCGGTGCGCAGACCGCCATGGTGTTCGACGACGCCGGCCCGTCGTTCAGCGTGACCACGCGCGACAACAATTCGTTCACGCTGACCGACGCCGGCGACACCTGCACCATCCAGGTCGGCTCGACAACGATCCAGGCCACCACCACCGGCGTCACCGTCACCACCAGCGCCTCGATCGAATTGCAGACCGCCTCGCTGACCGTCACCGCCGCGTCGGTCACGGTGAACGCGGCGATGTCGCAGTTCAGCGGCGCCGTGCAGTGCGACACGCTGATCGCCAACACCGTGGTCGGCACCAGCTACACCCCGGGAGCCGGCAACATATGGTAACCGTCCCCGAACTCCATGACGTGGCGATCCTGGCGCCGTGGTATGCGCCGGCGCAGGCCAACGTGGCGATCCATCGCTACCTGGACCCCGGCTTCGTCGCGCAGTTCCAGGCCGATGTCAGCAGCGCGCCGCAGCACAATCCGACCCTGTTCGCCTGGCAGCGGGAAGACCGCATGCCGGCCGCGCAGGGCAATCTGCTGAAGCTGCGCCGCCCGGTGCACCGCACCTTCCACATCGTCGCGTGGGAGGCGTCCTGCAAGCTGCCGACGGCGCCGGCCGGCCAGCCGCCGGTCGCGCCGGAGAAGATCGCCTCCGCCGGCTTCGTGCTGCGCACCAGGCTGGGCGGCGTGCTGACCGGGTTTCAGCTCGTCAAGGGCAAGCCGCAAGGCTGGGACACGGTCGAAGCCGGCGACGACCCCGACGCGGCGCGCCAGGTCAAGGCGCTCGGCCTGGTGGCGCGCAGCGCGACACCCGCGCCCGGCTATACCGGCGAAGAAACGTTCCCGCTGCATCCGCTGACGGTGCAGGACGGCAACGCGCAGCACACCCTGCTGTTCGGCTACCTGCCGATCGGCGGCGGCGACTTCGTGCCCCCTGCCGCGCCGCCGCCCGACACCTCCGGCACGTTGCCCGAGGACCTGCCCTGGCCGTACGGCCTGGCCGATCGCGGCGCCGGCCCGCCGCCATCCTACAGCTACGACCGGCAGATCACCGGCGGGCAGATCGATTCGCGTCTGGCGGCGGTGCTGCGCGTGCTGCTCGGGCGCTACCAGCTTGCCGATATGCCGGCCTGGAGCGATCCGGCGAACGCCGCGCTGGTCGGCCTCCTCGATGCGCTGGCGTTCCATGCCGACCCGCAAGCCGGGCTGTCCGCCCAGGCGTTGCGCGACTGGGCGGCGGCGCACCAGGCGCCGGGCGTCACGCTCGGCAGCGTGCTGCGCGACACCGCCACCGCGCAGGCGCTGCTCACCGCGCTGAGCGAGGCGGCACCCAGCGACAACGTCGCATTGCCCCCCGGCGCCGCGGTGCCCACGGGCGACCGCAACCTGCTGGTGATCGAGGCGGTCGCCACCCAATTGCGCGCCGCGCTGCGGCTGCAGCTTGCCCAGACGATCGCCACGTCCAGCGCCGACCTGCCGGTGCCGAAGCTGCAATCGGGTCCGTCAGGTCGTTACTTCGTCGTGCCGTTCCTGCGTACGATCTGCCCGAACGGCTGCGAGCGCATCCATTGGGGCAGCCCGAGCGATCCCTTCGCCGTCGCCGCCGCGTTCGATCCCGACGCCGCGCGGCCGCTGCGGATCGAGATGCCGGACCTGTCGGACGCCCGCCGCGGCCTGGCGCGCGGCGCCACCTTCGACATGCCGCCCAGCCTCGCCAACCTGATGAACGGGCTGAACAGCAAGGCCGCGACGCAAAACATGATGACCGGCGGCGGCGGCTCCACCGGCGGGCTCGGCATCCGCTTCCTGTGCTCGTTCAGCCTGCCGGCGATCACCATCTGCGCGATGATCATGCTGTCGATCACGCTCAGCCTGCTGAACATCTTCCTGGGCTGGATGGCCTGGGTCAAAATCTGCCTGCCGCTGCCGGCCAAGAAATGAGCGCCTCACTGTTCGTCGGCTGGCCGCTCGATGCGCCCGATCCCGCGGGGCGGCTGGACTATGCCGCGGATGCGCAATGCCTGCGCGAAGCGCTGTGGAACGTGCTGATGACCGATCCGGGGGAACGGCTGATGCGCCCGGCGTTCGGCGCCGGCCTCGGCCGCTGGATCGGCCAGCCGAACACCGCGAGCACGCGCCAGTTGATCGCTTCCTCGATCACCGCGGCGATCGCCAAATGGGAACAGCGCGTCGCCGTCTCCGGCGTCTCGGTCACCACCGACCCCGCCAACGCCGCGCGCGTCCTGGTCGCGGTCGGCTACACCGCGCGCGGGCTGCCCGGCGCGCCGGTGCAGCAATTGTCGTTTACGCTGGCGCTCGGGGGCGGATGATGCCGCTGACGATTTCCCAACCTCGACGACCGGCGCTTCGACGATCTGGTGACGGAGGCGGTCGCGCGGGTCGAGGCGCACACGCCGGAATGGAGCAACATCGCGCCGGGCGATCCCGGCGCGGCGCTGATCGACCTGTTCGCCTGGTTGACCGAAACGATCCTGTATCGGCAGAACCTGATCCCGCTGCGCCAGCGCCGCGCCTTCATGAACCTGCTGGCGCTGCCGCTGCGCCCCGCCGCCCCGGCCAGCGGCGTGGTCTGCGTCGATGCGACCAGGCTGCCGCTGCCGCCGGCCCAGCCGGCCGGGCAGTTGCAGTTCAAGCTCGGCGCCGTCAGCTTCACCTCGACCACCGATCTGCAGCCGACGCCGCTGCAACTCGTGCCGCTGATCAAGGCGCGCTACCAGGACAGCGATCCGGCCGCGCAGGCCAGGCTGATCAGCCTGTTGCGCACGCTCTACAACCAGGACCGGCCGGTGCCGTTCGTGGCGCGGCCGGCGTTCGGCGCCGACGGCACGCTCGGCCTGGCCAATGCGATCGACGGGCAGGTGTGGCTGGCGCTGGTGACGCCGAAGGGATTCGCCGCCAGCGCCGCCAGCGTCGCCGCCGCGCTCGCCGGCGGCACGCTCTCGGTCGGCCTGGCCCCGGTCGCCGACATCCCCGGCTACGAGGCGTTCGACCAGGCGACCGACCTGCCGGGGCGCACGCTGAGCTGGGCGGTGGTGACGCGCGATGCCGGCGGGGCGCTGCGTTCGGTGGCGCTGGAGGTGCAGGCCGACACCTCGAACGGCGCGCGCACCCCGGGCGTCGCGCTGCTGCGGCTGCCCGGCAATGCCGCGCTGCTGGCGCCCCCCGCGCCGCTCAACGGCGGCGACCCGATGTTCGCCGGCACCGCCGGCATGCCGCCCGAGCTGCCGGTCGGCGTCACCGCGGACCGCGTGGTGATGTGGCTGACCCTGCGTTGCCCCGACGCGCCGGCGCTGACGCTGTCCTGGCTCGGCATCAACGCGGTCGGCATCATCGCCCAGGCGACCGCGAACGACGAGCCGCTGGGCACCGCGACCGGCGACGGCGATGCGACATTCACGCTGTCCGGCACCCCGATCGATCCGGCCAGCCTGGTCATCCAGGTCTGGCAGGGCAGCCAGGCGGCGAACTGGACCCAGGTGGACAATTTCGGCCGCGCCGGGCGCAACGACCCGGTCTACGTGCTGGACCCGACGTCCGGCACGGTGACCTTCGGCGACGGCATCCGCGGCATGCGCCCGCCGCTCGGCGCGGTGATCGTCGCGCAGACCTACAACTACGGCGGCGGCGCCGGCGGCAACCTGGCCCCCGGCAGCATCAAGGCGGTGCTGCCGGCGGTCGGCGCGGTGCGCCACGAACTGCCGACCGCCGGCGGCAGCGACGGCGAAACCATCGCCGCGGCCGAGCGGCGCATCCCCGCCTTCCTCGCCAACCGCGACCGTGCGGTGACGGTGGGCGATTTCCAGGCGCTGGCGCTGGCCACGCCCGGCCTGGCGCTCGGCCGAGCGGAGGTCGTGCAGGGGCTGATGCCCGGCGTCGATGCCGCCGCGACCCGCACCGGGGTGCCGGGCGTGGTCAGCGTCTTCGTGTTTCCCGACCGGCCGGTGGCGCTGGGCGGCGGGCCGGTGGCGACCCTGGCGCAGCTCAAGGACGTGTTCGCCTACCTGCGCCAGCGCATCCTGATCGGCACCCAGTTGTTCGTGCTCAGTGCCGAGCCGGTGCCGGTCTATGCCAGCGTCAGCATCGAGGTGCTGAACGGCGCCGACGCGCTGGCCACCAGCCGGGGCGTGCAGCAGGCGCTGGCCTCCTACCTGTGGCCGCTGGCGCCGGGCGGGCCGGACGGCGGCGGCTGGCCGCTCGGGCGCACCGTGGCGCCGGACGAGCTGCTGACCCAGGCGGCGCGCGTCGCCGGCGTGCTGGCGGCGGATCGGCTGACGCTGTTCACCCAGTCCGGCACCACCTGGGCTGCGGCGGCCAACGTGCCGCTGCAGCCCTGGCAGGTGCCGGCATTGCAGGGCGTCTCCGTGGTGACGGACGGTTCCGCGCCGCCGGTCCCGCCGGACCCCGCCGGCAGCGGCGGCGGCGACGCCGGGCAGAGCTTCGTGCCCATCGTCCCCAAGGTCTGTTGAGGCGGCCATGCGCGACGTCAACGGCAGCACCTTCCACCTGCTCGCGGACAGCGCGGACTGGACGCGGACCCAGGGCATGGCGTGGACCGGCGCCGCCTGGACGCTGGCCGGACGGCAGAGCTGGCGGTTGCCGCCGGCGCTGCCACGGGCCACGGCCCTGGCGGCGCGCGCCGCGACGCCGCCCACCGTGGTGGACGGCTACGGCGCCGTCGCCCGCCTCGCCGCCGACGGATCGCGCGTCGAATCGCTCGACGGCACCGCCTGGGTCCCATTGACCGACCTCGGCGGCGGCTCCCTCGCGCCCAAGGTCGGGCGCTTCGTCGCCATGGCCCTGGGCGGCGCCCGGCTGGCGCTGCTGGCCAGCGACGGCACCAGCAGCTTCCTGCAACTGTTCGACCTGCGCGGGCGCTGGGCGCTCGACAGCCCGGAGAACCCGTCGCTGCCGCTTGACCCTCGACCCGACCGCCATCGCCCCCGCCGTGGCGGTGGCGCCCGACGGGCCGATCTTCGTGCTGGTCGCCGGCGGGCTGGCGATCTGCGAGGGCGGGCCGATCCTGGAATTCGTGGCGCTGCCCAGCGCGCAGTTCGCCCCGCTGGCGCCCAACCCCGACCCGCTGCGCCTCACCGCGCTGCTCGGCGGCCGGCCCGGCGGCGCGACGATCGCCATGGCGGCGGATGCCACGCGCGTCGCCATCCTGTCCGACCAGGGGACCGAGGCGCAGACCCTGGCCCTGCTGGACCGTGCCAGCGGCGTCTGGACCAGCGCGCCGATCACCGCCACCGACGCCACGAAGCTGCCCTACATGACCGATGTCGCCCTGCTCGCGGACGGGCTGGTTGCGCTGATGGCGCCCAGCGCCGCCGCGGCCCAGCCGGCCGATTGCGCCGTGGTGACGCCGGTTCCCGCGCAGGGCGTGACCCTGGCGCCGAGCCGCTACCCGATGCTCAGCCAGGCCGCGCCGCGCTTCGCCGCGATCCCGGGGCCGGAGGTCCACTACCTCGCCATCCAGGGGCCGCGCCTTCTGCTGGCGCTGCCCTACCCGGCCTACCTGACCGGCGGCGCGCTCGGGCGCTTCGGAATCGCCGGCGACGACCCCGATCTGGTGTGGCATCGGCTGTACGCCGAGGCGACGCTGCCCGGCGGCACCGCGCTCGCGGTCTGGGCGCGCGCGGCGGAGCAGACGCTGGTCGCGCTTGCCCTCGCCGCGCTGCCGCCCGGCATGCCGCCGGCGGCCGCGCTGGCCGCCGCCCAGGCGCAGGAAGCGGCCGACCAGGACGCGCTGCTCGCCACCGCCCTGCACGCGAAGCCGGGCACGGCGTTGATCGACGACACGGCGGCCGCGGCGATCGCCGCCGCCAACCCCGCCAGCGTGCCGGCCCCGACGCCCACGCTGCTGGCCGCGCTCGCCGCCGCCCCGCTGCATCGCCAACCGCCGCTGGTCGCCGCGCCGCTGCCCTCCGAGCTGCCGTTCCATCCCGGCCTCGCCGCCCTGCAAGGCCAGCCGGGCGGGCTGTTCGAGCTGCTGCTGCAACGCAGCGACGGCGCCAACCGCCGGCTGACCGGCGGCTTTCTCGACCTGGTCGTGACCGCCAGCGGCGACGGGCGGCACAGCCCCTGCCTGCGGGCGCTGCGCGTCTACACGCCGCGCTTCTGCTACCAGGACGAATACCTGCCGCGGCTGTTCCACCAGACCGCGCTGCCCGACGAGGCGGACACCGCCGCCACCGCCTCGCCGCCGGATTTCCGCGAGCGGCTGCTGGCCAACCTGGAAGGCATGCTGACGCCGATCGAGAACCGCGTGGCGCGGGCCGAATACCTGCTCGACCCCTACGCCGCGCCGGCGGCGACGCTGCCCTGGCTCGGCAGCTATCTCGGCCTCGCGCTCGACCCCGGCTGGCCGGAGCCGCGCGCGCGCCGCGCGCTGGCCGCCGCCGGGCGGCAGTTGCGCCAGCGCGGCACCTATCGCGGCGTCTGCCTCGCCCTCGACATCGCCACCGACGGCGCGGTGGCGCGCGGCGAGGTGGTGCTGCTGGAGACCCACCGGCTGCGGCGCACCAACGCCACCGTGCTCGGCATCCCGATGAGCGGGTTGAACGTGCTCACCGGCGACGGCGTGGCCAGCGGCAACAGCATCGTCGGCGACACGCTGGTGCTGTCGGCGGAGCGGGCGATCGACGTGCTGGCGCTGCTGTCCCCGGCGGCGGTGCAGGGGGCCGATGCCGCGACCGTCGCGCGGTTCCTCGACGAATACGCCGACCGCGTGCAGGTGGCGGCCATCCTGCAGGGGCCGGCGGCGGCCGCGTTGCGCCCGGCGGTGGCCGCGGTGCTGCGGGCGGAACTGCCGGCGCAGCTCAACTTCGAGATCCTGATCGCCGCGAACCGCTTCATCCTCGGCCTGTCGCCGCTGCTCGACATCGACACGTTCCTCGATCCGCCGGTCGCCCCGGCGCCGCTCACGCTCGATCGCAGCGTGATCGGGCGCGACGCGGTGGTCCGCGACCCGGCCGCGCTGCGACAGTGAAGGAGGCGCCGCATGAGTGACACCACCGGCATGAGTGACAGCGCTGGCACGCTCGACCAGGCCGCGTTGGCCGCCGACGCGCAGTTCGCCGACATGCTGGCGCGGGTGTCGTTCCAGCCCGGCATCATGCTGGGTGCCGCGGCGCTGACCGCCGAGCAGGACTACCACCTGCGCCGGCTGACCCGTCAGCAGCGCTGGCTGGTCGGGCCGGGCACGGTGTTCGGGCTGCGGGTGGACGCGATCACGCCAGCCGACGACCCGACCGACGTGCGGCTCACCGTCAGCCCGGGCTACGCGATCGACGGGCTGGGCCGCGAGGTGCTGGTCGGCGAGGCCTACGCGATCTCCTTGCGCGACTGGCTGGCGGCCGAGAACGCCAGCCCCGGCGCCGCCGGCGCCTATGTCGGCGGCACGCTGTTCCTGCGCGTGACGGTGCGCGCGCGCGCCTGCCCGCAGTCGCTGCAGCCGGTGGTGGCGGAGCTGTTCGACGCCGGGCTGGACCCGGTGGTGCCGGCGCGGATCGGCGACAGCTTCCTGCTGGAGGTCACCGGCGATGCGCAGCAGACCGGCGACACGCCGGCGCGCCCGCTCGACTGGTGGGCGCCCGGGCGGGCCACGCCGGCGCCGGGCGACGTGCCGGGCAGCGTGACAGCGCGCGAGCAGGCGACGATTGCCGGCGAAGCCGATCCGGCGCTGGCCGGCGCGCTGCGGCTGCACGCCTGGCTGCTGCGCCAGCCGCTGCCGCCGTTCGACGACAGCCCCGGCGCCGAGGCCGGCTACGCGGAAGCCGCGCGGCTGCTGCTGGCCAGCGTGCACGTCACGCTCGCCACGCTGAGCACGCCCCCGACCACGGCGGGGACCTCCGTGAACAACCTGGTCCGACCGTTCGTCAGTCCGAACGTCCTGCTCGCAGCCCTGGCGCTGCCCTGACGGGAGGCAACAATGTCCGCAAGCACATCCGGTTCCGCCGTGCAGTTCACCCCCTTGCAGGGGCTGGCCGCGACCACCGCCACCGCCGCCGTGCTGAAGGTGGTCCAGCCGGAGCCGCAGCTCAATCGCACCTACTACCAGGACGGGCGGCTGCTGACCGCCGAAGACCTGAACCGCGACTACGCCTATCTGGACCGCAGGCTGCTCGACCTCGGCCTCGCGCTCGGCGACGGCATCGTCCAGGGCCTGGTCGCCAGCATGGCGGACGGCCACACCATCAGCGTCACCCCGGGGCGCGGCGTCGCGCCGAGCGGGCGGGTGATCGCCTATGCGCCCGCCGACGGCAGCGCCAGCCCGCTGACCGCCGACCTGACCGACCTCGGCACCGTGGCGACGCTGAACGGCATTGGCTTCGCCGGCTTCAGCGACGGGCTGTATGGCGTCGTGCTGCTGCACGGCCAGCAGCCGAGCGGCATCGCCGAGGTGTTCCCGCGCTCGTTGACCAGCGGGCGCATCAGCTACGAATCGATCGTCAACACGGTGGAGATCGCGCTGGTGGCGCTGACCCAGCCGATCCCCGGCGGCACGCAGTTCCAGGCGCGCGCGCAACTGGCCGCGCAGTTCGCCGCCGGGCAGGGCGTGCCGTCGCTGCCGTTCGACGCCATCGCGCTCGGCGTGGTGGCGATCCAGAAAGGCTTTCCCAGCTGGTTCGACCCCGCTCTGCTGAGCCATCGGCTGCGCCCGGCCGACGACCCCAACGCCGCCGCGGACGACCTGACGCGCCACTACGCCCAGCTCTACGCCGCGCTGATGGCCAGCCTGGCCGCGCAGGGCACCGCCACGTTCCGCGCCGCCGACATCTTTTCCCTGCTGCCGCCGACCGGGCTGCTGCCGCGCGCCGCGATCGACCCGGCCAGCGCGGCGCAAACGCTTCTTTCCCGCGGCGATCGAGGTCGCGCTGGTGCCGGCGCGCGCCGACGAGGTCGCGGCCCTGCTGGCGCAGAGCAAGGGCGAGCCGGCGATCGACCTGGCGGAGGGGGCAGCCGCGCAGGTGATCGTCCTGGTGCCGCTGCCGCCGGCGGCCTATGCGCCGCTGGCGGCGGCGCTGCTCGGCACGCCGACGCTCGCACCGCCGCCAGCGTTCAAGCCCTATCCCAGCGTGGCGCTGCCGCGGATCGACCCGCTGGTGCTGCGGCTGCCCGGCCGCGCGCCGCTGCCGCCGTCGCAGCCGGCGGTGTGGGCGCAGATCTGGACCCAGGCACCGGCCAGCCTGCCGTGGATGGTCCGCCCGGCCAGCGGCGGGATCGGTGGCGCGAAGGCGGCCATGCTCGCCGCCGGCTTCGCCATCCCGACGCCGCCGACGCCGACGCCGTTGCCGACGCTGGGGCCGTTGCCGACGCGGGCACCGTTGCCGACGCTGACGCCATCGCCGACACCCAGCCAGACACCCAGCCCCACGCCCACCCCGACACCCACTCCGACGCCGACACCCACGCCGACACCCACGCCGACGCCAACCCCGACGCCAACCCCGACCCCAACGCCGAGCCTGACGCTCCGGCCGCCGCCAACGCTGGTCACGATCCGGCCGACCATCTCCCCAACCCTGGCGACCTTGGCGACGCTGCGGCCATTGCCGACATGATGCGCGCACACCCATTCTCGTGGCGCCGCAAATGGCGCCCGCCGGGGAGCCACTCGGGGAGCCCCCCGGGGAGCCTCTCGAGGAGCCACTCGGGGCGCCCGTCGTCGCGCCGGTCGAACCGGGCGCTGCCCCGCAGGAGGCCGCAATGGGCGCACTGATCCATCTCGCCGCGCCGGCGCCCGCCGGGGCGGACGCAAGTCGCGTCTATTACGCGGTCGGCCGCAGCCTCACCGCCGCCGACCTGGCGCTGCAGGACCGCTACATCGAGGCAAGGCTGCTCGGCCTGGCGCCGGCGGCCTGGGGGGCGATCACCGGCCTCGGCGTCGCTCCGGCGCGCTACGACAGCCCGGACGGCACCACCGGGCTCGCCGCGGTGACGATCGGCACCGGCACCGGCATCGGCCGCGATGGCCGCCTGGTGCGCGTCAGCGCGCCGATCAGCCTGGCCTGGAGCGACCTCGTCACCGCCGTCAACGCCGCCGGGACGCTCGCCGACGGCGCCTACCTGCTGGTGGTCCGCAGCGTCGAGTTCGACGGCCTGGAGGGGCCGCCGCCGGATCCCTGCGCGCGCGGCACCGCCGACCCGCTGCTGGACATCCAGCAGGTCAGCTTCGTCGAGGTGTGGCTCTCCGCCCCGATCGGCGCGCTGCCGGCGGCGACCAGCCCGGCCGCCCTGGCGTTGGCGCTGAACACGCTGGTCGGCGGCCTGACCGCGGAGACCCTCGCCGCCGCGGTTGGCAGCGGCCTGCCGCTGGCGCTGGTGCTGGTGCGCAACAGCCGGGCGATCCTGCTGAGCCAGGCCGCCGGGCGGCTGGTCGCCGCACCCTCCGGCGTCGCGGCGCTGCTGCTGGCGCAGACCCGCGAGGCGTTCGCGATGGTGCTGGCCGAGCCCGGGGCCGATCCGGCCGCGGCGGCCTGGCAGGTCGCCGTCCGCGCGCGCTTCCGCCTGCTGCCCGGCGCCGGGGAGCTGCCGCTCGGCCTGCTGGCGGCGCCCGACGCGGTCACCGCGAGCTGCCCGTTCTTCCCGCCCGGGACCGGTGTCACCCTGGAGGCGATCCGCGCCAGCCAGGCCAGCAACCTGATGGCCGAGGCGCTGACCCGCCCGCCGCTCGACCTCGCCGCCGGCACGGCGCAGGCCGTCACCCTGGCGCTGGCGGTGCCCGATGCCGCCTGGACGCCGGACCTGCTCGACATCCCGCGCGGCGACCCGGTGCTGGCCGCCGACCTGCACCTGGCCTATGCCCGCGCCCGCGTCGCGCAGGTGGCGGTGCGCGAGGCCTGGATCGCGCTCTACGGCGGCATGGGCGCGATCGCCGCGGCCGATCCGCAGGCGATCGGCTTCCTGGTCGGGGCGGATGCGGCGGCGCAGAACCTCGGCTACCTGCTCACCAACAAGAGCCTGACGCCGGCCGATTTCGTGACGGCGGCGAACGCGGCCGCCGCGCCCGGCGACCTGCTCGGCTGGATCGCCGCGCGGATCGCCACGCTGGCGACGTTGCAGGCCACCGCCGCGCCGCCGCCGGCCGCGGTGCCGACGACCGATGCCGCGACCGCCGCGCAGCTTCTCGCCGCCCTCGGCTACCAGCTGCTCGACCCGGAACCGCCGCCGGCCGATCCCGCCATCACCCCGCATGCGCCGGTCGCCTCCGACACACTGCTGGCGCCGCTGGTCCCGGCGCTGCCGGCCAATTCCGGCTTTGCCGATTGGACCGCCGCGATCACCGCCGTCGCGCCCGATCCGGCGCTGCTGCAACCGCTGATCGACGCCGGCATCGTCGATCCCGGCGCCGATGCCGCGACCCAGGCCGGCGCGATCGCCGCGCTGCTCGCGCTGCCCGCCAGGGGCGACGCGCGCAACGACGACACCCAGCCCGGCGCGCTGGCGCAGCTTGCGGTGCTGCAACTGTTCTACGCGGTGCTCGGGCGGGTGACGCGCGCGCTGGAATACGCGCTGGAGGCGCATGGTCGGCTGATCGCGCTGCAACGCCTGCACCTCGACATCATGTCCACCTACGTCTCCGCCCTGGCCGGCGGCGTGCCGTCCGACGGCAGCGGCCTGAGCTTCACTCGGATCATCCCGTTCTTCACCCTGACCCCGTCGGCGGCCGGCACCACCGGCACGACCACCGCCGCGCCGTCGCCGAGCCCGACGCCGGCCGGCACGGCGGCGACCACGCGGGCGGCCGGGGTGCAGATGATGGCAACGCGCAGCTACGCGGCGGTGCGCATGACCACGGCGCCGGCCGCGACAGCGGCCCCGTCGCGTCCGCTTGCCGCATCCGTCATCAAGGCCGCGCCGCCCGCCGGGGCCGCCGCCGCGGCACCCACCCTCAGCCGCGTCGGCAGCGTGCTGGGCAGCACGGCCGACATCGCCCGCAATGTCGCCATCGATGCCGGCGCGCTGTCCCAGGCGCCGCCGTTTTCCTACCAACCCGTGCTGTACGGCACCGCCGCGCACATCACCCCGGGCGCCACCCTGCTGCAAACCGCCAATGACGGGCTGAGCAAGCTGCGCGGCCTGATGGCCCAGGCGCCGATCGGCATCGCCGCGACACCCGGTCCGACGCCGAGCGCCTCGGCGACCGCCGGGTTGGACGACGAGACCGCGGCCTATAGCGGCATTCTGGAGGCCAATCGCGGGTTGCTCGGCGACATGACCCTGGTGGAAAACCAGGCCATCGCGCTGGAGGCCGGCTACCTGCAACTGCGCGACCGGACCGACGCGCTGGGCACCCGCATCGGCCAACTGACCGACGCGCTGGCCGCCGCGCGCGACGCGCTGCGCGCCGCCCAGGTCGCGGCGGCGCAGTCGTCCGGCGACTATGCCGCCGCGCAGCAGCTGGTGCTGGAGGAGGTCGCGCGCGTCGCCGCGGCGACGCAAGCGCGCAGCGCCGCGATCGCCGCGGCAACCGGATTGTTCTACGTGCGCGAATTGCAGACGGTGGTCGCGTGTGGCCTGCCGCCCGCGCTGGCGCTGACCACCGATACGCCGGCGGACCTGGTGCCCGGCTGCGCCGCCGACCATCCGGGGCCGCCCGCGGCGATCCAGCCCTTCCTCGACCAACTGCTGGAAGTGCCGCTGGCCGACTGGTCGGCGTTGCAGGGCGGCTGGTCGGACCTGCCGGACAACGCCGGCCTGTTGCGCCTGGGCGCGCTGCGCACCGCGCGGGTGGCGAACTGGACGGCGTCCTCGGCGTTCGGTGCCGGCGCCGCCGCCGCCGACCTCGCCGCGTTGGCGAGCAACGCGCAGGGCGTGTTCGACCCGGTGTTCCGCAGCACGATCAGCATCGGCCCGTCGCTGGCGCTGACCCAGCAGGCGGCCTTCGCCGTGTTCGCCCTGCCCGACATCGTCGCGCTGCCGCCGAGCCCGCTGCGCGGCAACACCGAGGCGCTGCGTGCCCGCCTGGAAAGCGCCGCCGGCTGCCTGTTCGAGGCGCTGAGCGCGCTGCCGCCCTCCGCCCGCTTCGCCTGGGCGAGCGAGGCCCGGGCCGGCACGCTGCCGCCGCTCGGCTTCGCGCAATGGCCGATCCCGGCGAGCCTGGGCACCGCCGGGACCGCCACCCTGCGCCGGCTGGCCGCGCTGGTGACCTGGATGGCGGCGCAGTTGCACGACGGGTCGAGTGCCGCCGCGCAGACCGCGCTGGGCAACCTGGTCGCCGCCGCCGTCATCGCCGCGGCCTATGGCGACCCGGACGACGCGGTCACCGGCAGCGTGGCCAGCACCGGCGGGGTGCCGCGCCCCGGCGTGCCGATCCGTGTCGTGCTGAACCGCACGGCGCCGATCGGCACGGTGCTGCACCTGCTCGACGCCAACCAGAGCGTCGTCGGCACGCTCCGCGTGACGGACCACGACGCGCTCGGCACCACCGCCACCGTGGTGACCAGCGCCGCCAGCACCGCGCCGACCAGCGGTTGGACCGTCGCGGTGCCCGGCAGCCGGGCACCCTGGCTGCCCGCATGAGCCGGGCCGCGCTCGCCGAGGATGCGGTCGCGGTCCGCCGCCTGCGGGCGCGCGGCGTGGCCGAAAGCGTGCTGCGCCGCCAGCTCGCCGCGGTGCCGACCCCGCGCCTGCGGCCTTTCATCTTTGTCCGCCGCGTCCGGCTGCGCGCCGGGCCGGGGCAGATCGGCCGGGCGATGGAGGCCGCGCTCGCCCGGCTGGCCGCCGACGGGACGGCCGAGACGCTGGCCTTCCCCGACCTGCCGGCGCTGACCGTGGCCTGCGCGCGGGCGGCGCTGGGCGGCGGCCTGGCCGGCTGGCACTGGCGCACGCTCGGCCTGCCGCGCCTGGCCGGCCCGGGCGAGGCGGTGGCGGCGCTGCTGACCGCGCATCCGCGCGAGGCCGGCTCGGCGGTCGCGGCGCTGGCAGCGCAGGGGCTGCTCGGCCCGGTGTGGCGCGACCTGTCCGCGGCGGCGGCTGGGGGGCTGACGGCGTCGCTGGTGCAGGCGGCCGGCTTCGCGCTGCCGCCCTGGCCGGACCAGGCGGCGGCGCCTGCGGCCGACCCCGACCTGCCCGCCGCCGCCGCACCCCTGCTGGCGCGCGCCGCCGCGTTTTGGGCCCCGGTGCTGGCCCCGCTGCCGCCGCGTGCCGAGGCGGTGCGGACGGCTTGCGTGCTGGCGCTGCTGCGCTGGTCGCCCGGCGTGCTGCGCGGCACCGACGGCCCGGTCTGGCCGGCGCTGCTGGCCCGCATCGCCGGCCAGCCCATTGTCCCCCGCGCCGTGCCGCCGCCACGCGACGCCAAGGCGCCGACGGCGCAGGATGATGACCCGGCCGCCATGCCGGACCCGCGCGACGCGCCGTCGGTCCCGCCCATGCCGGCGGCGGCCGCACTGCCCGCGGCCGACCCGGCGCCCGGCCCCGGCTGGCTGGTGCCGTCCGATCCCGCGGCCGCGCCGGAGCCGCATGGCGTGACGCTGGCCACCGGCTGGGGCGGCGTGCTGTTCCTGATCAACGCGTTGCGCCGGCTGGACATCGAGGGGCTGCTGGCAAACGAGGGGCTGGCAAACGAGGGGCTGGCCGACGTGCGGCCGGCGAACGACGGACCGGCGAACCCGCGTCCGGCCGCCGTGGCGCCGGTGAGCGCGAGGCGGGCGAACGCCAGGCTGACCGACCCGGTGCCGGCGAACGCCGAGGTGAGCGACGTGGGACTGGCGAGCGCCACGCCGATCGACGTGGGACCGGCGAGCGTGGAACCGGCGAACGTGCGGCCGGCGAGCGCCGCGCCGGCGAGCGTGCGGCCGGCGACCGTCGGCGCGGCGGCGCCGACCGGCTGGCGGCTGCTGCACGCGCTGGGCCGGGCGTTCGGCCTGCCCGAGGACGAGCCGCTGGCGCGCTTCCTCGCCGAACAGGACCTCGACACCGAGGTGCCGCCACGGCTGCTGGCGAGCTTGCACGCCGGGCTGGAGACCCTCTACCGCGCCGCCGGCCCCTGGCCGTTGCCGCTGGCCCAGCAAGCCCGGCTGCGCGCCACCGAGACGCATCTCGACCTCGACCTGGCGACCGATAGCGTCGATCTGGCGCTGCGGCTGTCCGGGCTCGACCTCGATCCCGGCTGGGTGCCCTGGCTCGGCCGCGTCGTCGCCTTCCACTACAAGGCGGTGCCGACGCAGGTCCGGCGGTCGGTCTGACATGGCGGGCGACCCGGCCCGCGTGCTGGCCGAGCTGGGCGCCCCGGCGCTGCTCGATCTGACGGTTCGCCTGGGCCTCGCCCGGTATGTCCGCGACATCGAGGACGCCGAACCGCCGTTGCGCCTCGCCCGCCAGGACGGCGCGGCGGCGGCAGGCGCGGCGGGGCTCGACCGGCTCGACTGGGCGGCGCAGCGCGCGGTTCTCGCCCGCGCCTGGGACCGCACCGACGGCCCGCTGCGCCGCCTGGCCGCCGCGCTCGGCCTGACGCAAGCCGAGCTGTTCCTGCTCGGGCTGGCGGTCGGCTGCGAGCGCCGCCGCAGCGTCGCCCTGGCGGTCGCCGCGCTGCAGGCGCCCGTGGCCGCCGCGCGCCCGACCGTGCACCTGGCGCTCGACCTGGTGCAGGCGCTGTTCGACGCCGGCCCGGGCGACGCAATCGCGCTGGCCGCCGGGCCGCTGACCGAGTCCGGGCTGCTCACCCTGGAAGGCCAGGACGCGCTGCCGCAGAGCGTCCTGGCGATCCGCCTGCCGCTCTGGCAGGCGCTGGCGAACGGACGGACCGCCTGGCCGGGCTGTCGGCCGCTCGACCCGCCGGCGGGTGCGCCGGCGGTGGCGGTGGCCCGCGCCGCCCAGGCGATCGCGGCCGGCGAGGCCGGCGGCGTCGTGCTGCGCGGCCCGCCAGGCGCCGGGCGCGCCGCGGTCGCGGCTTCCCTGGCCGACTGCCTGGGGCTGACCGCCATCGAGGCGCCGCTGGCGGTGCTGCGCGAGGATCGCGGCTTCGCCACCGCCTGCCGCGCCGCCGGCTGGCTGCCTGTGCTGCGCCTGGCGCCCGAGCTCGGCGAGGCCGCGGCGCTGCCCGCCATCGCTCCCGGGCTGACGCTGGCGGTGCTCGCCGGCACCCATGGCGCGGTGCAGGGCGACCGGCTGATCGAGCTTGCCTTGGCCCCGCCCGGGCTGGCCGAGCGCCTGGCCTGCTGGCAGGCGGCGCTGGGCGAGCACGGCCACGCCATCGACCCCGACACAATGGCCGCCGCCGTGCTGTATCCCGCGACCATCGCCGCGGTGGCGCGCGCCGCCCGCCTGCGCGCCGAGAGCGAGAACCGGCCGGCCACCGCTGCCGACCTCGCCGAGGCTCGCTTGGCACTGGCGCCCGACGGGCTGGGCCGGCTGGCCCACCCGGTGCCCCGCCGCGTCGGGCCGCGCGCGCTGGTGACGGATGCCGCGCTGGCCGCCGACCTGGATGCGGTGATCGCCCGCTGCCGGCGGCGCGAGACGGTGTGGGACGGGCTCGGCCCCTCGCTCGCCGCCAGCACCACGCGCGGCGTGCGCGTGCTGTTCGCCGGCGAGAGCGGCACCGGCAAGACCATGGCCGCCGCCTACGTCGCCACCGCGCTCGCCGCGCCGCTGTTCCGCTGCGACCTGGCCGCGGTGATGAACAAATACATCGGCGAGTTGGAGAAGAACCTCGGCAGTCTGCTCGACCATGCCGAGGCGGCCGACGTGGTGCTGCTGTTCGACGAGGCCGATGCGCTGTTCGGCCGGCGCACCGAGGGCAGCGAGACCGGCGAACGCTACGCCAACATGCTGACCAACTACCTGCTGACCCGGCTGGAGGCGCACCACGGCATCGTCATCCTGACCGCCAACGCGAAGGCGCGGATCGACCCGGCGTTCTGGCGGCGGCTCGACCACGTCATCGACTTCCCGATGCCGGGCTACGAGCAGCGGCTGGCGCTGTGGCGCAGCCATCTCGGCGGCCGGGCGCCTTGCGACGCGGTGCTCGAGCAGCTCGCCGCCTATTGCGACCTGGCGGGCGGCGGCGTGCGCAACGCGGTGCTCGCCGCCGCCGCGATGGCGCCGGGCAACGGGCCGATCGGCCTGGACAGCCTGACGCCGGCGTTGCAGCGCGAATACGCCAAGCTGCGCCGCAACCTGCCGGCCGGGCTGGCGCTGGCGATGCGCGCCGCGGAATGAGCACGCCGGCGCAGCAGGTCCGGCCCAAGGCGGCGCCCGCGCCGGCGCTGCGCCGGCGGGGCGCCGAGCCAGTGCACACCCAGCAGGGGCGTGCCGGCCCGGTGCGCGCCGCGTCCGCCGGCGGGCCGCGCTACCTGCGCGCCAGCCTGCGCGTCGGCGGGCTGAACGACCCCGAGGAGCGCGAGGCCGAGCACGCCGCCAGCGTGGTCGCCTTCGGCGGCAGCTACCAGGTGCGCGATCCCGGCGGGGTGGCGCATCTGCGCGCCGCCGACGCGCCGGCCCAACCGGGCGCGCCCGGCCCGGTCCGCAGCGCCGTCGCGCCAGCGGTGGCGGACCCCGGCGCCGAGGGGCGCGTGCGGCGATCCGTGCCGGCCGAGCCGGTGGTCGATCCCGCCGCGGCCGGGCGGCTGCGGCGCATGGTCGCGCCCGCCGCGACCGATCCGGGCGGCTTCGGGCATTTGCGGGCGATGCACGGCGGGCCGGCGGCGGAGACGATACACCGCGTGCCCGCGGCGCCGACGGCGGACGTGGTGCAGCGGGCGGAAGCCGAGCCGATGGCGGGTGTTGTTCATCGCGCACCCGCCGGACCGGCGGCCGACGTGGTGCACCGGGCGCCTGGCGCGGCGCCACCGGCCAGCGACGCCGAGGCCGCCAACCGCATCGAGGCGGCGCGCTCGGCCGTGGCCCGCCCGCTGCCGGCCCCGGTGAAGGCACGGCTGGAACACGGCTTCGGCCAGCGGCTCGACGCCGTGCGCGTGCATACCGGCCCGAGCGCGCGCGTCGCCGCCGCCGCGATCGGCGCGCGCGCCTACACCGAGGGCAACCGCATCACCCTCGGCCACGGCGAGAGCGAGCACGACCTGCACCTGATGGCGCATGAGGCGACGCACGTGGTGCAGAACCGCGCCGCGGTCCAGCCGCCGGCGAGCCGCCGCAGCGCCGCCGCTTCCGGCGAGATCCACCGCAGCGCCGCCGAACCGGCCGCCGCGAGCGCAACGATCCAGCGTACCGCAGCCGCCCCGGTGGCCGCCGGCGAAACGATCCAGCGTACCGCAGCCGCCCCGGTGGCCGCCGGCGAAACGATCCACCGTAGCGCCGCCGAGCCGGTGGCCGCGAGCGGGACGATCCACCGCACCGCCACCGAATTGGCAGTCGCGAGCGGGACGATCCACCGCACTGCGGCCGAACCGGCAGCGGCCAGCGGGACGATCCACCGCACCGCGGCCGAGCCGGCGCCCGCCAGTGGGCCGATCCGCCGGTTCGGCATCGACACGGTCCTCGACTTCCTGGCCGACAAGGCGAACCTGATCCCCGGCTTCCGCATGTTCACCATCATCCTGGGGGTCAACCCGGTGAACATGTCGAGCGTGGACCGCAGCGCCGCCAACATCCTGCGCGCGGTGGTCGAGCTGATGCCGGGCGGCGGGCTGATCGTCCAGGCGCTCGACAAATACGGCGTGTTCGAGAAGGCCGGCGGCTGGGTCAGCCAGCAGATCGATAGCCTCGGCATCACCGGGGCGGCGATCGGCCACGCCGTCTCCGAGTTCATCGACTCGCTGCACTGGCGCGACGCGCTGCACCCCGGCGACGTGTGGGACCGCGCCAAGCGCATCTTCACCGAACCGATCGACCGGATCATCAGCTTCATCCACAGCCTGGTCGATGGGGTGATCCAGTTCGTCAAGGACGCGGTGCTGCGCCCGCTGGCCGAGCTGGCATCCAAGACCCGGGCGTGGGACCTGCTGATCGCGCTGCTCGGCAAGAACCCGATCACCGGCGAGGCGGTGCCGCAGACCGCCGAGACGCTGATCGGCGGCTTCATGAAGCTGATCGGCCAGGAAGAGGTCTGGCAGAACCTGCAGAAGTCGCACGCGGTGGCGCGCGCCTTCGCCTGGTTCAAGGGCGCCATGGCGACGCTGCTGGCCTTCGCCATGCAGATCCCCGGCCTGTTCCTGGCCGCGCTGAAATCCTTCGCCATCAGCGACCTGCTGGACCTGCCCGGCGCGATCGGGCGCGTGCTCGGCATGTTCGGCAATTTCGCCGGCCGGTTCTTCGCCTGGGCCGCCAACGCGGTGTGGAACCTGCTGGAGATCATCTTCGACGTCGTCAGCCCCGGCGCCTGGGGCTACATCAAGAAAACCGGCGCGGCGCTGAAAAGCATCCTGAAGAACCCGCTGCCCTTCGTGCACAACCTGGTGCAGGCGGCCAAGCTCGGGCTGGGGAACTTCGCCGAGCATTTCGGCACGCACCTGAAGGCCGGGCTGATCGACTGGCTGACCGGCTCGCTGCCCGGCGTCTACATCCCGAAGGCGTTCTCGCTCGCCGAGGTCGGCAAGTTCGCGCTGAGCGTGCTGGGGATCACCTGGGCGCAGATCCGCGGCAAGATCGTCAAGGCGCTGGGACCGACCGGCGAGAAGATCATGGCCGCGCTGGAGACCACGTTCGACGTCGTGGTGGCGCTGGTGAAGGGCGGGCCGGCCGCGGCGTGGGAGCTCATCAAGGACAAGCTGACCAACCTGAAGGACATGGTGATCGAGGGCATCACCAGCTTCGTCATCGAGACGATCGTCAAGCAGGCGATCCCGAAGCTGGTGGCGATGTTCATCCCCGGCGCCGGGTTCATCTCGGCGATCCTGTCGATCTACGACACGGTGATGGTGTTCGTGCAGAAGCTGGCGAAGATCGCTGCGGCGGTGATGGCGTTCATCGATTTCGATCGTGGCGATCGCGGCGGGCCAGATCGCCGGGGCGGCGCACAAGGTCGAGAGCGCGCTGGCCGGCCTGCTGTCGCTGGCGATCAGCTTCCTGGCCGGGTTCCTCGGCCTGGGGAACATCGCCAGCAAGGTGATGGGCGTGGTCGGTAAGGTCCGCGCCTTTGTGGACAAGGCGCTGGACACCGCGATCGGCTGGATCGTCGGCAAGGCGAAGGCGCTGTTCGCGAAGCTGTTCGGCGGGGGGAAGGACAAGCAGGACGATCGGACCGACGCGCAGAAACTCTCGGATCTTCAGTCCGCCGTGACGAGTGCAGAAAATCTGCTCTCCGCAAAGGACACCGACATTGAGAGCGTTCGGAAGCAGCTGCCACAGCTTAAGTCGAAGTATCGGCTGACCACTCTCGATCTTGTCATCGATGCCGATGACCCGGATGACGTAACTGCCCATGTCCATGGGGAGATCAACCCCAAAACAGACGGCCCGAAAAAGAGAAAGGCCAAGGGGGTGGTCGGGCCGCTCAAGATCACGCGAAAATCGCTGAGCTTTACGAGCGCAACGAAAGATGCCCTGATCGGCAAGTTCAAGGCGCTTTTCCCGAAGGGGCAGCTTGGCCAATTCAAAGATGCGAATCTTGACATTCGCCACAAGGTTTCCATCAGCGATACCATCAAGCATACAGATGCTGCATTGTCGCCCCTGACAGTCGAACAGGCGGCGGCCAAGCTCGCCGAGCAGGGCTACTCACCGACAGGCAAAGGCCGGCCGGGAATTATCGGTGCCGCAAGAGAGTTGCTGCAGGCCGCGAACAACGATCTGAACAATCTGTTTGTCGGCGCCAGTGGCAAGAACCGCCGAAAAGGCAAGCGCTACGACGTTGGCGACGCCGCAGGAGAAAGTGCGACGTCAAAGAAATACGATCCGCAGAAGGCCGGGTTTATCGGTGAATATGGGTTTGCGGGCACTGATTTTGACGTGACGATCGATATAACCGAAGATGGCGTGCATGTTGAGACATGGAAAATAACAGCATGAAGCCACCGAAAACGCCGACTCCGCCGAACCCGGCCATATTTTTGAAGGAGGCGGTTGGCCTCGCCACGCATTTCGGCTGGCAGACGCGCACGTTCGAAAGAGAGCAGGAAACGGTGTGCGTTGCCGCCATTCCGGGTGACCCATCGTTCAACCGCTTTGTCTGGGTTTACGATGCGGAACGGGCCATGCTTCGCTGCATGATGGTCGCGAAGCAGGAAGTTCCCCAACGGCGGGAAGGCGCGATCCTGGAGCTTTGCGCGCGCGTCAATGAGGGGCTTCCGTTCGGGTGCCTTGAGTACAGCTTTGGTGATCGCGTCCTGGTCTTTCGGGATTCCGCCGATCTGGACTGGGGACCGGTTAACAAGGTGATCGGAGGCGTGACGGCGCGGGTCCTAAATCTCGGCCAGCGCTACGCCGGGGCTATCCGATCGACACTCGATGGGGAGCGACCGGAGGATGCGGTCGGGGCTAACTGACGAGAACGTGATGTCGGGAGGGCGCACGTCGCCATCCGGACTGATCACGACGATCTGCGGTTCATTCGAACAGCGCGACGCTATGCGGTCGGCAAAAGTCCATTATGGTCGACTGCTCCGGTGACTTTTTCCAGCCAGGTCTCTACCCGACTGAACGGCCACACCGTCCACGTCGCGGGCTGTCGGACCGAGCGGAAACGCCGCTCGATCACGATCTCCGGCGCTTCCAGCAGCGCCCGCAATTCCTCCCCTGCGGCATCCTCGCGATGGATCTCCACGTCCTCCGCATCGTGGACGCCCACGTACCAGAACGCCGGGTCCGCCAGCGCCGCCGCCGGCAGCGCCGCGCGGTCCAGCACGATGCGCACCCACCAGTCCCGTAGCTCCGTCGCCCAGGTAAGCGGCGCCGGCGGGTTCGGCGGCTCCAGCCCGTGCAGCGTCGCATCCTGCGCCGCCTTGTGGCGAAAGCTCAGCCCCGCATAGGCCTCGTAGTCGTCGAACGAGCGCGCGGTGCCGCAACCGAACGCCCCGACATCGCCGCCCGCCAGGAACCGCCGCACCTTCTCCCGGCTCGCCGCGTCGCATTCGTGCCACTCGCGTTGGATGCCTTGCGCGCGCACGTGGTCGTCCCAGTGCTTCACGCGGTGTTGGCGGGTGTACTCGTGCCACAGGATGTGCTCCGGCGGATGCAACAGCGCGTAGCCGTGGGTGAACGCGCGGATCGACAGCGTGATCTCCTCGCCGTGGAAATACAGTTCCGGATCGTACGGCACATCCCGCACGAACGAGCCGGGTGCGAACAGGAAATGCCCGGAGACGAAGCGCGCACGCAACGGCCGGTCGCGTCCCGCCCAGTCGGCGATCACCCGCGGGCGGAACAATGGAATGCCGTCCGCGGTGAAGCAGTGGAAATCCATTTGCATCGGCTCGCCATCCGCCGGCGGCCCGGCGCCGGGATCGAACGGCGCGCCATAGCTGCTCAGCACCGGCCTGGCCACCCCGCTGCGCGCGGCATGCGCCAGCAGCCGCGCGTCCCAGTCCGTCACGAAACGGTGATGCGAGTCGATCTGCAGGTAGAACTCCTCGTTGTTCCACAGCGTCATCACCGCCGCGCGCGCCCAGCACGCGCCGCGGCTGGCGTGCCAGGGCACGTCGATCACCCGCACGCGCGGGTCGGCGAATTCCGCCGGCGCCGGCTCATCCTCGGCATGCTGCCAGCAGATGCCGAAGCGCAACGCGTCCGGATCGCGCGCGCGGGCGATGCAGTCGCGCAGCGTCGGCGCCAGCTCCGGGTCGCGGTAGGCGGCGATCGAGACGAAGATGCTCATGGTGCCGGGTTCGGCGGGGCCAGCCCGCCGCGAAACAGCGCGCGCAGGCGCCAGCGCAGCAGCCATCGGGCGAGGATCGCGGCCAGCGCGAATGCGAAGCCCGACAGCAGCCACCACTGCGCCAGCACGAGATGCGGCCAGACCGCGGGGTCCGCCGCCAGCAGGTGGGGAATGGTTGCCGCCGCGCTGGCGAGCGATCCGGCCAGGATCGCCAGCCGGATCGCCAGTCGTTGCAGTCCAAGCGCGGCGGCCCAGCCGCCGGTGGCCGCCGACACCGACTGGAAATGGCTCTGCGCCGTCGCCGCCACCACCTCGGCCGCGGCGCTGTCGATCCAGCCGCGCAGGATGTCGGTCTGCGTGTCGCCCGACAGCCGCAGCCGGGTGCGCAGCACCACCTGCATTCCCCCCGGCGTCATCGCCGCGGTGTCCACCCGCAGCCGCCGATGCCGGAGCAATTCCCGCGCATCGCGCCGCGCGCCTGCCCAGCCGCCGCGCACCGATCCCCAGCTCGCCCGCAAGGCCCGCAGGTCGGCTCTGCTCGCGACCACGCTTGCGACCATGCGTCCGACCATGCGTCCGACCACGCGCCCGCTGGGCCACGCCGCCATGGCTCAGCCGATCACGGCGTGCGGCCGAGCAGCGCGCCTACCGCCGCGCCGGCGATCTCCTTGATCGCGTCGAGCAGGTAGCGCCAGCAGGCGACCGAGACGTCGATGCTCTGGCGATGGATGGCGAACAGCGTCTCCGATCCCGGCGCGCGCAGCGCCGCCTGGATCCGGGTGGTGACGTCGCCGGTCACATGCACCACGGTTTGGGCAACGATCTCCTCCACGCCGATGTCCCAGATCTTCTGCAGTTGGATCAGGTCGTCGGGCGCGATGACGTAGCTGTCGCCGCGCAGCGTCATCGCCACCAGGTCGGCTCGCGTCTTGCCGATGAACTGCTGCAGCGTCGGGTCGAAGCGCTTGAACATCTCCTTGATCGCGTCGCAGTTGTTGATGATCCGATCGAGCAGCACGCGCTTGGCCAGGGCGATCCGCCCCGCCGCCGGGTCGTTCGACCCGCGCGTCCACTGCGCCGCCCAGCGCAGCCGGTTGAAACTGTCCGTCGCGACGGTGAGATTGCCGCCCGCCGAGCCCGCTGGCGGGACGACCCAGGCCGGCGGGACCTGCGCGGGATCGCCAGCCCCCGGCGCGAAATACCCCGGCATATCCACGCCAAGGTCGCTGAGCGTGTCGGCATAGTCCTGGGCGATGTCGAGCAGGGCATGCGGCACCGGCGGCATCTGCTCGCCGGTCATGTTGTCGCGGACGATCGTGTTGACTTCGATATTAAGAAGGCTGCGTGCCGTGCTGGTCAGATCGAAGGCCAGTGCCATGGGTGCCTCCACTGCGGTGATGGTCGCGGCTGCCGCGCCGCCTGTGGCGCGGGGCCGGCACAAGGCAGGAACCTGGCCGACGGCACGAGCGATACGGCAACGGTGCTGATCCGAACCTCGGGTTTCCTGGCCCCTCCGTGGCGTGGTCGGCGTGGGCGTCGGTCAGGGGGCGCCGTCGATCTTGCGCACCGGACCCGGGGTCGGCGCCGGCAGCGCGCCAAGCTGGTGGCCGATCTCCTTCACCAGGGAAATCATGATATTGATGTTGCGCTCGACGATGTCCTGCGCCTGCTTGACCGACTCCTGGTGGGCGTTGCGCAGATCGGCATACTCGGCGCCGAGCAGCTTGTCGCTCACGATGCGCGTGATGTCGCCGCCGGCCAGGTTGATGTCGGTCACCAGCGTGCCGGCCGAGGCGACCGGCGCCCCCACCTGCATGCGCTCCAGCGTGCCGCTGACGACGGCATCGCCCACCAGGGTCACGACGCGCAGGTTGACTGCGCGATGGATCGTGTCGCTCAGCGCCTGCCAGAAATCGGATTCGGCCATGCGTTTTCTCCCGCTGCGGCCGGCCGCCGTCTCGTTCGGCCGCCGATCGTTGTGATGTTATTTGGATCACCCGGCCCATACAATGCCGATCTGTTGCGCCATTTTCGTGGCTGCACGGCGCAAGGCTTTGCTGCGCAGACCGATCGCGCGCGACGGGTCGGCTCGACGATCCTGGCGCGGGCAAGCCGGCGATGCCGTTCGCGGTGCGACATCCGGTACTCGATTGCGTGAGCCGTTCCGACGGTTCGGCAAGCCGGCGGTTGACAAGCCTCCGCCCTTCGCCAAAGCGGGCAGGTCCAACCCGGCGGGATCGGGCAGGTGGCTCGGCGGCACCATGCAGCTTCCGCCCCGCTTGATGTCGGGACGCGTGGCACTTCCGGGTCTTCGCCGGTTCGATCCGGGTTGCTGGTTATGCCTGCAACGAACCGGGCAGGGGAGAGGCGGCTGGTGCCGCCGCAGGTGCCCCCCCGGGCGACGTCGCCGAAACCATCGCCAGGCGCAGCGTGCCAGAGGGCAGCGTGCCAGAGGGCGGAATGCCAGAGGGCGGAATGCCAAAGGGCGGAATGCCAAAGGGCGGAATGCCAAAGGGCGGAATGCCAGAGGGGACAACGCGCAACCTGGCCCGGATTTGTCACCCTGTCGCGGGACAACGGCGAAGGGCGGTGGCGTGCTCCAAGCTACCACCGGGGCTTGTCGCACCGCCGCCGACACGGGGTGCATTTGCAAGGCGCGAACACCCTTTGGCCCTACGGGGGCGCGGCAAGGATCGAGCCAGCGCCCGCTTGTGCTTGAGAAATCCGGACTGGTGAGCCACGCACAACCGCCGCTGACCGGCGCCACCGGCAGCGGCAAATCGACCGTCAAGCTGCGGCCGGCTGCGCTCGCGCAGCCGGCCTACCCCGCTGCCGGCGTCAGTGCAGGACGATCTCGACGCGGCGGTTTTGCGGTTCGCGGACGCCGGGGCCGGTCGGCACCAGCAGATGCGTCTCGCCGAAGCCCTGGATCGTGATGGCGTTCTTCGGCACGCCGTCCTTGACCAGTTCGGCGGCCACCGCTTGGGCGCGGCGGATCGACAGGCCGTGGTTGTACTGCGGCATCCCCGAGGTATCGGTGTAACCGTTCGCCTCGACCTTGGTGACCTGCATCTTGGTCGAGTTGTCAGCCGCTTCCTTGACGATCTGCTTGGCGCGGTCGCTCAGGTCGGCCTTGTCCCAGGCGAAGAACGTCAGGTAGGACCGCGGTGCCGGCGGCGGCGTGGCTGCCGCGGCCGGAGCCGGCGGCGGCGGCGAACTGCACGCCGCGAGTACGATAACGATCGCCAACGGCGACAAGGCAGCCAGTAAGCGGCGCATGCTCCATATCCTCCCACACTGCACGATCCTGATCAGGTCGGCTGGCATTTGCAAGCGCATCCCGAACGTTCCGACAATATTGACTGGCGGGACGATTGCAACCCCTCAGCGGTTGGCGACCGGTGGCGGCGCCCCACGTGATACCCGGTCTTCCTTGCCGCCAGCTGGATCGGTCGCTAGGTTTCAGTCGTCCACGCCGATCTGGGGAAGGCCGATTTAGATGAAAGGCCGATTTAGATGAAAGCATTGCCAACGGTCGGGGGCGCCAGCATCGGCTCCGCGTTGGTGCGCCACGCGCAGCGGCGCATCGGCCAGGCCGTGGCCAATGTCAACCGGGGGGAGCCGGGCCGCGTTGCTCATCTGACGGATGGCGGGCCAGGAACGCGGCTGTCCAGGAACAACACGTTGCCGAGACGGGGGAAGCCCGGCGTTCCAGGTCGAAAATTTACCGGTTCGCGCGAAACATCCCGCTTCGGCAACGCGTGCCGCCTGCGACCGATCGAAAGGACATGGCTCGTTCCGGGGCGGACTCCAAGGGAGACGCAAAAAGCCGGCAAGGCCGCTCAGCCATGACGGCGCCGAGCGCGGTGCTTTATCTCACCCATATCTGGAACTCGGTCCACGCTTTGCGGTTCCGCCGCTTGACCCGGCAGGCAGCTGGCATCGCGGATTGCTACGTACTTTTCCAGGATGCCGGCAACGACGTGCCCGGCAGGCATCCAGCCGAGGATGTGGACGCGGTCCATGTGTTCCGAGTATCTGACCTGCCAGCCCGCCTGGGTTATGACTATCTCACCCCTGGAGGAATAGTTCCCGGCTGCACGCACTTTCCCCTGATCGATTTTGCGAAAACCCACTCCTATCAGGATTATTGGCTTATTGAGAGCGATGTTGAGTTCAGTGGCGATTGGGCCGACCTGCTCCGGGCGGGCGAGGCGACCAAGGCTGGCCTGTTGGCGGCCCATGTGCGTCGACACAGCGAGGCACCAGCCTGGCCTTGGTGGTCCAGCTTGAGCAGGCGACAGCCGGCGGATACCGTCATCCCCAACCGAACTGACGAACTTCTGAAAGCGTTCTTGTGCCTCTATCGAATTTCTCGCGATGCGTTGCAAGTGATCGATCATTCGCATCGAGACGGTTGGACCGGTCATTCCGAGGTTATTCTGCCATCAGCGATCTCCAGCGCCGGCCTCGGCGTCGTTGACCTGATGAGGCTAAAAGCCTTCTACCAGGGAACCGCACCAAACCCGGACGCGGATGCAGCCGAATTGTCCACTCTGCGTTTTAGGCCCGAGATATCGTTACTTGAGTTCATCCGGAGGTTTTCGCCCCATACGATCTACCACCCGGTGAAAGAGGGATGGGCGTTCGATGGGACAGACATTGTTGTCGCGCGGCCAGGCGGGTGGATGAGGCTGAGTTTGGCTGCTCACGACTCTGACCTAACGTCCGCAGTTTGACGGCTTGGCTGCAACGCGAGCCGCGGAGGTCCGCGCTTTTCCCCAAGCCCGCCGATCGTGGTGCCGAACCGGTGAGGAGGCGGTGGAGCGACGCAGGTATTTCGGCGTGATACTGCGCGACGCGAGCTGGCGCCGTGGCTTCGGCGGCGGGCCGGCAGGCCGGGAATGTTCCAGTGACCTTGTGCCTTCAGTTGGTTGGGAAATGACCGGCGCTGGCTCGGCGGGCCGGGGTGCGTACGGGCGGTACGGCTGCGCATTCGTAGCCAATCCGGAATTTTGGCAACGTGCCTCGCGTCATTCGTGGTGGACAGGACCGCGCGGGGCTGGATAGCCGGCGTCGATGTCGTCATGGCCCGGGGGTCGGCACGCCGGTGCGGAACCGGGTGAGGTGGCCAGGGCAGCGCCAGCCCGCAGCAGCGTCACGCGGCTTGGCTTAGCAGGGTGAAGCGCATCCCGCGGCAAGCACCGGTCGATGCTGGCCACGGCGGCCCACCTGGGCCAATCCAGGTCGCCGGATTTGCCTGCGTCGTGGCTTGCCCGGTGGCGTCCCGTACGGGAATCGAACCCGTGTTACCGCCGTGAAAGAGTGACAACATACCGTCCGTAGCGTTCCAATGCGTCGGGATATCCTCAGCCTTTCATAGCATTATGTTCCCGTGAGTCCCATTGCGTTCGATGCCGTATATGCCGTATATTTGCCGCACGGCATACCGGAGGGCACGCCATGCCTCGCAAGAGTTGGGATGAGCGGTTGGACACGCGGACGGCGCGGCTGAAGTTGGCGCCGCGACGGGAACCCTACTGGCGCAACATTCAGGATGGCCGCGCCATCGGGTATCGGCGGGTTGCGTCGGGCAAGGCTGGCAATTGGATCGCCCGCTGGTATGAGCCGACCGAAGGCCGGAGGTATCAGGCACTCGGGGCGGCGGATGACATGCTGGATGCGGACGGGGCGGATACCCTGTCGTTCTCACAGGCACAGGACCGGGCGCGGGCATGGTTCGCCGAGGTGCAGCGGACCGGCGGGCGGGTGGTGGAGCCAGTGACGGTGCGCGAGGCCATGACGGGATACGAGAGAGACTATGTGGCGCGTGGCGGCAAGGCTGCCACCGATCTGCGCACCACGGTTGCCGCGCACATCCTGCCGGCGCTCGGCGACAAGCTGGTGAACGACCTCACGTTCCCGGTGATCCGGGCATGGCATCACAAGCTGGCGTCTGCGCCCGCCCGTCTGCGCACCAGGGCGGGGACGAAAACCCAGCGGGTGCGGAAATTGGCGGCGGACGACGCGGACGCGAACCGGGCACGGCGGGCGACGGCAAACCGGGTACTGACGGTCCTCAAAGCGGGGCTGTCACTCGCCTACCGCGAAGGCCAGGCATCGTCCGATGACGCCTGGCGTCGCGTGAAGCCGTTTCAAAACGTCGATGCGGCGCGGGTCCGCTACCTCGGCGACGATGAGGCCCGCAGGCTGGTGAACGCCTGCCCGGCCGATATACGCGGGCTGGTGTCGGCGGCGCTGCTGACAGGCTGCCGCTATGGCGAGTTGGTGAAGCTGCGGACGGCGGACTTTGATGCCGCCGGCCAGGTGCTGCACATCCGCGAGGCGAAAGGCGGCAAACCCCGCGCCGTGCCGCTCACTGACGACGCGCTGCGGTTCTTCGCCAGTGAGACGGCGGGCAAGCCGCGCGATGCGCTGATCCTGACGCGCGAGGATGGCGAACCCTGGGGCCAGTCGCATCAATTCCGCCCGCTGCGGGACGCCTGCGCAGCCGCCAGGATCACGCCCGCCGTCAGTTTCCACATCCTTCGACACACTTTCGCAACACGGCTGGTTTCGCGGGGGGTGCCCCTGTCGGTTTGCGCCGCCGCGCTCGGCAACACCGAGGCAATCTGCGCCAAGCACTACCTGCACCTATCGCCCGGGTACGTCTCCGACACGATCCGCGCGCACGGCGGCGGGCTGGGCATTGTGCCCGAGGCCGGCGGCGCCGAGGTGGTGTCGATGAGGCGCCTGGCATAACCGGACGGCGACGGCGCAACGCGGCGAACAAGCCGAGCGGAGGCGTTGCGCACGCGGCATGACCGCCCGCCTCTTGGCGGTTCGACGTCGTAAACGCTATGGAGGCTTGCGGAACGCCACTGTGACCGCCTAATATGCCTCGTGCTCGATTCGTCAACTTCTAGCAACCGCGCCGGGTGCTAGGCGACGACTCGAGGCTTTCCCATCAGCTCCAAGCCGCGCTGGCATGGGCCGATGTGCCGAACGTTCAACCGGAACGTCGGTGCTTCGCTCATTCCGCGCTGCGCTGGCGTCCTGATGGAGTTATCAAAAATGGCACCTCGCCCCCACTCGCTCTCGGCCGCACCTAGCGTGCTGCACGCGGCCGGCGCCACTGCACCCACCGCATCCACCACGCCGGCGGCGCCTTTCGCCTTCTCGATCGCTGAGGGCGTTGCAGCGACCGGCGGCGCAATAACCAGAACGCGGATGTTTGCGCTGATCCGCGCCGGTGAGGTTGACGCTCGCAAAGTTGGACGCAGGACCGTCATCGTCGCCGACAGCCTTCGCGACTACCTGATGCGCCAGCCGCGCGCCGTCGCCTGAAACGCAACCGCCCCGATGCGGCGGCACCGGGGCGGCGGATCGTGTCGAAGTTTACAGTGGACAACTGTAATTTCGCATGATCCGGCGTCCGGTGCAAGGTCCGCGTCGGCAGGGCAGCAATTCTCATTTTGCCCCTACAGCGTAACGAAGGGGCAGATTGCGCTGCCCCGGCCGGTTGTGGCGATCAAGGCCCGAGAGGCGGAGGTCTGGTGAACGCCAGCGTCCCGAGCAGGTGGTCCCATGAGGGGAACACCAGATAGGTGGTGATGGCTCGGAGGTGCTGGAAGAATCCCTGGCGGGTGCCGGCGGCGCACATGGCCGCGCGCCATGCCTGCCCGGCTAATTCGCATGCGGTGTGGCAGGCGAATGCCAACAGGTTCAGGGTGGCAAGCACGGTGGAGAGGTTCTGCTGACCGTGCCCGAAATTGTGTTCCAGGTGGTAGCCCTTGGTCTTCAGGGTGTTGAACGCCTCGTTTTCGATCTTCCAGCGAGCCCGGCCACAGGTCGCCAGCTCCGCCACATTGTGGGAACCCACGGGCAAGTCGGTGATGAAGCTGTTGCGGTAGGTCACCTTGCCGGCGGGATCGAGTATCTCGATCATGAACCAGTTGACCTTCAGGGCGTCGTCGCCGTCACGCAGCGGCACGTCGGACAACCAGCGATAGCGGTGACGGCCGGATTTGCCGCGGACCCTGACCCGCGTTGTCAGTTCCCCAAGCGCGACGCCGGTGCGGTATTCCTCGATCGTCTGGTGTGAAGCGGGCTTGCAGACGAAGATGAAATGCGCCCCCGCATCGAGCGCCGCCTGACAGGTCGGCTGGCGCGAGTACAGGTCATCACCCAGATACACCGGCTTGACCCGGGCATAGCGGGCGCCATGCGCCGCCAGCCAGCGCCGCATGGCGCGGCTCTCGCAGTCCTGCTTGCCGTGGCCATCCTGCGGAACGATGAACTCCGGCTCCAGCGGCACCGCATAGTTGTGGCCGGGGCAGACCAGCGTCGCGGCCAGCAGGGCGTGGTGGTATTCCACCTTGCCATTGCTGTGTTTGCGGGTTGAGCAGTTCGGACAGTGCAGCTCGGTCGAGCAGTAATACTCCGAGCCATCCAGTGCGATCAGCACATGGCCGTTGAGGACGCGCAGTTTGTCGATCGCGCCGGACTGCTCCAGTTCAGTAAGGGCCGCGGCGAATGCGGGATGGAATTGCGCCGGCTCGACCGGGTCGAGCATCGCGCGGATCTGACTGTCGCCGGGGATCCGGTCCATTGCGAACAGGGTCTGGCAGTTGGACCGCCCCTGACCCGCCGCCAGATGCCGCTGATGCGCCAGGAAGGACGGGCTCTGCATGAAGTACGCGGAGAACGCGGCCAGGCCGAAATCCGCCATGGCATAGCTCGTATTCTGCCCCTGCCGCTTGTCCGGGATCGACAGGCAGCAGCGCCGAACGGCAGCGATCAGGCGATCCGTGATGGTCACCATCCCACCGAATCGACAATGCCGCCGCGCCGGAAGCCACTATCTGCCTATCGCGGCCGATTTATCCGGGGCTGTGGCAATCCAGACTCACCACCGCACGCCAAACCCGGCATCGACGCCCCTCCAATACCCCCACCCGCCGCCAGAATGGGCAGCGTCAGCGCAAAATGAGAATTGCTGTCGGCAGGGAGACCTGCCGGATGAATGCCACCGACATTGCAGCCCGGCTGGGCTTGAAGCGGTACCCGCGCTCTTGGCGCGGGCGCTGTCCGGCATGCGACTACTCGGGAACGTTCAGCGTGCGCGCCGGGCGCGATGGACGGGCGCTGCTGTTCTGCGCATCCTGCCAGGATCGCGATGCACTCGCCGATGCGGTGGCGCGTGCCGTCGGGGAGGAACGCCAACCGGAACCATGCGGCGATCGCGACGCGCATGCTATCCGCCAGCGGAAACAGGATGCGGCGCTGCGACTGTGGCGCGGATCAGAATCCGCCATCGGCACGCCAGCCGATCGCTATCTGGCCGCGCGCGGGCTGATAGGCTTTGCCGCGTCGCCTGCGCTGCGGTTCCGGGAGACACCTGGCACCCGGAAGGCGGGCGGTTGCCAGCGATGATCGCGCTGGTATCTGACCCTTCGGGCAACCCCGTGGCAGTGCATCGCACGTTTCTCACGCGGGATGGCCGCAAGGCCATCGTGGAGCCTGCAAAGGCTTCGCTTGGCCCGGTATGGGGCGGCGCGATCCGGCTGCAAACGATTGAACCCGACAAGCCGCTGGTGATCGGTGAAGGTATCGAAACGGCGGCATCGGCGGGCCGCCTGACGGGCTTCCCGGCGTGGGCGGCAATCTCGGCCGGCAACATGGCCAAGGGCCTTCTGCTGCCGCCAGAAGCCCGGCGCGTGGTGATCGCGGCGGACCCCGATACTGCCGGCAGGAAGGCCGCGCGGGATGCGTGGCTTCGGTGGCACGCCGAGGGCCGGAATCGTCCAGATCGCCACGCCGGACGGCGCGGGCGACTTCAACGACATGCTCCGCGCGCGGGAGGTTGGCCATGTCTGATGCGGCCAGCTTCACCATCGCTGACACGCCACCGGACCCGCTCGACGGCTTGGCCGCGAGGGCGGCGTCCGATCCCGGGGCGCCATTCAAGCCGGACGCACTCGCCGCGCTGGCGCACCTTCGCCGCGCGGATCAAGCCGCTTTCGAGACGCTGCGCGACCAGTTGAAAGAGGCCGGGGTGCGCGTCACGAAGCTTGACGCCGCGATGGCCGCAGAGGCAGGCGGTGATGACAATGGCGGCGCGCCCAAGCAGGGCCGCGCCCTGACGCTGCCGGCGCCGGAGCCGTGGCCGGAGGCGGTCGGCGGCGCGGCATTGCTGGATAAGCTGGCTGCGTTCTTTGCCCGCCACGTCTTCCTGCCGGCCGGTTCAGCGGATGCGATGGCGGCGTGGGCAATCCATACCCACTGCTTCGCCCTGTTCCGGCACTCGCCCCGGCTCGCCTTCACGTCGCCTGAGCCGCGGTGCGGCAAGACAACCGCGCTCGACACGACGGAGCTGGTCTGCTGCAAGCCGTTGCCGACCGCGAATGTGACCGCTGCGGCAGTGTTCCGCACGATCGAGGCCGCCAGCCCGACGCTGCTGATTGATGAGGCCGATACATTCCTGCGTGACAATGAAGATTTGCGCGGCATCTTGAACGCCGGGCACAAGCGCGGTGGGCAAGTGATCCGGTGCGTTGGCGATGACGCCGAGCCGCGCGCCTTCGCGGTGTTCGGGCCGGCGGCAATTGCCGCGATCGGCCGCTTGCCCGGCACGATCGAGGATCGCGCGATCGTGGTCCGGATGAAGCGTGCCACCCGCGCCGAGCGACCGGAGCCGCTGCGCGCCGCCGCGGAGGCCGAAGGGGCGGAACTCGCCCGCCGCTGCGCCCGATGGGTTGCCGACCACACCGACCGGCTGCGCGACGCCGATCCTGCCCTGCCGGCGGACATGTTCAATCGCACGGCCGACAACTGGCGCCCGCTGTTCGCCATCGCGGAAGCCGTGGGTGGCGGGTGGCCGGAACGGCTGGCAAAGGCCGCAGCGGCGCTGGCGCCGGATGACGCCGACGCCGAGGGCCGTGGCGTGCGGATGCTGGCGGACGTGCGGGCGATCTTCAACAAGCAGGAGCGGGCGATCCCCGACAAGCGGGAGGGGGACAAACTCTCCTCGGCCTACCTTTGCGAGGCACTGGCCGCCGACGCGACCGGCCCGTGGGCCGACTACAAGAACGGCAAGCCGATCGGGCAAGCGCAGCTTGCGCGTGCGCTAAAGCCGTTCGGGATAATCCCGGGTACGGTGCGGATCGGCACCGCGACCCCGAAGGGGTACGAGCGCGCCGCGTTCGCCGAGGCTTGGTCCCGATACCTCCCGACCCCCGAGGATGCCTCTCCGGCCGCAGAGGGGGGAATCGAGCCGCAACACCGCCACAACCCGCAGGAAACCGAGATTTTTGCCCCAGTCCAACCCGCCACAACAACGTATCCTGTGGCGGAACGAAATACCCGGAAACCCGCCTCGGCCGCAGCTTGTGGCGGTGTTGCGGCTTCAAACCCCCCTCCATGGCGCGGTGCGGTCGCTGCCGGTGCTGGTTCGGCGGTGGATGGCGAGGCGGAGGGCGAGCTATGACCGCCGCTGCCCTGTCGCTGCTGGCTCGGCTGCGGCAGGCGGGTGCTACCATGACGTGTTCCCCGGATGGCCGAGTGCGCTTCGCCGCCCCGGCGCCCCTGCCCGCCGCCTTGCTGGCCGAAGCCCGCCAGCACCGGGACGCCATCGCCCGCGTGCTGGCTGGCCCGGCTGGCCTGGGGGAGCTACCGACCGGCCCCTGCTCCGGCTGCGGCGGCGGCCTGTGGTGGCGCGTGTCAGCCTTGTCCGGCGGCCCGAGTCCCTGGCACTGTGAGCGGTGCGTCCCGCCCGATCCGGCGGCCTGGCTCGATGGGTGTGCGGTCGCGGTCCGGGAGGGCGGGTAGGCGTGACGCGCAGATCGCGGCGACGGGCAGAGGCGATGCAATATCGGCGGCGGTGCGGTCGGGTGGCGTGGTATGGATAAGACCAACCGACGCGTGGGGTGCGAAATGACCGACAAACCGCCAACCGACGAAGCCCCGCGCGCGCGCGCGTCAGCGCCACGGCTTCACCCGCCGCACAATGGGCCGGCGAAAGGCCGAGGCCGCGGTGGTCCTGCTCGTGGCGGCCCCGCGTCCGGTCCCGGTTGGTGGGGACCGGCGCACGGCTCGCCTGGGCCGTTCGGACGCAACACTCAGCCTTCGGGCGCCGCAATGTCGGCGGGTCACACTGCGGCCAGAACGGCGGCCGAGGCAGCGCGCAAACACGCGGTGCGTGCAGTCGGGGTGTGGCGCGAGGTGATGGATGATCCTGACGCGCCACCACAGGCCCGCGTGATCGCGGCTGACAAGATGGTGGAAAGGGCGGAGGGGCGGCCGGTGCAGCCGGTGGTATCGCTGGACGCGGAACTCGGTGCGCCGATCGACCTAGACGCCCTCGATGACGACGAGCGCGAGGTGATGGAGCGCGCGATCCTGCGCTTGGCGCACAAGATGGCGGCGAGCACTGGCAAGGCGGGGCCGACAATAGAGGGTGCGGCAGATGATGACGCAGATTGACGCCGGGGGTATCAGCGCACTGATCGGGCCAAGTTAGTCATTGGCTGGCGTCCGCCGCTGGGTCAGGGGGGCGTCCGCGGATCAGCGCTGCGGAGTTGCCATCGCGCTTCAATCACCGCCTGGTTGCCACACGTCATGACCTCTCGTTCCCGGCGGTCAAGGTAGTCAAGATACCCGCGCATATTCTTGGGAAGCTTTCCATTAACTGATTGCAATGAAAGGCGAGTTAAATCGTGTGATTCCTCAACCGACAACCCACCACATTTTGACAATATCCATTGAGCAAAGCTAGGAACAGCGCCATTATTTAGCGGGTTACCTGCCAGCTCGTCTATGATTTGCTCCGCGGGGAATCATGTACAAGTCATCAGAGGGGATTTTCATCATGTCGCTCAGCCAATGCGGCGCTGCATCCATCTCAGCGAGGTAAGCAAGAACCTTACCCGACAGGTCGTGGTACAATCGCTCTGCTTCTGCTGGTGAGAGCTTCTGCATTTCCGCTGCCGGCGGGAACGGACGATGAATCCCGAGGACATCTCCTGTGCGCTCAGCCCCGCCGAGCCAAGCGAAGAAGCAGGCGCTCGCACAGATCGCGCCCGGTGCCACCGTGATCCTGCCACCCATGTACCATTCAGACTGCCCATCGTGGGTGTTACGGGAGGGCGCTTCAGTCGTCAGGTAATAGTGACGGGCTTCACGGCCGATTTGCATGCCTTCATCAACACTACCGCCGATCGAATTCAGCACAAGGTCCCCGAGAAATGGGAGGTTCGCCCGCACTATTGCATCAATTTTGCGAGCGTCTCCCGGTCTGATTTTGCCAGTCAGCATGGCCGCCCCACAGATTGGATGATCTGACCTAGTCAATCCCTGGTCCCGTAATCGCTTTACGAAGGGGTCTCCCCATTCTTCATCCGTCACTTCTTGTGACTTCACGCAAGTCACGGTCGCGCCGCTAGCGGGCGTCAGGCCCACCGTCATTGCAAGCATTGCCAGGGCAGCCAACGCCGATCGCAGGTGCCGTGGTGTCATGGCGGCCACTCCGTCTCTCACCGGTCGGAACCCGGAACGACCAGCCAACCCGTAATGTCTCGATAGGATATTTCTCGCGTGACGACAAAGGCTTAGCTGGCATCGTCGCGGCCTCGGGCGGCTCGGCTTGATACATGACAGACGTTCCATAGCTAATTTGGGTTATAGTGCCAACTGTCAGAAATTGCAATATGCGCCACTCCATCCACGCGCGAGAAAAATAGGTAAGTACATATTACGTATATATGCATATAGGGTTGGGGTATAGGAACCTGCAATTTCGGCCAGTTGGCACTGCCACGTCTGTAACGTCTGTAACGTGGCTATTGTGCGAGAACCTCGGACATCGTTAGGCAGCAGGCAAGAGAAGGGGGCACGGGCCTGCAACACCCTGTCTTGCCTTGGGGCGCCGAGGCGATGCACGCGCCGGGATGTGAGCGGATTTGCTGCCGATTCATGCGGGTGGCGATCCGGACAAATGTAGCGTGCATGTCCGCACGGCGCGTCGTAGCGCGTAGTGTCGCAGAACGGTGCGAAACCTGCCGGCGCGAGGGGGCGGCGAAGTGACGGCTAAGCCGCCCGTTCCGCACCGTCCATGCCGTAAATTTGCCGTATGCCGTTCGTCCAGGCGAAGCGTAATCGCACTAAGAAATTGAAATTGCTTGGCGTCCCGTACGGGAATCGAACCCGTGTTACCGCCGTGAAAGTTCGGTCTGGGCCGTCCCGTCGCTCCGTTGCCTGTCCCGGAAAGGCTGAAAATATCCCCTGTAATCAGCCGTTTCCTTGTTGGCGGGACGCGAGCGGTATGGTAACACAACTTCCGGGACAAGGGCAAAAGTGGCGGGCCAGCCTGTCCCCTGCCTGTCCCAGCGTGTCACCATACCGCGCGAGGCCGAACCGCGATGCAAACGAAACTGACCGCCGCGCTGGTGCGCCGGCATACCGAAACCGAATTGCCGACGCGCGACGTGTCGTACTTCGACACCCAGATTCCGCGCCTCGCCCTGCGCGTCAAACCGCCTCGGAAGCCGGACGCGGCGTGGTCTGCGCTTTATTTCGTCCGCTACACCGCGCCCGGTGGGGCCGAGCGCCGGGCCAAGGTCGGCGACCCGCGCACCATGACGCTCGATCAGGCCAGGGCGGCGGCGAAGGCCACACTTGCCAGGGTGGACGCGGGCGGGGACCCGGCGGCCGACACTGCGGCCGAGCGGGCAGCGTGGACGGTGCGCGAGGCGTGGGACGCCTACGCCGCGTCGCGCGAGTTTGCGCGGAAGGCCCCGCGGACGCAGACCGAGGATAGCGCCACGGCTCGGCTGCACGTGCTGCGCCACCTGGGCGGCGACAAGCTCGCGGCGATCAGCGTCCCCGCGGTGCGGCGGATGCACCGAGCCGTCGAGGCCGACCAGCGCACCAACACCCGGAAGCGGCGGCTGGGCGGCCCCGGTGCTGCCCGAGGGGCTGTGCGGCTTCTAGCGCCCTGATGACCTGGGCGGTAGGCGAGGGCCGGCTTGACCGCAACCCTGTCATCGGCGGCTTACGGCTGGACGGCGACGGCGAGCGGACGACGATCCTCGATCAGCCTGAGCAATACGCGCGGTTGTTCGAGACGATGGACAAGATGGTTGCGGAGGGCCGGCTCCGCGCCATCGTCCGCGCGTTCGTGGTTCTGCTGGCCGCCACCGGCATGCGGCGCAATGAAGCCCGGACCCTTCGCTGGGGCGATGTGGACCTGACACGCCGGCGCGTCACGCTGCGCAACCCCAAGGGGGCGAAGCTGGCGCGGCGGGGCGCAACGACCGAAACCGTGTCGCTTCCGCCGATCGCTGCCGCCGCCCTCGCGGCAATTCGGCCTGATGACGCCGATCCCACCGATCCGCTTTCGTGCCGATGCGAGGCGAGGTGATTGCGGTCAACCACGATTGGAACCGCATTCGAGCAGAGGCCGAGTTGCCGGCCGGCCTGGTGCTGCACTCCCTGCGACATAGCATCGGGACCGCCGGCATTGTGGCAGGCATGTCTACCGCCGAGATTCAGTCAATGCTGCGTCATCGGAACATCGCCACAACGCAACGATATGTGCATCTCGCGGAGGCCAGTCAATCAAGATTGCAGGACAGGGCTTCCGATCATCTGATGGGGGCAGTGCGCGCGGACACGGCCAAGTTGGTGCCCGCGTTGCCGGCCGGAAGGGCGCGGGCATGATGGCGCTACGAAAACCGCGGCGCACCGAGGGCGCCGGCGCTGCGACGGGATGGCCTCTTGGGCTGCGGCTGGATCGCGCGGTGATCCGATTCGCGCCAAACCACCGGGACCATAAACCCTTGCGCGCCAACTTGCTGAGTGGGAGGCGCAAGCGAAGCCCGCGGCGATGCTTGCGGCGCACCGCGTCATCCTGTGGGGCGAGCTATGTCTACGGGTGAATGCGGCGAGCTAAGGGCCATTGGGATTCGGCACGGGGCCGACGAAGAAAAAGAGATCAGGCCCGGCGTGTTGCTGCGCGGCAGGCCGGATTATGACCAAAGCTCGATCAGCAGCGGTGGTGTCGTCTACCACGGCGTCCGGGTGCATGAGACTGCGCCGGCTTGCACTTTGGCCGACGCTGCTAACGATGCTGCCGCAACGCCAGCGCGGCGCGGGCAGCACAAGGATGTTTCCGTGGACCGCGTGGTCGAGTGGATGACGAAACGACTAGAGAAAGCCAGGAGCGAAGGCCAGCGGATGACGGCCGCGCAGATCATCACCGCTGCAACGGCAAAACCCGGTCCGGGTGCTGGCGGCCTGGACTGCAATCGGTCGGTGGCTCGCGAGGCATTGGGCAAGGTAAGGGAAGACCTCCGCCCTCCGCGGGGCGGCGCCGGCTGGCGGCCAATAATTCGGCCAGTTAATTCGGCCGAAAACTCGGCAATTGTTTTCGCCCGGCCGAATTGCACATTTTGCAACAGCCGCACATGCGGGACTAATTACGTGCTGCGCAACAACGAGCATAGGTGCCCGATGTCATCCGATCGTGATGGAGCCGACCAGGCTCGACCAAGCGAACGCCGCCGATCTGGCTCTCCGGTAGCGGACCGAGCAGCGGCAAGCTACCTGACCCAAGAGCACGGGCTTCCCGTCGAGGAAAAGAGTTGCGCAATTGGCGCGCGGCCGGGCGAGGCCCGTCTTGCCGCTACCTTGGCGCGTTGCCGCTCTACGACAAAAGCGAACTGGATCGCTGGGGCGAGCACGATGCCCTGAAGACGGAAAGCCCGATGCGGCGAAACCGTCGCGCGGCAAGCGAGCAACAGGCGGCGGCCTGACATGCAACGCCCCCGGACACCGGGGGGCGGTGTCACGGGGGCGAAGACGGCGATCAGGCTGGGCAGCGCGATCGACCGCTTTCTACCCCAAGCCGGCCCCTCGCTTCAACGCTTATCGCTACCGGCGCCGCTGCCGACCGTGCCGCTGCCGCCCTGGCCGGCCGCCTGCCAGCGCCAGCCGCGCTACCCCCGGCGCCCAGACCGACAGCAGCGCCCGCGCCGCCGTCGGCACGCGAGCAAAGCACCGGCGGCCTGGCGACCACGGCGCGGGCGCTGAAGGTGACGCTGGTGATCGACGCTGCCAGCCTGGCCGGCCCGGCGGTCCCGGACGGGGCCGGACAGGGTAGCGATCAGGATCGACGTTGCCGCCGCACTACGCACCAGCTTGACGCGAAGAGCATCCGCAAGGCCGTGGCGGCGATCGCCGCCGCCGGCGGACCGGCCGCCGTCGCGGTGGTGGTGTCGGGCAGGCTCGAAGCCGACAACAGCCTGGCCGATGCCGGCATTGTCGTGCAGCCGCGGACGCCGAAGCCGCCCGCACCGGAGGTGGCGCCATGAGCGCCGCTGCAAATTTGCAGTCCATGCCGCGGCTGACGATCAAGCAAGCCGCCGCGCTGATGAACGTCAGTGAGCGGCTGGTCTACATGTGCAAGCGCATTCGCCGGACGCGGCCGGACCTGGCTGCGGCCGTGGAGCGCGGCGAATTGAGCGTCAATGCTGCCACGCGGATCATGGACGGCACAAAGCCGCCGGATCGTTTCGGAGCACTCTGCCGGGCCTGGAATCGGGCCTCGGAAAGTGAACAAGGCCGCTTCCTGGTGATCCTTGGGGATGCGATCGAGGCGCCGTCCCGATGATGCGCCCGTTCCGCCTGGTGGCGCCCGTCGCCCCCGAGACCGATCTACAAGAAGCCGTTGCGGCGGCCCTCGATTTGCTGCTGCTGCCGCCCGCCGAGTGGTGCGCCTATCCGGCCGGGCATATCAAGCTGACCGGCCAGCAAGCCGCCAAGCTGGCGCGCATGGGCCTGAAACGATCCTGGCCTGACGTGCTGGTCCTGCACGGCGTCCTGCATGGCATCGAACTGAAACGGCCGGGCGGCCGACTGAGCCGGACCCGAGCGGTGCGGACGCGGCGCGGCGGGCTGCGTATCGTTGAAGGCCAGCGCGACGCCTTCCCACGGCTTGAAGCGGCCGGGATGAAGCTGGCGACCTGCGATAGCGTCGGCGCCGTCCTGACTGCGCTGTCGGGCTGGGGCGTGCCGTTGCGGGGGCGGTGTTGCGATGGACGGCAACCCCGGCGACCTCTTGCTGACCTCCCGCACCGATTTGGAAAGGCTTTGCGACCTGGCCGGCCGCATGGGACTGGTACAGCTCCCGCTATTCCGTGCCGCGGCCGATGGTCTGCTCGCACTGGTTCGCATCGAACATACCTCGGCGCCCTGGCCGACGCGGCTGATCGAGCAGTATCAGCACCGGCCGATCTGTTTCATGGTCGGCGCCGATCCAGGTTACGGCCACCCTGACCCGGCGCCGGCCGCTGGGCTTGCGCCCGCCGGCTGCGCGACTGGTGCCGCGCGGCGATCGTGCACGGTGCGGCTGGCGAAGCCGACCACTACAGGGACGACGCCGCCTCGACCATGATCCTGCGCCGGCTGGCGTTCATCGAAACAACCTCCGGCCCGCGCTGCGGACTGGTACACCTTCCTGCGCTGCCCGGACACTGGTGATTGTGCCGACGATGGGCGTGCATCCCCTACCGGAACGGCCGAGGGCAATGCAATGATCCCGCCGATCGAGATCACCGCATTGACGAAGATCGGAGGCCCGCTGACGAAACGAATTACCCTTCTGCCGGACGGATCGCTGCACAGCGATGGTTCCGCTTGTGTCATGTCTCGCGGGAGTGCGAAGCGTGCACGGTTCGACAATCTCGAATCGTTCGCCGAACATATCGGCGCCCTCGCGTCGCATGAAGCTATTGCGCTCGGCGCTTTGCGTCATGGCATCCCAGAAAATGTGCAGATAGACACAAAGAAAAACCTAAAGGAGATTAACGGATCGGCGGCGCTTGATCTGATCGCCCGCACCGGCGACCACATCATCTATCGTCCCGGCCAGCCCGCGCTCGCGTTGCTAGACTACGACACAAAGGGAATGCCCACCGCAGTAGCAGACAGGATCAAGGCGGCCGGCAGTTTTTGGTCCGCTCTCGTTTCGGTTTTGCCGGATCTGGAAACGGCCGGCCGCGTCGAGCGGCGATCGACCAGCGCCGGCATCCATCGCGATATCCCGGCGCTGCTGGCCGGCGAGACCGACAAGGCAACGATCTCGCGTTTCCTGCGTCGCTGGACGCGGCGCATCGAGTACATGCGCGTCGTCGCCGCCGGGAACGTTCGGCGCGATCTGGACGGGCGACCGACCGGCGAACCGAGCCGGGCCGAGCGCGAGTCCGCGAATGAATGGCTTGCGGCGCGGGGTGCAACATGACCGGCGCGGCATATGCCCAGATCGGTGCACCCGACGAAATCGACCGGCTAATCGGCCTATGCGCCGGCCTCAATCTGGTCGGGCGCGTGGAACTGTTGCGCGCGGTGCGCGACACGAGATCAACTTGGCGGAACCGGCGCGGGATGCAGTCGTGCCGCTGCGCGTGCTTGAACCATCGCTGCGCCCGCTGATCGCGATCATTGGCGATGATGACTATTGCTCTACCGGACCGGCCGCCTGGCCTGCGACGCGCCGGCTGTTTCGCTGGGCGCGCGGCGCGATGATCCATGCCACCGGCGCCGACGCGGCATCGTCTACGCCTCGCGATCGGCATTGCGCTGCATTGCCGGCGCTTCCTGATGATCGAGACGGACACTGCACATTTGCAGGAGTGGGCTGAGGCGTTGCAGACGCGGAAAGTTCCCTGTCTGTGCCTCCGGCCAACGACAGGCGCGCATCCGGTGCCGATCGAACGGAGGGCGATGCAATGACCGTTACCTCTCCGCTTACGGTGACGTTCTTCCCGAACCACGGCGCAAACCGGAAGCGCGAAGAATCTCTGACGCTGGCCGAGCTGGCCGAGCGGATCCGCGTCACCGACGCGCCGAGCAAGGCAATGTTGCCCTGGCTGAAATTGGCACGGTTCGGCGAAAAGCGAACCGACAAGGGAAGCCTCCGCCACGACAGCAACACGCTGGCGATCTCTGGCATCGAGGCCGACTATGACGGCGGCCTAATGCCGTTCGAGGATGCCTGCGCCCTACTCGAAAAGCAAGGCGTGACCTGCATCGTCTACACGTCGCCCAGCCATACCGAAGACGCCCCGAGGTGGCGCGTGCTCTGCCCCCTGTCGGCGGAAGCGCCGCCCGCACGCCGCAATCACCAGCTTGGGCGCTTGAACGGATTGTTTAGTGGCGCCTTCGCACCCGAAAGTTGGACCCTAGAAGTCAGTCGTATTATTACGGCTCGGTCGCGAACAATCCGTCGCACTGCGTCGAGCTGATCGACGGAACGCCGATCGACCAGCACGACGATCTGGACAGGATATGGCAGGGCAAGGCAGGCCCCGCGAAGGCCGCCGCCGATGCCGGCGAGCACGTCAACGCCGAGACCCGCGAGGATTGCGAGCTGGTGCAGCGCATCGTGTCCGGCGAAGGGTTCCACGTCGAGCTGACCGCGCTGGCGGCGCACTACATAGGGCGGAACATTCCGGACGCGACGGTGGAGGAACTGTTGCGCGGCGTCATGTTGTCGCATGACCTCGAATTCCGCGATGAGAGGTGGTTGGATCGTTACTACTCGATCCCTGAGCTGGTGGCATCGGCACTGCGGAAATACCGAGGCGAGGCTACAGCCAAGCGCAAGCCCCTCGCCCGCCTCGCCCTGCCGTCTGATCCGCGAGCGGCGACCTGGTGAAGAAGTGCGGGCCGCGGTGACAGCCGAGGCCGCCGCGCTTGGAATAGATGCAGTATCAGTCAAGGAAATCATCGCCTGGGCCGCTAAGCAAGAGATGACCCGGCGGGAGGCGCGCATGCTTGACGGCCTGGACGAACTCGACCGGCAGGAAATGTCAGAGGAAGCCGCGGCGATGGCCGCCAGCTTGCGCATCGTCAACCCGGCGGACCTGGAATTCGTAACGGTTCCGCAGCGCGAATGGATCGTGCGGGACTGGCTGCCCGTTGGCTGCACGACGGCAAACTATGGCGACGGCGGCGTTGGAAAAACGTTGCTTGCCCAGCAGTTAATGACCTCATGTGCCACCGTCACGCCGTGGTGCGGCCATGAAGTGATGCCCTGCCGCTCATTCGGTGTGTTCTGCGAAGACGACGAAGCCGAGCTGCATCGGCGGCAGGACCGGATTTGCGACCATCTCGGCATCCGGCTGGGCACCCTTGGCAACATGCGGTGGATCAGCGAACTCGGACTAGACAACACGCTGGCCACGTTCACCGCCGACGGTCGCATGCTCGCCACGAAACGCTATGAGGCCATCGAGACGGCCGCCAAAGCCCACGGCGCCCGCCTTGTCGTGCTGGACACCGCGGCGGACCTGTTCGCGGGCAATGAGAACGATCGCCACCAGGTGCGGCGGTTCATCGGCCTGCTGAACCGTCTGGCGCTGGAGATCAACGGCGCGGTGTTGCTCAATGCGCACCCGTCGCGCACCGGATTGAACACCGGCAACCTGGACGGTGGCAGCACGGGCTGGAACAACAGCGTGCGCTCGCGGTGGTCGCTGGCGCGGCCCGCTGGCGATAACGACAACCATGAGCAGCAGGATACATGCGGGATCACTTGTTGCGGCAGAAGCTTTATGAAGTCCTTTCAAATGACGATCCTCGGCTTTCACGTTTCCGACCCGCAACACGCCGTCGCCTGGACGGACAGCGAAATCTATTGCGACGGCGAACCGGCCGGCGAGGCGTGCAAGCCGGCGCTCAACGCCATTGCCGGCATCGTCGGCATCGGCACTGGCCCGCTTGGATGGCTTCGCGAAGCCGGCGCGGCGGTGCAGGCATCCGTGGCGATGGACAACCTTCTGGTGGAGCTTTCCATCGTGTTGCGCTCCGCGCGCCGGCCTGCGGTATCGCCGCGCCTGCCGCCCGCGCCCTCATGCCGTGGGCGCGATATTGCGTGGTCGGCTACAGCCCGCGCCTCGGTCGGGTCGCCGGATGGGTATTCTTCCCAGAGAACGATTTTGAGGCCGGCCTGTCGGGCGGGTGGTGCTGCCCGGAGATCGATGCCCTGTCGGCGATGGTTTCGTGCGAGCACAGCGCCCTGGCCGCGGGACAGGCACAGGTCGCCGAGTTGCGACGCCTTGCCCTGCCCAGGGCATCCGGCGGCAAGCTAATCGTCCTTGCGGTCGAAGGGCGGCAGATCACCGTCCGGGAGCCGATTGATCTGGAGACCGGAAACACGCCCGCCCCGGCGCCAGCCGCGGCCCGCGGAACGAAACAACGTGGCGCAGATCGAGGCGCCGCACGAGATCGCGCGAGGGCCGGCTCCACCCTCTCCGCGCGAGGCCGGCCGGGCGTCCGAAGTGATGGCGCCCGGCCGGCCAGCTTTCAGGGTGTCCCGCAGGGGTGACGCAGTGACACCGCCCGACGCGCCGGCCGACATATCGCTGCTGGCGGACTGAACCACATACGGAATGGGACCGGCTGTCATCATGAACGATCAGCAAGGAACGCCTGCCGTCCAAACTGGGCTGCTCACTTCTTCGGAGTGCCGCCAGTCGGAGGGGTTGCCGGTGGGATATTCCGAACGGTCACTCAAGGCATCTCGAAAGATCGCTCCGACCATGTCCCTTGCCTGCCCAACCGCAAACTTCTCGGGAAGTCCGGGCCTCGGATCAAGCCGCCCAATTACGCGATCATACAGGCCCGTGACATAACGTTCTGGGTCCGGCTGCATTTTTGCAACGTCCACCAGAATTTCCCGAACCGTGTGAAAGGCTGCAAAAGCTACCATCTGGGCAGCCATCGTAGCATCACTAAGCTGCGCAAATGGGTCTGGTTCTTCGGCCATATCTTCGCTCCCTGGTTTGGTTGGCGCCTTCCAGGATAGCGAGCGGCGGGGCGGGAATCTTTCCTGCCCCGCCGCGATCCCCGCAACCGCCAGTCAGCAGCGCCGGCCGATGCCAGAACGCCCGGCCCGCTGGCCACACCTGGGCCACGCTGGCGCCGGGCGGTTTCCCGAGGTTTGCGGAGCGGCGGGAACGTGACCCGGCTGTATGGCGATCGTAGGCCGTTCTGGGGCCGGTGCGCCGTGACGCATTGCGGGCACGTTCCTGGCGTGCAATTGTACCGGACGGCAGGATGGAGCTGAACATGCGCTCAATCGGCTGGCTCTTGGCGATCGTCACGCTGGCAGGATGTGTGTCATCCGGGCGCCCGGTGGATCAGGCGAAGGTCGCGGCCTTCGAGCGCGGTAAGACGACGAGCGCGGAAGTGCAAGCCGCCCTCGGTCCGCCCAACGGGTCAAGCGTGCTGGGCGATGGCAGCAGCGTCCTAGTGTACGCCTACACGCACGCGCAAGCCCGGCCAGAGTCGTTCATTCCGATCATCGGGCCACTGGTTGGCGGCGCTGATGCAACGTCGCAGACCGTCTCATTTACGTTCGGTCCCGATGGCGTGCTGCGCAGCGAGTTCGAGCTACCAGGCGCAGTCCGGGGCCAGCACGGAACTCGTCGCACGCTGACTGCTGAGCCGCTGCGGATTATGGAGCTGGGCAGCACCAGAACGCTGGCCTCCTGGCGCCCGCAGGGGCAGCGTGGCGTGCGGTGATCCCACTACCCTGCGGCCCGATCCCACCAGTCCCGCACCGTCTCGCCAGCCCGGAACGTCTCGCGCGCCCTGGCAGACGGTCAATTATGCTGGGTATTTGACCTGGTAGTGGTTTTGTTGACCTTGCCGGCCTGGCACGCGCCGGCCGCGTCCCTGCTGGCGCCATCGGGGCACGGGGAGATGGGGGCGGCAAACGCGGCAGGAGAGTTGGTGAAATTGCCCGTGTTCGACTTGGACGCATTGTAGTTGATGGCTGGCCTCGGGGGAGTGGGTTGCGCCTGACTCGAAGCGGCAAGGATCACCATCGCAACACCGACGGCAGCCACGTACAGAACCTTGTTCATGGTCCTCTCCGACGTTTCCTCGATCGGCGGCACGCCGTCCGATCATGCTCGAAACTGCGCCGCGTTTCGTCGCGGGGCAACGATAATCCGGGGTTCGGTCAAGACGCCACCACCGCCGGCCCAGCGGTAGAGGCAGGCCCAGGAAGCCGCGCACGCTACGCCGCGGAGGGGTATGGCACCCAGGGGCGGCCGGCAAGGTCCCTTGCCGTGCACGGCGTCTTCGGGCGACCCCAGGGAGCGATCTGCCGCCCGGCCGAAGGGCAACTGGACGGGGGACGGTGCACGCTGGCGCCGATTGCGGCCCCGGCATCGGCCACCCTGGCCGCGCTTGACCCTGGCCGACGCTACCAGCCGCCCGGCAACGCGGCGGGGCTGGCCGTGCCGTGGTGCCCGTGGTGCTGATCCCGACGCCGCCCCGGCCGCAGCGGTGGCGTGGCCCTGCAAACTTCCCGGCGCCGGGAAGTCCTGACGTTCAACCATCACGCCGAGCGTGACGGCGCCGGGCCGTTCCGCGAGGGCGGCCGTCTCATTCCGCTATCTGATCGGGTGCAGCCACGCCAGCGCGGCCAGAACGGCAGCGGCGATCGCCGCAATGGTGCCGACCTTCACCCAGCGTCCTTCGGTGGCGCTTTTCCACTTCAACCAATCTTCGACCTCGCCGCGCTTCACGGCTGCGTTGCCGAGCCTATAGGGCGTATCCCGGGCGGTGCCCTCGCCTTTGTAAGACCCCTGGGCGGCAAGGAACGCGCGGACCGCATCGACACCGTGCAATTCAAACTCGGCGATGACCTCGGGGAGCAAGTTCGGCTTCTTGAATTGCCGGATCATCCCTCGGCCTCTCATTGCCTCCGCTCCGGTGCCTGTCCCCTGCCTGTCCGCGATCGGGGCCGCGAGGCTGACATCGTCTAATTCATTGATAACAATGGCGTCCCGTACGGGAATTCGAACCCGTGTTACCGCCGTGAAAGGGCGGTGTCCTGGACCGCTAGACGAACGGGACCGCGCCTGCCCTCGCGTAGGCGCGCAGGCGGCCGCGGGTGGGTAGCGGAGGGGCCTGCCAGGGTCAAGCCGGAGCGCGCGCCGCCGGCGTCAGATGGCGCGCTTACGCCACCGCCGCGTCGGCGATGATGAAGCCGGCGTTCACCGCCCCGTTCCATTCCTCGGCGCGCAGATGCCCCGCCAGATGCAGCGGCACCGCGGCGTCGCGCGCCAGCAGCGCCTCGGCCAGCGCGCCCGTCGCGGGCGCGGAACAGCATCGCCTTCAGCCGCGGCCCGCCGCCCTCGCCCTCGACGAAGGCGCGGATCGAGCCGCCCTCGCGCCCCACCCGGTCGGCGCGCACCACGCGGGCGCGTTGCAGCACGAACAGCGGCTCCTCGTTGCCGGCGCCGAACGGGGCCAGCCGCGCCACCTCGCGCGCCAGCTCCGCCGTCGCGCCGGGCACCGCGAGCGCGCCCTCCACCGCCAGGTCCGCGGCACTCGGCAGCGCGGCCGCGGCGGCCAGGCGTTCGTCCAGGAATGCGTGGAACGCGTCGAGCCGCTCCGGCGCCAGGGAAAACCCCGCGGCCATCGGATGCCCGCCGCCGGTGGTCAGGATGCCGATCTGCCGCGCCGCGATCACCGCCGCGCCCAGATCGAGCCCCGGCACCGAGCGGCCCGACCCCTTGGCGAGGCCGTCGGCGATCCCGGCGACGCAGGCCGGCCGGTTGAACCGCTCCTTGATCCGCCCGGCGACGATGCCGACCACGCCGGGATGCCAGCCCGTGCCGTGCACCAGCAGCGCGGCGTGGCCCTGCGCGGCCTGGCGGTCGGCCTGCGTCCATCGCCGCGTCCAGCATCGCCGCCTCGACCTCCTGGCGCTGGCGGTTCACCGGTCCAGCCGTCGCGGCGAGCTCGGCGGCCTCCTGCGGGTCCTCGGTCAGCAGCAGCCGCAGGCCGAGGTCGGCCTGGCTGATCCGCCCGGCCGCATTGATGCGCGGCCCCAGCACGTAGCCGCAGGGTGAAGGCGCTCGGCGGGTCGCGCGCTCTGCGCCACGTCGAGCAGCGCGGCCAGGCCGATGCGGGCGCGCCGGCCCAGCACCTTCAACCCCTGGCAGACCAGCGCGCGGTTCACGCCGGTCAGCGGCATCACGTCGCACACCGTGGCCAGCGCCACCAGGTCGAGCAGCCCGATCAGGTCGGGCTCGGCGCGTGCGGCGAAAAACCCGGCCCGGCGCAGCGTCCGCACCGTTGCGACCGCCGTCAGAAACGCCACCGCGGTCGCGCACAGCAGGCCGAGGCCGGAGCGGTCGTCGAGCCGGTTGGGATTGACCGTGGCCAGGATCGGCGGCGGCGGTCCCTCGGCCTTGTGGTGGTCCAGCACCAGCACGTCGGCGCGGCCGGCGACCGCGGCCAGCGCCTCCGCCGCGGCGGTGCCGCAATCGACGCAGACGATCAGCGTGGCGCCGCGCCCGACCAGGCCCAGCAGCGCCGGGCCGTTGGGGCCGTAGCCCTCGGTCGCGCGGTCGGGCACGTAGGGGATCACCGCGCAGCCCAGCGTCGCGCAGCAGTCCGGCCAGCAGCGCGCCGGCGCAGGCGCCGTCCACGTCGTAGTCGCCGAACACCGCCACCGTCTCGCCGTGCCGCACGGCCTCGGCCAGGCGCTCGGCGGCGACCTCCATGTCGGCCAGCAGCGACGGATCGGGCAGCAGCGCGCGCAGGGTCGGATCGAGGAAGTCCGCCGCGCCGCCGATGCCCGACGCCGCGCGCCGCCAGCAGCCGCCCGACGATGTCCGGCACGCCGAGCCGCTGGGCGATGCCGAGGCTGATGCGCTCCTCCGCCTCGCGCCAGATCCAGCGTCGTCCGGTCAGGCTGCGCGCGACGCCGAAGGCCGCGGCGCCCAGGGGAGCGCCCAGGGGAGCACCCAGGGGCGCACCCAGGGGCGCACCCTCGATGGTGGCGCCAACGGGTGCGGCGCCCCCGATGGTCTTGCCGATGGGGGCCGCGCCAATGGGGGCCGCGTCAGCCATGCCGGGACCGCGCGGCGCGCGGGATCAGGTCGGCGTCCAGGTCTTGGTGGTGAAATTGTGGTGCGCCTCGATGAAGCGCACCGTGCCGGACTTGCTGCGCATCACCATCGAATGGGTGATCGCGCCATGGCCGAAACGCTTCACCCCGCGCAGCATCGTCCCGGTGGTGACGCCGGTGGCGGCGAACATCACGTCGCCCTTGGCCATCTCCTCCAGGGTGAATTTGCGCCGCGGGTCGGGGTGGCCCATCTCGCTTCACCCGCTCGATCTGCAGCGTCGTTCTCGAACATCAGCCGGCCCTGCATCTGCCCGCCGATGCAGCGCAGCGCCGCGGCGGCCAGCACGCCCTCCGGCGCGCCGCCGGAGCCGAGGTAGATGTCGATCTCCGATTCCGGCGTCGCGGTCGCGACCACGCCGTTCACGTCGCCGTCGCTGATCAGCATGATGCGCGCGCCGGCCTCGCGCACCTTGGCGATCAGCTCCTTGTGGCGGTCGCGGTCGAGGATGCAGGCGACCAGGTCGGACACGGCGCATCTTCTTGGCCTGCGCCAGGTCGCGCAGATTGCTGGCCACCGGCGCGTCCAGATCGACCACGCCCTCGGGCAGGCCGCCGCCGACGGCGATCTTGTCCATGTAGATGTCGGGCGCGTGCAGGAAGTTGCCGTGCTCGGCCAGCGCCACGACGGCGAGCGCGGCGGGCCCGCCCTTGGCGGTCAGCGTGGTGCCCTCCAGCGGATCGACCGCGATGTCCATCTGCGGCCCGCCGGCGCCGACCTTCTCGCCGATGAACAGCATCGGCGCCTCGTCCATCTCGCCCTCGCCGATCACCACGGTGCCGTCGATCGCCACCGTGTCGAACGCCTTGCGCATCGCCTCGACCGCCGCGCCGTCGGCCTCGTTCTTCTTGCCGAGGCCGATCCAGCGCGAGGCCGCCAGCGCCGCGGCTTCGGTGACCCGCACGAGCTCCAGCGCGAGGTTGCGGTCGGTGACGTCCCCGGGTTTGGGTGGGGTGCTGGCGTCCATCGGTTTCCTCCCGGCGTGCTGCTGGTGTCGGCAGCGTAGCACGCGGGCGGGGCAGGGGGGAGACGGTACGGCCAGGGCAATCGGGCGAACGCAGCAAGGTCGGGGCGGAGCCCCGGCTAGCCGCGCGCCCGACCCGGCCCGACGGTCGCGGTCTGTCCGGGCAGCAGGTCGGCCAGCAGCACGCGTCCGCCCCACGACCGCACCTGCGCCGCGCCGGCGACCGCGTCGAGCGGGTAATCGGCGCCCTTCACCAGCACGTCCGGGCGCAGTGCCTCGATCAGCGCCTCTGGCGTGGCTTCCTCGAACACCGTCACCAGATCGACGCTCGGCAGGCCGGCCAGCACTGCGGCGCGCACCGCCTCGGGCTGCACCGGGCGCGCCTCGCCCTTCAGCCGGCGCGCCCCGGCGTCGTCGTTCAGCCCCACCACCAGCCGGTCGCAGGCGTCGCGCGCGGTTTCCAGCAGGTGGACGTGTCCCGGATGCAGCAGGTCGAAGCAGCCGTTGGTGAAGCCGACCCGGTAACCCTGGTGGCGCCAGCGCGCCACCTGCTCCAGCGCCGCCTGGCGGGAGACGATCTTGCGCAAGCTGCCGCCCTGCGGCGACAGCACGGCGAGCAGGTCGGCGGTGCGCGCCACCGCGGTGCCGACCTTGCCCACCACGATGCCGGCGGCGAGGTTGGCGAGCCGCACCGCCAGCGCCAGGTCGAGCTTCACCGCGATGCCGGCGGCCAGCACCGCGGTGACCGTGTCGCCGGCGCCGGAGACGTCGTAGACCTCGGCCGCCTGGGCCGGGAAATGCCGTTCGGTCGCGGCATCGACCAGGGTCATGCCGGCCGCCCCCTCGGTCACCAGCACGGCGCCGAAGCCGTGCCGCGCCCGGAGCGCCCGGGCCGCTTCGATCACCGCGGCCTCGTCGGCGACCGGCAGGCCGGTGCCCTCGCCCAGGTCGCGCCGGTTCGGGATGATGATGTCGGCCCCGGCATAGCGCGCGTAGTCCGGCCCCTTGGGGTCGACGATCACCTTGCGCCCGAGGCCATGCGCGGCGGCGATCAGCCGGGCCGGCACGTCGCCCGCCAGCAGGCCCTTCTGGTAGTCCGACAGCACGGTGACCGCGGTCGCCGCCATGGCGTCGCTGGCGATGCTGATCATCCGCTCGGCCAGCCTTGGCTGGATCGGCGAGGTCACCTCGCGGTCGGTGCGCAGCAGGTGGTGCCCGCCGGCGAGCAGCCGCGTCTTCATCGTGGTGGTGCGCCCGCCCTGCACCAGCAGCCACGGCTCCACCCCGGGCTGGCCGCCGACCAGCCCGGTCAGGTCGGCGCCCGCCTGGTCGTCGCCGACCACCGAGACCAGCGCCACCGCCGCGCCCACCGCGGTGAGGTTGCGCACCACGTTGCCGGCGCCGCCGGGATAGGCGATCTCCCGCTCCACGGTGAGGATCGGCACCGGGGCCTCCGGGCTGATGCGGGTGACCTCGCCGTAGACGTAGCGGTCCAGCATCACGTCGCCGACCACCAGCACGCTGGCGCGCGCCAGCAGGCGCACGGCAGCGACCAGATCGGCGGCGGCCAGATCGGGCGCGGCGAGATCGGCGGCGATCGGGTCGATCGGCGTCAGGTCGGTCGGCACCAAGCCAGGGAATGCCGCCTTGGAGGCGGGCAGATCGCCGCCAGCCGGATCGGCCTGCGGCACCTCAAGCCTTGGTTGCGGATCGATCCGGTTCATCGTCTGACGCCGTACCGTCACACCGTCCCGGTTGCAAGCAATGGCTGGCGCGCGCCGGGCTCAGGCGGCGAGAAAACCCACCCGATCCTCTTCCAGCACCGCGCAGGTCAGCGCCCCGCCCAACACCGCGCCGGTGTCGATGCCGATCCGGTTGGGCCGCACCACGGGTTGCTTCGCCGGCGTGTGGCCATGCACCACCACCATCGCTAGCCCGTCCCCTTGCGTGTCGCCAAGCAGCGGACCTTTCGCCGAGAGGAACGGTTCGCGGATCCACAGCAGGTCGTGGCGGGTCTGCTGGTCGAGGCGGATGCCGGGGCGGACGCCGGCGTGGACGAACAAATAGCCGCCGAGCCGATGGGTCAGCGCCAGCGCGCGCAGGAAGCGCAGCTGCGGCGGCGGGATCAGCCCCGCCCAGGCGGTCCGGTTGGCCAGCCGCGTCACGCCCCAACTGGCCAGGGCCGCGGCGCCGCCATTGCTCAGCCACAACTCGGCCGCGGCTTCCCGTCCGGCGGCCAGCGCGTCCAGCATCATGTCCTCATGGTTGCCCATCAGGTTGACCGTGCGCAGGCCCGGCACGGGTGGGCCGGCGGCGAGTCGCGCGACGACGCCGGCACTGTCCGGGCCGCGGTCGATGTAGTCGCCGAGATGGATCAGCACGGCCGCGCCGACCGGGCGCGCCACCAGGTCGCGGGCGATCGCCTGGTGCAGCGCCGCGAGCTGCTCGATGCAGCCATGCACGTCGCCGATGGCGTAGGCGCGCTGGCCCGGCGGCAGGCTGGCGGGGGCGTCGATGAACGCGATCATGCAACGCGACAGTAGCGGCGTTGCGGGCGAGCGGCGAGGCCGGGGATTTGCCCCGATCCGCCAGCGCGGCCAGGGGACGCGGCGACACCACGACGGCGCGGCCCGGCCTGACCGCGCAGTCGAGCGGTCGGTGAACGACGGAAACCCGGTGGCGCCGCCTGAGGACCCAAGCCAGGCGCGCAGTGTCAACCCTCGTTGGCCCCCGCGTCGGGCGACCGGGTTGCCCTGGAGGCGGCGCGCATGGTAAGGCGCCGCGCCTGCGCTCGTCCTTTGGGGGATAGTTTAGCGGTAGAACTCCCGGCTCTGACCCGGGCAGCCTTGGTTCGAATCCAGGTCCCCCAGCCAGCGAAATGACCCAATATCGTCAGAAGCTTGATGGCATGCGCCCTGCCTGGACTCGAACTTTGTCGAGGTCCCGCCCCGGCGCGGGCCGGCAAGAATGCGTCCGGCCGGAACAAACATCGGCATGACTTTGGCGGTTACTACCCAGGTATCCGGGCCGGTCACACCAGGCGGAGGTCTGCGATCAGACGCGTGGGGTCGGCGTTGAGAGTCTGGAGGAGATCCCCCCCCTGCTTCCTGGCGGTTGAGAGGAGTGAGCGGATCACGCCAAACTCCTTGGCGCCGTCCTCGGAGCGGAAGCCGCCCGAGATCTTCTGCCGCAGCTTCATCATACGGCCATCCCGCTCCGCGAGATTGTTGGTGAAGGGCACCAGTGGCTCGACGAGAAAGCGGAGCACGTCCTGCTTACGAATGCTGCGGCGCAGCAGCAGGTTGTGGCCAACCCTTCGCGGCGGCCGGCCTCGGCGCCTGGCCTTCACTTCGGCCGAGATCAGTGTGGGCGGTGCCTCATGGAACGCGAAGCCGTCCATAAGAACGGCGTCGTAACTACGCTCGAACAGGGCGAGCAGACCCGGCTTCAGCGGCACACCCCGCTCGCCTGCCAGGTTCGTCGCGTGGCAGGCGCGGCGCAACAGGCACTGCATCTTGCCAGCAGTTCTCATTGTGGCGAGACGACGCCTTCGCCACGTCATGCTCGGGCTTGACCCGAGCATCCGTATCGGCACAAGCCTTTGAAATGACGCGCGTACCCTTAGATCGACAGGGCGCGCGGCGGCGCTCGGGTCAAGCCCGGGCAGAGCGGAGGATGGCGTCGGCCGGCCAAAATGAGAACTGCTGGCCCAGCCGCGACCGTGGTGGCGACAATCCGCCCAACGCGCTATCGTTCGGCGGCACAGCAATGCACAGGGGCGGTGGATCACGATGCGATGGGGCCTCGCGGCACGGCTGGTCTGCTTGCTCGGCCTGGCGCTGGCGATCCCGCCGGCGCACGCCATGCAATTCGAGCAGGTGCAGATCTCACCGACCGAGGTGATCCTCGGCGGCCGTGGCCCGATCGTCAAAGGCGACGCGGCGCGCCTGGAGCAGGCGCTGGCGCAGGTGCCGCAGACGCGACGGCTGCTGGCACTGGCGCTCGACAGCCCGGGCGGGCTGGTGGCGGAGGGTGCGCAGCTCGCCGGATTGATCCGCACGCGCAAGCTGCCGGTGGTCATTCCGTCCAACAGCCAATGCGTTTCGGCGTGTTTCCTGCTGCTCGCCGCCTCGCCGCATCGGATGGCCGCAACCGATGCGCTGGTGGGCGTGCACAGCGCGAACGAGAACCAGCAGGAGACCGGGGCCTCGCTCGCGGTGACCACGCTGATGGCGCGCGACGCCGCCAGGGATGGGATCCCCCCGGCCATCATCGGCAAGATGGTGGAGACGACGCCGGGCCGCGTCGAGTGGCTGACTCACGCCGACCTGGCCTCGATGAATGTTGCGGTCTACGACGCTGACACGGCGACGGCGGCACGCCAGAGCGGCGCCGCAGGCGTCCACCCGGCCGCGCCCGCCCCATCTCCCGCCCCATCTCCCGCCGCGTCACCCGCCGCATCACCGGCGCCGCCGGAGCCGAGCGTGCCGCCCGGCTTTACCGCCGGTCGCGACGACCGCCGCGCCTGGGACGGCTGGCTCAGCGGTTTGCGCGGGCGCTACCGCGACGGCGCGGTGTTCGCCCAGGCGCAGATCGGCCTGCCGCAGCCGGGCTCCTGCCACGGTCCGGACGGCGCCAATCGCGGCGACTTCACCCTGGGCTGCGAGGTCGCCCGACAGCGCTTGGCCGCAGTGGCCACCAGGCTCGCCGTCAATGCCGGCTACGGCGCGGGATGGAACAGCGCCGGCCAGCCAAATCCGGCGGGTGCGCCGGTCGAGGCCGAATTCCAGGGGGCGTTCTTCTGCGGCCGACAGGTGGCGCGCCTGACATTGAAGGTGTTCCCACAGGCGGACAAGCCGCGCCGCCGCGCGATGTTCAGCTTCGGACCGGAGCCGACCAGTCCGGCCGTGCCGCGTGGCGCGTTCCTCCTCGAGGGGTCGGTTGACCTGCATGGCGGGGCGCTGACGCTGACGCCGGTCAAGTGGGTGTCACAGCCGCCTGGCTACAATTGGTTCGGCCTGAGCGGCCGCTCGGACGACGGCGGCCGGACGTTCAGCGGGCGCGTGGTCGACAGCAGCGCGTGCACCATCTTCACGCTGAGGCGCGTCGGCACCGCGACCGCGACCAGGTAAGCGGTGCATCGTCCGGCGTTCAGCGCCTGCCGACTTCCGCCGGCCCACGACGCATTCTTTTGCGTGATCGGAATAGTATAATCTCGATTTATCAACGTATTATATGATCTGTTGAAAGCGGTTTGGGAATATTGACCGGCGGGAACGGAAACTTGCCCGTTGCAAACCAATTGCGTAACTCTGGCAGAACGTTTATGAGCCATTAATTGCATGGATATCGCCAGGAGAGACGCGCAATGACCGTCCGCCGTGCCGCCGCGGGGCAAGTCCTTATCTCAGCCTGCGTTGCCGTGACGCTGGCGGGTTGTGCGCAAACCCCAATGGGTCCGACGGCGCAGGTCATGCCGGGACCCGGCAAGAGCTTCGAGGCGTTCCAGGCCGACAACGCCGCCTGCAAGACCTTCGCGGCCGGCCAGGTGCAGGGGCAGGCGGAGAATGCGAACCAGCGCGCGGTCGGCGCCGCGGCGCTGACCACGCTGCTCGGCGCCGGGCTCGGCGCGGCGGTCGGCGGCGCCTATGGCAACGCCGGCGCCGGGGCGGCGATCGGGGCCGCATCCGGCGTCGGCGCGGGCGCGGCAATCGGCGCCACCAACAGCTCGTACCGAGCAGATGACTATCCAGCAGCAGTACGACAACGCCTTCTCGCAATGCATGTACGCCAAGGGCGAACAGGTGCCCGGCTTTGCGCCGCTCGCGGCGGCGGCGCCGGCGCCGCCACCACCACCGCCGGGACCCGTTGCGACCGCGGATCCCATGGTTCGTTCGACGCAATCCGAGTTGATCCGGTTGGGCTATCTGCAGGGTGCGGCCGACGGCTACATCGGTCCGAAGACGCGGACGGCGATTTCCGACTTCGAGCAGGCCCATGGTCTGCCGGTGGACGGCAACCCGTCGCCGGGCCTGCTGGCCAGGCTGCAATCGATGCCGACCGGGGCGCCGGCGGCGACCAGCGCCTCGGCACCATCCAATTGGGTCGCGCCAGCCGGGTCAGCGGGTGCGGCACCGGCGGCGACGAGCCAACCCGCGACAACATCCCCCGGCTGGGTGGCGCCAGCCAAGACACCCTAGCCTCGAAGGTTTCCAACCCGGAGGACGGTCCCATGCCGACGACGCTGAGAGCCAGGTGGCGGCGGAGCGCGCTGGTGTATGGATGCGCGGCAGTGGGATGGGGTCTTGTCGCGCTGGGAACCGCGCGCGCGCAGAGCCTGGACATGGACGTCAGCCCGACCACGCCGCCGGTCGCGACGCACCAGTCCGGCAACCTCGACATGGACGTCAACCCGGCCGCACCGGTCATCGCCCCGGCCGTCGCGCCGGTCATCGCCAAGCCGCCGATCCAGGCTCTGTCGTCGGGCGCCAACGTGCAGGACGGCATCGTGCAGGTGAACCCGAACGCGGCGCCGCCCCAAACGCCGTCGCCGGCCGAGCTGGCGACACCAACGCCGCCGCCGGCCCAACTGGCGACGCCAACGCAGACGCCGCCCCCCGCCCAGACGACGCCGCTGGCCCAGCCGCCGGACAGCACGCAACCCGCCACCGCCGCGGCTTCGGCCCCACCGGCGGAGCCGATCAGCCTCGATCATCCGGTGGTGGTCGACACCGCCAATCTGAAGGCGGGCGACACCGCCGTCACCCTGTTCGGCATCGACGGTGTCCAGGGGGCGGCGGCGCAGAATCTGCAAGGCTTCCTGGCGGCGAGCGGCAACCACGTGACCTGCCAGGCGCAGACCAGCGCCGATTTCGTCTGCCTGCTGGCCGACGGCACCGACGTGGCGCAAGCCGCGCTGGTCAACGGCGTCGCCCGCGCCAAGGCCGACGCGCCGGACGCATACCGCGAGCAGGAGGCCGCCGCGCAGGCCGCGCGGCGCGGCATCTGGGCCAGCCTGCCGCCGCCGCCCGCGACCGTGCAGCATCCGACGGTGCAGGACACCGCGACGCTGGTGGCCGACAACCAGACCTATGTGCTGGACGGGGTGCAGGGCCTTGGCGCGCCCTATGCGGGTGAGATGCAATCCTATATCGCCGCGAACGGCGACAGCGCGAGCTGCAGTCCGCAAAACGTGCCGGGACATTACATCTGCGTGCTCGGCGACGGCACCGATATCGCCAAGGTCGCGCTGGTGAATGGCGGCGCGGTCGTGGCGCAAGATGCGCCGGACTCCTATCGCGTGCAGCAACGGGAGGCGCTGAACAACCACCGTGGCATCTGGCTGAACCCGCCGCCGACCCTGCTGACCGCCAGCGTGGCCGTGGCGCAGCCGCCCGAGCTGGTCATGGCCGCGGGCGACGATGGGACCGACGGGATCACCTATGTCGGCGGGGTCCCGGAGGCGGTGATCGACGGCGCGGTCGTGTTCCTGATCTATGGCGGCGACCTTGGGTGGGGCTACTACGATCACTGGCACCACTGGCGGGACGCGCCGTATCGCTATCGCGCCCACATGGAGCGCTTCCATTCGGGTGGCCATGGACTGCGCGGCTATCGCGATGAGGCGGCGTTGCACGGGACGGGCGTCCATCCCGAGGCGGCGCATGGCGGCGCGCATCCGGGCGAGGCACACACGGCGGGACTGGCGGGACATCCTGGCGTGACGTCCGGTGCCCATCCCGGCGTGACAACCGGTCCGCATTTCGGTGTGACAACGGGTGCCCATCCCGGGGTGACAACCGGTGCCCATCCTGGCGTCGCGTATGGCGGCCATTCCCTCGTGGCGCCTGGCGCCCATCCCGGCGCGGCGGGCGGTGGGTTCGTCCACCCTGGCCCCTCGGTGGCCGGGTTCCATCCTGGTGGCGCGGTCCCTCATGCGGCACCCGCAGTGCATGCCAGCGCGAGTGGTGGGAGCAATAGCAAGCACCATTAGACGGCGTCACGACGTGGATCGAGCTTTATAATGCCCGCCGTCCGCATTCGGCACTTGCCGGGCGGACGCCGGACGAGGCTTATGGATCGGCACAATCGTTGCCGGCTCCTGGGCATGCCCAGGAGCCGGCAACGATCAGACTGGCGGCTTGATGCAACCCGGGAGTAGCTTAACCAGGCCGCTGGGCTGTCGAAACGAACGGGACCACCTCACAAGGTCCCCTGCCGTATTTTCCGTCAATGGCTCTCTCAACGCGGCGCCCGCCTTCCCTCCACCGGGTCCCGGCGAGCCCGGTTCCCCGACTTCAGCGGTACGATGAAGGCGCTACGACTTCCCGCATCCGCAGTCCCGGTCGCTCATGGTGTTCGCTTCCGGGCTCCATGCCGCCCCTCGTCTGCTTCGTGTCTCGCCGCGGCGCTCCTGGCGGACCCGAGGGCTTCCGACAGGCCAGGGAGTTTGTTCAACCGGTCTCCCAGCACCGGTGCCTGCGTCAACATGGGCGGATGCGGGATCTCATAGGTTCCCAGGCGATCCGTTCCGTCGCTTTGCCCCGGCTCCTAACCCCGGCCGGACCAGGGCGACCTCGCCATGGCGGCCGCCCCGATGCTGCCCCCGCTCACAGCGCGACGAAGGCTCCAGCGTTCGATGATCTCGTGGCCATCATCCCGCGGCTTCAGTACCTGCTGCCTACGCTTCACGAGTGTCGTTGCCTAACCCATGCAAGGCTCGCTTCCGGCTGGCTGGCTCGCCTTTGCCGGGAGGGAGTTCAACCCTCTGGATCGCGACGAAAGGTTTCCGTCTACATCGGCTTCCCCCTTTCCTGAGCTTGCCTATCGCGGTCTGCGTGCATCGGCGTGCTCCATTCTGCCTTCTTCGGCGGTAAATTCTTCGCTCTTATAGCGTTGGCTGGCGCGGGCCGGTAGGGGGTAGACCGCAGCGGCCTTGGCAGGTGGGTGCGCCGCCGCGCCGGCGCGGGGCTTGATTTGGGTGGTGCTCGGCCCCCGGGCGGTTTGCGTGGCGTTGAATGGCGTTTTGGTGTAAGGAAAACTAACTACCTTCCAGCGCACCAGGATCGCAGATGACCGCCATTCCAGCGGCCCCCCAAGTCGCCCCTTCCGACGCCGCTGCCGCGCAGACGATGTTGGCCCCGGGGGCCAAAGCGAAAACGCCGGTAACGAACCCATACACCGTGGCACCGGCCCGCTGTGCAGCGGCAACCCGCGCGGCACTGCGATCCTGGCGCCGCGCTTCCTCCGGGTTAAAATTCGCAACGCTCTTATGGCGTTGACTGTTGGACGGCCCGTAGGGCGGAAAAGCGCAGCGCCTTCCGCCACCGCCGGGCGAGCCGCTCGCATCTGCCGACGTCCCCAACAACATATCCCGCCACCGCCCGACGGCGGAAGGCGCTGCGCTTTTCCGCCCTACGGGGCCGTCCAACAGTCAACGCCATATGAGCCAATCGCAAAATCGCGCAACGACCCCATGCAACAGTCTGCCGGACCGGGGCCTGCCAGTGGCCTCGACCCGGTGGGGCCGCGGCAGGGTGGCCGCGCCGGTCCGCTGCGCGGCGGCAACCCGCGCGGCACTGCGAACCTGGCGCCGCGGTCGGCCGGGCAAATCGCAACGCTCATATGGCGTTGACTGTTGGACGGCCCGTAGGGCGGAAAAGCGCAGCGCCTTCCGCCACCGCCGGGCGAGCCGCTCGCATCTGCCGACGTCCCCAACAACATATCCCGCCACCGTCCGACGGCGGAAGGCGCTGCGCTTTTCCGCCCTACGGGGCCGTCCAACAGTCAACGCCATATGAGCCAATCGCAAAATCGCGCAACGACCCCATGCAACAGTCTGCCGGACCGGGGCCTGGCGCCGGGTTGGCTCCCGTGGGGCCGCGGCAGGGTGGCCGCGCCGGCCCGCTGCGCGGCGGCAGCCCGCGCGGCACTGCGAGCCTGGCGGCGCGGTCGGCCGGGCAAATCGCAACGCTCTTATGGCGTTGACTGTTGGACGGCCCGTAGGGCGGAAAAGCGCAGCGCCTTCCGCCACCGCCGGGCGAGCCGCTCGCATCTGCCGACGTCCCCAACAACATATCCCGCCACCGTCCGACGGCGGAAGGCGCTGCGCTTTTCCGCCCTACGGGGCCGTCCAACAGTCAACGCCATATGAGCCAATCGCAAAATCGCGCAACGACCCCATGCAACAGTCTGCCGGACCGGGGCCTGGCGCCGGGTTGGCTCCGGTGGGACGGCGGCCCGGCGGTGGTGCGGTGGGCGCTTGGGTGGGTGCGTTCTGGCAGCGCCCGTGCGTCGGCACCTCGTTCGCGACCTCGCCCTGGGTGGTCGCCGCGTCGGGCGACCGGGGGCATCGGCGGATGGCGGTCAACGCGGGCAACGTGGCGCGGGAGTGGTGGCTGGCGGCGTTGCAGGCGGCGGTCAGGGGGGCGATCGGGCGGGTGGGCCGTGCGGGATGCGGGAAGGACGCGCGGCGTTGGGGCGGGATGGCTCTTCTCGGCGGGCTCGGCGCGCTCTGCGGTGGGTCTGGCTGGCGGTGCTTGCGAGGGCACTGGCGGGTGACGTGCGTGGCACACTGCAACAGCGTGTCCGCGGGCGGTGACGGGGTGGGGGCGTGGATGGGTGTTTGGGGTTGCCCCACCCGCACCCGGCACGTTGCGCGCGCCGACCTTGGTCCACTCTTCGCGGCCCAAGCCCGCGACGCGGGCGAGGTGAAGCAGGTTCCGCCCGCGACGCGGGCGCGGCGAAGAAGGTCGCTACCCTTGCCATCCGCCGCCTGCTGCGCGACGCTACGTGCCTCGGATGAGACGGATCAGGATAGCGAGGGCACCATGAACGATTCAGTGATCGTCAGCGACGCGGTCAAGCGCTTCAAGTGGGTCGGCACGCGGCCGATCCGGCCGGACGGGGTGCCGAAGGTCACCGGTCGCGCGGAATACGGCGCGGACCACGTGCTGCCCGGCATGCTGGTCGGCAAGATCCTGCGCTCGCCGCACGCGCATGCGCGCATCCTGCGGATCGACACCTCGAAGGCCGAGGCGCTGCTGGGCGTGCGGGCCGTCGTCACCGCGGCCGACCTGCCGGAGCAGAAATTCGACTATATCGGCCCGGAGCGCGTGGCGCAGAATTTCTGGCACATCACCCGCAACATCATGGCGCGCGAGAAGGCGCTGTATGAGGGCCACGCCATCGCCGCCGTCGCCGCGATCAGCGAGAGCGTGGCGCAGCAGGCGCTCGACCTGATCAAGGTGGACTACGAGGTCCTGCCGCACGTCATCGACGTGGACGCAGCGATGGCGCCGGACGCGCCGCTGCTGTTCGAGGACATGATCACCCGCGGCGTCGAGCCGGTGCCGAGCAAGCCGTCCAACATCTCCAAGCGGCTCGAATTCAAGATGGGCGACCTGGAGAAGGGGTTCGCCGCGGCCGACGTGGTGATCGAGCACGAATTCAAGACCGCGGCGGTGCACCAGGCCTATATCGAGCCGCACGCCTGCGTGGCGCGCTGCGAGGCCGATGGCCAGGCGGAGATCTGGAGCGCCAGCCAGGGGCATTTCCAGATGCGCGCGCTGACCGCGAAGATCCTCGGCGTGCCGATCGGCAACCTGCGGGTGCACGCGGCCGAGATCGGCGGCGGCTTCGGCGGCAAGACGGTGACCTACCTGGAGCCGGTGGCGACGCTGCTGGCGAAGAAGTCGGGCTATCCGGTGCGCGTGCAGATGACCCGCGAGGAGGTGTTCAAGGCCAGCGGGCCGACCTCGGGCTCGTCGATGTGGGCCAAGGTCGGGGTGACCAAGGACGGCAAGATCACCGCCGCCGACGCGGTGTTCAAGTTCCAGGCCGGCGCGTTCCCCGGCTCGCCGGTGATGAATGCGTGCCTGTGCGCCTATTCGCCGTACGACATCGCGAACGCGCGCAGCGTTGGTTACGACGTGGTCAGCAACCGGCCGAAGGCGGCGGCGTATCGCGCGCCGGGCTCGCCGATCGGGCATTTCGCGGTCGAGAGCGTGATCGACATGTGCGCCAAGGCGATCGGCATGGATCCGCTGGAGCTGCGGATCAAGAACGTGGCGCGGATCGGCACGCCGACCATCGCCGGGCCGAAGCACGCGCATGCCGGGTTCGCCGAGACGCTGCAGGCGCTGTACGACCACCCCGGCTACAAGGCGAAGCTGGGGCCGCACCAGGGGCGCGGCGTGGCCTGCGGCTACTGGTTCAACGGCGGCGGCGATTCCAGCGCGACGCTGCAGGTCAATGCCGACGGCACGGTGCTGGTGGCGACCGGCAGCCCGGACATCGGCGGCTCGCGCGCCTCGATGGCGCTGATGGCGGCGGAGACGCTGGGGGTGGACTACAACGACGTGAAGGCGATCGTCGCCGACACCGGGTCGGTGGGCTACACGCATGTGACGGGCGGCTCGCGGGTGACCTATGCGACCGGCATCGCGGTGGTGACGGCGACGCGCAACGTGATCAAGGACCTGTGCCGGCGGTCGGCGATGATCTGGGACGTCGATCCGGAGGGGGTGATCTGGGAGGACGGCTGTGCCAAGCCGGCCGGGGCGAACGTGGGCGACTTCAAGCCGCTGTCGCTGAAGGAGATCGCGGCCAAGGCGTCGGCGACCGGCGGGCCGATCACCGGCTCGGCGGGGGTCAATCCGGGGGGCAGGCGCCGGGGTTCTCGGCGCAGTTCTGCGACCTGGAGGTCGATCCGGAAACCGGGCACGTGAAGATCCTGCGTTTCGTGGCGGCGCAGGATGTCGGGCGGGCGATCCACCCGAGCTATGTCGAGGGGCAGATCCAGGGCGGCGTGGCGCAGGGCATCGGCTGGGCGCTGAACGAGGAGTATATCTATAATTCCAAGGGGTTGTTGGATAATGCTGGGTTCCTGGATTACCGCTGCCCGGTGGCCTCGGACCTGCCGATGATCGAGACCATCCTGGTCGAGGTGCCGAACCCGTCGCACCCGTATGGCGCCAAGGGGGTGGGGGAGGCGAACATCTGTCCGCCGATGGCCGCCATCGCCGCCGCGATCGAGCAGGCGACCGGCAAGCGGCTGAGCGAGCTGCCGATGTCGCCGCCCAAGGTGCTGGCGGCGTTGGACGCGGCGTAGCGGCCGAGGGGGCGGCCCAAGGGGGCGGCCCAAGGGGACGGTGAAGGGGACGCGGCATGGGCGAGGCTCCCGCGCGGGTGGTGCTCACCTCGGGGTTCAGCCGCCGTTACACCGGCGGCGTGACCGAGTTCGCGATCGAGGCGAAGACCCTGCGCGGCGTGCTGAAGGCGATGGACACGCTGTTCCCCGGGCTGGGGGAGCACCTGGAGGAGGAGACCACCGTCGCGATCGACGGCGAGATCCACGAGGTGGGGTATTTCCAGCCGGTGAAGCCCGGGGCGGAGGTGTTCTTCATCCCGAAGATCGAGGGGGGCTAGCGCGGGCCGGGGCCGCCGGGGGGTGATGTTCTATTCGATACTGGAATGATTGCGCGGGTTATTCGGCCAGGCCGGCCAACGCCGCGCGCAACGCCTCGATCCCTTCGCCGGTGGCGCTGCTGGTGACCAACACCTCGGGATGCGCCGCCGGGTGCTGGCGCACCAGTGCCAGCACCGCCGCCAGCTTGCGCTCCAGCGCCGGCGGCTTCACCCCGTCGGCCTTGGTCAGCACGAGCTGGAAGGTCACCGCGGCACGATCGAGCAGACCCATCACCGCGCGGTCCGCCTCCTTCACCTCGATCCGCGCGTCCAGCAGCAGCATCACGCGCCGCAAGCTCGGCCGCCCGCGCAGGTAGTCGAACATCAGGCCCTGCCAGTCGGCCTTGATGTCCTTGCCCGCCTGCGCGTAGCCGTAGCCCGGCATGTCCACCAGGGTCAGCCGGCCGCCCAGATCGAAGAAGTTGAGCTGCCGCGTTCGCCCCGGCGTGTTGGACACCCGCGCCAGCGCCCGCTGCCCGGTCAGCGCGTTCAGCAACGAGGACTTGCCGACATTGGAGCGCCCGGCGAACGCCACCTCCGGTCCGCGCAGCGGCGGGAAGCTGGTCGATCCGCTGCGCCGCGTAGACGAAGCGTGCAGGCGCGCGGCGAACAGCTTCCGCCCCGCCTCCAAGGCCGCGTCGGCGTCAGCTATCACGCAAGCTCAGGCCTTGTCCCCGGGCACTTGGCCCCCGGGCCGGTCATGCCGGCGGCGGATGCCACCCGCATCAGGTCCGCGCCAGCCCCGGACGCGCCAGGCGCGTGCGCCGCATGATCAGCCATTGTTGCGCGACCGACAGCGTATTGTTCCAGCTCCAGTAGATGATCAGCCCGGCCGGGAAATTCGCCATCATGAAGGTGAACACGATCGGCATGAACTGGAACAGCCGCGCCTGCATCGGGTCGGGCGGCGGCGGGTTCAGCTTCTGCTGCAGGAACATCGTCAGGCCCATGATCAGCGGCCAGGCGCCCATGTGCAGGAACGGCGAGAGCGTCGTCGGATCGAACGGGATCAGCCCGAACAGGTTGAACACGTTGGTCGGGTCCACCGCCGACAGGTCGTGGATCCAGCCGAAGAACGGCGCGTGGCGCATCTCGATGGTGACGAAGATGACCTTGTAGAGCGAGAAGAACACCGGGATCTGCACCACCATCGGCAGGCAGCCCGAGGCCGGGTTGACCTTCTCCGCCTTGTACAGCGCCATCATCTCCTGCTGCATGCGCTGCGGTTCGTCCTTGTAGCGCTCGCGCATCGCCGTCATCTTCGGCCCGAGCAGCTTCATCTTGCTCATCGAGCGATACGAATAGTTGGCCAGCGGGAAGAACAGCGCCTTCACGCAGATCGTGAAGGCCATGATCGCCAGGCCGAAATTCCCCAGCAGCGCCGTTCAGGAAATCCAGCGCGTAGAAGATCGGCTTGGTCAGGAAGTAGAACCAGCCGAAATCCACCGCCTTGTCGAAATTGGGGATCTTGTACTCGCCCTGGTAATGATCCAGCAGGCGCACCACCTTCGCCCCGGCGAACAGCCGCGACGGCAGCGCCGCGCTGGCACCCGGTGCGATCGTCAGCGGCTCCTTGGTGACGTAGTCCACCTGGTAGTGGTCGCCATTCTCGGCGATGTGGCGGAAATTCACCGTCGCGGCCACCGACTGGTCGGGCATCAGCGCGGTCAGCCAATACTTGTCGGTCATCCCGGCCCAGCCGCCGGTCGCGGTGGCGTCATAGGCCAGGCCGGCGCGCTTCTCGCCCTCGCTCTTGGTCTTGGCGTAGGTGGTCTCCTGCAAGGTGCCGTCGACGACGCCCAGCAGCCCCTCGAACAGCACGTAGTAGCCGGCCACCTGCGGCGTGTAGTCGCGCCGCACGCGCGCCCACGGGAACAGCTTGACCGACGCGCCGGTGGCGTTCTTCACCCGCTGCTCGACGCTGAACATGTAGTTGTCGTCGATCGACAGCACGATCTGGAAGGTCAGCCCGGCGGCGTTGTCCCACGACAGCGTCACCGGCGCGCCGACGCCAAGCGACGGCGCCGAGGCCGACCATACGGTGTCGTTGCCCGGCAGCTTCACCGTCTCCCCGGCCGGCGCGGTCCAGCCATACTGCACGTAATACGGCTGCGAATCGGCGCGCGGCTCCAGCAGCCGCACCAGCGGCGAGTCCGGTGCCAGCGTTTCGCGATAGTCCTTCAGCTCCAGGTCGTCGATCCGCGCGCCCAGCAGGCTGATCGAGCCCACCACCCGCGGCGCGTCGATCTTCACCCGCGGCACGTTCTTCGGCACCGCATTCGCCTGCGCCAGGCTGCCCGGCCCGCCGGCCGCGGGAACCGCCTGCCCTCCCTGGGTTAGGCTGCCCTCGGTTTTCCCCGCCTCGGTTTGCCCACCTTGGGCGTGCTCGGTCGTCGCCGGCTGGGGCGGCGGCAGCGGCGGATGCGGGACCAGAAGCTGAAACCCGAGCAGGATGGCGACCGAGATCGCGATCGCGAGGAAAAGCCGCTTCTGGTCCATCACCGCTCCGTCGCGCGCGCCGGCGGCACCGGATCGTAGCCGCTGTCACACCATGGGTTGCACCGTAGGATGCGCCACGTCGCGAGACCGCCGCCACGCGCCACGCCATGCGTCCTGAACGCCTCGATCGCATACTCCGAGCAACTCGGGAAAAACCGGCAATTGGCGCCGATCACCGGGCGCAGCGTCCATTGATAGGCACGCACGGCCCCGATCGCCACCCGCGCCCCCACACTCATGCCACGCCAACCTTGGTCAGCGCGCGCCGCAGATCCTCGCGCAGCAGGCCGAAGTCCCGCCCGCACGTCGCCGCGCGCCCGATCAGCACCAGGTCCACGCCAGCCAGGGGGTGTTCAGCAAGGTTCAACCGGGCCGCCTCCTTCAACCGCCGCCGTGCGCGATTGCGCACCACCGCGTTGCCCACCCGTTTGGTCACCGTGAAACCCAGCCGGGCCGGTGCCGCGTCGCCGCGCTTCAGTGCCTGCAGCACAAGCCCCGGCATGGGCGCCTTGCGACCCTTGGCGGCGAGCTGCAGAAACTCCGCGCGGCGCTTCAGACGACCCGGGGCGGCCACACGACCCCCGAGGTCAGGCCGACAGGCGCTTGCGGCCCTTGGCGCGACGATTGGCCAGCACCTTGCGACCGCCAACGGTGGCCATGCGGGCGCGGAATCCGTGCCGGCGCTTGCGGACAAGCTTGGACGGCTGATAGGTACGCTTCACGGAACCTGCACTCCGACGAAAAGGAAAAGCCACGCAAACGCGGGGGCCCCCTCGTCAGGGTCCCCGTCGCAGGCGGCGGCTTATACGGGCGCCCCCTCGCCGCGTCAATCCGGCGGCGCGCGACGGGGGGAGGCGAAGCAAGGCCAGGGGCTCCGCCCCTGGACCCCGCCAGGGGGCGCTTTGCCCCCCTGGACCCCCCACCAGAGGCGGAGCCTCTGGAACTCCATGACTGGGAGTGTGGGGAGGGGAAGGGGGCGTGTGGGCGAGGCGGAAGGGGCGCCGCCCGGCATGCCGGACGGCGCCCCTTCGCCTCGCCCACACGCCCCCTTCCCCTCCCCACACTCCCAGTGAAGGGTTCCAAGGGCTCGCCCTTGGCGGGGTTCCAAGGGGCAGCGCCCCTTGGTGGGGTCCAGGGGCGAAGCCCCTGGCCTTGCTTCGCCTCACCCGGTTGCCGCCACGTCCAGCACGTGCGCGGCGAGCGCCAGTGACGCGGTCAGCCCGGGCGACTCGATCCCCAGCAGGTTGATCAACCCCGGCACGCCGTGGGTCTGCGGTCCTTGCACCACGAAGTCCTGTGCCGGCGCGCCCTTGGGCACGATCTTCGGGCGGATCCCGGCGTAGCCCGGCTGCAACGCGCCATCCTGCAGCTCCGGCCAGTATTTGCGCACCGCCGCGTAGAAGCTGTCGGCCCGATGGGGATCGACCGTATAGTCGATCCTGTCGATCCATTCCACGTCAGGTCCGAACCGCGCCTGCCCGCCCAGGTCGATGGTCAGGTGCACGCCCAGCCCGCCCGGCACCGGCACCGGGTAGATCAGCCGGCTGAACGGCGAGCGTCCGGCCAGGGTGAAGTAGTTGCCCTTGGCGTAATAGCTCCCGGGCACGCGGTCTGCCGGCATCCCCTCGATCCGCCGCGCGAGATCCGGTGCGTGCAGCCCGGCCGAGTTCACCAGCAGCCGGCAGCGCAGCGACATCGGCTCGGCGCCGCCGACCTCGATCTCGATCCCGCCCTGGACCCGCCGCCCGCGTTGCACCGGACTGTGGAACACCGGGATCGCGCCGGCGTTCTCCGCGTCGCCCTGCAGCGCCAGCATGAAGGCATGGCTGTCGATGATGCCGGTGGCGGCCGACAGCAGCGCGCTGGTGCAGTGCAGGTTGGGCTCCAGCGCGATCGCCTCGGCCGCCGTCAGCACCTGGATCCCCTCGACGCCATTGGCCTCGGCGCGGCGCTTGATGCCGGCCAGCATGGCGTCTTCCTGCGCGTTGGTCGCCGCGATCAGCTTGCCGCAGTTGCGGTGCGCCACGCCCTGCTCCGCGCAATAGGCATAGAGCAGGCGCCGCCCGGCGACGCAGAACCGCGCCATCAGGCTGTCCGCCGGGTAGTAGATGCCGGCGTGGATGACCTCGGAGTTGCGCGAGGATGTTGCGGTGCCGATCGCCTCCGCCGCTTCCAGGATCAGCACCTCGCGGCCCGCGCGCGCCAGCGCCCGCGCCACCGCGAGGCCGACCACGCCGGCCCCCACCACCACGCACTCGACCGTCTCCACGCGCGCCCCCCTGCAGTCCCTGGGTTTGATCTACCGCGCGCCGGCGGGGGCGGAAAGCGCCAGCGAGCGAGGGGGTCGGGCAGTCCTGCCTGCATGCACCGGCTCTCGGCATGCGCGAACGGGAACCGCGCGGTCGGCCCGCCGGTCGCTTCCGGTTGACCAGCACGATCGTGTTGACACCCGAAGCGTTGCGCGACCTGATCGCGGAAACCGGACCGGACCGGACCAGATCACGATCGGGAGCGACGACTTGTTCCCGCGGACCAGCACAGAGGTGGACTTCGTGCGCAGCACGTCGGGATTGAGCGACGACGAGCGGATCGCAATCCGCGGCGGAACCGCGGCGCCCCCGCTCGCCATCACTTCCTGGGCGGGCGTGGTGGTGCGCCAGGGTCGGCATCCGACTGGCGTGGCCTGGCCTGCGGGATTGGCGATACTTTGTTGGCAGGCAGATCGGCGGCGAGGCGGGTCGCAAGGGCGCATTTGAAACCGCTGTGCGGCACAAGGTGACGAACCCTGTCATTCAGCGTATGACAACGTGCGTTGCCATGGAGCCGGCCGGTGTCAGACAGTTTCGATTTCACCGTGGTTTTGGAGCCGCAGGAGGAAGGTGGCTTCACCGTGTCGGTGCCGGCACTGCCGGAAGTGGTAACCGAAGGCGACAGCGAGGCGGACGCCATGGCGATGGCTGAAGAAGCCATTCGCGCTGTACTGGCATATCGTCGCGATCATGGGATTCCGATCCCCGGCGATTTACAACCGCGGTTGCGGAAGATCACCGTCGCCGCATGAGTCCGCTGCTGCCTGCCGTGAGCGCCCGCCAGGTGCTGGCGGCGCTCCGGCGAGCGGGGTTCGTTGTGGACCGCATTGTCGGCAGCCATCACGTGTTGATCCATCCGGATGATACGCGCCGGACAGTGACCGTGCCATTTTACGGCGCGCGTAGTCTCAAGGGCGGCACGCTGCGCAACATCATCCGCCAGGCCGGTCTGAGCGTGGACGAGTTTCGCGACCTGCTGTGATGGTCGACCGCACTTTGACCGCGCCAGATTGGGCCGTTGGCCGATTGTCTCGCCTATGCGCAGGCTCGAAAGCCACCGCGCCGCCGCGGATTTGTGCCTCTCCTCCATTCATTCCGGTACCAATCGTTCCCGTGCCATTCATTCCGGTGTGCATGGTCGATACGCGAAAGCCCATCCCGGCGCCGCGCATCCTGAACGCACCGGCTACAACCCCAGCCCGCCATCCAGCAGAATGGTCTGCCCGGTCATGTAGGCCGACGCCGCCGACGCCAGGTACAGCGCCAGCAGCCCGACCTCCCGCAGCCGCCCCGCCCGCCCCAGCGGCACCGTCTGCTCCGCCCGCTGGGTGAGCTGGCGGAATCGTGCTTCCCCCGCGGTCACCAGGTCGGGAAACAGCCCGGGGGCGATGGCATTGACCTGCACCCCATACGGCGCCCACTCCAGCGCCTGCGCCCGGGTGAACCCGGCAAGCGCGGTCTTCGCCGTCGTGTACAGCACCATGTCCCGCCCGCCCTGATGCGCGGTCCACGAGGCGATGTTGATCACCTTGCCGGACCGCCGCGCCAGCAGGTGCGGCCCGACGGCGCGGGTGCACAGCAGCGCCTCGGTCAGGTTGACGTCCATGATGAAGCGCAGCTCGTCGTCGGACACCCCGGCCGCGCCGTCCGCCGCGCCGGGCAGCGTGACCAGCGGCTTGCGGATGGAATCGCCCAGCGCGTTCACCAGCACGTCGATGCGCCCGAACGTCGCCAGCACCAGCTCAACGGCGCGACGGACCTCGTCCGGCTTGGTGACGTCGGCGACCACGGGAACCACGCGCCGCCCGGACGCCGCCGCGATCTCCGCCGCCGTCGGCGTGACGTAGGTCGGCGTCAGCGCATTCAGCGCGACGTCGGCGCCGGCCTCGGCGAGCACCCCGGCGATGCCCTTGCCGATGCCGCGTCCGGCGCCGGTGATGAAGACGACCTTGCCCGTGACATCGAATTCGGCCGGCAGCATGGCGGGTTCCTCCCAGAACGTAGCGCCGCCGTCAGCGCGCGGCGCGCGGCGGCGACGTGGGTCCGGCCGGACAGTGCGTCCGCGCCGCGCTTCCGGCAATGACCGCTTGCCGGCGCACGTACGGACGCACGGCGTCGATCAATTGCGCGGACGGGGCGAGGCCCGGCCCCTCGCCGTCGTTGACCGGCGGCACGATCGTCACGCCCCAGGTGGGCAGGATCCGCAGCGACGCCTGCGCCTGGGGATGGTCCAGCAGCGGCCGGTTCAGCGACGGTGCCACGATCACCGGCGTGCGCCGCCCGATCGCCTCGGCCACGACGGACAGCGCCAGGTTGTCGGCGATGCCGTGCGCCAGTTTATTGAGCGAGTTGAAGCTGCACGGCGCGAACAGCACCACCCCGCGCGGCGGGCGCGGGCGGATCGCCAGGTCGAAATAGGCCTCGACGACCTGCACCAGATCGACCTCGGCCAGCGCGCGCGGCGCGATCACGCGCGCGGCGTTCGGCGTCGGCAGCGCAATGACCTTGGCAAAGCCGAGCCCGACCAGGCCGCGCAGCAACTCGGGCCCCCGCACCGCCGTCGCCGCGCCACTGAGCACGAGATAGGCTAGGTCGAAGCGTTCGCCGTCAGCCGCCTCGGTCGGGGTCATTCGGGCTCTCCCTGGTCGGTCTCGTTCCGGAATGGTCGCGCCCATGGCCGTGGTTGCATGGCGCGCAGCAATATCCGCCTCGCCCGCGGCGTGTGGCGCGGCCGATGATGCAAGGCGTCAGCGCGTCCGTCGAGGCGGCACAGGCAGCCGCGACAGCCACCGGACGCAACGCGCCGACCACCCCAGCAATACCCAGCCCCTCACGCCGCGTGAAAATCGCTACACTGCGGGCACCGACAGCCCGGAGGCGCCTCCCCATGCTCGCATTGCGCGCCGATCAGGCCTCACTGGTGCTCGCCCCCGAACGCGGCGGGGCGATCCTCGGCTGGACCCGCGGCAAGGTCGCGCTGCTGCGCCATGCCTCGCCGCGTGCGTTGTTCCCCGGCGAGGTGGGCGAGATGGCGGCCTTCCCGCTGCTGCCCTACTCCAACCGCATCGCCCACGGCTGCTTTCGCTTTGCCGGCGCCGCGCATCGCCTGGCGCTGAATTTCGGTGATCACCCGCACAGCATCCATGGCGTGGGCTGGCAACGCGCCTGGCATGTCACCGGCACCGCGGGCGATGCCGCAACGCTGGCGCTGCATCATGCGCCGGACGCGGACTGGCCCTTTGCCTTCAGCGCCGAACAGCGCTTTCGCCTGACCGCGACAGCGCTTCACGTCGCCCTCGCGATCACCAACCGCCACACCGCGCCCGCTCCCGCCGGCCTCGGCCTGCATCCGTATTTCCCGCGCACCAGCGCGAATTCTCCGCGCGCCAGCGCGACACTCCCGCGCGCCAGCGCGACACTCCCGCGCGCCAGCGCGACGCTACGCTTCCATGCGGAGGCGGTGTGGCGCAACGGCGCCGATCACCTGCCAAGCGAGCGCATCGGCATCCCGCCCGGCTGGGACCACAGCACCGGCCGCAAGCTCGGCGATGTTGCGCTCGACAACTGCTTCGAGGGCTGGGACGGCACCGCGACGCTGACCTGGCCGGACCGCGGCATGACGATTGCGGCGGACGGCCCGTTCCGCCACCTGGTGGTCTATACCCCGCCGGGCCAGGACTTCTGCTGCGTCGAGCCGGTCAGCCACATGAACGACGCGATCAACCGCGGCGCCATGCATGTGCTGGAACCGGGCGACACATTGCGCGGCGAGATCGTCTTTCGCCTGACGTGATGCCAACCGCCCACGACTTCGCCTGGTCTGCCAGGCCGGAACAGTCGTGGCCGAGGTGTGGAGCTATCGCGCAGTATTCTCGTTGACCGTTATGCGGTATATACCACATACTGACCTCCGATGGAGATATGCGTGTATGGCGATCCGCGGCTGCAAGGACCGGAAGACAGGGCGATTCCTTGCTGGTGAGCGCGTAAAGGAGTTTCAGGCATTCGCCGACTCCGCGGCAAAGGCGCTCACCAGGCTTCAGGCCGCTGTCATCCTCAGCGATCTTCGTGCCCCGCCGTCAAACCGGTTCGAAACACTCCATGGCGACCGGAACGGCCAGTACAGCATCCGGATCAATGCGCAGTACCGGCTTTGCTTCAGATGGGCACCGCATGCATCGATTCCGGCCGGGACGGACGTCCTTCAAGCTTCTGGTGATGCCTACGATGTGGAGATCACCGACTACCACTGAGCCCACCCACTCAAGGAGACCCGCATCATGGCCGACCCGATCGATAACCTTCCCCCGATCCACCCAGGCCGCTTCCTCAGAGATGAGCTTGAGGCGCTTGACGTGAGTGCCCGGAAGTTTGCGGAGCACATCCATGTGCCGCACAATGCCGTCACGGAGATCATGAACGGCGAGCGTTCGGTTAGCGCCCAGATGGCGATACGGCTCGGCCAGGCGTTCGGTACCACGCCGCAGTACTGGCTGAACCTTCAGGCGATATACGACCTGAAGCGGGCTCGGGCCGAGATGCCCGCCGAGGCGCTTCAGATCGGGTCATACACGGCGGCCTGAAACGCACGGGCTTGTTGCCGGCGTTCGCGCGGCGACAACTATTGCCCACCGCCTCGTGGCCCGGTCTGGCCCTGAGCGCTGGGTTGGGGGGGACGTATGTGGCGCATTCATATCGGCACCTGCCCGGTCAGGACTGATGAAAGATGATCCGCAATCGGCGCTGCGGGAGCGGGAGCGCGGCAGTGCAGGGTCCAAAATCTGCCGGAGAAGCGACGACCCCAGCATGACCCGGACAGGCATAATCTGTATCGTGGCCACGGGAATCTGCAGCGCTGTTGAACGACGTCGGCGCTCGTGACTTATACCAGGCGGCCGAATGATCAACTCTTGGGCGGTGCTGCCACGTCATGCCGGCCCCCGGGTCGGGCCGCATGCCCGCCCGAGGACAGGCTCCGGCCGGCATCCACGACTTCTTGACCTGTGTGCAGCAAGCAAAATCGTGGATGCCGGGCCTGCGCCCGGCATGACGAGGGTGCGGCGCCAATGGGTCAAACTTTCCGTCGGCTGGTATTACCTGCCATCCTGGCCTCCGCAGGGGTCCTACGATTTGGACCCGCCGGAGTAGCAGTGGGACCGCTTGGCGAGTGCGACACATCCGGACTTGCGAGCTTGGGTTGTCGTCGATGGTCCTTTGCTTGCAGCGGATTGAGCACCCGATCCCACCTCCGTGCCCCAGCACGCGGCTGCCGGCGATCAGCTCCCCACCAGCGCCTGGCCCAGCGCGGTCAACGCCAGCCCGATCGACAGGTCCAGCCCGACCAGCCCGAGCGCCGCCACCGTCGAAACCTCCAGCGCCAGCCGGATGGCGTACCACTCCAGCCACAGCGCCCAGCCCACCGCGATCAGCGACATCGTCTCCTGCAGCGTGGCGGGCGCGCCGAGCAGCCCTGGGACGGCCGCCACCACCAGCAGCAGGTACTGCACGACGTTGCACCAGTTCCACAGCACGATGAAGCGCGGCCAGCGCGACATGCAGCCCATCGCCTCGATCACCGGGCGCGACAGCAGCGCGAAGCCGAGCCAGCCGATGACATAGCTGAGCAGGTCCAGCGCGAAGTCATGCGCCGGCACCGGGCCCGGGCCGCTGCTCAGCAGGCGCAGGCAGATGAAAGCGGGCAGCGCGACCGCGATGGCCTGGAAGCTGCGCGCCGCGCCGGCAAGGTCACTGTCGGCGAAGTGCAACCCCTCCGACCGGCCGCGCGCCAGCAGCAGCGCCGCCTGCATACCGCTGGCGACCGAGCGCACGAAGATGGCAATGCTGCCCATGATCCCTCCGCCGGCGATGCTAACCGTGGTTTACCCAAAGGACGAGGCAAATGCTCCGGGATGAACCAAGGAGCCCGCCCGCGACACGACGTTCCCTACCCGGGGCATATACCATGACCGCGTTTCAACAGGCCGCGGGCGAGTCGGCGCAAGCCGATGCTGGCGGCGCGCCTTCGATCGATGTCATCGGCAACTGGCCTTCGGTGCCTGGCTACCTGCCCGGCGCATAGCACCCCGGGCTACCCGCAAAGCGCAGCGGCCCGACCCCAAATGGGGGGCTCGCGCAACGGGCCACGCGGCGCTGGTCGATGGTGTCCCGGTCCCCCGAAACGCCGGGTCTCCGTTGGCGGCTAGAACGGGAAGAACCGGGCCCGGCCAAACACCTCATAGGCGTAGTGCAATGCGAGCTTCTGCGCGTTCGGGCCGCTGAACAGCATCGGCTCCGTCGCCGCCGCGGGGGCTTCGACGATCCACCGCCCGGTCGCATCCGGCGCCGGGTAGACCCGTGCCGGCTCCTGAGCCCGTGGCGCGATGGTGTCCGTGTCCGTCTGCCGTGCCTCCGCCCGGGGGCCTCAGCCGTCCCCGTATTGCGCCGCAGCATGACATGTCCGTGACCGTCTTGGGAAGCAAATTATGCCGCCAGAGGCGCCGAGCTACCACGCAGCCAGGCGCGGACCCGGGTCAGCGACTGGCTGATCACCTGGTGCATATCCAGGTACTGATACGTCCCGCACCGGCCGATGAACGAGATCCCCGCGGTCGCATCAGCCAGCGCTTTGTACTTCGCATAGGTCGCCTGATGCCGCCCGTCCGAGGTCTTGACCGGATAATAACGCTCCAGGTCATTCGCCAGGTAATCGCACGGCTCCTCGCGCGTCACCGTCGTCAGCGCACTGCCCGGCGCCGGCTGGCACGGCAGCAGCGACCAGTCGGTCTCGCGCGTCAGCGGCCCGGCATCGGTGAAATTCACCGTCGCCGCCCCGGGCGATGCGGCGGACGCCGCCCGGATTTCGTGATGGAACCGGATCGAGCGATACGGCAGCGGGCCGAAGCGGCCGGCGAAGAACTCGTCGATCGGCATGCTGGCGAAGCAATGCGCATACCCCGCCAGCAGCCTGGCGTCGAACGCCTGGTTCAACGTCACCCGGATGCGGGGATGGCCGAGGATGGCCTCGAACAGCCGTGCGTAGCCATGGCGCGGCAGCATCTGGAACCGCTGGTCCGGGAAATACCGGCTTTCATCGTCAAACCGGATCGGAATCCGCCGCACCACGGCGGCGTCCAGCTCCTCCAGCTCGAGCGCCCACATCTTCCTGGTGTAGGGCCGGAAGAACAGGTCGGTCAGCAGCTTGCCGATCGAGGCGTAGAGGAACGCCGCGGCGTTCGCCGGCGCCGTGTCGGGCACGGCCTGGGTACGCAGGAAATCGCGCACCGCCTGCGCGTCGCGCAGCCGCAGCCCGAACACCGCGTTGATCGTCGCCCGGTTCACCGGCAGCGGCACGCGCCGCCCATCGGCCAGCAGGGCCTGCACGCGGTGCTGGTACGGCACGAAGGCGCTGAACCGGCGCAGCCAGCGCACCACCTGCTCGTTGTTGGTATGGAACAGATGCGGCCCGTAGCGATGCACGCGCTGCCCGGTCGCGCAGACCTCGTCATAGGCGTTGCCGCCGAGATGACCGCGCCGGTCGAGCACGTTGACCTCGAACCCGGCCTCCGCCAGCTCACGCGCATGCACCGCCCCGGCGAAGCCGGCGCCGACCACCAGGATGCGTTTGCGCGTCGTCACCGCGCCCCGCTCACAACCCGGCAAAGAAGAAGCTGCGCACCTCCAGGTCGAACCGCTCCTGCTCCAGCAGGATCGCCTGCCGATACAGCCGTTGCGCGGCGAAGTGCGCCGCCGGATCGTCCAGGATCGCGTCGACCCGCCGGTGCAGCTCACCCGAGGCGATGTCGTCCTCGGTGAACCGGTAGGCGGGGGGCAACGGATGATCCAGAAAGCAGTTCGCCGCGCCGGCGGCATGCAGCAGCACCACCGCGCCGGCGATGGCCGCCTCCCGCGGCACGCGGTCCTTGCCCGGATGGTGGCCGAAATCGAGGTAGATGCGCGCGCCGAACAGGGTGTCCCGCACCTGCGCCTTGGTCATGTCGCGGATCGGCACGAAATCGATCCGATGCCGCAGCGCCGTCGCGCCGGCCAGGAAGCGCGCCGCCCGCTCCGCGCCCTTGGTGGGGAAGAAGCAGACGACGTCGCGCCGCGCCTCGATCGGGGCGGTGTCGGAGCCCACCAGGCTGCGATGGATGAACTGCGGATCGGTGTAGTCCGACAACGGAAAGAACTGCGCGGCGCCATTCGCCGCCAGGAACTGCCGCGCGTAGTCGGACTGGTAGAGGTGGATCAGGCTGGGATCGGCGAACAGGCTGCCCCTTGTCTCTGCTTCGAGCAGCTCCGGGTTCTGCGGCAGGGCGTTGTCGATCGACAGCCACCACACCGCGCGCTGGTAGAGCGGACTTGCCGTCGCCGCCAGCTTCGCCAACGGCTCGGGAAACACCACCATCGTGGTTGGGCCCAGCCTGGTCTCGCCCAGCACCTGCGGCTGGTACTGCGCGAAATGCGCCGGCATCGGCGAGGCCGCGGCGTGGCAGCGCAGCATGTCGCCGTCGACCTCGATGCGCGAATATGGAGCGTAATAGACCATGCGCGCCGCGCCGCCATGGCGCGCGATCTGATAGCCGAGCTGGTGCAGCGCCTCCGGTCCGCCGGTTGGTACCTCCGGGCAGAGCAGCAGCACCTCGTCGAACACCTGTCGCATGGGTCGGTTCGGCCCAGATGTGGGCCCCGACCACTACGCCTGAAAGCTTGACGGGGGGTTACCGGCAGGGCGGTCGGGCGAAGCAAGGCAAGGCCAGGGGGCTTTGCCCCCCCATGGTACCATTGGGACCCCCACCAGAGGCGGAGCCTCTGGACTCCATGACTGGGAGTGTGGGGAGGGGAAGGGGGCGGGTGGGCGAGGCGAAGGGGCGCCGGACGGCGCCCCTTCGCCTCGCCCACCCGCCCCCTTCCCCTCCCCACACTCCCAGTGAAGGGTTCCAAGGGCTCGCCCTTGGCGGGGTCCAGGGGCGGAGCCCCTGGCCTTGCCTTGCTTTACCCGACCGCCCGCCGATACAGGTGCCAGGTGGCATGTCCCAGCACCGGCAGCACCACGGCCAGCCCCACCAGCGCCGGCAGCGACCCGATCACCAGCAAGGCCACGACGATCGCCCCCCAGGCGGCCATCACCCCTGGATTGACCGCCACCACCCGCACCGAGGTCCACACCGCGGTATCGATCCCGGCGTTGCGGTCCAGCAGCAGCGGGAACGCGACGACGCTGATCGCCAGCACCAGCACCGCGAACAGGAATCCGACGCCGACGCCGATGGCGATCATCGCCCGCCCCGCCGGAGTACCCAGCACCTGGTGCGCGAATGCCGCCACCGAGGCCGGCGGCGCGGGCCCCAGCGTCGCGACATAGATCACCTGCGCGGCGACCAGCCACAGCAGGAAGATCCCCACCAGCAGCAGCCCAAGCAGCGCGATCGCGCCGATCGAGGGGGCCCGCAGCACGCCAAATGCGTCCACCCAGCGGACCACGTCGCCCCGCTCGCGCCGCCGGCTCATTTCATTCAACCCCACCGCCGCCAGTGGTCCCACCAAAGCGAAACCCGAGGCCAGCGGGAACAGCAGCGGCAGCAGCCCGTAGCCCGAGGCCACCCGCCCCAGCACCAGGCCGACAATCGGGTAGATCACGCACAGGAAGATGACGTCGGTGCGGTTCGCCTTGAAGTCATCCAGCCCGCTGGCGAGCGCGCCGGTCAGATCGGCGATCCCGATGCGCCGGACCGTGGGGGTCGCCGACCGAGCCGCCGTGCCGTGCCAGTAGTCCTCGGGCGATGCCGAACCGATCGACTGCACCGCCCGGCGAAGTTGATCCAACCCCCATCCCGGGGGGCTTTGTATCGTCATGGCCGATCCTCCCGAAGCACGTCTCGGTTCGGGGATCGCGCGACCCCGCGGGCCGCGGCCCGCCGAAGTGCGCAGCCTACGCGCCTGGCCGGAGGGAATGCGAGGAAATCCGGCGGTGCTATGCGGCGGCGCCGCGCGCCGCGTCGGCAGGCTCCTTGATCGACACCCGCCAGTGGATGCGCTCCTCGTGCGGCGGATAGTCGCCGGCCGCCTTGTGCACCGAGCAGCGGTTGTCCCAGATCACGACGTCGCCGACCCGCCATTGGTGCCGGTACTCGGCGTCCGGCTGGATCATGTAGCCGGTCAGTTCGTCGATCAGCCCGTCGCTTTCCGCGCGATCGGCGCCCTCGATGAACAGGATCTTGCCGGGATCGAAATACAGCGCCTGGCGCCCGGTTTCGTTGTGGGTGCGGACGATCGGGTGGAACACCGGCGGCCGGTCGCGGTCTTCGGCGTTCAGCAGCGCCTGCGCCTTGCGCCGCCCGCCATAGGTGAACGCGCCGTTGACCCCCTCCAGCCGCCGCTTCAACCGGTCCGGCAGCGCGGCATAGGCGGCGTACATGTTGGCAAACAGCGTGTCACCGCCGGTGCTGGGGATCGCCAGCGCGTAGAGCTGCGTCGCCTTGAACGGCTCGGCGTCGTAGGCACCGTCGGTGTGCCAGTCCTCCGCGCCGCGTCGGTAGATCGCCATGTTCAGCGTGCCGTCGGCAGCGAACTTGTGCATTCCCAGCAGCGTGATCTCCGGAATGTCCGGATGGCGCGTCGCCTTGGACGGATGCGGCTGGATCCGCCCGAAGCGGCGACTATAGCCGAGGAATTGCTCGATCGTCAGGTCCTGGCCCGGCACGACGAGGACGTTGTGGTCGAGCCAGGCGCGATAGATCACGGCAAATGCCGCGTCATCCAGCGCCCGGACATCGACGCCGCGGATCTCGGCGCCGATCTGCGGGCCGAGGCGACGCACCTCAACCATCACGGTGTCCTCCCATCCTGCGGACGCGCCTGATCGCCTCAGGTCGTTCGATCGAACATGTGGGAGGCGAACGCGCCGGTCAACCGGCCACCCCGGTGGCGCCGCGGCAAGGGCAGTCGGGGGAAACGAAGCAAGTCGGGGCTTCGCCCCGGACCCCACCAAGGGGCGCTGCCCCTGGGAACCCCGCCAAGGGCGGAGCCCTTGGAACCCATCACTGGGAGTGTGGGGAGGGGAAGGGGGCGGCTGGGCGAGGCGAAGGGGCGCCGTCCAGCAGGCTGGACGGCGCCCCTTCGCCTCGCCCAGCCGCCCCCTTCCCCTCCCCACACTCCCAGTGATGGAGTTCAGAGGCCGCTGCCTTTGGCGGGGGTCCAAGGGGCAAAGCCCCTTGGCGGGGTTCGGGGCGGAGCCCCGACCTTGCTTTCGTTTCACCGGATTGCCCTGCCGCGGCAACTTGCAGTCTGGGCAACGATGCCCTGTCGTGCTAACCTGGCTGGGCCATCGAAGGAGGGAGACCATGACCAGACGCATCTGCCTGGCTTTCGCGGTGATCCTTGGCCTGGCGGGAACCACGCTCGCTGTTGCGGGGTTGACGGCGCCCACCGCCGCGGCCTGCGAAAACCATACCAGCTAGCCCCTGTGCCGGCCGTCCCCCGGCCTGGCCGCGGGAACGGCCGCCACGCCTGACGCCGTTGCGACAGGAACCGGCGTGGCTTACGCCGGTTCCTGCACGTGCGCCTCCAGGAACCACAGCGCCTTGTCCAGCGCGCGCGAGTAGCCGGTGAGGATGTCGGCGGTATTGGCATCCCCCGCCTCGGCCGCCTGATCGATCCCCTTGCGCACCAGGTTCGCCGCCGTCGCGTAGCGCTCGATCAGCGCCGCGAGATGATCCTTCGAGGCGTGGATGGTGGTCGGATACGGCGTCAGCGCGGTGGCCTTCGCCACCTCCTGCGTGGTGCCCAGCGCGCTACCGCCAAGTTGCACGACCCGCTCGGCCATGGTGTCCACGTGGCCGTCGATCTCGGTGCGGAACCCATCGATCATCTCGTGCAGCGCAATGAACTGCGGCCCCTTGATGTTCCAGTGCGCCTGCTTGGTCAGCAACGCGAGGTCGATGCCGTCGGCCAGCCGGGCGTTGAGCAAGGCGATCGAGGCCTGTTTGGCATTCGCCGCCAGATCGTTCCGTGTCTGATGCATCATGCTGCGCTCCTGGTTTGGCCGGCGGCCGTCAGGGTTGGCCGTTGGCCGTTGTGAATCCCGCAGCAAGACATGGGTTCGCCTGCCAGGGCATCAAGCCAGGCCGGCGTGATACCCCGCGGCGACCGCGTGAGTGAAACAACTCCATGACAACGTCCGCCGAAACCCCCGATGGCTGCGAATGTGGTGGCCCGGCGGCATCGCCGGTGGGCACCTGGCAGCACGGCGAAGCCGCCCGTGGCGACGGGCTCCGGCCTGGCCGCAGGCCGGTCGCCGCCGTGGCCGTCGCGCCGGCCGGGCGGTTGTTCCGCGGCGCAAGCCCCCGCGGCGGAAACTTCGGCGCGTGCCCGAGGTCTCAGCGCAGCGTGATCTCGGGCACCAGCCGCTCCAGCGCCGGCCAAACAGCGCCGAGCGCGGGCGGTGCCGTCTGCGCCGACAGGGCGGCGTCGCGGCAGCCGGCCGGGCGGAACACCTGCAGCACCCAGCGGCGCACGCCGTGCGCCCGCAGGTCGGTGGCGATCGCGATCAGCTCGGCGGCGCCCAGCAGCGCGCCATGCACGGTGGTGCGCAGCTCGTAGCTGATCCCGCTGGCCAGCACTTCCTCCAGCGCGCGCCGCGCCCGCTTGCCGCTGCCGGCGCTGCCGGTGATGGCGGCGTACTGGTCGAACGGCGCCTTCACGTCCAACCCCACCCAGTCGAGCCGCGGCAGCACCTCGGCCAGGCGCTGCGGGTGGGTCCCGGCGCTGTGCAGGCCGGTGGCGAAGCCCAGCGCCCGCACCTCGTCCAGGGCGTCCGCCAGGCCGGGCTGGATCGTCGGCTCGCCGCCGCTGAACACCACCGCGTCGAGCAGCCCGGCGCGGCGCCCGAGCCAGGCGATCGTCGCCGCCCAGTCGCGGGCGGGGGCGGCGGTGCGGCGGCGCAGGTGCGGGTTGTGGCAGTAGCGGCAGCGCAGCGGGCAGCCCTGGGTGAACAGCACGGCGGCCAGCCGGCCGGGAAAATCGACCGTGCTGAACGCCACCATGCCGCCCAGCGGCACCCCTCGGCCGGGCACACCCTGATCGGGCACCCCTTGGCCGGGCACGCCCTGGCCGGGCATCGCCGGTGTCGCGCGCCCGCCGGCGCAATCTGCCCGGCGGTGCGGCTCACGCGGCGGCGGTGTCGGCGACGACGAAACTCTGCCGCTCCTCATGCTCGCCCTGCTTGCCGATGTTGAACGAGGCGACCGGGCGGTGATAGCCCATCACCCGCGTCCACACCTCGCACGGCTGGCGCTCGTCATCGGCCAGGGTGATGGCCGCGCCGGCGGTGGGCGGCTCCAGGGTTTCCTGCGCCGCGATCTGCTTGCGTGCCGTCTGCTGCATGGGGCGTCTCCTGTGGGATGGTGGGGTTCAGGCGCATTGCCGCCGCCGCTTCTCGGCGAGGCGTTGTTCGTCGCACAGCGGGCAGAACCGATGCTCGCCGACGAGATAGCCGTGCGTCGGGCAGACCGAGAAGGTCGGGGTGACCGTGACGTAGGGCAGGCGGAACCGCGACAACGCGCGGCGCACCAGCTCGCGGCAGGCCGCGGCCGACGGCAGGCGCTCGCCGAGATAGAGATGCAGCACGGTGCCGCCGGTGTATTTCGCCTGCAAGGCTTCCTGGTGTTCCAGCGCCGCGAACGGGTCGTCGGTGAAGCCCACCGGAAGCTGTGACGAATTCGTATAGTACGGCTTTTCCACGGTCCCGGCGTGCAGGATTTCGGCGAAGCGCTTGCGGTCTTCTTTCGCGAACCGGTAGGTCGCGCCCTCGGCCGGCGTCGCTTCCAGGTTGTAGAGATGCCCGGTCTGTTCCTGGAACGCGACGATGCGCGCGCGCACGTGGTCGAGGAATCCGCAGGCGAAACCATGTCCCGTCTCGGTGGTTATGTCGTCCCGATCGTCGGTGAAATTGCGGATCATCTCGTTGATCCCGTTCACCCCCACGGTGGAGAAATGGTTGCGCAGGGTGCCGAGATAGCGCTTGGTGAACGGGAACAGCCCGTCGTCCATGTGGCGCTGGATCACCTTGCGCTTGATCTCCAGGCTGTTGCGCGCCAGGTCCAGCAGTGCGTCGAGCCGCGCGTACAGCCCGGGCGCATCGCCCTTGTACAGATAACCGAGCCGGGCGCAGTTGATGGTGACGACGCCGAGCGAGCCGGTCTGCTCGGCCGAGCCGAACAGCCCGTTGCCGCGCTTCAGCAGCTCGCGCAGGTCAAGCTGCAACCGGCAGCACATCGAGCGGACCATGTTCGGCTCCAGGTCCGAATTGATGAAGTTCTGGAAATACGGCAGGCCGAATTTCGCCGTCATCGCGAACAGCAGTTCGGCGTTCTCCGAGTGCCAGGGGAAATCCGCGGTGATGTTGTAGGTCGGGATCGGAAAGGTGAAGATGCGCCCCTTGGCATCGCCCTCGCCCATCACCTCGATATAGGCGCGGTTGATCGCGTCCATCTCGGGCTGCAACTCGCCGTAGCAGAAGTCCATCTCGCGCCCGCCGATCACCGGCACCTGCTCGCGCAGATCGTCGGGGCAGATCCAGTCGAACGTTACGTTGGTGAATGGCGGCTGGCTGCCCCAGCGCGACGGCACGTTCAGGTTGAAGATGAATTCCTGGATGTTCTGCCGCACCTCGGCATACGACAGCCGGTCCTTGCGGACATACGGCGCCAGGTAGGTATCGAACGAGCTGAACGCCTGGGCGCCGGCCCATTCGTTCTGCAGCGTGCCGAGGAAATTCACCATCTGGCCGATCGCGCTCGACAGGTGCTGCGGCGGCGCCGCATCCACCTTGCCGGTCACGCCGTTGAACCCCTCCATCAGCAGGGTGCGCAGCGACCAGCCGGCGCAATAGCCGGACAGCATGTCGAGGTCGTGGATGTGGATGTCGCCCTCGCGATGCGCGGTGCCGATCTCCTCGCGGATAGACGCTGTTCAGCCAGTAGTTGGCGATCAGCTTGCCGGCGCTGTTGAGGATCAGCCCGCCGAGCGAAAACCCCTGGTTGGCGTTGGCCTGGACGCGCCAGTCCTGCCGTTCCAGATATTCGTTGATCGAGGCGACGGCATCGACCACGGCGCCCCGGTCCTGGCGCAGCCTGGTGTGCTGGGCGCGGTAGATGATGTAGGCGCGGGCGGTGCGGAACTGCCCGGCCCGCATCAACGCCCATTCGACCTCGTCCTGGATGTCCTCGATGCGCGGTGCGCGATCGGGGAACCGGCTCACCAGGGCGGCGAGCACGTCCGCCGTGATCTCGTCCGCCGCCGTGTCGTCGAGCTCGCCGCTGGCCTTCCCGGCGCGCGCGATGGCGTAGCGGATCCGCGCCGCGTTGAACGGGGCGATGGTGCCGTCCCGGCGCACGACGCTGGTCCACGGCAGGGCGGCGGATGGCAGGGCGAGGGCTGGGGCGAGTTGCATTGGGGCGTCCTTAGTCGGATTCGGCCCACCTTATTGACCGACCGGGGCGCCGGGGGGCCATGATCCAGATCAATGACACGAGTCGGCACGGGAGGAATTCGCGGCAAACTGCCGGCGCCGCCGCTGCGGTGGTTCCACCAGCGACCGAGGGGGGCCAGCGATCTGCGCCTCGGCGAGCTGTGGGCCAGCGACGTCGCGGTAACGCCCTCGCGCGGGGCAACGCGCTGGCCATGGCGGAATACGCGAACGCCGGCATCCTCGTGTTCGCCAAGGGTGTGCACCAGGCGGTGGCCGATCGACGGGCGGGCCGATTCGACCACCGCGCCTGCCGGCCGCTGTTGCTGGAGGGGAAGGCCGTGTGCGTCGTGGGCGTCGGCGGGATCGGCCACGAGGTCGGCACGCGTAGCGGGTCGGTTCGAATGTGGCCTATCGAACCCAAGTGTCCGTCCGAGAGAAAATCAAAAGATTTCAGTTAGTTGTAGTGATCGCCGAAGCGGAAAGCCGGCATGTTTTGAGGCAACTCCCTGCCTTTCGCTCAGGCGTCAGAAATCTACCTTTCTAATCAATAGGTTGCTTCCGGACGGATGCTTGGCGACCTGTCCAGTTTTCGGGCGACCGGCTCATTCGGACGCCTGTCCCTTCGCCGCACCGTCGCTGATGTTTTTGCTGTCGTTTATGCTCGGCGGTGGGTTCGTCCCACCCTTTGTACCGTGTGGCGGCGGCCCGAAACGGTGCGCCTGGGATGCTGGCGTAACCGAAGCCGAGGGATCGTGCACCGCGTTACCGTTCGGGTCTGGGGTGGTTGCCGACGGCCGACCTCCCCGGCCGATCTGTCCGATGCCGATCGTGCTGCCGGCTGACTTCGACCCCACCGCCGCACCGGGATCGGTCGAAGTGGTGCGGGTTCCGCCATTCGCCACAGCGCTGCTGGCGGAGCACGGCGGCTGTCCGGGACCGCCGCACATGCTTGCGGCGTCTGCGGTTCCGCAGAGCGATAGGACCGCTGTTGCGGCGGCAATCGGAAGCGTCACTTTAGGCATTGTGGTCTCCTTAGATCGGACCTGCCCCACTTGATCGAGTTTCTTGAACCAACATAGCACCCTTGCAGGGTTACAGCAGGTCTCATTCTGGCCGCTCCGGGCCGGCCCGGCCATGACGGAGAGGCAACGTCATCCGGCCAAAATGAGACCTGCTGGCCGCGGCCGGAACCGCTGCAACGTGGCACGATGGCGACTGGCCCACGCCCGCCCGCGGGAGCGGGGAAATGCGGCCTATCCCTTGGTCATCCGCCGCAGCCAGCCGTTCAGGATGACCTGCGCCAGATGCCCGTAGTCGCGGCCGAAATGATGGCTCCCGCCGGTGCGGATCACCACCACGCCGGTCTGCTTCAGCTCCGGGCAGACCGTGTCCGTCTCGCCCTCGCCGTAGAAGCACTGCACCATCTCGGGCGGCACCTTGGCCATCTCCGGGCGCACCGGCAGCGCCTTGGCGCTCGGCGGCAATCCCAGCCAGCCGCCCACCCGGATCTCGAAATCCGCCGCCGGCGCGAACCCCAGCAGCGTCAGCATCGTCACCTTGTTGCGCGTCGGCTCCGGCAGGCGGTTGTAGGCGAACGGCAGCACGTCGGCACCGAACGAATAGCCGATCAGCGCCACGCTCCTGGCGTGCCAGCGCCGCGTGTAGGTGTCGATCACCCGCGCCACGTCGTGCGCCGTCTGCGCCGGGCTCTTGCGGTGCCAGAAATACCGCAGGCTGTCGATGCCGACGACGGAGACGCCCCGCTCGCGCAGGTCGCGCGCGATGGTCTGGTCCAGATCGCGCCAGCCGCCGTCGCCGGAGATCACCACGGCGAGCATGTTGGTCTGTTGCGCAGCCGGCAGCTCGACCAGCGGCAGGTCGGAGACATTCGTCTCGTCCGGCGCGCGCGCGCCCAGATGCGGCTGGGCCAGGGCCAGCACGATGTCACCCTCGGCGGTGCCTGGCGCGAAGCCGTGCAGCTCGACCTTGGCGCCGAGCCCGCGCAGCGCCGTCGCCAGCGCGTCCATCGCGGCGGGCAACGCGGCGGTGGTGCCGATGCCCCAGAACCCGGGCAGGCCGGGATCGTGCAGGATGGTCGGGTCGGGCGGGCAGGGGTTGAACCGCGGATCGAGCGTCGCCGCCGGATCGATCGAGATCGCCCCGGCGATGGTGTTCGACGCCGCCATCGACAGCACGTGCTCGGCCAGCGTGCCGCCCTCGCCGGTGCCGGCCAGGATCGGCGTGAAGTAGGCGTCCGCATGCTGTTCGCGCTGCAACTGGTGGCTGATCTGCTCGGCATCGCCGACCAGGTGGCGGCAGGTCTCGGTGATGCCGGCCAGCCCGGCGAGGTAGCGCGCGGTATCGACCCCCACCACCAGCATGTCGTGCCGGCCCAGCAGCTCGGCCGCCTGCTGGTCCGCCGCGCTCCAGCCGGACATCGCCGAATACAGCACCACGAAGCCGCGCATCGTCCCGGCGGGCCGGACCACCTGCACCTCGCCGAACCGCCCGCCCGCCACCGCCTCGGCCCGCGCGGGGAGCGTCAGGCCGACCATCCCGACCAGCGCGACCAGCAAGCCAAGCGCGCGACCCATGTTCATCCCTCCGCTGCCGCTCATGACCGGTTGCCCGCCAGCACGGCGAGGTCCGCCAGGGTCAGGAACGGTCCCAACGTGCCGGAGGCGGCCAGGTAGCGCGGCTGCCAGTCCGGGTTGAACTTGTTCTTGAACGTCCGCAGCCCGCGGAAATTGTACAGCCGTCCGCCGAACCGCCAGACCAGGTGGCCGATCTGGTGCCAGGTCGCCGCCAGCGGCGTCGGCGTCAGCCCGGACAGCGGCGCCATCCCCAGGCTGAGGCTGTGGAACCCGGCCTGCTTCAAGTGCAGCGCCAGCTTGGTGAACAGGTATTCCATCGCATACGGCGAGGCCCCCGGGGCGTGGCGCATCACGCCGACCGTTGCCTCGGCGTGCAGGTCGGTGGTCATGAAGGTGGTGAACGCCACCGGCGTGCCGTTCTGGCGCACCAGCATCACCGACTGCGCCGCCAGGTAAGCGGCGTCGAACGCGGCGACGGAGAAGCTCTTTTCGCCCCGGTGGTGGCCGTGCAGCCAGGCATCGGAGATCGCCCGCAGCGTCGCCAGCAGGGCAGGGACCTCAGCCGGGCCGAACACCTCGGTGCCGAGCCCGTCGCGCTCGCCGCGTTTCAGCGCGTAGCGCAGGTTGGTGCGCCGCGGTCCCTCCAGCCCGAACCCATCGAGGCCGATGCACGCCTCCTCGCCCAGCTTCATCAGCTTGAGCCCGGCGTCGAGATACAGCGGCAGCGCCTCCGGCCGCACCTGGTAGAAGGCGGCGCGCCCGCCATGCGCATGCGCCAGCGCCACGAACTGCGCGATCAAGCCCGGCCATTCCGCGCGCGGACCGACCGGGTCGTGCAGCGCGACCCAGCTCCGCCCGCGCTTGGCATACATCAGGAACGCCTGGCGGGTGGGCGAGAACACCAAGCTCTTGTCGCCCATCATCGCCAGCATCGCGTCGCTGCGCTCCTGCGCGCGCACGATCAGTGCCGCGGTGCGCAGCTCCTCCGCCGTCGGCAGCGTCAGCCGCCCGGAGGCGGGGCGCAGCAACTGCCACAGCGCCACCGCGCCGGCGAACAGCGCCGCGCCGACCGTGGCGCGCAACGCGCGCGAGGCCCGCTCGTCGAACGCGAACTGCCACCACATGTCATGGCTGTACGGCACGTCGCGGAACGCGAAGAAGAACACCCAGAACACCGCCAGCAGCACGACGCCGATCGAGGTCAGCCAGCCCAGCGTGAACGGCTCCTGGAACAACGAGGTCGGCCGGTCGAACCGCGGCCGCGTCGCCGCCAGCAGCACCAGCAGGAACACCAGCACCCCGGCCTCGTCGAAGGCCAGCCCCTTGGCCAGCGACAGGCCCAGGCTGACCAGCGCGATCGCCGTGGCCAGCCACCACGCCGCGTCGAGCCGGCGCAGCAGGCCGCGGGCCACGAACAGCAGCATCGCCCCCAGCACGCTGCCCAGCAGCTGCGCGCTTTCCACCGCCCACAGCGGCAGCGTCATCTGCAGCACCGCCAGGCGCTTGCCGAACGCCGGCGTGGCGCCGGAGACCAGCAGCATGATGCCGATCGCGAAGGTGATGACGCCGATAAACATCGGCGTGAGCTGCGCCACGCGCGGCGCGGGGGCGAGGCGGGCGGCGATGGCGCGTACCTCGAAGGCGGCGAGCAGGCCGCCCGACAGCAGCAGCGGCAGGACGAAGTAGATCGTCCGGTAGGCCAGCAGCGCGGCGATCGCCGCCGTGGTCGGAACGGTCCCGCCCAATGCGAAGACGATCGCCGCCTCGAACACGCCGAGCCCGCCCGGCGTGTGGCCGATCACCCCCAGCAGCAGCGCGATCGTATAGACCGCCAGGAAGCTGCCGAAGCCGATGTGCACCCCCGCCAGCACCCCGGCCGGCAGCAGCACGAACAGCGCCAGCGCCGCGCCGGCCACGTCGATGCCGACCAGCACCAGCTGCGCCAGCAGCGCGCCGCGCCCGGGAATCTCGAAACCGACCCCGCCGATCCGCAGCGCCGGGCGCCCCGGCCGGCTCCACGCGATCAGCGCCGCGCAGCAAGCCAGCACCGCCACGCCGCCCGCCAGCAGCGCCGCCGGCGGCACATCGAGCAGCCGGCCGATCGAGGACGCCGCACCGACCAGGCCGAACCCGCTCATCACCACCAGGGCGAATGCGAAGGTGGAACTGGTCAGCACGGTGAGCCGCGCCACCTGCCCGGCGCCGAGGCCTGCCGCGCCGTAGACCCGGTAGCGCACCGCGCCGCCGGTCAGCGCGCCGAAGCCGACGGCGTTGCCGAGCGCCGAGCCCGCCACGCCGCCAACCCACAGCAACGGCGCGGGCACCCTGGCACCAATCGCCCGCAGCCCCGCGGCGTCGCGCCCGACCAGCGCCAGGTAGCTCAGCCCGGTGGCGAGCAGCGACCCGACCAGCAGGTGGGGCGGCAACCGCCGCAGCGTCTTGATCACCGCGTGGTAGTCGAGCGTCTTGGTCAGGTCCTGCGCCGCAACCAGCAGCAGAACACAGATCACCAGGGCCAGCGCGGGAACCGCGAAGCGTCGCAGGTGTTTGGCCATGCTCCGGACGATGGGGATCATCCCTTCTGTCATTGCCCGCCGCATGGCACGCCAAACGCTGCGTGACAACGCCGGTTTCCCGGTAATTGCGCTTCCGTCCCGGATTATGAGAAATTTGTGATCCAAGCGTTACCCGCCGTCAATGATCGCGGGCGGCCGGGGACGGCGCTCGGTCGGGGAAGCCAAGCCGGGGCGCTGCCTCGGCCCCCGCGGCCGTGCTTCCCGCGACCAGGCTGAGGTTGCGCAGCGTGGCGGCATCCAGTGATATGGCCTGGGTGGGGGTATCCCCGATTTTTGGCGCAGAATTGAGGTCCCGTCATGTCGCTCGAGCGTCTTCCCGCCCTGCCGGAGCTGGCGCCGCGCCGGCGCGGCGGCACCATCGAGTTCCCGCTGCACCACATGCGCGGCGGCACCTCCACCGGCCTGGTGATCTGGGAGCGCTACGCGCCCGCCGATCGCGTGCTGCGCGAGGAGTTGCTGCGGCATCTGATGGGCCTGCCGCTGGCCGGGGAGCGGCGCGGCAACCGGCAGATCACCGGTCTCGGCCGCGGGGCGCCGACCTCCAACAAGGTGTTCTTCGCCGACCTTGAGCCCGATGGCGACGGTGGGGTGCGGCTGGTCAGCACGCTCGCCCAGCTGGCGGCCGACAAGGCGGCGATCGACTGGAGCGTGAACTGCGGCAACATGTCCGCTGCCCTGCCGTTATGGGCGCTCGACACCGGCCTGGCGGCGAGGCAAGCGCCCGGGCGGTTCGAGCCCGAGCGGTTCGAGATCCAGATCCGTAACACCAACACCGGCATCATCGCCGGGGCGCGCCTGCGTATGGCGGCGCACGGGGCCGTCGTCGCCGCCGAGATCCCTGGCGTGGACGGCGAATTTCCCGGCGTCGATCTGTTCCTGCACGATCCCGCCGGCGCCAAGACCGGCCGGCTGCTGCCGACCGGGCGGGTGCTCGACCGGGTTGGCGGATACGACGTGTCCTGCGTCGATGTTGCGGTGCCGATGGTGATCGCGCGTGCCGCCGATTTCGGCAAGACCGCGACCGAGCCGCCCGCGGCGCTGGATGCCGACCCGGACTTCAAGGCGGCGTTGCGCGAGGTCTGGGTGGCCGCCGGGCTGGCGATGGGCCTGGCCAATCGTGACGGCACAAAAATGACCGCCGAACAGCTCGCGCACAGCGAGACCGTGCCGAAGGTCTGCATTGTCGGGCCGCCGCAGGGGGCGGGGCATATCAGTGTGCGCTACTTCACCCCGCAGGCGGCGCATGGCTCGATGGCGGTGACGGGTGGCTGCTGCCTGGCCGCGGCGTCGCTGATCGAGGGTTCGGTCGCGCACGGCCAGGCGCGCGGTCTGGTCCTGCCGGGCGATGCGTTCGCCGAGACCTGCGTCGACATCGAGAACCCGGCCGGCATCCTGGCCGCCACGGTCGAGGCGCGTCGCGGCGGCGAAGCGCTGCTGGTGCGCAAGGCCGCCTACAAGCGCAGCGCGCAAATCCTGCTGCGCGGCCACGTGCCGCTGTATCGTGCCTCGGCTGGTCTCGTCGCGGGATTGCAACGGATCATCGACGATACGGTCGAGCGCGCGGCCTGAGCGACCCCGCCACGGCCTGGATGGCGGAATGCGCTACGCTGTTCCGCCCTACGGTTCCGCCCGACGGTCGCCCGACGGTAGGGCGGAACAGCGCAGCGCATTCCGCCTCTCGCACCTGGCCTCGTCGCGCCAAACCGCGGCAATTGTCTCGCCGCCGGCGCTACCCCGCCGCCGCCGCCGCCAGCGCTTGCGACAGGTCGGCAATGATATCATCGATGTGTTCCAACCCGACCGACAGCCGCACATAGCCCGGCGTCACCCCAGTCGCCAGCTGCTCCGCCTCGGTCAATTGCGAGTGCGTGGTGCTGGCCGGATGGATCGCCAGGCTGCGCGCGTCGCCGATATTCGCCACGTGGTAGAACAATTGCAGCGCGTCGATGAACCGGCGCCCCGCCTCCGTTCCGCCGGTGATCTCGAAGCCGACCAGCCCGCCCTGGCCGTGCGGCAGGTATTGCGCGGTCCGTTCCGCCGCCGGGCCGGTGTGGTGCGCCGGATGGATCACCCGCGTGACCTCCTTGCGCGACGCCAGGAAGTCGGCCACCGCGCGCGCGTTGCGGCTGTGTTCGCGGATGCGCAGCGGCAGCGTCTCCAGCCCCTGCAGGAACAGGAACGCGTTGAACGGGCTCATCGCCGCGCCGAGGTCGCGCAGCAGGGTGACGCGCATCTTCAGGATGTAGGCGATCGGTCCCAGCGGCTTCACCGCCTGGCTCCACACCGCGCCGTGGTAGCTGGGATCGGGCGTGTTCAGCGCCGGCTGGCGGGCGGGATGCGCCTCCCAGTCGAAATTGCCGCCATCCACCACGATGCCGCCGATCGAAGTGCCGTGCCCGCCGATATATTTCGTCGTCGAATACATCACCACGGCCGCGCCGTGGTCGAACGGACGCACCAGGATCGGCGCCGCGGTGTTGTCCATGATCAGCGGGATGCCGAATTTGCGCCCGATCGCGGCGACCTCGGCGATCGGGAAGGGGATCAGCTTGGGGTTGGGCAGCGTCTCCGCATAGTAGGCGCGGGTGCGGTCGTCGGTGGCGCGGGCGAACGCCTCCGGGTCGGCCGGATCGACGAAGCGCGCCTCGATGCCCTGGTCCTTCAGCGTGTTGGCGAACAGGTTCCAGGTGCCGCCGTACAGGTCGGTGGAGCTCACGATGTTGTCGCCGGCGCGCGCCAGGTTCAGCACCGCGAAGGCGCTGGCCGACTGGCCCGACGCCAGCCCCAGCGCCGCCACCCCGCCCTCCATCGCCGCGACGCGCTTTTCCAGCACGTCGGTCGTCGGGTTCATGATGCGGGTGTAGATGTTGCCGAGTTCCTTCAGGCCGAACAGGTTGGCGGCGTGCGCGGCGCTGTCGAACTGGAACGACGTGGTCTGGTAGATCGGCACCGCGACCGCGTTGGTCGCGGGGTCGCGCCGCCAGCCGGCGTGCAACACCAGCGTTTCCGGATGCTTTGAGGTCATGTCACGCGCTCCCGTCCCTGATCGGGCCGGACTATACCGACCGGACGGGCGGGGGAAAGGGTGGCAAATTCTCTGCTGCCAATGCCCAGGTCGGGAGTGAATTTTGCTGCCGAACGCGGTCATCTTGGTTGCGTCGTCCCGGGCTTGCAACATGACCGCGCGTCACCCCGGCCATGACCGAGAGAGGCTGCCCGGATCAGCCAAACCGTGAATTGCCGGATGGCGTCAGCCTGCCGCACCGTCCGCGCGCTGGGACAGCACGATGCGCCGACGGTCGCCGTGCCGGCCCTTGGCGCGCAACTCCCCGAGGATGCGCAGCACGGCCGCCTTGTCCATGGTGCAGACGGCGTCGTACAGCACCTCGTTGATCCGCGCCTGGGAGGAGGTGTAGCCGGGCGGTCCGGGGATCGCCAGAAACACCGGCACGTCCGCCGCCACCGCCGCGGCGATCGACTCCGCCAGCCCCTCCGCCTTCAGCGCGGCGCCGTTCAGCAGCGTGAACTCGACGCCCAGCTGCTTGGTCCCGTCGGCCTGCGATATTTCGCCGCGCAGCCGGACCAGCACGCCCGACTGGTCCGGCCGAAGCGGTTCGCGGATCCACTTCAGATACCGCCACCCGCAATAGAAGGTCCGGCAGGTGTGCGGCCGCGATGGGTAGATCGCGCAACTGTTGTCGCGCTTGGCGTGCCGGCAGCGATAACCCTGCGGCTTCTGCAACTCCGGGTTGTCGATCGTCAGGGAAACGCAACAGACGTTGCACGCGCCGCAGGTCCGGTGGGCGACCAGTTCGGTTTCCACCGCCGGGTTCATGCGCGCACCGGGGACGACGACGGACCTGCGATCCTATGCCTGCCGTTGCTCCAGAACCTGCCGGCCGCGGCGGAACCCGTCGGCCATCTGCGCCGCCGGCATGGCACCGGAGAACAGGCTGTAGCCGTCCAGGAAGAACGACGGCACGCCGTTCACCCCGGCCTCGCGCGCCGCCTGGTCGGCCGCGCGCATCTCCGCCGCCGCGACGCCGCTGGCCAGGAACGCGGCCACCGTGGCGCGGTCCAGCCCCGCCGCGGCGGCGCAGTCGGCCAGCACCGCGGTCTCGCCGATATCCTGGCCTTCGATGAAGTAGGCGCGGAACACCGCTTCCATCACGGCGTCCTGCCGGTCCTGTTCATGTCCATCCTGCCGCCCGGCGAACCAGATCAGCCGGTGCGCGTCGATGGTGTTGGGCGTGCGCAGCATCAGGTCCTGGCGAAACGCCAGGCCGGCCGCTGCCGCCGCGCCGCCGACCCGCGCATCGATCTCCCGCGCCCGCTCGGCGCTGCCGAACTTGGTGGCGCGATAGGCGGCGCGCGCGACGCCCTCCTTCGGCATGTCGGGATTGAGCTGGAATGGGTTCCAATGCACCGAGAAATGCAGCCCCTCGGCCGCCAGCTCGGCCAGCGCGGCTTCCAGGTTGCGCTTGCCGATGTAGCACCACGGGCAGATCGCGTCGGAAACGATGTCGATGCGCGTGCCGACCGCCTGCTGCGCCGCCGGCTGCTTGGCGGAGGCCGTCGCCGCGCCGCTCCCTGCCACCGCCCCCGCTTCCCCGTTCGGCACCTCGCAGCCGTCAGGGCCGCACACCGCGCCGGCCGCCATCGTGTCGTCCATCGCTCGTCCCTCCTTTGGTCCCCGGCTCAGGCTATCTGGGGGTTGACCCAGGTCAATGCCACCCCTTGTACCAGGGTGCCAGCCTGTCGCCACGGGAGACCAACGATGCGGTTGCTGCACGAAGTCATCGACGACCTGCGCCACCACGCCGAGGAGCACGCGATCACGCCGCTCGGCCAGGTGCTGGAGGAACTGCTGGGCGGCGAACGCGGCACATTGCCGGACCTCGTCGAGCGTTTCACCCAGGCGGGCCTGGCGCCCATCATGGCGTCCTGGATCGGCCATGGCGCGAACCTGCCGATCCACCCCGACGAACTGCGCCGCGTGCTGGGCGAGGAGCGCGTGCAGGACATGGCGACCCTCGCCGGCATGCCGTCGGCCGAGCTGCTGGAGCGGCTGTGCCGCCTGCTGCCGCCGACGGTGCACGCGATGACCCCGGACGGCGAATTGTAAGCCTGATCATTCGATAACGACGAGGAACCGGCCATGCAACACGAGCTGCGCATCGCCTTTCGCAACATGGACGCATCCGAGGCGCTGGAGCGGCGCATTCGCGCGCGGGTCGCCGAGCTGGAACACCTGTGCGACCGCATCACCGCATGCGACGTGGTGCTGGAGATGCAGCATCGCCATCCAAGCCAGGGCAAGCTGTTCCATGTCCGTGTCGACCTGGCACTGCCCGGGCGCACCATCGTGGTGCAGCGCGAGCCGGGGGCGCATTACCCGCATGAGGATGCCCATGTCGCGGTGCGCGACGCCTTCGATGCGGCGCGCCGCCAGCTCGAGGATCATCTGCGCGTGCTGCGCGGCGAGGTGAAGGCGCACGTGAAGGCGGTGGAGGCCCGCTAGACTTGGCCGACGCGCTCGACACCCCGATCGCGCGCCACATCTGGGACCAGCGCTACCGCGACGGCGCGCACGAGGCGTCGATCGAGGACACCTGGCGGCGCATCGCCGCGACCGTCGCGCGCGCCGAGCCGACCGATCGCGCCGCGTGGCGTGGCCGCTTCGCCGCGCTGTTGCGGGATTTCCGTTTCCTGCCCGGGGGGCGCATCCAGGCCGGCTCCGGCACCGGATCGCACGTCAGCCTGTTCAACTGCTTCGTCATGGGCCCGATCGAGGATTCGATCGACGGCATCTTCCGCGCGCTGCGCGAGGGTGCGCTGACGATGCAGCAGGGCGGCGGCGTGGGCTACGACTTCTCCACCTTGCGCCCGCACGGCACGCCGGCCCATGGCAGCGTCGGCGTCGCCTCCGGCCCGGTGTCGTTCATGGACGTGTGGGACGCGATGTGCGCCACCATCCAGTCCACCGGGGCGCGGCGCGGGGCGATGATGGCGACACTGCGCATCGATCATCCCGATATCGATGCGTTCATCACCGCCAAGCAGCGCGCCGGGCGGCTGCGCCATTTCAACCTGTCGGTGCAGGTCAGCGACGCCTTCATGCAGGCGCTGGCCGCGGATGCCGAATGGGCCTTGGCGTTTCCGCTCGGCCACACGGTGCGATCGGTGCCGGCGCGGCTTCTGTGGGACCGCCTGCTGCGCGCCAGCTACGTGCATGGCGAACCCGGCGTGCTGTTCATCGATCGGATCAACCGGCTGAACAATCTTTGGTACCGCGAGCATATCACCGCCACCAACCCGTGCGGCGAGGTGCCGTTGCCGCCGTACGGCGCCTGCGACCTCGGCTCGATCAACCTGACGCGGCTGATCGATGCCCCCTTCACCCCGCACGCCCGGCTGGATCGCGACCGGCTGCTGGAGATCGTTCCCGACGCGGTGCGTCTGCTGGACAACGTGATCGATATCTCGCGCTTCCCGCTGCGCCGGCAGCTGCTTGCGGCACGCCAGGCGCGCCGCATCGGCCTCGGCATCACCGGGCTGGCGGACGCGCTGGTCATGCTGGGGCTGCGCTACGACAGCGACGCCGCGGTGGCATTCGCCGCCGAGACGATGCGCACGATCCGCGATGTCGCGTATCGCACCTCGATCGCCTTGGCGCGCGCCAAGGCGGCGTTTCCCGCGTTCGAGCGCGACCGCTATTTGGCTGGCCCCTTCGTCGCGGCGCTGCCGGGCGACATCCGCGACGCCATCGCCCGCGACGGCATCCGCAACAGCCATCTGACCGCGATCGCGCCGGCCGGCACGATCAGCCTGCTGGCCGGCGACGTCTCGTCCGGGATCGAACCGATCTTCGCGCCCGACCAGCGCCGCACCGTGCTGGATCGCAACGGCCGGCCGCAGAGCTTCCACCTGACCGACCACGCCGTGCGCCTGTGGCGCCAGCAGACCGGCCGCACCGACGGTGCGCCGCCAACCGCGGTGACGGCCGCCGACCTCGACATCGCGGCGCACCTCGATATGCAGGCGGCGGTGCAGCCCTACGTGGACAACGCGATCTCGAAGACGATCCACATCCCGCCGGCGTGCCCGTTCGAACGCTTCGCCGATGTCTATCGGCTGGCCTACGACAAGGGGCTGAAGGGGTGCACCACGTTCCGTCCGACCGCGGCGACCGAAGCGGTGTTGCACGCCTCATCCGCGTAGCGCTTCCCCCAGCCTTGCCTGGCGCGTCTGCCGCGGGCCGCGCGCGACGGACAGCGACAGGTCGAGATCCGCCAACAGCCGGTCCACGACGTCATCGCTTGGCGGCCCGTGCGCCTGGCGATGCGCGCGCACGCGCTGCAACAGCTCGGCGCTCAGCAGCCGCAGCCCGACCAGGCGGGCGCTTTCGTCGGCCAACCGCTCGGCGTCGAGCGCATCGGCGACCGCCGCGGCCCCACCCGCCAGCACCGCGGTCAGCGCCGCCAGCCCGCCGAGCGACACATCGGCCTCCGGCGTTGCCTCGCCGGTGGCGAGCCGGGCCAGCAGGTGGCGGAACGCCCCGCCGAGCTTCGCCAGCCCGACCGCGTCCTCCACATCGCGGAACGGCAGCGCCATCGTTTCGTAGGCACGATCGGCCGGGCCGAGCAGCGCCGCGCGCGGCACCCGGCAGGCATCGAGGTCCAGCAGGCAGTGGTTCGTGCCGTCCATCCCCGGCATCGGGCGCAGCGTCAGGCCCGGCGTTTCCCGCGGCAGCAGGAAAGCGCTGTAGCGCTTGCGCGCGCCGTCGATCGCGCTGATCGCCAGCACGACGAAGTGCGAGGCATCAAGTCCGTTGCTGACCCAGGCCTTGCGCCCGGTGATCCGCACGCCATCGCCGTCGGGCTCCGCGCGCGTGGTCAGATGCTTCGGATGCGCACCGACGCCCGGCTCGGAGATCGCCACGGCCAGCAACGCATCGCCGCGCACCAGGCGCGGCAGCAGCTTGGCGCGCTGGGTCGCATCGCCGAAGCCGATCAGGAAGAACCGCGCCGCCACCTGCCGGCCGGTCCAGGCGCCGGCCTGGTCCAACCGACCGCTGCGCTCGGCCAACGCAGCCGCCGCCCGCGCGATCGCGCCGTAGCCGCGCGGGTCGGCGGGATCGAGGCCGATCGGGAGCAGGTCGGCTAGAATGGGGCTCATGCCGGGCAGTGTAGACCGGACTGCCGCGGCGGCACGACTCTCAGCCAGGTCGCGGCGCGCCGCGAGCCGCCACGAAAATAGAAGGTTCACCCAAAATCACGGCGTCATCGGGCAAAACCATCCGCCCCGGTGGTGCATCGGCCATGCTCCGCCACCGCGGATGAAAACGGCGGGACTTTCAAGGCAACGCGCACCTGGTGCCGCCCCGCGTTCGTTCGTCAGCAAGCAAGGAAGCTAAGGTTTCACCACAGAGGCACAGAGGCACCGAGAAGCAAGAACCTGGGACGCGTCGTGCCGGCGTCGGTGCAGACAGCGCGCGAAGCACACCAACTCGTTTCTCCGTGTCTCTGTGCCTCTGTGGTGAATCCTTAGCTTCCTTGCTTGCTGACGAACGAATGCGCATCGGACCGGCCGGTCAATTCGACGATCAAACTCAGATATCGCTAAATCCCGCGGCACACCGGCGGGAGCGAGATGCCCCGCATCGGCCGTGATGCGCCACCGGGGATGAAAATGGCGGAGTTTTCATCGGAGGTGTACGGTTGGCGCCACGCTGCCAATCACGACGAACGCGCTCTGACCGCGGCAACCCAGGAGGTCCGTCATGCAATCCCACGCATTCGGCACACTGCCCCCCGTCTCCATCCTGACGCTGGGCGGCGGCGGCCTCGGTATGCTGTGGGGCAAGACGACGTTCGAGGAATGCGTCGCCACCGTGCACGCCGCCGTCGCCGCCGGCATTACGCTGCTGGACCTGGCGCCACGCTACGGCGACGGCAAGGCCGAGGATGTGGTCGGCGCCGCCTTCGACGGCAAGCTGCCCGCCGGGGTCCGCGTTACCAGCAAGTGCAACCTGGGCAATCTGCCGCCGGCCGCGATCGAAACAATCCTGCGCCGCTCGATCGAAACCAGCCTGCAACGGCTGCGCCTGTCGAAGCTCGATGTGTTCTTCCTGCACTCCAACGTGGTGCCGGATGCGGCCTTCATCGCCCGCGCGCCCGGGCGACGCCGCCGCGCGCATGACGCCGTACGCCGTTGTTCGCCGACGCAGGTCCGCCCGCTGTTCGAACGTTTCGTCGCCGAAGGATTGATCGGCGCCTGGGGCCTGACCGGCATCGGCCATCCCGACACCATCATCCGCCTGCTCGGCGAGCGCCCGGCGCCGGCCGCCGTGCAGTGCATCGCCAACCTGCTGGACTCGCCCGGCGGCCTGAAATTCTTCGACGGCCCGGCCAAGCCGCGCGCGGTCATCGCCGCGGCGCGGGCCAACGGCGTCGGCGTGATGGGGATCCGGGCCGTGCAGGCCGGCGCGCTGACCGCCGCGATCGACCGCGAGCTGCCGGCGGACCACCCGGAGGTGCTGGACTACGCCCGCGCCGCCGGCTTCCGCCGCCTGTGCGCCGAGCTCGGCGCCAACCCCGCGGTGATCGCCCATCGCTACGCCCTGTCGCTCGACATCGACACGCTGGTCCTCGGGGTGAAAAACCGTCAGGAACTGGCCGAGTGCGTCGCGGCCGCCGCGGCCGGCCCACTTCCCGGCGAATTGATCGCGCGGATCGACGCCTCGGTGGCGGGCGGGCCTGCCGGTTGACGTGAATCAATGCGGCCATCCCCGGGACGTGCGGTGCTGCGGCGCCGGTTGGAACGCCAAAAGGGGGCTGCCCATGTCGATCGATGCCGCCAGCATCATGACAACCCACGTTGTCACCGCCTTGCCCGACGATACGGTGGCGAAGGTGGCGCGGTTGCTCGCCGCCAACCAGATCAGCGCGGTGCCGGTGTGCGACGCCGACGGCACGCTGCTGGGCATGCTGAGCGAGGGCGATCTGATGCGCCCCTTCGCCACCGAGACCGTGACACGGCGGGCCTGGTGGCTGCGCATGCTCGCCGAGGGCACCGAGCTGGCGCCGGAATTCCTCAACTACGTGCGGGAAGATCAGCGGCGCGCCAAGGATCTGATGACCACGCCGGTGGTCAGCGTCACGGAGCGCGCTTCGGCGCAGGAGATCGCCGATCTGATGATGCGCCACCGGATCAAGCGCGTGCCGGTGCTGCGCGACGGCAAGGTGGTTGGTATTGTCGCACGCGCCGACCTGGTGCGTGCCATCGCGCGCTCGCCGGATGCCCTGTCCAGCCCGCTCTGAACCGGCCCGCGCTGAACCGGCCCGTTCTGGACCAGAGGGCCGCGTCGTCGCGGTGCGTGGCGCCGTGTTGGACGTGGCCTTCGAGACCGCGGCACTGCCGGCGATCGAGACGGCGCTGCTGGTGCTCTGGGATCGCGCAACGCCGTTGAACGCGGAGGTGCAGAGCCATCTGGACGCGCGGACGGTGCGGGCGATCGCGTTGCAGGACACCGCCGGTCTGGCGCGCGGCGTGGCGGTGCACGCGACTGGGGGACCGATCACCGTGCCGGTTGGCGACGCGGTGCTGGGCCGGTTGCTCGATGTGATGGGCGCGGTGCGCGATCGCGGCCCGGCGCTGGCGGCGGACACGCCGCGCTGGCCGATCCATCGCGCCGCGCCGCCGCTCGCCGCGCAGACCGCCGCGCGCACCGTGTTCGAGACCGGGATCAAGGTGCTCGACCTGCTGTGCCCGCTGGCGCGCGGCGGCAAGGCGGCGATGTTCGGCGGCGCCGGGGTCGGCAAGACCGTGCTGGTGATGGAGCTGATCCACGCGATGGTGCAGCGCTACCGGGGGATCTCGGTGTTCGCCGGCATCGGCGAGCGCTCGCGCGAGGGGCATGAGCTGCTGACCGACATGCGCGAGTCCGGCGTGCTAGGGCGCACCGTGCTGATCTTCGGCCAGATGAACGAGCCGCCGGGCGCCCGCTGGCGCGTCGGGCTGTCGGCGTTGACCATCGCCGAGTATTTCCGCGACGCGCGCCACCAGGACGTGCTGTTGCTGATGGACAACGTGTTCCGCTTCGTCCAGGCGGGCAGCGAGGTGTCGGGCCTGCTCGGGCGGCTGCCGTCGCGCGTCGGCTACCAGCCGACCCTGGCCACCGAGGTGGCGGCCTTGCAGGAGCGGATCGCCTCGGTCGCCGGCGCGGCGGTCACCGCGATCGAGGCGGTGTATGTGCCGGCGGATGACTTCACCGACCCGGCGGTGACCGCGATCTCGGCCCATCTGGACAGCGCCATCGTGCTGTCGCGCGGCATGGCGGCGGAGGGGATGTATCCGGCGATCGATCCGCTGGCGTCATCGTCGATCCTGCTCGACGCGACGGTGGTGGGCGAGGCGCACTACGCGCTGGCGGAACGGGTGCGCGAGGCGATCGCCCGCTACAAGGAATTGCAGGATGTGATCGCGCTGCTCGGCGTCGAGGAGCTGGGCGCGGAGGATCGGCGGATCGTCGCCCGCGCACGGCGCCTGCAACGGTTCCTGACCCAGCCGTTCGAGGTGACGGAGGCGTTCACCGGGCATCCGGGACGTTCGGTGACGCTGGCCGATACGCTGGCCGGTTGCCGCGCCATCCTGGATGGCGAGGCGGACGAGTGGGCGGAAAGTTCGCTGTACCTGATTGGCGATCTGGCCGAAGCGCGGTCGCGCGAGCAGGCGAGGGCGGCGGCATGATGATGCAAGTCTTCTCCCCCTCCCCTTGCGGGCTTGGGCCGCGCAGCGGACCAAGGGCGGGGGGAGGGGGGCCGGGGCACGAGGCTTCGGGCCGACCCTGGCACCAACCCCTCCCCCTACCCTTGGTCCGCTGCGCGGCCCAAGTCCTCAAGGGAAGGGGGAGCGAAGCAGCGCCTCCCCACAGGCCCCACCCATGCGCCTGCTGATCACCGATCCCACCTCCGTCGTGGCGGACCACGCCGACATCGTCTCGGTCCGCGCCGAGGACGCCAGCGGCAGCTTCGGCATCCTCGATCGCCACGCCGACCTGCTGACCGCGCTGACCGTCTCGGTGGTGCAATGGCGCCACGCCGGCGGGCGGCTCGGCTACTGCGCGGTGCGCCGCGGCGTGCTGTCGGTGCGCGGCGGCAAGGAGGTCGCCATCGCCACCCGCCAGGCCCAGCTCGGCGACAACCTCGACCAGCTCGAACACGTCGTGCTCGCCCGCTTCCGCGCCGACCTGGAGACCGAGCGCACCGAGCGCGTCGCCGCCACGCGCCTGCACATGGCGGCGATCCGCCAGATCATCGCCGCCCTGCGCCCGGCCGGCCCGGAGCTGACGTCATGACCGAGGAGGGCGACGGCATGCTGCGCTCGGTCCGCCGGCGCCGCGAACGGCATTGGCGCTGGTTGCGCGAAGGCGAACCCTCCTTCGCGCGCCAGGTGGCGCAAATCGGCATCCTCGGCTGGACCATCGTGCTGCCGACCCTGCTCGGCACGTTCCTCGGCCGCTGGGTGGATCGCCATTTCGGTACCGGGATTTTTTGGACCGCGCCGCTGCTGCTGCTTGGCCTCGTGCTGGGCTGCTGGTCGGCCTGGCGCTGGATGCACACACGATGAGCGCGCTGCTCGACACCGGTTACTTCGCCCTCGGCATCGCCGCCGGCCTGCTGCATTTCCACCTGCTGCGCTGGAACACGCGGCTGTTCATCGCCGGTGGCGCGTTGCGCGCAATCGGCGTGCAACTCGTGCGCCTGGCGGCATTGGCCGGAGTGCTGGTCCTCGCGGCCTGGCACGGCGCGCTGCCGCTGCTGCTCACGGCGCTCGGCGTGATCATCGCCCGTTTCGTCATGACATCGTTCGCGCGGCAACCTTGCCCGCCAATTACACGGCGTGGCGCGGAGGAAACCGCGCCATGACCGAATCCCCGCTGACCATGCCCGTCATCTTCACCCTCGGGCCGGTGCCGATCACCGCGCCGGTGGTCACCACCTGGGGCATCATGGCTTTCCTCGCCGGCGGAAGCTGGCTGCTGACGCGCCACCTCGCGTTGCGTCCCACCACCGCACAGGCCGTGCTGGAGCTGGTGGTCAACGCCATCGCCGCGCAAATCCGCGACACGCTGCGCGCCGCGCCCGAGCCGTTCCTGCCGCTGATCGGCACGCTGCTGCTGTTCATCCTCACCGCCAACTGGTCGTCGATGATCCCCGGCGTCGAACCGCCCACGGCGCATCTGGAAACCGACGCCGCCCTGGCGCTGATCGTCTTCGTTTCGATGGCGTGGTTCGGCATCCGCGCCCGCGGCCTGCTTGGCTACCTGCGCGGTTTCGCGCGGCCCACCCTCATCATGGCCCCGCTCAACCTCGTCGAGACATTCACCCGCACCTTCTCCTTGCTGGTGCGTCTGTTCGGCAACGTGATGAGCGGCGTGTTCGTCATCGGCATCGTGCTGTCGCTCGCCGGCCTGCTGGTGCCGGTGCCGCTGATGGCGCTGGAGCTGCTGACCGGCGCCGTGCAGGCCTACATCTTCAGTATCCTCGCCCTGGTGTTCATCGGTGGCGCGATCGGCGAGGACCAGGAAACAACGCCGGAGGCCCCGTCATGAATCTGATCGAGCTCGTCTCCATCATCGGCGCCGCGCTGGCGGTGTCGTTCGGCGCCATCGGCCCGGCCCTGGGCGAGGGGCGCGCGGTGGCCGCGGCGATGGATGCCATCGCCCGCCAGCCGGAAGCCGCGGCGACGCTGTCGCGCACGCTGTTCGTCGGCCTGGCGATGATCGAAACGATGGCGATCTATTGCCTGGTCATCGCGCTGCTGCTGCTGTTCGCCAATCCGTTCGTGCACTGACCCATGCATATCGACCTGTGGACGCTCGGGCTGCAGGCGATCAATGTCCTGGTTCTCGTCTGGCTGCTGGCGCACTTCCTGTTCCGCCCGGTCGCGGCGATCGTGGTGCAGCGCCGCCAGGCGACCGAGGCGCTGTTGGCCGACGCCGAAACCACGCGGGCCAAGGCGCAGGCGGAGGCAACTGAGATCATCCGCCAGCGCGAGGGTCTTGGCGACGAAGCCGACCGCCTGCGCGCCGCCGCGCACCAGGACGCCGAGGCCGACCGCAACACCCAACTGGCGCAGGCCCGCGCGGAAGCCGATCGCGCACGGGCGGATGCTGTGGCAGCGCTGGCACGCGAACGGGCCCAGCTTGGGGCCGCGCTGGAAGCCCGCGCCTGCACCCTGGCGGTCGATATCGCCCGTCGTCTGCTGGACCGTCTGCCATCCGCCGCGATCACCCAGGCGCTCGCCCGCATGCTCGACGAGGCCATCGCTGCCTTGCCGCCGGCCGAGCGCACCCTGCTCGCCACCGCGCCGGAGCGGCTCGAGGTGGTCACCGCCGCGCCGCTCGATCCAGCCGGGGAGGCGGAGATCGCCGCGGCACTGACGCAGGCGCTCGGCGTGCCGGCGGCACCGACGTTCCGCGTCGACGCCGCGCTGCTGGGCGGCATCGAGCTGCGCGGTCCGTACACCCGGATCAACAACTCCTGGCGGTCGGACCTCGATCGGATCGCCGGCGAACTGGCGGCGGAGGGTGCCGATGCCGCTTGACCCCGACGCCTGGCTGGCCCGCGCCCGGGCGCGCGTCGCCGCCGCCGAACTGGCGCCGGAGGTCGAAACGATCGGCCGGGTGCAGAGCGTCGGCGACGGCATCGCCCAGGTTGCCGGCCTGCCGCATGTCCGGCTGGACGAGCTGCTCCATTTCGGCACCGGGCAATTCGGCTTCGCCCAGACGCTCGATCGCGACGGCATCGGCTGCGTGCTGCTCGACCCGCCGGAGGGCGTCGCCGCCGGCAGCGAGGTGCGCGGCACCGGCGACGTGGTGCGCGTGCCGGTCGGCCCGGCGCTGCTCGGGCGCGTGGTCGATCCGCTCGGCCGGCCGCTCGACGGCGGCCCGCCGATCGCCGCCGAGCGCCACGCGCCGATCGAGCAGCCGGCGCCCGACATCGTCGATCGCGACCTGGTCACCGAGCCGGTGCAGACCGGCATCCTGGTGATCAATTCGCTGTTTCCGCTCGGCCGCGGCCAGCGCGAGCTGATCATCGGCGATCGTGCGATCGGCAAGACCGCGATCGCCGTCGATACCATGATCAACCAGAAATCCTCCGACATGATCTGCATCTATGTCGCGGTGGGGCAGAAATCCGCGACCATCGCGCGGGTCATCGACGCGGTCCGCCGCGATGGTGCGCCGGAGCGCTGCATCTTCGTCGCCGCCGCCGCCTCCGCCGCGGTGGGGCTGCAATGGATCGCCCCGTTCGCCGCGATGAGCATGGCCGAGCAGGTGCGCGACGCCGGCGGCCACGCCCTGGTGGTGCTCGACGACCTGACAAAACACGCCGCCACGCACCGCGAGATCGCGCTGCTGACCCGCCAGCCGCCGGGGCGCGAGGCCTATCCGGGCGACGTGTTCCACCTGCACGCGCGGCTGCTGGAGCGTGCCGCCAAGCTATCGGCGGCGCGCGGCGGCGGCTCGCTCACCGCGCTGCCGATCGCCGAGACCGATGCCGGCAATCTCAGCGCCTATATCCCGACCAATCTGATTTCGATCACCGATGGCCAACTGGTGTTCGACGCGCGGCTGTTCCACGCCGACCAGAAGCCGGCGATCGATGTCGGCACCTCGGTCAGCCGGGTCGGCGGCAAGACCCAGGCGCCGGGGCTGCGCGCGCTGACCGCGGGCTTCCGGGTGGACTATGCGCAGTTCCTGGAGCTGGAGCTGTTCACCCGCTTCGGCGGCATGACCGACGTGCGGGTGCGGGCGCAGCTGGCCCGCGGCGAACGGCTGCGCGCGCTGCTGGCGCAGCCGCAATACGCGCCGCTGCGCCTGGTCGATGAAATGGCGCTGGCGTTCGCGCTGCGCGAGGGGCTGCTCGATCCGGTGCCGGTGGCCGCGGTCGGCCGACTGCGCGCGGCGCTGCCCGCCTGGCTCGATGCGCATGCCGGCGCGGTGGTGGCCGACGTGCAGCGCGTGCGCGTGCTGGATGGGGCGAACACCGAACGGCTGCGCGCCGCGCTGGCGGAGCTGATCGCGCGGTACGCGGCATGACCGAGCGGCTGGCCGATATCAGCCGGCGGATCCAGGGCGTGCACCAGCTCAACGCCGTGGTCGGCGCGATGCGCGCCATCGCCGCGACGCGGGCGCAACAAAGTCGCGGCCAGCTCGCCGGCATCCGCGCCTATTCCGACACCATCGCGCTGGCGATCGCGCAGGCGCTGCGGCTGTTGCCGGGCGGTGGCGCGCCGGCGCACCGCCGCGCCGGGCGGCGCGGGCTGATCCTGTTCGTCGCCGAGCAGGGCTTTGCCGGCGCGTTCAGCGAACGCGTGCTGGACGCGGCGGGGGAGGATGTCGTTGACGCCGAGCTGTTCCTGATCGGCAGCCGCGGCGCGCGCATGGCGGGGGAGCGTGGCCTGCGCATCGCCTGGCAGACGCCGATGGCCCCGCATGTCGACGGGGTGAAGCTGCTCGCGGTTCGCCTCGCCGACGCGCTGTATGCGGCGGTGCCGGACGGTGGGCTGCGCGTGGTCGATCTGATCTTCCCGGTCTGGGCGCCGGGCGCGGGGCTCGCGGTCGAGCGCCATTCGCTGCTGCCGCTCGACCACGCGCGGTTCGCCGCGCTGCCGCGGGGCGATGCGCCGCTGATCACGCTGCCGGCGGCCGAGCTGGTGGAACGGCTGGCCGAGGAATACGTCTATGCCGCGCTGTGCGAGGCGGCGATGCGCGCCTTCGCCGCGGAGAACGAGGCCCGCGTCGCCGCGATGGTGCGCGCAAGGCGCAACATCGAAACGATGCTGGAGCGGCTGCAGGCGCAGGAGCGCCAGGTGCGCCAGGAGGAGATCACCGCGGAGGTGGTGGAACTGGCGAGCGGTGCCGGCCTGCTGCGCGAGATGCAAGGCTGACGCAAGCGGGACCGGCGCCTGATGGGCACGCGCCGCATCTCGCCGTCGCGGTCGGGTTCAATCATTCAATAACGTGTCAGCAACACCATACCACGGCGCGCCGCCGCTACGGCGCCTCGGCGATCCCCGCTGCCTGGGACGGCGGCTGCGGTGGCGCATCCGGCGGCACGTGCAGCGCATGCTGTGCGACGATCGCCTGCCACACATGCAGCACGCTGCGCATCGTCGGCTCGGCCACCAGGCAGTGGCCGCGGTCGTCCAACAGGTAGAACAGCGCCTCGGCGTCCCCGCGCACCCGGCGTAGCGCGGCGGTCAGCACGTCCAGGCACTCGATCACCTGGTCGGTCGTCGACAGCCGCGCCTGGCGCATCAGGTCGGCCAGGCGGAACGCGCGCAGCCCGTGCACCGGCGTGCCGGCGGCCTCGCGCCCCAGCTCGAAGAACACGTTGACCACCGGCAGCATGCCTTGCACCAGCTCCAGCATGGCGGTGGCTTCGTCCGGGTTGCAGCCCATCAGCCGGCTGGCAAGGTCCTCCGGCGCGGGGTGATCCGCGGCCAGGCCGAAGGCGCTGGCGACCTCGTGCTCCAGCCAGCGGCGCACCTCCGGCGGCGCGGCGCGTACCTGTTCGGGGGACAGGGTGATGCCGATCATTGCAATGCTCCGCGGTTGCCTGACCGGAGGCTTGTGGGCCGGCGGCGGCGGCGGCGCATTGACGCGGATCAATCCGCCGCGAATCGATCGCCTATGCCGCCGCCTCTGCCGCCCAGCGCGTCATCACCGCGCAGCCGGCGGCGAAATCCTCCAGCCGCATCGCCTCGTGCGGGTTGTGGCTGCCGTGCTGGTTGCGCACGAACAGCATCGCCGCCGGCACGCCGGCCTGGGCGAAGGCCGCCGCGTCGTGCCCGCCGCCCGAATTCCATCGCGCGCCACGCGATCCCGCCCGCCTGCGCCGCGCGCGCCAGGCCGTCGCGCAGCGCTGCGTCCATCGGGCTCGGCAGGCTGCCGGTCTCGACCCCGAGGTCGAACCGCACGCCGCGCCGCGGCTCGATGACGCCGATCAGCCGGTGCAGCTCGGCGAACATCGCGTCCACGCTCGCCGGGTCCACGCTGCGGATGTCGAGCTGGAAGCGCGCCTCGCCGGGGATCTTGGTGAAGCCGGCCGCCGCCGTGGTGGCCAGCACGCAGAAGGTGCAGACCAGCTGGTGGCCCTGCGCCTCCAGCGCACCCCAGTGCTCGTCGAGCCGATACGCCAGCTCGGCCAGCGCGATCGCCGCGTCGGCGCGATAGCGCCGCGGCGTGGCGCCGGAGTGGTTGTATTCGCCGACCACCCGCGCCGCCCGCAGCCGCCGCGACCCGGGGATGCCCGACACCACCGCCACCGGGATCGCCTCGGCCTCCAGCACCGGGCCCTGTTCGATATGCAACTCCAGATAGGCGGCGATCGAGGCCGGTGGCAGCAGGCATTTTCCCCCCGCCACCGCCTCCGGGTCGAACCCCAGTTCGCGCATGTGCTGGCCCAATGTCCGCCCGGTATCCATCCGCTTCACCTCCAGCACGGCAGGCGGCAGCCGCCCCAAGGCCGCGTGGCTGCCGGGGTAGGAGGTGGGAAACCACGCCCCCGCCTCCTCGGCGCGGATCGCCAGCACGGTGACGTCGCGCCCCGGCACGAAGCCTGCCCGGCGCATCCCGGCGACCGTAGCGAGCCCGGCCAGCACGCCGGCGGCGCCATCGTAGTTGCCGCCCTGCGGCACGGAATCCAGGTGGCTGCCCAGCACGATGCGCTTCGCCGTGCGGTCGGCACCGGGCAGCGTCATCAGCATGTTGCCGGCCGGGTCGACGGCGATCTCCAGCCCCAGCGCTGCGGCCACCAACCGCACCAGGTCGTGCGCGCGCTGCTCGCCCGGGCCGTAGGCATCGCGGGTGACGCCGACGCCGTCGAAGCTGGCGTCCCGCAGCGCGTCGAACAGGCGGGCGGCAAGGTCGACGTCAGGGGTCAGGTTGGGGCGCATGGCAGGCTCCGGTTGGGCAAGCCGCCAGCCTGCCGCGCCGCGGCCCTGTTTCGCAACCGCGTTGCATCGGCGATGCAGGGCAATCGGGTGAACGGCGGAGAGGCGGAGGAGACCCGGCTGCCTGCCATTGGGAGGAGCGAAGCGAGCCTGGGGTCGAGCGCGCGAGGGCCGTCGCGGCAATCCCCCCGGCGTGCGCAACCACGCTCGGGGACCAGATTGAATGTCGTCCGTCGACCCAAAGCAGCGGTAGCCGGGGCGCGCCGCCCGAACCGCCGGAACTCGACCCAAAGCGGCGGTAGTGTGGCCGCGGCGGCAACAACCGGGATCGACCCAAACCGGACTCTCAAATGGCGTGGAATTCAACAATCGTGCAATCGGGAAACCGTACAATTCCCTCAGCGCCGGTCGGGAATTCTACCCTCCCAGACCGCTCGGTGATGCGCTTTCTGCAAGCCGCCATCCTTCGGGTCAGTTGGTCAGGCGATACCTGATCTGCACCGTCGCCGTGACCCGATCCTGAGGCATTTCCGCTGGAAATGGCGGCAGTGACGCATTGTGCAGCATCGCCTGGGCCGCATCATCGAGCCGTGGCGAGCCGCTCCCGCTTACCAGCTCCACCCCCAGCACCTTCCCCAACCGATCGACGGTGAAGCGCAGCACGACGCGACCCTCCTCGCCACGCCGCCGCGCCTCGTCGGGATAGGTCTTGTGCGCCGCGAGCCAGCCGAGGACCGAGTGCTGCCAGTCGGCGGCGATCCGCGCCGGCCGGGCGGCGCTCGCGGCACTGTTCGCCAAGGGGTTTGCCGGCGCCACCGACGTCGCCGGAGGTGGTGCTATCGCCTCGCCTCTCGGTGGGGGGCGAGATGGCGCGGCGGACGCGGTGCGCGGCGGCCTGGCCGACCGCGGCTTCGACGGCTGGTGACGGGGCGGATGTGGCGGGGCCGGAACCGATGGCGGCGCCAGCGCGTCGATTGCCGGCGGCGGGGGCGGAATCGCCGGTAGCGGTGGCGCTTCGGTCGGCGATGGCGGCTGCGGCGGGGACGGCGGGATGGCGGCCATAACCGGCGCCTCCGGCGGCGCGGGTGGTTCGGGCGGCACGCCTGGTGTCACCGCCGCCGCAATCGGCACCTGTGGCGGCGCCGCGTGCGAGGCGGGCGCCGGCGCGAATATCAATGCCACCGCCTGCTCATCCAACGCCGTCAACGTCGCGGGAAGCCGGACAAAGTTCAGCAGCAACCCGCCAGCCGCGAGATGCAGCAGCATCGCGGCGCCCAGCGAAGCAGCCGATGGCCGTCTCGCCGCACGCGGGCCTGGCCAACGCGTCGCCGCCACACCGATATCCGGCGCCCGCGCGGTCAATCCGGCTTGCCGCGTTCGCCAAATTGATATGTTATAACGTATCATTTAGGCGCGAAGGTACGCGCAAACCGCTTCCCTGGGAAGGACCCGACCACCGATGCGCCGCTACGCCCTACCAATTCTCCCAGCCGCCCTCTGGGCATTTTCGCCCTTCTGGGCATTGACGGTCACGACCGGCGCCCACGCCGCCGATCCGGCCGCCGCTCCACAGCCGGCTGCCACCAGCCAGGACGCCAGCAGCATGTCGATGGATATCGACGTGATTTCAAAGCGACTCGACGTTGCGCGCCAGCAGATCCAGCCAAGCCTCGGCGCGACGACCTACACGTTCACGCCTGAAGCGTTGGAGAACATCCCCCAGGGCGAAAACGCCCCGCTGAACCAGGTGCTGTTGCAGGCGCCGGGTGTCGCACAGGACAGCTTCGGCCAAATCCACCTGCGCGGCGAGCACGCCAACGTGCAGTACCGCCTGAACGGGGTGGAGCTTCCGGAAGGCCTGTCGGTCTTCGGTCAGACCATCGAGAACCGGTTCGCCCAGAGCCTGTCGCTGATCACCGGCGCGCTGCCGGCGCAATACGGCTTCCAGACCGCCGGCGTGGTGGACATCCAGACCAAGACCGGCACCAGCAATCCGGGGCTGGTGACGGAGATGTATGGCGGCAGTTGGAATTGGCTGGAGCCGAGCGTGGACTACGGCGGACAGACCGGTCCGGTAAATTACTTCATCACCCTGGACGGAGTGCACGACGAGCGCGGCATCGAGAACCCTACCGCCAGCTACAACGCCATCCACGACACCACTGACCAGTTTCATGGCCTTGCCTATGTCTCCGGCATCATCGACCCGGACACGCGCATCAGCCTGATCCTCGGCGGCTTCGACGGCAGCTTCCAGATTCCCAACAATCCCGGCCAGTCCACGCTTGGCCTGAACGTCAATGGTACCACCACGTTCAACAGCACGAATCTGAACGAGAACCAGACCGAAGCGACCGGCTTCGCCGTGCTGTCGCTGCAGAAGCACATCGATACGATCGATCTGCAGGTCTCGCTGTTCAACCGCACCAGCACGCTGCATTTCACGCCCGACTGGGTCGGCGACCTGCTGTTCAACGGCATTGCGCAGCAGGCTTCGCGCCAGGATGTGGCGACCGGCGTGCAGGCCGACGGAAGCTGGCGGATCAACGAGCAGCACACGCTGCGCGCCGGGTTCCTGGCACAGATCGAACAGGCCAGCGCCGACACGCTGTCGAGCGTGCTACAGGTGAACTCCAGCGGCACGCAGACTTCCGACCAGCCGATCAGCATCACCGACAACCAGAACAGCGCGGGCGGGCTGTATGGCCTCTACCTTCAGGACGAATGGCGCCTGCTGCCCACGCTTACGCTGAACTACGGCGCGCGGTTCGACGCGGTGGAGGAATTCACCCATGAGAGCCAGCTCAGTCCACGTGCCAACCTGGTCTGGAAGCCGGTCCCCAACACCACGCTGCATGTCGGCTACGCGCGCTATTTCGTCCCGCCGCCGTACGAGGTGCTGTCCCCGGAAAGCATCGCCAAGTTCCTGGGCACGACGGCGGCGCCGGAGGTGACGCAGGACAACACCGTGCGGGCCGAGCGGTCGAACTACTTCGATGCCGGGGCCAGCCAGGTGGTGGTACCCGGCCTGACGATCGGCGCCGACGCCTACTACAAGATCTCGAACAACCTGATCGACGAGGGCCAGTTCGGTGCGCCGATCATCCTGACCGCCTTCAACTACGCGCACGGCATCCAGACCGGGGTCGAGCTGACCGCGAGCTATGACCGCGGCCCGCTGTCGCTCTACGCCAACCTGGCCTGGTCACGCGCCATGGGCGAGGACATCAATTCGGCGCAGTACAATTTCAGCGCCGCCGATCTGGCGTTCATCCAGAACAACTACATCCATCTTGACCACGACCAGACCTGGAGCGGCTCTGCCGGCGCCGCCTATGTGTTTAACCCCGACAGTCCCTATCCGACACGGGTCTCGGCCGACCTGCTGGTGCAGAGCGGGCTGCGCGCCGACGGCACGGTGCCCAACGGGATTGCGTTGCCGAGCTACGCGACGGGGAACCTGTCGGTGATTTAACACATCGCCACGGGCACCGATCTGCGGCTCGACGTGCTGAATATCGGGGATTCCGTCTATGAGATCCGCAACGGCACGGGCGTCGGCGTCGGCGCGCCGCAATACGGCATTCGCCGCACGATCCTCGCAGCCGTTACACACCGGTTCTGAGTTCTCACTACGAACATTTCGCCTTGAGCATCGCCTTGAGCGCGCGTCTGCTTGCCTTCTGGCGTATAAGTCAAGAGGCTCACAATCAAATGCCATCCCAATGAACTGAGCATTTTGATGCGCACAGAAGTCCGGTGCAAGTGTCCGGAATCCACCCATTGCGGGCATTCGAGCTGGCCCACGACCCGCAACGACGGGGGGACTGCTTCCCCCGGCCTTCGCCGGGGTCGCAATAACCGCGATAGTGGCTTCGCCCGATTGCCGTGTTCCACGACCCACGGCCGTTGCTTTCTTTCCTAGGAAATGATACCCGTTATCCTCCAGAGGTTTGCCAGGAGCGCACCCATGTCGCATCCCCCGCTCGCTGCCACCGCCGAGCCGGCCGGCCCGCCGCCTTGCCTCGCTGCCGCGCCGCCGCGCACCGGCAAACGCCGCGGCAACCCTGACCTCGGCCTCGCGCCGCGCTGCGGGGCACGCACCCGCGCCGGCTGCCCGTGCCGCGCGCCGGCGATCCGGGGCAGATTGCGGTGCCGCATGCATGGCGGGCGCAGCACCGGCCCGCGCACGTCCGAGGGCATGGCGCGGCTGCGCGCCGCCCGCACCGTCCACGGCGCCTACAGCGCGGAGACCCGGGCGCGCAACCGCTACGACCTTACCGCACTCCGGCGTGGACAGGTGGGCAATGCGGCGGCGCGCTGCGTTGACCGGCTGCCGCCCGACCTCGCCTCCCGCCTGCTGCGGCTGCCGCCGGAGCTGATGCCGCCGCCGCCGCCGTCCGGCGGCCTGACGCCCGCACAGGACCGCGCCGTGCTGCGCGCCGAGGCCGCCGCCCTCGCACCCTGGCGGGCGGCGATCGCGCAGGCCGGGCTGGCGGGATGGGCGGGCGAGGCCAGGCCGGCCGTCGTCGCCGACCGGCCCGGCGCATCGGCAGAAGCCCATGCACCAGTGGCGCTCCACGGCGACCCCGCGGCGGCGCGGGGTGCGGCGGGCGGCGCGCACCCGGATGGTGCGGCAAAAGCCCATGCACCAGAGTCCGCCGGCGGCGCGGGCAGCACCGCCCAGGCTGCGCCCCCCGCCGCTCCGGCGGCGGCGCAGGCAGAAGCCCATGCACCAGAACGGGCCGTCGGCGGGCGCGGCGACGTCCCGGCGGCGGCGCCCGCCGCGCATGGCGACCCGATGCACCGTCGGCAAAAGCCCATGCACCAGACCGCGCGGCCGACCCGGGCGGCGCCATCCCGGCCGCGGCGCCCGCGAGGCATGGCGCCCCGATGCAACAGCCGGCAAAAGCCCATGCACCAGAACGCGGCCCGGCGGCGTCCGACGCCATCCCGGCGCCCCTGCCCAACCGCGCGGCGCGCCGGCGCTGCAAGAGCCTGCAACGGCGCATGCACCGGGCCCCTGCCGCGTGCTCCCGCCTATGACATCGGGCGCTACGGAAGGATCGGCGCGGCAGGTCCGCCGGCGGCTGCGCCGCGCCGGCGTGCCGGTGCACGCGCGCAGCCGTCCCTGTCGCGCGACCGGCAGGGAACGGTCGTGGCCGGCCCGCCCGCGGCAATCGGGGGAACGAAAGGAAGGCCAGGGACTCCCTTTCGTTCGCCCGATCGCCCCGATCGGCGATAGAGTGCGTCCGGACCCGAAGGAGGGGGGCATGACGCCACGCCTGGTGCTCGCCGCGCAGCCGCGGCGCGACGGGGTGGCGCGTGCCCGTCTCCCGGTTGACGCAACCTGGAGCTGATCCCAATGCCCAAGCCGGTTCTGCTGGTGACCCGCCGCCTGCCACAAGCGGTCGAAGCGCGCGCCGCGCGCGACTACGAGGCGCGGCTGACCGCGTCCGACACGCCGATACCCGACCTGCTGGCGCGCGCCGCCGGTGCCGACGCGATCCTGACCTGCCCGGGTGACACCTTCAATGCCGCCTTGATCGGCGCGCTGCCGGACAGCGTGAAGGTGATCGCCACCTTCAGCGTCGGGCACGACCATATCGACGTCACCGAGGCCAACGCGCGCGGCATCGCGGTGTGCAACACGCCCGACGTGCTCAGCCTCGCCACGGCGGAGGTGGCGCTGCTGCTGATCCTGGCCGCCGCGCGGCGCGCCGGGGAGGGCGAGCGGATGATCCGCGCCGGGCGGTGGGACGGCTGGGCGCCGACGCAGTTGCTGGGGGTCGGGGCGGCAGGCCGCCGGCTGGGCATCTTCGGCATGGGCCGCATCGGCCGCGAACTGGCACGGCTGGCCGGCGGCTTGGGCATGACCATCCATTACCGCGACGTGGTGCGTCTGCCGCCGGCGCTGGAAGGCGAGGCGATCTATCACGACAACGATGCCAGTTTCCTGGCGGCGTGCGAGGTGCTGAGCCTGCACGCGCCGGGTGGCGGATCGACGCGGCACTGGCTGAACGCCACGCGCATCGCGCAATTGCCGCGCGGTGCCGTGGTGGTGAACGCCGCGCGCGGCACGCTGGTGGATGACGCGGCGCTGATCGCCGCGCTGCGCACCGGCCAGGTCGGCTACGCCGGGCTCGATGTCTATGAGGGCGAGCCGCGGGTGAACCCGGGCTATCTGGAGCTGGAGAACGTCGTGCTGCTGCCGCATCTCGGCAGCGCAACGGTGGCGACGCGCGACGCGATGGGCTTCCTGGCGCTCGACGGCATCGACGCGGTGCTGGCCGGGCGCACCCCGAGCAACCTGGTCAGGTGATCGCCATGCGTCTTGCCATCGGCGGCTTCCTGCACGAGAGCCACTCCTTCGCCCCGCGGCCGACCACCTACCCCGACTTCGTCGCGCCGGGCGGGTTTCCCCGCCTGCAGCGCGGGTCCGGAATGATCGAGGCGGTGCGCACCACCTCGGTGCCGATCGCCGGCGCGATCGCCGCGGCCGAGGCGGCGGGTGCGGCGCTGGTCCCGCTCGGCTGGTGCCTCGCCAGCCCGGCCGGCCCGATCACCGACGACGCCTTCGAGCGCATCTGCGCCATGCTGATCGACGAGCTGGGCAAGGCGCTGGATGCGGGGCCGCTCGACGGCGTCTATCTCGACCTGCATGGCGCCGCGGTGGCGGAGAGTTTTCCCGACGCCGAGGGCGAACTGCTGCGCCGGGTGCGCGCGCTGATCGGCGAGCTGCCGCTGACCATCAGCCTCGATCCGCACGCCAACCTGACGGCGCGGATCGTTGCGCTGGCGGACGCCGTGGTGCCGTTCCGCACCTACCCGCATGTCAACATGAAGCAGGCCGGCGCGCAGGCGCTGCACCTGCTGCTGGCGCGCATCGCCCGCGGCACGCCCTGGGCGCGCGCCTTCCGCCAGCTCGATTTCTGGCTGCCGCTCGGCAGCCAATGCACGCTGATGGCGCCGATGCAGGGCGTGATGGCCGAACGCGCCGCGATGGCGCGGCGCAACAGCGTCGTCGAGCTGGGCTTCTGTTTCGGCTTTCCGTTCGCCGACTTTGCCGACTGCGGCGCGGCGGTCGCGGTCTATGCCGACACCCAGGCGGTGGCCGATGCGACCGCCGATGCCTTCGCCGCGCATGTCGCCGGCCAGGAGGCCGACTTCGTGCAGGCGACGCTGCCGGCCGCCGAGGCGGTGGCGGAGGCGAAACGTATCGCCGCCGGCGCGCGCCGCCCGGTGGTGCTGGCGGACACCCAGGACAATCCCGGCGGCGGCGGGCACGGCGACACCACCGGACTGCTGGCCGAGCTGGTGCGCCAGGGTGCCGCGGGCGCGGTGGTCTGCCTGATCAACGATGCCGCCAGTGCCGCGGCGTGCCATGCGGCGGGGCAGGGGGCGGAGGTTTCGCTGTCGCTCGGCGGCAAGTCGGATGGGGTGGCGTTTGCCTGCACCGCGCGGGTGGAGCGGCTGACCGACGGGCGCTTCACGCTGACCGGACCGATGGGCGCGGGCAATCCGGCCGATCTCGGTCCGACCGCGTTGATCTCGATCGCGCCTTGCGTCCGCGTCATCGTGGTGTCGCGCAAGATGCAGGCGCTGGACCAGGCGATCATTCGTCATGTCGGGATCGAACCGGCCAGCGTGCCGATCCTGGCGCTGAAATCCTCGGTGCATTTCCGGGCCGATTTCACCCCGATCGCGGAACGCATCATCATCGCGATCGCGCCCGGCCCGGTGGTGGCCGATCCGGCAACGTTGCCGTTCAGCCATGTGCGCCCGGGCGTGCGGATGCGCCCACGCGCCTGAGCGGGTAGGCCGCCTCACAGCAGGTGCACCTTGCCGGTGGCAAGATCGTAGACGCTGCCTGCAACCTTCAGCTGGCTGGTGGCCACCGCCGCTGCCAGGATCGGGGTGGAGGCGGCAACGCGGCGGGCGGTGTGGCGCACGTTCTCGGCGATGGCGGCCCCCAGCAGGTCGGCGGGCTTCGCCGCTGCCGCGGCCAGCACCGCCGGCTTGATCGCATCGATCAGTCCCGGCAGGTGGCCGGGCAGCTCCGCCCCGTCCCGCACCGCCTTGATCGCCGCATCGACCGCGCCGCAATTGCGATGGCCGAGCACCAGCACGAGGCGCACGCCCAGGAAGCGCACCGCGTATTCCAGGCTCGCCGCGCCGTCGTCGTCCAGGATGTTGCCGGCGACGCGCACGACGAACAGCTTGCCCGGCCCCTCGTCGAAGGCGAACTCGGGCGCGACCCGCAAATCGGCGCAGCTCAGGATCGCGGCGATCGGCCGCTGCGTGGTCAGGCGCTCGAGCCGCCCGGCGTTGAAGTCGCGCGCCTTCGGTCGGTTGGCGACGTAACGCGCGTTGCCCGCCAGCAACTGGCGCAGTGCCACGTCGCCGGGAATGCCCTCGGGCGGCGCCCCGGGCGCGGCCCGCGCCGCGCGGGTCAGCGCGAGTGCCGCGAGGCCGCCGCCGAACAGCGCGCGTCGCGACAGGGAGCGCGGATGGGTGAAGCCACAGTGCTGGCACATGGCAGGTCTCCTGGTTGTTCGTTACGCGGCAGACAGCACCGCGCGCACCTGCGCGGCAAACGGGATCGGCGCCACCGCCCCATAGCCGGTGCATTTCAGTGCCGCCGCCACCACCGCGTAGCGCGCCGCCGCCTCCGCCGCGTCGCCCGCCAGGGTGCGCGCCAGGAAGGCGCCGCACAGCGCATCGCCGGCGCCGGTGGCATCGACCGCGGCGACCCGATGCGGCGCGATGCGCACGCGCCGGTCCGGCGTGCCGAGATAGGCCCCGTTCTCGCCCATCTTCAGCAGCACGACCGAGGGGCCCAGCCGCAGATAGAAGTCCAGGATCGCGTCGGGATCGGTCAGCCCGGTCAGCGCCGCGGCGTCCTCCAGGCCCGGAAACACGTAGTCCGCTCGCGCGATCGCCGCATGCATCACCGCCGCCGCGCGCGCCGGCGGCCACAGCCGCGGCCGGTAGTTGGTATCATACGCAACCTTCCCGCCCGCGCCGCGGACCAGGTCGATCGCGGCGAACACCGCGTCGGCGGCACTGGGCGAGATGCCCTGGCTGATGCCGGAGGCAAACAACATCCGCGCCGCCGCCAGCGCGTCGCGCGGCAGGTCGGAGGCCGCGTACAGCGCGGCGGGCGAATCCTTGCGGTAGTGCAGGAACTGATGCCCTCGTTCGTCATGCGTGACGAAATACACCCCGGTCAGCGCGCGATCGCTGCGGATCACGCTGGCGGTATCGACCCCTTCGCGCGCCCACAGCGCCAGCAGCGACTCGCCGGGCGCGTCGTTGCCGATCGCGGTGATGTAGCCGACCCGCGCCCCCTGGCGCGCCGCCGCGATGGCGGCGTTCGAGGTGTCGCCGCCGTGGCCCTCCAGAAACAGCACGCGCCCGTCCGGCTGCGGCGGCAGCTGGTTGAACTCCAGCATCGGCTCGCCCATGCACAGCAGATCGACCGCCATCACGCGCCCGCCCCCAGGGAACCGACATCCTGGGAACCCGCTCCCGGCGAATCCGCCCCCGGCGCACCCGCGATGACCTGCTGCGCCGCAGCAACGATCGCCGCGCGGTCGCCGGCGGCGATGCGCCGCTCGTCGACCAGCGCGCCGCCCATGCCGACGAACGCCGCGCCGGCCGCCAGGTAGGCGGCGACATTGCCCGGCTCGACCCCGCCGGTCGGGCAGAACGCCACCGCCGGCAACACGCTGCGCAGCGCCCGGATGTGCGCCGGCCCGCCCGCCGAGGACGCCGGAAACACCTTCACCACGTCGGCCCCGGCGGCGAGCGCCGCGCGCACCTCGCTCGGCGTCAGCGCGCCCAGCATCAGCACCGCACCCGCCGCGCGGCACGGCCCGGCCAGCGTCGGATCGATCCACGGCGCGACGATGAAGCGCGCACCGGCGTCCAGGCACGCCGCGGCGGTGGCGGCGTCGGGCACCGTGCCGGCGCCGACCAGCAGCGTGGGATCGGCGGCGAGTTCGCGGATCAGCGCCGGGGCATCAGGGATCGTCATGGTGATCTCGAAGATCCGCAGCCCGGCCTCGCGCAGCCAGCCGACCGCGGTCGCGGCCAGGCGCGCCGAGCTGGTGCGCACCACCGGCACCACGCGCGCGGCGCGCAGCCGATCGATCAACGGATGAGTGTCCATGGCGGGTTTCCTCCGGTCCGGCGGCGGACGCAATCACCGCGCGCTTGACAGCGCAACCCCGGAGCGGTCCCGATGTGTTGCTGTCCCGGGCGCCCAGGACAGCAACACATCGGGACAGCAACACAAGGGAGGATGGGACCATGCCGGATGGGATCACCAGGACGGCCGCGCGGGTCGTCAAGCGCCTGCTGGCCGACGAGCTGTCGCCGTCGTCCTGCTATGTCGACGTGGTCGGCGCGCCGTGGGAGACCTCGAAATTCCCCGGCATCCAGCACAAGGTGCTGTACGACGACAAGGCCAGCGGCATGTCGGCGCTGCTGTTCAAGCTGGCGCCCGGCGCGGTGGTGCCGCTGCACGAGCACACCGCGGTGGAGATGACCTTCGTGCTGGAGGGCACGCTGCAAGACGACGAGGGGGTCTGCACCGCGGGCAACTTCGTCTGGCGCCCGGCCGGCAACACGCACGAGGCGGTGGCGCCGAACGGGGCGCTGATCCTCGGCATCTTCATGCAGCCGAACCACTTCGCCGCGGGCCAAAAATTCTTCACCGAGCAGGCCCCGGGCTGACATCCCGCGCCGCCGCCCCAGGGGGCTGCCCAGGGGGTTACCCAGGGGGCTACCCTGGGGAGCTGCCCAAGGGGATGCGGCCCAGGGGATGCGGCCGCGCGGCGGCCCGCCCGCGCCGCGGCTCAGCCCGGCGCGCGTGCCAGCGCGTCGTCCGCCCAGTCCTCCAGCGCCCGCGCCCGGCCGTTCAGCGTCGCGACGTCGCCGCCCAGCATGTCCAGGCCGGCGTTGAGGCGCGCCAGGCCGGCGCCCAGCCCGTGGCTCGAGTCGCGCAGCGCCGCCAGCGCCGCGCGCCAGGCGGCCACCGCCTCGCGCTGCTCGGCCAGCGCCGCGTCCAGCGCGGCCAGCGCCCGACCGAGCCGCTCGGCGTCCGGGTTCGCCGGCGGCGCCAGCCCCAGCCCGTACGGCGTCGGCTCGGGCGACGCCAGGGGGGCCAGTGCGCGGGTCGGGAACGGGATGATCTGGGCGGAGGCGAGATCGGACACGGCGGCGGCTCCAAAACGCGGCAATGCTTAACAGATCATGAATGAAGGTATAAATCCAGCAAAAACAGCGGAATGCAATCGTATGATGAGGCGCGCCCGCCGCCCGTCTCATGCGCCACCCCGGAGGGGCGGGGAACGCAGGCAAGGGCGGAGCCCCGACCTTGCCTGCGTTCGCCGGACCCCACCCTGTGTTGCGCCCCGCCATGGCGGTATGATCCCCCGACCGCCGATCCCGGCGGCACGGCGCAGGGGCGCGAGCGCGCAATGGAACTCGGCTTCGAAATCCTCATCGTCCTGCTGCTGATCCTGCTGAACGGGCTGTTCTCGATGACCGAGATGGCCCTGGTCTCGGCCCGCCGCACCCGCCTGCTGGTGCTGGAGCGCAAGCGCGTCGTCGGCGCCACCACCGCCCGCGTGCTGGCCGAGGACCCGCAGCGCTTCCTGCCCACCGTGCAGGTCGGCATCACCCTGGTCAGCGTGCTCACCGGCGTGGTCGGCGGCGCGCGCATCGCCTCGCATATCGAGGCCTGGCTGCTCACCATCCCCGTCCTGGCGCCCGCGGCTGGCCCCCTGGCGCTGGCGCTGGTGGTGGTGGTGACCACCTACCTGACCCTGGTGCTGGGCGAGCTGGTGCCCAAGCAGCTCGCGCTGCGCCGACCCGAGGCGGTGGCGGTCTGGGTCGCCCGCCCGACCACCTGGACCACGCGGATGACCGCCCCCGCGGTCTGGCTGCTGGCGATCTCCACCGGCCTGGTGCTGCGCGGGCTCGGCCTGCACCGCGCCCCGCCGCGGGCGGTGGCCGAGGAGGAGCTGAAGGCGCTGCTCGCCGAGGGCACCCAGACCGGCGAGCTGGAGACCGAGGAGCGCGACATGATCGAGCGCGTGCTGCGCCTTGCCGACAAGCCGGTGCGCGCCATCATGACGCCGCGCACCGAGCTGACCTGGATCGACCGCACCGACCCGCGGCGCGACATCGTGGCGACGCTGAAATCCGCCCCGCATTCGCGCTTCGTGGTGTGCGACGGCGCGGTCGACAACGTGGTCGGCGTGGTGCAGGCGAAGGACATCCTCGACCGGCTGCTCGACGGGGGGGATCTGTCGATCAGCGCGGCGCTGCGCCAGCCGATCGTGGTGCCCGACACCGTCTCGGCGCTGGACGCGCTGGAGCGGCTGAAGTCCGAGCCGCTGGGCCTCGCCCTGGTGCTGGACGAATACGGCAGCTTCGAGGGCCTGGTGACCGCCGCCGACGTGCTGGAGGCGATCGTCGGCGACGCCACCGACGCGACGGAGCAGCCGGGCGGCCCGGCCGGGGCGGCGGAGCCGGTGCTGGTCATGGACGGGCTGATGCCGGTCGATGAGCTGAAATCGCGGCTGGAGCTGCCCGACCTGCCGGCCGAGGGCAGCTACCACACGCTGGGCGGCCTGCTGCTGGCGCTGCTGCGCCGCGTGCCGCGGATGGGCGACCGCATCGTGTTCGGCGGCTGGCGGTTCGAGGTGCTGGAGATGGACGAGCGCCGCGTGGCCCGGGTGCGCGTGGAGCGCGAGCCGGCCGCCGGCTGAGCCGGGCGCCGCCCCGTAGGGCGGGTCCTTCACCCCGCCATGCCCCCCACCGCCCTCGCCCGGCGCCGCGGGGATGCCCGCGAAGCAGGCCGGGGTCATAATGCGGCTTCCCCCTCGCGCCCTCGTTGCCGCGCCCGCGCCCGTGGCGATCGACCGCCGCCGCCGCGCGCCAGTCCGCCAGCCGCGCCGGCCCCCGGCGCCCACCGTCCCACCTCCGGGTCGTGGCCCGGTGGCAGGCTGTTGCATGGGGTTGTTGCGCGATTTTTCCCCCCGCGCGGTCATTGCCGGGGCCGGGCTGGTGGCGTTCGGCGGTGCCGGCTGGGTGCCGGTCCGTGGGCCGCTGCGGTGGGAGGCGCGCACCGTGCTCACCACCGGATCGTCGTCCGGTGGCAGGCTGTTGCATGGGGTTGTTGCGCGGTCTTTCACCCGCGCGGTCATTGCCGGGGCCGGGCTTGGGGCGCTCCGCCGTGCCGGCCGGGTGGCGCTGCGCCGTCGCGGCTCGGCGCCCATCCGCCGGTCGCCGGCGCACCCGGCCTGCACCGTCCCCGCCACCAGGGCGTGGCCGGGGGGCAGCGGCTGCTTGGGTCGGTGGCGAATTTTCCCCCCTGCCATTCCCCCGCTTCGAGGCGGAGGACGGCAGCCGCGGGACAACAAACACGCAGCGGGGCGACAAGGGTGGGCATCGGCGATCCGGACTGACAGTTAGTCAGTCGTTCTTACATCAGATCCCCCCGCCGACGCCAAGCAAACCGTCACCTTACCGGGCGACCGCGCGCCACCCACCGCCCTGCCTCCATCACGACGCCTCGGGGGTGCGATCCACCGCAAGCAAGCGAATTGTAACACGGAGAAGCAGGGAGGAAGCCGGAGCACACGGAGACAAGTGCCGCCACAAGCCGCCTTGCCCGAGGACCACCACCCGGCCGTTCCGCCCAACCGCCCGCGGCACCGCCTCGCGCCGCCGGCCTAGCCCGCATTTCTCACACTCTCACGGGCGCTGGCTTGGTCCTTGCCGTGCCAACAGGTTTTCGCGCCTTGCGAATACACCCGGTATTGGCTGCGGCGCGAAAACCCCCATGGTCCCTTGGGGCACGACAATGCCCTTCGCCATCGTCCCGCGACAGTGTGAGAAATGCGGGCTAGGCCGGGAAGCTCAGCCCCCGGTACAGCTCCGCCAGCGGCAGCGTGAGATCCAGGCCCGGCAACACCAGCGCGCCGTCCGTGTGCGCGCTGGCGATCCACGCCCCGCCCGGCTCGCGGCGGAACAGCGTGGCGGCCACCGCGGTCTGCTCCAGCAGCACGTAGGCGCGCAGCGAGGGCACCGCGGCGTAGTCGATCAGCTTGTCCACCCGGTCGGTGGTGGCGGTGTCGTCCGACAGCACCTCGAAGATCGCCACCGCGTCGGTCAGCGTCCGCGTGGCCTGGTCGAGCGGGCCGGCGCAGACCACGACATCCGGATAACGGATGCGGGTGCCGGCGCGCAGCCGCATCTCATGCGCGACCATGAGCGGCCCGTCACCGAGCAGACCCATCAGCGCCGAGCACAAATTGAACACGATGCGCTGGTGCGCAAAGCTGCCGCCGGTCATCGGGACGATGTCCCGCCCGTCGAACTCATATTTTCCCTCCTGCCGGTCTTCCCAGGCAAGGAAGGTCTCCGTGGTCCATGGCCGGTCCAGCACGGTGTCCATGAGCTCAATCATAGCTGCAGCCGGCCCGCCGCGTTCAACTCTGGCGCGCGATCTGCAAGCTCGTGACCGCGCGCTCGTCCCGCAAACACCCCCGTCATGGACCGGCGGTCGGGCAATCCCACGCCGCGCCGTGCGCCGGCCGCATCACGCCGGACCCAGCCCGGCCTCCCGCCGCAGCGTCGCGACGGCAGCGGCGATCTCCGCCGCGCTCTTGCCCCTCGCCGCGAGCAGGACGGCGTAGTTGCGGATCGCCGCGTCGAGGTGCGGATGCGCGTGCCCGGTGGCGCGCTCGAAGGCGAGGAAGATCGCCAAATGCCGCCGCGACAGCGGTTCCGCCTCGCCCAGCCGGTTGGTGGCGCCCAGCAGCTCGGCGAGGTTGTTGAGGTCGATCGCGACGGTCGGATGGTCCTTGCCGAGGCTGGCCTCACCGATCTCCAGCGCGCGGCGAAACAGCGGTTCCGCCTCGCCCAGCCGGTTCGTGTCGTGCAGCAGCTCGGCGAGGTTGTTGAGGCGGATCGCGACGGTCGGATGGTCCTTGCCGAGGCTGGCCTCGCCGATCGCCAGCGCGCGGCGAACCAGCGGTTCCGCCTCGCCCAGCCGGTTCGTGGCGTAAAGCAACTCGGCGAGGTTGTTGAGGGCGGTCGCGACGTTCGGATGGTCCTTGCCGAGGCTGGCCTCGGCGATCGCCAGCGCGCGGCGATACAGCGGTTCCGCCTCGCCCAGCCGGTTCGTGGCGCTCAGCAACCCGGCGAGGTTGTTGAGGAGGCTCGCGACATTCGGATGGTCCTTGCCGAAGCTAGCCTCGTCGATCGCCAGCGCGCGGCGAACCAGCGGTTCCGCCTCGCCCAGCCGGTTCGTGTCGCGCAGCAACAAGGCGAGGTTGTTGAGGTCGCGCGCAACGTTCGGATGGTCCTTGCCGAGGCTGGCCTCGTCGATCGCCAGCGCGCGGCGATACAGCGGTTCCGCCTCGCCCAGCCGGTTCGTGGCGCGCAGCAACCCGGCGAGGTTGTTGAGGCGGATCGCGACGGTCGGATGGTCCTTGCCGAGGCTGGCCTCGTCGATCGCCAGCGCGCGGCGATACAGCGGTTCCGCCTCGCCCAGCCGGTTCGTGGCGCGCAGCAACTCGGCGAGGTTGTTGAGGCGGATCGCGACATTCGGATGGTCCTTGCCGAAGCTAGCCTCGTCGATCGCCAGCGCGCGGCGAACCAGCGGTTCCGCCTCGCCCAGCCGGTTCGTGTCGCGCAGCAACAAGGCGAGGTTGTTGAGGTCGCGCGCAACGTTCGGATGGTCCTTGCCGAGGCTGGCCTCGTCGATCGCCAGCGCGCGGCGATACAGCGGTTCCGCCTCGCCCAGCCGGTTGGTGGCGCCCAGCAGCTCGGCGAGGTTGTTGAGGTCGATCGCGACGGTCGGATGGTCCTTGCCGAGGCTGGCCTCACCGATCTCCAGCGCGCGGCGAAACAGCGGTTCCGCCTCGCCCAGCCGGTTCGTGTCGCGCAGCAACGCGGCGAGGTTGTTGAGGGCGGTCGCGACGGTCGGATGGTCCTTGCCGAGGCTGGCCTCGCCGATCGCCAGCGCGCGGCGATGCAGCGGTTCCGCGCGGGCGTAGGCGGCCTTGGTGTGGAACAGCTCGCCGAGCTGGTTCATCAGCCGCCCGGTCGGTGCCGCGATCCCGGCCGCGTCCGCCTGTGCCGCCACCGCCTCCGCATGCGGCGCCAGCGGATCGAGCCGGCCCCAGGTGCGCACGTCCTGCGGATCGCCGCTGAATGCGGCATCCACCCAGCCCAGCGCCTCGGTCAGCCGCGCCGTTGTTGCCCCCGCCGCCGCCAGCCCGCGCCGCGTCACGTCCTGCACCAGCCGGTGCACCAGGAACGAGCCGCCCGCGCCATCGCGCGTCACCAGCGAATAGGCCGCCAGGTCGTCCAGCGCCGCCGTGGCGTCCTCCGCCGCGGCGCCCGGCACCGCCACCTCCAGCAGGAACCCCGGCACCGGGTCGGGCGCCAGGAACGCCAGCCGCTCCAGCAGATGCCGCCCGGCCTCGGTCAGTTGGTCCACCGAGGTCTGCCAGGTCTCCGCCACCGCATGGTGGTAGCCGGTGATCGCCTGGCTGCCCCAGCCGACCACCCGCGCCCGGTTGCCCTGCCATAGCGCGCGATACGCCGCGAAGCCGAGGCCGCGCGCCTCGATCGTCGCCGCCGCCATCTCCAGCGCCAGCGCGAGCCGGCCCAGCTCCTCGGCCAGCGTGCGCGCCTGCGCCGCGTCGTCCGCCGCCTTGGGGCGGCCGCCCTCCGTCGCCGCCAGCAGGAACGCCGCCGCGTCATCCAGGCTCAGCACGTCCAGGTCCAGCCGCTCCACCCCGCGCGCGAACCCCGCCGCGAGGCGGCTGGTCAGCACCACGTGCCCGCCTTGCAGCCGCCCGAGCAGCCGGTTCGCCGCTTCCAGCGCCGCCGCGCTGTCAACGTTGTCCAGGATCAGCAACCAGCCCGGATGGGCGTTCAGCCAGGCCAGCACCGCCTCCATCCGCGCGGCCTCGTCCTTCGCGGGGTCCGCCTCCAGCCGCAGCGGCCCGACCAGCGCGGCCAGCCCGGCCTGCAGTTTTTCCGCCGTCTCGGCGTCCAGCAGCGCCAGCGCGCAATACTCCGCCCGGTGCGCCCAGGCGTATTCCACCGCCGCGCGCGTCTTGCCCACTCCGCCGAGCCCATGCACCGCCCGCCCCGCGATCGCCGCCGCCCCGCCGTCCGCTCGCGTCAGGCTGTCCCGCAGCCGGCGCATGAACGCCGCGCGGCCTTTGAACAGCGCCCCGAGGCTGGGGTAGGGCAGCAGGATCAGCTTGGGCGCCACGCGGGACTCGACCGGAACGCGCGCCGGCCAGCGATGCAGGCCCACGCGGCGGCACAGTTCAGCCACCGACGCGAAGCCGTCGTAATGCAGCCCCGCACTCTTGATGCGCGTCACGAAGTCGCGCTGTAGGTCAGGATAATCCGCGCCGCCCGGCGACTTGTCGTCGGGTTCGTAGCCGTCCCGCGCGATGTACAGCAGGCATTCCTTGCCGTGGTGCCGCGCGAGGTAATATTCCCATTGCGTATAGGATGCTCGGTCTATCCCTGCCGGCAGAACACCGGGGACCTTGGCCGCTTCATCCGGCTTCGGGCAGGCGCCGCTGCGCTTGCCGATCACGCAAATCACCGTCGTGCACGAGGCGATGTAGTCGTCCAGCGCCTCCAACAGCGTTCGCACCTTGCGGTCGGGCAGGAACTGCTCCTGCACTTTCACCAACACATCGCGCGTGCCGAAATCGTCGGTCAGCGCGTTCCGCGCGGTGCGAAACTCGCTGCTCACCGCCGAAAGGAAGACGCGAAACTCCGGCATCGATCCCGCACCCGCGACCAAATCGCTTCAGGACCGACCCTGCCACGCCCGAGGCCAACGCGAAACCGCTATCCGACTCCCGACCGCGGCTCCCGCGCTTCGCCCCGCCCGCCCGCAAGTCAGCAAGTTGCAACGCAGTCACCCTGCTCGGCCCGAGCACCACGATGAACGAAAATTTCGCGATCGGCGGCTTGATTGTACGAACATTCCCATTTTCGTAGCAGATGAACGCAAATCCCGGCTGCCCCGACAATGCCTCACCCGGCCCGCCGCATCCAGAACCGACAGACTGAACGATCGACCCGCCTGTCCGCCATCGACGCCGCGGCGCCCCCCAATTCCCACCGTGGCCAATTCGGCCAGTCTCTCTCCGGCATGGCCAAGCGCGTGTCCTTGGCCGCTCGGCCCGGGAAACACCCCGCCATCCGCCCCCCCCCAACGGCGGCGCGTCGACGGCCGGATCATCCCCGGAACAACCGCCCAGGGACCAACGCCCGGCCATGACAAAGCAACAACGTCATCCGGCCAAAATAACAATTTCAGCTATTCCCCGGTCCTATCTGCGTGCATCTGCGTGCATCTGTGGCAAATATTTTCTGGCTTCGTCCCTATCCACCCAAACCGGTGCATCAAAGTCAGTTCGCCGCTCCATACCCCTCCCTGCACCGCCCGCCACCCGCCACCACTGCCCCAACCGCCGCCCCCCACGCCCCCAACCACGCGCCCCGCCCGCCCGGCCCGACCTGGCAAACGCCCCCAGCAGCCACACGGGGCAACCCCCCCGCCCCCCGCGCCACCGTTCCCGCGCCCACGGCCGTAAAACCCCGCCGCGCCACCCGCGACCAGCCCCGACCGCCGCCCCCACCCGCACCGGCCGCGCCGCCACCCCCGCCGGCGCAACCCAAACCACCCCCCGACCTGCATCTCCCCGCCCCCCCGCCATGTCCCAACCGCACCCCCACCCGCCTTTGATCCAGATCAAAGACCCGCTCACGGCGCGCCACCTAGATATCGCTGGGAAGACGTTGAACATTCTGCCGCGGCGCTGCTGGCCCCACCGGCGCGGTTCCGTGGAGGGGACCGAACCGTGGCATATATCGATAACCAACTGAATTTCTCCACCTTCACCGGCACCTCCGGCGACGCCGAGCACTACATCACCATCGCGGCGCCGGACGACCTCAGCCTGCCGCGCCAGCTCGACGTCATCGCCCAGCGCTACGCCGAGGCCACCCAGACCCTGCGGCTCGCCCCCGAATCGGCGATCTTCCGCCGCCTCTACGTCAGCGACGCCCCCAACCAGGCCGCCGTGGTGCGCGACAGCAGCCTGTTCCAGGAACCGCTCGACAGCCCGGTCGCGATCTCCATGGTGCAGCAGCCCCCGCTGCCCGGCGCCAAGGTGGCCATGCTCGCCTACCACCTCGCCAGCCCGACCCCCGTCACCAAGCGCCGCGGCCCGCCCGGCCACATGATCGTCGAGAAGAACGAACTCGGCCATCTCTGGAGCACCCGGCTCTGCGCCACCAACACCGAGCGCCCCAGCACCCCCGCCGAGCAGACCCGCGACGTGTTCGGCAAGCTGATCGACGTGCTCGACAGCAACGGCGCCGCGCTGGCGGAAAACTGCGTGCGCACCTGGATCTACGTCAAGGACGTCAACGTGTTCTACCAGGAGGTCAACGACGCCCGCAGCGCCCTGTTCCAGCAGCACGGCCTGACCCGCGACACCCACTACCTCGCCAGCACCGGCATCGAGGGCGCCTGCTCGCACCGTTACGACGTCGTCTTGATGGACGCCTATTCCATCCTCGGTCTGGAACCGGAACAGGTTAGCTACCTCACCGCCTACGACCGGCTCTGCGCCACCAAGGACTACAACGTCACCTTCGAGCGCGGCACCCGCATCGGCTACGCCGACCGGGCGCATCACTTCATCTCCGGAACGGCCAGCATCGACCCCGCCGGCCAGGTGGTCCACCCGGGCGACGTGCAGCGCCAGCTCGAACGCGCCCTCGGCAACGTCAACGCGCTGCTGCGCTCCGGCGACGCGCGGATCGAGGACATGACGCATTTCATCGTCTACCTGCGCGACCCCAGCGACTACCGCCTGATCGAGCCCTATCTCGCCGAACGCTTCCCCGACGTGCCGCGCCTGGTCGTGCGCGGCGCGGTGTGCCGCCCCGACTGGCTGGTCGAGGTCGAGGGCATCGCCATCACCCCGCACGCCGCGCCCGCGCTGCCGGAATTCTGAACCCCGCCGCTCCCACCCTCCGTCATCGTGTCAATGGAAGGGCCACCAGCATGCCAGACAGCGACGCCCCGCTCGAAATGATCGACGAAGCCGCCGTCGCCGCCGCCGAGTTGCGCCGCGACCCCTATGACTTCGCCTTCGTCGAGCACGCCCTGCCCGAGCGCTTCAAGCAGGAGGTGCTGGCCGACGCGCCGGTCATCCCCGACCGCGGCAGCTACGGCCTGCCCGACCTGCAACGCGGACCGCACTTCGAAGCGGTGATCCGCGACCTGACGAGCGTGCGCTTCCGCCACCTGGTCGAGGAAAAATTCAGCCTGGACCTCAGCAAATGCCCGCCCTGCATCGTCATGATGGGCAACACCACCGGCCACTACAACGAGGGCTACGCCCACCCCGACAGCAAGCACAAGATCATCACCGTGCTGCTCGGCTTCACCCGCGAATGGCCCTACGAGCGCGGCCGGCTGCGCGTGCTGCGCAGCAACGACCGCAACGACTACGCCTTCGAATTCGCCCCCGAATTCGGCCGCATGCTGATGTTCCGGGTGTGCGATCATTCCTGGCACGGCTTCCTGCCGCAAAAGGGCCAGCGCATGAGCCTGCAGCTCTGCTACGTCGATTCCGAGCTGTACGCCCGCAAGGAATACTGGCGCCACAGCATCAGCGCCTACGCCAAGTCGGTGCCGCTGCTGCGCAAGGTGATCGACTGGGCACCGCGCCGGCTGCCGGGCGCCCGCTGATGGCCTACCCGCCGGTCCCCACGGTCGATGCGATCGCGGCACAGTTCTGCACCGCCCTGCGCGCCGCCGACCGCGCCGAGCAGCCCTATCGCCACTGGAAGCTGCGCGACGTGTTCCCGATCGACCTGTGCACCGGCCTCCTGACCCTGCCGATCGCCCCCCCGGTGCTCGGCAAAACCGACGGCACCCGCAACACCTACAACGCCTCGCGCTGCTTCATCACCCCAACGCTGCGCGCCAAGTTCCCCACCTGCCAGGCCCTGTCCGAGGCGCTGCAACGCCCCGAAGTCGCCCGGATGATGGCGGAGACCTGCAACATCCAGGTCGCCGGCAGCTACCTGCGCATGGAATACATGCAGGACACCGACGGCGCCTGGCTGGAACCCCATCGCGACATCCCGGAAAAACTGTTCTCGATGGTGGTCTACCTGTTCATCGGCCCCGACGCCGCCGAATGGGGCACCGATATCTACGACGCCAACCAACGCTGGGTCGGTCGCTCCAAAGGCGAGTTCAACTCCGGCGTCATCTTCGTCCCCGGCCCAGCCACCTGGCACGGCTTCGATCCGCGCCCCATCGTCGGCGTCCGCCGCCTGATGGAAATCAACTACGCCCGCGCCGACTGGCGCGACCGCGACCAACTCGCCGCCCCCGACCAGCCCATCCGCCTCTGACGGTCGGTGCGGGCCGCAGCAAGGCTGGGGCTTCGCCCCAGACCCCACCAAGGGGCGCTGCCCCTTGGAACCCCGCCAAGGGCGGAGCCCTTGGAACCCCGGACTGGGAGTGTGGGGATGGGGAGGGGGCGCGCGGGCGCGGCGTCAGGTCCGCCCGTCCCGACGGGCCGACCTGACGCCGCGCCCGCGCGCCCCCTCCCCATCCCCACACTCCCAGTCAAGGAGTCCAGAGGCCGCTGCCTCTGGTGGGGGTCCAGGGGGCAAAGCCCCTTGGCGGGGTCTGGGGCGGAGCCCCAGCCTTGCTGCACCCCGCACCGGCCGCCAGGGGCGCTTGGTGGCAGCGGCGGCAAGGGATAGGAGGTTCTCTCCTGTGCCACTGCAGCGGATTGTCGGGTGCCAAGCGACTCCATCGCCGATCCTGACGGCGCCCTCGGCCTGCGGCTGACGCCGCAAGGCCATCTCGTCGCGGAGCGCGCCGACGATGCGCCCGCGATGGACGCGGCTGCCTCGGTGCGTCTGCGCGCCGCCTTCGCCGCCGGCTCCGGGGCCGGCCTGTTCCGCCTCGGCGCCGCCGAGGTCGGCCATGCCTTGCCGCCGGTGTTCGTCTGGTGGCGCGACTTTGCCGCGCGCTACGTCGCCGCGCTCTGCCTGCACCCGCCCGCCACCGAGGCGGCGACCGCGCTGCCCGGCGTTCCGCCGCCGGATCCGGCCGAGCTGGCCTCGCTGGTGCTGACGGCGCCGATGATGGCGGGGGCCGAGTATCTGACGCAGGACGTCCTGCGCGCCCTCTGGGCGGCGCTGGCGGAGGCGACGGCGGCGGCGTTCGCGGCCTCCGGCACCGGCCTGCAGGACTTCCTTCGGGCGCTGAACCCGGCGTGGAACCTGGTCGGCCGGGTGCATTTCAACCTGGCCGAGAACCGCCGCGACCCGGACGCGCCGTTCGCCTTCATGGCCACCTACACCACGCGGCTGTCCGCCCAGGCCCGCGCGCAGCACCTGCCGCTGGGCGAGGCGCTGCGGGCCTATGCGCGCAACCGCAACCAACTGCTGGCGCTGCTGCTGCCGGTGCAGCGCGCCGCGGAGCGCAGCGCCTGGCTGCGCGCGCTGGTCGATGCCGGCGACATCTACCACCCGCTGCGCTGGGGTGCCGCGGAGGCCGCGCGCCTGCTCGGCAGTGCGGCCGATCTGGAGGCCGCCGGCATCGTGCTGCGCATGCCGGCCGGCTGGCCCGCCGGCCGCCCGGCGCGCCCGCGCGTGACGGCGACGCTCGGCAGCACCGCGCCGTCGAAGCTCGGGCTGGACGGACTGCTGGATTTCGCCGTTTCGGTCACGCTGGACGGCGAGCGGCTCACCGAGGCGGAGATCCGCCACCTGCTCGCCGGCACCGACGGCCTCGCCCTGCTGCGCGGCCGCTGGGTCGAGCTCGACCGCGCGCAACTGCAGCGCACGCTGGACCGCTTCCACGAGGCCCAGGCGCTGGCGGCGCAACAGGGGCTGAGCTTCACCGAGGCGATGCGCCTGCTGGCCGGCGCCGGCATCACCGAGGACGCAGCGGCCGAGGCCGCGGCCGCCGAGTGGTCCTCGGTGGTGGCCGGCCCGTGGCTCGCCGAGACGCTGCGCCGGCTGCGGGCGCCGGACAGCCAGGGCGGGGACGCGGCCGGCGGCATCGATCCCGGCAAGGCGTTGCGCGGCACGCTGCGGCCGTACCAGCGCGCCGGCGTGCACTGGCTGCACCTGCTGTCGGGTCTCGGCCTAGGCGCCTGCCTGGCCGACGACATGGGGCTGGGCAAGACGATCCAGGTACTGGCGCTGTTGTTGGTGCAGCGCCAGGCCACGGCAAACTTCTCCCCCTCCCCTTGTGGGAGGGGGGCGGGGGGAGGGGTCGAAACGACGACCAGCGTCACCCCCTCCCCCCAACCCCCTCACACAAGCGAACGGGCAGAAATTGCCCAATCCGCTGCCTCTCCGGATCGCCACGTCTCCGCCCCATCCCTCCTGGTCGCCCCGGCCTCGTTGCTCGCCAACTGGACCGCGGAGATCGACAAGTTCGCCCCCGACCTGCGCGCCCGGATCGTCCACCCCTCGGCGATGACGGCGGACCAGATCCGCCGGTTCACGCCGGACGACGCGGCCGGGCTCGACCTGGTGATCACCAGCTACGGCACGCTGCTGCGCCTCCCGGTGCTCGGCAGCATCCCCTGGCGGCTGCTGATCCTCGACGAGGCGCAGGCGATCAAGAACCCCAACGCCCGGCAGACCCGCGCCGCCAGGGCGCTGACCGCCAAAGCCCGCATCGCGCTGACCGGCACCCCGGTGGAGAACCGCCTGGGCGACCTGTGGTCGATCTTCGACGTGATCAATCCGGGCCTGCTCGGTTCGGCCCGGCAGTTCGCCCGCTACGCCAAGAACCTCGCCGACCGGCCGCACAACCCGTACGGCCCGCTGCGCGCGCTGGTGCGCCCCTACATCCTGCGCCGCATGAAGACCGACCGCAGCGTCATCGCCGACCTGCCCGACAAGACCGAAGTCAAGGCGCTCTGCCAGCTCAGCCGCCGCCAGGCGGCGCTGTATGCCCAGGCGGTGGAGGAAACCGCCGAAACCCTGAAAGCCGCCGACGGCATCGCCCGCAAGGGCCTGGTGCTGGCCCTGCTGATGCGCCTCAAGCAGATCTGCAACCACCCGGCGCACTGGCTCGGCGGCGCCGACTGGCCCGAGGCCGACAGCGGCAAGTTCGCCCGGCTGCGCGAGATCGCCGAGGTGGTGGCGGCGCGCCAGGAAAAGCTGCTGGTGTTCACCCAGTTCCGCGAGGCGACCGCCCCGCTTTCCGCCTTCCTCGGCGGCATCTTCGGCCGCCCCGGCCTGGTGCTGCACGGCGAGACCCCGGTGCGCAGCCGCGCCGCCCTGGTGCGGCGCTTCCAGGAGGACGAGACCGTGCCGTTCTTCGTGCTGACGCTGAAGGCCGGCGGGGCGGGGCTGACGCTGACCGCGGCCTCGCACGTGGTGCATTTCGACCGCTGGTGGAACCCGGCGGTGGAGAACCAGGCGACCGACCGCGCCTTCCGCCTCGGCCAGAAGCGCAATGTGCTGGTGCATAAATTCGTTTGCCGCGGCACGCTGGAGGATAAGATCGACGCCTTGATCGACTCGAAGCGCGCGGTGTCCGATGCGCTGTTGGCCGGCCCGGCGGAGGTCAGCCTGACCGAGCTGTCGAACGAGGCGCTGCTGAAGCTGGTCGCGCTCGATCTGGGCGCGGTGATGAACGACTAGCCCGGGGATGAACGGTTGGCCCGGGGATGGCGGACCAACCTTGGGGATGAAGGATTGCGGCGCATGGCATACGGCCATTGGGGCGGCTACGGCGACTGGGCACCCTACGTGCCGGTCGCGGAACGGCGGCGCAAGGCAGCGCGCGCGGTGGAGCAGCTGCGCAAGAAACAGCCCGACCTGGCGCCGGTGACGATCGAGGGCACGCGCATCGCCAGCAGCTTCTGGGGCAAGGCGTGGTGCCAGACGATCGAATCCTATCGCGACTACGAATATCGCCTGGAGCGCGGCCGGTCCTACGTGCGCAACGGCGCGGTGATCGACCTGAAGATCGCGCCCGGCGAGGTTGCCGCCCTGGTCAGCGGCGCGGAACTCTACCGCACCAAGATCACCGTCGCGCCGACGCCGCCGGCGAAGTGGCGGGCGATCTGCGCCGATTGCACCGGACGGATCGAATCGCTGGTGGAACTGCTCCAGGGACGGTTTTCCAAGCCGGTGATGGAACGTCTGTGCAGCCAGGACAGCGGCCTGTTCCCGCGCCCGGCGGAGATCAAATTCACCTGCAGCTGCCCGGACCATGCCGCGATGTGCAAGCACGTCGCGGCGGTGCTGTACGGCATCGGCGCGCGGCTCGATCGCAGCCCGGAGCTGTTGTTCCGGCTGCGCGCGGTGGACGAGACGGCGCTGCTGGCCGATCTCGGCGCCGCCCTGCCGGGGGCGCGCAAGGGTCCCGGGGCGGGCAGGACGCTGGCCGGCGACGACCTCGGCGCGCTGTTCGGCCTGGACATGGCGGCGGGCGAGGCGGACGGCGATGCCGCGCCGCCGGCGGAGGCTGCCGTGCGGCCGGTCGGGCGCAAGGCGGTGGCGAAGCGGCCCGCGGCGAAGCCCGGTTCCGCCAGGACCGTGACGACGCCGACGAAGCTGGGCCGGAAGCTGGCGACCAGGACCACGCCGGCGCGGCTGCACCCCGGCCAAAGCGCCGAGACCAAGACCACGCCGGCGAGGTCCGGGCCGACGGCCGAGACCAAGACCGCAGCAGCGCGGCTGAAGCCTGGCCGGACGACCCGGCCACAGACCACGCCGGCGGCGGCGAAGCCCGGCCAAAGCGCCGACACCAAGACCACGGCCGCCGAGTTCGAAGTCCGGCCAGGGAGGCGGGACCACGGGCGCGCCGCCGCCGGCGCGGTCCGCGCCGATGGCCGAGACCAAGACCGCACCGGCGCGGCTGAAACCTGGCCGGGCGACCCGGACCGGGAGCACGCCGGTGGCGGCGAAGCCCGGCCAAAGGATCGCGACCAGGACCGCGCCGGCGCATGCCGCCGCCGCACCGAAGCCGACCGTCCCGGCGCGCGGCAATGCAACGGCAAAGCCGGCGGCAGCGCCGAAACCAACCGCTGCCGGCCGCGCCGCGCCCGCCCAACCCACGCCAGCGCGGCGCGGCGCGGCGCCGGCCCGTCCGCAACCCGCCCCGGTCCCGGAGGCCCGTCCGACGCCGGCACGGGCCACCGCGGCGCGGGGCAGGGCAGGGGGCGCAAGCGCGAAACCGCGCTAGTGCCCTGCGGCACCGATGCTGCGGCGAGGTCGCGACCCGCTTGCAGTACTCTACCGAGATCGCCGGCGGCCGCGGAACAAGCGCACCAGCGGAACAGGCGCACTCTGCGCCACTCGGGGTACCGGGACCGCCGCGCAGGGCGTCTGCCCGCTTGCCCGTGGCTTGCTCCCGGCGCCCGCAGGCCTGCCACCCGACGAACGGCCGGGCGCACGAGAGGCGCGCCGGGCTTGCGCCGTACCACCTCGGCATCTCCGGGCCGGTTACGACCTGGTGGATCGCCGGCGCGTCAACCCGTCCGTAACCATCTGGCCGCGGCACCGCGAAGCAAGAATTTACCGCAGATGCAGCAAGGCGATGCACGCCGATGCACGCCGATGGCACCGTGCTGACCGATCGGTCGGGGCAGATGATCGGCGGCGCGTTCGCCGTGCTCGATACGCCTGGGGCAGGGTTGCTGAAAAAGCTCCACGAGGCTGCGCCAGCCGTTGCAGTTCGTGCCACCTACATATCGATATCGCAACAATATGCCGCCAAGGCGGATGTCCTGCTGGACCGTGGTGGTCGGCGACGACTTCGTGGACCTGCGGGTCGAGGACGCGCTGCCCGTTGAGCTGAACACCGCCAAGGCACCGGACCACGCAGGCATGCCCCGGTTGCTTGGCCCAAGGGTCGGATGCCATGCGCCAATGAGACCCAATCGACCGGCCCGCGGTTCTGCCTGCTGGTCGATCCCGCCAAGCCGCGCCAAAAGACCAAACGCGTGGCGCACGACCGGTGCACCGCACGGACCCATCGGCGTGCATCGGCGTGCATCGCCTTGCTGCATCTGCGGTAAATTCTTGCTTGCCGTGCCGCACCACCAGCGCGCAACGCGGGCCGAGGCGGCAGACGATCGCAGCCTCCCGCGCCACGGCCGTGCTGAACCGGTCAGGATCACGGTGCAGGGGGTACCCGTCATCTGCGGCACCGATCCTGTAGCGACATCGCGACTTGCTGGCGACGCTTGTCAGAGACAATCGACGGCGCATGCATCCCGGCACCATCAACGCCACGGCGCACCGGCGGCCAGTTGGAGAGCCGGCGGTCTTTCGGCTCCCCCGCTGCCCCTCCGCCAGTGCCGCAACGGCGTTGCGCCGGGCCGAAAACTGCGCTGAACTCCCGCCGCCAGAGCCTGCCGGAAATTGTGCTGGTTTGGCCGGGAACCGCCGGGCGCGCGCGCCGGGTCAAGGCGCGCGCGGGCGCGGCCACACTGGGCGAGGGGAAACTGCCATGCCGTTCTACGAGAAAGCCGACGTCCGCATCCACTACGAGGAGGCCGGCTCCGGCTTTCCGTTGCTGCTCATCCCCGGCGGGGGTTTGAACGCGACCATTGCCAACCTCACCGGGTTCCCGCCGTTCAACGCGATGGAGGTGTTCAAGGACGCCTACCGCTGCATCACCATGGACCTGCGCAACGCCAACGGGGGAAGCTCCTCCGGCCCGCTGGAGATCGACCGGCCGTGGGACGCCTATGCCGATGACCAGCTCGGCCTGCTGGATCACCTGGGCATCAAGCAGTTCCTGGTGATGGGCTTCTGCATCGGCGGCCCCTTCATCTGGAACCTGTTGCAGCGGGCGCCGGAGCGGATCGTCGCCGCCGTGCTGGCGCAGCCCAGCGGGTTTCGTCCGGAGTTGCCGGACCTGTTCTACCAGAACAACATCAAGGGCTGGGGCCCGGCGCTGTGCGCCCGCCGGCCCGACATCACGATGCCGATGGTCAACGCGTTCTTGCAACGAATGTACCGCGCCAACCCCGGCTTCGTGTTCACCGTGACGCGCGATTTCGTGCGCGCGTGCCAGACGCCGATCCTGGTGCTGCCGGACGACGTGCCGGCGCATCCGTACGCCGTGGCCATGGAGTCCGCGCGTCTCGCGCCGAACGCCGAGGTGAGCATCTACCCGTGGAAGGAGACCAAGGAGCAGATTGCCGAGGCGTTGCGCCACGTGCGCGCCTTCCTCGGGGCGCATGCGCCGGTGGCGGCCGGAAGCTGAGGCGGACTGGTGGATTGTGGCGGATCAACCCGGGCCATGATAGCATAGCGTCATGGACACAGCGGCACGCAACAGCCGGTTCCTCGACGCCGACGCCTTCCTGCGGACCGACCAGTCCGAGTTTGGCAACGCCTGGCGTTATGAGCTGGTCCGCGGCGCGATCGTCGCGCACGCAGCACCTTCTCCCGAACGCGGCGTCATGCTCAGCAATCTGGCGGGCGAGCTCTACAATCGCCTGCGCGACCATCCTGAGTGCAGGTCGGAAGTCGGCAGTGGCGCTGCGCCGCAATACGAACAGCGCGACACGGCGCGCATCCCCGATGCCATGATCCGCTGCGGGAAACATCCGCGCGTGTTGTTCGAAGTGGTCTCCCCGTCGGAGCAGCAGCACAAGCGGCAGTGGGACCAGAAGCGAGCGGACCTGCAAGCCGTCGAGGGCGTGCAGGAGATTGTCGAGATCTACCAGGACGAGATCCTGGCACACGCTTACCGGCGGCATGGCGCCGGCTGGGTCTTCGAGTTCGATCGCCGGGCCGGAGGCACAGGTGGCGCTGCCCAGCGTCGGCATAGCGGTCCCGCTGGCGGCGTTGTATGAGCGGGTTCTCACGGACGGGGAGTGAAGCGCTGCCGGGACCGTCGGTCGGGACGACCTGGAATCCGGGTTGCCCTTCATGTCCGCCCGACCGGCTCGACGTCGCACACGGACGCCGTGACGAAGCTGCGCGGCGCAAAGGACGTGAGCTGATGTCGTCGACTGGAAATAACATCACCCGCGTAGTTTGACTTTGTCAGATTATATACCTTTGATAAGATTGGAAAATGTGGTAGGTATGAGGCGTAATACCCGGTGGCGAAAGGATTGACCCATCGGCGCCGCACCCCCGTCATGCCGGCGCAGGCCGGCATCCACGACTTCTTGCCTTCGTGCAGCAAGCAAAACCGTGGATGCCGGGCCCGCGCCCAGCGTGACGAGGGCGGGGCGCCAATAGGTCAAACTTTCCGCCGCCTGGTATTATACCAGGCGTCCGAATGATCGACTCTCCGGGCGTAGCCTCCTCGTCATGCCGGCCCCCGGGTCGGGCCGCAGGCCCGCCCGAGGACAGGCTCCGGCCGGCATCCACGACTGTGCTTGCTGCACGAAGGCAAGACGTGGATACCGGCCTTCGCCGGCATGACGAGGGGGCGCCGCCGATGGGTCAATCCTTCGGATGCCTGGTATTACACCAGCGCGTCTGGCTGTGGGAGGGTGAGGAAGCCGCCGCCCACTGCTGGCATCTCATCGTGCGGCGCGAGATCGGCGCCCGCGATACCATCAGGTTCACCCTGAGCGACGCCCCGCCAGAGACATCACTTGGCCGCCTGGCCATCATGCAAGGCCAGCGCTTCTGGGTGGAGCGCTCGTTTCAGGATGCCAAGAGCGACTGCGGCATGGCGGATTACCAAGCTCGGCTCTGGCTCGCTTAGCACCATCACATGGCAATGGTGTTGATCGCCATGCTGTTCATGGCCGAAGAACGCTCCGCCCAGCACGACAGCGAGCCTTTGCTTAGCTGCGCCGATATCGTCGGCCTGCTCAAGCACTTCCTGCCGCAGGCTGCCGTTACCAGAGAACAGGTCATCGAACAGATGCACCAGCGCCAGCGACGCGCTTCCATTCAATCCGCATATCTTGCCCAGCAGCAGCGACCCAGGTGAGCCCGACAGTCGCGCAGTCATCAGCACAGGGGGCAATCTGACAAAGCAGAATTAATCATGCTTTTGCAGCGTGCGGGCGTAGCTTTCCAGCACGGCGTTCATCCGAGTCTGGTAGCCCTTGCCCTGCGCCTTGTAGGTTTCCAATACCGATTTTTTCACCCGCAGTGTGACCGACTGGGTTCGGTCCGGTTCCACCAACCGGGCGTTCTGCCAGAATGCGTCATCCAGCTCGGGCACATCGCTGAAATCAATGTCCCGGTCGGTTGTGGCCGCGATCTCCGCGGCGGTCATCGGCTTATCGTATCGCTTCTTCATAGCGTCTCCTTTCGCGTGCTGAAGCAGGCCGTGCGGAGATGATCCGCACTTTTCCCTGCCTGTCAGTGTGAACGACGGTCAGAACGGCAATGTCATCGACCATGCCGATGCTGATTTCGCGCACTTCCCCGTAATCCTCGCGGTCATCCCGCGCGGTCAGCACCGGCCCGCCGAAAATCCGCTGCGCCAGTTCGAAGCCGACGCCGTGTTTCGCGACGTTGAGGGCGTTCTTGGTGTCGGCCCATTCATACATGCCATTCCCTGTTACTACAATTTGTATGAACAGGCAAGCCTGCCCTGCTGGCCCCTCGGGCACCATCGCGAAGCGGGCTTTGAACGGGAAATCCCCTTGAATTGCCACCCACGGCCGACGGGATGTCCGCCTACCGCGACTGGAGTCCACGCAATTTCTTCAGGTTTCGGCTTGGCGTCGGATGTTGGACCGATTGTCGCGTGACGCCAGGCGCGATATCGACGTGGGCAACAAAACCAAGCTCTGGATGGGCATGGTGCCCCTGAAAGCGGCGGGAGGGACTTTCGTGCACATTTGTCCGGGAGGAACACAGCAATGACCCAAGTCGGCGCGGGCGCCTACAGCTACCAGCTGATCCGCGATTTCCTCAAACGCCCCAACGGCGAAACCTTCGGCCAGGTCAGCCGGGTGGCGACCGACAAGCAGGACCGCGTCTACGTCTTCCAGCGCAAGGATCCCCCGGTCGTCGTCTTCGACCGGGCCGGAAACTACCTCACCGCCTGGGGCGCCGGCGAGGTCACCGACCCGCACGGGCTGAAAATCGTCGATGACGTCGCCTACACCACCGACCGCTCCGACTCGGTGGCGAAATCATTCACCCTGGACGGCAAACCCCTGCTTGAACTCGGCCGGCGCGGCGTGCATTCCGACACCGGCTGCACCGGCGCCCCCTGGCTGGCGCAGCGCGCCGCCGGGCCGTTCAACCACCCCACCGAGATGATCGCCCACCCCAACGGCGACATCTACGTGACCGACGGTTACCGCAACGCCCGCGTGCACCGCTTCACCCGCGACGGCCGGCTGGTCGCCTCATGGGGCACGCCCGGCAAGGCGCCAGGCGAATTCCACCTGCCGCACAGCATCGCCATCGCCCCCGACGGCAGGCTCTACGTCGCCGACCGGGCCAACCAGCGCATCCAGATTTTTTCGCCCGACGGCGCGTTTCTCGGCCAATGGACCGGCATGGGCGGGCCGAACGACATCACCCGCGCCCAGGACGGCAGCTTCGTCATCGCCGAGCAGGAGGACGGCGACCAACCCGCCTATGTCTGCGTGCGCGACGCCGACGGCCACGTCCTCGCCCGCATGGCAACCCGCCATGTGCACGGCGTCGGCGTCAACTCGCGCGGCGACATCTACGCCGGACTGACGGTGGACCGCAGCGTCGACAAGTTCGTGCGAACATCCTGACCACCCGCGCCAGGCGGACGCCCGCTTCCACCCCGCGCCCCGCGCCTCAAACGCGCAGCAGCCCGCCCATCGGCGCGACACCGAAGCTGCCCGGAAACACCCCGCCCAGCGCCGCCTCGGACAGCCCGAGATGCCCCGCCAGCAGCCCCTTGGCCACCGCCCGCACATCGCGCGTCGGCGCCAGGTCGCGGTTCTCGAACAATTTGCCATCCCCCAGCCCCGGCCAGTCCGCCCGCACCCATCCGCCCGCCACCGCGCCGCCCAGCACGAAGGCCACCGTCGCCGTGCCGTGGTCGGTGCCCTGGTTGCCGTTGATCCGCGCGGTGCGGCCGAACTCGGTCACCACCAGCACCGCGGTCCGCCGCCACGCCGCGCCCAGCGCCGCCTTCAGCGCCGCCAGCCCGGCGTCGAGTTCGCGCAGCGGCGCCGCCAGCCGCGCCATCTGCGCGACATGGGTGTCCCAGCCGTTCAGCTCCAACGCCGCGATGCGCGGCCCGTCGGCCGCCGCCAGCATCTGCCCCGCCGCCTCGGCCAGGGTCGGAAACGCCTGGCGCGCGCGATCGCCCGGTTCGAGCGCGACCACCGCGCCGGCAAACTCCCGCGCGCGCAGCCCCGCCGCGATCGCCGGCCCGATCAGCCGGTCGTCCCGGCCGAGCGCGGCGATGCGCGCATACAGCTCCGGCGCCGGCGTGGCGAAGCCGTGCGGCGCCCAGTTGGCCACCGGCGCGGCGCCGCGCAGCAGCAGCGGCACGCTCACCCCCAAAGCCAGCGCCCGGCCCAGCGCCGGCGCGTCCGGCGGGCCCGCCCCAGGTGGCAGCGCCGCCACCGCGCGGTTCAGCCAGCCGCTGGTCAGCCGATGGTCCGCACCGCTCTCCAGGTCGTCCTGCGCCTCGAAATGGCTGCGCGAGCGGTACGGTCCGGCGGCGGCGTGCACCGCCAACAGCTCGCCCGCCCGATACATCGCGTGCAGCGCCGCCAGCGCCGGATGCAGCCCATAGAACCCGCCCAGGTCGCGCAGCCCGTCCGGCGCGCCGGGCAGCGGCGGGATCAGCGGCCCGCGCAACCCGCGCAGCGCCGGGTCGCCATACGGCACCACCACCGCCAGCCCGTCCATCGCCCCGCGCAGGATCACCACCACCAGGCGCTGCTCGGTCGGCGCCGCCGCCAGCGCCAGGCAGGCGCGCCCCGCCGCCCCGGCCAGGCTCACCGCCGAGCCCAGCCCGAGCAGCGCCCCCCGTCGGGTCAGCCGCATCGACCTTCCCCCCTGTCCGCCCATCGCCTCGCGTCCCGTGCCCATCGGACCTATCGCCGCTGGAACGCCGGCGAGGTCAGCAGCAGCGTCATGGCGTCGCGCCGCGCGCCGGCCTGGCGCATCGCCGTCAGCGTCGCCGCGTCCAGCAGCGGCCCGAGCACCGCCGCGGCCAGTTCGATCGGATCGCGCCCGCCAATGCGCCCGGCGAAGCCATAGGCCCAGTCGATCCGCCGCAGCATCGCCTCCGGCGCCGCCCACGCCGCCGCGCGATCGGACCAGCCGTTCGGCGCCGGCGGGTTCCACGCCGGCTGGCCCAGCCCGGCCAGGATGCCCGCCAGCGCCGGCACCGCCTCGGCCCGCAGCTCCAGGGCGCGCATCGCGGAGATCACCAGCTCCTGCGGCGTCTTGAGTTTCGTCCCCGGCTGCCACGCCGCCGGCAGCCCGATCAGCGCCGCCGCCGCGGCGCCCAGCTCGCCGCCGGTGTCGCGCAGCACGCCCGCGATCCGGCCGACCGCGTCGGCCGGCGGGTCATCGGCGACGAAATGCCGCACCAGCTTGGTGGCGAGGAACCGGTGCGTCGCCGGATGGTTGGCCAGGAAGCGCAGCGCCGCCTCGCCGCCTGCCTCGCCGGGCGGGAATGCGTGGCCCATCACCGTCCAAATCCCCGGCTCGTGGGCGAAGCGGCGGAACCGGAAGCCCGCATCCTCGCCGCGCAGCGCCACCGACCAGCCGGTCAGGATGCGGGCGAAGTTCGGTCACGTCGGCCTGGGTGTAGCCGGCAGCCGGGCTGAGCGTGTGCAGCTCCAGGCACTCGCGCGCCAGGTTCTCGTTCAGCCCGCGATGCGCCTGCCGGCCGGCCAGGCTGTCCGGCCCGACCGACTGGGCGTTCTGCAAATACAGCAGCATCGCCGGGTGGCGCAGCACCGCCAGCAGCATGGTCTCGAACCGCCCGGTCACGTTGGGGCGGATCGCCTCCTCGATGAAGGCGCCCATCAGCGAGGCGCAGCCGTCCTGGCGGATCGCGACGGCGAAGTGGTTGGTCCAGAACCACACCAGCCGCTCGCGGAACGGCGCCGGCGTGGTCAGCGCATTGTCCATCTCCGCCCGCAGGTCGGCCAGGTACATCGCATACGACAGCGTGATGGCCGGCCGCTGGGCCGGCCGCGGGGCCGGCTGCCCCCCTGGCATCGTCCGCCCGGCCATCCTCCCCGCGGGCATTGTCCCCCCGGGCATCGCACCCCGCGGCATCGCGCCCCCTGGCATCGCGCCCCCTGGCATCGCCGTCCCCGCCATCGCCCCCTGGGTCGCCGCCGCGCTGGCCGCCGCGGCCATCGCCATCCGCCGCCGCTGGCGGTCGAGTCGCAGCGCCTCCAGCCCCTTCGCCGTCGAGGGGGCGGAGGCGATCCGCGCCGGGTCGGGACCGCGCAACGGCGCCGCCAGCCAGCCTGCCGGGTCGCCCGGCGCCGGCTCGAAACCCCGCCGCCCCAGCCCGAATCGCACCACAGCCTGTGTCGCCCGCAGGTCCATCGCGCCGCATCCTGCGCCCGAATCGCCTCTCGCAGTGTGACGAAGCGTGAGCGCATGCGTGCCTTGCGCCGCGCCGCGCGGTGTCACCCATTCTTTGCTTGCAAATCGCAGCGGGCTGGCCCATCTGCGGCGGACACTGACAACGCCGGCCAGGGGTGGCCGGAACTTCCGCGGGCGCGCGGGGCGAAACGGCCCCGGGGCGCCCGTCGTGGTATGGAGGCTTATCGTGCCCGGCACGCCGCTCGACAACATCCGCAACATCGGCATCACCGCGCATATCGACGCGGGCAAGACCACCACGACCGAGCGGATTCTGTACTACACCGGCGTCTCCCACCGGATCGGGGAGGTGCATGACGGCAACACCACCACCGACTACATGGAGCAGGAGCGGGAGCGGGGGATCACCATCACCTCCGCCGCGGTGACGTGCGAGTGGAAGGACCACCGCATCAACATCATCGACACCCCCGGCCACATCGACTTCAACATCGAGGTCAACCGCAGCCTGCGCGTGCTGGACGGCGCCATCTTCATCATCGAGGGCGTCGCCGGCGTGCAGCCGCAGTCGGAAACCAACTGGCGCCTGGCCGACCGCTACAACGTCCCGCGCATCATCTTCATCAACAAGCTGGACCGCACCGGGGCCGACTTCTACCGCGCCAACGCGACGCTGAAGGAGAAGCTCGACATCGTCGCGCTGCCGCTGCAACTGCCGATCGGCATCGAGGACAAGTTCCTCGGCGTGGTCGACCTGGTCGAGATGAAGGCAATCATCTGGGAAGGCGGCGAGCTCGGCGCCAACTACCACAACGAGCCGATCCCCGCCGACCTGCTGGAGCTGGCCAAGGAGCACCGCCAGACGCTGCTCGATACCGCGCTGTCGGTCGATGACGCGGCGATGGAGGAATACTTCGACAAGGGCGACGTCGAAGTCGCCACGCTGAAGCGCTGCATCAAGCAGGGCACCATCTCCGGCGCCTTCCGCCCGGTGCTGTGCGGCACCGCGTTCAAGAACAAGGGCGTGCAGCCGCTGCTCGACGCCGTGCTCGACTACCTGCCAAGCCCGCTCGACGTGCCCGGCATCAGCATCGCCGCCGGCGAGGGCGAGGAAGACGGCGAACACTCCGACCGCCGCCGCATCAAGGCCGACCCGAGCGCACCGTTCGCCGGCCTGGCGTTCAAGATCGTCAACGACAAATACGGCACCCTGACCTTCGTGCGGGTCTACTCCGGCACGCTGAAGTCGGGCGACACCGTGCTGAACACCACCAAGGACCATCGCGAGCGCATCGGGCGGATGTTCCAGATGCACGCCGACAAGCGCGCCGAGATCAAGGAAGTGGCGGCCGGCGACATCGCCGCCTTCGTCGGCCTCAAGGACACCGTCACCGGCGACACCCTGGCCTCCGCCGACGACCCGGTGGTGCTGGAGCGCATGGCCTTCCCGGTGCCGGTCATCGACATCTCGGTCGAGCCGCGCAACAAGGACTCGATCGAGAAAATGAGCATCGGCCTGCAGAAGCTGGCCGGCGAGGACCCCAGCCTGCGGCTGCGCACCGACCAGGAATCCGGCCAGACCATCCTGTCCGGCATGGGCGAGCTGCACCTGGAGATCATCATCGACCGGCTGAAGCGCGAATACGGCGTGGAGGCCAATATCGGCGCCCCGCAGGTGGCCTATCGCGAAACCATCAGCCGGCCGCACACCGAGATCTACACCCACAAGAAGCAGACCGGCGGCTCCGGCCAGTACGCCGAGGTGAAGATCACCTTCGAGCCGATCGACCGCAACGGCGGCGTGGTGTTCGAGAACAAGGTGGTCGGCGGCACCGTGCCGAAGGAATACATCCCGGCGGTCGAGAAGGGCATCAAGGTGCAGGCCGATACCGGCGTGCTGGCCGGCTTCCCCACGGTGGACTTCAAATACACCCTGGTGGACGGCAAGTACCACGACGTCGACTCATCGGCCCTGGCCTTCGAGATCGCCGCCAAGGCCTGCTTCCGCGACGGCATGAAGAAGGCCGGCCCGATCATCCTGGAGCCGATCATGGACGTCGAGGTGACCACGCCGCAGGACCACGTCGGCGACGTCGTGGGCGACCTCAACCGCCGCCGCGGGCAGATCCAGAACCAGGAGAGCTCGGGCTCCACCATCATCGTGCGGGCGCATGTTCCCCTCAAGGAAATGTTCGGCTATATTTCCGACCTTCGCAGCATGACCAAGGGGCGCGCGTCCTTCACCATGCAGTTCCACCACTACGATCCGGTGCCGCGCAACATCGCCGACGAGATCATGGCCAAGAGCGCCTGATGCGGACGCAAGCCTGATGTGGGGCCACGCATGACGGTAGGCCACTAGATGCCAGCGCCCCGCCTGCATTGGACCCGGGGGCGCGCGGAACGGGCGGCGGGCGAGGCCCGCGCCCTGGAATGGATCGGTCTGGACGACGCGGGCGAACCTATCGCCCGCGTCGTTCGGCTTTTGGGGCCGCTGTGGTCCGGCTGGCGGCAATACCGCGCCGTCGCGCTGGACGATGAGGCCAAAATCATCGAACTCCGCCCCAGCGTGCCCGACGGCGGCGGCTGGGTGGCCTGCATCGGCGGCCAGGTCGTCGGCCGCGCCGCCCTGCCACTGCAAGCCGTGCGCACCGCCGAGGCAGCCCTCGGCGGCGACTGAACGGTCCGCGCGACGGTCAGGCAAGGCCAGGGGCTCCGCCCCTGGACCCCGCCAAGGGCGGAGCCCTTGGAACCCTTCACTGGGCGTGTGGGGAGGGGGCGGGGGCGTATGGGCGAGGCGAAGGGGCGCCGTCCGGCCTGCCGGACGGCGCCCCTTCGCCTCGCCCATACGCCCCCGCCCCCTCCCCACACGCCCAGTCATGGAGTCCAGAGGCCGCTGCCTCTGGTGGGGGTCCAGGGGGCAAAGCCCCCTGGCGGGTTTCAGGGCGGAGCCCTGACCTTGCCTGGCCGTCGCGCGGACCGCTCGGTTGCCGGCGAGCCCAGCCCGGTTGCGATATGCCGGCTAGCTGGCCATCCAGCCGCCATCGATCGGCAGCGCCGCGCCGGTGATGTCGCGCCCCGCCGGACCGCACAGAAACAGGATCAGCTCGGCAACGTTCTCCGGATCGACGAACCGCCCGGTCGGTTGGCGTGCCGCAACGAACCGCTGGATCGCCGCCTCGCGCGCCAGCCCCTCCGCCGCCATCAGCTGCTGGATCCGCCGTTCCGAGGCCGGCGTGTGCACCGCGCCCGGGCAGATCGCGTTGCAGGTGATGTTGTCCGTCACCGTCTCCAGCGCCACCGTGCGCGTCAGGCCGAGCAGCGCCGTCTTGGTCGTCACGTAGTCGATGCGATTGGCGATGGCGAAATCGCCATAGACCGACGACATGTTGACGATCCGCCCGAAGCCGCGCGCCCGCATGCCGGCGACCGCCAGCCGGATGGTGTGGAAGGCCGCCGAGAGATTGACCGCCAGCGCCCGGTCCCAGTCCGCCACCGCGAACCGCTCGACCGGCGCAAAAGAGCGTACCACGGCATTGTTCACCAGGATATCGACCCCGCCGAACCGCGCGGCGACCTCGCGCATCAGTTCCTCGATCTCCGCCACCACGGTCAGGTCGGCGCGCAGGTACACCGCCTGCCCGCCATGCGCCGCCGCCAGCCGCCCGGCCGCCGCGGTGCCGTCCTCGATCGGCTCGATCCCGTGCAGCACCACCGTGCAGCCCGCCGCGGCAAGCTTGCCCGCGGTGGCATAGCCGATCCCGCCAACCGATCCGGTGATCAGCGCGGTCTTGCCCCGCAACATCATCCGTCTCCCCCCCAAACCCATGGCCCGACCATCCCCCGCAACCCCTACGGGATTCACCCACCCCTGCCCGCGATTGTCAACCGACCGGTCGGCCCTGGGCGGGTTCGCAGCGTCCGCAGGCAAGCAAGCAAGCAAGAATTTGGCTCATATGGCGTTGACTGTTGGACGGCCCCGTAGGGCGGAAAAGCGCAGCGCCTTCCGCCACCGCCGGGCGAGCCGCTCGCATCTGCCGACGTCCCCAACAACATATCCCGCCACCGTCCGACGGCGGAAGGCGCTGCGCTTTTCCGCCCTACGGGGCCGTCCAACCGTCAACGCCATATGCGCCAAGAATTTTAACCCGGAGGAAGCGCGGAGGGCCACGCAGGGCCACGGAGAAGGCATCGATGCGCTGCTGCGCGCGGTGCCGGAACCGACGACCGCGCGAAGCGCCCAAATTCCTTGCTTCTCCGTGGCCCTCCGCGCTTCCTCCGTGTTGCAATCCTTGACTTGCTTGCGATGCAGCCAGCGCCCAGGTCGCATCACCGGAGCGCGCCGACCGCCGCGGGTAACGATAGGTGAATGCCGTAGCCCGCAACCCCGGGGCCAGCGCTGCCTGCCTTGGTCCGGCCGGCCTCCCCTCAGTCGACAGTCTCGGCGTCAGGCCGCGTCTCCGGCATCGCCAGCCAGACCAGCGCGGTTCCCGCCAGCCCGGCGAGTGCCAGGCCGACGAAGGCGGCCGGTTCGCCGTAGCTGTCCGCCAGCCAGCCCGCGGCGGTGGTGCTCAGTGCCGCGCCGGCGAAGGCCGCCAGGCCGAAAATGCCGATGCACAGGTTGAACCGGTGCAGCCCGCGCGTGACGTCGTCGGCGATCAGCGGCAGCAGCACGCCGAAGGTTGCGGCACTGACGCCGCCGATCGCCTGCACCGCGACCAGCAGCCAGGGGTCCGGCAGCCAGGCCAGCAGCGCGCCGCGCAGCGGCAGCGATGCCCAGCCCAGCAGCAGCATCGGCCGTCGCCCGCGCCGCGCGGCGGTGCGCCCGACCCAGGGCGAGAGCAGCGCCACCCCCGCCTGCGGCATCACGATGCAGCCGGCGATGAGCAGGCTGGCGTAGACGCCCACCTGCTCGGTCACTTCGCCGGCGGCGATCGGCAGCATCGCGGCGTTGGACAGGTGGAACAGGGCGGCGCAGGCGGCGAACAGCAGCATCCGGCGGTCGGTGAGCAATGCCATCACCTCGGCCACGCCCGCCCCTCGGGTCATCACCGGGCGCGGCAGCGGCCGGGAATGGATGAACTTCAGAGTCGCCAGCGCGGGCACGCAGAGCGCCGCGGTCAGCAGGAACACCGCCTGCGGCGAGATGTAGCTGCCGACCAGGCCCATCGCGCCGGCGGCCAGCCCGTTGCCGATCGCCAGGAACCGCGCGTTGCGCCCCAGCCGCTCGCCCAGCCCGGCGTGGCCGACCAGTCCCAGGCTGATCGCCGCGATCGCCGGGGTCAGCACGCAACTGGCGAAGCCGTGCAGCACCTGAGCGGTCAGCACCGGCAATTGCTCCGGCCAGGCCGCCAGCAGCAGCGCGGCGAGGCCGATCGCCACGATCCCACTGGTGGCGACGGCGCGCTTGCCGTGCAGCGCATCGACCAGCGCGCCGGCGGGGATCTGGCTGACCATGGCGGTGATGGTGCCCAGGCTCAGGGCGAAGCCGATCTCCACCTGGGTCCATTCGCGCGCGGTCAGGTACACCGCGATGAACGGGCCGAACCCGGTCTGCACGTCGGCGACGAAGAAGTTCAGCAGATCGAGGCCGCGTGTGCTGCGGGCCGTCCGCGCGCGCTCGGGCGGCATGGCTTATTGCGGACCCGGTTTGGGTCCGGCGGCGACCGGTACCACCACCGGCGCCGGCTTTTCGGCGTCCTTGTATTCGGGTGCCGCCTTGATCTCGTCCGGCGTCAGCGCCAGCGTGATGGCGTGTGCGCGCTCGCCCGGGGCGAAGTGCAGCGCGCCCCAGTGCACCGCGATCTTGCGGTTGCCGACGCCCATGAAGCCGCCGAAGTCGAGCACCGCGGCCACCGGCCGGCCGTCGGCGTCCACCAGAACGTCGATCAGGCGCGCGATCTCCTTGCCGTCCGGGCCGACCACGCCATGGCCGAGCACCGCCATCGCCTGGCTGGGTGGAACGGTCGTCAGCGTGACGGTGGGCGGCAGCTTCGACGCGGCCGGCGGCCCGGCCGCCGTCAGCAGCAGCAGCGAAACGATCGGCGGCATGCGGGGGAGTGCCACGTTGCGCCTAAACCCACCGTGGCCGGAACGAGGCCAGCACGATCCCCGCCGCGATCAGCGCGATGCCGACCGCGTGGTACAGGTGGAACCGCTCGCCCAGGAACAGCACCGCCAGCAGGGAGCCGAACACCGGCATCAGGTGCATCGACTGCCCGGCACGCGCCGCGCCGATCAGCTCGATGCCGCGGTTGAAGAACAGGTAGGCGATGAAGGACGGGAACACGGCGATGTAGGCCAGCGCGCTGAAGGCCTGCCAGTCCGGGGTGATCCGCGCGCCGGCGGCGTGCTCCCACAGGAAGCACGGCAGGATCATGCACGAGCCCAGCCCCATCGTCGCCACCAGGAAGCTCATCGGATGCGCCTTGGGACGGTGGCGGAACATCGCCGCGTAGCTGCCGTAGATCGCCATCCCGCCCAGCACCCACAAATCGCCGGGATTGACCGACAGGCGCAGCAGCACCGCGAGCGAGCCCTGCCCGGCGATCGCCGCCACGCCGGCGAGCGAGACCAGCACGCCGGCCGCCTGTGCCAGGCTGGGACGGTCGCGGAACAACGCATAGGCCCAGAGCAGGATCACCAGCGGCATCGCCGACTGCAGCAGCAGCACGTTCAGCGCGGTGGTCTCGGTCAGGCCGATATAGGACATCGTGTTGTAGCTGGCGATGCCGGTCGCCGACAGCAGCAGCATCAGCGGCCACTGGCGCAGCAGCACCGGCCAGTCGCGCCGCAGATGCGGCCAGGCGAAGCCGAGGCCGATCGCGAACGCGCCGGTCCAGCGGATATAGGCCAGCGCCACCGGCGGCACCACGCCGACGACGCCGCGGCCCAGCACGATGTTGCCGGCCCAGAACAGATTGGCCAGCACCAGCAGCGACCAGGCCGATGACCACAGATCGACCGCCGGCCGGCGCAGCGCCAGCGCAACCGGTTGCGGGTTCGTGCTCAATAGGCGCCGGCCCAGCCGTCGCGCCGCGGATCGGAGCCGGCCATGCGCACGCCGTTGTCCAGCACCCGGATCGCTTGCACGCTGCACGGGCCCTCCAGCGGCCCGACGCGGTGCAGCCGGTGGCCGAGCCGTTCCAGGCCCGCAAGAACCTCGTCGCCGAAGCCGGGCTCGATGGTCAGCCGGCCGTCGCCGTCATGCGGCCAGTTGGCGCCCTGGCCGGCCTGGCTGGAGGTCCAGCGCGGCGACTCCAGCGCGCCTTGCGGATCGGCGCCGAGGTCCAGCATCGCCGTCAGCACCTGCAAATTCACCTGCACCTGGTTGTCGGCGCCGGGCGTGCCCTCGACCGCCCACAGCCGGTCGTCCTTGAACACCATCGGCGCGTTCATCGTGTGGCGCACGCGCTTGCCGGGCACCAGCCGGTTGGCGTGGCCCGGCGCCAGGTGCCAATAGGCCATGCGGTTGTTCAGCAGCACGCCGGTGTCGCCCGCGGTGACGCCGGAGCCGAACGCGGAATTGAGGCTCTGGATGCCGGACACCGCGTTGCCCTGCGCATCGACGACGGCGAAATAGGTGGTCTCGCCGGTCGCCGCCTCGGGTTCGGCCAGCGGCAGTTCGGCGGCGCGCATCGGATCGATCGAAGCGGCGCATTCATCGGCATAGGCGTCGGACAGCAGCCGATCCAGCGGCACGTCGGCAAACCGCGGATCGGTGCCGAAACGCTCGCGGTCGAGGAAGGCGCGCTGCTTCGCCTCCACCAGCACATGGATGCGCTGCACCGGATTGAGCGCGGCAAGATCGAAACGTTCGACGATCTTCAGCATCTGCAGCAGCGTGAAGCCGGTCGAGTTCGGCGGCGTCTGGGTGACGCGGAAGCCGCGATAGGCGATGGCGATCGGCGGCTGCACCTCCGGCGCGCAGGCATCGAGGTCGCGCGCATCGACCAGCACGCCGGCGGCGCGCATCCCCGCGACCAGCCGCGCGGCCAGTGCGCCGCGGTAGAACGTTGCAGCGCCGTCGGCGGCGACCGCCTCCAGCGTGCGCGCCAGATCAGGCTGCACGATCAGCCCGCCCAGGGAAGGCGCGCCGCCGTCGGCGCCACCGAGGAACACCGCGCGGCTGCGCGCGTCTGCCGCCAGCACCTGGCGCAGGTCGGTGGCGAAGTGCCGGTAGTGGTGGGTGGCGGCGAAGCCGTCGCGCGCAAGGGCGATCGCCGGGGCGCACAACCGCGACCACGCCAGCGTGCCCTGCGTCGCGTGCATCGCGCCGAGCCCGGCGAGCAGCCCGGGCGTCGAGACGCTCAATGGCCCGCGCAGCGCGATGCCGCGCGCGCGGAATTGTTCCGCGGTCGCCGCGAGCGGCGCGGCGCCGGTGGCGTTCCAGCAGCGCGCGACGCGCTCGGCCGCGGTATAGACATGATAGAACCCGTCGCCGCCGAGGCCGGACATCGCCGGCTCCACCACGCCGAGCGTCAGCGCGATCGCCACCGCCGCGTCCACCGCGTTGCCGCCGGCGCGCAGCGTGTCCAGCCCGGCCTGCGCGGCCAGCGGATGGTTGGCGCCGACCGCGCCGTGGCGGCCCATGACCAGAGGCCGATGCGCGCGAGGAACGAGATACATGCGGCACTCCTTCACGCCAGGTGGGTGGCGAAGAATTCGGCGACCGCGGTGTAGACGCGGGCGCGGTCGGCGGGGCGGATGAAGCCGTGGCCGGCAGTGTCGAAGCTCAGCAGGCTGACCGGCTTCTGCCGCTCCGCCAGGGCGGCGGCGAACTGCGTGCTTTCGCTGTATGGCACGCGCGGATCGCGGGTGCCATGCGCCAGCAGCACCGGCACCTGCACCCGCGCGGCGCGATGGATCGGCGACAGGCGTGCGAACAGCGCCGCGTCGCGCACCGGATCGCCGTATTCCGCCGCGCGATGGGCGCGCCGCCACGGTCCGGTGCCGGCCAGCGTGGTGACGAAATCGGCGATGCCGTAGTAGCTGACGGCGGCGCGCCACAGCGCGGGATGTTCGGTGATCGCCGCATTCACCATGAACCCGCCATAGGACTGGCCCATGATGCCGATGCGCGCGGCGTCGATCGCCGGATGGGCCGCGAGCCAGTGCCGCCCGAGCGCCAGGTCCGTGACGCAGGCGGGTCGTTTCTCCACGTCATCGGCCGCCGCGTAGGCGCGGCCATAGCCGGCGCTGCCGCGCACGTTCGGCAGCAGCACCGCGAAGCCCTGCGCCAGCAGCATCTGCATGTCGGGGCGGAAATTCGGCCGCGCCTGCCCGACCGGCCCGCCATGCACCCAGATCACCGCCGGGAACCCCGCGGCCGGGCGCTCGCCCTGCGGCAGCGCGAGCAACCCGGGAATGTGCGCGCCGTCGAAACTCGGCCATTCCACCAGGGTCGGATCGACCAATCGCGCCGGATCGACCACCGCCTCCGGCTGCACCAGCGGGCGGGCGGTGCCGTCCTGCCACAGCCAGATCGACGGCGGAACGGTCGGCGCCGCCACGGTGAAGGCGAGGCTGGTGCCGTCGGGGGCGAAGGCCGGCTCGCTGAGCACGCCGCGCGGCAGGCCGGCAACGATCGCGCGGTCCTCGCCCGGCCGGCCGACGCGCAGCACCGAATAGCCGCGGTCGTTCTCGATCGTTGCCAGCATGGCGCCGTCGGCGGAGATTGCCCAGGCCTCGACGTCGCACCCTGCCGCCGCGTAGACGATTTCGACCGCGAAGCTGTCCGGGTCCAGCCGGCACAGGCGCAGGAAATCGCGGCCGCCGTGATCGGTCAGCGCCAGCAGCGTGCGCCCGTCGGCGGCCCATCGCACGGTTTGGTAGTTCGTTCCCGTAGCGGTCGGAAATGGCGTGGCACGCCCCGACGCGAGATCGAGCAGCAGCAGCGACATGTCGCCATAGGCACGATCGGCCAGCAGCGCCAGCACCGCGCCGTCGGGCCGAAACCCCGCGACGCTGACGATGTCGGCGCCCTGCCCATCGGCCGGTCCACTGGCCTGCCCGCCGGCGTGATAAACGCAATCCCGCGCGCCGCCGGCCACATCCTGCAGGTAGACGTCGAACCGCGCCTGGTCGCGCGCGTTGGCGGCGAAGGCGATGCGTGCCCCGTCCGGCGAGAAGGCGCCCCAGTCATGGATCACCGTCGGATCGTCGGTCAGCGCGTGCGCCGCGGGACGTTCTTCTGATGGATCGACCAGCCAGAGCTGCTGGCGCTCGTCGCCGCCGCGATCGATGCCGTAGACCAGCCGGTCATCGGTCGGGCAGCGCCGCAGCAATGCCAGCTTCTCGTCGTGGAAGCTCAGTTGGCGTGCCGCGCCGCTGTCCAGGTCCAGCGCCCAGGCCTGCGGCAGGCCGGCGCCACGCAGGTGGAACAATGTCCGCCCGTCGCGCGCGAACACCGCGGTCCCCGCGGCACCCATGCGCGCAAATGCCTCTGGTTCGATCCGCATCGGGTCCCCCATCCCAGCAATCGTCGAACATAGCCACGCCGGGCCTCCCGCGACCACCGGGCTTCGGGGTGAGCGGGGAAAGCAAGCAAGCCGGGGCTTCGCCCCGAACCCCACCAAGGGGCGCTGCCCCTTGGAACCCCGCCAAGGGCTCGCCCTTGGAACCCTTCACTGGGAGTGTGGGGAGGGGGAGGGGGCGTGCGGGCACGGTGTCAGTGCCGGCCGTCGCGACGGCCGGCACTGACACCGTGCCCGCACGCCCCCTCCCCCTCCCCACACTCCCAGTCATGGAGTTCCAGAGGCCGCTGCCTCTGGTGGGGGGTCCAGGGGGGCAACGCCCCCCTGGCGGGGTTCGGGGCGGAGCCCCGGCCTTGCTTTCCTTCCCCGATCGCCTCGCGTCGGGCTTGGAAACCCGGCCGGGTTGATGTTCCCTCGCGCCATGCCTCGCATCGTGCTCGCCCGCGACACCGACTGGGACGGCTGGCGCGCCGCCACGCGGGCGCACGTGCTGGCCGGCACCCCGCCCGAGGCCCTCGCCTGGTCGATCGGCGCCCAGGCCGAGCCGCTCCCCGAGGCCAGCGGCAGTTTCGGCGTGCCCCGCGCTCTGGTGGCTCTCGCCGCCCAGGCGATCCAGGCGCGCGACCCGGGCCGGTTCGACCTGCTCTACCGCCTGGTCTGGCGCGCCCAGGCCGGCGAGCCGGTGCTGGAGCAGCCCGACGACGCAGAGCTGACCCGCGCCCACCGCCTAGCTCTCGCCGTGCGGGCCGAGGCGCACCGCATGCGCACGCACCTGCGCTACCTCGCGCTGGCCGACCCCGCGCCCGACCCCGGCCCCACGTTGTACCTGGGCTGGTACGCCCCGGCGCACTTCGTGCTGGAGGCCAACGCCCAGCTCCTGGCCCGCCGCTTCGCCGCAATGCGCCTGGCCATCCTGACGCCCGAGGCCAGCGCTTACTGGGACGGCGCGGCGCTGCGCTTCGGCCCCGGCCTCGACCCCGCCCTGGTGGCGGACGACGCGGCGCTCGCGGCGCAATGGCGCGACTATGGCCCCGACATCCTCGCCGCTTCCCGCGGCTTCACCGCCATCCCGCCGGCCGAGGCGCTCGACGAGGACCCGCGCCCGCCCGACCGGCCGCCGATCGGCCCCGTCGTGCTGCCCTCCCCGCGCGATCCCGCCCTGGTCGCCGCCGCGGCGGAGGCCGCCGCCTGCCGCCGCTGCCCGCTCGGCGCGCCCGCCACGCAGACCGTGTTCGGCGAAGGCCCCGCCGGCGCGCCCCTGTTGCTGATCGGCGAGCAGCCCGGCGACCAGGAGGACGTGATCGGCCGCCCCTTCGTCGGCCCCGCCGGCCAGATCCTCGACCGCGCGCTGGAGGCGGCCGGCATCGACCGCCGCTCGATCTACATCACCAACGCCGTCAAACACTTCAAGTTTACCCCGCGCGGCACTCGCCGCATCCACCAGACCCCGGAGGCGCCGGAAATCCAGGTCTGCCGCTTCTGGCTGGACGTCGAACGCGTGCAGCAACGCCCGAGCCTCACGGTGCTGATGGGCGCCACCGCCGCGCGCGCCGTGCTGGGACGCCCGGTGACCATCGGGCGCGAACGCGGCCGGCCGTTCCGCCTGCCCGACGGCGGCAACGGGTTCATCACTGTCCACCCCTCGTTCCTGCTGCGCGTGCCCGATGCGGCGTCCCGCGCCCGCGAATACGCCGCCTTCGTGGCCGACCTGCGCGCGGCGGCACAAAGTGCCGGCGGGTGTGGGTGAGGCAAGGGCGGGGCTCCGCCCCGGACCACCCCGCCCTACGGCATTCACCGATCGTTGCCCGCGGCGGTCGGCGCGCTCCGGTGATGCGACCTGGGCGCTGGCTGCATCACCAGCAAGTAAGGCTTCCAACTTGGACGGCCCCGTAGGGCGGAAAAGCGCAGCGCCTTCCGCCATCGGACGGTGGCGGGATATGTTGTTGGGGACGTCGGCAGATGCGAGCGGCTCGCCCGGCGGTGGCGGAAGGCGCTGCGTTTTTCCGCCCTACGGGCCGTCCAACAGTCAACGCCATAAGAGCGTTAAAATTCTTGCTTACTTGCTTGCCTGTGGACGCTGCGAACCCGCCCAGGGCCGACCGGTCGGTCAACAATCGCGGGCAGGGGGTGGGTGAATCCCGTAGGGACCCCGCCAGGGGGGCTTTGCCCCATACGCATCAGGATAAGGCCGAGACCGGGTAAATTATCTGCCTTCGTCGTTGTCGGCTGGGATCGGCGAGGAGTTTGTGCCAACGGGCGTCAGCGGCCAGCACGGTGTGCAGGTTGCCCGGCCCGTGTATGGCGATGCGCAACGCTTCGACGGTAATCTTACAGAGCCGCCACAAGGATGGTGCGCGCCCGTGGTCAGCAAGGTCCTGAGGGGAAAAATTCCAGGAGTTCCTGGTTCATGTCGTCGCTCAGCAAGGCCATGATCAGGTGAGCATACAGCCAACTCAGGCTGCCGCGCTCGGTGCGGGTCGGTAATCGGTCGATATGGATCAAGGATTTCAGCCGCTTAAACGCCAACTCGATTTGCCATCTCAACCGATAGACGGCGCAGATCTCGCTCGCCGGGATCTCGGCCGGCAACGAGGTGACCAGCACCATGAAGCCGGCCGCGACCAGGCTGCGCGGGTCGAGCCTCTGCTGATCGCGGCTGGCCCTGCGTTTCAGCTTCTGGCGGTTGGCCTCGGCCTTGTCGGCGGGCAGCGCCAGGGCGATCAGGCGCAGCGCCAGCGGCGCGGTTTGCTGCGCGGAATCGCCCACCAGCTGCACCGCCCACTCGTGCGCCCGGGTTTCCCCCGGCAGCCCGGCGAGCGTCTCGATCAGGTTGAACGGTCCCCCCTTGGCATCGCGCAGCACCAGCGCATGCCAGCCAACCCGCACGATGAAGTCGCGGCTTTGCGGGCCAAACGCATCGAGGCACGCGCGCAGTTCGCGCGCTCTGGCATAGCCGCGATCGGCGATCGCCACCTCGCCGGGCGTCGGCGCACAGCGCAGCAGCAATTCCGCGCCTCGCCCGTCGCTGACCTCCAGATGATGGAAACCGCCACGGCCAAGATCGTAGACCGCATGGACCCGCCAGTCGGTCCCTTTGCTGCCCGGACGGCTGACCGTGCTGCCATCGATCAGGTGCAGGCAACGCCCCGCCCACAGCACCGGTGGGCCGGTCCTGGCCGCCAGCAAACGTTGCGTCATGGCGCTGAGGAAGGCCACCGATCGGTGCAGCCGCTCGTTCAGCGACTGCCCGGTCAACTCGGCCAGGCCGATCTGATGCGCCCAACTGGCGGTCTCTTGCAGGCTTTTGCCGCCCGGGCCGTGCGCCAGGCATAGCAGGGCCAGCGTCTCGCCATCGCCGATGCCGTCGCCGCGGCGGCGCTTGATGGCACCCGTCGCGCGGGCCAGGGCGTCAACGTCCAGATCGGCGGGAAGACGGGCCGCAATCGCTGGCCAGCCGCCCTCGGTGGGGGATGCTTGCGTGTGCATCTCCGCCATGAATTGTACTACAACGCGTTGTACGAAGGATTTTCTTCTCCCGCAGGAGATTATCCTGATGCGTATGGGGCTTTGCCCCCCTGAACCCCCCACCAGAGGCAGCGGCCTCTGGACTTCATCCATGGGAGGGGGGGATGGGCGGAGCCCCGCCCTTGCCTCACCCGAATTCGCTGGCAATCTGGTCGCCGACGCGCTATCTAGCGCGTACGGCGCTTTTCAGCCTGGGCTTATGTGCCTTCTGTTGCGGCAATGTCGCATCCGGTGCTCCCAAATGTGAAAAGTATTTCGGCTCACGCAGTGTGGGCCGCCGGGTTGCATGGTGGAATACGATGTCGCAAGGCACGGTAAAGTGGTTCAACTCCCAGAAGGGGTTCGGGTTTATCCAGCCGGATGACGGCTCGAAGGATGTGTTCGTGCACATCTCGGCGGTGGAGCGTGCGGGCCTTGGCTCGCTGAACGAGGGCCAGAAGCTCAGCTTCGACCTCGAGCGCGGCCAGCAGGGCAAGACCTCGGCCACGAACCTGAAGGCTATCTGAGTTTCGCGGCCGATGCTGCCGGTGGCAGCATCGGCCGCGACCAGGGATACCATGAGCATCCACAAGTTTGCGGTTGGCCAAGTGGTCGATTTTCTGCCGGGTCCGGGCGATGCCAACGTGCCCCGCGGGAAGTACAAGATCCAGCGATTGCAGCCGAGCGAGACCAGAGACCCGCAATATCGTGTAAAGCACGCCGTGGATGGGCATGAGCGCGTGGTGGCGGAGAGCCAGATCGCGCCCCGCGATAGCCGGCTGGGCTAGCACTTGTGGGTGGTGAGGCTGGCTGAGCAGCGGCGCGCCAGCCGGGGGCGCAGGAGCGGATGATGGCATTCAAGCCGAACTACAATCAGCAACGGGCTGAGCGGAATCGCGCCAAGCAGGCGAAGAAGGATGCCAAGTTGCGGGAGCGCGAGGACGCGGTCGCCCGCCGCAAGGCCGATCCGGACGCCGGGCCGGCCGATGCGCCCGAGCTTGCCGCCGAGGCCGATGCCGCCGAGGCCGGGGCACCCGAGGCAGGAGCCGCCGCCGGGTCGCGCTGAGAGTTTGCTCGGAGCAAGATACATGGCGATGAAACGACGCTCGTTGAGCAGCTTCGTGCTGTTCGATGTGACCTATGTCGACGGCAGCCGCAGTTCGAATCGCAAGGTTCTGAGCAGCGTCCTCGACGGCTTCGAGGGCGAGGCGGCTGCCACCGCGGTGATCGAGGCCCAGGATCGCGAGATCGCGTCCGCCTCCGGACGGGCCAGAAGCGACATCAAGTCGATCAAGCGCGTGCGGACGTGATCCGCCGGTAGCCTGCCGTGCGGCGCCCGGCGCAAGCCGCGGCGTGGGCCAGGACGCTGCGAGTTCTGGCGGCAACGCCGATGGCGGCCGGTAATTTCGTGGTGCGCAAGGCCTGGGCGCGAGGTGTGGTCGGCCGGCGCTTCCGGCCGGGCGATCGGCACGCGCCCGACACCTATGGCACAGCGGCCGGGCCCGTCGCGCCGAGTTTGGATCGCGTGGCCCTGGATCGCGTGGCCCTGGATCGGGTGGCCCTGGATCGCCTGGCCGGGCACCGCTCGCACCGGCAAACCGCCCCGCCAAGTTCGTGCTGGCACTCGACACCCGAGAGTGCTAACAAGCGCTTCGCAAGACGTGCCTAACCGAAAGCGGCGTCGCACCCCGGCCGCCAATCGCCAATCGGGACGCGTTTCAAGGTGCCCGTCGCAAGGTGCCGGTTTCATCGCACCCGTGGCACGGGCGCAAAGTCCAGGAGCCTAATCCAATGAAGTTTCGTCCCCTGCATGATCGGGTGGTGGTTCGCCGCCTCAGCGCCGAAGAGAAGACCGCCGGCGGCATCATCATTCCCGACACCGCGCAGGAAAAGCCGATGGAAGGCGAGATCATCGCCGCGGGTCCCGGTGCCCGCAACGAAGCCGGGCAGCTCGTGCCGCTCGACGTCAAGGACGGCGACCGCATCCTGTTCGGCAAATGGTCGGGCACCGAGGTCAAGATCGACGGCGAGGAGCTGCTGATCATGAAGGAGTCCGACATCATGGGCATCATCACCGGCGCACCCGCCGCGGCGGCCAAGAAGAAGGCCGCCTGATCCCACCCGTTCTTTCAATTCAGCAAGGATTCAGCACATGGCTGCAAAAGACGTTCGGTTCGGCGGCGATGCCCGCCAACGCATGCTGCGCGGCGTGGACACGCTCGCGGAAGCGGTGCGCGTCACGCTCGGCCCCAAGGGGCGCAACGTGATCCTCGACAAGAGCTACGGCGCGCCGCGGATCACCAAGGACGGCGTCACCGTCGCCAAGGACATCGAGCTGTCCGACAAGTTCGAGAACATGGGCGCGCAGATGGTGCGCGAGGTGGCCAGCAAGACCAACGACATCGCCGGCGACGGCACCACCACGGCGATCGTGCTGGCGCAGTCGATCGTGCGCGAGGGGTCGCGGGCGGTGTCCGCCGGCATGAACCCGATGGATCTGAAGCGCGGCATCGACAAGGCGGTCATCGCGGTGGTCGAGGAACTGAAGAAGCGCTCCAAGAAGATCACCACCCAGGCGGAGACCGCGCAGGTCGGCACCATCTCGGCCAATGGCGAGGTCGAGATCGGCCGCATGATCGCCGAGGCGATGCAGAAGGTCGGCAACGAGGGCGTCATCACGGTCGAGGAAGCCAAGGGCATCCAGACCGAGCTCGACGTGGTCGAGGGCATGCAGTTCGACCGTGGCTACATGTCGCCGTACTTCATCACCAACGCCGAGAAGATGACCGTCGAACTGGATCAGCCCTACATCCTGATCCACGAGAAGAAGCTGTCCGGCCTGCAGCCGATGCTGCCGCTGCTGGAAGCGGTCGCCCAATCGACGCGTCCGCTGCTGATCATCGCCGAGGACGTCGAGGGCGAAGCGCTCGCCACCCTGGTGGTGAACAAGCTGCGCGGCGGGCTGAAGGTGGCCGCGGTGAAGGCGCCCGGCTTCGGCGATCGCCGCAAGGCGATGCTGGAAGATATGGCGGTGCTGACCGGCGGCACGGTGATCAGCGAGGATCTCGGCATCAAGCTGGAGAACGTCACGCTGGAGATGCTCGGCAAGGCCAAGAAGGTGCTGATCGAGAAGGAGAACACCACGATCGTCGAAGGTGCCGGCAAGAAGACCGACATCCAGGCCCGCTGCAAGCAGATCCGCGCGCAGGTCGAGGAGACCACCTCGGACTACGACAAGGAGAAGCTGCAGGAGCGGCTGGCCAAGCTGGCCGGCGGCGTGGCGATCATCCGCGTCGGCGGCTCGACCGAGGTCGAGGTGAAGGAGCGCAAGGACCGCGTCGATGACGGGCTGCACGCGACCCGCGCGGCGGTCGAGGAAGGCATCGTACCGGGCGGCGGCGTGGCGCTGGCGCGGGCCAGCCTGATCCTGGCGAAGCTGAAGGTGGACAACGACGACCAGCGGGTCGGCGTCGAGATCGTTCGCAAGGCGGTGCAGACCCCGCTGCGCCAGATCGCCGAGAACGCCGGCGAAGACGGCGCGGTGATCGCCGGCAAGACGCTGGACAAGGACGAGTACAACTACGGCTTCGACGCGCAGACCGGCGTGTTCAAGGATCTGGTGAAGGCCGGCATCATCGACCCGACCAAGGTGGTCCGTTCGGCGCTGCAACACGCCGCCTCGATCGGGGCGCTGATGATCACCACCGAGGCGATGATCGCGGAACGCCCGGAGCGGCGTGCGGCGGCCGGTGGACCGCCCGGCGGTGGCATGGGCGGGATGGGCGGGATGGGCGGCATGGGCGACATGGACTTCTGAGCCGCCTCGCCACGCTGCCCGTCAGCGTGACACGACAACACCCGCCACGCGGCCCTGCAGGGCTGCGTGGCGGGTGTTTTTTTCGTGGGCGCTTGCACATGCCGCCCGTCGCGATCGCCGGATTTGCGGCCAGCCGCCGAGCTGTTCCGTCAACCGCTGTGTCGCGGGGGTTTGCGGGTGTCGCCTTGGGAACCGGAAATCGCCGCACCACGAGGCGGCGCGGTTCGTGGCGGCGCGGTTTGGCGTGTTGCTCGCGCAGGCGTACAATTGGCGTTATCCGACGTGGCACGAGTCGTCCTGCGCGTGCGAGCAGGGCGTGCGGCCGGGCCGCGGCGTGCCGGCGACAACCAGTGGGAGAACGACGTTGGCCAAAGGTCGCAACGCCAGACATCGCGAAGCCAAGAAGCCTAAGGCGGACAAGAAGCCGAGTTCAGGCTGGCTCGACGTTCCTTCGTCCGCAGCCCCCGGGCAAACCGCTGCCTGCCAAGGAACCCGCGAAGTCGAGCTGACCAGGACGGTCCGCCTGCAGGGGCGGGCTGGGTCGTATCGCCTGGCTTGCGTATCGCCCGCGGTTTGCCGGGCGGCGCTGCCCCGCGCGCCGCGCCCCCGACCTTCGCGGCGCGGCCCGGTACGACGTCGTTGCTGACGTGTCCCGATTGGGTCGCAGCCCGTGGTATGGCTGCGCGGTGATCAGCGCGACGTCCGGCGGGGCCGGCTGGGTGTCGGGCGCGGTCGGGTTGTTTGGCGTGCAGTGTGGTGCGTGCCGACTCGGGGGCCGGGTTATCGTCATCGAAGGCCCAATCGAGCGTCCCGGGCCATCGACCAAGCGCGCAACGCCGCGTCGCGTGCAACCCCCGACCATGCGGCAGCATCACCTGGCAGGAGGCCCCCTTGGCTCGCGAGACGATCTACCTCGTTCAGGCGTTCAAACCAGGCAAAGGGGCGCGCCTGAATGCGGACGCGGCGATCCGCTGCAAATCCTCCGATGGCGCGCGCCGGACCGCCGAGGGGCTGGCACTGACACGGGCGGGGGTCGTCGCGTTCTCGACCTCGGGCGATGCGGAGCTGGGCGAATACGACGACGAGCCCACGATCATCTTCAAGATGGGACGGCTGCCGGCGCCGTTCGAAGACGGGTGAGGTGAGGCAAGGTCGGGGCTCCGCCCCGACCTGGCTTTTGTTTCACCCGATTGCCCTGCTGTCTCCCGCCGGCAACCTTGTTCGTCGTTGTACCAGGGCGCATACTTGTTCAACGCGACGACCGGTACCGTGAGCGACGGGAAGTCTGTCCGCATGTTCTTCATGATGCGTGATTTGGCAATTCGGTCTTCTGGCCTGCCGCCGGGCACTGGGTGCCGTGCGGGCTGATGTTGGTTGGATTGGCGCGGGGTGTCGATGATGTTGTCTGGATCGGAGCATTGGGTGCTGCTGGAATTTCCGCTGTTCATCCTGACGGCTGTTTGCACGCATCTGGTGGTGTCGTTCAGCCAGACCGCATTGCATCGCTGGCTTGGGCATCGGCGGATGGGTGGCATGTTCTTCCGCAATCACATCGACTTCCATCATGCCTACTACGCCAGAGACCATCTGGCGTCTGCCGCCTATCGCGGCGAGGAGGGGAACAACACGCCGTTCTTTCTGATTCCGACGGCGCTGCTCGGCAGCGCGTTGTTCTTTGCACTGCCGTTTCAACTGTTCGCGGTGATGGCGATCACCGCCGCCGCGTCGTTTTACGCCCACGTGTTGTTCGACAAGGAATACCATGTGGAGGGCTCGCGGCTTGAACGTTTCGCCTGGTTCCGCCGCAAGCAGCAGCTCCACTTCGTGCACCACCTGCATGCCAACACCAACTTCGCGGTGATCGACTTCTTCTGGGATCGGCTGCTGGGTACCTATCGGCGGCCCGACGGCGATATCCACTGACGCCAGCGCCACGGCGCGCCGGCGTCGTCCGCACTGCGCCGCGGCGATGTCTGCGCTGCGTCGGACGCGGTGCGATGGGCGATCGGCCGGTCGAAATCCGCTGCAGGCTTGTATTTGTCCTGTGCCGGGCTTAGGTAAGTGCTGGCTTCCCCAACAATTTTGGGTCAACTGGTGACAACGCCCAGTGTAACCGCTTTGCAGCGCGCAGATGTTAACGAATTCCTGTTCGCCGAGGTCGGGACGGAACCGAGCGGCATGATGCTCAGTGTCATCTCGCTGTTTGCCCGCCAGGGCAGCGACCCCTGGCGAGAAGCCAATCGGCTGGCGGAACTTCCCAGGGCGGCGGCGGCTGACAGTCTCGCGCAGGCAATCGCTGATTTGCCGCCGGGACAGTGGACGCTGCCGGATGCCGCGGCGATCGCCGCGCGCTTGATCGGCCTGTTGCCCGCGCGCCCGGCCAGGGTCGAACGACCGTCGGCGGCCAATGTCGTGGCCTGGCCGCCCTCGACCCGAAGTACCGTCATACTCGCCGGCATCGCATTTGGCGTTGTCTGCGCCGCCGCGGTGATGCTGCGCCCGGCGTCCGCACGCTTCGATGGCCGCGATGTCGCGTCGTTCGTGACGCAGGCGCCTGGGGATGTGCCCCAGTCCGCCGCGCCCGGGTCCCGCTAGCCGGGATGTCTCACACTGTCGCGGGATGATGGCGAAGGGAATTGTCGTGCCCAATGATCCCATGGGCGGGTTTCGCGCCGCCCCCAATACAGGTCGCTCATATGGCGTTGACTGTTGGACGGCCCGTAGGGCGGAAAAGCGCAGCGCCTTCCGCCACCGCCGGGCGAGCCGCTCGCATCTGCCGACGTCCCCAACAACATATCCCGCCACCGTCCGACGGCGGAAGGCGCTGCGCTTTTCCGCCCTACGGGGCCGTCCAACCGTCAACGCCATAAGAGCCATACAGGTTGTATTCGCAAGGCGCGAAAGCCGTTTGGCGCGGCAAGGACCGCGCCAGCGCCCGCGAGAGTGGGAGAAATCCCGGCTAGACCGGCCCGCTTCGCCCGACCGCCGGGCGGCAACGCCGCGCCTCCATGCCCCGCGCCTCCATGCCCTGCAACTCCGTGCCCTGTGCCTCGATCTCATGTAACAAGGAACCCACCGATGGACCGACCACCCGGCGACAACCAAGCCGATCCCGAGCGCCAGGCCGACAAGCAGGCGAACGAGATGAAAGACCAGTTGCGCAAGGAAGTCGCGCTGTGGAATGCGGCGCGCGACGACTCCTCGGCCAGGCAGGTCGCTGACTTGCGTGCCCCGGCGACGCCGCGCGCCGCGCCGCGCCCGGCAAAGAAGGCGACCCGCGCCAAATCGGCCGCGGCGCCGACTGCGGCCCCAGGGGCGAAGCCCGGGGCGGCGAAGAAGCCGTTCAGCATGGCGTTCGATGGGGTGACCGACGCGGAGCACATCACCTATATGATCGCGCGCGGCAGGCGATGAACCCGATCGCCTGACAAACCGGAGGCGGTTGGCCTGGTGCGCCGCCGCCATGTCACGCCGGCCCACGCCGATCTGCGGCGGTTGGGGGCGTCAGGCCGGCCGTCGCGATCGGCCGGCGACCACGTCCTGACGCCGGTGTCCGGGCAGCGCCTCGCCGCGCCGGTCCGCGCGGCGGGTGCGCCGGCGCGAGGGGGGTGCCGGCACCACGGCCCGGCGTGATCGCGGCGCGCGATCGGCAAGCAGGCCGCGGGAGCCCGCCGAACGCCCCGCCGACGTCGCTGCCGGATGCCTGCCGCGAAGCACCGACCAGCTGCCGGCCCAACCCCTGCCGGCGAAACCGATCCGTCAGTGCCGGGCGACCCCCAGATTGCGCCACGCACGCAGGAGGCAAGCATGCAAGCGGACCCGACCTACGACGGCCAGATCTCCTATGACTATGACGAATTCTGCAAGGATTACGGGCATCCGGCGGGCCGGATGTTCACCTTCGAGCTGACGCAGGGGGCGGTCACCTACGTTTACGCCGATGTGATCGGGTTTGTCCGCGGCGACGAGGTGGTGTTCTGCCTTGATGCGTTGGATCTGGTGCAGACCCGCAGGGCCCACTGATATCAGCGGCCGGAAATGATGCCGCTTCGATCATTTCGGGCGCTTTTGTCGCGCCTGGGGTTGCCCACGGGAGTTGCGGGCGGCCCCGCGCCCGACCAAGCCGCATACCGACGGCCCAACACCGGCCGATCGGTCAGCCAATAGGGAAGTTGGTGTGAGCCCGACCTGCGCGCTCGCGGCAATGCAGATCCCCGCTGCGAACCAATCGCCGGCTGCGTCGGCGCGAAGGCGCCCCGCGAACCAGGCGACAGGCGGCGCGGGCCGGCGCGACTTGCGGCCGATGCTGTGACGGGGCCGCGTCCTGGCGGCCCCGTGACAACGATCCCTGGTCAGTCGGCGCTGATCGAGGCCGCCTCGGGTCCCTTGGCGCCCTGCACGACGCCGATGCGGACCGACTGGCCCTCCTGCAACGGCGGCAGGCCGGCACGCTCGAGGGCGGTGGCATGGACGAACACGTCCTTGCCGCCGGATTGCGGGGTGATGAAGCCGAAGCCCTTGTCAGGATTGTACCACTTGACCGTGCCGATCATCTCGGCGGCCGAACTGAGGTCAACCGGCTGGCGCGGCGCGCTGGGTGCGCGCGGACGCGACCCCGGCGAGGGGCGCGATCCTGGCTGCTCGGCGGTGCTCTCGTCAACCGAGACGACCTGGTCGATCTGCCGCCCCTTCTGGCCGTTGCCGACCCGCACGCTGAGCGTCGCACCGGGGCTGACGGTCTGGTGACCGGCGGCCTGCAGGGCGTTCACGTGCAGGAACACATCGCCGGAGCCGTCGGCCAGGGCGGCGAACCCGTAGCCTTTCTCGGCGTTGAACCACTTGACGGTCGCGCGAACCTCCGGGGCAGAAAAGCTGGTCGCGACGGACGGGAAGGGCGCCGGGGTTGGCGCGTTGCCGTAGAAGTTGTCATCATCAAACCCGCGCCGGCGCGGAGCCTGCCACTTCCGGTCGCTTTTGGACGATCTCAAGATACTGCATTCCTCTGTTGTTACACCGGCGCCGTGACTCAGTAACGGCCGGATAGTGCAGACTGATAGCACCCCGTGGCAGGTGCGATCAAATATAAACGGCTGGCTGCGGCGCGGATACCCGCGTCGAGGCGTGCAAGATGATCGAGCATGTGTCATAAGCACGGATGACCGACGCGATCTACCGCATCGTCTGCCGGCAGGATGACGGTTTTGTTGTGGAAATCGCCCGACCTGGTGCGCTTGCCCAGTTGGCGGCCGGTTTTGCAACCGAGGCCGAAGCCAGTAATTGGATCGCGCAGGACAAGCGGCTGTCGGCGGCGCCGGAGCCGTTTCGGGCGCTTGGTGGTCGCAGGTGGCGTGGCGTCTGATGGGCAATGCAGCGCCTGCGGTTTGCCCAAAGCGCATCAGCAGGGCCATTCGCGAAACCGGCCTTGGTCTGAACGACGTAGCCGCGACGCGTGACCCGCCGGAAGATTGGCGCCACCGGTCGCGCCCGGGATGATTGTCGTCCGGTTTATTCTTGTCTGGCTAATGCAATGGCGGTGCGACCTCCCCATTTTGTCAGCTACGAATCGCGTTGCTCGTCCGATCTCAGCCGTTCCACAATGAAAGTGAACCCGATGCAAATTCCGGTCTGGACCAAACCCGCGCTCTGGGGTGCGGCGGCTGGCGCGGTGGGGATAGCCATTGTCGGCTTCTCACAGCTTGGCTGGAAGACCGCTGAACTCGGCCGAACGGTTCGCGCAGGCCCGTGCGGATACCGCGGTGGTCGCGGTGCTGGTGCCGTTCTGTGTGACCAAGGCGCAGCAAGATCCCGACCAGGCGATGCTCGCCAAGCTGCGGGCGGAAGACTCCGCATATACCCGCAACGATATGGTGAGCAAGGCGGGTTGGGCGACGGTCGGCGGCGATACGTCGCCGGATAGCGCTCTGGCGAATGCCTGCTCGGACAAGCTTCGCAGCATGAAGTCGAGCTAAGGGTCGTACGGCATAGCCGGCCAGCCAAGGTGATCCGCGGCGCGAATCGGCAACAAAACGGCTCCGTCCAACTCATGGCGGAGCCGGGTCCGCGGGACCAACGGCCAATTTCAGCGATTGGAAATGTGTGATGGGTAGACCTGAACTTGGCACCAAGTGCGTGTGCGCCAGTTGCGCCGAGCGGTTTTACGATCTGAACCGGGTGCCGGCGACCTGCCCGAAATGCGGTGCCGCGCAACCGCCGGAGAAGCCGCGCGTGCTGCGGCCGGTTCGCAGTGCTGTCGAGTTCCGACGCCAGCCGCGGCCGCCCACCCCGGTCATCGCCGAGGAGGATGTGGAGCCCGTCAGCACGTCCGAGGACGAGGACGAGGAAGACGTGCCTGAGGCCGACGAAGAGGTTGATGAGGACATCTCGATCGTTCCTGGTCACGATGCGACCGCGGTCTGAGTTTGCCGGGAGATGAACGTGAACAGGCAGAGATTGAGCCGCCCCTCGCTCAGGATCACGCGCCACCCGGATCGCGAGGCCGCCGACGCCTTTACCTTCGAGGTGTGGAGCCCGTTCACCGGGCTCTATCAGCCGGTGGAGTCGATCGATATCGGCTTGCGACGCGTCAACGAGCTGACCCGGCTGATCTGCCAGATGTGGTTGCAGCGCCACCCGAAGCAGGAGGCCCTGATCGACGTGCCGGACCCGGCCGACAGCAACGACGCGCAGTGGGCCGAGTTTCGCGTCAACGCCACGACCTACCGCAGCTACGATACGCGCGGGTTCGACCGGCTGGGCTGGATCCGCGCCGCGGGCCTGGCGCAGGCCGCAAAGGCGACCTGCGGCAAGGTCGGGTATGCGATGCCGGTTTTTGATGGGGTCTGATGCGTTGCCAACGGCCCGGTGATGTTGCCTATCCGGCATGACGGGGCGTGGTCCGCTGTCGAGCCGTGCAGGGGCCAGACCTTTCGCGGCGGCGTCGAGATGCACGAGGCCGAGATCCCATATCTTGCGGGTGTACGGACGGAAGCAGGGAGAGATATGGTGCGTGCCCATTCGGCCGCGCAGGTGCTCCGCGGCATTGCGCGGGGCAGCGTACGGCAACGCCTGTGCCGCCAGGAGCGCCCGCGCCGCGACTTCAGTCCGCAACGCAAGGTGAAAGACCAGGTTCGCCGTCGTGCGGTTGATCGGCAGAGGCGCGCAACGCAGACCGCAAGCAGCGCCTGGACACGATGCCTATATGGCACCGACGTCCCGATACGGGCAACAAGGCAACAATCTTTACAGTATCCACCCGGAACGCTCACGGCCGTAATGGCGGGTCCGCACACCTGGCGCGGAAGCGTGTGCTGGTGAAGCAGCGAACCGAGGCCGCGGCGAACAGCTGCAAGGTTGGGGCAGCGGCGGTGATCGTACAGATCGTGGAACCCTCGACGGGGGCGAAGGGCGGCGTGCTGGTCGGCGAGCGATAGGGTGTGCGGCCCCGCGCTGGTCGCGACCGCGAACCCTGGTTCACCAAGCGAACTTGCGCTCGTCACTCAGTCCTTCCGGCCGGTCTGCGGCAACCTCATCGTTGCCGGCCTGGGCCTCTTGCAGCAGCGCCCGCCCCGCCGGTTCTGCTGATCGTTGTGCCTGCAACTCCGCATGTTGCGGGCCACGGTCCACGGGCAGCGCCTCGGCGGTGAGCTTCGGCGCGGCACTCGATGTCAACGTCTCGCGATACAGCGCCCTGTTGAAGACCGCTTCGCTCGCGATGATCTGTTCGCCGCTGTATGTCGGGAAGAGATCCCATTGCCGTCCCAGCCCGAAAGAGGTCAGCGTCAGATCCGCAAATTCGCGGATGATGGCGTCATAACATTCGCTCAGCGTGCGGTTCTGGCGATCGAGACCCGTGCAAACAACCAGTCCGGTTGGCGGACAATCGACATATGATACCGGCCGGCGAAAAGATTGACCCATCGGCGGCGCCCACCACGTCATGGCCGGCGCAGGCCGGCCATCCATGACTTGCCTTCGTGCAGCAAGCAAGCCCGTCGGTGCTGGCCTACGGCCGGCATGACCTGGTGGCACCGCCGAAGAGTCGATCATTCGGACGCCTGGTATGAGATGCGCAGGTCCGGCCGGGTACTTTGCGAGTATCGGCACGATTTTCCAGACATCACCGGTCCAGAAATCGCGAATTTCATCAGGTTCCGCCTCGTCACCGAAGCGCCGTTCCCGCTCGGCCATGCGTGCGTTCAGCGGCAGGCAATCATGCAGCACGAACAGCGAGCGGGGATTTGCGAAGCGCTCCGTATTGATGAAATCTCGCAGCAGAACTTCATGGAGATGCCGGCCATCCAGGAACGCCAAATCGATTCCGGTTGGAAGGAGCCTCTCCACGGCGGCCTGATCGGCAAAGAACTCGTCGGATGTGCCCTGGAAAAAATGCGTGTTCCGGCGCCGCATCAGGACATCTGTCGTGATCGCGAAGTTCGGATCGACACAGACCGCATCGCCGCGGATCATCTTGAGTGACTCACCCGCATGTGTGCCGATCTCGAAATACATTCGGGGCGCGAGGACCTGCTCTGCCGCCTTCAACCAGCGCAGATAGTAGATCCCCTCGTGCGCCAGCCTGGCGGAAGGGTTTGCAATCATCTTCGGTTCCGCGGGTCTTTCATCCAGTTCCGGAAATACGGCCGGCAGCCACGGCATCCACCAGAAATACCCATCATAGCCCGTGCGGTTCGAGGGATAGGCCTGCGTGCACCAGTCGGCACTGCGCGGCACATGCCCTTGGCACTCGCCGTAGCGGTCGCCCTGCAGGTCGCGGGCGATCGCGGAGAACGGCAGCGTCGTCTCGATGACCGCATCCGCGAGGCTTTCGACCGGCTGGTCGGCCCACGTCTTATAGGTTTGCAGGCCGGACCCGGCGATAATCTGGATGCCGCTCTCCGGCCGCTGGTGCAGATTACACCAGAAGGCGGTCCAGCCATCGCGCAGCCCGTTCACGTAGTCGTTGGCCCGCGGCGTGATCAGGAAGGCGTCCGCCTCCAGGGGCCCGATCTTCCCGAAACCGTTTGCCTCGGCATAGCGGGAAACGAAGTAAAACGACCTGACCCAGCCCGGGAAATCCGAAATCGCCCGTCTGCCCAGGTGCTGAGCGAAATGGTAGAGCACGACCGGCGCATCGCACCGTAGAACGTCACCTTCGTGCAATATTTCAATGTCAGGCCAGTCCGGCAGATCTTCCGACCCGTCGTCAACGAGCAGGATCTGATCGAAGCGGAGCCCCGACCGCCGCACCGCCTCCAGCCAGATGCGGTAGCGAATAGTCCACGTATAATATGGTTCGCCGCCGCGCGGGACGAACGCGGTGCAAAACACCACCGTCCGATCCGGATCGACAACAGTCATGGGCGTCGCACCCGCTCTCTGCGCGCGTCGCGCATCACGCCCGCACCGCACGGAACACGCGCAGCCAGTTGCCGGCACACACCTTCGCCACCTCCTCCGCCGTCATCCCGCGATCCCGCAGCGCCGCCGCGATCTCCGGATGCCGCGCGAAATCCGGCAAGCCTCCCATCGCCCCGCCGACCGGCAGGTCGGTGCCGATGCCGACATGATCGACCCCCACCGCGTCGATCAGCCGGAACAGCTGGCGGAGCATTCCCGCCAGCCCCTCCTGCTGCGGCACCGACATCCAGGCACCGATCACCCCGCCGCTCTCCGCCACCATCCGCGCATAGTCCGGGCCGATATAGCGCGGATGATCGCCCCCCGGATGACCCGGCTCCTGCAGGTTGGCATGGCTGCACAGGAACGGCCGCGCGGCGACCCGCGCCACCCCCCGCACCGTGGCCTCGGAACAATGCGCCACGTCGACGATCACGCCCACCCGGTTCATCCGCCGCACCACGTCGGCACCGAACGCGGTCAGCCCACCGTGCACCGGCGGGGCGGTCTGGATGTCGCCGATCACGTTCAGCAGGACATGGGTGAGCTGGATGCTGCGCACACCGCGCGCCGCCATCGCATCCAGCCGGTCCAGCTCCCCCTCCAGGAAGTCGCAGCCCTCGATCGCCAGCACCAGCGCGGGGTCCCCCGGGTCGAGTGCCCGGGGGCAGGCGTCGGCGCGGATCTCCTCGGGCTCGCGGGCGATCCGCAGGCCGGTGGCGGCGAAGCTGTCCAGGTAGCCCTCCACGCAGCTCAGGCACTCGCCGGGGTCCGCGTCCCGCACCTTCTCCAGCCGCCTTGTCGCCGGATTGCGCCGGATCATCGGCAGGGTGGCGATCGCCGAGACCACCGCGGCGGCAACCCCGCCCGGGCGCATGGTTGCCAGCACGGCACGGTCCACCGCGCCGGTGCGCCGCGGGCGGCCCGCATGGGTGTGCATATCGATGATCATGCGAGCAGGCTGGGCCAGCCATCGTGCGACGGCAAGCGGGGCATCTCTTGCACAGCGCCCACAGCTTGCGCATCTTGGCAGGGTCGACTGGCGGAGCAGGAACCCAGATGGACGGCGGAGCCGACGCGAGACGCATCACCATCCATGCCCCCGAGGATTTCGTGGGCATGCGCGCGGCCGGCCGCCTGGCAGCCCTGACGCTCGACATGATCACGCCGCATGTGCGCCCGGGCGTCACCACCGCGGCGCTGGACGAGTTGTGCCACAGCTTCATCACCGAGCATGGCGCGATCTCGGCGCCGCTGAATTATCGCGGTTTCCCGAAGTCGATCTGCACCTCGATCAACCACGTCGTCTGCCACGGCATCCCGGGCGAGCGCCGGCTCGACGAGGGCGACATCGTGAACATCGACGTGACGGTGATCCTGGACGGCTGGCACGGCGATTCCTCGCGCATGTATACCGCCGGCACGCCGTCCACCAAGGCGCGCAACCTGATGGACGTGACCTACGAGGCGATGATGCGCGGCGTGCGCGCGGTGAGGCCCGGGGCCACGCTGGGCGACATCGGCCACGCCATCCAGACCTTCGTGGAGGGCCACCGGTTCAGCGTGGTGCGCGATTTCTGTGGCCACGGCATCGGCCGGCGCTTCCACGAACCGCCGAACGTCCTGCATTTCGGCAAGCAGGGCGAAGGCCCGGTGCTGCGGCCCGGCATGTTCTTCACCATCGAGCCGATGGTGAACGCCGGCCGGCCCGAGGTGAAGGTGCTCGACGACGGCTGGACCGCGGTGACGCGCGATCGCTCCCTGTCGGCGCAGTTCGAGCACATGGTCGGCGTGACCGAAGACGGCGTGGAGATTTTCACCCTCTCGCCCGCCGGCCTGGACAAGCCGCCCTACCCGGTCGGCTGAACCAGCAAAAACCAAACGGGGACACCCTGGACGACGGTGCCGCCGCGGCCCCGCGCGGCGCCAGCGGACGCGAAGCAAGGTCAGGGGCTTCGCCCCTGGCCTTGCTTCGCGTCCGCCGGATTGGCAACGACAGCGGCGGGTGCCCATGCGATGCTGCCGGCCGATGAGGGAGGGTGGACGATGTCCTTGAGCGTCAAGAAAGAATGGGCGGAGCGTTTCCTGGGCATCGAGGTTCCGGTGGCGACCGGGCCCGCGGCGATCGCCAGGCAGGCGCAGGCGGCGAGCGTGGCGCTGCAGAAACGCCTGCCGACCCTCACCAAGACGACGATCTATGCCCGCACCCAGCCGCCCGACATCGCCATCCGCATCCTGCAGGACGTCAGCGGGGAGCTGGAGGCGGCGCATGAAACCGTGCAGCAGGCCGACGGCGTCGGGCTGACCGGCAACGCCCTGACCCTGCGCAACCAGGTCGCCACCGACCTCGCCGCGATCCCGGCGCGCGTGCTGGCGCTGGCCACGACGCACGCCACGACCTGGCTCGCCGACATCGCCAGGGTCCCGGCGGCGGTGGCCCCGGTTAACCGGACGGCGCGCGCCAGGCTGCTGCTGCCGCTGATCAACACGATCGGTACCGGCCTGCAGGAGGACGCGGCGATGCTGGCCCGGGTCAGCACCGACGGCGGCACGGTGTTCGCCCCGGTCAAGGTCGCGCTCGCCAAGCTGCGGACCGAGTACGAAGGGTTGCGGCCGCAGCGGACCGCGGGGAAGCAACCGACCCTGGCGGGGGCCGTCTCGCGCCCGCTGCTCGGCGGGGCGGCCGAGCCGAAGCCGCTCAAGGACAACCTGGCGTTGATCGAGACCGAGATGGCGAACGGCCGCGCGCCCGACCCGGTGCTGCTGGACCAGGCGGTCGCGCTGATCCGCGACAAGATCGATTGCGTCGACGCCGCCAACGAGATGAAACGGCTGAAGACCTGGGACGCGGTCAAGGCCGAATACAAGCGGCTGAGCGCGATCAAGGCCGACACCGGCAAGGCGTACATGTCGAAGATGTGGTGGTTCCGCCGCCAGGCGGTGGACGGCCAGATGACCGCCCTGCAGAAGCAGTACAACTTCGCCTGGGGCAGCGTCGGCAGCGCCAATCCGGAGAGCGACTACGACGTCACGGTGCGGGCCCACGGCACCACCGCGACCGGCGCGGTGTATTACGACTACAAGATCGTCGAGGATTTCAACAAGGCGATCTCGGCGCCGTTTGGCGGCACGCCGCCGGGCATCCTGTTCGACACCAACCTGTATGCCGAGGCCGCCGTCACGCCGCCCGCCGGCGCGGACACGCCGACCGGCAGGGCGATGGGCGCGATGACCGAACAGGGCCAGGATGTCGGTGCCCTGATGAAGCTGCGCCGCTACATGGCGTGGGACGATTACGAGGACTACAAGCAGAAGACCCTGGCCGGGCTGCCCCGGGAACAGCGCGCGCTGACGCAGCGCCAGTTCGAGGAAGCCAACTCGCTCTATTTCATCGCCCGCGCCGAGCAATTGGCGCAAGCCGGCGTCAAGGTGGATGACCTGGACGATTCGCCGGCGGGCCAGAAGACGCTGGAAGACCGCGCGCACGCGCTCGAGCACGACGGCGCCAAGGCGATGGAAACCAACAACGCCCTGTATCTCAAGAAGATGGCGGAGGTCCGCGCGCTGGAGAAAACCCTGCTGGCCGAGCCCGACGACGACAAGAAGGCCGCGCTGCTCGCCAAGCTGCGCAGCCTGCAGGCGGACGCGACGTTCTTCGCCGCCGAGGCGTACCACAGCGAAGGACCGCTGAAGCACGTGGTGCAGGCCGGGCAGAGCAGCAAGGTGGAGGTCAACAACGATCCGGCGTTCGCCGCCAGATCGGAAGCCGACAAGAAGGCCGAGATCGACCGGCGCAAGGCGGCGAAGCTGGCCAGCTATTCGGCGACGCAGATGCTGCAATCGTTCAACGAGAACCTGGGCGATATGCTCAAGGACCTGCGGCATTACGAGAGCGAGCCGTTTCCCGGCCTCGGCTTCTACCGCTCGTCGAAATACCTCGAGCGGGTCTGCGACGCGGCAGTGTTGACGGCATCGAAGCTGCCCGCTGCCGCGCAGGAGAGGTTCGCGGCGCTGCGGCTCGGCGGCAAGACGCCGGCCGCGGTGCAGGCGGCGGTCGCCGGCCTGGTCAACATCCGCGGCGAGGCCAAGGTGTTCGAGGGCGTCGCCGATCCGGAACTGGAGAAGCAGGCCTACGCCATCGACGAGATGGGCCGGATCTTCCCCGGCGTCACGACGCTACGCGATCTGGGCAAGCTGGTCGTCGAATTCGGCCAGCAGATGAATGCGTTGGTGCGCAGCACGGTGACCGAGCAGATGGCGGCGGCCAACGAGGCGGCGTATTTCCAGGCCGTGCCGAGAACCTGATCCGCCGACCGCGGGCCGTAGGCGGGACGCGCTGCGTTAGCCGATCGGCAAGATTATCGGGCCTAGCCTGCCGCCATGGCGTGTGGCGACGGGATGGATGGCCAGGCGGGTTCGAACTCAGCGCGGACTGAACGAGGCGCCGGATCTGCTGACGCTGCTCGGGCGCGACCGGCGGGCGGTGCCCACGCGCGGGTCCGTCCTGCTCAGCCCGGCCGGGTTCGACCTGGCCCCGTTCGGTCCGCTCGCCGTTGGCCCTGCCCGCGTTGGTCCTTCTCCCGCCGAGCTTGCTCCCTGCGGTGCAACGCCCCCTGACCCGGCGCTGGCTGACCCTGCCAGGCCTGACCGCCGCCCCTCTGGCACCACCCCCTCCGGCACCACTAACTCCGGTCGCGCCCACTCCGACCCAACCCCGCCCGACCCCGTCCGCTACAGCCCCGCCCCGGCCAGCCCTGCCGCCGCCGGAACCGACGGCCACCGATCCCGCATGCGCGCCCGCCTGCTCGCCGCCGGGCCGGACGCACTGGCCGACCACGAGATGCTGGAGATGGTGCTGTTCCTGGCGCTGCCCCGGCGCGACACCAAGCCGCTGGCCCGCACCCTGCTGGCGCGGTTCGCCAGCTTCGCCGGGGCCATCGCCGCACCGGCTGCCGAGCTCGCCACCGTCGATGGCCTGGGCGAGGCTGGCGTCGCCGCCCTGAAGTTGGTGCAGGCCGCCGCGCTCCGCCTGGCCCGTGCCGAGGTGCTCAACCGGCCGGTGCTGGCCAATTGGGACCGGCTGATGGCCTACCTGACGGCCAGCCTGGCGCGCGAGCGGGTCGAGCAGTTCCGCGTGCTGTTCCTCGACACCCGCAACCGGCTGCTGGCCGACGAGGCGCAGGGCCGCGGCACCGTGAACCACACCCCGGTCTATCCGCGCGAGGTCGTCAAGCGCGCCCTCGAACTGCACGCCACCGCGCTGATTTTGGTGCATAACCACCCAAGCGGCGACCCGACCCCATCGCTCGCCGACCTCGACATGACGCGCGAGATCCGCGGCGCGGCGGCGGCGCTGTCGATCGCCCTGCACGACCACGTCATCGTCGGCAACGAACGATGCCTCAGCTTCCGCCGCGAGGGGCTGCTGTAGCCTGCGCCGCTCATTCTCCTGTAGGATAATAGCAAAGGCTCATATGGCGTTGACTGTTGGACGGCCCCGTAGGGCGGAAAAGCGCAGCGCCTTCCGCCGTCGGACGGTGGCGGGATATGTTGTTGGGGACGTCGGCAGATGCGAGCGGCTCGCCCGGCGGTGGCGGAAGGCGCTGCGCTTTTCCGCCCTACGGGCCGTCCAACAGTCAACGCCATATGAGCGATAGCAAAAGTCTCTGTTATCAGACGTAGTTTTTATGTAGCCGCAAATGCGTTGTGTCGTCGCAAGGCGCGCAGACGCCGCGACGCGGCAACGGTCGCGCCAGCACGCGCGACCGTACCAGATGTCCGAACCCGCCCCGCTACATCGCCCCGGCGACCGCCCAGCCGCCATGCCAGATCATGTCCAGCGCCACATACAGCACGACCAGCAGCCCCACCCAGGCGATCCAGCGCTGCCGCTCCAGGATGCGCGCCAACACGCCGGCCGCGACCCCCATCAGCACCACCGAGATGGTCAGCCCCGCCGCCAGCACCCAAGGGCTGCCGCCGGCTGCGCCAGCCACCGCCAGCACGTTGTCCAGGCTCATCGAGACATCGGCCAGGATGATCTGGCCCATCGCCTGCGCCAGCGTCTTCTGCCGCGCCGCCGCCGCCGCCGAGGCCGCTTCGTGCGCGTGCTGGCGCAGCTCGCGGAACATCTTCCAGCACACCCACAGCAGCAGCAGCCCGCCGGCCAGCAGCAGGCCGAGGATCGCCATCAGGTGCAGCGCGATCGCGCCGAAGCCGATGCGGATCGCGGTCGCGCCGGCAATGCCCAGGATGATCGCCGGTCGCTGCTGGCGCGCCGGCAGCCCGGCCACGGCCAGCCCGACCACCACGGCGTTGTCGCCGGCCAGCGCGATGTCGATCGCCAACACCTGGGCCAGCGCGGAGAGATCGTGGGTCAGTCCGGCAGGGTCCATAGCGGCGGCGCGGTCCAGTACGGGTCAGCCCAACCCTTGTCAGCGGCGGGCAGAGCGGTCTAGCTGGCGGCGACCCCTCCAACCTGTGGGCAGCTTCGCCATGGTCCCCCGCTACAGCAGACCCGAGATGGACGCCATCTGGGCGCCCGAGAATCGCTACCGCATCTGGTTCGAGATCGAGGCGCTGGCCGCCGAGGGCATGGCGCAGTACCGGCCTCATTCCTCCCGCGGCTGCCCGCGCGATCCGCGCAAAAGGCGGCGCCAAGGTGGCCGGGATCACCGCCGAGGACGTCGCGCGGATCGACGCGATCGAGCGCGAAACCCGCCATGATGTGATCGCCTTCCTCACCTGGCTGGCCGAGGCGATCGGTCCCGACTCGCGCTTCGTCCACCAGGGCATGACCAGCTCCGACGTGCTGGACACCTGCCTGTCGGTGCAGTTGACCCAGGCGGCCGACCTGCTGCTGGCCGACCTCGACGCGTGCTGGCGGCGCTGCGGACCCGCGCCCTCGAGCACAAGACCACGCTGACCATCGGGCGCAGCCACGGCATCCACGCCGAGCCGACCACCTTCGGGCTGAAGCTGGCCGGACACTACGCCGAGTTCGCCCGCGACCGCGCCCGGCTGGTGGCCGCGCGGGCGGAAATCGCGGTGGCGGCGATCTCCGGCGCGGTCGGCACCTTCGCCCATCTCGATCCGCGCGTGGAAGCCTATGTCGCCGAGCGGCTGGGGCTGGCGGCCGAGCCGGTCTCCACCCAGGTGATCCCGCGCGACCGCCACGCCGCGTTCTTCTGCACCCTCGGCGTCATCGCCAGCGGCATCGAGCGGCTGGCCACCGAGGTGCGCCACCTGCAGCGCAGCGAGGTGCGCGAGGCGGAGGAGTTCTTCCACCCCGGGCAGAAGGGCTCCTCGGCGATGCCGCACAAGCGCAACCCGGTGCTGAGCGAGAACCTGACCGGCCTCGCCCGCGTGGTGCGCGCCGCGGTGGTGCCGGCGCTGGAGAACGTCGCGCTGTGGCACGAGCGCGACATCAGCCATTCCTCGGTGGAGCGGGTGATCGCCCCGGACGCCACCATCGCGCTGGACTTCGCCCTGGTGCGGCTGGCCGGGATGATGGAGCGCCTGGTGGTGCATCCGGCGCGCATGCTGGCGAACCTGGAGAGCCTGGGCGGCGTGGTGCACTCGGGCGAGGTGCTGCTGGCGCTGACCCGGGCGGGGATCCTGCGCGAGGACGCCTATCGGATCGTCCAGCGCAACGCCATGGCGACCTGGGAGAACCTCGGTACGCCAGAGGGCCGCAGCTTCCGCGCCAACCTGCTGGCCGACCCGGAGGTGGCGGGCCACGTCTCCGCGGCCGAGCTGGACCGCGCCATGGACCCCGCCCTGCACCTGAAACAACTGGACCTGGTGTTCGCCCGCGTGTTCGCCCCGCGCGCGGCCTGAGCCGGGCGGATCGGGGCCGAAGCAAGGCTGGGGCTTCGCCCCAGACCCCACCAGGGGCGCTTTGCCCCCTTGGACCCCCCACCAGAGGCAGCGGCCTCTGGAACCCCTGACTGGGCGTGTGGGGAGGGGAAGGGGGCGGGTGGGCCGGGTGTCGGTGCCGCCCCTCACGAGGGGTGGCACCGACACCCGGCCCACCCGCCCCCTTCCCCTCCCCACACGCCCAGTCAAGGGTTCCAAGGGCGCTGCCTCTTGGGGGGGGTCCAGGGGGCAGCGCCCCTCGGCGGGGTCTGGGGCGGAGCCCCAGCCTTGCTTCGCCCCGATCCGCCCGGCTCAGGCCGGCGCGCCCCTGGTTTTCGCCACGCCGGCCCTATATGACACGGACCGGCGCCGGGCGGTTTTGCCCCCGGCGCCTTCCTTTTGAGGCCTTGATGACCGACCCAGACGCCGAGATCGCCCGCCGCCGGACCTTCGCGATCATTTCGCACCCCGACGCCGGCAAGACCACGCTGACCGAGCACATCCTGCGCGCCGGCGGCGCCATCCAGCTCGCCGGCAACGTGCGCGCCAAGGGCGAGCGCCGCCGCACCCGCTCCGACTGGATGGGCATCGAGCGCGAGCGCGGCATCTCGGTCGTCACCTCGGTGATGACGTTCGAGCATGCCGGCTGCGTGTTCAACCTGCTCGACACGCCGGGCCACGAGGATTTCTCCGAAGACACCTATCGCACGCTGACCGCGGTCGATGCCGCGGTGATGGTGATCGACGCGGCGAAGGGGATCGAGGCGCGCACCAGAAAACTGTTCGAGATCTGCCGGCTGCGCGACATTCCGATCATCACCTTCATCAACAAGATGGACCGCGAGAGCCGCGACCCGCTGGAGCTGCTGGACGAGATCGCCTCGACGCTGGCGCTGGACACCGCGCCGGTCGCCTGGCCGGTCGGGCGCGGCGCGGACTTCGTCGGCACCTACGATCTGCGCGGGCGCGCGCTGCAGGTGACGCCGGCGCTGGCGCAGGCCGATCCGCGGCTGCAAGCGCTCGGCGAGGAGGTTAACCTGGTGCGCGCCGCGTTGCCCGAGTTCGACCGCGCCGCGTTCAACGCCGGCCACCTGACGCCGGTCTATTTCGGTGCCGCGATCAAGGGGATCGGCGTCACCGCGCTGCTGGACGGGCTGGCCGAGTACGGCCCGCCGCCGCGCGCCCAAACCGCCGACACGCGGGTGGTTAACGCCACCGAACCCGGGCTGACCGCGCTGGTGTTCAAGATCCAGGCGAACATGGACCCCAACCATCGCGACCGCATCGCCTTCGCCCGCGTCTGTTCCGGCCGGCTGGCGCGCGGCATGCGGCTGAAGCAGGTGCGCACCGGCAAGCTGATCCCGTTGCACGCGCCGCAGTTCTTCTTCGCCCGCGAGCGCGAGCTGGTCGAGGAAGCCTTCGCCGGCGACGTGGTGGGCATCCCCAACCACGGCACCTTGCGCATCGGCGACACGCTGACCGACGGCGAGGAGCTGAACTTCATCGGCGTGCCCTATTTCGCTCCCGAAATCCTCCGCCGGGTGCGGCTGGACGACGCGATGAAGGCGAAAAAGCTGCGCCAGGCGCTGCAGGAGCTGGCCGAGGAGGGGGTGGTGCAGTTGTTCCGCCCACAGGACGGTTCTTCCCCCCTGGTCGGCGTGGTTGGCACCTTGCAGCTTGACGTGTTGCAGGCGCGGCTGGCCGGGGAATACGGCGTCGCGATCGGCTTCGAGACCCCGCCCTATGCGCTGGCGCGCTGGATCGGTTCGGACGACAAGGCGGCGCTGGCGCGGTTCGTCGCCGCCAACCGTGGCGCGATGGCCGACGATGTCGATGGCGATCCGGTCTTCCTGGCCAGCTCGGCCTTCATGATGCGCCGGGCGGAGGAGCATGCGCCGGAGCTGCGCTTCCGCGACATCAAGGACGTGCGCGCGACGGCGCTGGCGGCCTGAGCCGGCTGGACAGCGGCGCCCGATCGTCGCTTGATCGGCGGCGCAGCGGGGGAGGCGACGCGCATGACATTGAGCAATCAGGTGGCGCTGGTGACCGGGGCGGCCCAGGGGATCGGCCGGGCCACCGCGCAGGCCTTGGCCGAAGCGGGGGCGACGGTGGTCGTTGCCGACATCGCCGGCGACAAGGCGATGGCGGCGGCCGAGGAGATCGCGGCGGGTCAGCGCCGCGCGCTCGGCGTGCAGGCGGATGTCGGCGAGGTGGCGGACATCGACCGCATGGTGCGCCGGGCGATCGAGGCCTACGGCCAGATCGACATCCTGGTGAACAACGCCGGGGTGACGCGGCGCGCCGACATCATGGAGCTGACCGAGGCGGACTGGGACCGCATCCATCGGGTGAACGCGAAGGGGGTGTTCTTCTGCCTGCAACGTGTCGCGCGCGAGATGATCCCGCGCCGCCGCGGGCGGATCGTCAACATCGCCTCGATTTCGGGGAAGGGGTACGCGGGGGCGTCCAACGTCGCCTATGCCGCAAGCAAGGGCGCGGTGATCGGCATGACCAAGCTGGCGGCGCTGCAACTGGGCAAGCACAACATCAATGTGAACGCGGTGTGCCCGGGCGTGACGCGCACCGCGCTGTCGGATGCGAACCTGGCGGCGCGGGCGCAGCAGGAGGGGGTGACGCTGGCAGCGATGGAGCGCCGGCGCGCCGCGGCGATTCCGTTGCAACGCGCCAATGACCCCGAGGATATCGCCGCGATGGTGGTGTTCCTGGCGGGGGCGGGCGCGCGGAACATCACCGGACAGTCGTTCAATGTCGATGGCGGACTGAATTCCCGACTAGCACACCGTCTACCTCTCCCGCAGGGCGGGAGAGGTCGCGGAGCGTAGCGACGCGGGTGAGGGGGCTGCCCGCGGCACGGCCCGCACCGTTGATCCGCTTCGCGGCGCAACCGCTGCGCCCGCCGACCTCTCCCGCCCTGCCGGAAAGCTGTCCTACACGGCCATCAGCCGGTACACCCGCGCGGCCGTGCCGCTGTACAGCGCCGCCTTCTCCCCCGCCGAGGCCCCCGCGGTGATGCGCTTGAACGCATTCCACAGCTCGGTGTAGCCGCAGGACTGCTTGTCGGGCGGGAAATTGCTCTCGAACATGCAGCGCTCGACGCCGAACGCCTCGATGCACGGCTCGATGTATTGCCGCCATGCCGCGGCCAGCTCGTCCGACGACGGCGGCACCGCGCGCTCGTGGAAGTCGAAGCCGAACGAGGTCATGCCGATGCCGCCGAGCTTCACGTTGACGTTCGGGCATTTCGCCAGCTCGGCAATGTCCTTGCGCCAGCCCGCAAGAATCTCCTGCCGCCGGCCGCGGTACGGCCCGACGCCCAGCACGCCGCCGACGTGGTTGAGGATGATCGTGGTGTCCGGAAACGCCCGCGCCAGATCGATCGCGTCCGGCAGTTGCGGATGATACTGCCAGGATTCGAAGCTCAGCCCGAGCTTCGCCAGCTGCGCAAACCCCGCGCGGAACGTCGCATCGCGCACCAGGTGCGGCGGCACCACGCGCGAAACGAATTGTCCCACCGCCTCGCTGCCGTCCCACGACACGCCGTAGCGGATGCCGCGGAACCGCCCGCCGCCGACCGCAATCTGCGCCTCCAGCACCTCGCGCACGTGCGCGCCCCTGGTCAGGTCGGCATGGCCGATAATTGCCTCGGCGACGCGGCACGGCCCGTAATTGCCCGACGCGCTCATCGCCGCGAGGCCGTTGACGAACTCGACCTCGCCCACCGGCGCCATCTCGGCCGGTCCGTGCCGGCGATACATCGCCTGGCATTCGAGGAACACGGTGGCGACGATGTTGTGCCCGCCGCCGATGTCGTCGAGCAGCTCCGCCAGGAAGTACCGGCCGCGCTGCGGCGTGTCCCAGAAATGGTGGTGCGGATCGACGATCGGCAGCGCCGGTTCCAGCGCCGCCTCGCGCGGGCGCTTCGCCAGCCAGGCTTTCAGATCCGCATCGTTGCGATAGATCAGGCCGCGATACTCGCCCGTGGAATCGGCGGACATTTCCATCCCCTTGGTTATGGCACCTTCACCAGCTTCTGCAGGCTGCGCAGCCGGTTCGGCCGCGGCTGACCCGGGAACAGCGACGGCCAGGACGCCACCGAGACCTCGCCGACATAGATGTCGCCGCGCAAATCCACCGCGATGCCGTGCGGCGACATGAACTGCCCCGGTGCCTGGCCGTGCGCGTTCGTCTCGGAGCCGAGGCGGGCCAGCACTTTGCCGGTGTTGGACAGAATGCTGATGCGCGGCCCCAGGTTGGGAAAGCCGCGATTGGACCCCAGATACGGCCCGACCTCGCCGATGAAGCACAGCGGGCACTTGCCGCCGGTCATGCACAGCGCGCTTGGCCGATGCACCACGTTGCTCCAGGCGGTCTCGAACCTGCCGTTGCCGTCGAACACCTGCACGCGGTGGTTCTCGCGGTCCGCCACGTAGACCCAGCCGTCGGCATCGCAATGGATGTTGTGCGGCAGGTTGAACTCGCCCTCGCCGATGCCGCATTTGCCCCAGGAGAACAGATACTTGCCGTCCGGCGCGTATTTGTGCACCCGGGCGTTGCCGTAGCCGTCGCTGACATAGATCTCGCCCTTCGGCGACAATGCGGTGTGGGTGCAGCGGCAGAACGGCTGGCCGCTCATGAACGGCGCCGGCGTGCCCGGCACGCCCAGCGTCATCAGCACCTTGCCGTCCAGCGTGCAGCGCCGCACGCAGTGCGCGCCGTCGTCGGTCAGCCAGATCGTGTCATCCGGCGCCATGTGCACGCCATGCGCGCGCGGGAACATCCCCTCGCCCCAGGAGCGCAGGAAATTGCCATCGCGATCGAACACGATCATCGGATGCTCGCCGCGGTTGAACACATAGACATTGTCGCTGCTGTCCACGCCAACGGCGCCGACCTCGTGGAACGACCAGCCCTCCGGCAGCCGTCCCCACCCCTCCTCAACCCGATAGCGATGTTCGCCGCTGCCCAGAATGACCGACATGTCCACTCCTGCTGATCCCTTGTCCGCACGCGCGTGCGAAGGTCAGGGCTCCGCCCTGAAACCCGCCAGGGGGCTTTGCCCCCTGGACCCCCACCAGAGGCAGCGGCCTCTGGACTCCATGACCGGGAGTGGGGGATGGGGAGGGGGGCGGGCGGCCAAGGCGCGGTACCGTCCGGCGCGCCGGACGACACCGCGCCTTGGCCGCCCGCCCCCTCCCCATCCCCCACTCCCGGTGAAGGGTTCCAAGGGCTCCGCCCTTGGCGGGGTTCCCCAATGGTACCATGGGGGGCAGCGCCCCTTGGTGGGGTTCGGGGCGAAGCCCCGACTACACCACCCGGCCGCTGTCCGGCTCGATCAGGTGCATGTTGTTCATGTCCGCGGTCAGCGGCAGCATCTCGTTCGGCACGGCATGGGTGGCGGGATCGACGCGGGCGCAGACCGGCGTGCCGTCCAGGAAGAAGTGCACCATGGTCTCCATGCCCATCGGTTCCACCACGTCGACCGGGGCGTCCATGCGTTCCCAGCCGACGCGGCCGGATTCATGAAACTCGAACAGATGCTCCGGCCGCAGCCCCAGCACCATCTCGCGGCCTTTGTGCCTGGCGTAGCGGTCCATCCGGCTGGCCGGAATGGGCAGGGTGATGCTGTCGGTGACCCGTACCGCCAGCCCGCCGCCGGCGCCGTCGATGACGCGGCAGGGCAGGAAATTCATCGCCGGCGAGCCGATGAACCCGGCGACGAAACGGGTCGTCGGATTGTGGTAGAGGTCCTGCGGCGTGCCGACCTGCTCGATCACGCCGTGGTTCATCACCACGACGCGGTCGGCCAGCGTCATCGCCTCCACCTGGTCGTGGGTGACGTAGACCGTGGTGGTGCGCACCGTCTGGTGCAGCTTCTTGATCTCGGTGCGCATCTGCACGCGCAGCTTGGCGTCCAGGTTGGACAGCGGCTCGTCGAACAGGAACACCTTGGGCTTGCGCACGATGGCGCGGCCCATGGCGACGCGCTGGCGCTGGCCGCCGGACAGCGCGCGCGGCTTGCGCTCCAGCAGCGGCTGGATGTCCAGGATGCGCGCCGCCTCGTCCACCCGGCTCTTGATCTCGTCCTTCGGGACTTTGCGCAGCTTCAGCCCGAACGCCATGTTGTCGAACACGCTCATGTGCGGATACAGCGCGTAGTTCTGGAACACCATCGCGATGTCGCGGTCGCGCGGCGGCACGTCGTTCACCACGTCGCCGCCGATCCAGATCTCGCCGTCGGTGATCTCCTCAAGCCCGGCGATCATGCGCAGCGTGGTGGACTTGCCGCAGCCCGAGGGGCCGACCAGCACCACGAACTCCTCATCGGCGATTTCGAGATCGATGCCTTTCACCGCCTGCACGCTGCCGTCGTAGGTCTTGACGACTTTGCGGATCGAAACCTCAGACATCGGTTCGGTGTTCCCTCGTTGATTTGCGGTTCGGCGCGTCGGTTGGCGGCGGTCAGCCTTTGGTCGCGCCGGCGGTCAGGCCGGCAACATAGTAGTCCATCAGGAAGGCGTAGATCAGGATCGGCGGCAACGAGGCCAGCACGTTGGCCGCCATGATCTTGCCCCACTCGAACACGTCGCCGCGGATCAGGTCGCTGACGATGCCGACGGTCAGCACCATCTGGTTGGACGTGTAGAGATAGGCCAACGGATAGAGGAAGCTGCCCCAGCTTACCGTGAAGGCGAAGATCGTCGCCGCGATCAGCCCCGGCATGGCGACCGGGATGAAGATCTTGAACAGCATCTGCAGGTAGCCCGCGCCGTCGATCAGCGCGGCCTCGTCCAGTTCCTTGGGAATGGAACTGAAATAGCCGATCATGATCCAGGTACAGAACGGTACCGCCAATGTCGGATACAGCAGCACCAGGCACCAGTAGCTGTTGATCAGGCCGATCGCGCCGATGATCTTGAACAGCGGCAGGAACAGCAGCGACGGCGGGACCAGGTAGGTGAGGAACACGCCGGTGGACAGCGTCTGGCTGCCCTTGAACCCCATCCGCGCCAGGCTGAACGCCGCGAACACCGAGATCGACATGCTGACGACCACCGTGAGCACGGTGACGATCACCGAGTTCAGGTAGTATTTCTGGAAGTTCGGATAGGTGATCAGGTACCAGAAGTTCTGCAACGTCGGGTGGTGGGCGTACCAGGGGCTGCCGGTCTCCGCGCCGATCTCCTGCGAGGTCTTCAGGCTGGTCATCACCATGTAGAACGGCGGCACCAGGAAGATCACCACGAACACGCCGAGCGCGATGTAGCTGCCCCACAGCGCCCATTGCCGCTGGCGATGCAGGCTGGTGCGATGATGATGGGCACGTGCCCTCGCGTCCATCGTGGTGGTGCTCATGCCGCGATCTCCTTGGTCCGCCTGGTCACGCCGCGCAGCACGAAGAACGCCGCGAAGGCGAGGATCGGGAACATGAACAGGCTGACGCTGGCGCCCAGCGGGATGTCGCCCGACTGGATGCCGACCTGGAAGGCGTAGGTGGCGAACACATGCGTCATGTCCTGCGGCCCGCCGCCGGTCAGAATGCGCACGATGTCGAAGTCGGCGAACGTCACGATCAGGCTGAACAGCACGGTGATGGCGATGATGTTGCGCATCATCGGCAGGGTGACGAAGAACAGCTTCTGGAGCGTGCTGGCCCCGTCGATCGCCGCCGCCTCATAGAGCTGCTCGGGCACCGACTTCAGCGCCGCGAGATACATGATCATGAAGAACGGCGTGCCGAACCAGACATTCACCGCGATGGTGCAGAACCTGCGCGTACCAGCCCACGCCGAGCCAGGGCACCGAGGTGAAGCCGAATTGGTTCAGCACCCAGTTGAACGCCGAGTAGGACGGATCGAACATCCACCACCAGGTCAGCGTGGACAGCGCCAGCGGGATCACCCAGGGCACCAGCAACAGGCCACGCCAGATCCGCTGGTTCTTGCCGGGGATGTTGTGCATCAGGTGCGCCATGACGAAGCCGATTATCGCCTTGAGCACCACGGCGGTGATGGCAAACAGACAGCTCTGGAAGATGACGAGCTGGAAGGTGTTGCGCCGCAGCAGAAACGCGAAGTTCCCCAGCCCGACGAAGGCGGTCATCTTCTTGTTCAGCAGGCTGAGGTAGATCGCATAGAACGCCGGATAGATCACGAAGCCGGCGACCAGTAGCATCAGCGGCAGGCACATGAAGAAGGCGATCGTCGATCGCCGCTGCGACAGCCGCTTCAGGCTGCCCACCGGGCGCGTGGTCCGGGTGCCGACAACCGCGCCGGCGGGAATGCTCGTACCGTCAGCCATGGTATCCTCCGTGCGGCGACCGCGGCACCGGATCGGGCGGGCACGCCCGAGCGGGTGAGGGAGGTCGTCCGGTTCTTGCGCCGCGGCGCTCGCGCGCGTCCTGGGCCGGCCAAGGGCGGCCGCCCGCGCGAACCGCGCGGCGATCAAAGCCCCTTTCGCCAACCAGGAACGGCGCGGTGCGCCGAGGTCCTTGCATATCCATTCCTCCCGTCAAACCGGTCTCCGTCACGGCGGACTGTCCGGCCTGCGTGGCAAACCCTGTCTGTCCCGGTGGTTCGAGCCGCCGGGCACCTTGCTACTGCCCTGCCATCTTACGGTGGCTGGGCAGGGATGCCTAGTTTCCAACACAACGGCATCGGAGCGCAACACGTCACGTGAAGCGATTGCTCACACGCTTCGGTCATGTGCCACTGGCCGGCATGTGCCACTGGCCGGTGCCGATTTTGGTCAGGTGCCGATCGCGGCTGGCCGGGGCGAGGATCGGCGGCCATGGCGGCCACCGCTCCTCGCCCCCGTCGATCTCACCCGACTGATCTGCTTTGGCTGCTCAGCGCGCGAAGCCTTCCAGTTGGTCCTTCGCCCAGGCCAGGACCTGCGGGATCTTCTTGCCCTCTTTCAACTGCGCCACCATCTTGTTGTGGACCGCGCCGCTGTAGATCTGCACCGCCATGTCGGGCGAAGCCTCGGACCCGGTCAGGCTTGGCTTGGCATTGTGCCATGGCCGCATCGGATAATTGTAGACCGTGCCTTTCGGCGGCTCGACTTCCTCCCAGATCTTGAAATCGAGCAGGCCGGCGTAGGGGGGAATGTCGTAGCCCGCCACCAGGTTGTCACGTCCCTCCACCTGCGGGCGATCCATCAGGTACTCCAGCAGCTCCTGCGCCGCGGTCTGGTTCTTGCTGAACGACCAGATGCCCCAGAAGAAGGTTGCGGTCGGCACGTAGCGCCCCTTCGGGCCGGTGGGGGCCGAGAAGGTCCAGCAATCCGCCGCCACCTGCGGCGCGTCGCGCTTGGCCACCGCCCAGGCCGAGGGCGGGTTGAAGATCAGCGCACTCTTGCCGGAGATCAGCGCGCGGTTGTTCGAGGCGTCGTCATAGCTGACCGCCTCGGCCGGGAACCACTTCACCAGCTTCTGCCAGAACTCCAGGCATTGCATCATCTCCGGCGTGTCGAGATGCAGTTTGCCCTGGTCGTCCATCAGCACCGCGCCGTAGGCCTTGAACAACGCCCCGACCTGGTCGATGCCGTCGGTGTTGGTGGTGCCGGAGCCGAGGCCCATGCCGAAGGTCATGCCGTCCTTGGCGGCCAGTTCGGCATATTTCAGCATCGTGTCGTAGGTCCAGCTATCCTGTAGCGCGGTGTGCCCGGGCTTCGTCGGGTACATCGCCTCCAGGTCCAGGCCGTGCTTGTTGAACCAGCTGATCCGCCCGCAGGGCGGCTTGTTCTGCGTGCCCGAGCTGGTCGGCACCGCGGTCCAGTGTCCCTTGACCTTGGCGAGATATTCCGCGGCTGCATTCACCTCGCCATTCTTGGCGATGATCCGGGCCATCAGGTCATCGACCGGCGCCAGCGACTCGTGAATGTTGTAAACGTCCCAGTTCAAGAACGTGTAGATGTCGTGCCCGGTCTTCGCCTGGGATTCCGCCACGCCGGTCATCAGCAGCTTGTTGCCGTTGCCGGTGATGAAGTCGGCGGTGACCTCGACCTTGTTCTTCTCGGCCCAGGCGTTGACCTGTTTCTGCATGACGTCGTTGCCGGCTGGCACCCAGTGGTCCCAGAAGCCGACCGCGAGCTTGCCGGCGGCGCCAGCGGTGCGGATATGCACCAAGGGCAGTGCGGCCGAGGCCGCCGCCAGCTTGAGCGCCTGACGGCGCGAGACTTTTGCAAGTTTTTTCATTGACGTATCTCCCTGTGTACAGCCACGGGCAGTGGCCGTGTCGTATTCTCCTGCGCCGGCTGGCAGCGGTTGCGATCCGCCTGGTTAGCTGTTGCACGGCCCAGGGACCGCAATCATGATCGCCATCTCGATGGCAATCCCGATCGCGATCCCTGGGGTCCGTCCATCTCTGGCCGGGTCACGCGAGACCCGGCGGCATCGGAAGGGGACGTTGCGCGGTCGCTATCAGCCGCTTCCGCACCCCCTTCCGATCAGGTCCGCATAAAACTCAGCGGGCGAAGCCTTCCAGCTCGTCCTGCGCCCAGGCGAGGATCTGCGGGATTTTCTGGCCTTCCTTCAGCCGCGCCATCATCTGGTTGTGGATGCCTCGGTTGTAGATCTGCACCGCGATGTCGGGCGACGCCTCGGCCGCAGTGAGGCTTGGCTTCGCATCGTGCCAGGGGCGAATCGGATAGTTGTAGACCGTGCCGAGCGGCGGCTCGACCGTCTCCCACACCTTGAAGCCCAGCAGCCCGGCATAGGGCGGGATGTCGTAGCCGTCAGTGGCGTTGCAGCGCTGCTCCACCTGCTCCGGCTGCATCAGGTACTCGATCAGCTCCTTCGCGGCCGGCTTGTTCCGACTGAACTTGTAGACGCCCCAGAAATAGCTGAGCGACGGCACGAACCGCCCCTTCGGGCCGCTGGGTGCCGAGAAGGTCCAGCAATCCGCCGCCACCTGCGGTGCGTCGCGTTTCGCCACCGCCCAGGCCGATGGCGGGTTGAAGATCAACGCGCTCTTGCCGGAGATCAAGGCGCGGTTGTTGGAGGCGTCATCGTAGCTGACCGCGTCGGCGGGATAGAACGGCACCAGCTTCTGCGCGTACTCCATCACCTGCATGATGGCATCGGACTTGAGCTGGATGTTGCCTTTCTCGTCGATCAGCGTGGCACCGAACGCGGCGAACAGCGCACCATGCATGTCGGTCGAATTGCTGGGGCCGCCCATGCCCAACCCGAAGGTCATGTTGTCCTTCGCGGCGGCCTCGGCGTATTTCAGGAACGCGTCCCAGGTCCAGGCCTCCTGCAGGGCATTTTTCCCGGGCTGCGCCGGGTACATCGCCTGCACGTCGAGCCCATATTTCTTGAACGAACTGATCCGCGCGCATGGCGGCTTGGTCTGGGTGCCCGAACTGGTCGGCACCGCGACCCAGTGGCCCTTTATCTTGGCCAGATAGGCACAGGTTGCGTTGACCGCGCCGTCCTTGGCGACCAGCCGCTCCATCACGTCATCGATCGGCTCCAGCGAGTTGGCGACGTTGTAGACATCCCAGTTGAAGAACGTCAAAGCGTCGTGCCCGGTCTTGGCCTGCGCCTCGGCGACGCCGGTGAGTTGCAGCTTGTTGCCGGAACTGGTGATGAAATCCACCTGCGCTTCGACCTTGTTCTTCTCCGACCAGGCCTCGACCTGCTTCTTCATCACATCGTTGCCGCCGGGCACCCAATGGTCCCAGAAGCCGATCATCACCTTGCCGGCGGCGCCGGCGGTGCGGATGTGCACCAGCGGCAGCGCGGTTGCCGCGGCGCCGATCTTCAACGCCTGGCGGCGGGACAGCTTCCCGCTCGTGGCCTGGTTCGGTTTGCTCATCGTCGTTTGGTCTCCTGCCTTCGGCCGCTCCCGGCGGCTGGGTGAACGCTTGGTTCGGAAGGAGACGCGCCGGATGTCCGGATCGGACATTGCTTGAACCCTCCCGAATGCGGCCCTGCGTCGGCGGCCGCGTCATCATGCCCGGAGTGACCCGCGCACGAGGTGACAGTCCCGGCGGTTCAGGTCCGCTCGGCAATTTCCTTTTCTTGACCCGCCAGCAACGCCGAGAGCGGCGCCGATGGACGGACGGCCGTGAGGGAGCCGGCCCGTAGGGGGGACTTCCGCGCGAGGCGGCAACCGTAGAGACAAATGTGCAAAATCGCAACGCACGCTGCCGCCGGTTCGGCAGATAACGGGAATTTCACCGGCTCAGCCGGGCGCTGGCTGGTGGGGCGGCCGGTCCGGCGGCGCGATCGCCGAGGCCGCCGTTCGCCCCCGTGCCCCGGCCACGGTCTTGGACGGCCGCGTAGGGCGGAAAAGCGCAGCGCCTTCCGCCACCGCCGGGCGAGCCGCTCGCATCTGCCGACGTCCCCAACAACATATCCCGCCACCATCCGACGGCGGAAGGCGCTGCGCTTTTCCGCCCTACGCGGCCGTCCAACAGTCAACGCCACATGATCGTAATAAATTAATATTATGAATTATATGCCGCAATAACGGGCGGTGGGCCGGCCGTCGCGCGCCCCCCCAGCGGCACCACCACAGTGGCCCCGGTGGGTGCCGCCCGATGCGTCGCCGGCCGGATGGCCAGGCCTCAGGCGATCGCCCGCGCCGCCGCGAGAACCCGGTCGATGAACACGTTGGTGCTGCCGAGGTAGCGTGCCGGATCGACCAGGCGCTCGATCGCCGCCCGATCGAGCCGTGCTGCCACCGCCGTATCGCGCAGCAGTGCCTCCGCCAGCGGGATCGCTTCGGCCAGCGCCACATCGCAGGCGTGCTTCACCACGTGATGCGCCACGCCGCGGCCAAGCTGCGGCGCCAGGCCCATCATCACCGCCTCGGCAACGATCAGGCCGCCGGTCGCCGCCAGGTTGCGGCGCATCCGCGCGGCATCGACCACCAGCCCCTCGGCGATCGCCGTCGCGTGCTGCAGGGCGCCGTGCGTCAACACGAAGCCTTGCGGCAGGGCCAGCAGCTCCGCCTGCCACGGGCCGGTGGCGCGCTCGTGGTCGGCCGCCATCGCCCCCTGCATCACCGGCACCAGCGCCTGCACGGTGCGCGCCGCCGCCAGCACGTATTCCGAGGCGATCGGATTGCGCTTCTGCGGCATGGTCGAGGAGGCGCCGCGCCCGGCCACGTAGGGTTCGGCCATCTCGCCGATTTCGGTCTGTGCCAGCAGGATCGTGTCGGTGGCGAGCTTGGCGAGGCTGCCGCAGACCAGCCCGAGCAGCCCCATCGCCTCGGCCAGCGCGTCGCGGCAGACATGCCAGGGGGCGAGCGGCACGCCGAGGCCGAGTTCCGCGGCGAGTCCCTCCATCACCGCGACGCCCTGCGTGCCGAGCGAGGCGAGCGTGCCGGCGGCGCCGCCGAAGCTGACCCGCTCCAGCCGCGGGCGAAGCTGGTCCAGCCGCTCGACATGCGCGATCAGCGGCTGCGCCCAGGTGGCGCATTTCAGCCCGAAGGTGATCGGCAGCGCCTGCTGCAGATGGGTGCGCCCGGCCATCACCGTGGCGCGGTGGCGATCGGCCTGCGCCGCCAGCGCGGCGATGATCGCCAGCAGCGCGGCGCGCACCAGGGCCAGCCCGTCGCGCGCCTGCAGCACCGTGGCGGTGTCCATGATGTCCTGGGTGGTGGCGCCCCAATGCGTCCAGCCGCCCGCCGCCCCGGCCGCGCGCGACAGCCCGGCGACCAGCCCGACCACCGGGTAGCCGACGTTGCGCGCGCTGGCGGCCAGCTCGGCCGGGTCGAGGGTTTCGAACCGCGCCGCCGCGGTGATCGCCCTGGCGGCCTCGGCCGGGATGATGCCGAGCCGCGCCTGGGCGCGGGCCAGCGCCGCCTCGACGTCGAGCATGCGCTGGAAGTAGGCGGTTTCGTCGAACACCGCACGCATGGCGTCGCTGCCGTACAGCACGCCGAGGATCGGCCCGTCGGCCGGGTTCGTCGGCATCAGACCTCCAGGAACACGGTCTCGATGTCCGGCCCGTGCAGGCTGCCCTGCAGGCGGATGTCCAGCCGCCAGGTCGCCGGACCCGCGGGCTTGGCGATCAGCGTGCCGCGCCGCTCGGCGTCCTCGATCGCGCTCAGCACCGGGTCGGTCGCGTTCAGCGCCTCGCCCGCGAAATAGGCCCGCGTCACCAGGTGGTGCATCAGCCCGCGGCCCAGGATGGTCAGCGCGAAATGCGGCGCCTGCTGGCTGTTGCCGCGCCCGGGCAGCGGCCCCGGCTTCACCGTCAGGAAGCGGTATTCGCCGTTCCGGTCGGTCGCCGCGCGGCCGAACCCGGTGAACCGCTCGGAGGCCGGCGGCGAGGCCTGCCAGAGCTCGACGCAGACTTCCGGGAACGGCGCGCCGTCGCCGTCGGTCACGCGGCCCAGCAGGGTGACCCGCTCGCCCTCGGCGCCGAACCGCGTCAGGTCGGCCCAGGACTTGTCCTCGATCAGGTGCCAATAGGGCCCGATGGTCTGGCTGGCGGTGGCAATCGACATGCTCAATGTCCCATCGGCGTCGCCGCCCGGCCGCGCAGCACCACGTCGAAGCGGTAGCCGAGCGCCCAGTCGGGTTCGGTGATGTCGAGGTCGAATTCGGCGATCAGCCGGTTGCGCGCGGCGAGGTCCGGCACCGCGTTGAAGATCGGGTCGAACGCCAGCAGCGGGTCGCCGGGGAAATACATCTGGGTGACCAGGCGGGTGGCGAAGGCGGGGCCGAAATAGGAGAAATGGATGTGGTTCGGCCGCCAGGCGTTCTTGTGGTTGGGCCAGGGATAGGCGCCGGGGCGGACGGTCAGGAACTTGTAGCGCCCTTGCGCGTCGGTGAAGACCCGCCCGTCGCCATGGAAATTGGGATCCAGCGGCGCATCGTGCTGGTCGGCCGGATGGTGGTAGCGGCCGGTGGCATTGGCCTGCCAGATCTCGATCATCGTGTTGGGCACCGGGCGGCCGGATTCGTCGGTGATGGTGCCGGCGACGATGATGCGCTCGCCCAGCGCCGGCTTGCCGGTGGCCATCGTCAGGTCGGCCATCGGCGGGAAGTGCAGCGGCGAGAAGGCCGGGCCGGTGGTTTCCGTGACGCTGTGCGGGATCTTGATCGGCGCCTGGTTGGGATGGCGCTTGATGGTGCCGAGATAGCCCGGCGAATCGTTGTCCGGCTGCGTGCCGGGGGTGGTGGGCCGGAATGGCACCGGGTCGGTCATCGGGCGTCCTCCCAGGGGATGGCGGGTTGCCGCGGTCTTAACACCTACGCCGGCAGGGAGGCGAGCAGCCTGCGTGCCTTGGCTGCCACGCTCGCCGCTGTGTCGCCCGGCTGGTAGATGGATGAACCGATGCCGAAGCCGGCGGCGCCGGCGGCGTGCCAGGCGGGGATATTGCTCGCGTCGATGCCGCCGACCGGCAGCACCGCGGTGCCCGGGGGCAGCACGGCGCGCAGCGCGCGCAGCACCGCCGGGCTGGCGGCCTCGGCCGGGAACAATTTCAGCGCGTCGGCCCCGGCGGCGAGCATGGCGAAGGCCTCGGTGGGGGTGAAGCAGCCGGGGACGGCGAGCAATCCCCGCGCCTTGGCGGCGCGCGTCAGCGCGGGGTCGGCGTGCGGGGTGACGATCAGCCGCCCGCCGGCGTGGGCGATGTCGGCGACCTGCGCCTCGGTCATGACCGTGCCGGCGCCGATCAGCAGGCGGGGGCCGAAGTCGCGTGCCAGGGCGGCGATGCTGGCGAATGGGTCGGGCGAGTTCAGCGGCACCTCGACGATGGCGATGCCGGCCTGGTCCAGCGCCGTGGCGATGGCGGCGACTTCATGCGGCTGCACGCCGCGCAGGATGGCGATCAGCCTGCAGCGGTCGAGGTAGGTGGAGAGGGGCAAGGGCGAGGCCCTCCGGGTTGCAGATTGACAAATTATCGCAAAAAAAGCATATAGCGTCATGCCATGGTCGGTCGTCTTCGTAAACCAGGAAGCGCGGCAGGAACTCGAGGCGTTACCCCTGGACACGCGGGCGAGTTTCGAGCGGATTGTCCGGCTGATCCAGAGTTTTGGCCTCGAGCAGGTGCATGAGCCTTACATCAAGCATCTGGCAGGGCGGCTTTGGGAGATGCGGCTCAAGGGCAAGGATGGAATTGCCCGCTCGATCTATGCCACGGCGAGCGGCCGACGCGTCGTGGTGCTCCGCACGTTCGTCAAGAAGACGCAGAAGACACCGCGGCGGGAACTCGAGCTGGCGCTGCAGCGCGTGAAGGAGGTCACATGAGCCGGAAGATGATCCCCGTGGAGGAGGCTTTTGCCGCGTGGTGTCGTGACCCCGACTATGTCGCGGCGTACGACAGCCTGGAGGGCGAATTCGCCCTCGCATCGGCGCTGATCGCCGCACGTACCAAGGCTGGCCTGACCCAGGCGCAACTTGCCGCGCGCATGCAAACCACGCAGGCGGTGATCGCGCGCCTGGAGGGCGGGCAGACGAAACCGTCGACGCGCACGCTCGAACGTTTCGCTGCCGCCACTGGGATGCGGCTGCGTATCAGCTTCGAGCCCGCGGTTTCACGTCGAAGCAAGGTCGCCTGAAGCACACCAAGAGCGTCGTCCTCTCCATACGTTGAGTGTGGCTATGGCGAACCTTGCTCAACAATGATGCGGTGCGGTGTCTCGGGTCAGTGGCGCCAGCAAGTGCCGCCCGGGGCCGCCCGGGGCCGATCGACCGACGATCCCTCGCCCGGAAGACCCGTCCCCCCGGGATCATGCGTTCCCAGGGGCAGGGCTCCACAGGGTATCTCAGCCCCACACGGCATGTTCACCGATCGCCGCCAGACCATGCGCCGCGGCGTCGCCGTCATGGCGCTCAGCGTAGCAGCCGCAGGCGGCGATGGCGCGGGCATACAGCGCGGTCAGCTCCGGCATGCCGATCACCTGCACCACCGCGCCGCGCTGCGCGGCCAGCGCGGCGCGCACCTCGTGGCCGATCAGGATGCCGGACAGGTAGGAGGCGGTGTCGCTCTCCGCCATCCGCCCGGTCAGCGCCAGGCTGCGCGCGCCGAACACGTGGTGCAGCAGGCCGTCGGCATCGCCGGCGCGCAGCACGCCCTGGTCGAACGCCGCCGCGCTGGTGGCGCCGTCGCGCATCATGCGCCCCAGGATGGTGTGCCCGCGCAGCGCGGCGAAGGCCTCCCCGGTCAGGTGGGTGGTGAAGCCGCTGATCCGCCCGGCCTCGATCCGCGCCCATTTCGAGTGGCTTCCCGGCAGGCAGGCCAGGCCGCTGCCGCCGATCGCCCCCTGGCAGCCGATGATCTGGGTCTCCTCGCCGCGCATCACCTCCGGCACGCCGGCTGCGTCCTCGGTGCTGAGGCCGGGCACCAGCTTCACCTGGCCCCAGTCGAAGGCGATGTCGGTGAGTGCGCCGGCAATGTCGGCGGCGCCGGCGGGGCAGGGGAGGTAGGGCGCCTCCTTCCAGCCCTGGCGGCTGCCGATCATGCCGGAGAGCAGGACATGGTCGTCGCCGGCCGCCAGCCAGGGACCGATCTCCTCACGCAACGTCTCGGCGAAGCGGTTGTCCGGCAGGTTGAGGATGCCGCGCGCACTGGCGCGGCGATCGCGGATGGCGCCGTCGCCGGCGATGCGGAAGGCACGGAACGAGGTGGTGCCCCAATCGACGCCGATCATTGCTCGCTTCCCCCTGAGGACGGTGGCGCGCAGTTTAGCACGACCTTGCCCGTCCGCTGTCCCGCTACGCGGCACTCCGGCCGTTCGACGCAAGGCCGTTCGATGCCCCGGCGGCTCGAGGCAAGCCACACGATGCGGGCCTATTCGACGATGGTGGCCTGGGTCAGCAGGCGGCGCACGCCGTCGAGCATCGTCGCGCCGCCGCGCACCAGCGCCTCGGTGCGCGCCTCGGCGGCACGCACCTGCTCCAGCCGGTCCAGCACGAAGGCAAGACGTTCCTGTGGCACAACGACCACGCCGTCGGCGTCGCCGACCATGACGTCGCCGGAGCGCACGTGCACGCCGCCCAGGGTGACCGGCGCGCCGACGATGCCCGGCCCGTTCATCGCCGGCGAGTTCGGCACGATGCCCTGGCAGAACAGCGGCAGGCCGGTGGCGACGATGCCGGCGCGGTCGCGCGCCAGCCCGTCGGTGACGAACGCGGCGACGCCCTTGTTGCGCAGCAGCCCGGCGGCGAGATCGCCGATGATCGCGGTGCGGGTGAAGCCGTCATGCGCCATGACGATGACGTCGCCCGGCTGCGCCTCCTGCAACGCGCCGAACAGCGCCAGGATGTCGGCGGGATAGGCGAAGGCGGTCAGCGCCGGCCCGGCGAACGATGCGACCGCAGGATCGAGCGGCTTGATGCGCCAGTCCAGCGCGCCGCGCCCGTCCATCGCGTCCACCAGGTGCGAGGTCTGCGCGCCGCGGAAGCGGGCGACCAGCGCCGGGTCGGGGCGGCGGAAATCGCGATGGATGGTCAGCAGCGGCGGGTTGTCGAGCATGCGGCCAGTCCTTCGCGGTCAGGTTTTCCCGGCGTCGGCGCGACTGTGCGGCAGACGGCGGTGCCCGGCAATGACGGGACAGCCGGGAGGCGGGCTGCCGGGCATCCGTTGTGGATGCCTGGAAGTACTGGTTACGTGAGGCTGGTTACGTGAGGCGGGGGGACACCATGTCCGCGTGTACGCGCCACGTGGTCCGGCGAAGATTGCCCGCCGCCAGCGAATTCGATTCGACAGACGGCTGACATTCAGTATCACTATTGACATCACCTGCGGATCGGGCCATCCATGGTTTCCATCGGCAACATGCTGGCCGAGATGCGCAACAACCCGCGCGATGTCCGCTTCAGCGACGCCGTGAAGGTTGCTCTGGCACATTTCGGGCCGGCAAGGCGGAGCGGCAGCCACCATGTTTTCCGCATGCCCTGGTCCGGTGACCCTCGTGTCAACCTGCAACAGACGCCAAACGGAAAGGCAAAGGCGTATCAAATTCGTCAGCTTCTGGCGGCGATCGATCGACTGGAGATGACACGTGCGCGAGAGACTGAAAACGACCGCAAACAACCCGGTCCGGCGCCGACCGCGCGGCGGGGCGGCACACGGCGCGGCGACTGACCACTACACCTATCGCGTCTCCTGGTCCGACGAAGATCAGGAGTTTGTCGCGACCTGCGCCGAGTTTCCCAGCCTGTCGCACCTGGCGGGCAGCCAGGTCGAGGCGATCGACGGCCTGCGCGCGTTGGTCGGCGATGTCGTCCGGGACATGGCGGCCGGTGGCGAAATCCCGCCGGCGCCGCTGGCGGAGCGGCGATTCTCGGGCGAATTCGTGACCCGCGTACCGAGTGAACTGCACCGGCGACTGACCATCGAAGCCGCCGAGGCCGGGGTCAGTCTGAATCGCCTGGTCAGTTTCAAGCTCGCCATGCCGGTCGGTGTACCGGCATCGCCGCGCCACGCCACGCGAGGTCGCGCACGGGCGACGGCCAAGACCTGATTTTTTCTCCGTGACGCCGCCGGGCCCGACCCGTGGGTGCGGATCGCCGGGCGGCATCCCCGACCCGCTATGCGAACGCCGCCGCGTCGAAGCCGTCCGCCAACACGCCGCGCGGCTTGATCAAATCGTACGGCGCGCGCGCCAGGAATTTTCCCGTGCCTGGCTCGGCCTGCACCTTGCCATCGCGCATCACCACGCGCCCGCCCTTCACCGTCGCCACCGGCCAGCCGGTCACCTGCATCCCCTCATACGGCGTGTAGTCGATCACGTGCTGCAGCAGCGCGTTGGTGATGGTCACCTGCTTGCCCGCATCCCACAGCACGATGTCGGCATCCGAGCCAGGCGCGATCGTTCCCTTCCGCGGATACAGCCCGAACAGCTTCGCCGGGTTGCTCGCCACCAGCCGCACGAACGTATTGACGTCGATCCGGCCCCGCGCGACGCCCTCGCTGAACATGAGCGGCAGCCGCGAGCCCAGCCCCGGCACGCCGTTCGGGATCACCGGGAACGGCGCGTTGCCGCCGCGCGCCCGTTTGCCCTTGCCCTCGCCGTCATAGCTTGATCCGCTGTGGTCGGACGACACCACGTCGATCGTGCCGCGATGGATGTCGCCCCACAGCGCCGCGCGGCTCGCCGCATCGCGCGGGCTGGGGCTGCAGATGAACTTCGCCCCTTCGAAGCCGGGCCGGTCCATGTCGGCCGCTTCGAGCACGAAATATTGCGGGCAGGTCTCCGCCCAGACCTTCAGCCCGCGCGCCTGGGCCCGCGCGATCTCGGCCGCGACCTCGGAACACGAGACGTGGAACACCTGGATCGGCTGGTCCACCAGTTCCGCCAGCGCAATGGCGCGGTAGGTCGCCTCGCGCTCCACCACCGGCGGGCGCGACCAGGCGTGGTATTTCGGCGCGGTGCGCCCGGCCTCCATCAGCGCCTCGGTGCGCCAGCCGATCGCCGCGTAGTTCTCGCAATGCACCGTCACCAGCGCCCCGGTGCGCCGCGCCGCCCCCAGCACGCGCAGGAACTGCCGGTCGTCCAGGTGCGAGGGCTCGTAGGTCAGGAACACCTTCAGGCTGCGGATGCCCGAGGCGACCAGCTCGGGGATTTCGCTGCGCACCACCTCGTCGGTCGGATCGGTGATGATCTGGTGGAAGCTGTAGTCCACCATCGCCTGGGCGGCGCGCCGGCGGTACTCGGGCAGGGTGTCGCGAATTGGATGGCCCTTGTGCTGGGCGGCGAAGGTGATCACCGAGGTGGTGCCGCCGGCCAGGCAGGAAGTACTGCCGGTGACGAAGCTCTCCTCGTTGACGCCGCCGCCGGCGCGCAGCTGCTCGATGTGGCAATGCGTATCGACGCCGCCCGGCAGCACCAGCAGCCCGCCGGCGTCCAGCACCGGCCCGCCCGACAGGGTGTCGGCCAGCGCGGCGATCTTTCCCCCGCTGATGCCGACATCGGCGCGGAACGTGTCGGCGGCGGTGACGACGGTGCCGCCGCGGATGATCAGGTCGAAGTCGGGCATGGCTGCTGTCCTCTGGGCTGTCCCTTGGGCTGTCCCTTGGGGGGTCCTTTGGGCGGTCCTATCGGCTGGCCTCTGGTCCGCGGCGCCGTCCCGGCGCAGCATGGTGCCGTGCAGCACGGCGACGCAACAGCGACATGCGACTGACCCACCGAACCATCCGCCCGACCGGGGCGGCGATCCGCATCCGTTTCGACGGCCAGGAGATCCCGGCCCTGGCCGGCGAGACCATGGCGGCGGCGCTCTCGGCGGCCGGGATCGTCGCCTTTCGCCACACCCCTGGCGGGGCGCCGCGCGGCCTGCATTGCGGCATGGGCGCCTGCTTCGACTGCGTGGTGACGATCGACGGGCGGATCGGCCAGCGCGCCTGCCTGGCCAAGGTCGCCGACGGGATGCAGGTCAGCGGCGCGCCGCCGGCCGCCCCGGTGCCGCTCGCCGCGCCGCCGACGGCCCCGGCGGCCCCGGAGCGGACCTGCGACGTGCTGGTGCTCGGCGGCGGGCCGGCCGGGCTGGCGGCGGCGATCGCCGCGGCCGAGGCCGGCGCGGCGGTGGTGCTGCTGGACGAGCGGGCGGCGCCCGGCGGGCAATACGCCAAGCCGCTCGCCGACAGCCACGCGGATGCGGCGCCGGATGCGCAGTTCCGCCTCGGCCGCGACCTGGTCGCGCGCGCCCGCGCCGCCGGCGTGGCGATCGAGACCGACGCGGTCGCCTGGGCCGGCTTCGCGCCGGACGAGATCGGCGTGCTGCTCCGTGGCCATGCCGTCACGTTCCGGCCGCGCCGGCTGGTGCTGGCGCCCGGCGCGCACGAGCGCCCGGTGCCGCTGCCAGGCTGGACCCTGCCCGGCGTGATGACCACCGGCGCGCTGCAGACCCTGGTGCGGGCGCAGCGCGTTGCCCCGGGCAGCGACGTCGTCATCGCCGGCAACGGCCCGCTGAACCTGCAGCTCGCCTGCGAGCTGCTGGCCGGCGGGCTGAAGCCGCGCGCGGTGATCGAGGCGGCGCCGTTCCCCGGCTTGGCGGCGCTGCGCGACGTCGCGCGCATGGCCCGCGCCGCGCCGGATCTGGCGTGGCAGGGGCTCGGCATGCTGGCGCGGTTGCGGCGTGCCGGCGTGCCGGTGCTGTGGGGGACGCGGGTGCTGACGCTGGAGGGCGCGGCACGCGTGGCCGCGGTGCGGCTGTCGGACGGGCGGACGCTCGCGGCGGACACCGTCGCGCTGAACCTCGGCTTCCAGCCGGAGGTCGGGCTGGCGCGCGCGCTGGGCGTGCCGCACCGCTTCGTCGATGTCGGCATCGGCCACCTGGAGACCGAGACCGACGCGGAGGGTCGCACCGCGGTCGCCGGGGTGTTCGCGGTGGGCGACGGCGCGCGGCTCGGCGGCGCGCGCGTGGCGCTGGCCCGTGGGCGGCTGGCCGGGCTGGCGGCGGCGCGCGAGCTGGGGTTCGCGGCGCCCGAGGATGCCGCGGCGCGCAGGGCCTTGGCCCGCGCGCTGGCGTTCCAGGACGCGCTGTGGCGCGTGTTCGCGCCCCCCGCCTTCGACCCCGCGGCGCTGACCGACGCCACCATCGTCTGCCGCTGCGAGGAGGTCACCGCCGGGCAGCTGCGCGAGGAAATCGCCGGCGGGCTGCGCTCGGTCGCGGCGCTGAAGAAGGCGACGCGGGCCGGCATGGGGCGCTGCCAGGGGCGGTTCTGCGCCGCGACGGTGGCGCGGCTGGCCCGCCCGCCGGCGGACGCCGGAGCAGTCGATGCCCGGTCCGCCGATACCAGACCGGCCGATACCAGACCGGCCGATGCCGTACCGCTGCATGCGGCAGCGGGTGGGGCCGGTGCGGTTGGCCCCGGCGCGGCCGGCCCCCAGATGGCGACTGGCGGGTTGGTGGACGATTGGGCCTTCGCCGCCCCGCGCGCCCCGGTGCGCCCGGTGCCCGCCGCGCCGCTGATGTTTCCCGCCGAGGAGTTCGAGGCGCCGCTGCTGGTGGCGCCCGAGGCCCCGGCGCATCTGCACCCGCTGGCGCTGCCGCCGGCCGAGACGCGGCGCGCCGACATCGTGGTGCTGGGCGGCGGGCTGGCCGGGCTGTGCACCGCCTATTTCCTCGCCAGCGAGGGCGCCGACGTGCTGCTGGTCGATCGTGACGAGGCCGGCATGGCCGCCAGCACGGCGAACGCCGGCAGCCTGCACGTGCAGCTGCTGTCCTACGACTTCACCGACGACACGCCCGAGGACGGCGGCCCGGCGGCGCACACGCTGCCGTTGGGACCGCGCTCGATCGCACTGTGGAAGGCGATCGCCGCGGCGGCCGGCGAGACGCTCGGCATCCGGACCGAGGGCGGATTGATGCTGGCGGCGAAACAATCCGACATCCCTTGGCTGCGGCGCAAATCGGCAATGGAGCGGCGCTGGGGCATCGAGAGCCACGTGCTGGGTGCCAACGAGTTGCGCGACCTGGCGCCGGCGCTGGCCGAGAACTCTGGTCGGGGCGGATTTCGTCCCCGCCGAGGGCTATGGCGATCCGTTGCGTGGCACGCTGGCGGTGCGGCGGCTGGCGCTGCGCCACGGCGCGCGGCTGCTGACCGGGGCCGAGGTGACCTCGGTCGCGCGCGACGGCGCGGCGTGGCGCGTCGGCACCACGCGCGGGGACGTTCTGGCCGGGCGCGTGGTGAACGCGACCGGGCCGTGGTCGGCGCGGATCGGGCGGATGGTGGGGCTGGACCTGCCGGTGACCGGGACGGTGCAGCAGGTGATCGTAACGGAACCGGTCGCACCGATGACAAAACATCTGATCGCGCTGGCCAACCGGCATCTGTCGCTGAAGCAGCAGGCGAGCGGCGGGTTCCTGGTCGGCGGCGGCTGGTTCGGCAGCTTCGACCCCGGCACCGGGCGGACCCAGGCGTTGCGCCGCAGCATCGAGGGCAATCTGTCGGTGTGCGCCCAGGTGCTGCCGGTGCTTCGCGGGCTGTCGTTCATCCGTTGCTGGACCGGGATCAACTCGGCGATCGACCGCGCGCCGATCCTGGGCGAGGCGCCGGGGCTGCCGGGGTTCTTCAATGCCGTCTCGGCGAACGGCTATACGCTGGGTCCGGTGCTCGGGCGGATCACCGCGGACGCGGTGCTGGGACGCGAGACGGTCGATCCGCGGTATCAGTTGGAACGGTTCGGCTGATCCGGCGGCAGTTCCATCTCCCACGGCTCCGCCAGTCCCAATCCGCGCACGCGGATGCCGCTCGCAAGCGTTGCCGCATAGGACCGATGGTGATGCCCGTGCACGATCAGCCGCGCGCCGGAGATTTCCGCCAGCCGATCGATCACCGCGAAGCCGTGCGGGTGCGATGACGGCGCCTCGTGCGTCACCAGCACGTCGAATCGTTCCGTGCGCAGCCGCTCGAAATCTTCCGGAAAGATCGTGTCGCGATGCCACAGCGGCAGCCCGCCGCGCCAAGGCTCATCCGGTGCCAGCGCGCGCAGGAACGCCGCGCGCGTGTGGAACCGCGGCGGCTCGTTCCGGTACGACGCCGTGTCGGCACGTGGTTCCCGGGGACGTGGCTCCCAAGGAGGCGTGTCCGAGGGGCACGTGTCCGAGGGGCGCGGCTCCCAGACGCGCGGCTTGAACACGCCCGGCAGGCCGGCGACGCGCACCCCCGCGATCTGCGTCACGCGCAGGCCGAGATCGCCCTCGGGGTGCGCGCCGACCAGGTTGTCGTAGGCGCGCTCGGTCTCGGTGTCGTGGTTGCCGAGGATCCACCGCACCTGCCAGCCGGCTTGGGTCACCGGCGCCATGATCTCCGGCAGCGGTGCGGGGCAGTCGCAGTCGCCCACCACGATCAGCGTGCCGGCCGGCCGCGCCAGGCAGGCGCGCAGGATCGGGGCAAAATTCTGGTGCGGGTCGCCCGCGAACAGGATCGGGAAGGTCATCGGCGGACCAGTGGCGCGGTGGCGCGATCCATGTCGCGGGTGGGGGCTATCTGCCGGTACAGGCCCGGTTGAGCGCGAGCAGGTGCCTTCGCGCCGCCAGCGCCGTATCCAGCTCGATAGCACGGTAGCGCGCGACGACGGCCTTGCCGGCCGGCGTCAGCACGGCGCCGCCGCCGCCGCTGCCGCCCGCCGCGGTTTCCACCACCGGGGCGCCCAGGCTGCGATTGAGCTCCTCGACCAGCGCCCAGGTCCGCCGGTAGGACATGCGCAGCACCCGCCCGGCCGCCGAGATCGAGCCCGATCGGGCGATCTCCTCCAGCACGGCAACCTTGCCCGGGCCGATGCGGGCACCCGAGGCAAGGTCAAGCCGGATGCTGAGCCGATCGCTGACCCCGGCGCCCTTCGTCGATTTTGCCGCCCGCTTCGCCATGGCGGACAAGCAAACACGCAAGGCGCCTTGGGATCAATCCTCCGTGTGCGCCCACCTCGCCGGGCCTGGCGCGGCGGCGCGCGGGCGCGATCGGTCCGATCGTTGCCCGGCCGTGCGTTGCCGTGGGGCGGCCGTCGCCAGGTCGGCGCGCTGGCGCGTCCGCCCCCGCGGGGTCCGCACGGCTTGCCGCGTTATGTCCGGCAGGATATATCGTCGGACCCGGAGGACCGAGTGCCGATGCCGCGCGCCATGAACCGTCTGCAGGCCTTGGTTCACGCCATGCGCTGCCTGCTGTGTCTCGCCATGCTGCTCGCCCCGCCGGCGGTGCAGGCGCAACCCCTGACGGTGTTCGCCGCCGCCAGCCTGACCGACGCCATGCAGGACGTCGCCGCGCTGTGGACCAGGGCGGGTCATCCGCCGCCGCGCCTGTCCTTCGCCTCCAGCGCGACCCTGGCCCGGCAGATCGAGCAGGGCGCGCCGGCCAATCTGTTCGCCTCGGCCGACGAGATCTGGATGGACTATCTGGCAAAGCGCCACCTGATCGCCGACGACAGCCGCCGCGACCTGCTGGGCAACGACCTTGTGCTGGTGGTGCCGGCCGGCAAGCCGTTGCACACCAGGATCGGTCCGGCGTTCGATCTGCCGGGCCTGCTCGGCACGACCGGCCGGCTGGCGATCGGCGATCCGAGCTATGTCCCCGCCGGCATCTATGCCGCGCAGGCACTGAAGCAGCTCGGCTGGTGGGACCGGCTCGCCGGGCACCTGGCGCCGGCCGCGGACGTGCGCGCCGCGCTGCTGCTGGTGGAACGCGGCGAGGCCCCCGCCGGCATCGTCTACCGCACCGATGCCGCGGTTTCGCCAGCCGTGATGGTGGCGGGAACATTTCCCCCCGACAGCCACGATCCGATCGCCTATCCGTTCGCCGTGGTCCGCGCCGGCGACACGCCGCAGGCACGCGCGCTGCTGCGTTTCCTGGCCGGCCCGCAGGCGCGCGCGGTGTTCGTGCGACGCGGGTTCAAGGTCGAATAGCCTGTTCCTGTCGCCCGATGCATGGGAGGCGGTCCGGCTCACGCTGGAGGTGGCCGCGCGCGCGGTCGGCTGCGGCCTGCCATTGGCGGTGCTCACCGCCTGGGTGCTGACGCGCACCCGCTTCCCCGGCCGCGCGCTGCTGAACGCGCTGGTCCACCTGCCGCTGGTGCTGCCGCCGGTGGTCACCGGCTGGCTGCTGCTGATCCTGTTCGGCATCCGCGGGCCGATCGGCGCGCTGCTGTACGACTGGTTCGGCGTCCGCCTGGTGTTCACCACCGCCGGCGCCAGCCTGGCCGCCGCGGTGATGACCTTCCCGGTGATGGTGCGCGCCGTCCGCCTGTCGCTGGAGGCCGCCGACCCGGCGCTGGAGCAGGCCGCACGCACCCTGGGCGCCGGCAGGTTGGACCGGTTGTTCAACGTGACGCTGCCGTTGGCCTCGCCGGGCATCCTGGTCGGCGGCATCGTCGGCTATGCGACCTGCCTCGGCGAGTTCGGCGCCGTGATCACCTTCGCCGCCAACATCCCCGGCCAGACCCAGACCTTGCCGCTGGCGATCTATGCCGCGCTGCAGGTGCCGGGCGGCGAGGCGAAGGCCGCGGTGCTGTCGGTTGTTTCGGTCACGCTGGCGCTGGTCGGCCTGATGGCGTCGGAATGGATCGGCAGGCGGCTCAATGCGGCGCTCGGCAGATGAGCACTGGGCCGCTGAGCACTGGGCCGCTGAGCCTGGCGATCCGGCTGCGCCATCGCTTTCCCGGGATGCGGATCGACATCGCGTTCGAGGCGCCGGCGGCGGGCGTGACGGTGCTGTTCGGTCCCTCGGGCGCCGGCAAATCCACCATTATTGCCGTCGTCGCCGGCCTGTTGCGTCCCGACGCCTGCCGCGTCGAGGCCGACGGCGAAGTGCTCGCCGACACCGACCGCGGCGTCTGGCTGGCCCCGGAACGACGCCGCATCGGCCTGGTGTTCCAGGACGCGCGGCTGTTTCCGCACATGTCGGTCGCCACCAACCTGCGCTTCGGGCTGCGCCGCGCCGCACCCGGGCCGATCCGCTTCGACGAGGTCGTCGAGCTGCTGGGCATCGGCGGCCTGCTGGCGCGCCGACCGCACACGCTGTCCGGCGGCGAGCGCCAGCGCGTGGCGATCGGCCGGGCGCTGCTGGCCCAGCCGCGGCTGCTGCTGATGGACGAGCCGCTGGCCGGCCTCGACGACGCGCGCAAGGCGGAGATCCTGCCCTACCTGGCGCGGCTGAAGACCGCGCTACGCCTGCCGATCCTGTATGTCACGCACGCGCTGGACGAGGTGAACCGGCTGGCCGATTCGATGCTGCTGATCGAGGCGGGCCAGGTGGTCGGACGCGGCACGGTCTCGGAGATCGCCGCGCGCACCGACCTGCCGCTGGCCCAGCGCGAGGACGCCGGCGCGCTGCTGCTGTGCCGCGTCGTGGCGCATGACGCGGGCCGCGTGCTGACCAGGCTGGAGGGCGGCGGCGCGACCTTCTGGGTGCCGCTGCTGGACGCGCCGCTGCAGGCCGAACGGCGCATCCGCATCCCGGCGCGCGAGGTGATCCTGGCCGGCCGGGCGCCGGATTCGATCAGCGTGCACAATATCGTACCCGGAACGGTGCGGCGGATCGCCGCCGAGGGCGCGCGGCGCTCGGTGCTGGTGGAGATCGCGCTGCCGAGCGGCGCGCTGCTGGGCCGTGTCACGCCGGATGCCATCACCCGCCTGGCGTTGGCGCCGGGCGCGCCGGTGCTGGCGCTGATCAAGTCAACCTCGATCGAAGTGCTGGGTAATTGATTGTTGCGGGTGCGTGGCATCCGCCGGATGCGCCCACCGGCCCGCGCTCGCCGACCTGCGCCGTCCGCTCCGCACAGGCCCGCAGCCGGCCTGGCAGCTGCCTCCGTCGCCCTGGCGCGCCATGTCCCGGACACTTCTCCGGGGTGTCCAGGACATGGACGGCGGTACACTCCGGTCGCAGGCACAAAAGACCCCGCCGCATTGGACGGCGGGGCCAGTTGCAGGCTTGGGGCAGGCCGCTTGGGGGATGCGGCCTAGCCCGGACATGGGTTGCCGGCAGCGGGATTTCACCACACATCGGTGTGACCGGCGGGCGGATCGACCGCCCCCGGCATGTGCCTCCGATCCTCCGGGTTCCGACCACCGCCGCACGGTCCGCTTCACCATAATTTTAATTTCGCTCATATGGCGTTGACTGTTGGCCGGCCCCGTAGGGCGGAAAAGCGCAGCGCCTTCCGCCACCGCCGGGCGCGCCGCTCGCATCTGCCGACGTCCCCAACAACATATCCCGCCACCGTCCGACGGCGGAAGGCGCTGCGCTTTTCCGCCCTACGGGGCCGGCCAACAGTCAACGCCATATGAGCCTTTAATTCTGCCCGATCCGGACAGTCGCTTTCCGTGGTGGCCGGCCCGATCATGGCCGGGCCACGCCCGGCCACGACGCAGCGGCAATCTCGTGCGACCAAATGGGGAATTGCCGGGCACTTGACCGCGCGGCTGGCGCAGGACAGGATGAATGGTAGCGATAACACCGCCCCGCCCGCCACGGCGATCAGGAGGAGGCGCGCTCGACGATGCGAAACGGCACCTGCACCCGCCGGGCGCCCGCAGTGCCGCCCAGCCGGTCCAGCACGAACGCGGCGGCGTGTTGGCCGATGCGCGCGCCCTCGACGCTCACCGTGGTGAACGGCGGGTCGCCCATCGCGCTGAGCTCGAAATCGCCGAACCCGCACACCGCAAGACATTCCGGCACCGCCACGCCGTGCGCGCGGGCCTCCACCAGCGCGCCGAAGGCCACCAGGTCGGAGCTGCAGAACAGCGCGACCGGCCGCGTCCCCGCCGGGGCGCCCACCGGGGCCGGCGCCCGTGCCCCCTCCGGCGTTCCCATCGCTGCCTCCACCGCAGCCAGCGCCGGCAGCAGCGCCCGCAGCGCCGCCCGCCCGGCACCGATCGTGCTCGGCGCCGGCATCACCGTGTGCACCAGCAGCGTCCCGCCGCCGCGCTGCGCCGCGCGCGCGAACGCCGCCGCGCGCAGCCGCGCCCGCCGATCGGCGGCAGCGAACACCGCGAACCGGTCATGACCCTTGGCGCGGAAATACGCCGCCACCGCCGCGCCGACCGCGGCATGATCGACCTCCACCAGCATGTCGATCGGCCGGCGCGCGACGTCGAAGATCTCCACCACCGGGATGGCGGCATCGGCCAGCAACTGGCGCGTCGGCGCGTCGTGCTTCGCCCCGGTCAGCAGCAGCGCGTCCGGCCGGCGCGACAGCACCGCGCGCACCAGCGCCGCCTCGCTCACGCCGGCGTAGCCGGACAGCGACAGCATCACCTCGTAGCCGCGCGCGCGCAGCACGTCGGTGAAGTTCTGCACCAGCTCGACGAACATCGGATGTGCCATGGTCGGAACGATGGCCGCGACCATGCGCGTCCGGCGCGAAGACAATCCGCCGGCGATCAGGTTCGGCACGTAGCCGAGACGTTCGATCGCCGCGCGCACCCGCTGCGCGGTCGCCGCCGAGACCCGCTCCGGCGTGTTCAGCACGCGCGAGACCGTCATCGGCGCGACGTCGGCCGCCGCGGCGACGTCGCTCAGCTTCACCGATGGGCGTGCCGGCGGCACCTGAAACGACACGATCGCGCTCTCCGTTGTCACGATGACCCTGCAAGCGTAGCGTCCGCCGCGCTCAGGGCACATCTCTTCGTGGCCTCGCGGAGGAGTGCCAACACGGGAGGATACCAATCATGACCGATTTTGCCACCACCCGCCGGGCCTTGCTTGGCGGCCTCGCCGGCGCGGCCGCCTTGGGTGCCACCGCGCCGCGCGCCGGCGCCGTCGCCCCGCCGCCGCTGCCCACCGCGCCGGTCGAGCTCAACGTGATCGACGTCGCCGGTCAGCTCCAGCTCACCCAGGGCGCGATCCAGAATTTCGTCAAGGCGCATCCGAAGCTGGTTTCCAAGGTCAACTTCTCGCAGGCGCCGGCGCCGGAGCTGCCGGGCAAGATCAAGGCGCAGCAGGCCGCCGGGCGCGTCGACATCGACCTGGTGATGACCGGCACCGACGGGCTGGCCGCCGGCATCGACGGCAAGCTGTGGATCCCGATCTGCACCGACTACGCCGCGGAACTGCCCGACCTGAAGTCGATCTACCTGCCGGGCGCGCTGAAGATGCAGGGCCTGGCGGAGAACCAGGCGGTCTGCGTGGTGTTCTGCCCGGCCGGGCCGATCATCGAATACATGCCCGACGCCGTGAAGACGCCGCCGAAATCTGCGCAGCAACTGCTCGACTGGGCGAAGGCGCACCCGAAGCGCTTCCTCTATGCCCGCCCGGCCAATTCCGGCCCCGGCCGCACCTTCCTGCAAGGCCTGCCCTACATCCTGAAGGACAAGGACCCGATGGATCCGAAGGACGGCTGGGACAAGACCTGGGCCTACCTGATCGAACTGGGCAAGTACATCGAATACTATCCGACCGGCACCACCGCGACGATGAAGGAACTGGCCGAGGGCTCGCGCGACATCATCGCCTCGCATCTCGGCTGGGACCTCAATCCGCGCATCCTCGGCGTGGTGCCGAAGGAGGCGCAGGTCGGCACGCTGGAAGGCTTCCACTGGGTCACCGACGCGCAATACTGGGCGATCCCCAAGGGCATCGCGCCCAGCCACCTCGCCGTGCTGCTGGAGATGACCAAATACATGCTCAGCAAGCCGGCGCAGGCGATGACCTACGACAAGGGTTATTTCTATCCCGGACCGGCGGTGAAGGACGTGCCGCTGTCGATGGCCCCGCCGGACAGCCAGAAGCTCGTCGCCGAATACACCCGCCCGTTCTATCCCAAGCTGATCGCCGACGTGCCGTCGGAGGTGCCGCTGCCCGCCGACAAGCTGGTCTACGCGTTCCAGCGCTGGGACCAGCAGGTCGGCTCGCGGCCCGGCCGGTAGCGCAGCGTGCCCGTCACGCCGCGTGACTTCCGCGCGCTTCGGCTCGACCGGGTCACCCGCGACTTCGGTCAGACCCACGCGCTGCGTGACGTGTCGGTGACGGTCGAGCGGGGCGAATTCGTCGCCCTGCTCGGCCCGTCCGGCTGCGGCAAATCCACCGCGCTGAACTGCATCGCCGGGCTGCTGCAGCTCAGCGACGGGGCGATCTGGTTGGACGACACGCGGATCGACGAGGTCGGGCCGGAGGAACGCGGCTTCGGCATGGTGTTCCAGAACTACGCGCTGTTTCCGCACATGACGGTACGGCGCAACATCGGCTTCGGCCTGACCACGCAACGCCGGCCGAGGGCGGAGATCGAGAAGCGGGTGAACGAAGCGATCGGCGTGGTGCAGCTGGAGCAGCACGCCGACAAGCTGCCCGGCCAGCTCTCCGGCGGACAGCAGCAGCGCGTGGCGATCGCGCGCGCCATCGTGGTCGGCCCGCCGCTGATGCTGATGGACGAGCCGCTGTCCAACCTCGATGCCAAGCTGCGGATCGAGATGCGCGCCGAGGTCCGGCGCATCCACGCCATGCTGGGCTGCTCCACCGTCTACGTCACCCACGACCAGGAGGAGGCGCTGTCGCTGGCCGACCGCATCCTGGTGCTGATCGACGGGCAGACGCGCCAGGTGGGCACGCCGGAAGACCTCTATTCGCGGCCCGCCACCCCCGACGTCGCCGAGTTCATGGGCTATCGCAACCTGCTGGACACAAGCGCCACGCCGGCTGACGGCGGCGTGCTGGTCGGCGTCGCCGGCGCCAGCCTGCATGGCACGGTGCAGGGCAAGCCGCATGGTTCGCTCGCCGGGCCGGCGGTGGTTGCCATCCGGCCGGAGGACCTGGTGCCCACGCCGGATGGTCCGATCACCGCGACCGTCGAGATCGCCGAGTATCACGGCCGCGACTTCTACGCCGTGTTGCGCGGCGGCGACGGCGGCATGCTGTACTGCCGCTCGCCGATCCGGGTCAGTGCCGGCGAAACGATCCGCCTGACCGCCCGGCCCGATCGCGTGCTGGTCTACCCGGCGCTGCCCGCGGCATGACCGCCCGCCTCTCGCTTCGTCGCCGCCTGAAGGAGCGCGGGCTGGACGGCGTGACCCTGCTGGTGATCCCCGGCGTGGTCTTCGTCCTGGCATTGTTCATCTATCCGTTCCTCTACGGCCTGTTCCTGTCGTTCCGGCCGAAGCAGGGCGGTCCGCTGGCGAATTATGCGACCTTCTTCGCCACGCCGTTTCTCTACAACACGATCTGGACCACGCTGGTGATCGCCGTTCCGGTCACCATCCTGAACGTCGTGCTGTCGATCCCGGTGGCGTTGCGCGTGCGGCTGATGAAGCACCAACGGCTGCTGACGACCATCCTGGTGATCCCGATCACCCTCGGCACCGTGCTGGTCGCCGAGGGGCTGCTGACCTATCTCGGCCCGCGCGGCTGGCTGAACCGCACCCTGCTGCTGTTCGGCCTGGAACAGAACCCGGTGCGGCTGATCCACAACTACTGGGGCGTGATGCTGTCGCTGGTGATCAGTGGCTTCCCGTTCACCTTCCTGCTGACGCTGTCCTACGTCACCGGCATCGATCCGTCGCTGGAACAGGCCGGTGCCATGCTCGGCGCCCGCGCCCGCGCCCGGTTCAACCGCATCCTGCTGCCGCTGCTGTTGCCGGGGCTGACGATCACGCTGGCGCTGGCCTTCGTGCAGGCGTTTTCCGTGTTCCCCTCGGCGCTGCTGCTGGGCGAACCGTCCGGCTCCACGCGGGTGATCTCGATCGCCGCGTACACCGCGGCGTTCGAACAGTTCGACTATCCGCTGGCCTCGGCGATCGCCATGCTCATGGCCGGCGTGCAGGTGCTGATCGTGGTGGCGCTGCTGGGATTGCGCGGGCTGCTGTTCCGCGGCCCGGCCAGCACGGGAAAGGGCTGACCCGCCATGCGGCGCCATCCCGGAGAGCGGCTATGGGCCTTCGCCGTCTGGGCGGTGGTGGGGTTCTTCATCGTCAACCTGGTGGCGATGATCGGCAGCGTGGTGGTGAACTCCTTCGGCACGCACTGGTTCAACACCTGGCTGCCGGCCGGCTTCACCCCGCAGTGGTATCGCTGGCGTGGAACGAGTTCCAGCTGCCGGACATCCTGCTGGTGACCGCCGAGGTGGTCGGTGCCGTGGTGCTGCTGTCCGCCCTGATCGGCGTGCCGACGGCCTATGCCATGGCGCGGCGCGAGTTCCCCGGCAAGCGCGCGGCGATGCTGCTGTTCCTGCTGCCGCTGATGGTGCCGCCGATCACCTACGGCATCCCGCTGGCGACCGTGCTGTACCAGGCGCACCTGGCCGGGGCGATCTGGGGCGTGATCCTGGCCAACCTGGTGCCGACCGTGCCGTTCGTGATCCTGATCATGATCCCGTTCGTCGAGCAGATCGATCCGCGCGTCGAAGCCGCCGCGCGCGTGTTCGGCGCCGGCCTCGGCCGGCTGTTCATGCAGATCCTGGTGCCGTTGCTGATGCCCGGCATCCTGGCGGCGCTGATGCTGGTGCTGGTGCGCACCATCGCGATGTTCGAGCTGACCTTCCTGACCGCCGGCCCCGACAGCCAGACCCTGGTCGTCGCGCTGTATTACGCGGTGTTCGCCGCGGGCGTGCGGCCGGGCCAGTCGATCGACGCCATGGCGGTGGTCTACATGGTCACCACCCTGGCCTGGCTGCTGGTCGCGCTGCGCTTCGTCAACCCCACCCAAATCGTCACCCGCGCCAAGCGCTGAGCCGCGCGGCAGTGGGGTGAACCAGGCAAGGCCGGGGCTCCGCCCCGAACCCCGCCAGGGGGGCGTTGCCCCCCTTCCCCTCCCCACACTCCCAGTGAAGGGTTCCAAGGGCTCGCCCTTGGCGGGGTTCCAAGGGGCAGCGCCCCTTGGTGGGGTCCGGGGCGAAGCCCCGGCCTTGCTTGCTTCCCCCCGCCGTCGCGCGGTCAGTTGCGGAACCGTGTCGGGATGCCGGTCTTCGCGGTGAGGCCGCCGTCGGCGACGAATGCCGCGCCGGTCACGTAGGACGCGAGGTCGGAGGCGAGGAACAGCACCACATTGGCCATCTCCTCCGGCGTGCCCAGCCGCCCCATCGGGATCGCGGCGATGGTTGCGTCGGCGAAGCCGGGGATCGCGGTGAGCGATCGTTGCAGCAGCGGCGTGTCGATCGCGCCGGGGCAGATGCAGTTGCAGCGGATGTTGTCGCCGGCATATTCCATCGCGACAACGCGGGTGAAATTCACCACGCCGGCCTTCATCGCGTTGTAGGCGGCGATGCCGTAATCGCCGAACAGCCCGGAGATCGAGGCGGTGTTGACGATCGCGCCGCCACCCTGCTGGCGCATCACCGGCAAGGCGCGCCGCGTCGCCTGCATCACCGCGGTCAGGCCGACCTGCAGCGTGTGGTCCCACACCGCGTCGTCGATCTCGGCGACCGGCGCGAAGCGGCCCTTCTGCAGGCCGGCGGGCACGCCGAAGGCGTTGTTGTGCAGCATGTCGAGGCGGCCGAACGCATCGAGCGTCTGTGCGATCATCGCCTCGATCTCGGCCGGGTGCGTCAGGTCGGCGGCAATGGCGATTGCGCGACCGCCTTCTGCCTTGATCTCGGCGGCGACCGCAGCCGCGCCGTCGCGGTTCACGTCGGCGACGGCGATCGCCCCACCGCGCCGCGCGAAGCCGATCGCCACCGCGCGGCCGATCCCCGAACCGGCGCCGGTGACCAGGCCAACCTTGCTATCGAACCGCATCGGACGTCTCCTTGCTGTGCTGCGCAGCCCGGGTTGGCTTGCCCGATCCGGGGCGGACCCTATCGCCGGGTCGGCCAGCGCAGCCTGGGTTGAAGTGCCTACGCGGGACCACGATACGGTGCGGTGCCGGCGTGGCAAGGCACGGCACGGTTCGGCAGGCTCGGGCGCAGCGGGGTTTGGCGCGGCAAGGGGAGGCGGTGATGCGAATCGCGACGTTGGAAACGAAACTATATCGAATCCGCCTGCCGGTGGCGCTGTCGGATTCGACACACGGCACCATCACCCATTTCGAGCTGATCACCGTGCGGCTGCGCGACGCGGACGGCGCGGAGGGTGTCGGCTACACCTACACCGTCGGTGCCGGCGGCGCCGCGGTGGCCAGCCTGATCGAGGACGGGCTGCGCCCGGTCGTGATCGGCGCCGAGGCGGACCTGATCGAGGCGCTGTGGCAGCGCATGTGGTGGCGGCTGCACTATGGCGGCCGCGGCGGCTCGGTCAGCCTGGCGGTCTCGGCGGTGGACATCGCGCTGTGGGATCTGAAGGCGAAACGGCTGGGCACGCCGCTGTGGCGGCTGCTCGGCGGCTTCGACGCCGCGGTGCCGTGCTATGCCGGCGGCATCGACCTCGATTTCCCGCTCGATGCGTTGCTGCGCCAGACCGACGACAACCTGGCCAAGGGGTTCCGCGCCATCAAGATGAAGGTCGGCCGGGCGCGCCTGTCGGAGGACGTGGCGCGGGTGCGCGCGATGCGCCAGCATCTGGGGGCGGATTTCCCGCTGATGGCGGATGCCAACATGCGCTGGACGGTGGACGAGGCGATTCGGGCCGCGCGGGCGTTGCGGGAGGAAAACCTGGTCTGGCTGGAGGAGCCGACCATCCCCGACGACGTCGCCGGCCATGCGCGCATCGTGCGCGACGGCGGCGTGCCGATCGCGACCGGGGAAAACCTGCACACGCTGCACGAATTCACCCAGCTGATCGCCGCCGGCGGGGTGACCTTCCCGGAGCCCGACGTCACCAATTGCGGCGGCGTGACGGTCTTCATGAAGGTGGCGCACCTGGCCGAGGCGCACAACCTGCCGCTGACCTCGCACGGCGTGCATGACCTGACCGTGCATCTGTTGGCGGCGGCGCCGAACCGGTCGTATCTGGAAGTGCACGGCTTCGGGCTGGACCGCTACATCGGCGAACCCCTGGTGATCAGCGAGGGCAAGGCGATCGCACCGGAGCGGCCCGGCCATGGGGTGGCGTTCGACTGGCCGGCACTCGACGCGTTGGGCGATTGATCCCGGATCGGGGGCGCGGGCTGGGAGGCCGGAGGAGGAGTGACGCGGCGGTCGGCAGCATCGGTGGGCGCGAGCCTACGCTTGGGCGAGAGCGCCTGCGGCAAGTCGGGCACGGCGATGATTCCGTCGGAGGTGGCCGCGCGACACGCCCCCTTCCGGTCACCCGCTCCATTGGACGGAGCACAGGGGAGCGCCTCTGGCGGGGGACCCAAAGGTAGCGTGGGGGAAAGCCTCCCGGCGGCGTTCGGGGTGGCGCGCCCTTCTTGCCTCGCTCGCCGCTTGCTCTGGTGTTGCCGGGTGGCGCCGGTTGCGGTGGGCGGGTCCGGGGGGTATATGCCCGCGGCTTGTCGCCCTCGGTTGCCGGCGTAGCTCAGCGGTAGAGCAACTGATTCGTAATCAGTAGGTCCTCGGTTCAAGTCCGAGCGCCGGCACCAATAAAATAAACGGCTTAATAGAATCCTTTCGGCCCTATCCAGGCTGCCAACCGGCGCGGGGCATCATTGGGGCATCCAGGGAGCGGCTGGCGTAGACGGGCAGACGATTGCGGAGTTTGAGGCCGGCCTCGCCGGCAACCTCTACAAGCTCTGGAACCGGCTGTCCTCGGGGAGCTACTTCCCTCCACCGGTGCGACGGGTGGACATCCCCAAGGCGAGCGGCGGCACGCGTCCGTTGGGCATACCAACGGTTGCCGATCGTGTCGCTCAAGAGGTTGTCCGTCGGTATCTGGAGCCGTGTTTGGAACCCGTGTTCCACGCCGACTCGTACGGCTACCGGCCCGGCCGCTCGGCGATCGATGCAGTGCGCCAGGCGCTTACTCAGGCCCCGGCGGGGGTCGAGCCGCAAAGCGGATCGACGGGCGGAGCCCCTCGCCTTCCTGGCCTTTAATGCGACAGGATCTGGCCAAGAAAAAGCTGCGTCCGCTCCGAGCGCGGGGCGGAGAAGAACGTCTCCGGCGGCGCCTCCTCGATGATCTCGCCCTGGTCCATGAAGATGATGCGGTGCGCGACGCTGCGGGCGAAACCCATCTCGTGCGTCACGCACAGCATGGTCATGCCCTCCGTGGCCAGCCCAATCATGGTCTCGAGCACCTCCTTGACCATCTCGGGATCGAGCGCCGAGGTCGGCTCGTCGAACAGCATCACCTTGGGGTTCATGCACAGCGCCCGCGCGATCGCCACGCGCTGCTGCTGACCGCCCGAGAGCTGAGCGGGATACTTGCCGGCCTGCTCGGGAATGCGCACGCGGGTGAGGAACGTCATCGCCAGCGCCTCGGCCTGCTCGCGCGAGGCGCCGCGCACCTTCATCGGCGCCAGCATGCAGTTCTCCAGCACCGTCATGTGGCCGAACAGGTTGAACTGCTGAAACACCATGCCGATCTCGCGGCGCACCCGGTCGAGCCCCCGCGTGCGCGGCCCGACCTCGACGCCGTCGAAGACGATGCGGCCGCGCTGGTGGTGCTCCAACTGGTTGATGCAGCGGATCAGCGTCGACTTGCCGGAACCGGACGGCCCGCAGATGACGATGCGCTCGCCGCGCCGGACGTGCAGCGTGATGTTACGCAGCGCCTGGAAGCTGCCGAAGAACTTGTTGACCCCGTCCATCGTGATGATGAAGGGTTCGGCCGCGGTCTCTGCCATGCGGGCCTCCGGAACCGGGTGCGCTCAGAACACCGGCAGTTCGGGCAGCGGCGTATCCAGCCACTTGCGGCAGACGGCGTCCAGCTCGCCGTTGTTCTTGACGAAGAAGATGAAGGTGTTGACCCACTGGAGCAGGTCGAACTGGCCACGGCGCAGGGTGATGCCGTTGGGCTGGTGGCGCAACGTGAACTTGGCCTGGTAGTCGGCCGCCGGGTTCATTTTCCTGAGCTGCTTGGCGACCAAGGTACCGACGCCGATGGCGTCGATCTGGCCGGAGAGCATCGCCTGGACGGTGGTGGCGTCGTCGTCGAAGCGCATGATGTGCGTGCCCGGCGGTGCAATCGCGGAGATGGCGGTATCCTGCGTGCTGGCGCGGGCGACGCCCACCTTCAGCCCCTTGAGGTCCTCCGGGCTGGTGATCTTGGTCGCCTTGGGGGCGAGCAGGACAATGTCGATGCTGCTGTAGGGGATGGAGAACATCGACTGGCGGGCGCGCTCGGGGGTGATGCCGAAAGTGGCGATCAGCATATCGACCTTTCCGGTCAGCAGGTAGGGGATGCGGTTCGGGCCGGTGACCGGCACCAGCTCGAGCGTGACGCCCAGGTACTTGGCCATGAGCTTAGCCACATCGGCGTCGTAGCCGTCGGGCTGACCCTTGCTGTCGGTGAGGCCGAACGGCGGAAAGTCCACCAGAATGCCGACCTGCAGCTTCTTCTTGTTCAGCACGTCGTCGATGCTCTGTGCCTCGGCGCGGGACACGCTGCCAAGGGCGGCGAGCGCGGCGCCGGCGCCAAGCAGGCCGAGCGGCCGGCGGGGAAGTTTGAGCGAGCGATCGTTAGACATGGTGTTTCTCTCCTTGGTTCAGGGCGAAACGGTGCCGAAGCGCAGCTCGAGGCGGCGGCTAAGCAGCGACAGCGGCCAGCAGAGGACGAAGTAGATGACGGCAACGATGCTGAAGATGAGAAACGGACGGAAGGTGTTGTTGTTCATGATCTGGCCGGCGCGGGTGACCTCGACGAAGCCGATGATGGAGGCCAGCGAGGTGCTCTTCAGCAACAGCACGAGGAAGCCGACGGTGGGGGCGATGGCGATGCGCGCGGCCTGCGGCAGCACGATGTAGAGCATGCGCGCCGGGTAGCGCATGCCGAGCGCGGTAGCGGCCTCCCACTGGCCCTTGGGGATCGCGTCGATGCAGCCGCGCCAGATCTCGCCGAGGAAGGCGCTGCCGTTCAGGGTCAGCGCGATGGCGGCCGCGAGCAGCGGATCGATCGCGTTGCCGAACAGGTTGGCGCCGAAGAACACCAGGAACAGCTGCATCAGGAGCGGCGTACCCCGGAACAGTTGGATGTAGCCGGTGGCCACGGTGCGCAGCCAAGCCGCTGGCGCGGTACGGGCGAGCGCCACCACCAGCCCGGCGATACCGCCGCCGGCGAAGGCGATCGCCGTGAGCAACAACGTCCAGCGCGTCGCCTCGACGATGAACAGCAACTCGCTGGGGCCGAACAGGCGGATCACGACCGCCGCTCCGGCTGCACGAAGACGACGCGGTTGATGGCCGCGAAGGTACCGGAGAATGCGACCGACAAGGCCAGGTAGATACCGCTGACGACGAGGTAGATCTCGAAGCTGCGGAAGGTGCGCGACTGCAGGTCGTTGGCGGTCGCGGTGAGTTCCTGCGCCGAGATGGTGGAGCAGACGGAACTGTTGAGCATCAGCAGGATGAACTGGCTGCACAGCGCGGGGTAGACGGTCTTCAGCGCCGGAAACAGGATGACGTAGCGGAACACCTGCAACCGGCGCAGACCGAGCGCGAGCCCGGCCTCGATCTGGCCGCGCTGGATGTTCTCGATGCCGGCGCGGACGATCTCGATCGCGTAGGCGCCGACGTTGACCACCATGGCGAGCAGCGCCGCCTGATTGGCCGACATCCGCAAGCCCAGGGTGGGCAGGCCGAAGAAGATCAGGAAGATCTGCACCAGGAAGGGGGTGTTGCGGATCCCCTCGACATAGGCGTCGACCGCCCAGCGCACCGGCTTCGGCCCCATGGTCTTGCCGAGCGCCCCGGCGACGGCGACCAGGAGGCCGAGCGCCATGGCGCTGGCCGAGAGCTGGACGGTGAGCCAAGTGCCCCACAACAGGTCGGGCCAGTCGGCCCAGACATCGCCGAACTGGAACGTATAGTTCACGGCACCGCCTCTTGCAGCATGGCCCGGCGGAGCGGGTGTCGCCGCGTTCGGATGGACTGGCGTGTTTTCATCGTGCGTGCTCGGTACGGCCGCGTTGCAACTTCCTTCATAGTGCTACCGGGGGGGCGGTGGCACTGTGGCTTCCTCCTATAACGATCCGTATTTTTTGTAAGCTTCTGTAATGGGCACCCCTTGGCGCAATTCGCGGCGCATCCCGCCCTCGCGGGCGAATACGTCCTCGGCGTCCACGAGTACTTCCCTTATTATGTCCTTGGGTACGACAACCACGCCGTCGGTGTCGCAAAAGACAAAGTCGCCCGGATAAATAACGGTATCACCGATCCTAACCGGCACCTGCCATTGCCGAATGTTCCAGCGACCGACCGAACTGGCGGCACATTTGAACTTGGCGAACACCGGGAATTTCATTTCATCGATATAGGGAACGTCGCGCACGCCACCGTCCACAACCGCTCCCAGACAGCCGCGTTCGCGTGCGGCGGTGGACATGATCTCGCCCCAGTGGGCTGCGCCGAGGTGGCCGCCGCAGGCCCAGACCGAGATCGTGTAGGACGTGATGCTGTCAAGCATCGCCAGACGCTCGTTCGTGTCGTCGTCCTTGGCCGCGGCGCTGGGGTAGCCCTGCCCGGTGAAGGCGATGCCGCAGACGCGATCAACCTGGGTGAACGGGGTAATGTAATAGGGCAAAACCTGGTCACGGAATCCTTTCTTATCCAGAATATCGGAAACAGCGCCAGAATAAAGCCTGATGTAGCGCTCACAAATATTGTTCAAGCCAGTATCACTCATAGGTCGCCTCCTTTGTAGTAAGTAATTACTGACGCTACGTTATCTGTTTGTCTTTCTGTCTATCATCATTCCTATTTCATCCAACGCCAATTTTCTACGTCTACCACCGTCGCTGCATCTTCACCTTCCATCGATGTTAGCACTTATTGCCGACCATGGCGAGCAGCGCCGCCTCGTCGGCGTTCATCCTGAGGCCGACGAGCGGCAGGCCGAAGAAGACGAGGAAAATCTGCACCAGGAACGGGGTGTTGCGGATCAACTCGACATAGGCGTCAACCAATATCCGCACCGGCCGCGGCCCCATGGTCTTGCCCAGCGTGCCGACGACGGCGACCAGCAGGCCGAGCACCATGGAGAGGGCGGAGAGCCGGATGGTCAGCCACACGCCTTCGAGCAACTGCGGCCAGGCGGCCCAGACGTCGCCGAACTGGAAGGTGTAGCTCACGGCGGCCGGCACCCGTCCGATGGTCGGCTCACCTCACCCACCTCTCCGATCGCCCGTTACCGATACCGACGAGTCTATACACCCGGGCGGGGCGAGAGCAAGGCGCGGGCGAGCGCGGGTGGCCTGCGGCGGACGTGGCGGTGATGACGCCGCGCGGCCGGCAGACGTCTATTCCTATTACGGAACATTATAGGCGCACGATCCCCCCGGTCAGGGGATCGCGTAACGAGGGCGCGGCACCTGCCAGGGCCAGATTTCGGTGCGGACGGGCGCGGGCGCGGGGGGCGCGGCACCGCTCCGCCCGGCGAGTGTCAACGCCGGAGAGAAAATGTATCGGCGCGCCGGAGTAAAAATGCACCAGCGACGAGCGCCAGAAGGCCCCCGCGGGGGCCTTCTGGCGTTTCGGCCGGCGGACACCCGGGGGCTTGCGTTGCCCTTCCCGTGCGGGGCTCGCGGCTCTGGACCCCGGATCGCAGACGGGCAGGACACCATCGCGGAACTGGACCGCTACGTCGCCACCGAGAGCATCCGGCCACGCCGGCTAGCGGGCTGCTGTGCGGTGCGCACGGAAGGCTGGGATCGGCGAGGGCACCGGGTTGGTTGATGCCGGCTCGCGGCCTGCGCAATTTCCCGGGGGGCGGCGGTGTGTGGTGCGCGCACCAACGCGGCGTTGCGTCCCAACGGGTGCGCCCGGTGGTGTCATCACCTTCGGCCGTGGCGGACAATGGCCGCGCTCGACGCAGGGGGGTACTCGGCTCAAGGGGGCCGAAATCGATGCCGGCGGGTCCGCTCCAGGTCCGCAACCCGCCGGTCGCCTGTCGGAGCGGGTTCCTTTTGCCTTTAACTCGTTGATTTCGTCGGTGCCGACGCTCGGACCCGAACCGAGGACCTACTGATTACAAATCAGCCGATCAGCGGCAAATCAAGATGGTTGCGTGCCCCCGCAACCAAATCTTCAAACGAAACCAATAAAATATAAGCCACCTCGGTAGGCCGCCACTGAGGTGGCTTCTTCGTGTCCGCGCCGTGTTGCGGGAAAAAATGGCCGGCCCGAAAGGTGGCTATGCCGTAAGACCCTATGTCCGTCCCCACCGGAGGTGGCTCGTCTCCCTGCGCCGAGGATAGGCTCGTACCCGCGAGCAACCCTCGCACGCTCGCGCCGTGTGGAGCGAGCCACCTCCGCTGGGGACGGACATACGGTCTTACGCCTCAGGTGACCGGCGCCGGGTTGAACAGGCTCAGCGCGTTGTGCAGCCCCCACCGCTCCGCCCAGCTCTGCTTGCGCCCGCTCGCCACGTCCAGGATCAGTTGGAAGATCTCCCAGCCGACCTGCTCGATCGTCGCCTCGCCGGTGGCAATGCTGCCCGCATCGAGGTCGATCAGGTCGTGCCAACGCCGCGCCAACTCGCTGCGGGTCGAGACCTTGATCACCGGCGCCGCCGCCAGCCCATACGGCGTGCCGCGCCCGGTGGTGAACACCTGCAGCGTCATGCCGGAGGCCAACTGCAGCGTCCCGCAGATGAAGTCGCTGGCCGGCGTGGCGGCAAAGATCAGCCCCTTGGTCGTCGCCCGTTCCCCCGGCGACAGCACGCCGGCGATCGGGCTGCTGCCCGACTTGACGATCGAGCCCAACGCCTTCTCGACGATGTTGGCCAGCCCGCCCTTCTTGTTGCCCGGCGTGGTGTTGGCGCTGCGATCCGCCCCGCCGCGCGCCAGGTAGGCATCGTACCAGGCCATCTCGCGCACCAGCGCACGGGCGACCTCGGGGGTGGCGGCGCGTGCGGTCAGCAGGTCGATCGCATCGCGCACCTCGGTGACCTCGGAGAACAGCACCGTCGCCCCGGCGCGCACCAGCAGGTCGGCGGCAAATCCCAGTGCCGGGTTGGCGGTCACCCCGGAGAACGCGTCGCTGCCGCCGCATTGCAGTCCGACGACCAGGTCCGACGCCGGGCAGGTCTCGCGCCGGCGGCGGTCCAGCATCGCCAGCCGCGACTCGGCCATCGCCAGGATCGCGGCGAGCATCGGCTGGAACCCTGCCAACGCCGTGTCCTGCAGCCGCATGACCTGCGCCCCGCCGCCGCCCGGCGGCAGCTCCAGCACCCGCTCCGGCTCCAGCTTCTCGCAGCCCAGGCCGACCACCATCGGCTGGCCGCCGAAATTCGGGTTGCGCGCCAGGTTCTGCAGCGTGCGGATCGGCACGTTCGCGTCCGGCGCGCCGATGGCGACACCGCAGCCATAGGTGTGGGTCAGCCCGACCACGCCATCGACGTTCGGATAGTGCGGCAGCAGGTCCTCGCGGATGCGCCGGATGGCGACCTCCAGCGTGCCGGCGACGCATTGCACGCTGGTGCCGATGCCCAGCAGGTTTCGGGTGCCGACCGAGCCGTCCGGGTTGCGAAATCCCTCGAAGCTCCAGCCTTCCAGCTTCGGCTGGCGCGCCGGCGCGCGGCCGGCGCCCGGCATCGGGCCGAGCGGCACCTGGTCCAGCCCTGGCGGCGGCGGCAGGCGGACCAGCGACTCCTCGATCCAGCTGCCGCGCGGGATGGCGCGCGCGGCGGTGCCGATCGTGTGGCCGTAGCGGATGATCGGCGCGCCCGCCTCCAGATCGCGCAGCGCCACCTTGTGGCCCTGCGGCACGCGCTCGCGGAGGGTCAGGCCGCAGTCGAAGCTGGTGCCGGCCGGCAGGCCGAAATCGTTGACCACGATCGCGACGTTGTCGGCGCTGTCGAGTCGGATGTAGCGCGGGTCCGCGCTCGCATGGTTCACGCCGTCAGGGGCCACGTTCGGTCTCCTTCGCTTGCCGGTTGCGGCGGCCGGTTGGCGCACCGTGGCGGATTTGCCGGTTGCCAGGGGTTTCAGCACAGTATCCCCCTGTCCGACCGGGGCTGCGAGCCTCTATACTCCGCCGCGAAGCAACCGGTGCAGAGACCAGCATGGACGTGGCCGCCCCGATCGACCCTTACGCCGATCCCCGCAATCGCATGGTGGACAGCCAGCTCCGCCCCAACAAGGTCACCGACCCGCGGATCCTGGCGGCGATGCGCGCGCTGCCGCGCGAACGCTTCCTGCCGCCGGCGCTGGCCTCCCGCGCCTATGCCGACGAGGACGTGCCGCTGGGCAACGGCCGCGTGCTGATGGCGCCGATGTTCACCGCGCGGCTGATCCAGCTCATCGCCCCCGCGGCCGGCGAGCGCGCCCTGGTGGTTGGCTGCGGCGTCGGCTACGGCGCCGCGGTGCTGGCCGCCTGCGGCGTGCGGGTGACCGCGGTCGAGGCGGATGCGGCGCTGCTGACGCTCGCGCGCGCCGCGCTGGGCGCGCTTTCCCCGGGCGTTCACCTGGCGGCCGGGCCGCTGGCCGCCGGCTGGCCAGCGGAGGCGCCGTACGACATCGTGTTCATCGAAGGCGCGGTCGTAGCCCCGCCGCCGGCGATCGTGGCGCAGCTGCGCCAGCAGGCCGGGCGGCTGGTCATGGTGATCCGTCCCGCCGGCCGACCCGGCCAGGCGGTGCGTGGCGAGGCGACCCAGGCTGGATTGCAGGTGCGCACCGAATTCGATTGCACCACCGCGCCGATCCCGGCGTTGTTGCCCGCACCGAGTTTTACCTTCTAGGTAACCAGGTGTGGGTTAGCTGGCCCGCGGCGGCGGCGCCCAGGGCGCACCGGTTCGCCGTCCCGGGCGGGTAAGGAATGGCTTGGCGTGCAACGCGGCGATGTGGCACGTCTGTATGTGGGCACTGTGGTGGGGCGGCGTCATCGTGGCAGGTATCCGGTGGAACAGGGTTCGGGCGATGCAGCGGCGTGGGAAAACCTTGACCAAGGCTGGCTCGACCAAGGCTGGCCCGACCAAGGTTGGCCCGACCAAGGTTGGCAAGACCAAGGCTGGGCTGGCTGCAGCCGGCGCGCTGGTGCTGTTCGGACTGAGCCAGCCCGTGCCGGCCTGGGCGCAGCCGGCGCCTCCTCCGCCCGAGGTGTCGGCCCCCAAGACCTCGGCGCACAAGACCACGGCGCACAAGACCACCGCGCACAAGGCCACGAGCCGCAGCCAAGGCCACGCCAGCCAAGGCGGGGACCGCCGTCATCGGCGTGCCGCACACCTTGAGCCAGGCGCTCGCCGCGACCTATTCCTACCAGCCGGCGCTGCAGGCCGAGCGGGCCAAGCTGCGCGCCGCCGATGAAAGCGTGCCGCAGGCGCTGTCCGGCTGGCGCCCGACCGTCGTTCTGGGCGGCGGCGTCGGCTATGGCGACGGCGTCAGCCGTGCGTATTCGGCTGCGATCGCCGGCTATCAAAAGTTGCAAACCGACCGCGACCTGGCGCAGGCGCAGGCCACCATCACCCAGCCGATCTACACCGGCGGCAAGGTGCAGGCCAACGTCAACCGCGCCAAGAACCAGGACATGGCGGAGCGCGCCAACCTGATCGCGCAGGAGGAACAGAGCTTCTCCGACACGGTGAACGCCTATGTCGGGGTCATCCAGACGCAGCAGCTGCTGGCGCTGAACGTCAACAACGAACAGGTGCTGACCCGCCAGTTGCAGGCCACCAACGACCGCTTCCGGGTGGGCGAGATCACCCGTACCGACGTGGCGCAGGCCGAGGCGGCGCTGGCTGGCGCCGTCGCCCAGCGCGAGGTCGCCGAGGGCAATCTGCAGACCGCGCGGGCGACCTATCTCAAGGTGGTCGGCTTTCAGGCCCCTGCCGACCTGGTGGAGCCGCAGCCGCTGCGCGTGCCGGCGAAGACCGAACAGGAGATCGGCGGGCTCGCCGCGGCCAACAATCCCGTGGTGGTCGCGGCGCTGTTCAGCAATGCCGCGGCGAAGGACGCCATCGACGTGGCGTTCGGCCAGCTCATGCCGCAGGTCAGCCTGCAGGGCCAGGCATTCCAGCAGAACAACGCCGGCGCGCGCTCCGCCCAGGCGAACGGCTACGTGGTGACCGCCAACCTCTCCGTGCCGCTCTACCAGGGCGGGTCGGAATACTCCGCGGTCCGCCAGGCACGGCAGACCCAGCAGCAGACCCAGAAGCAGGTCGAGGACGCCAGGCGCACCGCGGTGCAGACCGCGGTGGCCGCCTGGGACACGCTGATCGCCGCACGCGCCGCGGCGGAAAGCACCCGCGCCCAGATCCGCGCCAACGAGGTCGCGCTGGAAGGCGTGGAGCGCGAGGCGATCGTCGGCAGCCGCACCACGCTCGACGTGCTGAACGCGCAGCAGGCCCTGCTGACCTCGCAGACCAACCTCGTGCAGGCGTTGTCGCAGTTGGTCACGGCATCATACAACGTTGCCGCGGCGGTCGGACGCCTGACCGCGCGGGACCTGAACCTGCCGGTGCCGCTGTATGACGACACGGCTTACTACAACGCGGTCAAGAACAAGTGGTTTGGGCTGGGCGACTACGCCACCGACCAGCCGGGCCGCTGACGGCGTCGGAATGAGGCAGCGAAGCGCATGAGCGGATCGGACCCCAGCAAACTGCCCGCCAACGCCGCGGCGCCGCCGCCGGTTGGCGGCGACCCGTCGATGGAGGACATCCTCGCCTCGATCCGGCGGATCCTGGCCGAGGAGGAGGGGGAGGCGACCCGAGCGGCGATGCCGGCTCCCCCGCCGGCCCGCCCGCCGGCCCCGCCCAAACGCGACGATGGCGTGTTGCAGCTCGATGCGTCGATGATGCTGCCCGATCCGGTGCAGGCGCAGGCGCCACCCGCGCCGGACGCCGAGCCGCCCGAGGCCGACGCCGAGCCACCCGAGCCCGAGATCCCACCAGCACCTGCCATGGAGACGTCCGTGCCATCTGATATGGCTGCCCCATCCCCCAGTTCCGCCCTGATGGGCGACGAAGCCGCCGCGGCGGCGACGACCGCGGTCGGCTCGCTGCTGCGCACCCTGACGGCCGAGCGCACCACGCAGGTCCACGCCAGCGGCCCGACCATCGAGGACGTCGTGCGCGCGGAACTGCGGCCGATGCTGAAGGAGTGGCTGGACACCCACCTGCCCGGCCTGGCCGAGCGGCTGGTGCGGGCCGAGATCGAGCGCGTGGTCAGCCGCGCCGTCCTCTGACGCAGCCGATATCGGCGGCCTCCTGCGGGATTTGAGGCCGCGGGAGAGACCTGATGCTGGACAAGACCTTCAACCCGGCCGAGACCGAACCGCTGCTCTATGCCGGCTGGGAAGGCAGCGGCGCGTTCGCCTGCGATCCCGCATCGGCCGCGGCGCCGTTCACCATCATGATCCCGCCGCCCAACGTCACCGGCAGCCTGCACATGGGCCACGCCCTGACCTTCACCGTGCAGGACGTGCTGGTCCGCTGGCGGCGCATGCAGGGGCGCGACGTGCTGTGGCAGCCGGGCACCGATCACGCCGGCATCGCCACCCAGATGGTGGTCGAGCGGCTGCTCGCCGAGCAGGGCAAGGACGATCGGCGGACCATGGGGCGGGCAGCGTTCATCGAGCGCGTCTGGCAGTGGAAGGCGGAATCGGGCGGCACGATCACCACGCAGTTGCGCCGGCTCGGCGCCTCGCTCGACTGGCCGCGCGAGCGCTTCACCATGGACGACGGGCTGTCGGCGGCGGTGCGCGAGGTGTTCGTCGCGCTGTACCGCACCAGGGACGCCAGGGGCGCGGCCTGATCTACCGCGACCGCCGCCTGGTCAACTGGGACCCCAAGCTGCAGACCGCGATCTCCGACCTCGAGGTGGAGAACCAGGAGGTCAAGGGCCATCTCTGGCACATCACCTATCCGATCGCCGACGCGCCGGGACAGTGCATCACCGTGGCGACCACGCGGCCCGAAACCATGCTCGGCGATACCGCGGTGGCGGTGCATCCCGACCATCCGACGCTGGCCGCGCTGATCGGCAAGCAGGCCGTGCTGCCGCTGGTCGGCCGGCTGATCCCGATCGTGGCCGACACCTACGCCGATCCGGAGAAGGGCACCGGCGCGGTGAAGATCACCCCGGCGCACGACTTCAACGATTTCGCCGTCGGCCAGCGCCACGCCCTGCCGATGCCCTCGGTGCTCGACCGCCAGGCGCGGGTGACGCTGGCCGAGATCGACGACGCGCTGGCCGCCGTGGACGGCGTCGCCGATCCCGCCTTCGTGCGCGGCCTGGACGGGCAGGACCGGTTCGCCGCGCGCAAGGCGATCGTCGCCGAACTGGAACGTCTCGGCCTGCTGGCAAAGGTCGAGCCGCACACCCACCAGGTGCCGCACGGCGATCGCGGCGGCGTGCCGATCGAGCCGCGGCTGACCACCCAGTGGTACTGCAACGCCGAGGTGCTGGCCAAGCCGGCGATCGAGGCGGTGGAGACCGGCAGGACCCTGTTCGTGCCGAAGCAGTGGGAGAACACCTTCTTCGCCTGGATGCGCGACATCCAGCCCTGGTGCATCTCCCGCCAGCTCTGGTGGGGCCATCGCATCCCGGCCTGGTACGGGCCGGACGGCGCGGTGTTCGTCGGCCATGATGCGGCCGAGGCGCAGGCGGCGGCGGACGCGCACTACGGGCGCGCGGCGAGAACCACTGACGCAGGACGAGGACGTGCTGGACACCTGGTTCAGCTCCGGCCTGTGGCCGTTCTCCACCCTGGGCTGGCCGGAGAAGACCCAGGAACTGGCACGCTACTATCCCGGCGACGTGCTGGTCACCGGGTTCGACATCATCTTCTTCTGGGTCGCCCGGATGATGATGCATGGGCCTGCATTTCATGGGCGAGGTGCCGTTCCGCACCGTCTACATCCACGGCCTGGTGCGCGACGAACGCGGCCAGAAGATGTCGAAGTCGAAAGGCAACATCATCGATCCGCTGGAGCTGATCGACCAGCTACGGCGCCGACGCGCTGCGCTTCACCATCTGCGCGCTGACCGGGCCGGGGCGCGACATCAAGCTGGGCGCGGCGCGGGTGGAGAGCTATCGCAGCTTCGTCACCAAGCTGTGGAACGCCGCGCGGTTCTGCGAGATGAACGCCATCGCGCCCGGATCCGGCATTCGATCCGCAATCGGCACGGTTGCCGCTGACCCGCTGGATCCTGGACGCCGCGAACGACGCCGTCGCACAGGCCACCGACGCACTGGAAGCGCTACCGCATCGACGAGTACGCCGCCGCCGGCTACCGTTTCACCTGGAACACGTTCTGCGACTGGTTCGTGGAGTTCGCCAAGCCGGTGCTGGCCGAGGGCGACACCCCAGGGGCAGGCCCGGAGGCAGGCGCCGCGGCGCGCGAGGTGCGCGCCACCGCCGCCCACGTGCTCGGCATCGTGCTGCGCCTGCTGCATCCGGCGATGCCGTTCGTCACCGAGGACGCTGTGGGACCATTTCGGCTATGGTGCCCAGTTCAGCCTGATCCGCGCGCCCTGGCCGACGCCGGTCGCGGTCACCGACAGCGCCGCGGCGCGCGCGCGAGCTGGACTGGGTGGTGCGGCTGATCACCGAGGTCCGCGCGGTGCGCGCCGAGATGAACGTGCCGCCCGGCACGCCGGCACCGATCCTGCTGCGCGATGCTGCCCCCGAGACGCTGGCGCGCGCCGCCCGCTGGTTCGATGCGATCCGCCGCCTGGCGCGGGCCTCGGAGCTGAAACCCCTGGTCGGCGAGATGCCGAAAGGCTCGGCCCAGGCGGTGCTGGACGAGGCAACCGTGATCCTGCCGCTGGCCGAGGTGATCGACCTGGCCGCCGAACGGCTGCGCCTGGCGGCAGCGCGCGACAAGGCCGCCGGCGAAGCGAACAAGATCGCCCAGAAGCTGCAAAACATCGACTTCGTCCGCCGCGCCCCCGAGGAGGTCGTGGAGGAAAACCGCGAACGCCTGGCCACCGCCCAGGCCGAAACAGCCCGGCTGGAGGCCGCGCTGGCGCGGATCGGCTGAACCACAGCAAGGCCGGGGCTCCGCCCCGGACCCCGCCAGGGGGCTTTGCCCCCCTGGACCCCCCACCAGAGGCAGCGGCCTCTGGACTCCTTGACTGGGCGTGTGGGGAGGGGACGGGGGCGTGGGGGTCGGGTGTCGGTGCCGCCCCTCGCGAGGGGCGGCACCGACACCCGACCCCCACGCCCCCGTCCCCTCCCCACACGCCCAGTCAAGGGTTCCAAGGGCTCCGCCCTTGGCGGGGTTCCCCAATGGTACCATGGGGGGCAGCGCCCCTTGGTGGGGTCTGGGGCGAAGCCCCAGCCTTGCTGTGGTTCAGCCGGGCCGCGCCGGTGCCTGCCCGCGGCTGGAGCGGCTGCTATACCGGTCCGCATGACCGACCACGATGTGATCATCCTTGGTGCCGGCGCCGCGGGGCTGATGTGCGCGATCGCCGCCGGCCGCCGCGGGCGGCGCGTGCTGGTGCTCGAGCATGCCGCCCAGGCCGGCGCCAAGATTTTGATCTCTGGCGGTGGGCGCTGCAACTTTACCAACACCGGAACTGTTCCGGAACGGTTCCTCTCGGACAACCCGCATTTCTGCCGCTCGGCCCTTGGCCGCTACACGCCGCAGGATTTCGTGACGCTGGTGCAGCGGCATGGCATTCGCTTCCACGAGAAGGCGCCGGGGCAACTGTTCTGCGACGGCTCGGCGCGCGACATTGTCCGCCTGCTGCTCGATGAGTGCGCGGCGGCCGCGGTCGAGCTGCGGCTCGCCCATCGCGTGGTCGAGCTCAGCCGGGCAGACTCGTTCCGGGTAGAGACGGACCACGGGTCGTTCAGGTCCAGCAGCCTGGTGTTGGCTACCGGCGGATTGTCGATTCCCAAGCTGGGTGCCACGGGATTCGCGCATGACGCGGCGCGGCAGTTTGGCCTGCGGCTGACCGAGCTGCGGCCGGGGCTGGTGCCGCTCACCTTTGCCGACGACCTGCTGGCGCTGATGCGGCCACTTGCGGGCGTTGCGTTGGACGCCGAGGTGGCGTTGGACCGGCAGCGCTTTCGCGATGCGATGCTGTTCACCCATCGCGGCCTGTCGGGGCCGGCGATTCTGCAGATTTCGTCGGTACTGGCGGCAGGGGGCGATCACGCTGAATTTGCTGCCGGGGCGGGACGCGGCGGGGTTTCTGCTCGACCGCAAGCGGGCGCGGCCGAAAGCCGAACTGCGCAGCGTGTTGGCCGAGCTGCTGCCGCAGCGGCTGGCGCAGGCGCTGGCGGGCGATCCCCAGGTCGCGCAACCCGCCCGGCCCGCTGCCGTGCCTGCGCCCTCGGCGCGGATGGCGGACCTGGCCGACCGGGCGCTGCGCGACCTCGCGGTGCGTCTGGCGGCCTGGCGCGTGACGCCGAGCGGCACGGAAGGCTATGCCAAGGCGGAGGTGACCTGTGGCGGGGTGGACACGCGCGATCTGTCGTCGCGAACGCTGCAGGCGAACGCGGTCCCCGGCCTGTTCGTGATCGGCGAGGCCGTCAACGTCACCGGTTGGCTCGGCGGCTACAATTTCCAGTGGGCCTGGGCGAGCGGCTGGTGCGCGGGGCAGGCCGCCTGAGCCTGCGGGTGCCGCCGCCGCACAGCGTCGCGGGATGGTCGCGACGGACGCGGACCAAGCGCCGTGCGGGGCCTCCCACCTCGCGCCGATCCCGATGGGGAACGCGTCGGCCTCCGCGCGCGGCATTCGCATCCGCCGGGTTGACAGTCCTCGCCGTCCCCCCTATCTCCCGCGGCTCCTTTCCGCCGCCGGGGCCCTGTCATGAGAATTCGCAACAGCCTGAAGTCCGCCAAGGCGCGCGACAAGAACTGCCGGGTGGTGCGCCGCCACGGCCGGGTCTACGTGATCAACAAGAAGAACCCGCGGATGAAGTGCCGCCAGGGCTGATCCAAGGCGCCGTCTCCCGATCCCCCGACCGTCAGCGCCTGATCGACCGCCGCGCCGTGCGCGGTTCCGGCTTGCCTGCCCCGCCTTCCGGTCCCATCTTCGGCCCAGACCGCCCAGCAGGGGCAGCCAGAGAGGGCGCGCATGCGGCTTCCCGATCCCAAGCCTGATGTCCTGGCCCGGCGCGAGGCGATCGTCGCCGGCCTGGCCGCGCTGGTGCCGGACGACGCGCTGATCAGCGAGCCGATCCGCCTCAAGCCGTACGAGACCGACGGCCTGACCGCCTACCGCCAGCCGCCGCTCGCCGTCGTGCTGCCCGACACCACCGAGCAGGTCGCCGAAGTGCTGCGCTTCTGCCACGCCAACGGCGTGCGCATCATCCCGCGCGGTGCCGGCACCTCGCTGTCCGGCGGTGCCTTGCCGCTGGCCGATGCCGTGGTGGTCGGGCTGATGCGGATGAACCGCATCCTCGACATCGACTACGCCGACCGTTGCGCCGTGGTGCAGGCCGGCGTCACCAATATCGGCATCACCGGCGCGGTGGCGGGGCAGGGGTTCTTCTACGCCCCCGACCCGTCCAGCCAGCTCGCCTGCATGATCGGCGGCAACGTCGCGATGAACTCCGGCGGCGCGCACTGCCTGAAATACGGCGTCACCACCAACAACCTGCTCGGCCTGAAGCTAGTCACCGTCGAGGGCGAGATCATCGACATCGGCGGCGCCCATCTCGACGCCGCCGGCTATGACTGGCTTGGCCTGCTGTGCGGCAGCGAGGGTCAGCTCGCCGTGGTCACCGAGGTCACCGTGCGCATCCTGCGCGGCCCGGAAGGGGCGCGCGCCATGCTGGCGGCCTTCGCCTCGAACGAGGTCGCCGGCGCCTGCGTCGCGGCGATCATGGCCTCCGGCATCATCCCGGTCGCCCTCGAATTCATGGACCGCCCGGCGATCCATGCCTGCGAGGCCTTCGCCCATGCCGGCTACCCGCTGGACGCCGAGGCGATGCTGATCATCGAGGTGGAGGGCAGCCCCGCCGAACAGGACGCGCTGCTGGATCGGCTGCGCGCGATCTGCGCGCGCCACGACCCGCTCAGCCTGAAGGTCTCGCAGTCGGCCGAGGAATCCGCGGCGATCTGGAAGGGCCGCAAGGGCGCGTTCGGCGCGATCGGGCGGATCAGCCCCGACTATCTCTGCATGGACGGCGTCATCCCCACCTCGCGCCTGCCCGAGGTGCTGCGCCGCATCGGCGAGATATCGGCCGCCTATGGCTTGCAGGTCGCCAACATCTTCCACGCCGGCGACGGCAACCTGCACCCGCTGATCATGTTCGACGCCAACGATCCGGCCAGCTTCCACAAGGCCGAGACGTTCGGCGCCGACATCCTGAAGCTATGCGTCGAGGTCGGCGGCTGCCTGACCGGCGAGCACGGCGTCGGCATCGAGAAGCGCGACCTGATGGGCGTGCAGTTCAGCGCGGTCGAGCTGGACCAGCAGCGCCGCCTCAAGTCGGCGTTCGATCCCGACTGGCTGCTGAACCCGGCCAAGGTGTTCCCGCTCGCGGGCGCGGTAGGGTAGCACCATGGAGCTGGAATTGAACCGGCTGCGGGAGATGCATCCACTGCTTGCCCATACGACAGCCAGGGAATACGCATATCGGGCCGCGATTGGTCTTGGCCGGCACAACCATGAGTCCGGCGTGAATCTGGGAATTGTCCTTGATGGCCGCGGACGACGAGGGACCTTGCATTGGCTAAACGCGTCGGGGGGCGACGCTGGCCAGCTCGACTTCCATCGAGTTACCGAAGACACTGCGGAGGCCATTGCGCTAGCTTTAGTCCACGTCGCCAAGGGATGGGTCGTCCGTAGAAGGCTCCAACGTGGAGAAGCTGCCGACTGGCTGCTCGTCGATCCCGACCGTAATCTCGTTGCGATGGAAGTGAGCGGCGTCAACACTGTAGATCCCGCCCAGCGTCGGTTGCGCGAGAAGGTGGCGCAGGTCGGAAACTGTAAGGTTGCGGGTGATAAAGTCGCGTGCGTGGTGGAAATCGGTCCACCACGGTCCAGGCTGAGGACGGCTTAACTCTCATGGATATTGAGACCTTGTATCCGTTGGTGACGGAGGCGATCCGCCGGGCCGAGGTGTTTGATGAGCTCAACGCTCCCGGCACCTGCAATGCCTACTTGGACGTCTCACTGCTGGAGGAACGCATTGCGAGCGTGGTTCCGGCGTCGGATGCGGAAGGTGCCATTGCACGGCGCGGCGCTGTCAGCGCAGCCATCGCGGGACATGAGTTTCAGCGCGCGCACGAGCTGGTGGAACGTTTCTCTACAGAAAGTGGCACAGACAGCGCGCTAAGGACCGATCTTGCCGAATTGCGGGTTCGGGCGTCCGCGATGGCGGATCGGGCAAGCCATCTGAGGCAGACACAATTCGCGCATGCCTATGCGCGGTATGGGATTGAGGAAATAAGGCGCTTTGCTTACGAATTCCACCGGCAGGGAGCACCACTTCCAATCTGGTGATTAACCGCTGTGGAGACTTTCACATTCTATTCCTACAAGGGCGGAACGGGCCGCAGCCTACTTGTAGCGAACGCGGCGAGATATTTGGCGTCGTTGGGCAAACGGGTTGTCGCGATTGACTTCGATCTGGAGGCGCCCGGATTGCATTACAAAATGCACATCGGGCGCCCTGGTGAACGGGCCGGAGATGTGGTGCCTGAACGCGGCTTCGTGGATTATCTGTTGGCCGTTGCAGGCGGCGAAGCGGAAGTGACGCCGCTCTTTAACTACTTCGCGCCAGTACCACTCCCACCGGCCACGCTTGGTACGCTCCATCTGATGCCGGCTGGGGCTGCTCCATCGGGGACCTACTGGAAAGCCCTGGCTGCCTTGACAAGGCGGGACTTTTTCTCCGATCCGGACGGCGCCGGCATCGCTGCGTGTCTGGAACTCAAGGCGCAAATCGAGGACGAGTTGCGGGCTGACTACATTCTGATCAACTCCCGAACCGGCATTACCGAGATGGCCGGGCTTGCCACGACGTTGCTGGCGGACAAGGTGGTCTGCCTGATGATCGACAACCAGGAGAGCCTGACAGGTGCGCGGGCCGTCATGCGAAGTTTCGCTCGGGCGCCGCGCCTCAAGGCCCAGGGCCAGATCGAATTGCTGCCGGTGCTGAGCCGCGTACCTGAAGACAGTGGGGACACAAAGCAGAGGGTACTTCGGTTTCTCAACGAACATGGACCAAGCGAGGACGAGACACTATCGTTGGAACGGCTATTCTTGTTGCGGATCGATCCAGACCTCGCCGCCACAGAGAAGCTTCACCTCGGCAGTAAAGGAGCCGCAAGTCGCTCGCGATTGCACCAGGACTACCTCGCATTGCTCGAAGCGATGGTGACGGCCAACTCGGAGATGGTGGAGATCGCAGCACGACGGTACGAGGCAATCGCCCGGATGAAGTCGTGGTTGACGGAGCGATCTGAACGTTCCCATTATAGGCGACTTCCGGAGGCTTTTGATGAAGACCAAATCGATGAAGGAGTCGAGCTGGGGAGCCGGGAAAAGCGCTACGCTGATCTAGTCGCATATGGCGGCAAGGATCGTACCGAGGCGCTGCTGGCCGTTGAATACGTTGAGGATTTGGGTGAGTCTGATGCCTGGGTGTGGTGGGAGAACAACACAAACCTGCGCTGCGTCATTTTGATTGGCACGGACAAGTCATTGTACCTTCCCAAGAGAGTGTTTACCCGCAGCCGGCGCGAGCGGAAATTCCGGGAGCGGGATGAGACCAATGGGTGGTTCGTCAAGTGGCCTGTCAGCTTCTCGGCACTCGACGATCCGGGCGACCGGTCGGTTGACTCCATGCTTCGTGCGGTGCAGCGGGGGGAGGATAGTTTCATAGGGCTGTTGGTTATCGAATGGGAGCACTCGTCGTTTGCCACTATGCATGGCGGTGCTCCGTACCGCCCACATCTCGCGCGGCGAATTCTTGATGGGCTTGCGCAGGTCTCAGACCAAGAGATGGAAATGCGAGTCCTTTGGCGGACCGCTCCCGATCCTTTCGAGCGGGATTTTAAGAGACACAGGCTAGAGGGCGGCTCGCTGGAGGAGATGACCACGCGGGAGCTGCACGCCCCGCTGTGGTGGCGGCTGTCCGTGCAATCGAAGATCGAGTATCCGGTCATCGCGGTCACCGGAGGCACGAAGCAGCGCCTTCTGCGGGGATCGACCTGCTTGCCCATGACCTTATGGGACTGACTCTCGATCAAGATCGCGAGTTTCGCTATGAGGTGCAACAAATCGTGGGGGAAGAGGCCGCCGCGGACGACGAAGAGACCCCCGTCTATCGATTCGCCGATTTGTTCCAAGAGCGCGAACTCAAATTTTCGCTCTCAGACGATCCTTCACCGGAACTAGTCCGCCGCGCGGCGCTCGATTACTTGTTGCGACAGCCTGGTGCTAGGAGTGCCAATTCTGTCTGGAACCGCGCCGAGGACACTGCGCGGAATGCCTTGGAGGACACACGGCTGCTGGCGCGGCTGATCCCCGGTTCGAAATCGCCAATTGCAACTCCCGACCTGCAATCTCCTGGGTGCCTACAACCCGGAGACATGCCACGTGACGATCTACCGGAAGCTGATGAGATGGTCGGCTGGTCATCTCAATGTGGACGAGCGAGCATTGGGCAACGTGGTTTTCCTCCATGAGATGGTCTATGCGATCTGTCATCTTGGTCGAGACCTCGACGGCCGGATGTGGGCCGACTTCGGGTTGCCACCCGCCAAAGACATCAATTTTCGGCCAAGCCTCATGCTTGAGACCTTCGCTCGCTATTTCTCCCTTCGGTTGATCGAGCGTTTGGAGGACGCCACGCTCATGGCCGCCTTTGATCGGCTCAATGCCTGTGCGCCTGCCGAGTATCAGGTTTGGCAACGGCTGCGCCACGCGCCAGTCGAGCAGGTGCGCAAAATCCTGCTGCAAGCCCGCGCCGGGTTGGACGGTGTGCTCTGGGCCGATTATGCACAGTAGTCGTGCAGCGGGAGGCATCGAGAATTCCGCGGCTATTCCGAGCGATGACCGGGTGACGGGAAATCTGGCCCCACCCACCCCACAACTCTCCCCTGCAAACGCGGGAGAGGAAGAAATTGTTGCCACCATCACCAAGGCCGTTGCCTCCGGCGAGCCGCTATTCGTCAGCGGCAATGGCACAAAGCTCGGCATGCTCCGCCCGGTTCAGGCCGCGCGCCGCGTGCGCACCACCAACCTCGCCGGCATCACGCTGTATTCCCCGCAGGAGCTGATCCTCTCCGCGCGGGCCGGGACGGACCTGCCGGAGATCGAAGCCGCCTTGGCCGAACACGGCCAACACCTGATTGCCGAGCCGCCGGACCTGACCGCGCTGCTCGGCGGCCCCGACGCGCCGGCGACGGCCGGAACGCAGGCGACGCGCGGTCCGCAGACCATCGGCGGCGTCGTCGCCGCCAACCTCTCCGGCCCGCGCCGCGTCGCCTGGGGCGCGATGCGCGACCACGTCATGGGCATCCGCGCGGTGAACGGCGCCGGCGAACTCATCCACTCCGGCGGGCGGGTGCTGAAGAACGTCACCGGCCTCGACCTGTGCAAGCTGCTCACCGGCAGCCACGGCACGCTCGCGGTGATCACCGAGGTGACGCTGAAGGTGCTGCCCGCGCCGGAGACCACCGGCACGGTCGTGCTGGCGGGGCTGGACGCCGCGCGCGGGGTCGCCGCGCTGTCCGCCGGGCTGGGTTCGCCCTACGGCGTCTCCGCCGCCGCCTGGCTGCCCGATGCGTCCCGCCTGCCGGCGCTGGCACCCGCCCTGGCATCGCCCCCGGGCGGCGCCGGCGGATCGGCCACCCTGTTGCGAATCGAGGATTTCGTTCCCTCGGTCGCCTATCGCATCGCGCGGCTGCGCGCGGAGCTGGCCTCGTTCGGCGCCGCCGAGATCCTCGACGACGCCGCCTCGCGCGCGGTCTGGCGCGGCGTGCGCGATGCGCTGCCCCTGGCACCGGCGCCGTCGGACGCCGTTTGGCGCGTGTCCGTCCGGCCCTCCGCCGGTCCCGCGGTGCTGCGCGCGGTGGCCGCGGCCGGGGTAGACGGCTTCCTCGATTGGGGCGGCGGCCTGGTCTGGCTCGCCGGCCCCGCCGACACCGAGACCCATCGCGCGGTCGAACGCGCCGCGCAGGCCGCGCGCGGCACCTGGACCCTGCTGCGCGCGCCCGATGCCCTGCGCGTCGCGGTCAACGTGGTGCCGCCGGAAGCCGCGCCGCTGGCGCGCATCACCCGGCGCGTGAAGGCCGCGTTCGACCCGCGCGGCATCCTCAACCCCGGCCGGCTCTACGCCGGCCTGTAGCGGATCGCGCAATGGTTCCCAGCTCCCTGATCCTGACGTTTCTGATCGCTGCCTTCATCCCGAGCGCATTCGGCTACTTCTGGAATTGGCCGAAGCGACGGGTCGTCAACCCGTATTTCCTGCTCATGAGCAGCATTGCCGCGCTCATGGTCTTCACGCTCATCCTGTCCGTCTTCGCGGCAATCCCAATGTGGTTTTCCTGGGTGAGCCTGCTCGCCGCGCTCTTTTTGCTTTTCGTGTCGATCCGGTTGGTGCGCGCCTCGCTCGCCACGGCCAGGGCGCGGGACCGCGCGATGGCGCAGCGCAGGGCCCGGGGGCACTGACCGGTGCAGACCGCTTTCACCCAGGAACAACTGCGCGACCCCGACATCGCCGCGTCCAACCAGGTGCTGCGCAGCTGCGTGCATTGCGGCTTCTGCACCGCCACCTGCCCGACCTTCCTGTTGCTCGGCGACGAGCTCGACAGCCCGCGCGGCCGCATCTACCTGATCAAGGACATGCTGGAATCCGGCCGCCCAGCCAGCGAGCTGGAGGTGCGGCATATCGACCGCTGCCTGTCCTGCCTGTCCTGCATGACCACCTGTCCGTCCGGCGTGCACTACATGCACCTGGTCGATCACGCGCGGACCCATATCGAACAAACCTATCGCCGCCCCGCGCACGAGCTTGTGCTGCGCCGCATGCTGGCCACGGTGCTGACCCGTCCCTGGCTGTTCCGCGCCTCGCTGCTCGCCGGTGGCGCGCTGCGTCCGCTGTTGCGCCGCCTCATCCCCGCCGCCGGCCCGTTCACCAGGCGGTTGCGCGCCATGCTCGCGCTGCTGCCGGCGCGCCTGCCGCCGCCCGGCGCGGCCGAGGCGCCGCGCGTGCACCCCGCGCAGGGCCAACGCCGCGGCCGCGTCGCCCTGCTGGCCGGCTGCGCCCAGCCGGTGCTGGCGCCCTCGATCAACCAGGCCACCATCCGCCTGCTCACCCGCCTCGGCATCGAGGTGGTGGTGGCGCGCGGCGCCGGCTGCTGCGGTGCGCTGACCCAGCACATGGGCCGCCACGCCGACGCGCTGGCCGCGGCGCGCGCCAACATCCAGGCCTGGTCGCGCGAGATCGACGGGGAGGGGCTGGACGCCATCGTCATCAACACCTCGGGCTGCGGCACGGTGGTGAAGGATTACGGCTTTCTGTTCCGCAACGATCCGCTGCGCGCGGCGGCCGAACGCGTCGCCGCCCGGACGCTCGACGTCAGTGAATTCCTCATCCGGATCGACTACGCCGCGACGCGCGCGCCGCCCGGGCTGACCGTCGCCTATCACGCGGCCTGCAGCCTGCAGCATGGCCAGCAGATCACCGCGCAACCCAAGGTCCTGCTGCGCCGCGCCGGCTTCGCGGTCGTCGAGCCGGCCGAGCCGCACATCTGCTGCGGCTCCGCCGGCACCTACAACCTGTTACAGCCCGAAATCGCCACCCGCCTGCGCACGCGCAAACTCGGCCACCTGCATGCCACCAAGCCGGACCTGGTCGCCGCCGGCAATATCGGCTGCATCACCCAACTGTCCGGCGATGGACTGCCAGTGGTGCACACGATCGAACTGCTCGACTGGATGGCCGGCGGCCCCCGGCCGGCGGCCCTGACGACCATGGCGCCGGCGTAAGCAAAGCAAGGCTGGGGCAAAGCCCCAGCCTTGCTTCGCTCACCCGATCGCCCCGGGTCGCGGGTGGCGAGAGGGGGCGCGAAGTGCTAGCCCTCTGCCGCAACCACGGACGGAGAGAGAGCCATGGCCGCCATCGCCGAAGTCAACGCCCGCGAGATCCTGGACAGCCGCGGCAATCCGACCGTGGAGGTGGACGTGGTGCTGGACAGCGGTGCGGCCGGCCGTGCCGCGGTGCCCTCCGGCGCCTCCACCGGCGTGCACGAGGCGGTGGAGCTGCGTGACGGCGACATGGCGCGCTATGGCGGCAAGGGCGTGCGCACCGCGATCGCCAATGTCCTGGGCGAGATCAGTGAGGCGATCGACGGGCTGGACGCGGCCGACCAGGTGGCGCTCGACGACGTGCTGATCGATCTCGACGGCACGCCGAACAAATCCCGGCTGGGCGCCAATGCGTTGCTGGCGGTGTCGCTGGCAGTGGCCAAGGCGGCGGCGGCGGATGTGGGGCTGCCGCTGTATCGCTATGTCGGCGGGGTCTACGCCCGCACCCTGCCGGTGCCGCAGATGAACATCGTCAATGGCGGCAAGCACGCCGACAACCCGATCGACATCCAGGAATTCATGATCATGCCGGTCGGGGCGGGGACGCTGGCCGACGGCGTGCGCATGGGCGCCGAGGTGTTCCACACGCTGCGCAAGCTGCTGCACGACGCCGGCCACGGCACCAATGTCGGCGACGAGGGCGGCTTCGCCCCCAACCTGAAATCCGCCGACGAGGCGCTGGGCTTCATCGCCCGCGCCTGCGAGAAGGCCGGCTATCGGCCCGGCGAGGACATCACCTTCGCGCTCGACCCGGCGGCCAGCGAATTCTTCGAGGGCGGCAAGTACGTGCTGGCCGGGGAGGGCAAGACGCTCGATGGCGATGGGATGGTGCGCTATCTGGAAGACCTGTGCGCCCGCTACCCGATCGTTTCGGTCGAGGATGGCTGCGCCGAGGATGACTGGGACACCTGGAAGGCGCTGACCCAGGCGCTCGGGGCCAAGCTGCAGATCGTCGGCGACGACCTATTTGTAACAAATCCGGAACGGTTGCGGCGGGGCATCGCCGCGGGCTCGGCCAACGCCATCCTGATCAAGCTCAACCAGATCGGCACGCTGTCGGAGACGCTGGAGACGATGCAGATCGCACACCACGCGGGCTGGCGCTGCGTGATCAGCCACCGCTCCGGCGAGACCGAGGACACCACGATCGCCGACCTGGCGGTGGCGACCAATTGCGGGCAGATCAAGACCGGCAGCCTGTCGCGCAGCGACCGGATCGCGAAGTACAATCAGCTCATGCGCATCGAGGGCGAGCTCGGCGCCGCCGCGCGCTACGCCGGGCGGACCGTCCTGCGCGGCTGAGGTGCGGCGATCGGGCCATCGGCGTCGTGCCGATGGCCCGATCCCGACCCACGGCGCCGCGCCCGTGCCGTCTTGAAGCCGGGCGGGAGAGCGGCATGGGCAACCGCCCAGGCGCTCCCCCCGACATTGCGCCGCCGGACCGTCCGGCGGCGTCCGCGTCACGCCGTCAGGCGAGCCCGCCGCGGCCCAGCATGTCGCGCTTCTTCTGCAGGTACTTGTCGCGGTTCACCTCGCCACGCGCGTAGCGTTCCTCGAGGATCTCCAGGCCCGGCGAACCCCGGCCGATCCGCGGCGCGTCCTGGCCGAGGTGCATGCGCGACCGCACGATCCAGACCACCGCCGCGATGCCCAGCACGAGCAGCACCAGCCAGAAGACCCCGCCGAACGGCAGCATCCCGCCTCCCACGCCCCACCCGTTGCCGTACCCCATCATGCCTCCCGATCCATAACCGAACATCACTCAGTCTCCCATCGGCCGGACGACACCGCTGCGGCGGTTGATCGCGTAGCGCTGCACCAGGCCGCCGTTGTCGGTGGTGACGATATCGGCGGTGATCGTGTCGGCATCCTTCTCCGTCACGTTGCCGAGCTTGAGGTGCGGGTTGCCGGCCGCGCTCAGCCAGCGCGCCATGTTGGTCTTGACCTGGTCGAGCGTGAGGTTGAGGTCCGCCCGCTGCGCGCTGCCGCGTCCGTCACCGCACGCGCCGTAGTCCGCCCAGCCCATCATCTGCGGCCCCCACCAACCACCGCGACCCGGTCCGAACCAACCGTGCATCATCCAGGGGCCGGGACCGTCGCCGTCGTCCCAGCCGCTCATGTGCCGGCTCATCCAGCCGCCGCCGCCGGGTCCGAACCGACCGCGCATCATCCACGGTCCGGGACCGTCGCCGTCGTCCCAGCCACCCATGTGCCGGCCCATCCAGCCGCCGCCGTCGGGTCCGAACCGACCGCGCATCATCCACGGCCCGGGACCATCGCCGTCGTCCCAGCCGCCCATGTGCCGGCCCATCCAGCCGCCGCCGTCGGGTCCGAACCGACCGTGCATCATCCACGGCCCGGGACTGTCGTCGTCGTCCGAGCCCTGCGCCTGCCGGCCCATCGGGCCGCCCCCGGCGGCACGGTCGGCGGGCGCGTCCCCGCCGCGCATCATCCAGGCGCCCGGACCGTTGCCAGGGCCCCACCCCGACGACTGTCCCGCGCCGCGACCCGCGCCGCCACCGGTTTGGTTGGCCGCGCCGCTGCCGCCTGCGGCATTGGGCATTGAGGCATTGGGCATATTCGCCCCGCCGGGACCCATCATCGAGGAACCCTGCGCCGGGCGGGCCGTGCCCTGGTCAGGGGTCGCCTGTGCCCAGGCGCCGCCCGCGGTCAGTGCAAGCGCGAGCGCCGTGGTGCCGGCAAGACGAGAGATCATGTTCATGGTTCACCTTCCTTCCCCGACCAAACGGCCGGAGATGTGTTCGTGGCGTGGACTCGGCGCCGTGCGCGCCGCCGTGCAGCAAAAATCCGGCGTGACCGGGCGGCGCGCGAACGCAGCCGCTCGCCGCTCAGGCGGTTGGCCGGGGCGGCGGCAAGCTCGGCTCCTGGTCGATGCTTGCTGCGCCCGCATCGCGTGTGGGGAAGAAGCGGACCAGGCCGGGGCGCCGCGCACCGTGGGCGGCAACGCCGGTGGAGATCCAACTGAACGGCACGCCAGGGCACCCAGGGCCGCAGCATGCTGCCGGGGTTCCGGGGTGCCCGTTGTCCGGACACGGCGCGGCGGGCGCCAGGCAGGGCGCGCCATGGAGGGCCAGGGCCGAGACTTCTGCCCTGGCGGCCGTCTGCCCCGTCAGGGACGCGGACGCGGCGGCGGCGCGCGCCGAGGGAGCCGCGGCGAGCAGGCAGGCGACCAGCAAACCCGCCACGAGCGACAGGATCGCCCCTAGGTGCCGGAAGCTGGTTTGTCTGCTGGTACCGACGTTCATGTGGCCCCTGCATGTCCTCGCCGCGAATGCGAACTCAAAGACTACGCCAAGGATTGGGCGGACTGGGTCGAGACGCATTGACCCAGGTCAAACCTCCGCGCCGAACCCGGTGGCGCGGCGTGCGACCCCCGTGGCGGTGAGCGTCCCGGGGATGCCGCGACCGCCATTGCCCAATGGAAACGCCCAATGGAATAGCCGAGGGAAATTGCCGAGGAGACCTGCGTTCACCGCACCACGAACTTGCCGTACATGCCCTGTTCGGCATGTTGCGGCGTCGGGCAGACGTACCAGTAGGTCCCCGCCTCACGCGCGACGAACGTTGCCTCCAGGGCGGCGTAATGGGCCTGTTGGACCGCCTCGACGCTGCGCCATGGCAGCAAAGGCATGACGCGGGCCAGGCCCGGGCCGGTCGCCATCATCGACATGTAGGGGTAGGGGGGCGGCACGTGCGTCACGATGCCGCCGTGTTCCATGTCCTCGCCGTAGTCCATATTGACGAGCCTGAAATGAACGACGGCGCCAAGCGGCACGACCAGGGTCGGATTGACCAGGCCATGAACCTCGAATGTCTGATCCTCGTGCCCCGGCTGCACGGCGACGAGATCGATCGTCACGTCCCTGCCGCTGTAGGTTACGGTACGCTCTTATGGCGTTGACTGTTGGACGGCCCGTAGGGCGGAAAAGCGCAGCGCCTTCCGCCACCGCCGGGCGAGCCGCTCGCATCTGCCGACGTCCCCAACAACATATCCCGCCACCGTCCGATGGCGGAAGGCGCTGCGCTTTTCCGCCCTACGGGGCCGTCCAACAGTCAACGCCATATGAGCCTTACGGTATTCGCCTTGGCATCGGCCGTGCCGATCCGGTCCCTGCCCTGGAGGTAGGAGTTGACCTGGCTGTAATCCAGCACGCCGCCACCCCAATTCGGCGAGACAGGGCGGTTGGCGCCCCCCATCATCATGCCGGGTCCCATGCCATAGCCGCCCATCATGCCAGGCCCATAGCCCTGCGGCCCGCCGCCAGACGGTTGCGCGCCCGCTGGGGGGATGGTGCAAACAGCCGACGCCACAACGATTGCCGTGGTCAGTCCGAGGAAGCGTCCGCGAGACATCTCCTTGCCCTTTCGTCGGGACGTGACGCGCCGCGCCGCCGGGGTGTCCTCGGCGCGTCTGGAGGCCCGCGATTTATCGGCACCTGGCGACCGGCGCGTTGACCCAGGTCAAGTGCCGTCCAGTCTGATGCCGCAGTCGCGCAGCCCGGCTCGTCCCGGCTTGACTTCGTGCCGGCCCCTCAGGTTTGCCCCATCGGCCGATCAGTTGATGCCGATGGCCAGCCCCGGCGTCGAGAACCACACCGTCGGCGGTGCATAGTACGCTGGCGGTGCAGGTACGCTGGCGGCGCGTAGTACGCCGGCGGTGCATAGTAGGTCGGCGGGGCGTAATAGGCAGGCGGTGCGTAGTAGGCGGGCGGTGCGTAGTAGGCACGAGGGGCATAGTAGCCGCGAGGGGCATAGCCGCCATGCCCGTGCCATTCCCGTCCTTGCCAGGCCCAGCCTTGCCCGTGCCACGCGTAGCCGTGCCTGGCGCCATCGTGGCGCCAGCCGTCGGCCTTGGCCGGGGGCGCGGCCGCGAGCACCGCAAGGGCGCCCATGGCGGCCAGAATTGTGGCGACCCGCTGCATGATTGCCTCCTTTCCGGCGACCCGATGTCGCCAGGCTCCGGAGCAGACCCCGGCTTCGTGGCGGCAAGCGGGCAAAAATCGGGCGCGGCGGTCACGGTTGGGAGGGGATCGCTCCACAGTCCCGCTGCCGGCCGACCCGGCATGCGACCGCGCCGCGCGGCAGCGTCACCCCAGCCCCGACATCGCGAGACCCCCGACATCGCGAGACCCCCGACATCGCGAGAACCCCGATATCGCGATACCCTCGATATCGCGATAACCTGGGCCGGTGCGCGGTATTCTCCTTTACCGCGACATCGCCCTTGGCCCGTCGCGCAGCCTGGCGGCGGGCGGCGCGGCAGCCCCGGCCGCGATCAACCGACGCGCCGGCGCGTTCCCGTCAGCCGGCGGCCACGCCCCAGCGGCGATAGCCTGCCGCCTGCGCGATGCGGCGCTCGGCCATCGCCGTCGCGGCAGCACGCGGCGTACCCCGCGTCGCGGCGGCCTGTTGCAGCATCTGGCGAGTGTTGCGGCCGATCTTTTCGGCAATCGCGGCAAACGCGCTGGCTTCGCTGCCGCCGTGGTATTCGATCGCCGCACAGATGACCCCGCCGGCATTGGCGATGAAGTCAGGCAGCACCAGGATGCCGCGCGCGTGCAGCATCGCCTCCGCCTCCGCCGTCGCCGGGATGTTGGCGCCTTGCGCAACCAGCTTCGCGTGCAGGCGCGAAACATTGTCGGCCCGCAACACGTCGGGCCGCGCGGCCGGTATCCAGATCTCGCATCCGACATCGATGATCGCGTCCGGATCACGCTTCTCGCCGGCTGGGAACGCGGCCAGCGTCCCGCCCTCCAGCTTGTGACGGGCGAGCGCCGCGACGTCGAGGCCGACGGGATCGTGCACCGTGGCGCTGGTGTCCGCCGCGGCAACCAGCACGGCGCCCTTCCCGGCGAGGAATTGGGCGGCATGACGCCCCACCGCGCCGAATCCCTGCACCGCGACCCGGGCGCCGTGCAGCGTCAGGCCGCAATACGGCAAAGCCGCCTCGATCGCGGCGACCAGGCCGAAGCCGGTGGCACCGATCGCATCGAGCGGGATGCCGCCCAGCACGGGCGGCAGGCCGACCGCGCGGCCGATCTCGTCGCGCACCCAGGCCATGCAGGCTTCGTCGGTCCCCATATCCGGCCCCGGGATGTAATCCGTCAGATCGCGAATGGCACAGGCGAAGGCCCGGATCATCCGCTCCTTCTCCGCGACCGGCATGCGGTGATCGCCGATGATCACCGCCTTGCCGCCGCCGTGCGCCAGTCCCGCCGCGGCGTTCTTCAACGTCATCGCGCGGGCCAGGCGAACGCACTCGTGGACCGAAACGTCCGGGGCCATCCGCACCCCGCCGATCGCCGGGCCGCATCCCAGGTTGTCGATCACCACGATCGCCTTCAGCCCGACAGCAGGCATCAGGATGTGCACGATCTTGGCCGGGCCAAGCGAATCGGCGAAGCGAAACATGTCCTCCATGACAGCGTTCCTTTCCGCAGCAGACATTATCACGGCAGCTTGAGCGCGCCCGGTGCCAGCCGACCGCCGGTCTTGCCCCTTTGCCGGATCGTCCGGCGGCTGGCATCGGGCGCGATTTGGCGCGGCCGCCTACCAAATACCGGAGAACGCCCCGCGCAGCTTCCCGGGCAGCCTCCTGAACAGTTCCCTGAACGGCTCACAGGGCATCTCCGTGGCAACGCCGCGCGCGATACCGATCGCCGCAAGCATTGGCAGACTCGGCGCTTCGGCCGGTCGGGATCAATGCCGGCAATCCCAATGTCACGTGCGGCCATAATATGGTATCGTTGGTGGCACGGTGGAATTGGGTTGGGCCATGTCGTTCGGGCGTGAACTGAAGCGGCGGATACGGGGGGCGATCGCGCCGGCGGCCTTCCTGGCGGTCACCGGCTATTTCTGTTGGAACGCCGTGCAGGGTCCGCACGGCTTGAGGTCCGCCGCCGCGCAGCAGGCGGTGCTGGTCCAGGCCCAGGCCGACCTTGCCGCCGCCCAGGCCGACCGCGACGCCTGGCGGCTGCGGGCGCGGGCGCTGGAGGACGATCATCTCGATCGCGACGCGCTGGACGAGCGGGCGCGCGCGATGCTGAACCTGGCGAACCCGAAGGACATCATCGTGCAATACGGCCCGAAGGACCGGCTGTTCTAGCCCGCATTTCTCACACTGTCGTGGGACGATGGCGAAGGGCATTGTCGTGCCAACAGGTTTTCGCGCCGCCGCCAATACCGGGTGTATTCGCAAGGCGCGAAAGCCTGCTGGCGCGGCAAGGACCGAGCCAGCGCCCGCGAGAGTGTGAGAAATGCGGGCTAGCCCGATCGCGGAACAGCCTCGCCGCTACGCCTTCGGATACCCCACGGTCTGCGAGAACATGATGAACCGTGTGTCGGCCAGCTTCAGCGTGCGGGCCAGGCGGGCCTGGTCGAGCGAGGCGCGGAACACGCAGGCCAGCCCTTCCGAAGCGCAATACAGATAGACATTCTGGCCGATGAAACCGATGTCCGCGGCGGCGAAGCGGTGCTGCTCTTCGGGCGAAACGCCGCCCATCTGCGTGGCGTTGGAGACATAGACCAGGTCGAGCGGCGCACTGCCGACGAAGTCCTGCACGCCGGTCTGCGCGCGAATGTCACCCGCGAGATGCGGCAGCAGCCGATGCGCGAGCGGATCGTAGCGCCAGGTGCCATCCGCCATGGCGGCGAAGATCTCGGTCTCGCGCGCATGCCGCCAGGATGGCGCGGTACGATCCGCGGTGGCTGGCCGGTTGACGCCGTAGGCGCACCACAGCAGCTCGGACAACACCTGTGGCGGCAAGGGGCGCGGCGCGAAGGCGCGCGTCGAGCGCCGTCGCTTCAGCGCCTGGGCCAGCGAGCTGCCGAAATCGGCGCGCGGTGGCGGCAGGTCGATCGGTCGAAGCTCTTGCGCGGCGGCGATGCCGGGCGCCATCGCCAGGCCGGCCGCTGTGGCGAGCAGGCCCAGGCTGATTTCGCGTCGCGTGGTCATCTCGCGGTCTCCGGATCGGTTGCGCCGGCCGCCTGCAGCACGGCGCGGCGTACCAGGGTTGCCAGGATCGGCAGCTTGTAGGCGTTGCGGCGCAGCGGTTCGGCGCCGGCGATGGCGGCCTGACCCGCGGTGTGCGCCACCGCCGGATCGATCACCTGGCCAACCAGGACGGCCTCGGCCGGCCGCGCCCGCCACGGCACCGGCGCGGCCGCACCCAGCACCACCGCGGCACGCCGGCAGCGCCCATCCGCCGCGCATTCCAGCACCACGGCGACGTCGGCGATCGACCAGTCGAAGGACGGCTTTTCCGCCTGTTTCAGGAACGCCGAGCGCGCGCCCGCCGGCATCGGCGCCAGCCGCACCGCGGTCAGCACCTCGCCGGCGCGCAGATCCGTTTCGCGCCGGACATCGATCTGCGGTCCCACCAGGAAGTCGGCCAGGGCCACGCTGCGTGCGACGCCCTGCGCATTCACCAACTCGACCTGCGCGCCGAACGCCACCAGCGCGGTCGCGGCGGTGGAGGGGTGCACGATGGCGCAGCCGGCCTGGCCGAACACCGCGTGGTACTGGTTCTCGCCGGCGAAGGCGAAGCAGTGGTCGCCGCCCTTGCGCGCGCAATGGTGCGCCAGCGAACGGAAATACCAGCAGCGCGGCCGCTGCAACAGGTTGCCGCCGAGCGTCGCCACGTGGCGGATCTGTGGGCTGGCCGAACGGCCGGCGGCATCCGCCAGCGCGGTGTAGCGCCGGCGCAGCACCGGATGCGCCGCGAGCTGCGCCAGCGTGGCCAGCGCGCCGATGCGCAACCCCTCGGCGTCCTCGGCGATGCCATCGAGCCCCGGCACCGCGCGCAGGTTGACCACGCGGCTCGGCCGCAGCAGGCCCTGCTTCATCAGGTCGAGCAGATCGATGCCGCCGGCCTTCAGCACCACGCAGTCCGCCGCCGCCGGCAGCGCCGGATCGGCCAGCATCGCCGCGTCAACCGTGCGCCGCGCCAGCGTTGCCGCCTCGGCGATGGAGCGCGCTTGCTGCCAGGCGAAGCGTTGCATCGCTCAGCTCCTTCGCGGCAAGGCGCCGAGCGCCGCCAGCACCGCCGCCGGCGTCATCGGCAGGCTGCGCAGCCGCACGCCGAGCGCATTGAACACCGCATTGGCGATCGCCGGCGCGGTGGCGATGTTCGACGGCTCGGCGATGCCATAGGCATCGGTCGCGCTCTCGCCCTGGTAGTTCTCCAGCAGCACCACCTCGATCGGCGGCGTCTCGCGCGGGCCGGCCAGCTTGTACTGCTCCAGGTTGGCGTTCATCACGTGGCCGGTGGGCTGGTCGATGACGCGCTGCTCCAGCAGCGCGTAGGACAGGCCCATCAACACCCCGCCCTGCACCTGGCTCTCGATCAGCTTCGGGTTCATCGGCCGGCCGCAATCCTGCGCCGCGACGACGCGTTCGACCCGGATCGCGCCGGTCTCGGTGTCCACCGCCACTGCGGCGAACTGCACGCCGCCGATATCGGTCTGCGCCGCGGCCGCGTCGCCCATGCGCCGGCGGAACCCGCCATAATCGTCGCGACGCGCCTCGATCACGCTGAGCTGATCGGTGCGCAGCCCGGCGGCGGCCTCGCCAAAGCTCATGCCGCGCGCCGGATCGTCGCGCACGGCGATGCGCCCGTTGCGCGCCACCAACTGCTCCGCCGCCACGCCCAACGTCGGGGCGACCTGGCGGAACAGCGCCTGTTTCACCTTCCACGCCGCGGTGCGCGCGGGCGGCGTTATCGACGCGGTGGTGCGGCTGCCATGCGAGGGCGGACCGGCGGGAAACTCGGTGTCGCCGATATGCACCGTGATGTCCTCGGCCCGCAGGCCGAGCTCTTCCGCCACCACCTGCGCCAGCACCGTGCCGATGCCGGTGCCGAGATCCTGCACGGAGGACTGCACCTCCACCGAGCCGTCGCGCATCACGCGGACCTCGCAGGAGGCATTGGTGGTCACGTTGGCGCCCCACAACGACTGCGCCACGCCCAGGCCGCGCTTGACCGGCCCGGGATCGGCGCCGGGCTTGTGGCGGCGGTCCCAGCCGATGCGCTGCGCGCCCAGACGCCGTTCCTCGCGCCGCACCGGGCTCGGGTCGATACGGTCGCGCAGCGCCAGCGGATCGAGGCCGAGCTTGTCGGCCAGCTCGTCGATCGCCTGCTCCATGGCAAAGGCGCCCGGCGTGTTGCCGGGACCGCGCATCGCCGAGCCGCGGCCGGCATTGATGAACACGTCGCTCTGCGCCGAGGCGAAGTTCGGGCAGGTGTACAGCGCCTGGGCGAAGTTGCCGACGCCGGCGCCGACGCCCACGCCCGCCGTGCCGTATTCCAGCAGGGAGATCGCGGTCAGCGTGCCGTCGCGGCGCGCGCCGATGCGCAGGTGCTGCCAGGTGGCCGGGCGATTGCCGGTGTCGAGCTGCTCCTCCTGCCGATCGAGCACCAGCCGCACCGGCGCCCGCGCCTGACGCGACAGCATGACGGCATGGCGGCCATAAGACCCGAGCTGGGACTTCGAGCCGAAGCCGCCGCCCATCGCGGCGACCTTCACCCGCACCTGGCTGAGCTTCAGGCCAAAGCTCTGCGCCAGTTCGTGGCGCACGCCGACGGTGAACTGGGTGGACATCCAGACGGTCAGGCCATCCGCCCGCCAGTCGGCGACGATCGCGTGCGGCTCCATGCAGCAATGGGTCTGCGTCTGCGTGCGATAGGCGCCTTCGACCACCACCTCGGCCTGGCTGAAGCCTTGCGCGCTGTCGCCGCGGCTGCCCTGGGTTTCCGGGCCGCGCACGTTGCCGGCCAGCTTCACGTCGGCCGCGACCGGGATCTCGGCCAGCGACAGCGAGGGCGCCTCGCCGGGCGGATACACCAGCGGCGCGGTCGGCTGGCGCGCGGTGTCCGGATCGACGACGAAGGGCAGCGGCGCATAGTCGACACGGATCAGGCGCAGCGCGGCCTCCGCCGCCGCCGGCGTCCTCGCCGCGACCGCCGCGACGGGAGCGCCGACGTAGCGCAGGACGGCGTCTTTCGGCGCGATGACCAGGACGGCGCGCACGCCCGGCTGGCGCGCGGCGGCCGCGGTCTCGATGGCGCGCACCCGCGCGTGCGGCCAGGGCGAGCGCAGGATGCGCGCGTGCAGCAGTCCGGGCAGCTTGACGTCCACGGTGAACCGCACGGCGCCGGTGACCTTGGCGCGCGCGTCCTGTCGCGACACCGGCTTGCCGATCACCTGCAGCGCGGCGTTCACCGGCAGCGGCGGCGGTTCGTCGACCGGGATGCGTCGCTCGATCGTGCCCACTCCGACACTGGCGATGCCGAACGGAAAACTCTCGGTCCGCAGCGGGTCGGTTTCCATGGTCAGGTCTTCCGGGCCGTGCCGGCGGCCTGCATGGCCGCCAGCACGTGCGGGTAGCTGCCGCAGCGGCAGAGATGCCCGCTGATCGCCGCCTGCACCTCCTGCGGTGTCGGGTGCGGGATACGTTGCAGCAGCGCGGCGCAGCTCATCACCAGGCCGGGGGTGCAATAGCCGCATTGCATCGCGTCATGCTCGATGAACGCCGCCTGCACGGGGTGCAGCGTGTCGCCTTGCGCCAGACCCTCGATGGTGGTGACCGCGCGCGCCCCGACATCGATCGCCAGCACCATGCAGGATGCAACGGGAGCGCCGTCGAGCCAGACCGTGCAGGCCGAACAGGCGCCGCGATCGCAGCTGATCTTGGTGCCGGTCAGATCGAGCGGGCCGCGCAGCACCTCGGCCAGCGTGGCGCGCGGCTCTACGTTCACCGCGCGTGCCTGACCGTTCACGCTCAATGTGAGCGCCAGGGCGCCCGGCCCGGCAATCGCCGGCCCGTCGGCCGCCGTCGCAGGGCGCAACTCACCGAGAAGCACCACGCCGCTCGCGGCCACCCCCGCACCACCGAGGAACGATCGACGCGATACCGAAGCTGCATGACAAGGCTTTGACATGAACTGCTCCATGTCGGCCGGCGCCCCACGCGGCGGCGCCAGGCGCTCTCGTCACAGCAATGCTTAGGCCGGCGAGACAAGCTCTGCCTTGACCCAGATCAACGATCCGACGCCCAACGGCACGGCATCCGCCAGCCGGCAAGCCAATGCGCGCCCGCCACGGAGGACACGGAAGCGGCGCCGACACAATTCGTCACGAAATCAGCTGGCGCCCTGGTTCGTCGGTTGGCGCGGCGGAGCGTGCCGAGCCAACGCCAGCGCTCATCCCGCCGCCTTCGTGGTCTGCCGGCCGACGGCGTCGCTTTTCGCTGCCAGGCACGGTTGCGCGATCGCGGTTTGCGCGCAAGGATCGATTGTTGCGAGAGCTGTCAGGAGCATATTGCATGCCTCGTGCGACAGGCGGCTGTCATTGGATTGATTTAGATCATGGAAAAGGCGAACGAAGCCGCCCATATTTTACAAAGGAAGGCCGATAATTTTCGCAGCCGCAGACAGGCGCGGGGAGTATGCGAATATGGCCAATATTTCCATACAAGAACTCGCCTCGATGATCGACGCCTCGATCGCCGCCAGGCCGGCGGCGACGCTTGGCGAGATGGACGCGTTCTACGGCAGGCTGGCGCCCTATCAGTTGGCGGCCGTCATGGTCGAACCGCGGTACGTCCGCTCGGCGGTGGAGTACTTCCTGCCGCGCCAGCAGAACGTGGTGACCGTCATCGCCTATCCGCTGGGCGCCATGACGACCGAGGCCAAGCTGATCCAGATGGCCGAGGCATTGTCGGACGGAGCGGACGAGCTCGATATCGCGATGGACCTGTCCGCCTTCCGATCCGGCGACCTCGGCAAGGTCGCCGATGAACTCCGGGCGATGCGCATCCTGGCGGGCGACCACACCGTCAAGGTCATCTACTACTCGGCCATCCTGAGCGAAGACGATGCCCTGCGCGCCGCCGAATTGATCCTCGGCGCCGGCATCACGTTCCTGAAGACCAACCCCGGCTACGGCAATGTCACCACCCCGGCGCAGGTTCGCGCCATCAAGCGCCGCTTCGGCAGCGAGCTGCGCGTCATGGCGTCGGGTGGCGTGCGCACCCACCAGGACGCACTGGCGATGATCGAGGCCGGGGCCGACCGCATCGCCACCAGTTCGCCGTTCGCCGTGTTGGGTGTCGAAAGCTGAGTCGGAGGCGAATGCCATGCTGCCGAAAACCCGCGACGCGCTCGCCGCCGTGATCGACCAGACCCAGCTCGGCCTGGGCGTGACCCGCGCCGAGATGCAGGCGTTCGTCGCCAAGGCGGTGGAGCAGCGGTTCGCCTGCGTCTGCATCCTGCCCAACATGGTCGCGGTGGCCCGCCGGATCACCGCCGGCAGCCGCACCAGGATTGCGACGGTGCTCAGCTTCCCGCTCGGCGCCGACGTGCCCTACGTCAAACGCGCCGAGGCGCGCGATGCGGTGGAGCGTGGCGCCGACGAGATCGACATGGTCATCGACGTCGCCGCCGCCCGGATGGGCGATGCCGCGGCGATCGAGCGCGAGGTGAGGCACGTGCGCGGCGTGCTGCCGGACGGCGTCTTGCTCAAGACCATCATCGAGATGCCGCTGCTGACCGGCGAACAGGCGATCGCTGCGGCGCTGGCGGCGGAGCGCGGCGGCGCGCACATCGTCAAGACCTCGACCGGGTTCAAGGGCCTCGGCATCCGTGGCACGACGGCGGACGACGTGCGGTTGTTGCGCTCGGTGCTGCAGCCGGCCACCGGCATCAAGGCCGCCGGCGGCGTTTCGTCCTGGCCGCTCGTCGCCGCCGTGCTGGAGGCCGGTGCGACCCGCATCGGCACCAGCAGCGGCATCGCCATCATCGAACAATTCACCGCGTCGGCGGCGGCAGCCGCTCACGCATGAAGGAGGCAACCGTCATGGCATCCGAAACTCTTGGTCGGGTCGGCGCGGTGGTCAACCAGGCAGCCGGCACCTTGTCGGACATCCCGGCGCGGCTGGATCGCTTACCGTGGTCGCGCATCCACCTGCGCATCGTGCTCATTCTCGGCATCGCCTTCGTGCTCGACGGGTTCGAGGTGTCGGTTTACGGCTCGGTTCTGGGGACGCTCGCCAGGCTGTGGAACATGAGCGCGGTGCAGGCCTCCTCGCTGCTGTCGATCTTCCTGGTGGGGATGTTCGGCGGCGCCTACCTGTTCGGCTACATGGCCGACACGCTTGGACGCAAGCGTCTGTTCATCCTCACCTTGTTGATCTATTCGCTGGCCACGGTGGCGAGCGCCTTCTCCTGGAACTATGGCTCACTCGCGGTGTTCCGCCTCATCACCGGGTTTGGCATCGGCGGCGAATACGGCGCGGTGAACTCGGCGGTGCAGGAGTTCATCCCCTCGAACCGGCGCGGCTTCATGTCGGGGCTGATGCCGGCGACCTGGGACCTCGGCACCGTGCTGGCCTCGCTCACCACGTTGTTCGCGCTCGCGTTGCTGCCGCCGGAGATCGGCTGGCGCGTGGCCTTCCTGCTCGGCGCGCTGATCGCCGTGTTCGTCGCGATCGTGCGGCGCCATCTGCCCAAATCGCCGCGCTGGCTGCTGTCGCAAGGCCGCAAGGACGAGGCCGAGGCGATCGTGCAAAACTTCGAGGCGATCGCGAAGTCCCAACATGGGCTGGTTGAGCTGCCACCGGCCGCGGCGCCGGTTATCGTCGCGGCTGCCTCGCGCGCGTCGTTCTTCAGCCATTACGCCGATTTGATCCGACGCTATCCGCGCCAGGTGGCGCTCGCATGGGTGCTGAACTTCAGCCAGGCCTTCCCGTACTACGCGGCCTTCTCGCTGATCCCGATCATTCTGATCCGGACCTATCACTATGACCCGAAAATGGTGCCGCTGGCACTGATGTTCCTGACCGCCCTCGGCACCATCGGCGTGGTGGTGATGAGCTGGCTCGCCGACGCCTGGGGCAGGCGGCAGACGGTCATCGCCTCCTATGGCCTGGCGGGCTTGCTGGCGATCGTCGTGGGGATCGTCGCCAGCGAGCAGATGCTGACCGCCGGCCTGTTCGTGACACTGATCGCGGTGATGTACTTCTTCGCATTCGCCGCGGCCGGCGTGGTCTACATCACCACGACCGAGATCTTCCCGACCACGGTCCGGGCGTCGGGCATCGGCTCCGCGGTGGCCTTCGGGCGCATCGGCGCGATGATCGGCCCGGTGGCACTGACCGCCATGTTGCAATCCGGGCTGACCCTGGCCTTCGTGGTCACCGGTCTCGTGCTGCTGGCGGGCGCGCTGATGGAGGTCGTGTGGGGGATCGAGGGCCGCGGCCGGTCGCTGGAGGCGATCGCGTCGGGCAAGTGAGTGATGCAGGACGGGGCGCCGGCGACGACACCGCGCAGGGCGCGTTCGCCGGCGGCCTCGCGTCGCGTCCCGTGGCGTCAAAAGGCGAACTGCACGGGTGCGTGCTGCGCCTCGCGACGGATTGAGGCCGGCTGAACGCAACGCCAATGATCGCGGCACCTTCAATCCTGCGATTGCTGCTGCTGCTCGGCCTCGGGTTCTTCCTCGGCCTCGCCTTCGAGGAATTCCACGCGCGGGCCAACCAGAAGCGGCCCGGCGGCGTCCGCAGCTTCCCGTTGCTCGCCCTGGTCGGCGCGCTGCTGTATCGGTTGGATACGCTGCACCTTGTGCCGCTGAGCGTGGGGCTGTTGGCATTGAGCGCCTGGCTGACCTGCTATTATTGGCGCCACCTCGGTGAAACCGACGCAGAGGGTCTGCCGAACGTCGGCCTGATGGTGCCGATCTGTAACGTACTCGCCTATCTGCTCGGCCCGGTAGCGCTCTCCGAGCCGCCATGGGTCGCCGTCGGCGCAACTGTCGCCGGCGTGCTGTTGCTGACCGCGCGCGAGGGTCTGCACAGCTTCGCCCGCCGCCTCGAATTGACCGAGATCGTCAACGCCGGCCGCTTCCTGCTGCTGACCGGCCTCGTCCTGCCGCTGTTGCCCGATACGCCGGTGACCGCGCTGACCGCCATCACGCCATACCAGGCCTGGCTCGCCATGGTTGCGGTCTGCACCGTGTCCTATGCGAGCTATCTGTTGCAGCGCTACGTCGCGCCGCCTGGCATGGGGCTGCTGGTCGCGGTGCTCGGTGGTTTCTATTCTTCCACCGCGACCACGGTGGTGCTCGCACGTCGTGTCCGCACCGAGCCAAAGGGGCTGCTGCAAGCCCAGACCGGCATCATCGTCGCCACGTCGGTGATGTATCTGCGTCTGCTCATCATTACGGTGCTGTTCAATCGGCCCTTGGCGTCTGCGCTGGCGCCGATGTTGCTGGGTCTTTCTGCGCTGGGGCTGCTGATGGCCGGAGCATGGCACTGGGTCAGCCGGGCGCGGCCGAGAGACAATACGCCGCTCGCCGCGCCCGCCAACCCGCTGGGGCTGGGCACAGGCGCGACCTTTGCAGTGCTCTTCGTCGCCGTGTCGATCGCCTCGTCCTGGGCCATGCGCCAGTTTGGCGCCGCCGGGATATATGCCTTGGCGGCAGTGGTCGGCGTGTCGGACATCAATCCATTCGTGCTCAGTGTCGCTCAACACGGGGCGGGTGAGGTGTCTGCCACCGTCGGCGCCATCGCGGTGCTGGTGGCGACGGCCTCGAACAATTTGTTCCAGGCGGCTTACGCCACCGGGTATTCCGGTGGACGTACGGGGTTCGTGCCAGTGGCGGCGCTGGCGTCCTTGGCGGCGTGTGGCATCGGGATGGCAGTGGTGTTGGCCTAGCTGCGGCGCAGACCGAGCGGGACCCCTGGCAGCGTCGGGTGCATGCGTCGGGGAGCGAGCATTGACCCCGCCATTCCGGACTGGCGGGTACGGGCACCGTGGGCCTGGCGAAGCCGCAGGCCAGTATCATGCACGACGGTCCCACGGCCCCGGTTCCAGGCGTGCGGCAATCCCACTGCGAAATGCACCGCGCGACGGCAAGAAAGCTGCGATGCCTCGGCAATTGGCGCAATGCTGTACTTTGGGCCGTCCCGCGCTCGTGCCCGGGACAACAGGTTAACCGGATTCCGGTTAACTCTCCCTATTGCGTTGCACAAACACGGTTTTCCGGGCGCAAACCTTGTCCGACCGCGGCCCGGGCGTTACGTGTGGCCGGTATTCGGGGCGCAAGGGAGGGGTGCATGGCACAGGCGGTGGCAAAACGCGGCAAGACGCGCGACGCGTCGGCGGACAAGGACCTGTTGCTGAAGGCGTATCGCGACATGCTGCTGATCCGCCGCTTCGAGGAGAAGGCGGGCCAGCTCTACGGCATGGGACTGATCGGCGGCTTCTGCCACCTGTATATCGGCCAGGAAGCCGTCGTGGTCGGCATGCAGCTCGCCATCACCCCGGACGACCAGGTCATCACCTCCTACCGCGACCACGGCCACATGCTGGCGACCGGCATGGCGGCGCGCGGCGTCATGGCCGAGCTGACCGGGCGCGCCACCGGCTACTCGCACGGCAAGGGCGGCTCGATGCACATGTTCAGCAAGGAGCGGAACTTCTTCGGCGGCCACGGCATCGTCGGCGCCCAGGTCAGCCTGGGCAACGGCCTGGCGTTCAGCAACTGGTACCGCGGCAACGACCGCGTGTCGCTGACCTATTTCGGCGAGGGCGCGTCCAACCAGGGCCAGGTGTTCGAAAGCCTCAACCTCGCCGCGCTGCTCAAGCTGCCGACGGTGTTCATCATCGAGAACAACAAATACGGCATGGGCACCAGCGTCGAGCGGGCCTCGGCGTCGAAGGACCTGTCGAAGAACGGCGCTCCCTTCGGCGTGCCCGGCATGCAGGTGGACGGCATGGACGTGCTGGCGGTGAAAGCCGCGGCCGAGGTCGCGGTGGCGGCCTGCCGCGCCGGCAAGGGGCCGTACCTGCTGGAGGTGAAGACCTACCGCTACCGCGGCCATTCGATGTCCGACCCGGCGCGCTACCGCACCCGCGAGGAGGTGCAGAGGATGCGCACCCAGCACGACTGCATCGAGGGCGCGCGGCACAAGCTGGAGGCAATGGGCGTCGAGGACGCCGCCTTCAAGGCGATCGACGACGAGGTGAAGGCGATCGTGCAGGAGGCGGCCGATTTCGCCCAGTCCAGCCCGGAGCCCGATGCGTCGGCGCTGTACACCGACGTGCTGGTGGAGGGCTGAACGATGACCACGCAGATCCTGATGCCCGCGCTGTCGCCCACCATGACCGAGGGCAAGCTGGCCCGCTGGGTCAAGCAGGTCGGCGAGCAGATCCGCGCCGGCGACGTGATCGCCGAGATCGAGACCGACAAGGCGACCATGGAGGTCGAGGCGGTCGACGAGGGCAGGCTGACGCAGATCCTGGTCGCCGAGGGCACCGAGGGGGTGCCGGTCAACACCCCGATCGCCGTGCTGGCGGCGAACGGCGAGGAGGTGTCGGCGGCGCCTGCCGCCAAGCCCACTCCGTCGCCTGCGGCCGCCCCGGCGCAGGCAGCCACCCCGGCTCCCCCGCCGCCGCCGGCCAGGCCGGTCCCGCCGCCGCAAGAAGCCAAGGCGCCGCCGCCGGCCGCGCCGGCCGCCGTCCCCGCCGCCGCCGTCCCCGCCGCCGCCGTCCCCGCCGCCGCCGTCCCCGCCGTCGACAAGGAGTGGGGACCCACCAGGCCGACCACCGTGCGCGAGGCGCTGCGCGATGCCATGGCGCTGGAGATGCGCCGCGACGCCGACGTCCTGCTGCTGGGCGAGGAGGTTGCGCAGTACCAGGGCGCCTACAAGATCAGCCTGGGCCTGCTGGACGAGTTCGGTCCCAGGCGGGTGATCGACATGCCGATCGCCGAGCACGGCTTCACCGGCATGGCGGTCGGCGCCGCGCTGAACGGGCTGAAGCCGATCGTCGAATTCATGACCTTCAACTTCGCCATGCAGGCGATGGACCACATCATCAACTCGGCGGCCAAGACGCTGTACATGTCGGGCGGCCAGATGGGCTGCCCGATCGTCTTCCGCGGCCCCAACGGCGCCGCCTCGCGCGTCGGCGCGCAGCACTCGCAGTGCTACGCGAGCTGGTATGCGCATGTGCCGGGCCTGAAGGTGGTCGCGCCGTGGTCCTCGGCGGACGCCAAGGGGCTGCTGCGCGCGGCGATCCGCGATCCCAACCCGGTGATCGTGCTGGAGAACGAGATGCTCTACGGCCACACGCACGAGTGCCCGGTGGACGACGACTTCATCCTGCCGATCGGCCAGGCGAAGATCGAGCGCCCCGGCACGCAGGTGACGCTGGTCGCGTTCAGCATCATGGTCGGCGTCGCGCTGCAGGCGGCCGAGGCGCTGGCGGGGCAGGGGATCGATGCCGAGGTGATCAACCTGCGCTCGCTGCGCCCGCTCGACATCGCGACCATCGTCGCCAGCGTGAAGAAGACCAACCGCCTGGTGACGGTCGAGGAGGGCTGGCCCTACGCCGGCATCGGCGCCGAGGTGGCGATGCAGGTGATCGAGGGCGCGTTCGACTGGCTGGACGCGCCGCCGGTGCGGGTGCATGGCGTCGACGTGCCGCTGCCGTTTGCGGCGAACCTGGAGAAGCTGGCGCTGCCGCAGCCCGAATGGGTGGTGGACGCGGTGAAGAAGATCATCTGAGCGGGGGAGCGCACATGGCCACCAACATCCTGATGCCGGCGCTGTCACCGACGATGACCGAGGGCACCCTGGCGCGCTGGCTGAAGCAGGAGGGCGAGGCGATCAAGGCCGGCGACGTGATCGCCGAGATCGAAACCGACAAGGCAACGATGGAGGTCGAGGCGGTCGACGAGGGCGTGCTGGGCCGCATCCTGGTGGCGGACGGGACCGCGGGCGTGAAGGTGAACGCGCCGATCGCCGTGCTGGTCGCGCCGGGCGAGGCGGTGCCGGAAGCGGCGCCCGCCGCCCCAACGCCTGCCGCCCCGATGCCCGTCGCCCCGGCTTCTGCCGCGGCAGGCCCGGCGGCCGCGCCGGCTCCGATCCTGGCGGGACCCGCCGCGGCGCCGCCCGCGACGGTCGCGGCAAGGGGCAATGGCCATGACGGGGCGGGCGATCGCCGCTTCGTTTCGCCCCTGGCGCGCCGCATGGCGTTGCAGGCGGGCATCGACCTGGCGGGGCTCAAGGGCAGCGGACCGAACGGACGCATCGTCAAGGCGGATATCGAGGCAGCGCTGAGCGGCGCCGGGCCGGCCGCGCTGGCCGCTGTTGCGCCAGCGGGGGCGCCAGCGGGGGCGCCAGTCGCACCCGCCGGGGGGGCCCAGGGGCTGGCTCCACCCGCCGCGCCGATCGCCATCACCGCGCCGCACACGCTGGTGGCGAACTCGAACATCCGCAAGGTGATCGCCCGGCGGCTGGTCGAGGCGAAGCAGACGATCCCGCACTTCTACGTCTCGATGGATATCGAGATCGATGCGCTGCTGAAGCTGCGCGAGGACCTGAACACCAAATCGCCGAAGGAAGGTCCGAGCGCGTTCCGCCTGTCGGTGAACGACCTGATCATCAAGGCCGCGGCGCTCACCTTGCGGCGCATCCCGAAGGTGAATGCCAGCTTCACCGAGGCGGCGATCGCCCTGTACGACGACGTCGAACATTTCGGTGGCGGTGTCGATCCCCGACGGGCTGATCACGCCGATCGTGCGCAGGGCGGACCAGAAGGGGCTGGCGGCGATCAGCAGCGAAATGAAGGACCTCGCCGCCCGCGCGCGCAGCGGCAAGCTGAAGCCCGAGGAGTTCCAGGGCGGCGGGTTCTCGATCTCCAACATGGGGATGTACGGCGTGTCGGAGTTCGCCGCGATCATCAACCCGCCGCAGGCGGCGATCCTGGCGGTGGCGGCTGGGCAGCCTCGGCCGGTGGTGAAGAACGGCGCGCTGGCGATCGCCACGGTGATGACCTGCACACTGAGCGTCGATCATCGCGTGGTCGATGGCGCGCTGGGCGCGGAATGGCTCGCCGCGTTCAAGGCGATCGTCGAGGATCCGCTGAGTTTGATGCTGTGACGGCCGATGCTACGGTGATCGATGCCATGATGACCGACGCTATAACAACCGACGCTATAACAACCGATGCTATAATGACCAATGCTGTGATGACCGATGCCATGACGACCGCGGCAAGCCACGCCCTCATCGTCATGGCTGGCGCGGCCCCCGCCCTAACCGTCATGGCCGGCCCCCGGGTCTGGCCGAAGGCCAGCCCGAGGACAAGCCTTGTGCCGACCATCCACGCACCAGCGGCGCCTCCACCGTGCGGCTGACACAACCATGCCGGGCGGTTGGGTCTACATCATGACGAACCACCCGAACGGCACGCTCCACATTGGTGTGACCAACAACCTGCCTCGTCGCATCTGGGAGCACCGCGAAGGCACCGGCAGTCAATTCGCAAAACGCTACTACCTGAAGCGTCTCGTCTACGCCGAACGCCACGACGACATCACCGTTGCAATCCAGCGAGAAACATCGATGAAACGCTGGTCACGGGCGTGGAAGGTCAACCCGATCACCGCAGCAAATCCAGACTGGAATGATCTCTATGACCAGCGTGGTTAGCTCCCCGTCTTGGCCCGCCCGAGGGCCAACCTTGCGTCGGCCATCGTCGCACCACGGCGCGGGGGCGGATGGCCGGCACAGGGCCGGCCATGACTGTGCGATGGTCGCGTGAACCAAGCTTTCTTCGCCCTGCGTGAAGCCACGCCATCCGACGTGTCCGACGTGCTGCGGCTGGTGCGCGGCCTCGCCGACTACGAAAAGCTGCTGCACGAAGCCGTCGCCACCGAAGCGGAATTCCACACCGCGCTGTTCGGCCCGCAGCCACGCGCCCATGCCGTGCTCGCCATCGCCGCCGACCGCGCCGTCGGCCTGGCCCTCTGGTACTACACCTTCAGCACCTTCACCGGCCGTCCCGACATCTTCCTGGAAGACCTGTTCGTCGAACCGGCCTGGCGCGGCCGGCGCATCGGCCTGGCCTTGCTGCGCCATCTCGCGCGCCGCGCCGTCGCCGAGAACTGCCGGCGCGTCGAATGGCGCGTGCTGAACTGGAACCAACCCTCGATCGATTTCTACCAGCGCATCGGCGCGCGCCCGATGCAGGACTGGCATGTGCGGCAACTGAGTGGCGCGGCGCTGACCGCGCTCGCCGAAGGAGCAGACAATGGCTGAGCAGAGCTTCGACCTGATCGTCCTCGGCGGCGGCCCCGGCGGCTATGTCGCCGCCATCCGCGCGGCGCAGCTCGGCCTGAAGACCGCCGTGGTGGAACGCGAGCACCTGGGCGGCATCTGCCTCAACTGGGGCTGCATCCCGACCAAGGCGCTGCTGCGCAGCGCCGAGATCAACCATCTGCTGCATCACCTGCCCGACTACGGCTTCGCCCCGGTAGAGGCAAAATTCGATCTCGCCAAGGTGGTCAAGCGCTCGCGCGCGGTGGCGAAACAACTCTCGGCCGGCGTCGCGCACCTGATGCGCAAGAACAAGATCACCGTGTTCGACGGCACCGGAAGGCTCGCCGGCAAGGCCACGCTGGCGGTGGAGAAGGACGGCAAGCCGGTCGCCACGCTGACGGCGCCGCACATCATCCTGGCGACCGGCGCGCGGGCGCGGCAGCTTCCCGGCCTCGAAGCCGACGGCAAGCTGATCTGGACCTACAAGGACGCGATGGTCCCGCCGGCGATGCCGAAATCGGTGCTGGTGATCGGCTCCGGCGCGATCGGCATCGAGTTCGCCAGCTTCTACCTGAACATGGGCGCGCAGGTCACCGTGGTGGAGGTGCTGCCGCGCATCCTGCCGGTGGAGGACGAAGAAATCAGCGCCTTCGCCCACAAGGCGTTCGAGAAGCAGGGCATGAAGCTGCTCACCGGCGTCGCGGTGAAGGGCGCAAGGAAAGCCGCCGACAGCGTCACCGTCACGGTCGAGGCCGGCGGCAAGTCGCAGGAGATCACCGTCGATCGCGTCATCTCCGCCGTCGGCATCGTCGGCAATGTCGAGGGCATCGGCCTGGAGGGCACCGGCGTAAAAGTCGATCGCACGCATGTCGTGGTGGACGGCTACGGCCGCACCGGCGAGCCCGGCGTCTATGCCATCGGCGACCTGGCCGGCCCGCCCTGGCTGGCGCACAAGGCCAGCCACGAAGGCGTGGTCTGCGTCGAGCAGATCGCCGGCGTGAACGACGTGCATCCGTTTGAAACCGGCAACATTCCGGGCTGCACCTATTGCCGCCCGCAAGTCGCCTCGGTCGGCCTGACCGAGGCCAAGGCAAAGGAAGCCGGCCACGCGGTGAAGGTCGGCCGCTTCCCGTTCATCGGCAACGGCAAGGCGATCGCGCTGGGCGAGCCCGAGGGCATGGTGAAAACGGTGTTCGATGCCAAGACCGGGGAGCTGCTCGGCGCCCACATGATCGGCGCCGAGGTCACCGAGCTGATCCAGGGCTACGTCATCGCCCGCCAGCTCGAAGCCACCGAGGCCGAGCTGATGCACACGGTGTTCCCGCATCCGACCATCAGCGAGACCATGCACGAGGCGGTGCTGGATGCGTACGGGCGGGTCATTCACTTCTGACTGCCCGTTCTGACCGTGTTGGCCCGGTATCTCCGAAATGGGATATGCTGGACAAGCGGAAGGGAGAGGGTTGCGCACCCCGAGATCCACGCCAAACGGTCGGCAACACCCATTTGGCCCGCAACCGCAACAAGGAACCGCTGTCGCGTAACGGATAATTCCAATGGCGTGTCTGTCATCAGCGGCACGCACGCGAAGGAACCACCGCAATGAAGGGTGCGCCTGAACGTGGCGGCATGAGCGGACCCCATCGCGATGCCGCCGCAGCCCCCGCAAATGGCGAGCTTGCCCCCGAAGACATCTGGCAGGAGCCGGCAGACCGGCTGCTGGCGCGGCTTGAAACGACCCGGGCGGGCCTTGCGACCACCGAGGTGCAGTCGCGGCTCGCCGCCTACGGACCCAACGACGCCGCGACCGTCAAGCGTTCGCCGCTGTGGCTGCAATTCCTCGCCCGCTTCCGCAACCCGCTGGTCATCATCCTGCTGGTGGCGAGCGCGCTGTCCGCAGCAACCGGCGACGTCGCCAGCTTCTTCATCGTCGTGACCATCGTCACCATGAGCATGACGCTGGATTTCGTCCAGGAGGTCCGCGCGCAGAACGCGGTCGAGGCGCTGCGCCGGTCGGTGGCGGTGCAGGCCACCGTGCGGCGCGACGGTGCCAGCCGCGCGGTGCCGATCGACCAGCTGGTCCCCGGCGACATTGTCGAGCTGATCGCCGGCGATCTGGTCCCCGCGGACTGCCGATTGCTCGAAAGCCGCGATCTCTACGTCAACCAGGCGCTGCTCACCGGCGAGCCTTACCCGGCCGAGAAGCAGGCCGGCGATGCCGCCCTGGGTGCCGAAAGCCCGGCCGGCGCCTCGAACGCCGTGTTTGCCGGCACCTCGGTGATCAGCGGCACCGCGAGCATCGTGGTCTGCCGCACCGGCGCCAGGACGGCGCTCGGCCATCTCGCGACGAGCCTGGCGGAAAAGCCGCCGGCCACCGCCTTTGCCGTCGGCATTCGCCGTTTCGGCATGTTGATCATGCGCCTCACCGTGCTGATGGTGCTGTTCGTCCTCGTCGTGAACATCTCGTTCCATCGCCCGGTGCTGGAGTCGCTGATGTTCGCCCTGGCCCTCGCCGTCGGGCTGACCCCCGAGCTGCTGCCGATGATCGTGACGGTCACGCTGGCCCGCTCGGCGCTGGAGCTGTCCAGGCGCCAGGTGATCGTCAAGCGCCTGTCCGCGATCCACGATCTCGGCGCCATGAACGTGCTGTGCACCGACAAGACCGGCACGCTGACCGAGGCCAGCATCAAGCTGGTGCGCGCGATCGACGGACGCGGGGTCGAGAGCCGGCGCGCCTACGCCTATGCCTATCTCAACAGCCGGTTCGAAAGCGGCATGAAAAGTCCGCTCGACGCGGCGATTCTCGCCGCCGATCCGTTCGACACCACGGGCTGGCGAAAGATCGACGAGGTGCCGTTCGATTTCGCCCGCCGGCGCGTCTCGGTGCTGGTGGAGCACGCCCCGCCGGGCAACCACGACGCCACCCGACGGCTGATCGTGAAGGGCGCGCCGGAGGACCTGCTGCTGCTGTGCCGGCGGCACGAGGACGCGGACGGCGCCGAGCAGCCGCTCGACGCGGCGACGCGCCGGACCTTCGAGGCCACGCTTGACGCGCTCGGCGCGCAGGGCTTCCGCGTCCTCGCCATCGCCAGCCGCGCGGTCGATGCCAGCCACGCGACCGCCGCGATCACCGACGAAACCGACCTGGTGTTCGCCGGGTTTGCGGTTTTCCTCGACCCGCCGAAGGAAAGCGCCGGGGCGACGATCCAGGCCATGGCGGAGGCGGGCATCGCCGTGAAGGTGCTGACCGGCGACAACGAGCTGGTCACCCGCCACGTCTTCGCCGAGATCGGCGTGCCGGTCACCGGCGTGCTCACCGGCGAGGCGCTGACGCAGCTTTCGGACGAGGCGCTGATCGGGCAGTTGTCGCGGGTCAACCTGTTCTGTCGGGTCAATCCGCAGCAGAAACTGCGGATCCTGCTGGCGCTGAAGCGGCTCGGCAATGTCGTCGGCTTCCTGGGCGACGGCATCAACGACGCGCCGGCGCTGCACGCCGCCGATGTCGGGCTTTCGGTGAACGGGGCCGCCGACGTCGCGCGCGCCGCCGCCGATCTGATCCTGCTCGAGCATGACCTGTCGGTGGTGCGCCAGGCGGTGCTCTACGGGCGCAGCACGGTGCAGAACGTGACCAAGTACGTGCTGATGGGCTCAAGCTCCAACTTCGGCAACATGTTCAGCATGGCCGGCGCCGCGTTGTTCCTGCCCTTCCTGCCGATGCTGCCGATCCAGATATTGCTGAACAACCTGCTCTACGACGTCTCCGAGATCGCCATCCCGTTCGATCGGGTCGATCCGGAGGTGACCGCCAGGCCGGTGCAATGGGACGTCAGGCTGATCGAGCGGTTCATGCTGGTGTTCGGGCCGGTCAGCTCCATCTTCGACTTTCTGACGTTCTACGCCCTGCTGCATTTGATCGGCGCCGGCGAGGCGCTGTTCCAGACCGGCTGGTTCATCGAGTCGATCACGACCCAGGTGCTGGTGGTCTTCGCCATCCGCACCCGGCGGCAATTCTTCCGCAGCAGGCCGCATGGGTTGCTTGTCGCCATGGCGCTTGGGACCGTCGCCGTCGCGGTCCTGCTGCCTTTCCTGCGGATGGGTGGCTGGTTCGGTTTCGTTGCCCCACCGCCGCTGTTTTTCGGCTACCTGGTCAGCGCGACCGCGGCGTATCTGGCGCTCGTCGAGATCACCAAGCGCGTTTTCTACCGATTGACCGCCGGGCGCTGACCGCGATCCGCGCTGGGCCGCTTGCATGTCGTGGCAGCTCCGCCCGCGCCGCGACCGCTCCTGGGGCGAGCGGTCTGGGGACCGGGCGGACGTCCTCACCGACCGAGCGGGCGCACGATCGCACAGGCCGATCGCAACCTTGCCCCCGCCATCTCACCCACGCCCCCGCCGCGCGTCGCGCCTTCGGGCAATCCCGCGGGTTCGCCGACGTGGTCATCCCCGGCCGCGAGGGCTTTCTGGCGGCGATGCTGCGCGGCGGCGTCGCGGGCGGGCCAGGCCTCGGCACGCGGCGCCGGGTCCTCATGGGGTCGTGGAATGTAGCCGCCGTCACGCCAGAATACCAGGATGGCGTGGTCCGCGCGCCGCTGGTTGTCGGGTGCGGCCGGCGGTCGGCTTTGCCGGCGCGCCGCCAGCGCCGCGCGGGCGGTCTCCAGGACGGTCACGAACTGCGACACCGTGACGCCGTCGCTCGCCATCACCAATCGGATCAGCGGGTCGGACAGCATCTCCTGGTAGCTCAGTCTGCCGGCGTGGTTCTGGGTCATTTCCGCGGCCTTCGTCGGGTGGACAGCGTTGGGTGGACCGGCGTCGGGTGGATAGCATCGGGTGGACGGCGTCGGGTGGAGGGGCGCTTGATAGGCCGACCGACCATCACGCCATGCTGGCGCGAAGATTAAATTCGTGGATCGCCGCCGGACCGGGCCCGCATGCCGGGCACGACCGCCGATCCGGACCTGCCACGCATGACTGGCCCCCGGGCGGGTTGTCACGGCCGGGGCTGATGCCATGCGTTCAGCGGCAGGTTCCGCGGCAGCCGGGGCGACGTCGATTCGGCGGCGAGGGCGCGGGGGCGCCCAGCCAGGCGCCGAGCATCATGCCAATCCGCTTGACGCCCCCCTGTCGCCCCGCCACTTCTACCCCACCATGGCCAGCCATATCGTCATCGATCATCGCGCCGGCGGCGCGTCCAACGACAAACGCGCCGGCGGCGCGTCCAACGACAAACGCGCCGGCGGCGCGTCCAGCGCTGAATCCCTCCGCCATCCGGAGAAGGCGCACCGGCCGGACAATCCGATCCAGCGCAAGCCCGCGTGGATCCGGGTGAAGGCGCCCACCCACCCGATCTACCACGAGACCCGCACCCTGATGCGGGACAACCGCCTGACCACGGTGTGCGAGGAAGCCGCCTGCCCGAACATCGGCGAGTGCTGGTCGCAGCGCCACGCCACCATGATGATCATGGGCGACACCTGCACGCGCGCCTGCGCCTTCTGCAACGTGCGCACCGGGCTGCCCGCGGCGCTCGACGCCGACGAACCCAACCGCGTCGCCGACGCCGTGGCCAAGCTTGGCCTGCAGCACGTGGTGATCACCTCGGTCGACCGCGACGACCTCGCGGACGGCGGGGCAGGGCACTTCGCCGCGGTGATCCGCGCCATCCGCGCCGCCGCCCCCGCCACCACGATCGAGGTGCTGACCCCCGACTTCCTGCGCAAGCCGGGCGCCGTCGAGACCGTGGTCGCCGCCCGCCCCGACGTGTTCAACCACAACCTGGAAACCGTGCCGCGGCTGTATCCGACGATCCGCCCCGGCGCCCGCTACTTCGCCTCGCTGCGCCTGCTGGACGCCGCCAAGGCGCTCGACCCGACGGTGTTCACCAAGTCCGGCCTGATGGTCGGCCTCGGCGAGGCGCGGGCGGAAATCCTCCAGGTGATGGACGACCTGCGCAGCGCCGAGGTCGATTTCCTCACCATCGGCCAGTACTTGCAGCCGACCGTGAAGCACGCCGCCATTGACCGCTTCGTCACCCCGGAGGCGTTCGCCGAGACCGCCGCCGCGGCCCGCGCCAAGGGGTTCCTGCTGGTCTCCGCCACCCCGCTGACCCGCAGCTCGTACCACGCCGATGCCGATTTCGCGGCGCTGCGGGATGCCCGCGCCGCCCGCCTGTCCGCCCGGGCCTGAGCCATGCCGACGCATGCCGAGCGGCAGATCGTGCCCTATCGGCCCGAGCAGCTGTTCGACCTGGTCGCCGATGTCGGCAAATACCCGCAGTTCCTGCCGTGGTGCGTCGCCGCCCGCATCCGCAGCAGCACGCCGGCCGAGCTGGTCGCCGACCTGACCATCGGCTTCGGCCCGTTTCGCGAGAGCTTCACCAGCCGCGTCGCCCTGGAACGCCCCGGCCATATCCACGTGCGCTACGAGAACGGCCCGTTCCGGTATTTGAATAACCAATGGATCTTTATGCCGCACGATCAGGGTTGTGAGGTCGATTTCTTTGTCGATTTCGAGTTTCGCAGCCGCATTTTGCAAGCCGCCATCGGGATGGTGTTCAACGAGGCGGTGCGCCGCATGGTCGGGGCCTTCCTCAGGCGTGCACGGGACGTCTACGGCCCGCCGCCAGCCGCATCGCCCGCCGGGACGTCCCCAACAGGGACGTCTACTGGCAAACCGTCACCGGTTCAGGGCTGACAGCGCCACCGCCGCCTGCCTTGCTTGGGCCGCGAGAAGGGGACCGCCGCCACGACCTGTACGCCGTCCCGCCGTCCGCCGTCTTCTCCGACCCGACGCGCTGCTGCCGCCGGTGCGCGTCAACCTCTATTCCGACACCCAGACGCGCCCGTCGCCGGAAATGAAGGCGGCGATGGTCGCAGCCGGGCTGGGCGACGAGCAGCACGGCGACGATTCCACCGTGCACGCGCTGTGCGATCGGATGGCGGCGCGGCTGGGCAAGCAGGCGGCGGTGTTCTGCCGTCCGGCACCATGGGCAACCAGATCGCCATCCTGACGTATTGCCGCGCCGGCGATGAGATCATCGCGCACGAAACCGCGCCATCGCCAAGGCGGGGCTCGCAAGCGGCGCCGTTGCCGCCGCAGTTACACCACGGGATGGGACATGATCGAGCGCGATGCGCGCAGCCGGCGGCGGGAGAGCGGTCGCCGAGGATCATCTCGATTGGGGTCAGCCAGTCACTCTACGGTCGCGGGACGGATTCGTTCCTCGCGTCCGGCCTTCCAGCGCATGCCGGACCCCGTCTCACCGTCGCACTGAGGGAGCGATTGAAACTGACCGACCGGAAATTGGGCGGCACCTGCCAAATTGGCGTCATTCTGCACAAATTGACGGCAGAATTGGCCTGAAAGCCCGAAATTTGTTCATGGAAGACGTGTTTTTCGGTGGACGGGAGCGCCGCGCCATAGAATCATGACGGCAGGAAGAGGAATGTTTCCTCGACCTGCCGTGTGACTGGCGTTTCCTCCCTAAACTTGGCCCGCTGCGCCCTTGGCGCGCGGGCCTTCTCTTTTTTTCCCACATCTGCGCGGCCGAGTCACGGGATTTTGTCGGGATTAGGGCAGGTTTGGCCGGTTTTGTTGCGCAATTCTCTTGTGCAACGCACAATTATATTACAGCGCAGTATGCACAAGCCCGTCCCTTGCCATCTGGCTTGCGGCGTCGCCGCCGGTTAGTGTCCGCCGGGAAAGCCTGGCGGTTGCCGGCCGGCGAGGAATTTTTGCTGCTGGGAAGACGGAAGCGCCGCCGCGATGCAAAGCCATCGTGGCAGGGGGCCGACGCACCCGGCGCCAAACAGACCCGCCGGCCCGACCCGCCAGGTTGTCCGGACGGACACTTGGGGTCCGCCTGCCGATGAACGCCTGAGGACGGACCAGATCGCGATGCGCCTCTCCCACAGTTTCGTGCCCACGCTGAAGGAAACGCCCGCCGAGGCGCAGATCGCCTCGCACCGGCTGATGCTGCGCGCCGGGCTGGTGCGGCAGACCTCCGCCGGCATCTACGCCTGGCTGCCGGTCGGGTTCCGGGTGCTGAAGAACATCGAACGCCTGGTGCGCGAGGAACAGGACGCCGCCGGCGCGCAGGAAGTGCTGATGCCGACCATCCAGCCGGCCGAGTTGTGGCGCGAGAGCGGGCGCTACGACGTCTACGGCAAGGAGATGCTGCGCATCGTCGATCGGCACGCGCGGGAGATGCTGTACGGCCCGACCAACGAGGAGATGATCACCGACCTGTTCCGCCAATCGGTGAAGAGCTACCGCGAGCTGCCGCAGATCCTCTACCACATCCAGTGGAAGTTCCGTGACGAGGTGCGCCCGCGCTTCGGCGTGATGCGCGGGCGCGAGTTCCTGATGAAGGACGCGTATTCGTTCGACCTGGACTACGAGGGCGCGGTGGTCAGCTATCGCAAGATGATGCTGGCCTATATGCGCACCTTCCAGCGCATGGGGCTGAAGGCGATCCCGATGGAGGCCGAGAGCGGGCCGATCGGCGGCGACCTGTCGCACGAGTTCATCATCCTGGCGCCGACCGGCGAGAGCCAGGTGTTCTACGACGCGGCGTTCGAGGAGATCGACTACCTCAGCCAGGGCGCCGGCGGGTTCAGCCACGACAGCGCGGCGGACCTGGAACGGTTCTTCAAGGAGATGACCACGCACTACGCCGCGACCGACGAGAAGCACGACGCAACCAAATGGGCGCAGGTCGGCACCGCCCGCCGCCGCGAGGGGCGCGGCATCGAGGTCGGCCACATCTTCTACTTCGGCACCCAGTATTCCAAGGCGATGGGCGCCACCGTGGCGGGCCCCGACGGCAAGCCGGTCGTTCCGGAGATGGGCAGCTACGGCATCGGCGTCTCGCGCCTGGTCGGCGCGGTGATCGAGGCCAGCCACGACGAGGCCGGCATCATCTGGCCGGACAGCATCGCCCCGTTCAAGGCGGCGATCCTCAACCTGCGTCGCGGCGATGCGGCCTGCGACGCGCTGTGCGAGGCGCTGTATGCCAAGCTCGGCACCGCCGCGCTGTACGACGACCGCGACGAGCGGGCGGGCGCGAAGTTCGCCGATGCCGACCTGATGGGCCATCCCTGGCAGCTCATCGTCGGCCCGCGCGGCGCCGCCGCCGGCAAGGTGGAGCTGAAGCGCCGCGCCACGGGCGAGCGCCTGGAGCTCAGTCCGGAGGACGCGCTGGCCCGGATCGGCTGATGTTCGGCCCGTTCGAGCGTGCGGTCGCCGGGCGCTACCTGCGCGCCCGCAAGGGCGAGCGTTTCGTTTCGATCATCGCGATCTTTTCGCTGGTCGGCATCGCGCTTGGCGTCGCCACGCTGATCGTCGTCACCAGTGTCATGAGCGGCTTCCAGGTCGAGCTGGAGCGCCGCATCCTCGGGCTGAACGGGCATATCGAGATCCAGGCCTATGCCGGCCAGGCGATCGACGGCTACGCCCCGCTGCTGAGCCAAATTCGCGCGGTGCCGGGGGTCGTCTCGGCGCTCGGCGTGCTGGACGGCCAGGCGCTGCTGACCACGTCGGGCGGCGGCGCGCGCGGCGGGCTGGTGCGCGGCATCACGCTGGACGACCTGCGCGCGCTGGCCCCGGTCAGCCACAACATCGTCGCCGGCAGCCTCGATCGGTTCACCGGCGAGGACGCGATCGCCATCGGCGTCGGGCTCGCAGAGATGTACCGGCTGCGCATCGGTGATCCGTTGACGGTGATCTCGCCGCAGGGCGCCGCGACCGCCTTCGGCACCATCCCGCGCGTGCGCGCCTACCAGGTGGCGGCGATCTTCGATGCCGGGCTGGAACGAGTACAATTCCGGCGTGGTGTTCCTGCCGCTCGGCGCGGCGCAGATCTTCTTCCAGAAGCCCGATGCGATCACCGGCATCGAGATCCGCGTCACCGACCCCGAGCACGTCGCCGACCTGCTGCCGGCGCTGCGCCGCATCCTCGCGGGACGCCAATTGCTGCTGCGCGACTGGCGCCACGCCAACGACACCATCATCGGCGTGCTGCAGGTGCAGAAGGACACCATGTTCATCGTGCTCGGCATGATCGTGCTGGTCGCGGCGTTCAACGTGATCTCCTCGCTGATCATGCTGGTGAAGGACAAGCGCGGCGACATCGCGGTGCTGCGCACGCTGGGTGCCTCGGCCGGCGCGGTGCTGCGCATCTTCCTGATGTGCGGCGCCTTCGTCGGCGTGTCCGGCACGGCGATCGGCACGCTGCTCGGCATCGTGGTTTGCCGCAACATCGTCGCCATCCAGCACGTGGTCGAGCAGGTCAGCGGCGGCAAAGTCTTCGATTCCTCGGTGTTCATGCTGACCGAGTTGCCGAGCAGCATCGACTGGGGCGACGTGGCGCGGGTCGTGGCGCTAGGTCTCGCCTTGTCGCTGGCGGCGACGGTCTACCCGAGCTGGCGCGCCGCGCGCACCGATCCGGTGGAGGCGCTGCGGCATGAATGAGCCGCCGCATGGCTGATCCATTGCGCCTGCGCGGCGTGCAGCGCACCTATCGCACCGAGGCCGGCGCGCTGCCGGTGCTGCGCGGGGTGGACCTGGCGCTGGCCGGCGGCGAGATCGTTGCGCTGGCAGCGCCGTCGGGTGCCGGCAAGTCGACGCTGCTGCACATCGCCGGGCTGCTCGACAAGCCGGACGGCGGAGCGGTCTTGGTCGCCGGGCGCGATGCCGGGACCCTGTCCGACGCGGCGCGCACCGCGATCCGGCGCGACACCATCGGCTTCGTCTACCAGTTCCACCACCTGCTGGCCGAGTTCACCGCGCTGGAGAACGTCATGCTACCGCAGATGATCGCGCGGCGCCCGCGGCGCGCCGCCGCGGCGCGGGCGCTTGAACTGCTCGGCGCGTTCGGCCTGCGCGAGCGCGCGCAGCACCTGCCCGGCAAGCTCTCGGGCGGCGAGCAGCAGCGGGTGGCGATCGCCCGCGCGCTGGCCAATGCGCCTGCGGTGCTGCTGGCCGACGAGCCGACCGGCAACCTCGACGTGGCCACCGCCGGCGTGGTGTTCGAGGAGTTGTTGCGCGTGGTGCGCGAGCAGAACGTTGCGGCGCTGATCGCCACCCACAACCCCGACCTGGCGGCGCGGATGGACCGCACGGTGACGCTGCGCGACGGGCATGTCGTGGCGGCGTGAGGCGGGGGCGGCGTTCCCAGCGGGGGTAGAGCCGCCGGCCGGCAATAGTATCAGGTATCGATCAACGTGACCTTCGCAGCGCGCGCCGCGCGGCGCAGATCCTTGTCGCGTGTTGCAAGCGGCAGGTCCCGGCGCGCCGCGATATCCAGGTAAGCGGCGTCATAGACGGTCAATTTGTAGCGACGGGCCAAGCCCAGCACGGGTCCGTGCAGCCGGCATTCCAGCTCCGGATCCGAGCGGATCGCCAGACGGCCGAGGATTGTCAGAAACCTGTCGATCAGGGTCACCGTGATGCGGCCGCGCCGCTCGGCGGCCAGCAGCACATTCGCGACCTCGAAGTGCCACAGCGCCGGGACCCAGGCCTCGTCCCGGCGCAACCGATCCAGCAGGGCCGCCGATGCCGCCGTCGCCTCGTCGGCGAAGCACCAGGCCACCGTCGCCGAGACGTCGAGCACGCAGGCCACGCTCACTTCCTGCCTTCGTCGCGCAACCTGCGCCAGTCCAAGCCGCCCAGCGTCAGCTTATGCTCCTTGCCGAAATTCTTCAGTCGGTCGACCGCGGCGCGCCGAGCCTCCCAACTGTCCGCGTCGGCGGGCACCAGCTTTGCCACCGGCTTGCCGTGACGGGTGATCGTGAAGGTTTCACCGTGCTCTACCCGCTCCAGCAGCGCGGCGAGGTGGGTCTTGGCCTCGAAGGCGCCGACGGTTTCCATCTCAACCAGTCTCCAACCAGTTGTAAGTGGTTATCGCGCGGCGCGTGAAGCCGCAAGCGGTGCCGGACATGGCCCGCCCCGCGGGATCGCATTTGGGATTCGCGGCACCGAACGGCCGGGTGACGTCTCGCCGGGTAGGGGCGGCGATCGTGCCCGGCGCGAGAAACCGGGCGTTGACCGGCCGTGCCACGCCAGCCCTGGCCAATCCCACGGGTTGGCCGTCCCCCGCCGATCATGACACGCTGGAAGGTGACGCCAGCGCGCCCACCCCGAACCCGCCCGTTCCATCCACGCCGCACCACCACAGGAGCAACCCATGCAGATCGGCGCCTCCCTGCCCATCGGCGATATCGGCACCGGCCGGGCCGTCATCCGCGACTACGGACAGGCGGTCGAGGCAATCGGCTTCGACTACGTCATCACCGGCGACCACGTGATGGGCGCCAACCCCGCCAGGCCCAAGCCCGAGGGTGTCCGCGTCGGCACCAACGAGCAGGCCGTGCACGACCCGTTCGTGGTGCTGAGCTTCCTCGCCGGCTGCACCGAAAATCTCGGCTTCGCCACCGGCATCGTGATCATGCCGCAGCGCCAGACCGTCCTGGTCGCCAAACAGGCCGCCGGCCTCGACCTGCTCTGCGACGGCCGCTTCCGCCTCGGCGTCGGCGTCGGCTGGAACGAGATCGAATACGAAGGCCTGAACGAGAATTTTCACAACCGCGGCCGCCGTTCGGAAGAACAGGTGGCGGTGCTGCGCGCGCTATGGGCGCAGCCGAACGTGGCGTTCAAGGGAAGCTACCACGCCATCGACGACGCCGGCATCAACCCGCGCCCGGCCGCCGGGCGCATCCCGATCTGGTGGGGCGGTCACGCCGATGCGATCCTGCAACGTATCGCCCGGATCGGCGACGGCTGGATGCCGCTCGCCTACGCGCCCGGCGACAAGGCGCTGGCGAAGTTCGAACAGTTGCGCGCCTGGACCAGGCAAGCCGGCCGCGATCCGTCCGAGGTCGGCCTGGAGGTGTGGATATCGCTTGGCGCCGGCACACCGGACGATTGGCGGCGGGACTTCGCGTTCTGGAAGAACGCCGGCGTCAGCCATATCGCCGCGCACACCACCTACAACGCCGGCCGCCACAAGCGCATCCAGGGTCGCACCGTCGCGGACCACCTGGCGGCGGTGCGGTCGTTCATGGCGGCGGTGCAGGACCTGAAGTAGCGGGGCCGGCGGGCAACCAAAGCAAGCCGGGGCTCCGCCCGGTACAGACCGGGCACATAGGTTACACTTTAGACCGGGCACATGGGTTACACCCCAAATGCTGGTCTGGAGGCCCCCTATGCCCTGGACCGAGAGAACCGTTATGGACGACCGCCTGTGTTTCATCGCCGCGCACCTATGCGGCAGCGAACCGCTCAGCGCGCTTTGCGCGCGCTACGGGATCAGCCGCAAGACCGGCCACAAATGGCTGCAGCGTTACGCGGACGGCGGCGCCGCGGCGCTGGTCGACCGCAGCCGCGCCCGCCACTCTCAGCCGCTGTCGATCGACCCGGCGACAGCCTGCGCGATCCTCGAGCTGCGCGAGCGGCACCCGACCTGGGGCCCGCGCAAGTTGCTGGTCCGCCTGGCGCTGGACCAGCCTGACCGCGTCTGGCCGGCGGCCAGCACGGCAGGGGACCTGCTGCGCCGGGAGGGCGTGTCGCACCCCCGGACCCGCATGGCGCGCGAGCCTGCGGCGCGGTGCCCACAGATCGCGCCCACGGCGCCGAATGACAGCTGGGCGGCCGACTTCAAGGGCTGGTTCCGCACCGCCGACGGGGTGCGCTGCGAACCGTTCACCGTCACCGACGGTTGCTCACGCTACCTATTGGCCTGCGAGGCGGTGGCGCGGATCACCGCCGAGGTGATCCAACCGATCCTGATCCGACTGTTCCAGACCCACGGAATGCCGCTCGCCTTACGCACCGACAACGGCAGCCCGTTCGCGCACCGGCTGGGCCTCGGCGGGCTGTCCGTGCTCTCGGTCTGGCTGCTGAGCTTGGACATCTGGCCCGACCGGATCGCCCCCGGTCGTCCCGACCAGAACGGCCGGCACGAGCGCATGCACCGCACCCTGGGCGAGGACACCGCCCGCCCGCCCGCCGCCACGCTGGCCAAGCAGCAGGCACGCTTCGATGCCTGGCGGCAGGACTTCAACACCATCCGCCCGCATGAGGCGCTGGGGCAATGCTGCCCGGCCTCGGTCTATACCGCCTCGCCGCGGGTGTTTCCCGAGCGGATCCGGCCCTGGGAGTATCCGGCCGATCACCACGTCTGCCGGGTCAATCGGAGTGGCTATATCCGGTGGCGGGACGGCGGGCTTTACCTCAGCGAGGCGTTGCGAGGGCAGATCGTGGCCCTGGCCCAGCGGGATGATGGCGATTGGACGATCCGCTTCCGCGGCTTCGATCTGGCGACGTTGGGGGACGCGGCGGGCGACATCCGCCGCTCTGGGCTGGCGCGGACGGCGGGTGAGGCAGGTGGGTTGAACCAGCCGCCTGCTTGAGGCGTGACCGACGCCGGCTGAGCGAGGATGACGCCGGGCGGTGCGGCTATCAAGGACGCTACGCGCCGCTCTGCGGTTGGCCTGCGGCCAATCCTTGACAGCCGCACCGTCCGGCGTCCTTGCGATGATCAGGCCGGGACGGGGAAACGGCGCTTTAACCGAACCAGGAAACGGCGGCAGGCGGTGCACGGGCTGGCCGAGGGGGAGAGGCTCGGATGGGATGGGAACAAATCAGGAAAACTGTAACCCATGTGCCCGGTCTAAAGTGTAACCTATGTGCCCGGTTGAAAACCCCGAACCCCGCCGGGGGGCGTTGCCCCCCTGGACCCCCCACCAGAGGCAGCGGCCTCTGGACTCCATGACCGGGAGTGGGCGAGGGGGAGGGGGCGCGGGGACACGGCGTCGGTGCCGTCCGGCGCGCCGGACGGCACCGACGCCGTGCCCATGCGCCCCCTCCCCCTCGCCCACTCCCGGTAAAGGGTTCCAAGGGCTCCGCCCTTGGCGGGGTTCCAAGGGGCAGCGCCCCTTGGTGGGGTCCGGGGCGAAGCCCCGGCCTTGCTTGCTTCCCCGCTGGCCCCGCACCAGCTCCCCTGGCCGGACTCGGCCGCCGCCCCCATACTCCCCCCATGCCCCACGCCGATTTCGTCCATCTGCGCGTCCACTCCGCCTATTCGCTCAGCGAGGGCGCCATCAAGGCCGACAAGATCGCCGCCCTGGCGCGCGCGGCGGCGATGCCCGCGGTCGCCATCACCGACACCGGCAACCTGTTCGGCGCGCTGGAGTTCAGCCAGGCCTGCGCCGCCAAGGGCATCCAGCCGATCATTGGCTGCCAGCTCGCCCTCGCGCGCGCCGACGCCCCCCGCCTGGCGCCCGATCCGCTGGTGCTGCTGGCGCAGGACGCAACCGGGCTGGCCAACCTGCAGCGCCTGTCCTCGCGCGGCTTCCTGGAAACCGACCCCGGCATGAAGCCGCAGCTGCCGCTCGACGTGCTCGCCGCGCACGCCGCCGGCCTGATCCTGCTGACCGGCGGCAGCACCGGCCCGATCGCCCGCCTGCTGGCCGAGGGTCAGCGCGCCGAGGCCGCCGCGCTGCTCGCCCGCCTCGCCGAGGCCTTTCCCGATCGCTGCGTGGTCGAACTGCACCGCCACGGCCAGGCGCTAGAGCACGCCATCGAGCCCGGCCTGATCGCGCTCGCCGATGCCGCGCGCCTGCCGCTGGTCGCCACCAACGACTGCTTCTTCGCCACGCCCTCGATGTTCCAGGCGCACGACGCCCTGCTGTGCATCGCCGAGGCCCGCCTGCTGTCGGAGCGCGACCGCCGCCGGGTCACCCCGGAACATTGGTTCAAGCCCGCCGCCGACATGCGCGCGCTGTTCGCCGACCTGCCGGAGGCCTGCGACAACACCCTGGCGATCGCGCAGCGCTGCGCGGTGATGGCGGAGAGCCGCAAGCCGATGCTGCCGGTGTCGCCCAAGGTGCGCCCCGGCAGCACCGAGGAGGAAACCGTGCGGGCGATGGCGCGCGAGGGCCTCGATCGGCGGATGGACACGCTGGCGGCCGATGCGCCGACGCGCGCGCGCTACCGCGAACGGCTCGACTACGAACTGGACGTGATCGCCCAGATGGGCTTCGCCGGCTATTTCCTGATCGTCGCCGACTTCATCCAATGGGCGAAAGGCCACGGGATCCCCGTGGGTCCCGGCCGCGGCTCCGGCGCCGGCTCGGTGGCGGCCTGGGCACTGACCATCACCGACCTCGATCCGCTGCGCTTCAACCTGCTGTTCGAGCGGTTCCTGAACCCCGAGCGTGTGTCGATGCCGGATTTCGACATCGATTTCTGCCAGGAAGGCCGCGACGCGGTCATCGACTACGTCCGCAACGAATACGGCGCCGACCGGGTCGCCCAGATCATCACGTTCGGCAAACTCCAGGCGCGCGCCGTGGTGCGCGACGTGGGCCGCGTCCTCGGCCTGCCGTTCGGCCAGGTGAACCGCGTCGCCGAGCTGATCCCCAACATCCCCGCCGCCCCGGTGACGTTGCAGCAGGCGATCGACCGCGAGCCGCGGCTGCAACAGTTGCGCGACGAGGACGAAAGCATCCAGCGCCTGCTGGAGATCGCCTTGCAGTTGGAGGGCCTGTACCGCCACGCCTCGACGCACGCCGCCGGCGTGGTGATCGGCGACCGCCCGCTGCACGAGCTGGTGCCGCTGTACCGCGATCCGCGCTCCGACTACCTGGTCACGCAATACTCGATGAAATACGTCGAGCAGGCCGGGCTGGTGAAGTTCGACTTCCTCGGCCTGACCACGCTGACCATCCTGCAGCGCGCCAAGGACATGCTGCGCGGCCTGGGCCAGGAGATCGACATCGACCGGCTGCCGCTGGACGACGCCAAGACCTACGAGATGCTGCAGAAGGGCGATGCCGGCGGGGTGTTCCAGTTGGAAGGCCAGGGCGTGCGCGACGTGCTGCGCCAAATGAAGCCGGACCGGTTCGACGACCTGATCGCCGCGGTGGCGCTGTATCGCCCCGGCCCGATGGGCAACATCCCCGACTACTGCCGGCGCAAGCACGGCGAGCCCTGGCAGGCGCCGCACCCCGAGCTGACCGACATCCTGGCCGAGACCTACGGCATCATGGTCTACCAGGAGCAGGTGATGCAGATCGCCCAGCGCATGGCCGGCTACAGCCTGGGCGCGGCCGACCTGCTGCGCCGCGCCATGGGCAAGAAGATCCGCGCCGAGATGGAGGCGCAGCGCGAGACCTTCATCAAGGGCGCCACCGGGCGCGGCATCGACCCGGCCAAGGCCACCGAGGTGTTCGAGCTGATGGCGAAGTTCGCCGATTACGGCTTCAACAAATCACACGCCGCGGCATACGCCCTGATCGCCTACCAGACCGCCTGGCTGAAGGCGAACCATCCCGCGGTGTTCATCGCCGCCTGCATGAGCCTCGCGGTGACCAACACCGACCGGCTGGCGGCGCTGAAGCAGGAGGCCGAGCGCGCCGCGATCCGCATCCTGCCGCCCGACATCAATCGATCCGCTGCCGATTTCACCGTGGAACCGCAGGACGACGCCACGCTGGCGGTGCGCTACGCGCTGGCAGGGGTGAAGAAGGTCGGCATGGCGGCGATGCAGGCGGTGGTGGCGGCGCGCGGCGATCGTCCCTTCGCCGATCTGGCGGACCTCGCCGCGCGGGTCGATCCGCGCCAGCTCAACAAGATGCAGATCGAGAACCTGGCGAAGGCCGGCGCATTCGACCGGCTGGAACCCAACCGCGCGCGGTTGTTTGCCGGGGCAGAAACGATCCTGCGGCGCGCCCAGGCGCAGGCCGAAGAAACCGCATCCGGCCAGATCGGGCTGTTCGGCGATGCCGGCAAGGTGGAATCGTTACGCCTGCCCGAGATGCCGGACTGGCCGATGATCGAGCGCCTGGCGTTCGAGGCCGAGGCCATCGGCTTCCATCTCAGCGCGCATCCGCTGGACGCCTATGTGCAGGTGCTGCGGCGCCTCGGCGTCACACCCTGCGCGCAGGTCGAGGCGCGGGCGCGCGCCGGCGTCACCCGCGTGCGCCTCGCCGGCAATGTCGTCGGCACCAAGGAACGCATCACCCGCACCGGCAAGCGCATGGCCTGGGTGCGCATCTCCGACGCCTCGGGCTCCACCGAGGTTACCCTGTTTGCCGAAACCCTGGCCACCGCCCGCGACCTGGTGACCAATGGCACGAACCTGCTGGTGACGGCGGATTTGCAATTCCAGGGCGAGGCGTTCCGGATCACCGCGCAAGCCGTGGAGCCGCTCGACCAGGCGGCCGCCAACGCCGGTGCCGGGATGCGCATCTGGCTGCAGGAGACGGCCGCCGTGCCGCATATCCGCGACCTGCTGGGCCGCGAGGGCAGGGGCAAGGGCCGCGTCTTCCTGGTGCCGCGGCTGGGCGCGCAACAATCGGTGGAGATCGCGCTGCCCGGCGGCTTCAACGTCTCGCCGAAACTGGCGCAGGCGATGAAGATCCTGCCGGGGGTGGAACGGGTCGAGGAGCTGTGACGAGCCCGCCTCCGCCGCTGCGCGGCGAAACCTGGCGTCAGCGCGGCGATCCGCCGCCGACCGGCGGCACGTCGCCCCGCACGATCAGCTTCGCCCCGGTCGCCGCGCGGATCTCCTCGACCGTGAACCCCGGCGCGATCTCGCGCAGCAGGAACCCATCGCCGGTCGGCTCGAACAGCCCGTAATTCGTCGCCACCAGCTTCACCACCCCGCGCGCCGTCACCGGCAGCGCGCAGCGTTCCACCAGCCGCGGGGCGCCATCGCGCGTGACATGCTCCAGAACGATGAACACGCGTTGCGCGCACGCCGCGAGGTCCATGGCGCCGCCGATGCCGCCGCCCTTCGCCCCCGTCACCTTCCAGTTGGCGAAGTCGCCGTTGCCGGCAACCTCATAGGCGCCCATCACGGTGACGTCGATGCGTCCGCCGCGGATGATGGCGAAGCTGTCGGCATGGTGCACCACCGCCGCCCCAGGATTGAGCGTCACGTTCTGCCCGCCGGCGTTGACCAGGTTCAGGTCTTCCTCGCCCGGCGCGGCGATCGGTCCGTAGCCGATGATCCCGTTCTCGGAATGATAGATGACGTGGCGGTCGCCGATGTCGGTGTTGGAACAGAGCGTCGGGATGCCGACGCCAAGATTGACGATCCAGCCGTCCTGGAATTCCCGCGCGATGCGATCCGCCATCTGCTGGCGGCTCAGGCCCCGGCTGGCGCTCATCGCCGGCGCTCCTCGCGTTTCCGTGGCCAGAGTCCCCTCGGGCGGCGGCGGCACGCGCACCAGCCGATGCACGAAGATGCCGGAGAGATGCACCGCGTCCGGATCGATCGCGCCGGCCGGCAGGATGTCCTGGTCCAGCTCGGCGATGGTGACGCGTGCCGCGGTCGCCATCACCGGATTGAAATTCCGCTGCGCGCGATGGAATTGCAGGTTGCCGAACGTGTCGGCCCGCGTGGCGCGCACGAAAGCGTAATCCACCGGCAGCGCGTATTCCAGCAGGTATTCGCGCCCGTTGATCACCCTGGTCTCGCGGCCCTCGGCCAGCTCGGTGCCGACCGCGGTCGGCGTGTAGAAGGCGGGGATGCCGGCGCCCGCCGCGCGCAGCCGTTCGGCCAGCGTGCCCTGCGGCACCAGCTCCGCCGCGACCTCGCCGGACTCGTAATATTCGCGTGAAGGGCAGCACGTCGGAGGCGCGGGTCGCCGCGGTGAAGGCGCAGATCACCTTCTTCACCTGGCCGTTTTCCACCAGCATGCCGATGTCGGGCATGCGCGGAAGCTGCGCGCCACCGGTGGTGTTGGCGATGCAGGTCAGGTTCTTGGCACCCTGCTCATGCAGCGCCTTGATCAGGTTGTACGGCACGCCAGGCATGGCGAAGCCGCCGAAGGCGATGACCGCGCCATCGGGAATGTCGCGCACGGCCTCGGCAAAACTGGCGAACTGTTTGCTTGGTTGGGCCATATCCTCCCTCGCCACGCTGGCCACTGCGATGAACCGACAGGGCAGGCACGGAGTCAAGGTCACCGGCGCCGTGCAACGGTTGCACGCAAGCAAGGTCAGGGCTCCGCCCTGAAACCCGCCAGGGGGCTTTGCCCCCTGGACCCCCACCAGAGGCAGCGGCCTCTGGACTCCATAGACTGGGAGTGTGGGGAGGGGGAGGGGGCGGGTGGGCGAGGCAGAGGGGCGCCGTCCGGCACGCCGGACGGCGCCCCATCGCCTCGCCCACCCGCCCCCTTCCCCTCCCCACACTCCCAGTGAAGGGTTCCAAGGGCTCCGCCCTTGGCGGGGATCCAAGGGGCAGCGCCCCTTGGTGGGGTCCGGGGCGAAGCCCCGGCCTTGCTTGCGTGCAACCGCTGCCCGGCGTCGGCGCGACATTGAGTGGCGCGTTGATCTCGGCGTAACCTTCGTTGCAACTGGCCGGCGCGGCCGGGCTTTGGGGGAACGTCATTTGCAGCGGGCGAGGCATCGTCATCGCGCGGGGGGATGTTGTCGCCGGCGCGGGCCGTTCCGTGTACGGGACAGGTTGACCGCGATGGTCGGGCTCTCGCTGTTGGCGCCGTTCCAGGTCCGCAGCTTTCGGTTCCAGTGACCCGGCCGACCTGCTGACCTCCTGGGGCTTCGAGATGGAGAACGTGATCCTCGGCTGGTATGTGCTGGTCGCGACCGGCTCGGTCGTGCTGCTCACCGCCTTCGCCTCGATCCAGTATCTCGGCACCTTGTTCGCGCCGGTGATCGGCATGGTGGGCGATCGGATCGGCCACAGAACCGTTCTCTGCACCATGCGCGCGTGCTATGCCGTGCTGGCTGCGACGCTGATGGGCCTCGCCTTCAGCGGCCGGCTGGACGCGGCGGCGGTGTTCATCATCGCCGCGCTGTCCGGCATGATCCGTTCCTCCGATCTGGCGATGCGCAACGCGCTGGTGGCCGAGACGATGCCGGCCGACCGGTTCACCGCCGCGGTGGGCGCCGCGCGCACCACCTCGGATTCGGCGCGGGTGGTCGGCTCGCTGGCCGGGGCGGGATTGTTCGCGGCGGTCGGCATGGGGCGCGCCTACCTGGCGATCACCTGCTTCTACCTGGCGGGCTTCCTGCTGACTCTGGGGGTGGGTGCGGCGCGTTCGCGCCATGCGGCGGTTGACACGGTGCCGGCCTCGATGTGGCGCGACCTGCGCGAGGGGCTGTCCTATGTGTGGGACACGCCGTGCTCGCTGGCGGCGATGTGGCTGGCGTTCCTGGTGAACCTGACGGCGTTCCCGCTGACCAGCGGGCTGCTGCCCTATGTCGCGCGCGAGATCTACCATATCGATCAGACCGGGCTCGGCTTTCTGGTCGCCAGTTTTGCCAGCGGCGCGCTGCTGGGCTCGATCGCGATCAGCGTGGCCAGCCGGCTGATCCGCCCAGCACGGATGATGCTGGTCTTCGCCATGGTGTGGTACGCGATGCTGCTGGTGTTCGTGCGGATGCCGACGGTTGGCGGCGGCAGCGCGATGCTGGTGTTGGCCGGTTTCGCACAGAGCCTCAGCATGGTGCCGATGGCGGTCATGCTGCTGCACAGTGCCGGCCCGCGTTTTCGCGGCCGCGTGATGGGCGTGCGCATGTTCGCGATCTATGGCCTGCCGCTGGGTCTGCTGCCGGCCGGCGCGCTGATCGACCGCATCGCTTTCGTGCCGACCGTGACGGTGTATTGCTGCATCGGCCTGGCGGCCACGCTGGGCATCGCGTTGCGCTGGCGGGCCGACCTGTGGCCGTTGTTGGCGCCGGCCAATCAGCGATGAGGCATCACCGGTCCGGGTTGGCTGGCGCGCCCGCGGCACTGTCGGGCGCGGCGGCAGCTTGCGCCGCGCCGGCCCGACCTTGCTCCGATGCGATCAGGCCTGAGTATTGCCCGCACCCCACCGTTCGACGTCCGCCCGCAGCCGCTCGATGTCCACGCCGGCCCAGTTGGTCCCATCCGCGAGCTGGAGCTGCGGCCAGAGTAGCACGTAGGCCTCGCGCAGCCGTGACCGCGCCCATCGCCAGGTGAAGGACTGCAACCGTCCCCACGTCGCCAGGCGCCCGGTATCGGTATCGCCGAGCCCGGCGTAGTCCCAGGCGACCAGGCAGTGGCCGCCGACCAGCGCGCCGGGCGAGGCGCCGTCGTCGTCCCACGGCTCATCGCACGGCGTGTCCATGTCGCGCTCGTAGAGATCGACGCCCCAGTAACCGATGCCCAGCAGGGCCATGCCGTTGGCAAGGCCGGCGCGGTCGGTCACCGGGATGGCGGCGAAGTCGGCCGACAGCGGCGCCGCAGCGCCGATGGCGAAGCCGAGGTTGCCTTGCCGGCGCAGTACCTCCAGCAGTACGGCGCCGTCGGTCGCCGCGATCGCCGCCACGGTCGGCGCGCATCCGACGCAGCCGGCGTAGAACGGCAGTTCCACTCCCTCGGCAATGGCAAGATCGCCGTTGGTGTTCAACGCCTCGACGCCGAGCGCGCCGTTCAGCAGCCCGACCGACGTGCAGACCGGCAGCGTATCGTTGTTGCGCAGTTGCGGAGTGAACGCCACGCCGGCGCGAACCAGCCGGTCGGGGGGCGCCATGACGGCGTAGTGGTGGGTTGCCAGCGACGGCGCCGCCGCAACCGCGGCGGGGTTGTGGGGGAGGCGGCCGAGGCGCATCGTCAGCATCCCCCCAGGCCCGGCTTGGCGTGTACCGCCGCGATCATCCGCGGCCGGTCGTTGTCGGCTCGCACAAACCTGTCATTCCGGGTAGCGAAAACGTCCACTTTGAAGTTCCTTTCAACGATCTTGAATGTGGCAGGCGATCTGCCTTCTGCCTCTACGCGACCTGACCTATGCCAACCGTCCGGACGATCAACTCTTTGCCGGCGCCCGGGTCGCCCGCCCAGTGCATGCCGGCATGACATTGGCGTAGCGCTGATGGGTCGATCCCTCCGCAGGTCGGTATTTGCCATGATCACCCTGCTGCGAAATCTCGCGAGGAGACTTCCCGGCAATGACTGTCATTACGAGTACGATTCTGTCCGGACATTGAGAGTGGCGTCGATAACCAATCTTTATGCGATTACAGACGTTTGTACCATGCCCGTCAGAGAATCCCTGCTATGCGGTGAATAATACCAGGCGTCCGAATGATCAACTCTCCGGTCGTCCCCGTATCGTCATGCCGGCGAAGGCCGGCATCCACGACTTGCCTTCGTGCAGCAAGCAAAGTCGTGGATACCGGCCTTCGCCGGCATGACGAGAGCGCGGCGCCGATGGGTCAATCCTTTCGCCTGCTGGTATAAGATGGGCTAGATCCGGAAGGTGAGCCACGTCAATATAACGAATGCCACCGCCGAAATAGCGATATACACGAGAATAGATGCCAGCAAGCCGGCTCGATTTTGGACAGCACTCAGCAGTCGTCGGAGTGGAAACACCGTAGGTACCGCGAGCAACAAGAATAGAGTACCTTTCGAGATCTCTCTTGTCACGGGGCCCAGACTGGAGAGAGCGTCACGTAAATCTATCGTGTAGACCAACATATAGGCTTGGCTCGGAGCAAAACAAAGAAGATAGTCGGAAATCTGTCCGCTATAAAATTCGAGATCCACCCCATGGAAGTGCTGTAATGCGACATGCCACCGTGCGGCTTCCTGTAATGTGTTGGCAAAAACACACATGGCCAAGAGAGCAGTAAAAAAATATCCCCATCCACGCTTTGCCATGATCATTAGCCCTTGCATTGTGGACAGGTAACTCTACCACTCTGGACTGCGCGTTTGAATTGCTCATGAGCCTGGCCTCGCACATCAGGTGTCAAGTTATGTAATTCGCCTTGCACGATATCTAGCTGCTCCGGAGTCAGGATGATTGGCCTGCTGCTGGGATTAATCGACGCGAATTTCTTAGCTTGGTCGAAAGTAATGTGTCGAATCACCTCGTCGTAAATCTCATCTATTTGCGACGAAGAAAACGCAGCATTCGTCAAGTTCGATAGAACAGACTTCGCACTGGCTGCCATGTCAGACGAGATGAACATCCGCTCAAAAACGCTCAGCGCCTCCTGCTGGTTCGGATCATGCGACCCGGGACCGGGCGCTGCTCGATCTTCAGTCGGCGTGGCATCGGCGCGCAGCCAGTCCGAAGCGGTCGCTGCGTCCGCCGAGGCAGATCCAAGCCGTGAGTCGGGCCGGATCGGACGGTCGGACGCGTAGCTGCTCGCCGTCGTTTCCAACGCGCCATTCGCCATGCGATAGGCCGCGGTCGGATCGCCGGATGGCAACGCGTTGCCAGGCGTCGCGTGCGTCTCCGCGAAACTGCCGTTGTCGGCTTGTGGCACTGGCCTGCTCGGGCCGGACGTTGCCGCTGGTCCGCCGGTCGAGCTGCCGTGGGCAGGCGGCTGGGCTCCAGCCACCCGATGATCGGACCGGCGGTCGCTAGGCGCCTGCGGCACAAAGCTCGCCGGCAGCTTGATACGGTCCGGGTGGCGTTGCAGCCACTCGGTCGGTTCCGGCGCGTCGTGCGGGACGAAGATGAACGGCAGCTTGATCTCGTCGAACGAAAGCGGGGCGGCGGGCATGGTGCGGCGCTTTGGCTGTTCTCGTTATAACCACTAACACAACGCGGCCTGCCAGGCAAGCCCATCCGTCTCCAGCGCCCCACCACATCCCATTGGCACTGCCGCCCGTTCCGGGCTAGTCCCGCCGCATGGCGCGATCGACCTGCCTCGTCACCGGCGGCGCCGGGTTCATCGGCTCGCATCTTTGCGAAGCGCTGCTTGGCGACGGCCACGCCGTGCGCGTCCTCGACAACCTGTCCACTGGCCGGCGCGCCAACCTGCCGGCCGGCGCGGAGCTGATCGAGGGCGACGTGGCCGACCCGGCCGCGCTGCAAGCCGCCGTCGCCGGCGTGGACGGCTGCTTCCATCTTGCCGCCATCGCTTCGGTCGCCAGCGGGATCGAGGACTGGCTCGGCACGCATCGGACCAACCTGACCGGCACGATCACGCTGTTCGACACGCTGCGCCGCGAGCCCCGGCCGGTCCCGGTCGTCTATGCCTCATCGGCCGCGGTCTACGGCGACTGCGCGCGCCTGCCGATCGCCGAGGACGCGACGAAGCGCCCGCTGTCGGCCTACGGCGCCGACAAATACGCCTGCGAGCTGCACGCCGCGGTGGCGAGCCAGGTCCACGCCGTGCCGACGATCGGCCTGCGCTTGTTCAACGTCTACGGTCCGCGCCAGGACCCGCGTTCGCCCTATGCCGGCGTGGTCTCGATCTTCTGCGATCGGCTGCGCGGCGGCGCGCCGATCGAGATTTTCGGCGACGGCCGGCAGACCCGCGACTTCATCGCCGTCGCCGACGTGGTGGCCGCGCTGCGTGCCGCCATGGCGCGGTGCCCGCCTGACGCGCCGATGTCGCCGGATGCCCGCGTCTTCAACGTCTGCACCGGCATTGCCACCAGCGTGACCGGGTTGGCCCACACGATCGCCAGGCTCCTCGGCGTGGCCCCCGACATCCGTCATGCGCCATCGCGCGCCGGCGGGATCCACCACTCCGTAGGCTCGCCCGATCTGGCCCGCCAGGCGCTCGGCCTCGCCCGGCCGATGGCACTGGCCGACGGGCTGTCGCTTGTGCTGAACCGGCTTGGCCCGCCGATTGGTCCACGCGACCGCAAGCCCGCGGCCGGAGGGGCGTTTCCCTGAAGGGGATGCTGATCGCGTTGCTGGTCCCGCCGACCAATCTGCCGCTGCTGGCGGTGGCCGGGTTGGTCGTGCGTCGCTGGCATCGCCGCATTGGCGCACTGCTGACCGCGGCGAGCTGCATCCTGCTTCTCGTGCTGTCGATGCCGTTGTTTGGCGGCGCCCTGCTGGTGGCCCTGGAGCAACATCTGCCGTCGGATGCGGGCAAGCCCGGCGCCATCGTCATTCTCAGTGCCACGATCGTCCGTTACGGCGGCGAGGCTCCGGGGTTCGGTCCCGGCCAGTTGACGCTGGCGCGCGAGCGGGCCGGCAGCGCCTTGTTCCGCCGGGTGCAACTGCCGATCCTGCTCGCCGGCGGCGTGCTGCGCGCCGGCGATCCGCCGGCGGCCGGGGTGATGGAACAGAGCCTGCGCGAGCAATTCCAGACACCGGTGCGCTGGGTCGAGCCGCATTCGCGCGACACCTGGGAGGATGCGGCGTATTCAGCCCGGATCCTGCGGGCGAACGGCATCGACACGATCTATCTGGTGACCCATGCCTGGCACATGCGGCGGGCACTGCTGGCGTTTCATCATTTCGGGATCAAGGTGATTCCGGCACCGGTGCAGATCGACCCGGATCCGGGCCTTTCGTCGTTCAACCTCCTGCCGAAGCTCGCCGGCTGGCAGCTCGCCTATGACGCGGCGCACGAATGGATCGGCTGGGCCGACTACGCGTTGCGCTGACGCAGCGTCAGCAGACGGTTCGACCAGGTGCCAGATCGAGATATCCGGCCGCACGAAGCTGGCGGCGCGAGGCGACGCGCCGCCCGGCCGGTCACGCCCGGCCGTCCACACTGTCGCGGGCGCCGATCAGCCGCCCCATGCCGCCCGATTTCAGCCCGGGCTGGCCTTCTTCGCATCCGTCCCGAGCGGCACCGGCACCCATTGCAGGTTGTCCTGGCGCTGGATCAGCATCAGCACCGATTTGCGGTTCTGCTTGCGGACGCTATCCACGCGGCTCTGCACGTCGGCCGGGGTGCTGACCGGTTCCTGCTGCACCTCGACGATCACGTCGCCCGGCTTCAGCCCGCGGTTCGCGGCTGGACCGTCCGGTGCGACGTCGGTGACAACGACGCCCTTCTGGTCCGCGCCAAGCTGGTACTTGTCCTTGGCATCCTGCGTGATCGGCGTCAGCGACAGCCCGAGGCCGGCGATCGGCGTCGGCTTGGTGGTGGCCTGCTCTGGCGTGCCTCCCCCCTTGCCGTCGGCCGCGGCCAGCTTCTCGTCGTCGGGCAGTTCGCCGACCTTGGCCGTCACCGTGACCTGCTTGCCGTCGCGCAGCAGCGTCACCGGCACCTCGGTGCCGATCGCGGTCTCGGCGACGATGCGGGGCAGGGAGTGGTTCTCCTTCACCTCCTGGCCATTGAATTTCAGGATGATGTCGCCGTTGTGGATCTTCGCCGCTTCCGCCGGCCCGCCCGGCAGCACGCTGGCCACCAGCGATCCCATGGTGTCGTGCAGCCCCAGGCTCTCGGCGATCTCGGCCGTCACCGGCTGGATCCGCACACCCAGCCAGCCGCGGCGCGCGTGGCCGTAGTCGCGCAACTGCGCCACCACGGTTTTCGCCTCGTTGGCCGGGATCGAGAAGCCGATGCCGATCGAGCCGCCCGAGGGCGAGTAGATCGCCGTGTTGATGCCGATCACCTCGCCGTCCATGTTGAACAGCGGGCCGCCGGAATTGCCTTTGTTGATGGCGGCGTCGGTCTGGATGAAGTCGTCATACGGGCCCTGACGGATGTCGCGCCCGCGCGCCGAGACGATGCCAGCGGTCACGCTGCCGCCGAGGCCGAACGGATTGCCGATCGCCAGCACCCAGTCGCCGACCCGCGAGGCATTGGAATCACCGAACGACACCGCCGGCAGCGGCTTGTCGGGCTTCACCCGCAGCACCGCGATGTCAACGCGATCGTCGCGGCCGATCACCGTGGCCTTCAGCGAGGTGTTGTCCTGCAAGGTCACGGTGATCTCGTCGGCGCCATCGATGACGTGATTGTTGGTCACGATGATGCCGGAGGGATCGATGATGAAACCGGAGCCGAGGCTCTGCATGCGCCGTTCCGGTGCCGGCTGGCTGGGCTTGCCGCCCTGGCCACCAGGACGGTTGCGGTCAAGGAAGTCCTTGAAGAACTGCTCGAACGGCGAGCCCGGGGGAAACACCGGGAAATCCGGCCCCAGACCGCCGCCGTGGGATGCCACCTTGGTGGAGGATGCCACGTTGACCACCGCCGGCAGCAGCTTCGCCGCCAGGTCGGCGAAGCTGTCCGGTGCCCCGCGCGCCGCGGCGGGCGCCGGCACGAGGACCGGCGGCAGGCTGACCAGCGGCAGCGCGAGCGCCACGGCAAGGGCGGTGCGGACCGAACGAGACAGGCAACGTGACATCGACGAAAATTCCCTGGAGCTTGGCGCGATATGGGGTTTGCGCGATATGGGCCGCGTCCCCGCGGCTGACAACGGTCTTACTGTTTCTGTTCGGTCGCCGCCGGTTGGCCCGGCGCGGTCGGCTGGCCCGGCGGCGTGGGCGGCGCCTGCAGATAGCGCAGGATCGCATCGCCCGGCGTCAGCACAAGCCGCGTCTGGCCCGTTGCCAGACTGGTGCGATAGGCCTCGAGCGTGCGCCAGACCCCGTAGAAGTGCGGGTCCTTGTCATAGGCGTCGGCGTAAAGCTTGATCGCCGTCGCCTCGCCCTCGCCGCGGAGCTGGTCGGCCTGGGCACGCGCCTCGGCGAGCAGCACCGTGCGCTCGCGATCGGCGTCGGCATGGATGCGGATCGACGTCGCCGCGCCCTCGGCGCGCGCCTGTGCCGCGACGCGCTGGCGTTCGGACTGCATGCGCTGCAGGATCGCCTGGGTGTTCTCCGGCGGCAGGTCGGCGCGGCGGATGCGCACGTCGACGATCGCCACGCCGAAGCTGGTCATCTCGCCGTTCACCTGGGTGCGGATCGTCGTCATGATCCGCTCGCGATCGGCCGACAGCACGTCGAGCAGCGCGTTGTTGCCCAGCACGCGGCGCAGGCTGGACGAGACGATGGAGTTCATGCGTGCGTGGATGGCGTTCTGCAGCGCGCCGACCGACTGGTAGTAGCGCAGCGGATCGACGATGCGGTACAGCGTGAAGCAGTTGACGATCAGCCGGCGCTGATCCCCCAGGATCACCTCCTCGCCCGGCAGTTCCTGCGCCAGCAATCGTTTGTCGAACGGGATCACCGTCTGCACGAAGGGGATCTTGGCGTGCAGGCCGGGCTGCTGGATCACCCGCACCGGCCGGCCGAACTGGGTGATCAGCGCCTGCTCGGTCTGCTCGACGGTGAACAGCGACGCATCCGCCACCACGGCGAGCACGATCGCCGCCGCGAGGGCCACGATGCCGACCCGGTTTGCGCCGCCGCCTGTGCCAAAGAGGGTCATTTGCTGGCTCCCTGCGATGCGGCCGGCCTGGCTGGTGCGGCCGGGGCCGCCATCGCGTCCGCGCCGAGCGGCAGCAGCGGCAGCACCCCCTTCAGCTTGTCGTCCAGCACGGTGACGTGGGCATGTCCCAGAACATCCTCCAGCGTTTCGATGTAGAGCCGCGACAGCGTGATGTCCTTGGCCTGCTGATAGGCGGCGAGCACCGACAGGAAGCGCTTGGTCTCGCCTTGCGCGCTGGCGACGATCGCCTGCTTGGCGCCTTCGGCCTCGGCGACGATGCGTCCGGCATCGCCATGCGCGCGCGGCACGATATCGTTGCGGTAGGATTCCGCCTCGTTGCGCAGGCGTTCGGCGTCGGTGTTGGCGCGCTGCACGTCGCGGAAGCTCTCGATCACGGCGGCCGGCGGATCGGCCTTCTGGATCTGCACCTGGGTGATCTCGATGCCGGCCTGGTAGCGGTCCAGGATCTGCTGCGTTTGATGTTGCACATCCGCGGCGATCTGCGCGCGCCGCTCGGTCATCGCCGGCTGGATCGGCGTGCGGCCGATCACCTCGCGGATCGAGCTTTCCGCCACCGCCTTGACGATCGCATCCGGATAGCGCGTGTCGAACAGGTACTGCTTGGCGTCGGCGACCCGCCACAGCACCGCGACATCGAGGTCGAGGATGTTCTCGTCGCCGGTCAGCATCAGGCTTTCCTGCGACACCTCGCGCCCGCCGGCATCGGGGCCGGCCTCGACGCGGGCGCCGCCGGGGGCGGAGCGGTAGCCGATCTCGATCAGGTTGACGCGGGTGACCGGGACGACCTCAACGTGCTCGACCGGCCAGGGCAGGTGGTAGTTCAACCCCGGCAGGGTGGTGCGGGTGAAGGCGCCGAAGCGCAGTACCACGCCCTGCTCGTCCGGCTCCACGCGATAGAAGCCGCTGGCGAGCCAGACCGCGACGACGGCGATGCCGAGCAGTGCCAGGCCGCGTCGGCCGCCCGGGCGGGGTCCGCCCGGCCCGCCGGCACGGCCAAGCAGCCCGCGGATGAACGCCTGGAGCTGCGCGATGAGCTGATCCAGGTCGGGGACCTGCCCGCCGCCCGGCCGTCCGCCGGACCCCCACGGCCCGCCCGGCCCGCCGCCAGGGCGCCCGCCGCCACCACCCGATGAGCCGCCGCCGCCCGCGCCGCCGCCGCCGGACGAGCCGCCGGACGATCCACCCGAGGATCCCCATGGACCAGGGCCGCCAGTGTTCCAAGGCATACGGTGGGATGCTCCCGTGGTGTGTCCGCCCGAGACGGCTGCCCGCGGTTGGCGGGCTGGCCATCATACGCCATATGCAGCACCGAACGCGCCGCGTCGGGATGGCGAGCGCATATTCACCGCCGGGAAGAGGTTTGCAAGCAAATGAGCACATTGAGATTGAGGATCGGGGGATGAGTGCGGGCGAAGGCGGCGCGCCATCGTCGGAGTTGCTGCGCGCGGTGTTGCGCGCGATCACCGACCCGGCGAGCGGGCGGGACATCGTCGCGGCCGGCCTGATCGAGGGGATCGAGGTCCGCGGCGGCCTGGTGCAGGTCGCGCTGCTCACCGACCGCGCGCATGCGGCGAAGATGGAGCCGGTGCGCAAGGCGGCCGAAACCCTGCTGGCCCGCCAGCCGGGGGTGGTGAACGCCGCGGTGGTACTGACCGCGCAAAAACCGCCCCAGGCGGCGGCGCCGGCGGCCGCGCCGGCGGCGGCGCAGCGCGGCCACCAGGAGGGTGGCCATCGGCATGGCGGGCCGCAAGCGGCGGGGCACGGGCAGAAAGCCGCCCTGCTGCTGCCCGAGGTGAAGGCGATCGTCGCCGTGGCCTCGGGCAAGGGCGGGGTCGGCAAATCGACCGTGGCGGTCGATCTCGCGGTCGCCCTGGCGCTGGCCGGCCACAAGGTCGGCCTGTTGGACGCCGACATCTACGGCCCGTCGCTGCCGCGCATGCTGGGACTGGCCCGCCGGCCGGAGGTGAAGGGCGAAAAGCTCCAGCCGCTGGAGGCCTGGGGCGTCAAATGCATGTCGATCGGCTTCCTGGTCGAGGAGGAGACGCCGATGATCTGGCGCGGCCCGATGGTGATGGGCGCGCTGGAGCAGATGCTGGGCCAGGTGGACTGGGGTGCGCTGGACGTGCTGGTGGTGGACATGCCGCCCGGCACCGGCGACGCGCAGTTGACCATGGCGCAGCGGGTGGCGCTGACCGGGGCGGTGATCGTCTCCACCCCGCAGGACATCGCCCTGATCGACGCGCGGCGCGGGATAAAAATGTTCGAACGCGTGCACGTGCCCGTGCTCGGGCTGGTGGAGAACATGAGCTTCTACTGCTGCCCCAATTGCGGCCACCGCGCCGAGCTGTTCGGCCATGGCGGGGCGCGCGCCGAGGCAACCCGCCAGGGCACTGACTTCCTGGGCGAGATCCCGCTGGTGCTGGAGGTGCGCACCGCCTCCGATGCCGGCACGCCGATCGTCGCCGCGGCGCCGGAGAGCGAGTCGGCCAAGGCGTTCCGCGCCGTGGCCGAGGCGGTGTGGAGCAAACTCGCCGGCACCGCGCGCGCCACCGGGCCGCGGATCGTCATCAACTGAGCGCCGAGTGCCGGGCGGACCAACGTAGGGCGGATAAGCGCAGCGCAATCCGCCACCTTCGGCCGGCGGCCGGCACCGCCCCTCTCCGCCCGGCGAAGTTCAGCGTCCCCACGCCTCCGGCAGAGCGTCGATCTCGGCGGTCATGGGCAGGCTCGACTGGCTGCCGGCGCGGCTGCAGCACAGCGCGGCGGCTGTGCTCGCCCGGGTCAGCGCGGCGCTGAGTGGCGCGCCCCGATCCAGCGCCGCAGCGAGCACGCCAACAAAACAATCGCCCGCCGCGGTGGTATCCACCGGCGTGATCCGCCGCGCCGGGACGCGCTGCACCCCGGCGGCGGTGGCGACATCGGCGCCATTCTCGCCCAGGGTTCGCACCACATCGACGCCGAGCACGCCGCGTAGGGCCGCGGCGTCCGCGCCGCAGCCGAGCTGGGCCGCGAGCCAGGCGGCCTCGGTCTCGTTGACGGTCAGCAGATCGAGCGCGCGCAGCGCCGCCACGTCGAGTGGGGCGGCCGGGGCGAGGTTGAGGATGATCCGCGCCCCGCGGGCACGGGCGCGGTGGATCAGGGAGGCGGTTTCCGCCTCCGGCACCTCCATCTGCAGCACCAGCGTGGTGGCGGGGCCGAGCAGCGCGTCCTCCACCTGGGCGGCGGTTGCTGCAAGATTGGCGCCGGAGCCGACGCCGATCGCGTTGGCGCCGCGCGGATCGACGAAGATGGCGGCGCAGCCGGTGGCCGCCTCGGCCTCGACCACGCGGGATAGATCGACGTTGGCATCGCGCAGCAATGCCAGCGCGCCGGCGGCCAGGGCGTCGCGCCCGACCGCACCGGCCATCGCCACCTGCGCCCCGTCGCGCGCGCCGGCAACCGCCTGGTTGGCCCCCTTGCCGCCGGGTTCGATGCGGATGTCGGGGGCGAGCAATGTTTCGCCGGCACGCGGGATGGCGGGCAGGGGGAAGATCAGATCCAGATTGATCGAGCCGAAGACAACGATCATGGGGGCCCTTACCACCACGGGGTCGAACATGGTCTGAAGGATCAGTTCGGGGAATTCTTTGTCGAACACCGCAAGCAACGTCGATACCTGCGGCATCTGGTCTGTTACGTCCTTGCTCCCAGTTCTGCAGCGTGTCGATCTCGACGCCGATGATCTCCGAAAACTCGCGCTGCGACAGACCATGCCGGGTACGCACTTCGGCGATCAGGACGGGATCCAGTTGACGACGGCGGAATGTGTGCACGTTCATTTCGTTGAGATCAGCGGCGAGACCAGGGATGCTGGCGTCCTCCGCAATTCGGCAGATCGCCACGTGCCGCTCAGCCAGCCGATTGATCGCGTTGTGTGCCGCCCGCAACGTTAGGCCAGCAACGCAAAGCCTCCTGGCCACCGTGACTGGCTTATCAAGCGGGCCGACAAGGCGAAGGACCAGTGATATCTTGTCACCGGAAAACGAGGGGGATGGGTTTGCGTCCCGGACAGGCCCCAGACGTGCGAACCGCTCCCTCAATCCGGAGTTCGTCAACATCGAGTTGTCCCTTTGCCCATCGTGCCAGAGCTCGTAACTCGGCGACACCGACCGCGTTAGGGCCGGGTCCCTGGATGTGGACACCAGTCAGCGAGGCAACACGCCCGACCAACGCGATGCCCGCCATCAATTCGATGGTGTGCTTACCGTTGGACAGCACGATAATCGCAACGTCGCCATCTTGCAGATAGCAATCGGTGAATAGGTACAAAGGCGTCGTCTTTTTAACATGGACGTCACCGCATGGCGAAATGCAAGATAGATGAACTCATACGTGATCCGCGTATAGCCGTCAAGGCCCATCTTTCCCCAGCACCGCCATCAGCTCGGTCCACTCCCGCCGGTTGAGCCCGCTGTCGGCCTGCGTCACCGCCTCGCCCGCCACCATCCGCCGCACCGCCGCCAGCATCTGCGCCGACAGCGTCACCGCGCCCAGCCGGTAGTCGAGGAACGCCTGATAAGCGATTGGTACCCAGGCTTTGACCGTCTCCAGGATCGCCTCGGCATAGACCCGGATCTCGTACTGGGCGTGCGCGTCGGCCCGCAGCGACAGGAAGTGCAGCAGGTTGTGCAGGTCGATCTTCCAGTACCACTGCGTGTAGGTGTTCAGCGTCAGGTTCATCCGCGCCAGCTCGCGCGCCAAGCCCGGCCGCTCCGGGTCACGCGCAGCCCCGTCCGCGTCCTCGTTCAGCATCTCGACGTAATGGTCGTAGCTGCGCGTCGCGTCCTGGCGCAGCAGGTCGAGCACCCGCGCTGCCTCGTCGCCGCTCAGCACCGCGCCGCGGCCCTGGCGGTTCACCGCCGACTGGGCCGCCAGGTGCTCCGGCGCCGGCAGGTAGAATTCGCGGTCCAGGATCGAGTAGCGCGCGGAATACTCGTTCACGTTCGCCGTGCGATGGCGGATCCACTGCCGGGCGACGAAGATCGGCAGCTTCACGTGGTACTTGATCTCGCACATCTCGAACGGCGTGGAGTGGCGGTGGCGCATCAGGTAGCGGATCAGCCCGGCATCCTCCGACACGCGCCGCGTGCCGCGGCCATAGGAGACGCGCGCCGCCTGCACGATCGCCGCGTCGTCGCCCATGTAGTCGATCACCCGAACGAAGCCGTGGTCCAGCAGCGGCAGCGCCTGGAACAGCAGCGCCTCCAGCGCCGGCACCGTAGGGCGGCTGGTCTCGGCGCGCTGGGCGCGGGACGTCGCGATCTCGGCTTCCTGCTGCTCGGTCAGAGGCATGGCGACTCCATCTTTTGCGTCCCCACTTTCACCGCGGGGCCCGATCGCCTATATTCCCTCTGCCGGCTTGCCGGCTATGGCGATAAACGGTGCGTGGAATAAGCGTTGTGGACCCGGGGGCGGTACCCGGCGCCTCCACCAATCTCCCGGTTGGATCTCCGATCCTCCGGGCCATGGGGGCGAAATAGGCTCGACACGCGCGGTAAAGACCCATCTTTTGCCCGGCATGGTTCCGCCGTCATCGGGCCATATCACAGGTGCCAATGACAACATGGCGCTCGCTGTCGCTGCATAAGCGATAAGCGCGGTTCGGGGGGCACCGGGCAACAGAAGCCCCCCAACTTCGCACCCGACAGGTAGTAGGGCGGATGAGCGCAGCGTCATCCGCCGGGGTGGTCCCGGCGGATGACGCTGCGCTCATCCGCCCTACATCGCGAATCGCTCCGCGATGACGGGTCGTGGCCCGGCCGTGCCGTTTGCGATCGGGCTACGCCACCAGTCGCTCGGCGATCTGCACCGCGTTCAGCGCCGCCCCCTTCAGCAACTGATCGCCCGCCACGAACAGCGCCAGCGACCGTCCCGACGGGTCGCTACCGTCGCGCCGGATGCGTCCGACCAGCACGTCGCCCTGGCCGGACGCCTCGTTCGGCATCGGGTAGTGGTTCTCCCCCGCGTCATCGACGATCCGCACCCCCGGTGCAGCCGCCAGAATCTCCCGCGCCGCCGCCGGCGCGATCGGCCGCGCCAGTTCGACCGTCAGCGCGATCGAGTGCGCCCGCAGCACCGGCACGCGGATGCAGGTGATGCCGATCGGCAGGTGCGGCGCCTGCATGATCTTGCGCAGCTCCCGCGCCACCTTGGTCTCCTCCTCGTTGGCGCCGGTCTCCGGGTCCACCGCGGTGTCGTGGCTGAACAGGTTGAAGGCGTAGGGGTGGCGCAGCACCGTGGGCGTGAAATCCCGCCCAGCCAGGTAGGCGCCGGTCGCGCTGCGCAGCTCGGCCATCGCCGCGGCCCCGGCGCCGGACGCCGCCTGGTAGGTGGCGGCGATCACCCGGCTGATGCCGACCGCGCGATGCAGCGGCCACAGCGGCACCGCGGCGATGATCGCCACGCAGTTGGGATTGGCGATGATGCCGCGATGCGAGGCGATGGCGCCCGCGTTCACCTCCGGCACCACCAGCGGCACGCCGGCGTCCATGCGGAAGGCCGAGGAGTTGTCCACCACCACCGCCCCGTGCGCGACCGCGCCCGGGGCGAAGCGGCGCGCGGTGCCGCTGCCGGCGGAAAACAGGGCGATGTCGGCGTCGGCCAGCCCAGCCTCGCTCAGCGCCTCGACCGGCACGCCGTCGCCGCGGAACATCAGGCGCCGCCCGGCGGAGCGCGGCGAGGCATAGAGGCGCAACGAGCGCAGCGGGAAATCGCGCTGCTCCAGGCAGGCGATCAGCTCGGTTCCGACCGCGCCGGTGGCGCCGACGATCGCGACCGAGGGGTTGTTCAGGCTCATGGCACGGCGTTCCTTCACATGGGCCGGGGGAACGGGTGCCAGAAACTCAAAGGCCCCGTCCGTCACCGGCGGGGCCTATCGGTTGTGCTATGTCGGCAGTCTCAACACGCGCGCACCCTAGCCACCCCGTCCGAGGGTTTCGTGGTCATCGTCGTGCGCTTCATCCAACCGAACATATTACGACAGTAGGGCAGGCCAGCCACCAACGCAATGCAGCAAGTCGGCGGGCAGGTAGAGCGCCGTCATCATGAGGGGGACCGTCGTGCCAGCCGTTCACCTCTCCCGCCCTTCGCGGGCTTGGGCCGCGAAGGGCGGACCAAGGTCGGCGAGCGGAGCGACGCCGGGTGAGGGTGGTGCTCGCGGCACACCCTCACCCTCGTCGCTTCGCGCCTCGACCTCTCCCGCGAAGAGCGGGAGAGGTGTACCCTCGTTCCGGTCAGCCTGAAGCCGCCCTACGCGCGCGACCGCCGGTCGATCACCCGCTTCGCCTTGCCGAGCGAGCGTTCAATCGCGCCCGCCGGCTCGACCACCAGCGCAACCGTCAGGCCGACGCGGTGCTTGATGCGGGAAGCCGCCGCTTTCGCCTCGGCATCCATCAGGCGCGGCCCGCGAAGCTGGGTTTGCGCTTGTCGAGGAAGGCGCGCACGCCCTCGGCGAAATCCGCGCCGCGCCCGGCGATGCCTTGCAGTTCCGCTTCCAGATCGAGCTGTGCCGCCAGCGCGTCGGTGGCGAATGCGCGCTTGATCAGCGCCAGCGCCTCGGCCGGCCCGGCGGCGAGCCGCACGGTGAGGGCCTCGGCCTCCGCCATCAGCGCGTCGTCCTCGACGCAGCGCCAGATCATGCCCCAGGCCGCGGCCTGCGCGGCGGAGACCGGCTCGCCCAGCATCGCCAGCGCCCGGGCGCGCGCCTCGCCGACCAGGCGCGGCAGGAAGAAGCTGGCGCCGGAATCCGGCACCAGGCCGATGCGCACGAAGGCCTGGATGAACTGCGCGCTGCTGCCCGCCAGCACGATGTCGCAAGCCAGCGCGAAGCTGGCCCCGGCGCCGGCGGCGATGCCGTTGACGGCGCAGACCACCGGCAGTTTCAGCGCGCGGATGCGCTGCACCACGCGATGGTGATAGGCGCTGGCCAGGCGTCGCAGGTCGGGCGGGCCGTCGGGGCCCGGGATCACGGTCGGACCCAGCTCCTGACCGGAGCAGAAGCCGCGGCCAGTCCCGCTCAGCAGCACGGCGCGGCAGGTTCGGTCCGCCTCGGCGTCGTCCAGCGCGGCGAGCAGCGCGGTCAGCATCGCCTCATTCACCGCGTTCAGCTTGTCCGGCCGGTTCAGCACCAGCTTGCGCCAGCCGGGCCTGGCCTCGACGAGGATAAGCGGTTCCATGCGTTGTCCCCCCGGACATTTGCCGCGCCGCGATGGCGGGACGCGGTTCCTGCTTATACAGCGCCGGCAACGCCGGAAGGCAATCGCCTTGGGCGGCCCGCCCGCATCGCCGCCCCGCGCTGGCTGACGTGGGATGGCGCGCCGTTCCGTTGGCGCCAGGCGCGGCGACATCATATAATCGACCGCGCAAAAAGCCGACGGCGGGAGCCACTCGGATGCCGGACTTTCACACCGTCGTCGGCTTCGCCGTGCAGCAAGGTCAGCTTGAGTATCTGCCGCTCGCCCCGTGGTCGTTCTCGATCCTGGTTGGCGTGTTTGTTCTGCTGGCCGTGCTGCTTCAGGTTGGCGCCTTGCAGTATGCCTACATGCATCTCGGTATCAGTGCGGCCGGGGCGCTGTTCCTGCTGCTGGGCTCTCTGCTCGGCAGTTATTTCAACATTCCGATCGCCGAGCTGCCTGGCCAGCGCGTGGTGTCGGGAGCGGTGGTGACGTTCTACGGCATGCAGTACATGGTGCCCGTCATAGCCGAGTGGCCGGGAACCGTGATCGCCGTGAATGTCGGTGGCGCGCTGATCCCGACGCTGATGTCGATCTACCTGCTGGCGCGCAACAAATTGTGGGTCCGTGGCGGGGTGGCAACGATCGTCGTCGCCGCCGTGTGCCACGCCCTGGCCAGCCCGGTTCCCGGCGTCGGGATCGCGCTGCCTGTCTTCGTTCCGGCCCTGTCGGCGGCCGTCGTGGCCCTGCTGCTGTCGCGCCGGCGGGCCGCGCGGCTCGCCTATATCGGCGGCAGCCTGGGCTGTCTGATCGGCGCCGACCTGCTCAATCTCGACAAGCTGCAGGGCCTGGGGGCACCGGTTGCCTCGATCGGCGGCGCGGGAACCTTCGACGGGGTCTTCCTGGTCGGTGCGCTGGCGGTCATCATCGCGAGTTTTCCGCGCCGGTCCGGCGATGCGGGTGGAACGCGGCGTCGCGGCTCCGTTCCGCAGGCGGGACGTTAACCGACCGATCGCCCGCGCCGGCGGATGCGGGCGCATTGCGCCATTGCGACAAGCGAAGCGCTTGCATAAACTTCGGCGGCAGCAATCGAGCGCAGGCCAAGGCCGCCGATGGCGCGGGCCGACCCGTCGGCTCGGCGCACGCGCGATGTGGGTCACGACCGACGGCCGGGTTGAGATCATTGCCAGAGGGGGCAAGCGATGGCGGCAGGATCGTTGGTGGTGGCGTTCGCACTGGACGCTGCGCAGCGTGCGATCGCGACCGAGGCGTTGGGTGGGGCAGGGGAGGTGGTCTGCCTGCCCGACCTGGATGATGCGGGCCGCGCGGCAGCGCTGCGCCGCGCCGGGGCAGTGCTGATCTGGAACACCAAGGAGCTGAAACCGCACGAACAGGCGCTGATCGGCGGCGCAAACCTGTTGCAGACGATGACCGCGGGCGTCGATTTCCTGCGGTTCGGCGATCTGCCGGACGGACTGCCGGTCGCCAGCAACGGCGGGGCCTATGCCGAGCCGATGGCCGAGCACGCGCTGGCGATGGCGCTGGCGGCAGCGAAACGTTTGCTGGTGGAACACGCCGCATTGGCCGCCGGGGCGTTCAACCAGTTCGTGCCGAACCGGATGCTCGCCGGCGGCGTCTGCGGCATTTTCGGCTTCGGCGGCATCGGCGTAGCGACCGCGAAGCTGATGCGCGGCATCGGCATGAAGGTCCATGCGATCAACCGGCGCGGCAGCACCGATGCGGACGTGGACTGGATCGGCGGCGTCGATCAGCTCGACACGCTGCTGGCGGCGTCCGACGTGCTGGTGATCAGCGCGCCGCTGTCGCGCGCGACGCGCGGCGTCATCGACGCGGCGGCGCTGGCGCGGATGAAGCCGGATGCCATCCTGGTCAATCTGGCGCGTGGCGAGATCATTGACGAGGCGGCGTTGTTTGCCCACCTGCGGGCGCATCCGCGGTTCACCGCCTGCATCGATGCCTGGTGGATCGAGCCGGTGCGGCATGGACAATTCGCGATGGACCAGCCGTTCATGACGCTGCCGAACGTGATCGGCTCGCCGCACAACTCGGCCTCGGTATCGGCCTGGCGCGGCGTCGGTCTGCGCCGCGCGGTGGAAAATTGCCGTCGCGCGCTGCAGGGCGAGACGCCGCGGTTCCTGGTGCAGGCGGAGGAAAAGCTGGCGTAGCGGTCGCATCACATGCCGCGCCCGGCCTGCGCGCGGATCAATTCGACGTGACAACCCCGTGCAGCGGAGCCTGGGGATCACTCATGCACGACCGCATGATTTGCGTGTAACATTCTGAATCCGCGGATTATCGCGGGCCGGTCCGGACCGGGCGGCGCGCCATGGTGGTTGCCTCCGTGATGGCGGCGGAGCGAGCACGTCTTCCCGGGCGGCAGCCCGGTTGGTAAACGCTGGCGCGCCATCTCGTTCCGTCCACGTGCGGATTGGCGCCATGCCGACCGAGGAAGAAAATGTGCGGACCAGGGGGAAAACATGACTCACGTCGGAAGCTGTTTCTGCGGCGCCGTCCAGGTGCAGGTGAGCGGTGCGCCGGAGGCGATGGGCTATTGTCATTGCCGTTCGTGTCGCTCGTGGTCTGGCGGCCCGGTGAATGCGTTCACCCTGTGGAAGCCGGAGGCGGTGCGCATCACGGCCGGTGCCGAGCACGTGGCGATGTTTCAGAAGACGCCGCTCAGCCAGCGCCAGGTACTGCGCGAAATGCGGCGGTCATCTGATGGCAAACCATCCGCCGCTCGGCCTGGTCAACGTGTTCGCGGCAACGATCCCGACACTCGCCTTCACGCCGGGGGTGCATGTCAACTACGCCGAGACCGTGCTGCCGATGCGCGACGGGCTGACCAAGCTGAAGGATTTCCCGGCTGAATTCGGCGGCTCCGGCGAGACGATCGCCGAATAGGGACCTGCCGATCCGCCGCGCCGTTCGCCGCCCAGGTGGCGATCGGCAGCCCTTCCGATCCCGCAAGGCTCCTGGCCCGCCCTCGGCGGTTCAGGCGCGGTTCAGGCCTTGCCGAGGTCCTCCAGCAAGGCGTCGAAGGTGTCGGCATTGCCGCAGAATTCGTGGCAATGCGCTTCGGCGGTGCCGGCGGCGAGTTCGCGGCGGCAGCGCGCGACCGCGCCGCAGCGGGTGCAGGTGAGTTCCAGGTCACGCATCACCGCGGCGGACAGCTGCGCGGCCTGTTCCGCATCCAACCCGCGGGCGCGCATCATCGCCGCCATCAGCTTGGTGTTGTCCGCGCCGAGCGGTAGCACGCCGCGCAGGTCGGCCTCGCTGACGCCGAGGTCGCGCGCCATTCCGCCGATGTCGCCGCGGGCGAGACGCGCCATCTCCGCGCTGGCGCGTGCCCGCGTCGTGATCCACTGGGCGACCTGGCTGATCAGGCCAGGGGGAGCCTCGGTGCCAGCGTCGGGCATTATATCCTCCACATCATATACTCCGGCAGATTGGGTCACCCCGGATGACCCTGGCTTTGACCTGAATCAAACCGCCCCGCGCATCGCGGCACCTCGACCGACCGCGTTGTGGTGCCCACCGCGCCCGCCATGCGGCGTCCCGTGGTCGCCGGACCAGGTCCCGCCGCGGGCGACCACGAGCGGGCTAGAAGCGCACGTCCGGCCGCGTCAGCCCGTAATGCGCCCGCAGCGTTGCCCCGGCATAGGCGGTGCGGAACAAGCCGCGCCGCTGCAGCAGCGGCACCACCTCGGCGATGAAGACATCCAGCATCGCCGGCAGCACCGGCGGCATCAGGTTGAAGCCGTCCGCGGCGCCGTCGAGGAACCAGTCGGCGATCAGATCGGCGATCCGTTCCGGCGTGCCGGCAGTGACGAAATGACCGCGGGCGCCGGCCAGGTAGCCAAGCAATTGCCGCAAGGTCGGGTTTTCCCGGCGCACCAGGCCGAGGATGAACAGATTGAGGTGGAGCTGCCGGGTCATGGCGCGCAATGGCCGGCCCGCGCCAACGCCTGCGCCGACGTCGCCTTCCCGCCGGGCCGTGCGATGGCGGCGGCAAGGCAACCTCGGATGGGGACGGCGCGGGTGGCATCTTCGATGGCCAGCATCCCGACCGAGTCCGTTCCGGTCGGCGGGTCTGATACCAGCGGCCCGAAATGATGACTCTTCCACCATTTCGGGCCGCTGGTATCGCGCGCGGGGTTGCCCAGGGGAGCAGGGGGCGGCCGCGCGATCGCGGTAGGGACGCCCATTACTGGGCGCCCCCCGCACAGAACCGTACGTGCGGCTTTCCCGCATACGGCTCCCACCTCGGGTATGTGACGGTGATGCACGCACTATCCTGCGGCATTGCCGTACGCGCTCCAGCGCCTGTGACACACGTTCCCGGTTCTGTGCCCGGTGCGTGCTTTGCCGGTTCGCGTTCCCCTCGGCCCCTGCCCTTCGCTCCACCCGCTCCATCCCCGGTGTCCCGGTTCCGTTCGCGGGCTTCATCGCTACTACGACAGGGTCTGACTTCTCGTGCCCGTGCATCGCCGGCTTCGGCTCATCGCCTTCCCGACGCGGGCCGGACGGACGAGCATCCGTCCGGTCAGACACGAGACCTCCCAGGTTCCGACAGGTTCCCTTCGTGCGTGATGAGGTCTTCGACCCCGACCGAGCGACGGCGCCTCGCTTGACGGTGCCGCACATGTTGCCTTCGGCTGTTTGGACGGCCTCGGCCTCGGTGGCATTGTCTCTTTCGTGGCTCAATAGCTCACCCCGCACAATCGCTGTGTACGCTTCGTGGCCGCCGTCACCGACGGAATCTCACGCAACACTCACTACCAGGCGGGTGCTACCCCTTACCTGGGCCGGACTTCCACCGGCTGGAACCCGCCAGCCTCCTGGCGCACCCAAACCAAAACTCATGCCAGCGGCCCAGCACCAGCCGATGGGTCAAGACTTTGGGCCGCTGGTAGTGCGTCGGGAGACCGGCAAGGAGCAGGAGGTGAAAGTCCACTACGGTGAAGACCTAGCGAGTCACGCCGGCCCCGCGCCGTGCGTCGTGTTCCGCGAGGGGCAGGGCGAAGCGTCGGCAGGGGAGCGTGCAGGCTGGCCATTGAGCCGCGTAAGGCCGAAATCCCGGGTGCCGACAGGGTTACCAACCTGGAAGGCAACACGTCCTGCTGCGCTATCGCGAGCGGTGGGCGACCCGGCGCGGTCAGAGACCCCAGCATGCATGGACGCTTCTTGTTCGGGAACCGAGAGATCTCATTCTTGGCCGGTGGCGCAAACTGCCGGTCCGCGTCGGGAAGGTGAGGAGCCGTAGCCGGCGATGCACGGGGGTGAGAAGTCAGACCTGGCCATAGTAGCTGTGAAGCCTGCGAACAACTCCGGGCAACCGGATGCGGAGCGGGTGGAGCCAAGGGCCGGGGCCGAGGGAAATGTGGGCCAGCAGCGCACTCGCCGGGCACAGGACCGGGCAAGCGTGTCACAGGGGCTGGACCGCATACGGAAAGCTGCGAAGGAAAGGAAGAAGGAAAGGTTCACCGCGCTTCTCCACCATGTCGATGTCCCGATGCTGCGGACGGCGTTCTATGCCCTCAGGCGGGATGCTGCTCCCGGAGCGGACGGGCTGACGTGGCAGGACTACGAGACAGACCTCGATCACAGGATCGAGGACCTGCACGACCGGGTCCATCGGGGAGCGTATCGGGCGCAACCATCCCGGAGGAGGTTCATACCGAAGCCGGATGGGCGACAGCGTCCGCTGGCGATTGCCGCGCTGGAGGACAAGATTGTCCAGCGCGCGGTCGCGATGGTGCTGAATGCGATCTACGAGGAAGACTTCCTCGGGTTCTCGTATGGGTTCCGCCCCGGACGCAGCCAGCACGATGCGCTGGATGCCCTGGTGGTTGGGATCGGCAACACCAAGGTGAACTGGATACTGGACGCCGACATCCGGTCATTCTTCGATATGGTCAGCCAGGAGTGGCTGGTCCGGTTCGTGGAGCACCGGGTCGGCGACCGCCGCATCATCCGCCTGATCCAGAAATGGCTGAGGGCGGGTATTCTCGAAGACGAGGTTGTAACTGTCAGTGAAAGGGGAACCGGGCAGGGGTCGGTAATCTCGCCGCTGCTCGCGAATATCTACCTGCACTACGTCTTCGATCTCTGGGCCAACCGCTGGCGACAGCGGGAGGCCACCGGCGACATGATCGTCGTGCGCTACGCGGACGATATCGTCGTGGGGTTCGAGCACGAGGCCGATGCCCATCGGTTCCTCGGAATGATGCGAGCACGTCTGGAAGAGTTCGCACTGACGCTGCATCCGGAGAAGACCCGCCTGATCGAATTCGGCCGCCGAGCGGCGGAGCGGAGAGAAAGGCGCGGGCTGGGCAGGCCGGAAACTTTCAACTTCCTGGGCTTTACCTTGATCTGCGGCAAGTCGCGACGTGGCAAGTTCCTGCTATGGCGGAAATCCCGGCGCGACCGGTTGCAGGCGAAGCTTCTGGCGGTGACGGAGGAAATGCGGCGGCGGATGCACCAGCCGATCCCCCGACAAGGGGAGTGGCTGCGACAGGTGGTCACCGGGTATTTTGCCTATCACGCGGTGCCGACCAACATCCGTGCTCTCCAGACTTTCCGCGACTGCGTGGTTCGGCTCTGGCGGCGGTCGCTTCGGCGACGCGGGCAGCGCGACAAGACGACGTGGGAGCGGATCAAGCGGCTGGCAGAGGACTTCCTGCCGAAGCCGCGCATCCTCCATCCCTGGCCCGAGCAACGCTTCGCCGTCAAACACCCGAGGTGGGAGCCGTATGCGGGAATGCCGCTCGTACGGCTCTGTGCGGGGGGCGCGCAGTAATGCGCGTCCCTACCGCGATTGACAGGCGGGCAGCGGTGTGCATGTCGTGCGTTCCTTCGACCCGGCCCGGGATGACAGGCGCTCAGGTGAGGCTCGCAGGGGTGCGCGCGGCCGATGTCTCCGGCCCGAAATGATGGCAGCGTTATCATTCCGGGCCGGAGGGATGACATCGACCTCCCGCGATCCCGACCGACCGGCCGGCGCCGGGGTTACGTCAGCGTCGCGCGTCCGTACTGCTCCGGCAACGGCGGCTTCACCCCTAGCGTCTTCGCCGCGCGCGCCGGCCAGGCGGGATCGGCCAGCAGCGCGCGGGCCAGCAGCACAATGTCGGCGCGGCCGTTGGCGATGATCTCGGCGGCATGGCTCGCCTCGGTGATCAGCCCCACCGCGCCGGTGGCGATGCCGGCGCCGTGCCGCACGGCCTCCGCGAACGGCACCTGGTAGCCCGGGTGCAGTGACGGAATGCGCACGTCCGGCGAAACCCCGCCGGAGGAGCAGTCGATCAGATCCACGTCGCCGCGCGCCGCGAGCTTGCGGCACAGCGCGACCGTGTCCTCGATCGTCAGGCCGCCCGGCAGGTAATCGGAACACGACAGCCGCACGAACAGCGGCAGCTCGGCCGGCCACTCGGCCCGCACGGCGTCGAGCGTCTCCATCAGGAACCGCGCGCGGCCATCAAGGTCGCCGCCATAGGCGTCGTTGCGATGGTTGGCGATCGGCGACAGGAACGCATGCAGCAGGTAGCCGTGCGCGGCGTGCAGCTCGGCGACCTTAAAGCCCGCCTCGCGCGCCATCCGGGCAGTCGCGGCGAACTGCGCGGCGATCTCTGCGATGCCGGCCTGGGTGAGCATCGTGGGCTCGGTCGCGCCGGGAACGAACGGGATCGGGCTCGGCGCCAGCGGGACCCAGCCGCCCTCGGCGGGCGAGACCGGCGTGCCGCCGTCCCAGGGGCGGCGCGCGCTGGCCTTGCGCCCGGCATGGGCAAGCTGGACGCCGGGGACCGCGCCACAGCGCGTGATGATGGCGGCGACGCGCGCCAGCAGCGCCTGATGCTGGGGGTTCCACAGGCCCAGGCAGTGTCCGGTGATGCGGGCGGCAGCGGAGACGTGGGTCGCCTCGGTGAAGACGATCCCGGCGCCGCCGGCCGCCTTGGCGCCAAGCTGCTGGATGTGCCAGTCGTCGCCCAAACCGTCGACGGCGCTGTATTGGCACATTGGTGAAACCGCGATGCGGTTGCGGGCGGTGACCGATCGGAAGGTGACCGGCTCGAACAGGGTCGAGGTAGCCATGGACTCGATGCTCCGTCAGGGTGATCGCGGATACCCATAAAGGTCAGGGCGCCGCCCTGAAACCCGCCAGAGGGGCGTTGCCCCCCCATGGTACCATTGGGAACCCCCCGCCAAGGGCTCGCCCTTGGCGGGGTTCCCAATGGTACCATGGGGGGGGCAGCGCCCCTTGGTGGGGTCTGGGGCGAAGCCCCAGCCGGCCTTCAATCGCCAGCCCCGTCGCGAGCGTCCGTCACTTACGCAAGCTGAGGATATACGCCGAGACGTCGGCGATATCGTCGCGGCTAAGAGCCAAGTCGGGCATTCGCGCATGTGGCGTTCAACAGGAAGACGACCAGCGACGCCGGCGTGGTCGATTTCATCGCCGCGATTGCCGCAAATGTTGGCACCGCGTCGCTACCCTGACGTTGCTGCGTGGGATCGACCACATGGCAGGAGCTGCACCAGCGCTGTGCCAACGCATGGCCGGCGAAGCGATTGCCGCTCTCTTGTGCCCCGGCCCGCAGCGGGAGCAACGCCAGTACCGCCACGGCAACGACGTGGACCAATCCGTATGGCTTGCCCCTGTGCATCGCGGCATCTGGGGCGTGGCGAGGGCTTCGGGCATTGATCCTGGTCAATTTGCCTCGGGTGGTTTGTGCCGCGCGGGCCGCATGCTAGAGGAGCCGGCCATGTCAGACACCAGCACCCTGCCTCCGCTCGCCGTCGCCTTCGGGGCCGACCATGCGGGCGTCGCCCTCAAGGACCACCTGGCCGCCGCGCTGCGCACGGAGGGCTTTGTCGTGCACGATCTCGGCACCAAGGGAACCCGGTCGGTCAACTATCCGGATTATGCCGCGCGCGTTGCCGCTGCGGTGGCCGAGGGCGAGGTGCAGTTCGGCGTGCTGATCTGCGGCACCGGCATCGGCATGGCGATCGCCGCCAACCGCAATCCGGCGATCCGCTGCGCGGTGGTCCACGACGTCACCTCGGCCCGTCTCAGCCGGGCGCACAACAATGCCAACGTGCTGGCGCTCGGCGCCAGGCTGATCGGCGAGGTGGTGGCGCTCGACTGCCTGCACGCATTCATCGCCACCGGCTTCGAGGGCGGGCGCCACGCCGCCCGGGTTGCCAAGTTGGGGGCGGCCGGACCGGGTGGGGCGGGAAAGCCCGGCGCATGAACGAGCAGTCGCCCGCCACCAGCCTGCAGCGGTTTTTTACCGCTCCGCTGGCCGAAACCGATCCCGAGCTGGCCGCCGCCATCGGCGCCGAGCTGGCGCGCCAGCAGGACGGCATCGAACTGATCGCCTCGGAGAACATCGTCTCCGCCGCGGTGCTGGAGGCGCAGGGCTCGGTCCTGACCAACAAATACGCCGAGGGCTATCCCGGAAGGCGCTACTACGGCGGCTGCGTGCACGTGGACGTGGCCGAGCGGCTGGCGATCGAGCGCGCCTGCAAGCTGTTCGACTGCGGCTTCGCCAACGTGCAGCCGCACTCCGGCGCGCAAGCGAACCAGGCGGTGTTCCTGGCGCTGCTGTCGCCGGGCGACACCATCCTCGGCATGAGCCTGGCGGCCGGCGGGCACCTGACGCACGGCGCCGCACCCAACCTGTCGGGCAAATGGTTCCGCGCGGTGCAGTATGGTGTGCGCCGGGAAGACGGGCTGTTGGACTACGAGCAACTCGAAGCGCTGGCCCGCGCCGAGCGGCCGAAGCTGATCATCGCCGGCGGGTCGGCCTATCCGCGGTTCATCGACTTTGCCCGCATCCGCCGCATCGCCGACGAGGTGGGCGCCTACGTCATGGTCGACATGGCGCATTTCGCCGGCCTGGTGGCCGCCGGGCTGTTCCCCAGCCCGCTGCCGCACGCCCACGTGGTCACCACCACCACGCACAAGACGCTGCGCGGCCCGCGCGGCGGCATGGTGCTGGCGAACGACGCGGACATCGGCAAGAAGATCAACAGCGCGGTCTTCCCCGGGCTGCAGGGCGGCCCGCTGATGCACGTGATCGCGGCCAAGGCCGCCGCCTTCGGCGAGGCGCTGCGCCCGGCGTTCCGCGCCTACCAGAAGGCGGTCGCCGAGAACGCCAAGGTGCTGGCCGCGACCCTGGCCGAGCAGGGGCTGGCGATCGTCACCGGCGGCACCGACAGCCACCTGCTGCTGGTCGACCTGCGGCCCAAGCACGTCACCGGCAAGCAAGCCGAGGCCAGCCTGGAGCGCGCCCGGATCACTGCCAACAAGAACGCCATCCCGTTCGACCCGGAGAAGCCGACGATCACCTCCGGCGTGCGGCTCGGCTCGCCGGCCGCCACCACCCGCGGCTTCGGCCCGGCCGAGTTCCGCGAGGTCGGGCTGATGATCACCGAGGTGCTGGACGCGCTCGGCCGCTCCAACGACGGCCGCAACGACGCGGCGGAAGCAGCCGTCGGCGCCCGGGTTGGGGCGCTCTGCGCGCGCTTCCCGATCTACCGCGGGCGCTGAACCGCCATGCGCTGTCCGTTCTGTGGCCACGACGACACCCAGGTCAAGGACAGCCGTCCGACTGAGGACAACGCCGCGATCCGCCGCCGCCGCTCCTGCGGCAACTGCGGCCAGCGCTTCACCACGATCGAGAGGGTGCAGCTCCGCGAGCTGACCGTGGTGAAATCGGACGGCAGGCGGGTGCCGTTCGACCGCGATAAGCTGGCGCGTTCGATCCGGATCGCGCTGCGCAAGCGGCCGATCCAGGAGGAGCGCATCGAACGCATCGTCAACGGCGTGGTGCGCCAGCTTGAAGCATCCGGTGAAAGCGACATCCCGTCCAAGCAGATCGGCGAACTGGTGATGGACACGCTGAAGGAACTCGACCCGGTGGCCTATGTCCGGTTCGCCAGCGTCTACCGGAATTTCCGTGAAGCCAAAGATTTCGAAGACTTCGTTGGTTCATTAGATGAGGCCGACAGGACGGGTGATGGCCGCACCGCCAAGCGTTGAGGCGGTCCCGGATGCGGCGCGGGATGCGACCCCGAATGCAACCTCGGACGTGACGGGCGACGCGGCGCACATGCGCGCCGCGCTGGCGCTGGCCCGCCGCGGCCTGGGAAACACCTGGCCCAACCCCTCGGTCGGCTGCGTCGTGGTGCGCGACGGGCGCGTGGTTGGCCGCGCCGTCACCGCCCCGGGCGGCCGCCCGCACGCCGAGCCTTGCGCGCTGGAGATGGCCGGCCCCCTGGCGCGCGGCGCCACCGTCTATGTGACGCTGGAGCCCTGCAACCACTGGGGGCAGACGCCACCATGTTCCGAGGCGCTGATCGAGGCCGGCGTGGCTCGCGTCGTCGTCGCCATGCGCGATCCCGATCCGCGGGTGGACGGCGAGGGGATAGAACGGCTGCGTGCCGCCGGCATCGCAGTGACCGAGGGCGTGCTGGCGCCCGAGGCGCATGACCTGGCCGCCGGCTTCGCCTCAAGGATGCTGCGGCACCGGCCGCTGGTGACGCTGAAGCTCGCCGCCACGCTGGACGGGCGGATCGCCACCGGCGCGGGCGAGAGCCGCTGGATCACCGGGGCGCCGGCGCGACGCGCGGCACACGCCCTGCGCGGCCGGCACGACGCGGTGCTGGTCGGCGTCGGCACGGTGCGGGCCGACGATCCCGACCTGACCTGCCGCATCGCGGGGTTTCGCGCCACCAAGCTGGTGCGGATCGTCGTCGATACCCATCTGCATACTCCGTTGACCGCGCGCCTCGTCGCCACCGCCGCCGAAACCCCGACCTGGATGCTGATCCGCGACGGCACCGATCCCGAGCGCCGCCGGGCCTTTGCCGATCTGGACGTGCGGGTGATCGAGACGCCGGGCGCGGCGGTCGGCATCGACCTCGCCAAGGGGTTGGCCGCCCTGGCCGAGGCCGGGTTGACGCGCATCCTGGTGGAGGGCGGTGCCAAGATCGCTGCCGCGCTGCTGCGCGCCGACCTGGTTGACCGGATCGCCTGGTTCCACGCTCCCGCGGTGATGGGGGGGGACGGCTTGCCGGCCGTGCAGGCGTTCGGCATCGAGCACCTGGCGCAGATGCCGCGTTTTGGCCTTCGCGCCATGCGTCAGCTCGGGGACGACATGCTGAGCGAATTCGAGAGGATTGGCTGATGTTCACCGGCATCGTCACCGCGCTCGGCACCGTCCGCGCGATCACCGCCCCCGGGCATGACCCGGGGGTCGGCGAGGGCCACGACATGCGGCTGGTCATCGCGGTACCGCCGGGCTTCCTCGACGACCCCACCCTGGGCGAGGTCGCGCTCGGTGCCTCGATCGCCTGCTCCGGCTGCTGCCTGACCGTGGTGGAGATCGAGCCCGACAGCTTCGCCGCCGACGCCTCCGCCGAAACCCTGGCGAAGACCACGCTCGGCACCTGGCGCGTCGGCACCAGGGTCAACCTGGAGCGTTCGCTGCGGGTCGGCGACGAATTGGGCGGGCACCTGGTCTCCGGCCACGTCGATGGCGTCGGCACGGCGCTGTCGGCGAGCCCGGAAAACGCCTCGACCCGCTGGCGTTTCCGCGTGCCCGCCGAGCTGGCCCGGTTCATCGCCGCCAAGGGCAGCGTCGCGATCGACGGCGTGTCATTGACGGTCAATGATGTTGCGGCCGATACCTTCGGTGTGAACATCATCCCGCACACCGCCGCGGTGACCCGGTTCGGCAGCCTCGCGCCGGGCGACCCGGTGAACATCGAAATCGACATGCTGGCCCGCTACGTCGCGCGGCAGGCGGAGTTTCGCTGATGTCCGAACTGAAGTCCGCCCCGCTGTCGCAGTACCTTTCCAGCATCGAGGAGCTGATCGAGGAGGCGCGCAACGGGCGGATGTTCATCCTGGTCGATGACGAGGACCGCGAAAACGAGGGCGACCTGGTGGTTCCCGCCCAGTTCGCGACTCCGGATGCGATCAACTTCATGGCCCGCCACGCCCGCGGCCTGATCTGCCTGGCGCTGACCCAGCAGCGCGTCGAGCATCTCGGGCTCAGCCTGATGAGCCGGCACAACGGCACCCGCCACCAGACCGCCTTCACCGTCTCGATCGAGGCGCGGGAAGGGGTCACCACCGGCATCTCCGCGCATGACCGCGCGCACACCGTCGCGGTGGCGATCAATCCGGAAAGCGGGCGCGAGCACATCGTCACGCCCGGCCACGTGTTCCCCCTGGTGGCGCGCGAAGGCGGCACGCTGGTGCGCGCCGGCCACACCGAGGCCTCGGTCGATATCGCGCGCAAGGCCGGGCTGAACCCCTCGGCGGTGATCTGCGAGATCATGAACGACGACGGCACCATGGCGCGGCTGCCGGACCTGATCAGCTTCGCGCAGCGCCACAACCTGAAGCTCGGCACCATCGCCGATCTGATCGCGCACCGGCGCATGACCGAGCGGCTGGTCAAGCGGGTCGCCGAGGGCGACTTCAACCACGCCGCCGGCGGCAACTGGCGCGCCATCGTCTATGCCAACACCGTCGAATACCAGGAGCACGTGGCGCTGGTGAAGGGCGATCTGTCCGGCCCCGAACCGGTGCTGGTGCGCATGCACGCCGTGGACCTGCTGGACGACATGACCGGTGGGCCGCACTGGATCGCCATGCACAACGCCATGCGCGTGATCGATCGCGCCGGCCGCGGCGTGGTGGTGCTGATCCGCGAACATCGCCCCACCGCGCTGGCCGAGCGGGTGGCGCAATTGTCGCAGAACCAGGGGACACAGGGCGAGCTGCGCGATTACGGCATCGGCGCGCAGATCCTGCTGGACCTCGGCGTGACCAACATGATCCTGATGTCGAACCGGCGGCGCATCATCGTCGGACTCGACGGCTATGGGCTGAATGTCACCGAACAGCGCGCGATCGACGCGACGGTGGAAGAAGTCGCGGGCGACGAGGCCGACAAGCCGTGAGCACCCAGGATGCCGCGCTGCCCGCGACGCCGCGCATCGAGGGCGCGCCGCCGCATCTGCTGATCGTCCGCGCGCCGTATTATCGCGCGGTGGTCGACGGGCTGACCGACGGCGCCCAGCGCCTGCTGCGCGAAGCCGGCGCCACGTTCGAAACCCTCGACATCGCCGGCGCCTACGAACTGCCGCAGGCGATCCGCATCGCCGTGCGCGGCACCACGCATTTCGACGGCTTCGTCGCCCTCGGCTGCGTGGTGCGCGGTGAGACCGACCACTACGACCACATCTGCCGCGAGGCGATGCGCGGGCTGATGACCGTCTCGCTGCAGTTCGGCCTGTGCCTCGGCAACGGGCTGCTGACCGTCGATTCGATCGAGCAGGCCGAAACCCGCGCCGCCGCCGACGGCTTCAACAAAGGCGCCGAAGCCGCCGCGGCGGCCCTGCGGCAAATCGGCGTGGCCCGCCGATTGGGCGCGGTTTGATGGGGTGGGGTGGTCGGACGGAAGCAAGCAAGGCCAGGGGCTCCGCCCCTGGACCCCGCCAAGGGGCGCTGCCCCTTGGAACCCCGCCAAGGGCGAAGCCCTTGGAACCCATCCGTTTGGTTGGTGAGGGGGCGGGGGGGAAGGCCGGCCGCCCGGCCTTCCCCCCTGCCCCCTCACCAACCAAACGGATGGAGTCCAGAGGCTGCGCCTCTGGTGGGGGGTCCAGGGGGGCAAAGCCCCCCTGGCGGGGTCCAGGGGCGGAGCCCCTGGCCTTGCTTGCCGCCCGCCGACCACCCAACCCAACGGACCGCGCCCAATGAGCAAGCCCCCGCCGAAGCCACGCGGGCGGCCGCGGACGGCGTCGCGTGTCGCGGCGGTGCAGGCGCTGTTCCAGAGCGAGCAGGCCGGCGACAATCCGGAGACCGTCATCGACCAGTTCGTGCGGCATCGGCTTGGCGCCTCGGCGGCAACCGGCGGGTTCGAGGACGGCAGGGTGCCGGATGCCGAGGTGTCGTTGTTTTCCCAGATCGTGCGGGCGGCGATTTTGTCGCAGGACCGGATCGATAGGTTGATCGCTGGGTCGCTGCCGGCCGACTGGCCGATCGGCCGCATTGATCCGGTGTTGCGGGCGCTGCTGCGCGCCGGCGGGGCGGAGTTGGCGATGCCGGAAGGCCCGCCGACCAGGGTGGTAATCAACGAATACCTGGACATCGCGCACGGGTTCTTCACCGGCGACGAGCCCGGCCTGGCGAATGCGGTGTTGGATCGGCTGGCGCGCGAGCTGCGTCCGGCGGAGTTCGCCGCATAGCGCGTTGGTCTGGAGCGGGTGCGGACTGAGCGAAATCGCCGATCCCTCTCCCGCGCTTCGCGGCCCAAGCCCGCGAAGTGCGGGAGCGGTGCTCGCATGGCGCCATCGCGCAGTCTGCTGTCTGGCGCATGATCGCCGGCGATGGCGCCGCGCCGCGTGCCGCCGGCCTTACCCTGGCGCCGCTGCTGGGCGATGCCCGTGGCGGGATGTAACGCTCGGACGTTTGCGCGGGACCAATGCGCGGATCAGCCCACGGTTTCGCGGCAGCAAAGGTGAGGACGGATGACCGACGACGACATCCCGGTGGACGGCGCGATCAGGGACAAGCTGATCACGACAAAGCAGGGTTGGGCGCGCGATGGCCGCCTGCTGACGGGCACCACCGCGGACCCGGCGCGGGACCGGCTGCCGCCTGGGCAGCGCCTGGTGCTTGATTGGCCGGTGCTCGATCTCGGCGTGGAACCGAACGTCACGGGTGAAAAATTCCGCCTCGATATCGATGGCCTGGTGGCGAACCGGCTGCATTTGACGCTCGACGATGTCATGGCATTGCCCCAGGTTGACAGCGTCTCCGACATGCACTGCGTCACGCAGTGGTCGCGCTACGACAACCGTTGGCGCGGCGTGGCGGCGCGCACGCTGCTGGAGCTGGCACGGCCGACGCCGGAGGCACGGCACGTCGTGTTCCATGCGCATGACGGGTACACCACGAACGTGCGGCTCGACCAATTCGACCAGCCGGACGTGTTCCTGGTGCATCTGTGGGAGGGCAAGCCGATCACCCGCCAGCATGGCGGGCCGGTGCGGGTGCTGATCCCTCGGCTCTATCTCTGGAAGTCGGCGAAATGGGTGCGCCGGATCGAGCTGACGGCGCAGGACCGCCCGGGGTTCTGGGAGGTGCGCGGCTATCACAACAATGCCGATCCATGGCAGGAGGAGCGTTACGGCTGACCCGGCGCGCGGCTTGGTTGGACGCGGTTCATTGCGGCGCGGCGCCTCGGGTCGGTGCGACCACGCCGGAATGCGTCAGATGGCGCGCGCGCCGCCATCCGGCGATTGCCTCAGTACTCGGTGGCCTCGATCGCCGCGACGTCCAGCAGCCGCTCGATCACCTCGGGCTCCTGCGCGCCGGCGATCGCGTGGCGGCCGGCGACGACGAAGCAGGGCACGCCGTTGATGCCCAGCCGATGCGCCCGCAAATTGTCGGCGTGCACCGCGTCGGCGTCCTCCTCGCCCTGCAGGAAGCGCCGCGCGGCCAACGGGTCGAGGCCGCAACTTCCCGCCACCGCGGCCAGCACGCTGATGTCGCCGATGTCGTGCCCGTCGGTGAAATAGGTGGAGAACAGCGCCTCCACCATCGCGTCGGCGCAGCCGTGCCGGGCGGCGAAGCGGACCAGGCGGTGCGCATCGACGCTGGAGGGCGTGCGGCCGATGCGGTCGAAACGGAACGCCACGCCCTCGGTGCGGCCGATCTCGGCAATCGAGGCATAGAGGCGCCGGGCGCGATCCTCGCCGCCGAATTTGCGGATCACGTAGTCGGGGCGCGCCATGCCGGCGCGTGGCATGTCGGGGTTCAACAGGAACGGCCGCCAGGTCAGGTCGAACAGCAGGTCGGGTCGGCGGCGCAGCGTGCGCAGCAGCCGCCGCACCCCCAGGAAACACCAGGGGCAGACGAGATCGTGCACGATCTCGATGCTCAGCCGGGCCTTGGGGGGGGCGAGGATGTTCACCGCGCTTGTTGCCTGCTGCTTTATCTGGACGTCACTGATCCATCATCGGTCGGTCGGCCGGTCAGGGCAAGCGGGGAGCGAAGCAAGGTCAGGGCTCCGCCCCTGGCCTTGCTTCGCTTCCCAATGGTCCCGCACCGGCGCAGGTATGGTAGCAAGCGGCGGACACGCAGGGAGAGGGATCGATGCCGATCGTGATGCATGACCTGGCCGGGGCGGATCCGGCGCTGCGGTTCAGCCCGTATTGCTGGCGCATCCGTATGGCGTTGGCGCACAAGGGGCTGGATGTCGAGACGGTGCCCTGGCGGTTCACCGACACGGACGCCATCGGCTTCTCCGGCCAGGGGCGGGTGCCGGTGATCCGCGACGGCGCAACGGTGGTCTCCGATAGCTGGGCGATCGCCTGCCATCTGGAGGCGGCGTATCCCGACCGGCCGAGCCTGTTCGGCGGCGCCACCGGGCAGGCGCACGCCCGGCTGATCAACGCCTGGGCGGATTCGCAGGTGCTCGGTGCCGCGGCGCGCCTGGTGGTGCGCGACATCCTCGACGTAATCGATGCCAAGGACCGCGACTATTTCCGTTCCAGCCGCGAGCAGCGGTTCGGGATGACGCTGGAGGCGGTGCAGGCCGACGGACGGGTCAATCGCGTGGCGGCATTCCGCGACAGCCTGACGCCGGCACGGCTGGTGCTGCGCGCGCAGCCCTGGCTCGGCGGCGAGGCGCCGAGCTATGCCGATCACATCCTGTTCGGCACGCTGCAATGGCCGCGCTGCGTCAGCCGGTTCGAGATGCTGGCGGCGGATGATCCGGTGGCGGCATGGCAGGAGCGGGCGCTGGACCTGTACGGCGGGCTGGGGCGGGCGGCGCTGCGCGCCTAGCGCCGATGCGATGACCACCCCGCGGTTCCATGCGCTGACCATCGCCGACATCCGGGGGGAGACCGCGGAGGCGAGTTTGGTCGGCTTCGCGGTGGCGGCGGCGCTGGCGCCGGCGTGTCGTTACCGGCCGACGTCTTGCCGGCGTTGGGCCTGACGCCGGGCCGGGTGCTGGTGGAACGGTCCACTGCCGGATCGGGCAGCGGGGCCACGCGGCATCGCCGCTGGCGGTGGCCACGCGATCAGCGAGGGCGTGAGCAGTGAGATCCCGATCGCCGCGGACGAAACGATCATCGACGCGGCGATCCGCGCGGGGCGCGATCTGCCGGATGCCTGTCGCGGCGGCATGTGCTGCACCTGCCGGACGCGCTTGGTGCAGGGCCAGGTGGCGATGGACGTCAATTATTCGCTGGAGCCGGGGGAGTTCGCCGCCGGCTTCGTGCTCACCTGCCAGGGCGACCGCTGCCCGGGCGGCTGGTGGTGGACTGTGACCAGGTCTGATGCATGCTATACGCGGTAACGCAGTATAGGTGGGAACGCAGGCTATATACGCGGCAACGCAGGCCCGCCGGCCAGGGGAGGGACCAGATGACCTTGCAGTCGCTCGGCTATGTCGGGGTGGGCGCCAGCGACCTCGGCGCGTGGTCGCAGTTCGCCACCGGCTGGCTCGGCATGCAGATGCTGGACAAAAGCGCGAGCTGCCGGGCATTCCGCATGGATGATCGCAAGCAGCGGCTGATCGTCGATCGCGCGCTGGCCGACGGGGCACATTATTTCGGCTGGGAAGTGGCCGACGCGGCGGCGCTCGATGCGCTGGCGGCGCGGCTGGAGGGGCATGGCGTGCCGGTGCGGCGCGAACCCGCGGCGCTGGCGGATCAACGTTGCGTGAGCGGCCTGATTTCCTTCGCCGATCCGGTCGGTAACCGGCTGGAGGCGTTCCACGGCGCCGCGGTGGACAGCGAACCGTTCCGCCCCGGGCGGACGATCTCCGGTTTCCGCACCGGGGCGCTCGGGATGGGCCATGTCGTTTTGACGGTGGAGCGGGTGGACGACCTGCTGGGCTTCTATCGCGACGTGCTCGGCTTCCGCCTGACCGACTACATCCTGACGCCGATCACCGCCTATTTCATGCACATCAACCCACGCCATCACAGCCTGGCGCTGATCCAGACCGGGCGGAACGGCATCCACCATCTGATGGTGGAGCTGTTTTCGCTCGACGATGTCGGCCAGGGCTACGACATCGCCCTGGGCGAGCCGGAGCGGATTGCCACCACGCTGGGCCGCCATCCGAATGACTGCGTGACCTCGTACTACCTGCGCTCGCCCGCCGGCTTCATGGTGGAATACGGCTGGGGCGGGCTGGAGGTCGATCCCGCCACATGGGAGCCGCGCGAGGTCACCCAAGGGCCGAGCCTGTGGGGCCACGAACGGTCCTGGCTCTCGCCCGAACAGCGCGCAGCGGCAAGGGCGATGCGCCTGAAGATGGCGCAGCAGGGCGAGCGGCGGCCGTTGCACGTCATCGAGGGGAACTACCGGCCCATGGCGGATATTTGCCCCTGGTGGGATGCAACCGTGGCGGCGGCGGGCGGCCGGGCGTAGCGCGCCGATCGTCGCGCCGATAACCGCCGGGCGTTTGGCGGCCGCGGCCGGCACAGACGTTCTGGATGCGGACTGGCGTGTTCATCGGCGGGCCGGGATCGCCCGGATCGCCTGCGACATGCGCGGCGCGACCGTGCAATGATCGCTGCCGCAGACCATGGAAGGAACCCGACCCTGTCACCGACGCGCCCCACCATCCTGCTCTACGATTGGGACAACACGCTGGTCGACGGCTGGGCCGCGATCGCCGCCGCGCTGAACGCGGTGTTCACCGTCTTCGGGATGCCGCACTGGACGGCCGAGGACACCCGAGCCCGCGTCCGCGTCTCCCTGGGGGAGAGCTTTCCCGCCATGTTCGGCGCCCGCTGGCACGAGGCGCGCGACATCTTCTATGCCACCCTGACCGGGCTTCACCTCGCGCATGTCCGGCCAATGCCGGGTGCCGTCGAGGCGCTGACGGCCGGCGGTGCCTGGCCACAGGGCGTGGTCTCCAACAAGACCGGAAAATTCCTGCGCGCCGAGGTCGCCCATCTCGGCTGGGACGCCTATTTCGGCGCGGTGGTCGGCGCCGGCGACGCCGCGGCCGACAAGCCGGACCCGGCACCGATCCATCTGGCCCTCGACCGGCTCGGCGCCACGGCCGATCGCTCGGTCTGGTACCTCGGCGACACCGCGCTCGACATGCAGGCCGCGCGGGCCGCCGGCGTCACCGCGGTGCTGATCGGCGACGCGTCGCATGATTTGGGCGTTGACCGCGCGGCCCCCGATCTCCATTTCCCGTCGGCCCATGCGTTGGCGGCAGATCTGGGTCGGCTTGCCATTGGGTAACCGGGTGCTGCTAGAGTGGCTTTGCCCGGCGGTCGCGCCACGCCCGTCGGGGACTGAACAAGACCAACAGCCTAACAACAACAACATCAATGACAACAAGAAGGATCCTGCTGTGGCCACTGAAAAAACGCAAAATGTTCAGGACGTGTTCCTGAACCATGTGCGCAAGAACAAGACCCCGGTGACCGTGTTCCTGGTCAATGGGGTCAAGCTCCAGGGCATCATCACCTGGTTTGACAACTTCTCGGTCCTGCTGCGGCGCGACGGGCACACCCAGCTCGTCTACAAGCATGCCATCAGCACTGTGATGCCGGGGGCACCGATCCAGTTGTTCGACGCTGCCAAGGCCGAGGGCACGGTCACGCTGACGCGTGAGACGGCGCGGGAGCTGAGCACTGTCACCGGGGAGTGACGCCGCGCATCCGAACGATGGCGTGACCGCTGAGGCGCCCCGCGCGGGTTCAACCCGCGCGGGCCCCACCCGCGCCGCGGTCATCCTGCCGTGGGAACACGCAGCGGAAGCGGGCGATCATGCACGTGCGGCCGGTGCGCGGCTGGCCGAGGCGGTCGGATTGGCCGCCTCGATCGGCCTCGTGGTGGTGCATGAGGCGATTCTGCCGCTGCGCGCCCGGCGCCCAAGAACCTTGCTCGGCGAGGGGCAGGTGGCGACGCAGGGCGAAGCGATCGCCGAACGCGACGTCACCGTGGTGATCGTCGATGCCACGCTGTCGCCGGTGCAGCAGCGCAACCTGGAACGCGCCTGGGCCTGCAAAGTGATCGACCGCACCGGGCTGATCCTCGACATCTTCGGCGAACGGGCGGCGACGCGCGAGGGCGCGCTGCAGGTCGAACTGGCCCATCTGGACTACCAGCGCTCGCGCCTGGTGCGGTCCTGGACCCATCTGGAGCGCCAGCGCGGCGGCTTCGGCTTTCTCGGCGGCCCCGGCGAGACGCAGATCGAGGCCGACCGGCGGCTGATCGGCGACCGCATCGTGCGGCTGAAGAAGGAGCTGGAGCAGGTGCGGCGCACGCGCGGCCTGCACCGTTCGGCGCGCCGGCGCGTGCCGTTCCCGGTGATCGCCCTGGTCGGCTACACGAATGCCGGAAAATCAACGCTGTTCAATGCGTTGACCGGCGCCGAGGTGACCGCGCGCGACCAGCTCTTCGCCACCCTCGACCCGACGATGCGCGGCCTGCGGTTACCCTCGGGGCGCCGCGTCATCCTGTCCGACACCGTCGGCTTCATCAGCGACCTGCCGCACGAACTGGTCGCCGCCTTCCGCGCCACGCTGGAGGAAGTCGCGGAAGCGGATGTGATCCTGCACGTCCGCGACGTGGCGCATCCCGACACCGCGGCCCAACGCGCCGACGTGGTCGAGGTGCTGGACTCGATGGTGGCCGACGCCACGCTCGATGCCGACTGGCGGTCGCGCTGCATCGAGGTGCTGAACAAGGCCGACCTGCTGGGCGGCGTGGCGCAGGTGGCGGTGCGCGGCGACGGCGTCGCGGTTTCGGCCATCACCGGCGAGGGGCTGGCCGCGCTGACTGCGGCGATCGACGCCCGGATCGCCGCCGGGATGGAGCAGGTGGACTACGCCATCGCCCACGCGGACGGCGCCAGGCTGGCCTGGCTGTATCAACACGGCGAGGTGCTGGAGCGCACCGACGATGATGATGCAACGCGGGTCAAGGTGCGCCTGCTGCCGGCCGACCGCGCGCGGTTTGAACGCCTTCAGTGATGCTCGGCCGATGACGTCCAGCCGATGACGTTGATCCAATGATCTTGACCCGATGACGTTCACCGTGGGCGAGCTTGCCGCCCTGGCGGCGCTGCTGCGCCAGGCGGGGCGCGCCGAAGTGATGCCGCGGTTCCGCAACCTTGGCCCCGGCGCCGTGCGCAGCAAGACCGACGCGCTGGATGTGGTGACCGAGGCCGACACGGCGGCGGAGGCGGTGATCACCGCCGGCCTGCTGCATCGGTTCCCGGGCGCGATCGTGGTGGGCGAGGAAGCGACCGCCGCCGATCCGTCGCTGCTGTTGCGCCTGGGCGCTGCCGATCTTGCTTTCGTGGTGGATCCGGTCGACGGCACGGCCAACTTCGCCGACGGCGTGCCGCTGTTCGGCGTCATGGCGGCGGCGCTGATCCGCGGCGAGGTGGTTGCGGCTGCCATCCACGACCCGGTCGGTGACGACCATGTGCTGGCGTTGCGCGGCGAGGGGGCATGGCGAGAAACGCCGGACGGCGGGCGTGAGACGCTGCACGTCGCCGCCCCGGCGGCGGTCGAGGCCATGATCGGCTGCGTGTCGTGGCGTTTCCTGCCGCCGGCGCAGCGCCTAACGGTGTGTGGCAACCTGCCGCGCGTGGCGTCGACCTGGGGGTTTCGCTGCGCCGCGCACGAGGTACCGCATGGCTGCGGCGGGGCACCTGCATTTCCTGCTGTTCAACCGGCTGTACCCCTGGGATCATGCGCCCGGCTGGCTGGTGCATCGGGAGGCCGGCGGTTATGCGGCCGCGTTCGATGGCAGTGCATACCGGCCGACAAGCTGCGATGGCGGACTGATCGTGGCGCCGGACAAGGCAAGCTGGGAAGCGCTGCGCACCGCCCTGCTGGGCGAGCCCTAGCCCACATCTTCCGCACTTTCGCCGGCGCCGCGCGGTCCTCGGCACGACAAGACCCTGCGTTGTCATCGTGCGGCAGGCTGAGAAATGCGGCCGCGGCAATTCTCATTTCGGTTGATCCGAACGCCTCTCCCCGTCATGGCCGGGCCCTGGTCCCCGGGTCGTCGTCCCGGGGATCACCCGGCCATCCGCCCGCCACCGGCGGTGCGTGGGTGGAAGGAGCCTGCCGGCCGAGACGGAGAGGCAACGTCGTCCGGCCAAAATGCGACGTGCTGACCCGGGCCGGTCGGGCTGGTGTTTTGCGCCGGCCTATCTGTATCATGTTGCGATGCAAGATAGGCACGTCATCCAGAGTGGCTATCTGACCGCCGCGATCAAGGCGGATGGGGCCGAGCTCTGCTCGCTGTGCGATGCCACCGGCGAGGAGATGCTGTGGCAGGCGCTGCCGGTCTGGCCCCGCCACGCGCCGGTGCTGTTTCCGATCGTTGGGCGGCTGAAGAACGACACGCTGCGCCACAATGGCCGCAGCTACCGGCTGACCCAGCACGGTTTCGCCCGCGACCGGCGCTTCGCCTGGCTGAACCGCAGCGTGTCGTCCTGCCGGCTGGTGCTGCATGACGACGCCGAGACCCGCGCCGTCTATCCGTTCGCGTTTCGCTTCGAGGTGGCCTTCGCGCTGGAGGACGACGCGCTGGTCAACAGCTTCACCATCATCAACACCGGGCGCGAGACGCTGCCGGCCTCGGTCGGGGCACACCCGGCGTTCCGCTGGCCGTTGCGCGACGGGATCGACAAGACGGCGCACAGGCTGGAATTCGACCGCCCCGAGCCGGCGCCGATCAGGCGGCTGGCCGGCGGGCTGCTGGGTGCGCCGCAGCCGACGCCGATCCAGGGGTCGATCCTGCCGCTCGACCCGGCGCTGTTCGCGGCCGATGCGATCATCCTGGACCAGCTCGCCAGTTCGTCGGTCCGTTTTACCGCGCCGGGCGCCGAGGCGATCGAGGTGGCGTGGGAGGGGTTCCGCCAGCTTGGCATCTGGATGCGCCCGGGCGGCGACTTCCTGTGCATCGAGCCGTGGTACGGCACCCATAGCCCGGCCGAGTTCGACGGCGCGTTCCGTGACAAGCCGGGACTTCTGCTGATCCCGCCAAATGAACGGCGGGTGCTGACGATGCGGGTCAGGCTGTGCTGAGCCGTCTGTGACGGTCCCACTTGCGATCGCCTGGCCGGACATCAGCCATGCTCATTTTGGCTGATCCGGGCAGCCTCTCTCCGTCATGGCCGGGCTTGTCCCGGCCATCCGCCCCCCACCGGCGGTGCCTAGATCGCCGGCTCAAGCCCGGCCCTGACGGAGAGGCAACATCGTCCGGCCAAAAGGAGAGTTCTGGCCGGACACGTTGCCTTGCTGTTTGGATACCGTATCAGACAGGCTCCGCGTCTTCCCCGGTTGGCCTGCGCGGGGATAGCTGCGTTCGCGCCGATTAGCGGATAGTCTCGCACCGCGGAGGCCGCCCGCTCGCCGCCAATCAACCGCAGCCCACCGGATCGAGAAACCCTGGGATCGAACGCGCCCCGATGACGCTGCCGCCCGCCCTGCTGCCGTTGCGAAACCGGATGTTCCGCCTGCTGTGGCTGGCCAATGTGGTCGTCTGGCTCGGCACCTGGCTGCAGAACACCGGCGCCGGCTGGCTGATGACCACGCTCGACCCCAACCCGATGGTCGTCGCCATGGTGCAGGCGGCCACCATCCTGCCGGTGTTCCTGCTGGCACTGCCCGGCGGCGCGCTGGCCGACATCGTCGATCGGCGGCTGTTCCTGATCGTCACGCAGGCGCTGACCATGCTCGCGGCCGCGGCGCTGGCGATCCTGACCCTGCTGCACGCCACGACCGCCTGGAGCCTGCTGGCGTTCACCTTCCTGATCGGTGTCGGCTCGGCGCTAACCGCGCCGGCGTGGAGCGCCTCGGTGCCCGAGCTGGTGCCGCGCTGGGATCTGGTGCAGGCGGTGGCGCTGAACGGCATCGGCTTCAACCTGGCGCGCGCCATCGGACCGGCGCTGGCCGGGTTCCTGGTCGCGCTGGCCGGCTCCGGCCTGACGTTCTCGTTGTTCGTGCTGACGTTTCCGGCGGTCATCGGCGCCCTGCTGCTGTGGCGGCGCCGGCCGCACAGCAGCGGGTTGCCGCGCGAGCATCTGGTCAGCGCCATGCGCGCCGGCATGCGCTTCGTGCGCAACACGCCGGCGATGCGGTTCGCCATGCTGCGGGCCTTCGCCTACTCGATCCCGGCCGCCGCGCCGTGGGCGCTGCTGCCGCTGGTGGTGCGCGAGCAACTGCATCTCGGCGCCGGGATGTACGGCGTGATCCTCGGGCTGATGGGGGTCGGCGGCGTGTCCTCCGGCATGCTGCTGCCGCGGCTGCGCGGGCATTTCAGCCGCAGCAGCATCGTGCTGGGTGCCTCGTTGTGCTCCTGCGCCGGGGTGGCGGCGCTGGGCCTGGCGCGCCACTGGCTGCCGGCCTCGGCCGCCATGCTGCTGTTCGGGCTGGGTTGGGTGGCGGCCTATTCGACCCTGCAGGCGGCGGCGCAGCTCAGCGCGCCGCCCTGGGTGCGGGCCCGCTCGCTGGCGATCTACCAGCTCGCGCAGAACGGGGCGCTCACCCTCGGGTCATTCGGCTGGGGCTGGCTTGGCAGCCTGCTCGGCCTGTCGGGCACGCTGGTGGTCGCCGCCGGGGTCGGCATTGGGCTGGCGATCGCGGTGCGCGGCTTCGGCCTCGACTACGTCGCGCGCGCGGTGCCGCGCGATGCCGCGCCGCCGCCGGAACCGGAAGCGCCGGCCCCCGAGTTGGTCCAGGTGCTGCGCAGCGCCCACGGCCGCGTGATGGAGATGATGCACTACCGGGTGCGGCCCGAGGAGCGCGAGACCTATCTGGCCGCGATGGAGGACGTCCGCCTGGTGCGCGGGCGGACCGGGGCGCTGTTCTGGCAGCTCTACGAGGATATCGCCCACCCCGAGGGGTGGCTGGAGGTCTGGTCGGTGGAAAACTGGACGGACCACCTGCGCGAGGTAACGCGACTATCGACCGATGATCGCGCGCTGCTGGCCCGCGTCGCGGTGTTCCGGCGGGACGGGATGGCGCCGCCGCCGGCGCGCTATCTGGCGGTGGATCCGCCGCAGGGCGGTCGGGGGAAGCAAGGGAAGCTCAGGGCTCCGCCCGGAAACCCGCCGGGGGGCGTTGCCCCCCTGGCCCCCCTCCCCATCACCCACTCCCAGTGAAGGGTTCCAAGGGCTCGCCCTTGGCGGGGCCCCAAGGGGCAGCGCCCCGTGGTGGGGTCCGGGGCGAAGCCCAGGCTTTGCTTGCACACAACCTGGCCGAAGCCCGGGTCAGTGCTGCAGCAGCGCAGCCTCGTCAAACACGGTGCAGGCCAGGCTGACCAGGCGCCGCGCGGTGCTGATGTAGCCGGCGCGATCGGCTTCCTCGGCCAGCGTGATGAGATGATCGGACAGCGTGAGCGGGCTGGTTTCGGACGAACGGGTGGTCGGGACGGTGTGCCGGGCGATCATGAGATTTTCCCTGTCATGGCGGTTTTCGGCCATGCGGAAAGACTGGGCATCGATTCCTTTCGTAAAAGTTAACGCGGCGGGAGGTAATGCCTGAGCGCCACGACCCGCAACGCCGAGGCAAGCGTCCGGCCCGACGCGCGATCGGCGTCCACCGCCGTCACCAACCCCGAGAGGGACAGGCCGCGCGCGGCGGCGATCGCGGCCAGTGCCGCCCAGAACTCGTCCTCCAGCGCCACCGAGGTGCGATGGCCGGCGAGCGAGAAGCTCCGCTTGGTCAGACCGCTCACCCATCGCCCCCTTCCAGACGCCGCACCGCCCAGGACGCCGCCTCCGCCACCACGGGATCGGCATCGTCCAGCCGCGCGGTGGTCGCCGCCAGCAACGCCCGGTCGCCGGCGTTGCCGATGGCAACCAGCACGTTGCGCACGAAGCGGCCGCGGCCGATGCGCTTGATCGGCGAGGCGCTGAACATGGTGCGGAACCCGGCGTCATCCAAGGCCGCGAGTGTCGCCAGATGCGGCGCGGTCAGCTCGGCGCGCGGCCGCAGCCCCGGGGTGGTGGCGGCGCGGGCGAAACGATTCCACGGGCAGACCGCCAGGCAGTCGTCGCAGCCGTAGATGCGATTGCCCATCAGCGGACGCAACGCGAGCGGGATCGGGCCGGCGTGCTCGATCGTGAGATAGGAGATGCAGCGCGTCGCATCGAGCCGATATGGCGCCGGGAACGCCTTGGTTGGGCACACATCGAGACAGCGTGCGCAGGTTCCGCAATGGTCGGGGTGCGGCGCGTCGGCGGCGAGGTCCAGCGTGGTGTAGATCTCGCCCAGGAACAGCCAGGAGCCGTGCCGACGCGAGACCAGGTTGGTGTGCTTGCCCTGCCAGCCCAGGCCGGCCCGCGCGGCCAGCGGCTTCTCCATGACCGGCGCGGTATCGACGAAGACCTTGACGGCGGGTGCCGCCGCCGGCGGACCGCAGCGTGCGACGATGAACTGCGCGAGGGTTTTCAGTTTGCCTTTCAAAATGCCGTGATAGTCGCGGTTGCGCGCATAGACCGAGATCGTTCCGCGATCGCGCAGCGCCAGCGTGGCGAGCGGATCGTCCTCCGGCGCATAGGACAGGCCCAGCGCGATCACGCTGCGCGCCTCCGGCCACAGCGACCGCGGATTGGCGCGCTGTTCGCTGCGCGCGGCGAGCCAGTCCATCTCGCCGTGCTGGCCGGCGGCGAGGAAATCGACCAGGCGCTGGCGGGCCTCGGGCGCCGAGTTCGGCACGGCAGAAGCCGATCGCATCGAACCCCATGGCAAGGGCGCGATCGCGGATGCGGGCGCGCGGGTCCTTAGCCGCGGCCACGATAGGGCGCCACGTCCTGCGGCGGGATCCAGGCGCCCTCGGGCGGCGTGCCGGTCTGGTAGAACACGTCGATCGGCATGCCGCCGCGCGGATACCAATAGCCGCCGATGCGCAGCCAGACCGGGTCGAGTGCGGCGATCAGCCGTTGCGCGATCAGCATGGTGCAGGCCTCGTGGAAGGCGCCATGGTTGCGGAACGATCCGAGGAACAGCTTGAGCGACTTGCTCTCGATGATCCAGTCGCGCGGGACATAGTCGATGACGATATGCGCGAAGTCCGGCTGGCCGGTGAGCGGGCACAGCGCGGTGAACTCCGGGCAGGTGAAGCGCACGAGATAGTGTGTGCCGGTGGCCGGGTTGTGCACGCGTTCGAGGCTGGCCGCGTCGGGGCTCGCGGGCAGGGCGGCGGGTCTGCCGAGCTGGGTCAGGCCGGCGTGCGGGTCCTCGGTCATGCGTCGTCCTCCGGCGCTTGCCAGGCGGCGCTTGTGGCCGCGGCGAAGTCGTGCAGCCTGCCGGCGACGATGGCGGCGCGCAGGTCGTGCATCAGGCGCTGATAATACGCCAGGTTGTGCCAGGTCAGCAGCATCGGTCCCAGCATCTCGGTGGCCTTGAACAGATGGTGCAGGTAGGCGCGCGAATGGCGCGTGCAGGTGGGGCAGGCGCAGGCGGGGTCGAGCGGGCCGGCGTCGTCGGCGAAGCGGGCGTTGCGCAGGTTGAGGATGCCGTGCGTGGTGAAGGCGCGCGCGGTGCGTCCGCCGCGGGTCGGGATCACGCAGTCGAACATGTCGATGCCGCGCTGCACCGCGCCGATCAGGTCGGCGGGCGTGCCGACGCCCATCAGGTAGCGCGGGCGGTCGGCCGGCAGGGCGGGGACGGTGGTGTCGAGCACGGCGAACATCGTCGCCTGGCCCTCGCCGACCGCGAGGCCGCCGATGGCGTAGCCGTCGAAGCCGATGTCGGTCAGCGCCTCGGCCGCGGCCTGGCGCAGCTCGGGATAGATGCTGCCCTGCACGATGCCGAACAGGCCGTAGCCCGGGCGCGCAACGAATGCCTGCTTTGACGCCGCGGCCCAGCGCATGGAGAGCTGCATCGAGGCGCGCGCCTGGTCGGGCGTGGCGGGGTAGGGGGTGCACTCGTCCAACGCCATGGTGATGGTGGCGTCGAGCAGGTGCTGGATCGCGATGGCGCGGGAAGGCGTCAGGCGGTGCAGGGCGCCGTCGATATGCGACCGGAATGTCACGCCGTCGTCGTCGAGTTTCCGAAGCTTCGCCAGGGACATGATCTGGAAGCCGCCGGAATCGGTCAGGATCGGCCCCGGCCAGTCCATGAAGCGGTGCAGTCCGCCGAGTGCCGCGACGCGCTCGGCGCCGGGGCGCAGCATCAGGTGGTAGGTATTGCCCAGCACGATCGAGGCGCCGGTCGCGCGCACCGCCTCGGCGGTCATCGCCTTGACCGTGCCGGCGGTGCCGACCGGCATGAACACCGGGGTTTCGATCTCGCCATGCGCGGTGGCGATCACGCCGGCCCGGGCGGCGCCGTCGCTGGCGATGGCGCGATAAGTCAAGGAATTCACGACGCTTTTCATCGTGCTCCTGGCCGCGCGGCTGCCACAAGAGCCGGATCGGGCCGCTCGGCGTTGCGCCGGTTGCGAGGCATTTGCCGTTCAACCGGCCAGGAGGCCGCGAGGGTGGGCGTCGGTGTCGTGACGGTCATGGCAGAGCTCCTTCCGCGGCTGCGCTGCGATCCAAACGCGGCATCAGTGCGGCCCGCTTGTCGGCGACGACAGGGGCGGGCGCAAGCCGAACCGCTGCCATCGCGTGGGCACCGACACGACAGCCACGACAAGTGGGATATCGGACCGGTCATTGTCGTGTCGGCTGACGCGGCCAGCCTTGCTCCGTCCTGGCCGGAGCCGGCCGTGGTGAAGGCCGGGATCGCGCCCGGCCGCGATGGCAGAGCAATGGCGTCTGGTCAAACCGCGCGTCGCTGACACTGGCCGCGACGCAACGCCGGATCACCCAGCGGCGGACGTCACATTGCCTCGACATTGCCCGGGCCGACGCCGGGTGCAACCCGTTCACATCGGGTATCGCTGGCCGCTGCGGCGATGGCTTGCTGCTCCACCGCGGCGCATTTACCATGAATTCGCCAGGAACGCTTTGGCGGATCGGCAGCAGGTGCCCGGACAGAAGGCGCGCATGTCAACGGCATGATTGCGCGGGACGGCTCGTTTCCGGCCTCATCCGGCGCAGCCTGTGTCCCCGGTATCGCCGGGGCCGGCGACATGGCGGGCGATGTCTTTGGCGACGCAAGCGGCTATGATTTCGCGGCAGACAGGTCGGCCAGGTGGCGCGTTTTCGCCCTATGGCCCGGGGATGTTCGATGACGCGCACCAGCAGGCGACTTCAGCCGACCACCGCCGCAAGGCGACCGCGCGCCTCGGCCGGTCTGTGCCTTGGTGCCGCCTGGCTGGCCCTGTGCGGGTGTACCGGTCAGAGCGGGACGCCGCCGCCATGGGTCCTGCTGAGCACGCCGGTGGGTCCGGTCCCGTTGAATGCGCCGGCGCGGGCAGCCGGAATGCAGCCCCAGGCGGCAGCCCCGGTCCGAGCCGTCAGCCGTGACGGCCTCTATGCGGGCAGCGCCGATGTGTTGTCAACCGGCGGAAATATGTGCCAAAGCGGAATTAAAGTGGCCGATTTCGGGGTCCAGGGCAATTCCGTGCGGTTCGGCAGCTTCCGGGGCACGATTTCCGCCGATGGCGACCTGGAGATGGTCTATGGCCAGACCTGGATCATCGGCCAGTTCGCAGGCGCGACATTTCACGGCCAGCTGGCCATGCCAGGTATGCAAGGCATGCCCGGCTGCACGTATATGCTCAGTCTTGTGCGGACCGGGTCGTGAGCGCCGGGGGCGCAACCGTGGCTGATTGGTTCATTGCTGGACGTCCCTAGCGCGGTCGGGCATCGCCTCGGAGCTGGCCCGGATTGAGGCTGGCCTCGCCGCCAAGCCACACGAGCAAGGCCGCGCGGCGCTCATCGCTCCAGCAGGCAGGCGTCGCCGTAGGAGTAAAACCGATAGCCGGCCTCGATCGCGTGCGCATAGGCCGCGCGCATGCGTTCGCTGCCGGCGAAGGCGCAGACCAGCATGAACAGCGTCGAGCGCGGCAGGTGGAAGTTGGTCATCAGCACCTGCACGGCGCGAAACCGGTGGCCGGGCAGGATGAACAGGTCGGTTTCGCCGGCGAAGGGTCGGATCGTCCCGGTGTCGTCGGCCGCCGTCTCCAGCAGGCGCAGGCTGGTGGTGCCGACCGCGACCAGGCGGCCGGCACGGGCGTTGATCGCATCGGCGGCCGGCGCGGCGATCTCGCCGCGTTCCGGGTGCATGTGGTGGTGCGAGACGTCGTCGGTCCGCACCGGCAGGAAGGTGCCGACGCCGACGTGCAGCGTCACGCTCACCAGCACGACACCGGCCTGCACCAGCGCCGCGCGCAGGCCCGGCGTGAAGTGCAGCCCGGCGGTCGGCGCGGCCACCGCACCGTCATGCGCGGCGAACATGGTCTGGTAGTCGGCTTCGTCGTCGGGGCCGGGGCCGGCGGGGCGGTCGATGTACGGCGGCAGGGCCAGGGCGCCGGCGCGGTGCAGCGCCGCGACGAAAGCGGCGCCCGTGCGGTTAAATCGCAGCGCGACGCTGCCGTCCGGCGCGCGCGACAACACGGTTGCCGCCAGGGTTGCGTCGCCCTCGAAGGTCAGTGCGTCGCCGGGGCGCAGCCGGCGCGCGTTGCGGGCCAGCGCCAGCCATGCCCCGTCGGCGCGCGGCCGATCCAGCGTGATGCCGATCCGCGCGGCGCCGCGCCGCGCCTGCAATTGCGCCGGAATGACCCGCGTGTCGTTGACCACCAGCACGTCGCCGGGGCGCAGCAGCGCCGGCAGGTCGCGCACCGTGCGGTCGGCCAGTCCCTGCGGACCGACGTGCAGCAGCCGCGCCGCGTCGCGCGGCTGTGCCGGGTGCTGCGCGACAAGCTCCGGCGGTAGGACGAAATCGAAGTCGGACAGGCGCAAGGTCAGGCGGGCGTGGGCGCGACGCGGCGCAGCAGGCGGATGAACGGGATGCTGAACAGCACCGCCCACAGCTTGCCGACCACCTGGCCGGCCAGAAAATCCATGCTGCCGAAGGCGAGCCACAGGAACACCACCGAAATCGGCCAGCAGGCCGAGGCAGGACGACGCCACCACCGCCAGCACCAGCCGGCGCTGCTGCAACGGGGTGTAGATGGCGAAGTCGGCGCACTCGCTGACCAGGAACGCCAACCCCGAGGCCACCACCAGGCTGGCCGGCGCCACCAGCACCGAAGCGGCGGTTCCGGCAAAGATCGCCGCCAGCCCGAAGCCCAGGCCGAGGCAGCGCTGCACCACGTCGCGCAGCACCAGCGCCACGCCGACCGTCAGCACGCCCGAGGGCGCCAGCAGCCCCGGCGCGACCGGCACCAGGCACGGCCCCTGCGGCACGCATTCCGTGCCGACATGCTGGATCATCCAGTTGGCCAGCGGGACCATGGCGAGGAAGCCGGCGAAGGCGAGCAGTCCGAGGCGGCGCGCGGGCGACATCACAGCGACAGGTAGGAGGCGACTTCGACCAGGTTGCCGTCCGGGTCGCGGCAGTAGACCGAGCGGATCGGGCCCAGCGCGCCGGTGCGCGCCACCGGCCCCAGTTCGATCATGACGCCGTGGTCGTGCAGGTGGGCGATCACGTCCTCGGCGACGGTGGCGGTGATGAAGCAGAGGTCGGCGGTGCCGGGGGCGGTGTCGGTGGCGGCGATCCATTTGTGCTTGTCGGCGCCGGTCGGGCGCAGGTTGAGCTTCTGGCCGCCGAATTTCAGCGCGGTGCGGTGGTCGGGGCCGAAGTCCTCGCGCTCCATGCCGAGCACGCGCTGGTACCAGGCCGCGGAGATCTCCACGTCCTTCACGTTCAGCACGATGTGGTCGATGCGGTCGATGGTGAAGCGCATCAGGGGCTCGCCAGGTTGCGGACAGGGAGGCAGGAGGTAGCCGATTTTGCCGGCGCGGCAAACGCCGGCTTGGCCACGGGCTGCCAGGCGACCGCCATATGGTCGCCAAGGCGCTGAAAACATAGTTTAAACTAAGCGATTATTTTGCCGCGGGCAGCTCATTGCGGGGGGCGCGACCATGGTTGGGCCGCGGCACGCGGTGCCGAAGCTGCCGCGTCGCCCCACGCTGCTTGCAGCCGGCCCCACGCAAACGGCGGGTAAGGGTTGGGTAACGCGAGCCGGACATAGCGATCCGGCGGCCCGGCCGACCGGCCCTTTGGTAGCCGGACCCTGGCGGATGGGTGCCGTGGTTGGGTTGCCGGGCTTGTCTGCAACTCGAGGTCGAGGCCGTAGCGTCGGGCCCGCGCTGCGTCACACGGCCGCGTCCATCCGCCCGCTGCATCGACCCGGTCGATCGCCTGGCGGGTCGATACGTGCCCGGCCCCGACGCGTCGCGCCGCGTGGGAACTCAGCGCCTGACGTCGATCACGCTGGATGCCCGGCAATCCGGCGCTGCGATCCGCACCACCGCTTCCCCCCGCCGCGATCCGGCGGCATCCCGCCGCAGGTGACGCGCCGGCGGCAGCGCGGCAAACTCGCCGCGGCACCGCCGCCTGCCCCCGGGGGATAGCGTTCGATGACGACCCAGACCGACTTCGCGTCGCTGTGCGCGCCGCTGACGCTGGCCGGGCGGCGGCTGCGCAACCGCGTCGTGCATGCCTCGATGACGACGCTGATGGCCGCGGGCGGGCGGGTGTCGCAGACGCTGGTCACCTACCATGCCAACCGCGCCCGCGGCGGCGCGGCCATGACCATCACCGAGCCGATCGGCATGGCGCACCACCAGGCGCGGCTGCCGCGCACCCAGGCGTGGAACGATGCGGACCTGGATGGGTTCCGCCGCTGGGCCGACGCCGTGGAATCGCAGGATTGCCGGCTGATCGGCCAGATCCAGGACGCCGGGCGCGGTCGGCACTACCCGGGGCGCAATCCGGAGGCGATCGGTGCCTCCGCCCTGCCGGACGATCTGAGCTGGACCGTGCCGCACGCGCTGACGGTGGACGAGATCCGGGCGCTGATCGGCGAGATCGCCGAGTCAGCCGATCGCCTGATGCGCTGCGGTTTCAGCGGGGTGGAACTGTCCTGCGGGCACGGGCATCTGTTCCACCAGTTCCTCTCGCCGCAATCGAACCGGCGCCAGGACGACTACGGCGGCGACCGCGACCGCCGCCTGCGCATCGTCGCCGAACTGGTCGCAGCGATCCGCGCGCTGTGCGGCACCGGGTTCATCATCGGGTTGAAACTGCCGGGCGAGGACGGCGTGGCCGGCGGCATCGGCCCGGCCGAGGCGGCGCCGATCGCGCGCGCGCTGACCGCGCCGCGCAACGTCGATTACGTCTGCTTCGCCCAGGGTGCCCACGCGCGCACGCTGGAGATGCACGTGCCCGATCGTTACGGCCCGCGCCTCGCCTACATGGACATCATCCGCGCGCTGCGTCCGGCGGTGGCCGGCGTGCCGCTGATGGCGCTGGGACGGATCACCGATCCGGCGGAGGCCGAGGGCATACTGGCGCGCGGCGAGGCCGAACTGATCGGGCTGGGCCGCGCGCTGGTGGCCGATCCGGCCTGGTTCGACAAGGCGCGGCGCGGGCGCGCGCACGACATTCGCTACTGCCTGTCGTGCAACACCTGCTGGGGCACCATCGTCGCCGCGCACCTGCCGATCGCCTGCGTCAACAACCCGCTTGTCGGGCGGCAAGACGAGGTGGACTACCGGCCGCCGCCCGCGCCGGTGCGGCGGCGCGTGGTGGTGGTCGGCGCCGGCATCGCCGGGATGGAGGCCGCCTGGGTGGCGGCGGCGCGCGGGCACGACGTGACCGTGCTGGGCCGCTCGGCGGAGGTTGGCGGGCAAGCGCGGTGGCGCGCCAAGCTGCCCGGAGGCGAAACGATCACCAGCATCTACGACTACCAGCTTGTCGCCGCGCAGCGCGCCGGCGCGCGACTGGCGCTGGGGGCGAACGCCGCGGTCGAGGATGTGCTGGCGCTGCGGCCTGAGGCGGTGATCCTGGCCACCGGGGCCACGATGATCCGGCCGGACTGGCTGGCCGCGGATACCGAGCACCTGGTGCCCGATCTGCGCGCGGCGCTGCCGCCGTTGGCGGATCGCGCGTCGCGCCAGGACGGCACCGCGGTGATCTTCGACATGGACCACACCGAGGCGACCTATGCCGCCGCCGAGTTCCTGCGCGCGCGGTTCGCCCGCGTGGTGCTGATCACGCCGCGCGACACGATTGCCCTCGATGTGCAGATGGTGACGCGCCAGGGCATCCTGCGGCGGCTCGCCGAGCAACGGATCGAGGTCGTGACGTTGGCGCTGCCGCGATGGACCACGGCGATCGAGGACGGCGTGCTGACGTATACGAACGTCTATACCGGGGAGGTTGGTTGCATCCGCGACATGGCGTTCCTGGCGTACGCGACGCCGCGTGCGCCGAACGATGCCATGGCGGACGATCTGCGCCGCGCGGGCGTGCCGGTGCGGCTGGTGGGCGATTGCCTGGCGCCGCTGGAATTGCTGGCAGCGACAGCAACGGGACACGCGGCGGGGGAGGCGGTGTAGCGGCGGGGCGAAGCAAGGAAGGTCAGGGCTCCGCGCTGAAACCCGCCAGGGGGCTTTGCCCCCCTGGACCCCTCACCCACTCCCAGTCATGGGTTCCAAGGGCTCCGCCCTTGGTGGGGGTGCAGGGGGCAGCGCCCCTTGCCGGGGTCCAGGGGCGAAGCCCCTGGACCTCCTTGCTTCGCCCCGCCGCCCCGCGGTCCGCCCCGCTACCGGGTCGCCTGCAACGGCATTCCTTGCGTGACGGCATTGATGTCGTAGGGCTGCTCCTCCAGGGTTTCGGCGTCCCACATGCTGCGCTGGGTGCCGAGGAAGTCGCCGTCATAGACGTGGATGGCACCGCTGATCTTCGCCAGCGGGTTGACCACGGAATGGATCACGTCGCGGCCGAGGATCGTTACGTCGCCGGTGCCCAGGGCGGTGCCGCCGGCTGCCTCGATCTGGTATCTCGCCGGATTTGGGACACGGCGCCAGAACATGTTGTCCTCCCGTCCGCCATACATGCCGATCACCGCCGAGAGCAGGTGGTTGTGCGGGAAGGTGACCTGATGCGGTCCCCAGACCACGTCGATCACCGTGAGATCGGGGGCATGGTGCAGGATCTTGATTCCGGCCTTGTCGGGCTCGCCGAGCTGGCGGCGCAGGGCGGCCGGATCGGCGACGGCGCGGGCCACGACCTCCTTCATCGCCTGGCGGGACCGCTCGGCGAGGGTGGCGCGGAGATCGGCGATGAACTGGTCGAGATCGAACATGGTTGCTGCCTCCTTCACGTGCAGGGTCGATGCGTCCAACTTGCAGGTGGCGGAGGCGGCTTGACCGCCCCCCCGCCACAACCGTGAGCGCGGTATCAAGGGCCCCGGCATGGCGTGACGCCGACCCCATGCGCCTTAGCCGGCCCCGTGTTTTGTTGTCCATCAGATTCAGAAGTGTTTGCCCGCGGAACGTAGGGCGCTTGCGCCGATCGATGGTCGATTGGTTGGTCCGCTTGCGCGGGGCATCGCGCAGCCGTTCAGGGTCTCGCAGGGTCGGCGAGACCCGCCGCGGATCACGCAGCGGCGGAAGACCGGCTTTGCGCACGGTGCCGCGGGGTCTGCTGGGAGTGGCCGCGATGGGGCACGCGGCCGAGGAGGGCGATATGACCCCGGGTTAGGCAGGGACCAGGCGCTTGTTTATGATGCGTTCTGTTTGACCATCCTGCCGACGGAGACTTTCCCTTGCAGCTCCCGCAAACCGGCGGATGCCAATGCGGCGCCGTTCGCTATGAGATCACGGCGGCGCCGACCGTCGTCTACGTCTGTCATTGCCGGGAGTGCCAACGCCAGTCCGGCGCGGCCTTTGCCATGGCGGCGGTCATGCCGCGGGAGCATTTCCGTATCAGCTGCGGGGAGCCCAGAAACTTCCCGCGCACCGGCGATAGTGGGCGCACGATGCTGTGTTGGTTCTGCGGCGCGTGCCGCGCCCGGCTGTATCATTCGCCGGTCTGGCGCAGAACTGCAACCTCAAGCCCGGGACCTTGGACGACACCAGCTGGCTGCGGCCGAGCGTGCATGTCTGGACCAGCAGCCGCCAACCCTGGGTCCAGATCCCGCCGGATGCAATCAGCTTCGCGACCCAGCCGCAGGATCGAAGTTGGCTGACGCGGCAATCCGACGTGCCATCGGCATGATGGGTCGGGCGCGCCCGCTACGCCGATCGGCTGCCATCCGGCATATCGGCCATCGCACCTTGCGTCAGGCGACGCGGGTGCGGCGCCGGCGCGGCTAGTCCGCCGACACCGGCTCCAGGCTCGGGGCGAGGGCAGGGGCCTGATCCGCCTCGGTCAGCATGCGCCAGGCGCCGCCCATCAGGATCTCGGCGGGGCGGAACCGCGCCTTGTAGGCCATCTTGCGGCTCTCCGGTACCCAGTAGCCGAGATACACGTAAGGCAGCCCCAAAGCCCGCGCCCGCGCGATCAGCCACAGGATGGTGAAGGATCCCAGGCTGCGCTGGTCCAGCCCCGGCGCGAAATAGGAGTAGACCGCCGACAGCCCGTCGCCCAGCCGATCCGCCAGGCAGGCCGCGACCATGCGGTCGTCGGGATCGCGCAGCTCGATGACGAAGGTCTCGACCGGCGTGTCCTCCACCATGGCGCGGTAGTCGTAGAAGCTCATGGTGGCCATGTCGCCGGCGCCGTGGCGGGCCTGCTGGTAGCGCTGGAACAGTTGGTACTGCTCGGCGGTGGCGCGCGCCGGGACCTCGTAGCCCTCGACCCGCGCGTTGGCCCGCGCGATGCGGCGCAGCGTGCGGTCGGGCTGGAAGGTGGCGACCGGAATGCGGATCGGGATGCAGGCCTGGCAGCCCGGGCAGACCGGGGCATAGGCGATGTTGTGGCTGCGGCGGAACCCGGCGCGCGACAGCCGGTCATGCAGCGCGTCGGCCTCGGCGCCGGCGATCTCGGTCACCACCTTGCGCTCCGTGCGGCCGGCCAGGTAGGGGCAGGGCAGGGGGGCGGTGGTGTAGAAGAACTGCGGCCGGCGCGGGGATTTGTAGCTCATGTGTAGGGCTGTCCGGCGCGCATGTTCCAGGACCCGGGGGCGGCGGTCAACGCCCAGTTGCGCCAGATGCGCCCCCGCACCACGACAAGCCCGGAAATAAGATCATGCAAGGTGCGCTTGCGTCGGGTGACCAGCGCCACCAGCAGCAGCAGGCCGGAGGTCGCCAGCGTCAGGTAATAGATCAGCGTTGACACCACGGCCTGCGCCAGGCTCGGCGGGCCGAGGTCGTCGTTGCGCCGGACCATCAGGCCGCACAGCGCCTGGCCCGGCGTGGCCGACAGCTCGCTGGTCAGGAACAGGCAGTGATAGGCGAACGGCACCAGCGGAACCAGGCCGAGGAACCACCAGCCCAGGCCGAAGGTCGCCAGCCCCAGCAGCAGCAGCGACGTCCAGAGCAGGCCGACCAGCATGGCCACCAGCACCAGGTCAACCAACCAGGCAAGGCAACGGCGCAGCCGTACGCCGGCGAGCAGCGCGTCTTCCCACCGCGGATCGAAGGCGGCGGGGGCGGTGTAGATCATGGCAGCAGCCGGAGGCTCGCGGTGAGGGGGATCGCATTTGCTCCCGCTCTGTCCCGTCTCGACCTGCCCGCTCCTGCCACGTCCGTCTCTCCCATGTGCGTCGCCGGCATGTCCTGTCCCTGGGTGCCGGAGCCCGGCATACCAGGTCCCCGCATGCCAGGTCCGAGCATAATCGTCGCGCCGTCCCGCCAGCGCCGCATGAAATCGGCCGCGTGCGCGCTGAGCGGATTGCCCGACTGGCCGGGGGCAATGACGAACCGGCTGCGGTCGAGATCGGCGAGATCATACACCGCGCGAAACGCCGGGCCATGCACCGAGGTGAAACTGCCGCGCGCCGGCACGCCGCGGTCGAGCGTCGTGTCGCTGCCGGGGCTGGCGATGCGGAACGTGGTCAGCCGCCCGATCACCGGCAGATGACGCAGGAACGGATTGGCGAACACCGCCTGATGCGCCGCCCCCCATTGCCAGGTCGCCGGGTCGGGGCCGAACCGTGCCGCGAGGTCGCCGACCGCGGCCTCCAGCGAATCACGCAGCTGCACGGCGCAATCGCCGCCGCACCAGTCGGCGCCCGCTTGCGTCCGCGTTGAGGTCCGCCCGGGGCTCGGCGCGGATAATGCCGGCGCCAGCACGTAGGCGGCGAACTCGCTGCGCGGGCCCGCGTTGGCCAGCGGGATGCCGGCGTCATGCAGCACCAGCTCGACAAACCGGTCGATCCAGGCGGTGAAGATCAGCGGCTGCGGCAGGTCGCGCGCCATGCTGCCGTCCCATCGGCCGAGCAGGCCGAGCGCCGCCGCCGCGCGCGGATCCTCCACCTGGACCGCCAGCAGCACCGGCAGCAGCTCGCGCGCGAAGGGGCTGACCACGTCGCATTGCATCCGGGCGAAATCGGCCGGCGTCGGCCGCGGCGTGGCGGCGAGCAGGTCGCGGATGCGCCGCGCGCGCCAGTCGCCGAACCAATCGCGGCCCAGGAACACCGGGAAGTCCGCCGGCGCGACCCGTTCGTTGGCATTGACCAGGTGGCCGCTCGCCGGGGCGACGACGTGCGGGAGCTGCTCGCCCGAGGCCCAGCCGATCCAGTCATGCGCGCCGTCGGCGCCCTCGACCGGGGCGAAGCCGTCGCCGGCGCGGCGGATCGGCACCCGCCCGGTGACGAACAGCCCGATGGTGGCGCGATCGGCGACCATCAGGTTCTGGATCGGCGCGGTGATGCCCGGCGCGGCGCGCCCGGCCTCGGCGACGCTGTGCGCCAGGTTGAGCGCGCGCAGCCCGGCCGCCGCCAGGTTGCCCGGCTTCAGGCTGGCCATGCTGACCGCCAGGATCGGCCCCCCGCCGCCTTGCAGGTCGCTGATGACCGGGCCGTGGCGGGTTTCGCGCACGGTCAGATGTTCATCCGGCCGGCCCTTGATCCTGATGGTTTCATGGCGGCGCACGAAGGGGCGTGGGCCATCCGGCGTGGCGTAGTCACCGGTGCCGACCGGGGTCTCGATGAACACGTCCTCGGTGTCGGCGCCGGTGGTGGTGAAGGTCCAGGCGATGTCGCGGTTGTGGCCCAGCACCATGAACGGCACGCCCGGCGCGGTGGCGCCGGCCAGTGTGGTGTCTGGCGTGTCGATCCGCGCCAGGTACCAGATGCCGGGAAAGCCGAATGCCAGATGCGGGTCGCCGGCCAGCAGCGGTGCGCCGGTGGCGCTGTGCGCGCCATCCACCGCCCAGGCGTTCGAGGCGGTGCCGGGCTGGGTGAACGGGCCGGGAAACCGCGGCAGCCGGGCCAGCAGGTGCCGGGCGGTCGCGGCAAGCAGCGGGGCAGGGAGGCTGGCCTCGGGATGCCCCGCAGCCTGGTCGGGCGGCCACAGCGTGTCGATCATCCACTGCGGCGCCTGGCCGGCCAGCGCCAGGCGGGACAGCTCGGTGCGCCAATTGGCCGACAGCCACAGCCCCATGGTTTCGCCCCACAACAGGCTGTCAACCGGTGTCCATGGCGCCGGCGCACCGAGCAGCAGGAATTCCGGCGCCGCCCGCCAGCCGCGCAGCGCGATCCAGGCGTTCACCCCGCGCGCATAGGCGTCCAGCATGGCGCGCGTGTCGGCGGGCAGCAGCGCCAGGTCGGCCTCGGCGCGGTGGCGCAGGCCGAGCACGCGCATCATCCGGTCGATCGGCAAGGTGGCGGGGCCGGCGATCTCCGACAGCCGGCCGGAGGCGGCGCGGCGCATCAGCTCCATCTGGAACATCCGGTCGCGCGCGTGGACGAAGCCCAGCGCCGCGGCGGCGTCGGCGTCGTTCGCGGCGCGGATGCGCGGGATGCCGTCGGCGTCGAAGCCGATCGCCACCGGGGCGGTCAGGCGCGGGATGCGGGCCTGCTGCGTCGTGGGCGGCAGGGTGGACCACAGCAGCCCGGCCCCGGCGGCGGCCAGCAGCAGCACGGCGAGGAGCAGCAGGATCAGCACGTTGCGAAGCATGCGCCGCATGGCTGGCCCCAAGGTCGCCCCGCTGGGTGCGGCTTCACAACGCGGCCAGTGCCTCGGGCAGCGCGGTCAGGTCGGGCAGCAGCAGATGGGCCGCGCCCGCGTCGGGCCGCTCGGCATGCATCCAGCCCCAGGGGCCGCGGCGCAGCAGCACCGCCACCATGCCGGCGGCACGCGCCGGCAGCACGTCGTTGTCCATCCTGTCGCCGACATATGCTATAGAATCCGGAGGTTCAGAGGCAGCATCGATAACCCGGGCGAAAAACGCCGGATCCGGCTTGGAAACCCCCCAGCCGGCCGAGGAGGCGATCACGTCGGCCGGCACCTGCAGGCGGGCCAGCGCGGCCTCGGCCTCGATCGGCTGATTGCCGGCGATCAGGACCTTGAAACCGCGGGATTTCAGCGCCGCCAGGCACGGAATGGCGTCGGGATACAGGTCGCCCTGGTGGAAATCGTAGCGGTAGCCCTGGGCGGCGCGCATCTGGCGGACATTGGCGAAGTCGAGGTCCGGACGGAAGATCTCGAACACCCGGCGCAGCGACTGGCCGCGCGCCATGGTGACGCCCAACGCGGTGAACAGCGTCAGCCGCGGCACGCCGAGGAAGTCGGCCCATTCGCCCCAGTGGCGGGTTTCATCGATCAATGTCTCGCCGACATCGAAGCAGACGGCACGAATGGGCATGGGAGCGGCCTCGCTCAACTGATGGCGGTGGGCGTTTGCAGGATGCGCACAAAGAGGATTTGCCGGATTGGGGCCGCGCAGCATAGTCCGATCCTCGGCCCCCCGCCAGTTTCCATAATATATCTTCTGCGGTCTTTGGTGTGGCGAAGGCGCGGCGGACCTCGCCAACCTCACCTGCCTTGGCCGTTTGGCCGCGGCGGCACCGGGCGGTCGCGAACGCGGCATGGCGAGGATGGGGCCGCGGGAAAAGCGGCCATTGCTGGCGGCGTTCCCCCGGTCTCGGCGGGTGTCGGCAGTCCTGCGGCGGTCGTGAGCAAGACCGCCCCTGCCCGATCGTCATCCAATGCGCGCAGCGCGCGGTGCACGCCCCGACACGCGACGCAGCCTCGTACCGCCGGCCCGCCCGGGCCATCCGCGCCACCAGCCGGGCACCCTCCGACGCGCCGCACCGGTCGTCGCCCGCCGCGATGGCAGCCGAACAACGGCGTCCCCCGCTTCGGGTTGCACGCGTCCGGCGGCTGGCCTATCGCCGGCCGTCCGCCCGCAGGAAATCCCGCCATGCCCGACACCGCCGAAGCCGAGCTCCGCCGCCTTCTCGACATCATGGCCACGCTGCGCCACCCCGAGCACGGTTGCCCCTGGGACCGCGCGCAGAACTTCGCCACCATCGCCCCCTACACGATCGAAGAAGCCTACGAGGTCGCCGACGCCATCGCCCGGCACGATTTCTCCGCGCTGCCCGACGAACTGGGTGACCTGCTGTTCCAGGTCGTCTACCACGCCAGGATGGCCGAGGAGGACGGCAGGTTCGCCTTTGCCGACGTCGTGCGCCGCATCGCCGACAAGATGGTGCGCCGCCACCCGCACGTGTTCGCCGACGCCGAGGCGCGCGATGCAGCCGCGCAAACCGCCGCCTGGGAAACGCAGAAGCGCGCGGAGCGCCTGGCGCGCGCGGAGCACGGCAGCCTGGCCGGCGTGCCGGTGGGCCTCCCTGCCCTCACCCGTGCCGCCAAGCTGACCGCCCGCGCCGCCCGGGTCGGCTTCGATTGGCCGGATGCCGCCGCGGTGCTGGCGAAGCTCGATGAGGAGATCGGCGAGCTGCGCGCCGAACTGGCGGACGGCGATCCGGTGCGGCTGGCCGACGAGGTCGGCGATCTGCTCTTCGTGCTGGCCAACCTGGCGCGCAAGCTTGACCTGGACCCCGAGGCCTGTCTGCACCAGGGCATCAGGAAGTTCGAACGACGGTTTGGTCAGATGGAACAGAAAATAGAATCTAAACAACTAACATTGCTAGAAATGCCGCTGGAGGCGATGGAAGCAGCCTGGCAGGAGGTGAAACGGGCGGAGCCCAAAGTGCCCGACGGAGCATGATGCCAATGCGCACGCGATCGCAGGTCGAGGCCTCCAGGCCGGGGCCGGACGCCAACACAGAGGTCCCGCCCCCTGCCCTGCTCCATCGAAAATCCGGATCGTGCTAGGATGACGCGTCATGCCGCGTAGCCGGTTCATCACTCAGCTGGATTGGTACATCTTCCGCCAGCTCATCCTGGCGCTGTTGGCGGTGACCGCCGGCCTGACCCTGCTGATCTGGCTGGTGCAGTCGCTGCGGTTCATCGACCTGGTGGTGAACCACGGCCTGTCGCTTTGGGTCTTCGTGAAGCTGACCGGCCTGCTGATCCCCAGCTTCATCACCGTGATCCTGCCGATCACCACCTTCGTGGTCGTACAATTCATCTACCAGCGTCTCGCCGGCGATCGGGAGCTGACGGTGATGCGCGCCATGGGCCTCTCGCCCGCCGCGCTGTCGCGTCCGGTGCTGGCGATGGTCGTGCTGGTCGTGTTGGCCGGCTACCTGCTGAATTTGTTCGTGGTGCCCGCCAGCCTGGCGACGTTCGGCGAGTTCCAGTGGGAGATCCGCAACCAGCTCGCCGCCTTCCTGCTGCAGGACGGCGTGTTCACGGCGGTTTCCGACCAGGTCACGGTCTATGTCCGCTCGCGCGACCCCGACGGCACGTTGCGGGGTGTGCTGGTGGACGACGCGCGCAACAAGTCGGCGCCCGCCACCATCCTGGCCGCGCGCGGCCAGCTGGTGCAGGCGCCGGACGGGTTGCGCGTGGTGCTGTTCGACGGCAGCCGCCAGGAGGTCGAGCCCCAGACGGGGCGGCTCAACATCCTGACCTTCAAGGAAAACGTGGTTGACCTGAGCATGCCGGCACGCGCCCAGGGCGAACACGTGATGGGCATGAGCGAGGTTTCGCTCGATGCCCTGATGCACCCGCCGGAGACGCTGTCGCGCGTCGACCAGTCGCGTTGGATTGCCGAGGCGCACAAGCGGGTCACCGCGCCGATCGCCGCGCTGACCTATGCCCTGGTCGCGCTGCTGTCGGTGCTGACCGGCAGGTTCCGGCGCCTTACCAGCGTTCTGCGGCCGCTGCTTTCGGTGGCGAGCGTGGTGGTGCTGCTGGCGCTCAGCCTGGCGCTGCAGACGCTGGACGCGCGCGACAACGCCCTGGTGGGGCTGCTCTGGGCCGAGACGATCCTGCCGCCGGTGCTGTTTGCCGCGCTGCTGTTCGGCCCCCAGATACTGGCAGCCCGGCGGCGCGTCCCGGGTGACGCGATGGCGCCGGCCCGATAGCCCGAGTTTCCCAGTCTATGGTCATGCGCCGTGCCTGCCCAAGCGATAAACCCTTGCGCCGAATGTAGCCGTGGCTACATTATGTGCCATATGGTTCATAATATGGCCGAGGCTGCATGGGCGAGGCGTTGACATCCCGGCGGAGCATGACCGATCGCACGGTCGCCGCCGGGAAGGAGGTCCTGGCCGGCCGGCGGCGTGGGTTGCGCGCCATGCTGCCGTTCGCCGGGCCGGCGGTGATCGCCTCGATCGCCTACATGGACCCGGGCAATTTCGCGACCAACATCCAGGGCGGGGCGCAGTTCGGCTATCTGCTGCTTTGGGTGGTCGTGCTGGCCAACCTGGTGGCGATGCTGTTCCAGGCCCTGTCCGCCAAGGTCGGGATCGTCACCGGGGAGTCGCTCGCCGGGCTGTGCCGGCGGCACTTCCCGCCCCCGGTGGTGCTCGCCATGTGGCTGGTCAGCGAGATCGCGGCAATGGCGACCGATCTGGCGGAGACGCTCGGCGCGGCGATCGGCCTGTCGCTGCTGTTCGGCCTGCCGCTGATGGTTGGCCTGCTGATCACCGTCGTCGCAACCTATGCGATCCTGTTGCTGCAGGGCGGCGGGTTTCGACCGATCGAGGTGGTGATCAGCGTCTTTATCGGCGCCATCGGCCTGTGCTACCTGATCGAGATGCTGGTGGCACCGCCCGACTGGGGTGCGTTTGCCTTCCACTCGGTGGTGCCGCTGCTGTCCGGCCCGGACAGCGTGACCCTCGCCGTCGGCATCATCGGCGCCACCGTCATGCCGCATGCCATCTACCTGCACTCCAGCCTGACGCAGGGCCGCATGCCGGCCGCCAACGACGCCGACCGGCGGCGCATCCTGGGCTATTCCAACCGCGAGGTGCTGCTGGCGCTGGGCGTGGCCGGGCTGATCAACATGGCGATGCTGGCGATGGCCGCGCGGGTGTTCCACCAGGGCCATGCCGACGTGGCCTCGATCGAGACCGCCTACCACACGCTGGTCCCGCTGCTCGGCATCGGCGCCGGCGCGGTGTTCATGGTCTCGCTGCTGGCCTCCGGCTTCTCAAGCTCTGTCGTCGGAACCATGGCCGGCCAGGTGATCATGCAGGATTTCGTCGGGTTTCGTATCCCGCTCTGGGTCAGGCGGCTGGCCACCATGCTGCCGGCGGTGGTGATCGTCGGCATGGGCGTGGATTCGACCCAGGCGCTGGTGCTCAGCCAGGTCGTGCTGAGCCTGGTGCTGCCGGTGCCGATGATCGCGCTGCTGGTGCTCAGCGGGCGGCGGGACGTGATGGGGGTTTTCGCCAACCGGGGCGTGACGCAGGGGTTCGCCATCCTGGCGGCCGGTGTGGTGCTGGTGCTCAACCTGGTGCTGCTGTTGCAGACCGCTGGCATCCCGGTGTCTGTTCCCGGCTTCGACTGAACCCGCGAGTTCGGGATGACCGTCCTGCCGACGCCCCTGCCGACGACGCAACGCCTGCCGAAGTCCACCGCGGCCATGAGCCCCGGGGCGCCGCCCACGGGCGCTCGCCCGTCTGTCCCGACCCCGGCGCCGGCCGAGATGCCCGCCGAGCCGACCCAGGCGCGCCGCTTCGGCAAGGCACGCTCCGCGCAGCACGGCGCGCTCGGCGAGGATTACGTCGAGCTGATCGCCGACCTGCTGGCCACCGGCGGCGAGGCGCGGCCGACCGACATCGCCCGCCGGCTGGGCGTCGCGCACGCCACTGCGATCAAGACCATCGCGCGGCTGAAGCGCGAGGGGCTGGTGGTGGCGCGGCCCTATCGCGGCGTGTTCCTCACCGAGCCGGGCGAGCGGCTGGCCGAGCGGGTGCGGCTGCGGCACCGCGTGGTGGTGGACCTGCTGATGGCGGTCGGCGTCCCGGCCGAGGCGGCCGAGCAGGACGCCGAAGGGATCGAGCACCATGTCTCGGACACGACCCTGGCGGCATTCGAGCGGTTCCTGCGGCGCCCGGACCAGACTGAGTGAGCGGGCGAAGGGCGGCTGACCGGCGGCTCCTGTCGGCGCCCTGCCCCCTCCCCCCGCGATCGCCATCGCTCCGGTCGTCTTCACCCTGATCGCCATCTCCCTGTGGCGATCGCGGCGGCAGAATGATCGGACCGGCCAGCCGGCGGACCGTCACGGCGACCGGAAGCCCATATCGGGCATATTGCCCCGGCGGGCCGGGGGCGCAGGCGAAGCCCTGGTCATGCATGGGCGGTCGGATGACCTTGCCCGGCCCAGCTGGACGAATGCCAAACCTTCCAGCGATCGGTTCGGCCTGCACCGAAGCGTATCGGGCGGGGTTCGGCTATGATGGCGCGATGAACAGCTTCTCCGACATGACCGCGGTCGAGATCGCCGGGACCGCGGCGCTGCTGGGCGACGTGGCACGGGCGGCGATCCTCTGCGTGCTGCTCGACGGCAGGGCGCGCACTGCCGGCGAGCTGGCCCATGCCGCCGGCGTGACGCCGCAGACTGCCAGCAGTCACCTGGGGCGGTTGGCCGATGCCGGACTGATCACGGTCCTGGCGCAGGGCCGCCACCGGTATCATCGGCTGGCCAATCCCGAGGCCGCACACGCGCTGGAAGCGCTTGGCGTCCTGGCGGGCGGGCAGAAGCGGCGCGCGCGGGTGCCCGGGCCGCGCGACGCCGCCTTGCGGGAAGCGCGGACCTGCTACGACCACCTCGCCGGCCGGTTCGGCGTGGCGATCGCCGATGCGTTGCGCCTTGCCGGCGGCACGATCGCCCATGCGCGCGACGTGGAGATCACCGCCGAGGGCGCACGCCGCCTCGCCTGCCTGGGCGTCAACGTGGCATCGCTGCGCCGGGACGGCCGCTCGCTGTGCCGCCACTGTCTCGACTGGAGCGAGCGGCGGCCGCATCTGGCCGGCGCGGTGGCGGCGCAGATCCTGCGCAACGCCCTGGCGTCAGGCTGGGTCGAACGGCGGCACGACAGCCGCGCCGTGCGCGTCACGCCCGAGGGGCTGCGGGTCTTCGCGACGTCTCTCGGCAGCGGGTTCGCGGCCCTGGCCGTCGCGGCCTGAGCGGCGATCCTATCCGGCGGAGCGCTCGCCCGCGGTCGTACCGCCAGCATAAGGAATTGCCCCCCGCGTGTCGTCTGACGGTCGGTATCAGCGGGTCCGGGCAAGTGCCGGGGCGCGGTGCGGTCGATGGCCCGGTACGGCGAGAGCAACGTTGCACGCGCCGCCACGGAGTGAACCCGGGCAAAGCATCAGCAGATGCGCGGAAGTTGCTCGCCGCTGAGCATATCGAGCGGGCGCGTGCCGCCGATCAGGCCGTCGAGCAGGACGCCTCCCCTGCCGGCGGACGCCACGCGACCGATGATGGCGGCATCGCTGCCGCCCGGCGCATCGCGCAGCACGGCGAGGGCCTGGTCCGCGGCAGGCGCGGGAACGAAAGCAACGAAGCGGCCCTCATTCGCCACGTAGAGCGGATCAAGGCCGAGAATCTCGCAGGCGCCGCGGACCGGTTCGGAGACGACGACGGCGGCTTCATCGATACGGATCGTGACCCCGGCGGTCTCGGCGATCTCCAGCAGCGTCGTTGCCAGGCCGCCGCGCGTGGGATCGCGCAGGCAATGCAGCTCGATCCCCGCGTCGATGAGCCGCATGACCGTCGCGGCGAGCGGGGCGCAGTCGCTGGCGATGTCGCCCTCGAAGTCGAAGCCCTCGCGCGCGGCCATGATGGCGATGCCGTGGCGCCCGATGTCGCCGCTCAACAACACGGCGTCGCCGGGGCGAACCTGCTGCGGGGCGAGCGGCATGGCGGAGCGGACCGCGCCGATGCCCGCGGTGTTGATGTAAAGCCCGTCGCCCTTGCCGCGCTCGACGACCTTGGTATCGCCGGTGACCAGCCGCACCCCGGCGGCGGCGGCCGACGCGCGCATCGAGGCGACCACGCGGCGGAGCTGCGCGATCGGCAGCCCTTCTTCCAGGATCAGGCCGACACTCAGCTAGAGCGGCTGGGCGCCGCACATCGCCAGGTCGTTGACGGTGCCGTTGACGGCGAGCGTGCCGATATCGCCGCCCGGGAAGAACAGCGGGCGCACCACGTAGGAGTCGGTGGTGAAGGCGAGGCTTGCGCCACCGCCGTCGAGCACCGCGCCGTCATGGGTAAAGTCGCTGTCCGACGTGGCGAAGGCCGGGCGGATGACGCGTTCGATCAGCCGATGCATCAACCGCCCGCCGCCGCCATGGGCGAGTTCGATCACCTCGGGGTCGCCGTCCTGGAGCGGGCAGGACGGCGCGAAGCCGGCGCCTTCGGTCATGCCGATTCCCGCTGGGCCGGCTCGCTCGCGCTGACCGCACCGGTGGCCGCCAGGCGGCGATAGCGGTAATAGGCGGCGCAGGCGCCTTCCGAGGACACCATCGTCGCGCCCAGCGGTTGTTCCGGCGTGCAGCGGGTGCCGAACGCCGGGCAATCGGTCGGCTTGCGCAGGCCGCGCAGCACCTCGCCGGACCGGCATTCGCTCGGGTGTTCCGGTGCGGCTTGTTGCATGACCAAATCGCGTTACGGCATCGAAGCTGCGCGTACTCGGGCGCCAAGCCCAGTCCGCTCGCGGCAATTTCGCCGATCCCCCGCCAGCGCTGCGGTTGGACCGTGAACACCTCGCGCATGAGATCCTGCGCCGTGCGGTTGCCTTCGCGGCGCACCGAGCGGCTGTAGGGGTTTTCCACCTCGGCGCGGCCTTCCTCAAGCTGGCGGATGCACAGATAGATGCCTTGCAGCAGGTCGATCGGCTCGAAGCCGGTCACGACGATGGGGATGCGGTGGCGCGCGGCGATCGGCTCGTACTGCCAGTAGCCCATGACGGTGCAGACATGGCCTGCGGCCAGGAAGCCCTGCACCCGGTTGTCGGGCGCGCCCAGCAGCGCCTCGATCGCCGGCGGCACCAGCACGTGGGCGACCAGCAGCGAAAAATTGCCGATCCCGTCGCGCTCCGCCTGGGCCACCGCCATCGCGGTGGTCGGCGCGGTGGTTTCGAACCCGATGGCGAAGAACACCACCTGCGCGGTCCGGCGTTTGCCGTGCGATGCGCAGCGCGTCGAGCGGCGAGTAGACCATGCGCACATCCGCGCCGCGCGCCTTGGCCGCGAGCAGGCTGCCGCCGTGTCCCGGCACCCGCAGCATGTCGCCGAACGAGCAGAAGATCACGCCCGGTTCGCCGGCGATGGCGATCGCCGTGTCGATGCTCTCGGCCGGCGTGACGCAGACCGGGCAGCCCGGGCCGTGCAGCAAGGTCACGCCAGGCGGCAGCAACCGGTCGATGCCGTGGCGCACGATGGAATGCGTCTGGCCGCCGCAGATCTCCATCAGCGTCCAGGGCCGCGTGGTGATCCGCGCGATCGCCGTCGCGGTAGCGCTGCGCCAGTGCCGCGTCGCGGAACTCGTCGAGGTATTTCACGACGCGTCCTCCGGCTCCGTCTGCGGCAAGATACTCCAGCGTTCGGCGCGCGGCCTCGGCGTCGATCACCGCGATGGCGAAGCCGGCGTGCACCAGCACGTAATCGCCGAGCACCGCCTCGGGCACATAGGCCAGGTTGACCAGCTTGACGATGCCGCCGAACGCGACGCGGCCCTGGCGGGTCAGTTCGTCGTCGCCGTCGATGCTGAGGACCTGTCCGGGGACGGCGAGGCACATCAGGGCGTCTCCTCGATCAGCTTGCGGGCGGCGAAGACCGCCTGGCCGATCGCCAGCCCGCCGTCGTTCGGCGGAATGCGATGATGCCAATAGGGTGTGAACCCTGCCGCGCGCAGGGCGGCGATCGGTTCGTTCGGTCAGCCTGGCGTTCTGGAAGCAGCCGCCGGTCAGGACCACGCGGGGCAGGCCGACGCGCCTGGCGACATCGACGATCGCCGCGGCCAGGCCGTCATGGAACCCGGCGGCGAGCGGCTCGGCGGAGCGCCCCCTGCAGGCGCGCTGCGATCAGCGCCTCCAGCAGGGGCTGCCAGTCGACGCGCAGCGTCGCCGCGTCCGGGTGCACCACCATGGGCGGCAGCTTGTGTGGCGCACGGGCGCGGTCGGCGGCGAACTCGAGCGCCATCGCCGCCTCGCCTTCGAAGCTGCTGGTTTGGCAGAGGCCCAACAAGGCCGCCACCGCGTCGAACAGCCGGCCGGCGCTGGAGGTGAGCGGGGCGTTGACGTTGCGGTCCAGCATCGTTGCCAGTACAGCGCGCTCGCGCGGCGTGAACGCCGCCACCGAGGGCAATTCGACGTTGGCCAACGCGTCCGCGCCACCGATGGCGTGCAGCAGCCCGAGCGCGGCGCGGCGTGGCTCGCGCACCGCGGCCTCGCCGCCGGGCAAGCGGAACGGCCGCAGACGGGCGACGCGGCGGAACCGGTCAGTGTGGACCGTCAGAAACTCGCCGCCCCAGATCGTTCCGTCGCTGCCACGGCCGGTGCCGTCCCAGGCGACCCCAAGCACCGGCCCTTGCACGTCGTTGTCGAGCATGCACGCGAGGACGTGCGCCAGGTGATGCGGCACCTGCGTGATCGGCAGACCCAGCTCCATGGCGGCGTGCGTGCTGTGATAGTCGGGATGCGCATCGCAGGCCACCCCGGTCGGGGGCAACGCCATGCAGGGTGGGCAACTCCGAAACCATCCGGGCGAAGGCTTCGCGGGTGCGTGCGGCAGTCAGGTCGCCGATATGCGGGCCGAGGAACAGCTTGCCGGCGAAGCCCACCGCCACCGCGGCCTTCTGCTGGCCGCCCACGGCGAGCACCGGCGCGGCCACCGCCGGATGCACGAAGGGCATTGGTGCGTAGCCGCGGGCACGCCGCAGGACGACCGCCTGCCCCGCGATCACGCGGACCACGAAGTCATCCACCGCCCGGCGGATCGGCCGGTCGTGCACCAAGAAGCAATCGGCGATCCCGGCAAGCCGTTCCGGCGCTGCCGTTTCGTCCGCAACGATCGGTTCGTCGCCGCGATTGCCGCTGGTCGCGACGACCGGACAGCCGAGCTGGCGCAGCAGCAGGTGGTGCAGCGGCGTATACGCCAGCATCGCCCCGAGGCAGGGGGTGTCGGAGGCGATGCCGGCGGCAAGCCCAGCGCGGTCAGACGCTGCGCGCAACAAGACGATCGGCGCTTGCGGCGAAACCAGCAGCCGGCGTTCGATCTCGCCGACCGGCGCCGCCGTTTGCACGGCATGCCAGCGACGGAAACATGACGGCGAAGCGGCTTGCGTCGGGCGCCGTTTGCGGTCACGCAGGCGGCGCACCGCGGCGTCGTTGCCGGCGTCCACCAGAAGCTGAAAGCCGCCCAGTCCTTTCAGCGCCACGATCTTGCCGCCGCGCAGCGCCGCCGCCGCCTCCAGCAGCGCCGCGTGCGCGTGTCGCGGTCACCCGGCCGGCGGCGTTCCACAGCGCGAGCTGCGGGCCGCAGTCCGGGCAGGCAATGGGTTCGGCGTGGAAGCGACGGCTGTTCGGGTCGTCGTATTCCGCCGCGCATGCCGCGCACATCGGGAAATGCCGCATCGTCGTGCGCGCCCGGTCATAGGGCAGCGCCTCGATGATGCTGTAGCGCGGGCCGCAGTGCATGCAGGTGGTGAACGGATACAGGTGGCGGCGGTCCGTTCGGGTCCAGCACCTCCCGCAGGCAGTCCGGACAGGTGGCGAGGTCCGCCATCACCACCGCGGCGCCGGCGCTCACCGGCACGCTCGGCGCGATGACGAAGCCGCGGTCGGCCAACGGAGCCAGCGGCGTCGCGTGTCGCGTGTGGACCGCGGCGTGCGGCGGCATCTCCGCATCCAGCCGGCTGAGGAAGCGCGCCACGCACGGCGCGGCGCCCTCGACCTCGATCGCCACGCCGTCGCCGGTGTTGCAGACGAAACCGCCCAGCCTGTTCGGCGCAGGCCAGCCGATAGACGAAGGGGCGGAACCCGACGCCCTGCACCGCGCCGGTCAACTCCAGGCGAAGCCGCCTCGGCGTCGCGCGGTCGGCGATCGGCTGGACGAGGTTCACCGCGCGATCAGACCTTCAGGTCCACGGACTGCAGCACGACCGACTGCGCGCGCGGATCGGCGGGATCGTTCGAAACCTCCAGCGTCAGCCTTGCCCCCTCGGCGATCGTCCCGCGGGTTTCTTGATCAAAATGTTCGCGGAAATGCTCCGCCGACATCTGGCTGAGCGCGCCGAGCCAGACCGCGGCGCCGGCCACCCCATCCGCACCGGCATCACGTGCCGCCGCCTCCAGGCGGTGCACCAGGTCGCGGATCAGCCCGGTCTCATGCATGTTCAGTGTCCCTTGCCAACGCTTGCGCCAGGCGGCGAAGCTCGGCGGCGACCCGCACGACCACCTCGTCGGCGGCGGCGGCGGCCGGCCGGCTGAGCGGCGCGCCCGGATCGAAGCTGGTGCCTTCGATCGCATAGGCGATGAGGTGCGCGGGCAGCAGGCCCAGGGCGCGGGCCAGGCCGACCGCCTCAGCCACGCCGAACGCGTGCGTGGAGGACAGCGACAGCTCTGCGGGCAGTTCGTCGTTCAGCAGGTCGATGCGATGGATGCGTCCCGGCGTGCCGGCCCGGCGCCGCCGCATCGATCAGGATCACCGCGTCGTGGCCGGTCCAGTCATCGATCAGGGCCAAGCGTGTCGCCGGACCGCTCAATGATTGCGACACCTGTGGCAGGTGCCCGCGCAGCCGCCGGGCGACCAGCGGGCCGATGCCGTCGTCGCCGCGGTCCGGATTGCCGATGCCGACGACCAGCATCCTGTCCGCCGCGTCCGTCGCCGCCGCGCGCGCGGTCAATCCCGGTGCACCGCGAGCTTGAGAAAATGGCAGGAGCAGGAAATGCAGGGATCGTAGTTGCGGATGGTCTGTTCGCAGCGATCGCGCAACGCATCGTCGGACAGGTCGAGCGCGCCGGTGGCGACCGCGCACAGATCCTCCTCGATGCTGAGCTGGTTCTGCGAGGTCGGCGGCACGATGCGGGCGGTCCGATGCTGCCGTCGTCGGCGAGTCTCATAGCGATGATACAGCATGCCGCGCGGTGCCTCGGTGCAGCCATGGCCGACGCCGGCACGCGGTTCCAGCTGTCACGCTCGGTGCGTCCGGCGGCGCGTAGCCGGCGATCAGGCGCAACGCCTCGTCGCAGGCGTAGACCAGCTCGATCGCGCGCACGATGATGCTTTGGAACGGATTGCGGCAGATCGGCCCCAGCCCCGACCTCGCGCGCAAGCGCCTGCACGTCCGCGGGCAGACGATCGAAATTCAGGCTATAGCGCGCCAGCGGCCCGACCAGATAGCTGCCGCGGCGTTTCAGCACCGATTGCAGCGCCGTCGAGTGCGCCACGTGACGTTCCTCGAATTCGCTGTCGTAGTCGTCGGCGGCGATATCGAGGCCACGGTTCGAGACAATGCGGCCCTCGTTGAACGGATATTCGTCGGGATGGCGCAGCGCCACGAACTCGTAGTCGCGCTCGTAGATCCGGGAAACGGGAACTGCGCCACCCAGCGCGTACGGTCGCGACCGCCAGATCGCGCGCCCGCTTCAGCGCCTTCGGCAAGCGGGGCAAGCTCCGGCGCGGCTGCGGCACGCGGTAGAAGCCGCCGACGCGGACGTTCACCGGATGGATCTCCCGCCCGCCCAGCAGGCGCATCAACTCATTGCCGGCTTTCTTCAGCGCGAGCCCGCTTCGCACCGCATCGCCATGGTCCTTCGCCATCTGGATGCCGTCCTGGTAGCCCAGGAAATCCGGCGCGTGCAGCATCACGACGTGCAGCGCGTGGCTCTCGATCCATTCGCCGCAATACAGCAGCCGGCGCAGCGCGCGCAGTTGCCCGTCCACCCGAACACCAAGCGCATCCTCCATCGCGTGCACCGCGCTCATCTGATACGCCACCGGGACAGATGCCGCAGATGCGCGCGGTGATGTCGGGGGCCTCGGCGAAGCCGCGGCCGCGCAGCAACGCCTCGAACAACCGCGGCGGTTCGAAGATCTTGAGCCGCGCCGAGATCACATGCCCGTCGCGAATGTGCAGATCGAGCGCGCCTTCGCCTTCGACGCGGGCGATGTAGTCGACGCGGATCGTCTTAGTCGCCATGGGCGTCGCTTTCCTTGCGGAAGGGTTCGGCGGCGGCATTGAACGTGCGGAACACCCGCTGAATATCGCGCGGCGTGGCGCCCAGCTTCTGCCATTCGCCGGCGAGCGAGGCGGTATTCGGCCGCTCCATCGGACCGAAGCAGCCATAACAGCCGCGGTGGTAGGTGGGACAGATCGCGCCGCAGCCGGCGTGGGTGACCGGACCAAGGCAGGGCGTGCCCCGCACCATGACGCAGACGCTGCCGCGCAGCTTGCACTCGATGCAGACGCTGTGCGCGGCGATCGCCGGCTTGCGGCCGGCCAGGAACGCCGACAGCACCTCCAGCAACTGCGCCTTGTTGATCGGACAGCCGTTCAGTTCGAAGTCCACCTTCACATGGGCGGCGATCGGCGTCGAGGTGGCCAGCGTCTTGATGTACTGCGGTGCCGCATAGACCGCGGCGACCAAGTGTCTGCACGTCGGCGAAATTGCGCAACGCCTGGATACCGCCAGACGTCGCGCAGGCACCGATCGTCACCAGGAATTTCGACTGCCGGCGCACCCGCAGGATCCGTTCGGCGTCATGTGCCGTCGTGATCGAGCCTTCGACCAGGGACAGGTCATACGGGCCTTTCGCCATCGCGCTGGAGGCTTCCGGGAAATAGGCGATCTCAACCGCATCGGCCACCGCCAGCAACTCGTCCTCGCAATCGAGCAGCGAGAGCTGGCAGCCATCGCAGGAAGCGAATTTCCACACCGCAAGCCGTGGCCGGCGCCGCTCCGCCATCTCAGATCTCCCGCACGGCGAGAATGCCCGCGATGCGATCGTAGCGCATCACCGGACCGTCCTTGCAGATGAAATCTGGACCGAACTGGCAATGGCCGCACAGGCCAATGGCACATTTCATGTTGCGTTCCATCGACAGGTAGATGCGATCCGTCGGGATACCGGCCTCATGCAGCGCGAGGGCGCTGAATCGCATCATCACCTCCGGTCCGCAGACCATGGCGATGCTGCTGTGCGGATCGAAGCCCGCACGCGAGATCAGCCGCGGCACCACGCCGACATTGCCGCGCCACCCGGCATCGGCGTGATCGACGGTGACCATGATATCGACATCGAGCCGCCGCCGCCATCGCTCCAGCTCGTGCCGATAGAGGATGTCGGGCGGATTGCGCGTGCCATACAGCAGCACGACGCGGCCGTAGCGCGCACGTTGCGCCAGCACCCGATAGATCGCCGGGCGCAACGGCGCGAGGCCAAGACCGCCGGCCACGAATACCACATCGCTGCCTTCGGCGGCCTCGGTCGGCCAGGCCGTGCCGAAAGGCCCGCGTAGTCCCAGCATCGCCCCGGCGGCAAGCCCCGCGATCGCCCCGCTGGCCGCACCGACGTTGCGCACGGTGTGCACGTAGCCGCCCCGCGCCGCCGGATCGCCGCTTATGCTGATCGCCACCTCGCCGATGCCGAACATGTAGAGCATGTTGAACTGGCCAGGCTGGAAGTCCGGTCGCTCGCCAATGGTAGGGACAAGCTCCAAAGTGGCGATGTCAGGCGTATTGCGCCGCACCCGCGCGACGCGATACGGTGCAGGAACGAAAGGATCGGCAAGAGGCACGAGAGTCACGCGCGGCGCTTTCCATAGACGTCGAGGATCTGCAACCGGGTCTCGTCCAGCTCCTGCATCACCACGGGAAGAAAGCGCTTCATCATCGCATAGCCCAGGCGGTGATCGGCCTCGCACTTGTCGCGCAGGCACTGCGCGTCGATGCCGATGGCCCGCGTCAGCTCCACGGCGCGGGCATCGAACCGCCAGCGATACGGCGGCACCAGCCAGGAGGCGCCGACGATGTCCCCCTCGCCCTCGGTGGCGAAGACGATGGCCGGCTGACCTGGCGGCAGGATTTCCAGAGCGACCTTGCCCTGCCGGATCAGATAGAACTCGTTCGACGGGGTCGCCCTCGTGCGCCAGGTACTGACCCGGATTGAAGCCGCAGATTGCGCGCGCAGCCGGACACCACCGGTCCCAGCTCCGCGTCGAATCCGGCGAAGAACCGGTGTGCCAGAACGATACGTTCAAGTCCCTCCATGGTCCGTCTCCTTGGGACTGCCCGATGTTGCCCGGATCGCGGCCGCCTCGACGGTGATGTCGATGCCGACCGGGCACCAGGTGATGCAGCGGCCGCAGCCGACGCAGCCCGAGGTGCCGAACTGGTCGATCCAGCTCGCCAGCTTGTGCGTCATCCATTGGCGATAGCGGGACCGGCCAGCCGTCCGCACGCTGCCGCCGTGGATGTAGGAGAAATCCAGCGTGAAGCACGAATCCCACTTTCGCACGCGCTCCGCCGTCTGGCCGGCAAGGTCGCTGTGGTCCTCGACCGTGGTGCAGAAGCAGGTCGGGCAGACCATCGTGCAGTTGGCGCAGGCGAGGCAGCGCTGCGCAACATCGTCCCAGCGTGGGTGGGTGGGGTTGTCTTGCAACAGCGCCTTGAGCCCCGCCGTGTCCAGCGTACGCCCCATGCGACTTGCGGTACGCGCCACCACCGCGTCCGCCATGTCGCACGCCTCCGACGAGGCCGCCTGGTGCGGCAACGTCGCCAGCATCGCGCCGCCCGCCGCGCTGCCGACCTCGACCAGAAACCCGCGCCGGTCGTCGTCGGGCAATTCGGTCAGAGCAAGATCGAAACCTGCCGGGACTTTCGGGCCGGTGTTCATCGACACGCAGAAGCAGGTGCCGCCGGCTTCGCCACAGTTTACCGCGACGATGAAATTATCTCGCCGCCGCCCCTGGTAGCCGGCATCGAGGTATGGCCCCCCGACAAACACCCGATCCTGGATGGCGATGGCGTGAAGCTCGCAGGCGCGCACGCCCAGAAAGGCGAATTTCTGTGGCCGCTGCGCCTCGGCGGCGTTGGTGGTGATGGTGAACCCATCATTGGTGCGTTGCGCCTGCCAGAGTGGCTCGATCGGCGGATGCAGGAATTGTTTCCACGAGTGCGGGCCAACGGCATAGCCGAACAGCGCGTCGTCGCCACGTCGCTCCAGGCGATAGCGGCCGGCGTCCTGCCGGTCGGTCCACCCGGCCGGCAGGTCGGCGAGGTTGGCAACCTCACCATAGACGATGGCGCCGTCGCGCATGGTTGGCCCGAGGACCTGATAGCCGCCCGCCGCCAGGGTCTCGATGAGAGCTTGCAGACCCTGACGCGAGAGTGTGGCCTTCGTACCCAGGGGCAGCGCAATCCCCGTCATCCGGCCCTCCGCTGGTACCCGTTCCGCGCGATGCTAAATCCACGGGCGGCCGCTTGGCTATCGCATTCGACGGATGCCGAGCGGCCACAGGCGCCAGTGGTCGATCCTTCCGGGCCAGCAGGCCAATTCGCGCGCCTTATCCATCCGATCGGCGACCCGGCTCGGTGCCCATGCCGCCGGCGGTGTGCGTCCCCAGGCGGCACCGACGCTATCCCTGGCGCGTTCGGCGCCTTCGGGAGAGGACCAGGCCACCCAAGCCGCGGCTTTGCCTTTGATGATACTCCGATCGGTGACCTGGCGTCCCATGACCGGCGTGCCCCGCGGGCGCGGGTGCGGGCCGGTTGGATTGCATAGCGAACCCTGGGCCGGAATGTCAGGCATTGCCGCTGCCTTTGCGCTGTGCGGAAATCCACGAGCGCCGCGGCGCGCGCCGCCCCGCGGCAACTTAGCGGGCCACGTTCAAGCCTCTCCGCCTGGCGCGCATTGACCTGCATCAATCAACCTGCCGCCCTGGCCGGTCGTCGTCGCGTGCGTGGCGCCACCGGACATCGGAACCCGTGCCGGAAACCGCCGCTCAACTTCCGGCCACGCGAAGCAACCCCCGCCGATCCTGGCTGGAACACGAACCGGCCGGACGGACACAGCATCGGGGCGGCCAGGTTTTCATCTGCTCGATTGATCTCGATCAAGACCGTGCACCGCGGCCTGCCCCATATTGGGCGATCGGCTGAGGATATCACGCCAGCCGAGGGTGCGAGACTGGCAGGAGCGTCAGGTGGCACACGAGGTCGGCAGACCGCCGGATCGCGACCCGCCGACCGGAAGCGCGACGGCGGCGCAAGCATCTGGTGGGCGGTCGCACCACGTTCCGGAACCGCCACACCCGGAGCAGCGGCGCCAGCCGCTTCCGGAGCACCGCGCCAAATCGGTGGAAGACGACCCGGACGCGCCGGCGGCAATTCAGGCAATCCTGCGGAACCCCAGCTACCGGGAGGCCGACCGTGATGTCGATTTCCTGAACCGCAACGACGTGCGTGGTCCGCGCCTCGAACTTGACTACCTGAAGGCCGAGCTGCTGCTGGAAGGACACGGCGTCGCGCACACCGTCGTGGTGTTCGGCAGCACGCGCATCCCGCAGCCCGACACGGCGCGCCGCTTGCTGGCTGCCCGCCAGGCGGACGCGGCGGTGGCCCCGAACAACCCCGAGCTGCAGCGCCAACTGGCGATCGCCCAACGCGTGCTGGACAAGAGCCGCTACTACGACATCGCCCGCAGCTTCGGCCGGCTCGTCGGCGCGGCCGGGGAGCAGACGATCGGCGGGCGCATCATGGTGATGACCGGCGGCGGCCCCGGCGTCATGGAAGCCGCCAACCGCGGCGCGCACGACCTCGGCCGGAAGTCGATCGGTCTGAATGTCACCCTGCCGCACGAACAGTTCCCGAACCCCTATGTCACCCCGGATCTCTGTTTCCGCTTCCACTACTTCGCCATGCGCAAGCTGCACTTCCTGATGCGCGCCCGGGCGCTGGTGGTGTTCCCGGGCGGCTACGGCACCATGGACGAGCTGTTCGAGGTGTTGACCCTGGTGCAGACAAGGAAGATGGAGCCGGTGCCGGTCATCCTGGTGGGCGAGGCCTACTGGCGCCGCGCGTTCGACGCCGACTTCCTGGTGGCGGAGGGCGTGATCGACGCCGAGGATCGCGAGCTGTTCTGGTTCGCCGAAACCGCCGAGGACATCTGGAACGACATCCTGCGTTGGTACGAGGCCGCCGGCCGCCCCCTGCTGCCGCCAGACAGCGCAGCGGCGCATTCGGGCATGCCGGCGCCTTCGCAGAGGAAGGACGGGCCATGAGACTGTCGTTCCACGGTGCCGACCGCACCGTCACGGGCTCCTGCCACATGGTCGAATGTGCCGGCCGGCGCATCCTGATCGATTGCGGTTTGTTGCAGGGCAGCCGCGAGCTGGACGAGGAGAACGCCGACCCGTTCGGTTTCGATCCGGCGGCGATCGACTGTGTGTTGCTCACCCACGCGCATCTCGATCATTGCGGCCGCCTGCCGCTGCTGGTCAGGCGCGGGTTTCGCGGCGAAGTGATCGCCACCGCCGCCACGCACGAGCTGACCCGCCTTGTGCTGCTCGACGCGGCGCATCTGCAGGATGAGGAGGCACGGCGGCACTCGCGCCATGCGCGTCGCCATGGCATCCGGGAGGCACGGCCGCCGCTCTTCACGCTGCTGGATGCGCTGGACACGATGGATCGGTTCGGCCGCGCGGCCAGCTACGGTGTGGCGATCGATGTGTTTCCCCAGGTGCGGGCCAGCTTCCACGACGCCGGCCATATCCTCGGCTCGGCGAGCATTCTGCTCGACATCCAGGAGCAGGATCGTCATCGCAGGATTCTCTACTCCGGTGACCTTGGCAGCGCGGGGCGGCCGCTGCTGCGTGTGCCGGTTCCGCCCGGCGAAGCGGATGTGGTGGTCATGGAAACGACCTATGGTGATCGGCTCCACCGCCCCTACGGCGAATCGGCCGACGAGTTGCGCACCGCCATCAACCAGACCTTCGAACGTGGCGGCAACGTGGTCATACCCACGTTCGCGCTGGAGCGGGCGCAGGAGATCCTGTTCGTGCTACGCAAGGATGTCGACGAGGGGCATTTGCCGAGATCCCTGCAGGTGTATCTGGATTCGCCGATGGCCATCTCCGCGACGGAGATATTCGAGCGCCATCCCGACTGCTACAGCCCGGCCGTGGCGCAGTTGTTCGCGGCGGGCCGCGATCCGTTCCACCTGCCCGGCCTGCAGTTCGTGCGCGACGTGGCCGAGTCGATGGCGATCAATCGGCTGGCCGGCGGGGCAGTTATCCTTGCCGGATCCGGCATGTGTACCGGCGGGCGGGTGCGTCATCATCTGCGGCACAATTTGTGGCGGCCCGAGTTCGAGCATCGTCTTCGTTGGCTACGCCGCGCAGGGAACGCTGGCCCGGCGGATCATCGACGGTGCCAAAATGGTGAAGCTGTGGGGCGAGGAAATCCCGGTACGGGCGGCGGTGCACACGATCAACGGATTTTCCGCCCATGCGGATCAGCAGGAGCTGCTGGCCTGGCATCGACAGATCAGCGGCTGCGAAGCGACTTTCCTGGTACACGGCGAAGAACCGGCAATGCGGCGCCTGGCGGGCGAGCTGCACGGCGCACGCGTCGAGATGCCCACGCTGCACCAGGCGTTCGAGCTGTGACCGTGACCAGGCCAGTGCGACCGTTCGTGCAGCGTGGCGCCAGGGCACCATCCGGTTTCGTCGGCACCGGACGAGGCCAGGCGCGCGGGTCCCCAACCAACGCCAACGACTTTTGTGGAGGGCCAGATGAAGGCAATGCTTCTGCTCACGGCCAGTGGTCCGTTCGTGATCCTGACGTCGTATGCCTCGGTGATGGAGCCGGCGCTGCTCGCAAAACTCAGGTCCAAGGGCATCAGGAAATTCGTCAGCTTCGAAATTCCGATCGAGCTGGCGAAGCAGCGCTATGCCAACCACTTCGTCGTCGTGGCGCATGATCTGCACGAGGCGGATGACCTGCGCGTGCTCGACTTCGACGGACAGCATGCGTTCCTGCTATTCGCATTCTCCGAACTCGGCCAACCAACGTTCTACGAAGAGACGTAACGTGCGCGTCGGCCGGGAGAACCCCCGGTCTCGTCGGACGATTGCCGGCCGATCAGCCGACCGACACCGCCGATAGCGGGGAGAAGGTGAGTTCGACCGGGGTTCCTGGCGGGAATACCTGTTCGGCCGGGCTGACGACCCGCAGCGCCCGCCCACCGACGCGCACGTCGTAGCGCACCGTGCCGCCGAGGAAACTCGCGGCAGCGACGTCGCCATGCAGTACGTTTGTGCCATTCGACACCGCCGTACCCGCCGGCGCGATGGCGATGCTCTCGGGGCGGACCGAGGCAGTCGTCTGACTGCCGGCTTCGCTGCCGGCGGGGAACAGGCAGAAGACGCGCTCGCCACCCTCCAGGGTCAGCACGCCGACCTCGCCGGCCACAACCGCCGCCTCGGCAATCCCGCTCAGCAGGTTTGCCGCACCGATGAAGCTGGCGACAAATTCGTTGGCGGGCCGGAAGTAGATGGCGCGCGGCTCGTCGAGCTGGACGATGCGCCCGCGTTCCATCACCGCGATCAGATCGGACATCGCCAGGGCCTCGCCCTGGTCGTGCGTGACGTAGATGGTGGTGACGCCGATCTGCTGTTGCAGGCGACGCAGCTCGGCGCGCATCTCCTCGCGCAACGATGCGTCCAGATTGGACAGCGGCTCGTCCAGCAGCAGCAGGCGCGGCCGATGCACGATGGCGCGGGCGAGCGCCACGCGCTGCTGCTGGCCGCCGGACAGGCGCGTCGCCGGACGGTCGCCGTAGCCGCCGAGGCCCACCGTGGCCAGCGCCTGGTCAACCAGCGTGCGGATCTCCTCGCGGGCGTAGCGGCGGGATTTGGCGACGCGCAGCGGGAAGGCAATGTTCTCGAATACCGTCATGTGCGGCCAGATGGCGTAGGACTGGAACACCATGCCGATGCCGCGCTGGTTCATCGGCACCGCGACGCCGCGCACGGCGTCGAACAGCAGGCTGTCCTCCACCGCAATCGTTCCGCTATCCGGCCGCTCCAGCCCGGCGATACAGCGCAAGGTGGTGGTCTTGCCACAGCCGCTGGGACCGAGCAGCGTGAAGAACGTGCCGACCGGCAGCGTGAACGACACCTCGCGCACGCCGCCGGCCTGCGCGTCGTAGCGGTTGGCGTAGATCTTGGTCAGGCCGTGCACCGTCAGCATCGGTCAGTTGCCGTAGACATCGGTGCGCCCACGCCGCATCTGGGCGAAGAACAGGCACGCCACCAGCGTCATCAGCGCGGTCCAGACCAGGCCGAAGGCGGCCAGCTCACCGCCCTGCCCGTTCACCCATTCGTCGAAAATCGCCACCGCGATCACCTGCGACCCCGGGCTGGCCAGCAACACCGCGATCGCCAGTTCCTTGTTGGCGATCAGGAAGATGAACAGCCAGCCGGCCACCAGCGCGGGCGTCAGCAGCGGCGCGACGATGCGCCGCAGCGTGGTCAACGAGGTGGCGCCGGCGACGCCGGCCGCCTCCTCCAGCTCGCGATGCAGTTGCAGCACGCCGGAATACACGTAGCGCATGCCATAGGGCATGTAGCGGATGACATAGGCGATCGCGATGATCCACAGCGTGCCGTAGATCGGCAGCGGCACGCGCAGATAGACTTCCATCACCGCGACGCCGAGGCAGATGCCGGGGAACACCAGCGACAGGGTGGCGAGCTGATCGAGGATGCGCCCGCCCGGGCCGCGGCGCGCGGCGATCCAGCCGGCGAGCGCGGTGACCAGCATGATCGCGGTGGCGGCGCCCGCGGCGACGGTCAGGCTGTTCAGCGCCAGGCCGACATAGTCCGGCGCGTTCAGCACGGTGCGGTAGTTCTTCAAGGTCAGCATCGGCAGCGCGGCGAGGCTGAAGCCGCGCAGGAACGGCAACAGCGACATCCACAACAGGGTAAGCAGCGGCAGCAGCAGCACGACGACGAAATTCAGCAGGATCAGCGCTCCGGCGATCCAGCGCCCGCGGCCCAGATCGAACGGCCGCGGCCGGTAGCCCTTGCCGGTGACGGAATGATAGCGCTCGGCGTGCTTCGACAGCCGGCTGTAGTAATACAGCAGTCCCGCAACGATCACCACCATGACCACCGAGAACGCCGCCGCGTAGCCAAGATCGGGCGGCATCGTGATCGTGGCCTCGTAGACATCGGTGGTGAGCACGTAGATGCGCCCGGGCATGCCGACCAGGGCGGGCACCTCGAACCCGCCGATGGCGCGGATGAACACGAACAGCGCCAGCGCCAGGATCGACGGCCAGGCCAGCGGCAGCGAGATGCGGCGCAGCGTGTCGTAGACGCTGGCCCCGCTCATCCGCGCGGCCTCCTCCATGTCCGCGTTGGCCGCGCGGAAGGTGGCGCCCAGCAGCAGGAAAACCAGCGGCGACCAGAGGAATCCCTCGATCAGTACCATGCCGGCCATCGAATTGACCTCGAAGATATTGCCGGTGGCGCCGGTCAACTGGCGATAGGCATCGTTCAGCGGCCCGACCCGCCCCAGCAGGAACAGCCAGGCGATCACGTGCAGGATGTAGGGCGTGCCCATCGAGATGATGGTGGCGAGATAGGCCAGGAGCTTGAGCGGTGCGTTGGTGCGTTCCACCAGCCATGCGAGGATGCCGCCGGTGATCAGCGACAGCACCGTGCTGCCGGCGGCGAAGACCAGCGTGTTCCAGATGCTGGTCAGCGCGTCGCGGTCGGTGAGCAGCTTGCGGAAATGCGCCAGCGTCCAGCCGTTGACGTTGCCGATCGCATCGGTGGTGGTCAGGCTGTCCTGGATCAGGATCCACAGCGGTGGCAGCATCAGCACCGCCAGCACGGCGCCGATCAGCACGGCGATCAGCAGGCGCTGATCCGCGCGCAACGCCGCCAGCCGGGTGATGCGTACCGGTATCGGCGTAGCGCGATCGGTCAGGCCGGACGCACTCATCGGAACAGCTCGTGATAGATCGCGGTCCATTTCGCGGTGTCGTCACGCGCCATGTCCGGCGTGACGACGTTGACCTTGAAGTGACCGGCCTGAGGCTTGTTTTCCGGCACCTTGGCCGGCACCGTCGGGCTGGCGGGCAGGTAGTCGCTGTCGGCAAAGATCTGCTGCCCCGCATCGGACAGGATGAATTCCACCAGCAGTTTCGCCGCGTTGGGGTGCGGGCTGTCCTTGACGATGCTGACCAGGCTCATCGATTGCAGCAGCGGCTCCATCTTGATCCATCGCACCGGCGCCCCCTTCGCGGCGCTGATCGTGGCGTGATAGTTCAGGATCATCACCGCCAGCGGATACTCGCCGGAGACGACGTGGTCCAACACGACGCGCTGCGCGGCGGGGATGGACACCGGAAGCTGCGCGGCGAACTTGCGCAGATAGTCCATCCCCCTGTCCTGCCCCATGGTCGCCAGGATGTTGTGGATGAAGCCGGGCGGCCCTCCGGGCGTCAGGTCATTGGTCCACGCGATCTTGCCCTTCCATTTCGGGTCAAGCAGGTCTTCATAGGTCTTCGGCGCCTCGGCCGCGCTGACCAGGTTCGTGTTGTAGGCGCTGGTCCAGTAGAACAGGTTGACCGCGGTCCACCTGCCATGCGGGTCCTTCAGCTCGTCCGGCCAGGCAGCGACGGCGGCTGGCCGGTACTCGGCGACAAGGCCCGCATCCTGCAGCAGAAACACCGTGTTGGAGCCGTCGAACAGATCCGCCTGCACGCGACGGGCGCGGGCCTCGTTGCGGATCTTCAACGCGACATCGGAGCTGCTGGCGCGGGAGTAGCGCACCTTGATGCCGGGATATTCCGCCTCGAACGCGTCGACGACGGGGCGGACGATCTGGTTGATGATCAGCGTGCTGTACCAGACCACTTCACCTTCCTTCTGGGCCGCGGCGACCAGCGCGGGATCAACCTCGGCCGCACGCGGCGCCGCGGTTGACAGCAGCACCGCCGCCAGCGCGAGACCAATGAGCGACAGCTTCATCGGAACAATTGGCGATAGATCGCGGTCCATTGCGGCAGATCGTCGCGCGCCATCTGCGGCGTGACCACGGTCACCTTGAAATGCCCGGCGTCTGGTTTCAGCTCGGCGAGCTTCGCCGGGACGGCTGGATCGGCCGGCAGATAATCGTGCGCTGCCAACACCTTCTGGCCTTCATCCGACAGCACGTATTCGACGAACAGGCGCGCGGCGTTGGGATGCGGTGCGTCCTTGACGATGCCGACCAGGCTGATGGTCTGCAGCAGCGGCTCCATCTTGATCCATTGCACCGGCGCGCCCTGCGCGGCGCTGATCGCCGAGTGATGATTGAACGTCATCACCGCCAGCGGGTATTCGCCCGAGATCACCTTGTCCAGCACGACGCGCTGACTGGCGGGAATGAACACCGGCACCTGCGCGGCGAACGCGCGCAGGTAGGCCATGCCCTTGTCCTGTCCCATGGTGGCCAGGATGTTGTGGATGAACCCCGGGGGCCCTTGCGGCGTCGGATCGTTGGTCCAGGCGATCTTGCCCTTCCACTTCGGGTCGAGCAGGTCCTGGAACGTCTTCGGGATGTCCGCGCCTTTCACCAGGTTCGTGTTGTAGGCGGCGGTCATGTAGTACAGGTTCATCGCCGTCCAATAACCCTCTGGGTCTTTCAGCTCGGCCGGATAGGACGCGGCCGATTTCGGCTGGTAGGCCGCGACCAGATGCGCGTCGAGCAGCGGGTAGATCGTGTTGCTGCCGTCGAACACATCGGCCTGCACGCGGTGCGCACGCGCCTCGTTGATGATCTTCAGCGCGGTGTCGGAATTGGTGGCGCGGGAATACTGCACCTTGATGGCGGGGTATTTCTGCTGGAACGCCTCGACCAGAGGACGGACGATTTGATTGACAATCAACGTGCTGTACCAAACCAGCTCGCCGTCTTTCTGCGCGGCCGCGACCAGTGCCGGGTCCGCGGCGCGCGCGGCAGGTGCCAACAGCAGCACCGCCAGCACCATGCCGCATAGGGTCCTTGTTCGCATCCTGTCCATCCTCCGCGTTATCGGAACAACTGCTGGTAGATGGCGATCCAATTCGCCAGTCCGTCGCGCACCTGATCGGGCGAGATGACATCGATCGTGAAGTCCCCGGCCTCGGGTTTCAGCGTCGGGATGCGCGCCGGCACGTTCGGATCGGCCGGCAAGTAATCGTTTGCCGCCATGACCTTCTGGCCCTGCTCCGACAGGATGAATTCCTCCAGCAGGCGCGCGGCATTCGGGTGCGGTGCGTCCTTCAGCACGCCCATCATGGTGAACAGCGCGACCAGCGGCTGCAGCTTCACCCAGGCGATCGGCGCGCCCTTTGCGGCACTGATCGCGACATGGTGATTGTAGATCATCACCCCGAGCTTGTGCTCGCCGGCGATCACCTGGTCGAGCACCGCGCGCGGCGAGGCCGCAATCGGCACCGGCTCCTGCGCGGCGAAACGGCGCAGATAGTCCATGCCCTTGTCCTGGCCCATCACCGTCAGCACGTTGTGGATGAAGCCGGGCGCATCCTGCACCGCCAGCTCGCTGCTCCACGCCATCTGGCCCTTCCATTGCGGATCGAGCAGATCGGCGAAATTCCTCGGTGCCTGGTCCGCCTTCACCAGATTGGTGTTGTAGGCAACGGTCAGGAAATAGAGGTTGGTCGCCGTCCAATAGCCGTTCGGGTCCTTGAACGCCGCCGGGTAATGTGCTGCCGACTTTGGCGGATAGGCGGCGACCACATGCGCGTCCAGCAACGGGAAGATGCCGCTGGTCACGTCGAACGCGTCGGCCTGCGTTCGATGCGCCCGCGCCTCGTTCAGGATCTTCAGCGTGGTGTCGGTGTTGCTGGCGCGTGACGACAAGACGTGGATTGCCGGGTATTTCGCCTCGAACGCGGCGACCATCGGGCGGACGATCTGGTTGACGATCAGCCCGGTGTACCAGACGACCCGGCCTTCCTTCTCCGCCGCCGCAACCAAAGCCGGGTCGGGGTCGGCGGCGCGCGCCGCCATCGAGATTAACACCAGTAGTACCGCAAACGCGGGCAGGCCCTTTGCGAGCCGCATGGTTGCCTCCCTGAGAGCAAGCCGATTGTGCGCCGGCAGACGCGGTCCACGTCAAGCCCTGGCGCTGAGCCACTCAGGGCAGTCGAGCAATCGAAGCAAGGCCGGGGCTTCGCCCCGGACCCCACCAAGGGGCGCTGCCCCTTGGAACCCCGCCAAGGGCGGAGCCCTTGGAACCCTTCACTGGGAGTGGGTGAGGGGGAGGGGGCGTGTGGGCAAAGGGCCGATGCTGTCCGGCACGCCGGACAGTATCGGCCCTTTGCCCACACGCCCCCTCTCCCTCACCCACTCCCATGGATGGAGTCCAGAGGCTCCGCCTCTGGTGGAGGTCCAGGGGGCAAAGCCCCCTGGCGGGGTTCGGGGCGGAGCCCCGACCTTGCTTTCGGTTCACTCGATTGCCCTGAGCCAGCCAAGTAGCGCCTCGCGAAAGGTGCCGAGACTCTTGTAACGATTGATCTCCATTGGCAACGCCAGAACCGCCTCGGTCAGCCGTTCGGCCAGTGCCGGCGTGGTGATCACGCGCGCCAGCGGATAGACATGCACGCGGATGGCGAACAGCACGGCGTCCGAGCGCGGCAGGCGGCGCAAGGTCTGGCGTTCGACGCGCAGATTGACCGTTTCGCCGGCGTTCACGGCGGCAATCGCCGGATTGGTGCCGTCCCGCCACTTGCCGCCGGTTTGGAACAAGGCCGGATCGTCCAGCAGCGACCAGTTCAGCCGTTGCGCGATATGGTCGGGTTTCACATGCTGCATGAAGCGATCGACCGGCCGTGACAGGCGCTCGGCATAGAGCGGCACGGGGTCGTGCACCGCGGCGAGCGGACGGCCGAGCTTGTCGTGCAGCCGCCAGCGGCTCGGAAAGCACAGCACGGCGGCAGTGAAACGCGGCCCGTCCGCAGCGTCCTGGATGATGCAGAGGTCCTCCTGCACCAGCCGCCCGGCAAGTTCCAGCGGATCGCAGGGCGGCGTCGCGAGCTCCCAGGTTTCGCCGGTCAGCCGGTTGTGCAGCCGCGCCGCATCGCGGCCGAACCAGGCGGGGTGGTGCCGGGTGAGGTTGTCGGCGACCAGCTCCAGCGTTTCGGCCCGCGCAGCGTCGGAGCAAGCCAGCGCCGCAAACACCTCATCGTGGCGTTCGCCAAGCAGGTCGCGCCGCTGGCGCATTTCGTCGGGGTAGCGCGCGTCGATCTCGAACCACGCGCCGGGCGGCGCGCTGGTCAGGTTCATCGCCATGCGGAACGCGCCGGGCTCGAACGGAAGATGGATGGTTTCCTCGGGCAGGCGCGTCATGCGGCGTGCCGTGCCGGATCAGCGCTGCTGCACCAGTTCCACCATCACGCCCTCCGGGCCACGGACGAAAGCCAGCCGCGTGCCAGGGTCGCGGGTGAGCGGACCGATGGCGATCTCCGCACCCTTGGCGCGCAGCTCCGCCACCGCGGCATCCACGTCGTCGACCGTCAGGCCGATATGTTCCACCCCGTAATAGGGAAAGCGTGGCGCCGCCGCGGTCGGGTCATCGGGATGGGTTGGTGCGATCAGGATCTTCTGGCCGCCCAGCTGGAAGGCGATGCGCTTCTGGCCCGGATACAGCGTGCCCGGCGGATAGACGCCGCGCGTCACCTTGGCATCGAACATGGTCTCGAAGAAGCGCGCGGTGGCCTCGGGATCGGAACTCCGCAGGTGGATGTGGTCGAAGTGATAGTCCCGCATGCGACGCTCCTGTCGGTCAGCCCCGGCCTGTTGGTCAGATCGGGCCGGTTGTCAGATCACACCCTTCTCGCGCAGCGCGGCAAGCGCCGCCTGGTCCAGCCCGAGGCGTTCGCCCAGCACCGCATCGGTGTGTTCGCCCAGCAGCGGCGGGGCGATGCGATAATCCGCCGGGGTCTCCGACAGCCGCACCGGGTTGGCGATCACCTTCACCGACTGCGCCCGGAGCCGTGCGTCATCTCCATGACCGTCTCGCGTGCAACGCACATGCGGATCGGCGAACACCTCCGACAGCTTGTTGATCGGCCCGCAGCCGATCTTCAGCGCCTCCAGCCGTTCCACCCACCAGGTGGTGCGGTGCTGCTGCATCACCGGCGTCAGCGTGTCGGTGACCAGTTGGCGGTTGTCGCACGCGCGCGGCGTTGCTGGCGAAGCGCTCGATCCTCCAGCAGGTGGGTCAGCGCGAAGGCCTCGCAGAAGCGCTTGAAGGTTGGATCGTTGCCGATCGACAACACGATATAGCCATCCTCGGTCGGGAACACCTGGTAGGGCACGATGTTCGGGTGCTGGTTGCCCAGCCGCGGCGGGTTTTCCCCGGTCGCCAGGTAGTTCATGCCCTGGTTGGCCAGCCAGGCGACGTGCGTGTCGAGCATGCCGATGTCGATCTGCTGGCCCTGCCCGGTCGCATCGCGATGGCGCAGCGCGGCAAGGATGCCGATGCAGCCATACAATCCGGCGAACAGGTCGGCGACCGGCACGCCGACCTTCTGCGGCAGGCCGTCGGGTTCGCCGGTGAGGCTCATCACCCCGCCCATCGCCTGGATCAGGCTGTCGTAGCCCGGCCGCGGCGCATACGGTCCGGTCTGGCCGAAGCCGGTGATCGAGCAATAGATCAGCCGGGGGAAGGCGGCGTGCAGGTCGGCATAGCCCAGGCCGTATTTGGCCAGGGCGCCGACCTTGAAGTTCTCCACCAGGATGTCGCACTGCGCGATCAACTGCCGGGCGATCGCCTGGCCCTCGGGCTGGGCGATGTCGAGCGTGACCGAACGCTTGTTGCGGTTCACGCCGACGAAATAGGCGCTTTCCTCGGTGCCCGGCATGATAGGGCGGCGCGAAGCCGCGGGTGTCGTCGCCGCGCCCGGCTTCTCGATCTTGATCACGTCGGCGCCCAGATCGGCGAGCATCTGCACGCAGGTCGGCCCGGCCAGCACACGGGTCAGGTCGAAGACTTGCAGGCCCTTCAACGGCCCGGTGGGTTCGCTCATCCGCCTCTCCAGCCTGCCCCCCGGAAGCGGCGGGCACGTTCGCTTGCCCGCCGCTTATAGGTCGGCCGGAAGAACAGGCAACCCCGCCGCGCGGCGCTTGCGTGCGGAGCGGACCACGCCGCGCGATGAGCCCCGCGGCGGACGGTCAGGCGCTCGATCAGCGGCCGGCGGCGATGCCCGCCTGGACCTCCCCAATCGCCTCGTTGATCAGCCGCAGCGCGGCCACCCGGTGTCCGGCTTTGTCGGCCACCGCCACCTGAAGCTCACCCCGCGCGTTTTGCAAGGCGTGCAGCGCGTTGTACATGTGCGGCTGCGCCGCGACGACGGATCCGGCCACGAAACCAGCCCCGAGCAGGATTGCGGCACCGGCGACAACGGTCAGCCGGCGTCGCCCGGCCCGAGAAAGCAGAATGTGCATGGTCGTTCTCCTTTGGCTGCGATCGGCGCCATGACCGGGTGACCCGGTGCGCCGACGCAATCATCTTGCGGGCAATCGGGTTCCGCAATCAATCACAATGTCTGAATCGCGGTAGGGACGCGCATTACTGCGCGCCCCCCGCACAGAGCCGTACGAGCGGCATTCCCGCATACGGCTCCCACCTCGGGTGTTTGACGGCGAAGCGTTGCTCGGGCCAGGGATGGAGGATGCGCGGCTTCGGCAGGAAGTCCTCTGCCAGCCGCTTGATCCGCTCCCACGTCGTCTTGTCGCGCTGCCCGCGTCGCCGAAGCGACCGCCGCCAGAGCCGAACCACGCAGTCGCGGAAAGTCTGGAGAGCACGGATGTTGGTCGGCACCGCGTGATAGGCAAAATACCCGGTGACCACCTGTCGCAGCCACTCCCCTTGTCGGGGGATCGGCTGGTGCATCCGCCGCCGCATTTCCTCCGTCACCGCCAGAAGCTTCGCCTGCAACCGGTCGCGCCGGGATTTCCGCCATAGCAGGAACTTGCCACGTCGCGACTTGCCGCAGATCAAGGTAAAGCCCAGGAAGTTGAAAGTTTCCGGCCTGCCCAGCCCGCGCCTTTCTCTCCGCTCCGCCGCTCGGCGGCCGAATTCGAATCAGGCGGGTCTTCTCCGGATGCAGCGTCAGTGCGAACTCTTCCAGACGTGCTCGCATCATTCCGAGGAACCGATGGGCATCGGCCTCGTGCTCGAACCCCACGACGATATCGTCCGCGTAGCGCACGACGATCATGTCGCCGGTGGCCTCCCGCTGTCGCCAGCGGTTGGCCCAGAGATCGAAGACGTAGTGCAGGTAGATATTCGCGAGCAGCGGCGAGATTACCGACCCCTGCCCGGTTCCCCTTTCACTGACAGTTACAACCTCGTCTTCGAGAATACCCGCCCTCAGCCATTTCTGGATCAGGCGGATGATGCGGCGGTCGCCGACCCGGTGCTCCACGAACCGGACCAGCCACTCCTGGCTGACCATATCGAAGAATGACCGGATGTCGGCGTCCAGTATCCAGTTCACCTTGGTGTTGCCGATCCCAACCACCAGGGCATCCAGCGCATCGTGCTGGCTGCGTCCGGGGCGGAACCCATACGAGAACCCGAGGAAGTCTTCCTCGTAGATCGCATTCAGCACCATCGCGACCGCGCGCTGGACAATCTTGTCCTCCAGCGCGGCAATCGCCAGCGGACGCTGTCGCCCATCCGGCTTCGGTATGAACCTCCTCCGGGATGGTTGCGCCCGATACGCTCCCCGATGGACCCGGTCGTGCAGGTCCTCGATCCTGTGATCGAGGTCTGTCTCGTAGTCCTGCCACGTCAGCCCGTCCGCTCCGGGAGCAGCATCCCGCCTGAGGGCATAGAACGCCGTCCGCAGCATCGGGACATCGACATGGTGGAGAAGCGCGGTGAACCTTTCCTTCTTCCTTTCCTTCGCAGCTTTCCGTATGCGGTCCAGCCCCTGTGACACGCTTGCCCGGTCCTGTGCCCGGCGAGTGCGCTGCTGGCCCACATTTCCCTCGGCCCCGGCCCTTGGCTCCACCCGCTCCGCATCCGGTTGCCCGGAGTTGTTCGCAGGCTTCACAGCTACTATGGCCAGGTCTGACTTCTCACCCCCGTGCATCGCCGGCTACGGCTCCTCACCTTCCCGACGCGGACCGGCAGTTTGCGCCACCGGCCAAGAATGAGATCTCTCGGTTCCCGAACAAGAAGCGTCCATGCATGCTGGGGTCTCTGACCGCGCCGGGTCGCCCACCGCTCGCGATAGCGCAGCAGGACGTGTTGCCTTCCAGGTTGGTAACCCTGTCGGCACCCGGGATTTCGGCCTTACGCGGCTCAATGGCCAGCCTGCACGCTCCCCTGCCGACGCTTCGCCCTGCCCCTCGCGGAACACGACGCACGGCGCGGGGCCGGCGTGAACTCGCTAGGTCTTCACCGTAGTGGACTTTCACCTCCTGCTCCTTGCCGGTCTCCCGACGCACTACCAGCCGCCCGACAACCGGTCGATGGGTCCATCCTTCGGGCGGCTGGGATGAAACCCGGGCAGCCCGTCCGAATGCGACACGATCAGGCACCCAACGTGGTGCCCGCGAGCGTCTCGCACAGCTTCGCCAGTTCGGTGTGATCCGCGTCCGGGCCGAACATCGCCTGCGCCGCCAGCACCAGCTCCTTGCACAGCGCGGAGAACGGCGTCGGCGTCGCCGTCTCCCGCCCGACCTGCAGCGCGATCGACAGGTCCTTCGCCAGCAGTCCCATGGTGAACCCGGCATCGAACTTCCGCGACAGCACGTACTGCTTGAACTTCTTCTGCGTCGAGTTGTTCATTCCGGTTGCCGCGTTCAGCACGTCGGTCATCACCGCGGGATCCAACCCGAAACGTTGGCCGATCAGCAGCGCCTCGATGCCGATCAGGAAGCCGCCGGCGGAAACCAGGTTGTTCAGCGCCTTCATCGCCTGTCCGGAGCCGATCGCGCCGGTGCGCAGCACGTTGGAGCCCATCGCCCCCAGCACCGGCATGACGCGGTCGATGACCTTCGCATCGCCGCCGGCCATGATGGCCAGCTCCCCGGTCTTCGCCCGCGGCACGCCGCCGGACACCGGCGCGTCGATCATGTGCCCGCCGAGGGCGGCGACCTTCTCCGCCAGTTCCTGCGTCATCGAGGGGATGCCGGAGCTCATCTCGATCACCACGGTGCCCGGCTTCAGGCCGGCGAACACGTTGTCGTCGCCGCTGCCGAGCACCGCGGCGACGATCGCGCTGGTCGGCAGCATGGTGATCACCACGTCGGAGGTCAGCGCGAGCTGGCGCAGGCTGTCCGGCGCGGTGCCGCCGATCTGCTGGACGAAATTGTCGGCGACCGCACGGCGTGAATCGTTGACCTGCACCGGGAAGCCGGCGCGCACCAGGCAGGCCGCCATCGGCCAGCCCATGTTGCCGACGCCGACGAAGCCGACCGTCGGCCGCTTGGAGGTTGCGTCTGCCATCGGATCAGCCCTTTACGCCGTCGAGTTCCTTGAACACCTCGGTGGCGATCTTGAACGCCTCCAGGCAGGCGGGGATGCCGCAATAGGCACCGATCTGCATCAGGATCTCCTTGATCTCGTCGCGCGTCACGCCGTTGGTCAGCGCGGCGCGCAGATGCAGCCGGAACTCCGACCCGCGGTTGAGCGCGGCCAGCATCGTCAGGTTGATCATGCTGCGGGTCTTGCGCGGCAGGCCGGGACGCGTCCAGATCATTCCCCAGGCGATCTCGGTGGTCATCTGCTGGAACGCGGCGTTGAAATCGTCGGCCCGCGCCAGCGACCCATCGACATACTCGGCCCCCAGCACGGAGCGGCGGACTTCCAGGCCGCGCTTGAACAGGTCGCTCTGGTACTCGGGGCGGTTCGGGATCTCTGGCATGGCGGGGTTCCTCCTGCGCGAACTTCCCGCGGGTCGGGCCCGCGGGCAAGGCGGCCGGACCCTAGAGATTGCCTGCCGGGGCGGCAAGCTGTTGACTGGCGGCAGACCCGGAGGAGACCGCTGCCATGGCATCGCTTGCAACCCCGACCTACGAGATCCTCGCACTGCGCTACGGCATCTTCGACGGGCGCATCGCGGCGCAGAACTACCTGATGCCGGACGACCATATGGCGCCCGATCCGCTGGACTTCCTGGTGTTCGCCATCCAGGGCCCGACGGGATCGGCCAACCCGCGCACCATCGTCATGGACACCGGGTTCAACCCGGTCTCCGCCAAGCGGCGCGGCCGCGAACTGCTGTGCACGCCGGCCGAGGCGCTGCGCAATGCCGGAATCGATTCCACCGAGGTGCGCGACGTCATCCTGACGCACCTGCACTGGGACCACGCCGGCGGCATGGACTACTTCCCGAAGGCCATGTTCCATCTCCAGGAATCGGAGATGGCCTATTGCACCGGGCGCTGCATGTGCCAGCCCTTCCTGCGCCGCCCGTTCGACGTCGATGACGTGCAAAGCGCGATCCGCGCGCTGTACAGCGACCGCATCCGCTTCCATGACGGCGATGCGGAAATCGCGCCCGGCATCACGCTGCACCTGATCGGCGGGCACTCCGGCGGCATCCAGTCGGTGCGCGTGCCGACCAAACGCGGCTGGGTGGTGCTGGCCGGCGACGCGGTGCACCTGTGGGGCAATATCCGCAAGCGCAACCCCTTCCCCGTCGTCGTCAACGTGGCGCGCATGCTGCGCGGCTTCGACATCCTGGAAAGCCTGGCCGATGGCCCGGACCATATCATTCCGGGACACGATCCGCTGATCCTGCGGCGCTTCCCGGCGCACAACGGCAACCCTGAAATTGTACGACTCGACCTGCCGCCGACAGGGTAGAGCTGCGTGCGGAACGTCGCGTCCCGGCCCTTCCGTCGAATCGGCATCGATGGTAGGGTGCTTTCAACCAGAGAGGCACGAGCGTGGCAGAAGTCGCATTTCCCGAACGCATCTATCCCGACGCGTTGATAGAGACCATCATCGAATTCCGGCTTGACACACTGGAGCTTGCCGAAGTCGTCGTCGGCCGGCTCGTTGGTGCGCCGTCTTGGGCTGAGTTCCAGAGAATCCAACTCCCAATAGCCGACATACCCCAACCGATCCGGGATCGCGATCCTGGATTGCGGTACCAGCCGACCATAGAGTTGCGCAACCCAAGCGGAACGCGCGTCGTTAAGATCGGCAGCCATGTCTTATCATATCACACTGTTGGTGCATATCCTGGCTGGGAACAATTGTCTTCAGAAGTATATACCGCTATAGAAGAGATAGTCAGATGGGTACCCGCCGTCACATTTCCTAGAATTGGATTTCGATACATCAATATATTTAGAGCAGATCAACATCATGTTGCAGGGATAGAAGACCTGCACTTATCTGTCTGTGTCGGGGGTGTGACGGTTCGGTCTTCTGTCAACATCAATTATGTTCTCGCAAAGGGGAAGGAGCACACGATAACCGTTCGGATTGCCACGCCCGATTTGGTCCAAGGTCTGATCGCGCGCGATTACGCAGTCTATTGTGATCTTGATGTGGCCTCGTGTGACGGACTGACGTTAATCGGCGTGGATCAGACGCGCAGATGGGTTGACGGGGCGCATGCGGTCGAGAAAGCTGAATTTTTCAGAATTCTTGGTCCGGATCTGACCGCCCGGCTCGCCCATCCTACAGGAGCGCAACAATGAGTGATACGGCAACAGCACTGCTTCCGAACCGAACCGGATACCCGGTCTATTCGACCGCGACGACCACCCCTATCTGGGCCCAAAGCGTCACCACCACCGTCGGTATCATTGCCAGCCTCCTCGACTTTAGAATTACGCCGGCCCGTGAGACTGTCCATCTTGATCGCACCCAACAAAGAATCTTGCGTCGTGCGCTTAGGCGGTCGGCGATGATCATAACCTAGTACGCGGGCTCCAAGTTGTCTGGAACGGTCACTCGGGCCTTTGAAATCTGCTTGCAGAACATGAAGGCTGACGCGTCTCGATTTTATCAGCCATCGCGCGACCTTCCGATCGGCGCAGGGGTGATTCTCAAGAACTGCCCATTTGCACTCCCATCCGAGGAGGGCGTCCGCTATGAGACTGCTATAGGCCTGGCCTTGGTGATGACCCATGAATGCGATCTGGATGAGGCGAACAACCGCCAATTCAATGATGCGATGCTTGTTTGTCCGATAACCTTATTGGAAGATTACTGTATCGAAGCAGAAGCCGAACTTGGAGTTGGCGGATGGGGAGGCATTCTTCCATATATCGCCTCGGATCAAGTCTTCCGGGTCATGTATCTCCCTCCTATGCCGCCTCACCTGGGCTGCCCAGAAATGCGCTTCGGCGGAATCGTATATCTCAACGATATGTCATCGTGTCCCCTGGCTTGGCTCGCCGAAACAGATGGCCACGCAGCAGGAAGTCTTTCTCACATCGGGCTGCGCGCATTTGATTACAAGCTACAAAATCATCTTTTTCGAGAGAAGGCGGCATCACTCTGGTTCTACCGATACTGACCGGGCCGCCTGTGGCAGTTCCCAATGCGCTAGTCGGTGCCCGTGGATCCCGTTCGTGCGGTTCTCGTTTCATTGGACCGGCAGATCCCAATCGGGGGTCGAACGGGATCTGGGAATTTGGCTAATCGGGGGCAATTCGTCACACTTCGGATAATGCAGCCGAAGGAGGGCAACATGTCTACAACCTACGACCTTGTGATCCGTGGCGGTCTCGTGGTGGACGGCACCGGCGCGCGCGAACCCTTCGCCGCCGATGTCGGCGTGACCGGCAACCGCATCGCGGCGGTCGGCCCCATCGCCGGCAGCGGCGCCGAGGAAATCGACGCCAAGGGCAAGCTGGTCACCCCCGGCTTCGTCGACATCCACACCCACTACGATGCGCAGGCGGTGTGGGACAGCCACCTCGCCCCCTCCGCCTGGCACGGCGTCACCACCGCGGTGATGGGCAATTGCGGCGTCGGCTTCGCCCCCTGCAAACCGGCCGACCGCGAGAAGCTGGTCGAGCTGATGGAAGGCGTCGAGGACATCCCCGGCGCGGTGATGCACGAGGGCCTCGACTGGCAGTGGGAAACCTTCGGCGAATACCTCGACGCGCTCGACCGCCGGCCCCGCGACATCGATGTCTGCGCGCTGCTGCCGCACGCCGCGGTGCGGGTGTTCGTCATGGGCGAGCGCGCCATCGCGTTGGAGAACGCCAACCAGGGCGACATCGCGCAGATGCGCGACATCACCCGCGAGGCGATGCAGGCCGGCGCCTTCGGCTTCTCCACCTCGCGCAGCCTCAGCCACAAGACCCTCAAGGGCGACCCGACGCCCACGCTGCGCGCGCAGGAGGACGAGCTGACCGGCATCGCCATGGGCCTGCGCGACGCCGGCACCGGCTTGCTGGAGATCGTTTCGGAATGGGCACCCGACCACAAGGCCGAGTTCGCCATGCTGCGCCGCGTGGTCGAGGCGTGCGGCCGCCCGGCGGTGTTCACCCTCACCCAGCGCCACGCCCGCCCGACGGTCTGGCGCGACCTGCTGGACTGCGCCGACCGGGCGATCGCCGAGGGGCTGAGCATCCGCCCGGTGGCGGCGCCGCGCGCGATCGGCGTGCTGCTCGGTCTCGCGGGCAGCCAGAACCCGTTCTCGGGCACGCCGTCGTACCAGGCGATCGCCGATCTGCCGCTGCCCGAGCGGGTGCGCCGCATGCGCGACCCGGCGTTCCGCGCGCAATTGCTGGCGGAGGACCCGAGGGCAGGCAACACCTTCCCGCTGTTCCACCGCCTGGCGTTCGAGCAGATGTTCCGTTTCGGTCCCGACGGCAACTACGAGCCGCGCCGCGAGGACAGCCTGGCCGCGATCGCCGCGCGCGAGGGACGCACGCCGCAGCAGGTCGCCTACGACGCGCTGCTGGAGGACGACGGCCACGCCTTCATCTACACGCCGCTCGGCAACTATGCCGACTACGACCTGTCGGTCAGCGAGACCGCGTTGGCCAACCGCAACACCATCATGGGCCTGGGCGACGGCGGCGCGCATGTCGCCTTCATCCTGGATGCCGGCTATCCGACCTGGCTGCTGACCCATTGGGGCAAGCAGAAGCGGCGCTGGAGCGTCCAGGAGCTGGTGCGCCGGCTGACCTCCGACACCGCCGGCGCCGCCGGGCTGGGCGATCGCGGCGTGCTGGCGCCGGGCCAGAAGGCCGACCTCAACGTGATCGACTGGGACGCGCTGCGCTGCGACAAGCCCTATGTCGCCTGCGACCTGCCGGCGGGCGGCAAGCGGCTGCTGCAGACGGTGCACGGCTACGACGCGACCATCGTCGCCGGCCGCGTCACCTACCGCGCCGGGGCGGCGACCGGGGCGCTGCCCGGGCGGCTGGTGCGCAACCGGCCGGCGGAGTTGGCGGCCTGACGCCACCCTGCCCCGCCGCGCCGAGGCATGACCGCGGCCGGTGCCGGCGCGCCCGCCCCGCGGCGTGCCCGCGCCCGTCGTGCCGGCCCCGGTCGTGCACGCGCCCGTCGTGCACGCGCCCGTCGTGCCCGATCCTCCCGCGCGGCACCCGGCACGGACACCGCTCCACAACAGGTCCGGCCAGGTTGCGCGCGGACCTGACCAAAGGGGGACAGCTTGCCGCAATCGCGTCCTGAGCCGACCGGCAAGGAGGACGCGCCGCCGCCACGGCAGGTCCCCACAAAACACGCCTGGATCATCCTCGGCGGCGCCTTCACCACCTTCGCGGTCGGTGCCGGCTGCATGCATTCCTACACCGTGTTCCTGGTGGCCTTCGTCCGCGACTTCGCCTGGTCGCGCGCCGAGGTCTCGGTCGCCTACGCCGTGGGACAGGTTGTCGGCGGCGTCAGCTCGCCGTTGGTCGGCATGCTGGTTGACCGCCTGGGGCCGCGGCGGCTGGTGCTGCTGGGCGGCGCCCTGCTGATCACCGGGCTGGCCGCCAGCGCGGGGATCCATGCGCTGTGGCAGTCGGTGCTGCTCTACGGCATCGTCATGACCTTGGGGGCGAACTGCCTGGGGATGGTGGTGTTCGTGCCGGTGCTGTCGCGGCTGTTCGTGCGCCAGCGCGGCATGGCGATCGCCATTTTGCAGGCCGCCAACGGGTTCGGCCGCGCCGTCTCCGCCCCGGTCTCGCAACTGCTGATCTCCGACATCGGCTGGCGGCCGACCTATCTGGTGCAGGCGGCGTTCATGGCCGTGGTGGTGCTGCCGCTGGCGACGCTGTTCCGCCGCGCCGATGCCGTGCCGGTGACGCACGCGGCCACCCGCCTCAGCGTCGCGGCGCGCAACTGGACGTTGCTGGAGGCGATGCATTCGCGCCAGTTCTGGCTGCTGTTCCTGGTCTACCTGTGCACCGGGATCGGCAGCTTCCTGGTCTCCTTGCACCAGCTTGCCTTCGCGGTCGATGTCGGGTTCGACAAGCTGTATGCCGCGACCGTGCTGGGCATGGGCAGCTTCCTGTCGATCCCCGGCATCATCGTCACCGGCACGGTGTCCGACTATGTCGGGCGCGAGATCTCGGCGATGCTGACCTACGGCGTGTCGATCGCCGGGACCGCCTGCGCGCTGCTGATCACCGGGCCGGACCAGCACCTGCTGCTGTGGCTGTTCGCCTGCCTGTTCGGGCTGACCTGGGGCGCACGCGGGCCGGCGGTGACGGCCAAGGCGGCGGACCTGTTCCCCGGCCGGCAGCTTGGCGCGATCCTCGGCGTGATCACCATCGGCTCCGGCCTCGGCGCCGGTCTGGGCGCCTGGGGCGCGGGGTTTATCTTCGATATGTCCGGTAGTTATAAGCTTGCGTTCACCTTGTCGATGATCGCCTATGCGCTCGGCTGCCTGGCCTTCTGGGCGTTGCGCGACCGCAAGTGACCCGCGATCGACGGCCTTGCCGGGCGCCCCGGCCTGACGCGGCGCGCGCATTGCGTCGCGGCCGGTCGGTGACATCGAGGCAGGGACGCCGCCCCGTCCCCCGGGGCTGCGGCGGCGCGTCACAGGTCCAGTTCCATGCCGTCGAATCCGGGCTCGATCCCCGCCGGCAGGTTGGCCCGCAGCCAGGCCCAGTCCATGTCGGTGCCCATGTGGGTCAGCACCGTCCGGCGCGGCCGGAGGCGGGCAACCCACGCGTAGACCAGGTCCAGATACCCATGGGTCGGGTGCGGCCCCTCGCGGCACACGCAGCCGACGACCCAGGTATCGACCCCCTCCAGGATCCGCAGCGCCGGCTCGTCCAGCCGCACGACATCGGTCGAATAGGCGAAGCCGCCGGTCCGGAACCCCAGCGAGGTGACCCAGCCATGGTCCTGCGCGAAGACCCGGAGCGGCAGCCCGGCGATGGCCACCGCCTCCCCGGGCACGACCACGTGGGGCTGCAGGGCGGGGCGAAAGAACCCCGCCTTCGTCAACGGCCGGAACGCGTAGGCGAAGCGGGTGGCGATCTCCTCCAGCGTGTCGGCGAAGCCGAACGCCGCGATCGGCTGGCCGAGGGCGCGGTTCAGGATGCGGACGTCGTCCAGCCCGGTGATGTGGTCGGCGTGGGCGTGCGTGTAGAGGATCGCGTCGACCCGCCCGATGGCGTTGGCCAGCAGCTGGGTTCGCATGTCCGGGCCGGTGTCCACCAGCAGCCTGGCGCCGTCCGCGCCCTGCACCACGATCGAGGAGCGGGTGCGCCGGTTGCGCGGCTCGGCCGGATCGCAGGCGCCCCAGTTGCCGCGTCCGTCCGGGCCGCCAACCATCGGCACCCCCGGGGACCCGCCGGTGCCGAGCAGAACGACGCGCACCGGGCTAAGCCCCGCTGCTCGGGGCCGGCACCGTGCCTGTCGCGCCCGGGGCGGCAACGGTCTTGCCGAACAGCCGGCGGAAATTCGCCGTGGTCAGCTCGGCCAGCGCCTCCTTGCTCAGGTCACGAATTTCAGCCAACACCTTGGCGGTATAGGCGACGTGGCCCGGCTCGTTGCGCTTGCCGCGAAACGGCACCGGGGCGAGGTAGGGGGCATCGGTCTCCACCAGCAGACGCTCGGCGGGAAGCTCGCGCGCGATGGCGCGCAATTCGCTGGACCGCGGGAAGGTCAGGATGCCGGAGAAGCTGACATAGCCGCCCAGCGCGATCGCCGCCTCGGCCAGCGCGCGCGAGGAGCTGAAGCAGTGCAGCAGGAAGGCGAACTCCCCGCCCGCCTCGCGTTCTTCCCGCAAGATCCGCGCGATATCGGCATCGGCGTCGCGCGCATGGATGCACAGCGGCAGGCCCGCCAGGCGGGCGCCGCGGATATGCGCCCGGAAGTTTTCGCCCTGCACGTCGCGCGGGGCGCGGTCGTAGAAGTAATCCAGGCCGGATTCGCCGATGCCGATCACCTTCGGATGGCGGGTGAGCGCGGCCAGGGTTTCCGGTGCAGGAACCGGGGCTTCCGCGGCGTGGTGCGGATGCACGCCGATGGTGCACCAGAGGTTCGCGTGCGCCTCGGCCAGCGCCGGAAGCCCTTGCGACTGCACCAGAGTGGTGCCGATGGTGACCATCTCGCCCACGCCGGCGGCGGCGGCGCGCGCCAGAACCGCTGGCAGCTCGGCCGTGGCAAAATAGTCGAGATGGCAGTGAGAATCGATTAACATAAATAAATTACGTCGTTGTTTCAATGTATCGTGGGAAAACGCCCTGCGGCGCCGGAAGGGCGGTTCCGTCGGGCAGCCTGGTGGCCAGCGCGGCAAGCTGACGCTGATCTGCCGCAACTCCAAGCTGATCGAGCATCCGGCTCATGCTATCCGGCATGAACGGCTGCAACACCGTCGCCACCACCCGCAGCGTGTCGGCCAGCACGCGCAGCACGGTGCCCATCCGCGCCTTGTCGGTGCGGTTCAGCGCCCAGGGCGCCTGGTGGTCGACATAGGCGTTGGCGGCGCGGATCACCTTCCACACCTCCTCCAGCGCGTCGTGGAAGCCCTGGCGCTCCAGGTGCTCGCGCACCAGCCCGGGCAGCGCGTCCGCGGCGGCGTCCATGGCGGCATCCTCCGCGGTGCCCGCGCCCGGTCCCGTCCCCCTGGCCGGCAGCACGCCGGCGCAGTTGCGCGCCACCAGCGACAGCGAGCGCTGCGCCAGGTTGCCCAGGTCGTTCGCCAGCTCGACATTGATCCGCGACACGATCGCCTGGTGGCTCATCGACCCGTCGGCGCCGAACGGCTTCTCGCGCAGCAGGAAGTAGCGCACCTGGTCGAGGCCGTAGGTGGCAACGAGCTGGCGCGGCTCGATGACGTTGCCGAGCGACTTGCTCATCTTCTCGCCCTCGACCACCCACCAGCCGTTCGAGGTGACGCGCCTGGGCACCGGCAGCCCGGCGGCCATCAGGAAGGCCGGCCAGTACACCGCGTGGAAGCGGATGATGTCCTTGCCGACGAAGTGCACGTCGGCCGGCCAGTAGGCCCAGCGCTCGGCGGCGGCGTCCGGGAAGCCGCAGGCGGTGACGTAGTTGTTCAGCGCGTCGAGCCAGACATACATCACGTGGCCCGGCGCGTCCGGCACCGGGATGCCCCAGGTGAAGCTGGTGCGGCTGATCGACAGGTCGTGCAGCCCGCCGCGCACGAAGCTGATCACCTCGTTGCGCCGCGCGGTGGGGGCGATGAAGTCCGGGCTGGGTTTCGTACAATTCCAGCAGCTTGTCCTGCCACGCTGGACAGGTCGAAGAAATACGACGGCTCGCGCACCCAGGCGACCGGCGCGCCGGTCGGCGCCAGCTTGCTGCCGTCCGGGCGGACGGTCAGTTCGCTCTCGTGGTAGAAGGCCTCGTCGCGGACCGCGTACCAGCCCTCGTAGTGGCCCAGGTAGATGTGCGCCGTTGGCGGCGATCCGGCGCCACAGCTCGGCGCAAGAGCGCTTGTGGCGCGGCTCGGTGGTGCGGATCCAGTCGTCGTTGGTCACGCCCATCTGCGCGGTCATGTCGCGGAAATCGGCGGAGACCTGGTCGACGAAGGCCTGCGGGTCCACCCCGGCGGCGCGCGCGGCCTGCTCGACCTTCTGGCCGTGCTCGTCGGTGCCGGTCAGGAAGAACACGTCGTAGCCGTCCAGCCGCTTGAAGCGCGCCATGACGTCGGCCGCGATCGAGGTGTAGGCGTGGCCGATATGCGGAGCGCCGTTCACGTAGTAGATCGGCGTGGTGACGTAGAAGCGCTTGTTCATGGCCGGGTTATAGCCGAAGCCGCGGCGCCGGCCAGCGTGGCGCAGGCGCAAATGGCCGGATCGGCCACATCGCCCCGCCGATCCGAAGGCAGGTCCCGCCCCGAGCCACCCGCGTCTGCCCGCTCGCCGCCACCGCCGCGCCACCACCGGGACAAGTGCCCGGTGGCAGGCGGTGCATGGGGTATTGCCCGCATTTGCCTGAACCGCGCCGCCGGCCCGAGGCCAGGCCGCGGTCCGATGCGCCCCCTCGCCGCCCCCCCCTCGGCACCGCCGCGCCACGTTGCATGGGGTCTTGCCCGCATTTGTCAGAACCGCCCCGCCGGCCCGAGGCCAGGCCCGGCCCGGCCCACCCGCGTCTGCCCGCTCGCCGCCACCGCCGCGCCACCACCGGGACAAGTGCCCGGTGGCAGGCGGTGCATGGGGTATTGCCCGCATTTGCCTGAACCGCGCCGCCGGCCCGAGGCCAGGCCGCGGTGCGATGCGCCCCCGCGCCGCCCCCATCGGCACCACCGCGCCACGTTGCATGGGGTCTTGCCCGCATTTTGCCGGAACCGCCCGCCGGCCCGAGGACAGGTCCCGGCCCGGCCCACCCGCGTCTGCCCGCTCGCCGCCACCGCCGCGCCACCACCGGGACAAGTGCCCGGTGGCAGGCGTTGCATGGGGTCTTGCCAGCATTTGCCGGAACCGCCCCGCCGGCCCGAGGCCAGGCCGCGCTGCGATCCGCCCGCGCCACCCCCCATCGGCACCACCGCGCCACGTTGCATGGGGTCTTGCCCGCATTTTGTCGGAACCGCCCCGCCGGCCGAGGCCAGGCCGTGGTGCGATCCACCCCGCGCCGCCCGCTCCGCCACCACCGCGCCAACTGCCCGGTGGCAGGCGTTGCATGGGGGCGTGTTCGGATTTGCCAAATCGCGGCAGCGGGCGGGAAAAGCCGCTCCCGGCATGGATCGGCCACTCGCCAGCCGCCCCCCTCCTGCCCCGCCGGCGGCCAACCCAGCGTTGCCGCGGCGACGCCCGCAGCCGCGCGCGCCACCAGCTGCCCGGCCTCGCCCACCGCCCCGATGCCACCCATCCAGCCGCCGCTCGGCGGCGTCGCGCGACGCCTGTTCTCCATTCGTGCTAGATGGGGCCCACCCGGCCGGCGCCAATGGCGACCCGCCGCTCCGCTCCAAGCGGCGCCCGGCCCGCCGGCTCAGCCGCGCAGCATCCCCAGCCCGGCAACCAGCGCCTGGCGCTTGTCGAGCGCGAAGCGTTCGGTCTCGTCCTGCAGCCGCGACAATGCCTGCCAGACCTCGCCCCAGGCGTCCGGCGAGCGCAGCGCGACGATCCGCGCCTGCTCCGGGTCCGCTCGGCCGCGCACCGCCTCGCGCACCGCGGCGGCCAGGCTGGTGCGCAACATGTCCATGAAGGTGGAGAACCCGCTTTCCCCCCGCAGCAGCGTATCGGCCAGCGCATAGGCGCGGCCGGCCGGCAGGTTGGGCAGCGCGGCCAGCACCTCGTCCACCAGCGCGGCGATCTTGAGCCCCTCGGCGTCGGCCAGTCGCAGCGCGCGGCCGGGGGAGCCTTCGGCCAGCGTGATCAGCCGCAGCCGCTCGTCCTCCGACAGCTCCGGCAGGCAGGCGGCGAGCAACAAGGCCATCGCCGCGTCATCCAGCGGGTCGAGGCGCAGGCGGCGGCAGCGGCTGCGGATGGTGGGCAGCAGCCGCCCGGGCGCCGCACAGCACAGGATCAGCAGGGCGCGGGCGGGCGGTTCCTCCAGCACCTTGAGCAGCGCGTTGGCCGAGGCCTGGTTGAGGTCCTCCGCCCCGTCGACGACCACGACGCGCCAACCGCCCTCGGCCGGCGTCAGGCTCATGAAGCCGCCGATGCGCCGGACGTCGTCCACCGCGATCTGGCTGCGCTGGCGGCCGGTCTTCTCGTTGACGCCAAGCTCGACGGTCAGCAGGTCGGCGTGCGAGCCGGCGGCGACGCGGCGGAAGGTCGGGTGCGCGGGGTCGAGCGCGAGGTCGCCGACGGCGGACAGATCGGCCGGCAGGCCGGCCAGCAGGCGGCGGGCGAAGCGGAAGGCGAGCGTGGCCTTCCCCACCCCGTCCGGGCCGGTGATCAGCCAGGCATGGTGCATCCGCCCGGCGCGCAACGCGTCCAGGATGGTGGCCTCGGCGGCGTGGTGACCGAGGAGAAGCGGGTTGGCGCGGGGCGCGGGGGCGGGCATGGACCGCAGTATACCGCACCGCGCGGCGCCACCCAGACGGCCCGGCATGACCGCACGGCGCCGGCCGCGCGCAGTGGCCTCCTGCCGGTCCAACCCGCACCGACCCAACGGCCGCTTCGTGGTGGCAGACCGGGTCTGGGCGGCCAAGGCCGGGTGTTCGTGCCGGTGGTGCTCGCCGACCCGGCCGACGGCGGTCGTTCCGGAGACGTCGAATCCTTCAGCACGCCACCAAGGCGCCAGTCGGGCTCCAACCGCATGCCGTTTCGTACCCTACGAAACGACATGCCCCTGCCCCGCATGGGCGGCAACGCAAGCTGCCCGCGTGGCGCAGGTGTCCTGCCGGGAGACCGCCCAACGGCCACAGGTTGCCCCCTGCCCGGCTCGCCGCGCGCCGCGAGCTGCCGCGGTTGCCAGATGTTCGTATCGCGGCTTAACCTTCCGCCGGTTTCGCACCCTTCGCCGCGCCCCCGCGCACACCAGGCGAGACCGTGTTGAACGCCTGGGCGGGACTTCCTTGGCTGGGGTGCGCCGATCGGAATGGTGATCTCTGGCTGCGCCAGCCAAGGCCAACCGGCGCGCAGTCAACGGCAACAGCGTGCCGCGGGTTCGTAACGCATGACCCGGACCGGGCACGCACAGAATGGGAGCAGCGGACAATGGGTACCACGGAAAAGCTGGCACAATGGATCGTCGCCACCACCTCGGACGACATTCCGGAAGCGGCGTTCGCCCAGGCCAGGAAATCGATCCTGGATTATATCGGCACGGCGATCCAAGGCTCCACCACCGACCTTGGCGGGATGATCCTCGACCTGACGCGCGAGCAGGGCGGCAATCCGCAGGCGCGGGTCATCGCCACCAACATCCGCACCGCGACCGCCGCCGCCGCCTTCGCCAATGGCGCCATCGGCCACGCCGCCGACTACGACAACCTCGGCGGCGTCGGCGGCCATCCGGCCACCGTTCTCACGCCCACCACCTTGGCGCTGGCCGAGGAGCTGCACCTGTCCGGCCGGCAACTGCTGACCGCCTGGGCGGTCGCCTACGAGGTGGGCACCCGGCTGAGCGCCAACCTTCACCCGGAGCGCGATTGGCATCCGACCGCGATCTTCGGCACGATGGCGGCCGCCGTCGCGGCCAGCAAGCTGATGGGCCTCGATGTCTGGAAGACCCGCATGGCGCTCGGCATCGCCGGGTCGCAGGCCGCCGGGCTGCGCCGCAATTTCGGCACCATGACGAAGCCGTTCCACCCCGGCAACGCGGCGCGCAGCGGCGTCATCGCCGCCAAGCTCGCCGCGCGCGGCTACACCGCCGATCCCGACATCATCGAGGGCCGGCAGGGCTACGCCGACAATTTCGGCGGCCCGAAATGCAACATCCCCGCGATGACCCAGTTCCTCGGCCACCTCTACTACCTGGCGACCGAGGGCACGCGGATCAAGCCGTGGCCGTGCTGCGGCGGCAACCACCAGACGCTGACCAACCTGTTCGACTTCCTGGACCGCGAGCCGATCAAGCCGGAGCAGGTGGAAGCGATCGAGCATATCGGCCCGAACGTGCCTTGCACCGGCGCCCTGTTGCGCGACGAGGTGCGGGAGGGGCTGGAGGGCAAGTTCTGCCTGCGTTACAACATCTCGGCCGCGCTGATCGACGGCAAGGTCGATCTCGACACGTTCAGCGACGCGCGCGCGGAACGCGGCGATCTGCAGGCGTTCATGGCGCGGGTGCGCCTGGTGCGCAATTCCGACGTCGCCCTGCGCCGCCCGCACATCGCGGACGGCAACCCCGACGCCAAGCTGCGCATCCAGATGAAGGACGGCCGCGTGCACGAGATCGTGTTCGGCACCGCAAGGCACCTGACCCCGGAAGAGACGGTGGTAAAATTCCGCGCCAATGCGGGCCTGGCCCTGGATGGCGATCGGATCGCCCGTTGCATCGAGCTGGTGGGGCGGCTGGAGAGCGTCGCCGATGTCGCCACGGTGCTCGATACGGTAACGACCTGAAGACGGACCCGCAACCGGTAGCCCCGGCCGGGACGGACGGCCCATGACCGCGCGGCGGCGCGGTCATGGCGCCGGCGCCCGCTGCCTAGCCGGCGGGCGATCGTCCTGAGGCCGACAGTGTCGAATCAGCGCCGTTCGGCCGGCAGCGATCCCGCGCGCCGGCCGCGCGACCGCTGCGTCAGCCGACCATCGTCAGCCCGCCGCTGACGCTGAGCACCTGCGCCGTCACGTAATCCGAACGCGCGCTGGCGAAGAACAGGATCGCGTCGGCCAGTTCCTGCGGCTGGGCGATGCGGCGGAACGGGATCGCCTTCTCCAGCGCCAGCCTCACCTTTTCCGGCTGGGCGGCGAACAGCGGCGTATCGGTCGGGCCCGGGCAGACGCAGTTGACGGTGATGTGGTAGCGCGCCGTCTCGCGCGCCAGCGACTTGGTGAAGGCGATCATGCCGCCCTTGGCCCCGGCATAGACCGTCTCGCCCAGGCTGCCGACGCGCCCGGCGTCGCTGGCCACGTTGACGATCTTGCCATAGCCGTTCGCCGCCATCGCCGGCACCAGCTTCTGGGTCAGCCCGATCGGCCCGCGCAGGTTGATCGCCAGCACGCGGTCCATGAACTCCGAGGTATTCTCCAGGAACGGTTGGATGCGGTCCCAGCCGGCGGCGTTCACCAGGACGTCCACCCGGCCATGGCGTTCCAGCACGCCGGCGGCGCAGGCATCGACCGAGCCCAGGTCGGCGAGGTCGAGCGCCGCGTAGTCGATCGCCAGCCCGCCGGCCTTCGCCTCCGCCGCGATCGCCGCGCCGCCCTCCTGGTTGATGTCCGCGACGATCACCTTCGCCCCCTGGCGGGCGAACTCCAGCGCGGTGGCCTTGCCGATGCCGGAGGCGCCCCCGGTCACCAGGGCGGTCTTGCCGTCGAGTCTCATGCTGCTCTCCCGGAATGGAAATCCACTGTCGTGCGGTCGGTCATGACGCGATCGCCCGGCTGATCACCAGGCGCTGGATGTCGTTGGTGCCCTCATAGATACGCGTCACGCGGGCGGCGCGATACAGCCGCTCCACCACGGCATCCGCGATATAGCCGGCGCCGCCGAAGGTCTGCACCGCATCGGAACAGACCCGCTCGGCCATGTCGGAGGCGAACAGTTTCGCCATCGAGGCTTCCTTCAGGCACGCCATCCCGCGGCTGCGCAAATCCGCCGCGTGCAGCACCAGCAGCCGCGCCGCCAGGATCTGCGTCGCCATCTCGGCCAGCCGGTGCGACACCGCCTGGTACTCGTAGATCACCTTGCCGAAGCTCTTGCGCTGCTGCGCGTAGGCCAGCGCAAGCTCGTAGGCAGCGCGCGCGATGCCGACCGCCTGCGCGGCGATGCCGATGCGCCCGCCCTCCAGATTGGACAACGCGATGCGGTAGCCCTGGCCTTCCGCACCCAGCCGGTTCGCCGCCGGCACTTCCATGTCGTCGAAATGGATCTCGCAGGTGTCCGAGGCGTTCTGCCCCATCTTCTTCTCGACGCGCCCGACCCGGTAGCCCGGGTCTTTCGTCTCGACGATGAAGGCGGTGATGCCGCGCTTGCCCTTGCCTGGGTCGGTGCTGGCGAACACCAGGCACACGTCGGCGTTTTTGCCAGTGGTGATGTATTGCTTGGTGCCGCTGAGCACGTAGGCGTCGCCGCGCCGCACCGCGCGGGTGCGCAAGGCCGCCGCGTCGGACCCGCCGGACGGTTCGGTCAGCGCGAAGGCGCTGAGATATTCGCCGCGCGCCATCGGGCGCAGGTATTTCTCCTTCTGCGCCGGCGTGCCGTAGGCGACCACCGGGCCGCAGCCGACCGAGTTGTGCCCGCTCATGACGCAGGCGGTGGCGGCATCGCCCGCGGCGATTTCCTCCATCGCCAGCGCGTAGCAGACGTAGTCGGTCCCGGCGCCGCCCCATTCGGCCGGCACCGTCATGCCGAGCAGGCCGAGCCGGCCCATCTCCCGCAGCGCCTCGCGCGGGAACGTGGCGGTGCGTTCCCACTCGCCGGCGTGGGGCGCCAGATGGCGTTGCGCGAATTCGCGCGCCATATCCCGGATCATCTCTTGTTCTTCGGTGAGGATCATCGGTAATATCACGCCGGAAATGAATGAACGATCGGTCGGTTGGTGATGGTCCCTCCGCGACGGCGCGAAGTCAAGTTGCCCGCACGGCCCGGCCCGGCGATCCGACGCCGGCCGTTTGCAATAAGTCCCCCATGGCCCCGCGAAGCGGCCGCAGCATTCCCGATGGTTCCTGGATGGAAGGAAAACCGATGACCGAGGCACCGAACTACACCGACCTGCTCTACGCGGAGAAGGACGGCGTCGCCACCATCACGATCAACCGGCCGGAGAAATACAACGCGTTCCGCGGCATCACCTGCGACGAGCTGCTGCACGCGTTCAACCGCGCCGGCTGGAACAAGGCGATCGGCGTGATCGTGCTGACCGGCGCCGGCACCAAGGCGTTCTGCACCGGCGGCGACCAGTCGGCGCACGCCGGAGCCTACGACGGCAAGGGCACCGTCGGCCTGCCGATGGAGGCGCTGCACGCCATCATCCGCGGCGTGCCGCAGCCGGTCATCGCCAAGGTGCGCGGCTATGCGATCGGCGGCGGCAACGTGCTGGCGACGCTGTGCGACCTGACCATCGCCGGCGAGAGCGCCCAGCTCGGCCAGGTCGGCCCCAAGATGGGCTCGGTCGATCCCGGCTTCGGCACCGCCTATCTGGCGCGCGTCGTCGGCGAGAAGAAGGCGCGCGAGATCTGGTACCTGTGCCGGCGCTACACCGCGCAGGAGGCCCTGGCCATGGGCCTGGTGAACAAGGTCGTGCCGGACGACCAGCTCGATGCCGAGGTGGACGCCTGGTGCCGCGAGATCGTCGAACGCAGCCCGACGGCGATCGCCATCGCCAAGCGGTCGTTCAACGCCGACAGCGACAACATCGCCGGCATCGGCGCGCTGGGGATGCAGGCGCTGAAACTCTATTATGACAGTGCCGAATCGAAAGAGGGCGTGGCCTCGTTCCTGGAGAAGCGCAAGCCCGATTTCCGCCGCTACGCCAAATAGCTGAAAAAGGACCTTCCCCCTCCCCTTGCGGGAGGGGGCAGGGGGAGGGGTAAAGCCCGCACGCAATCCCACGTTTCCCTGTCGCGACGCCCGCAACCCAGGTCCGCTCTGCGGCCCATGCCCCACAGCGGAGGACGAGAACGTTCCGCTACAGGCACGCCCGGCATCTCAGGCTCGTTCCGGCGCCAACCGATCGGTGTCCGCGCCAAGCGCGGGCGAGCGCTTGTCCGCGGCCACGCCACGGAAGATCGGCAGCACCGGCACCGGCAACGCCGGCAAGGTCGTTCCGCTGCCGGAGGCCGTGCCGCGGAACAGCCCGCGCGCCGCGACGTGCGGATCCGCCATCGCCTCCCGCAGGCTGGCGACGACGGAACAGCAGCAATCCTGGCCGGCGAACACCGCCCGCCAATGCGCACCGGGCTTGCCGCGCAGGATCGCGGCAATCCCCGCGATGGTGGCAGCCGGGTCCCGCGCGTCATCGCGCAGCGCGGGCGCCAGATCGATCAGCGTGCAGAACGTCTCCCAGAATTTCTGCTCGATCGCCGCCACCGCCACCAGCCGGTCGTCCGCGGCGGGGAACAAATGGTAGCGCGGCGTGCCGCCGGTCACCAGGTCGGTGGCGTTGCCCGCCCATTCCCCGCTGCCCAGCGCCTTGCCGATCGCCCAGTACATGAACGGAAAGATATGATCCGTCATCGCCACGTCCAGATAGCAGCCGCGCCCGCTGGCCTGCCGGGCGATGACCGCCAGCAGGATGTTCATGAACGCCGGATAGGACCCGGCGGCGATATCGGCGAGCAGCGCCGGCGGGATCACCGGCCGGGCCGGCTCGCCGCTGGACAGCGACAGCAGGCCGGTGTCGCCGATGTAATTCAGATCGTGCCCCGCGACGTCGCGCTTCGGCCCGCTCTGGCCATAGCCGGTGATGGCACAATAGATCACCCGCGGATTGACCGCGGCGATCGCCGCATAGCCAAGGCCAAGCCGATCCATCACGCCCGGGCGGAACTGTTCGATGACGATGTCCGCCCGCGCCAGCAGCGGCCCCAGCCGCGCCTTCTGCGCCTGGTCCTTCAGGTCGAGCGCGACACTCGCCTTCCCCCGATTGAGCAGCGCGAAATTGGTGCTGTCGGCGCCCCAGCGCGGCACGTAGCTGCGCATCTCGTCGCCGGCGGGCGGACGTTCGATCTTCACCACCTCGGCGCCCGCCTCGGCCAGCATCAGCGCGGCCAGCGGCCCGGGCAGCAGGGTGGTGAAGTCAAGCACAAGAAGGCCGGCGAGTGGCGAGGTCATGGCAACCGGCTCCGGGCTGGAGGATCGTTCTGTGTCGGCACCGGCACGGCGGACGAAGCTCGGCGGTCGGTGTCGCCGACCGTGCGCGGACCGCTGGATTTATGTCCGAGGTTGGCGCAGTATGCCAGATAAATGAACGTTCGTTCGATCGGCGGCCGACCAGGACGGGTGATCGGCCGACCGGGCGGCGCTGCCGGAGGCAAATGAACGGCACCGGATGCGCTGGAACGACGGCGGCCGAATCGAAGCAACCAAAGCGCCGGGCAGCCAATGCGCCGGCCTGCCTGACGGCGATGGAGGAAACGCAACCGTGCAGACCGATCCCATCCTGCCCGAAACACGGACGCGGACCATGCAGGCGAGCGGCCTCTGGCCGGACCGGCTACTGCTGGACGATCTCGACCGCTGGGTCGCGGCCACGCCGGCGCGCACCGCGATCATCGACCACAACAGCATGACCGGGGCACGCACCGAACTGACCTACGCGGCGCTGGCGCGGCTGGTCGATCGCATCGCCGCCGGACTGGCGCGGCTTGGCGTCGGGCGGCACGACGTGGTCTCGATGCAACTGCCGAACTGGTGGCAGTTCACCGCACTGCACCTGGCCGCGCTGCGGCTGGGGGCGATCACCAACCCGATCATGCCGATCTTCCGCGAGCGCGAACTGGGCTTCATGCTGCGCCTGGCGGAAGCGAAAGTGCTGGTCATCCCCCGCCTGTTCCGCGGCTTCGCCTACCCCCCCATGGTCGAGGCGATCCGCCCATCCCTGCCCGGCCTGGCGCATGTGCTGGTGGTGGGTGGCGAGGGGCCGGACGCGTTCGAGCGGCTGCTCGACGATGCGCCCGCGGCCGAGGCCGCCTGCGCGCGCCCGGTTCGCCGCCAGCCGGCCCACGCCGGACGACGTGGTCGAGCTGCTCTACACCTCCGGCACGACCGGCGAGCCCAAGGGGGTGATGCACACGTCGAACACGCTGTACGCCAACGTCGTGCCCTACTGCGCCCGTTTCGGCCTGGGGCAGAACGATACGATCCTGATGGCCTCGCCCCTGGCGCACCAGACCGGCTTCCTCTACGGCAACATGGCGCACATCTACCTGGGCGGCAAAGTGATCCTCCAGGACATCTGGAACGCGGCCAAGGCGGTCGACCTGATCGCCGCCGAGGGCGTCAGCTTCACCATGGCGGCGACCCCGTTTCTGTCCGACCTGACCGACGAGGCGGCGAAGCGGCCGGCCGACCTGAAAACCCTGCGCACCTTCCTGTCCGCCGGCGCACCGATCCCGCGCGCGCTGGTGCGCCGCGCGGCGGAACATCTCGGTGCCAACATCATCTCCGCCTGGGGCATGACGGAAAACGGCGCGGTCACCACCACGCGGATCGGCGACCCGCCGGACAAGACCTTCGAGACCGATGGCTGCCCGCTCGACGGCATGGAGATCCGCGTGGTGGACGACACCGGCGCCGTGCTGGCCACCGACGCCGAGGGCCGCCTGCAGGCCAGGGGGGCCAGCAACTTCGTCGGCTACCTCAAGCACCCGGAATGGTTCGCCACCGACGCGGACGGCTGGTTCGACACCGGCGACCTCGCGCGCATCGACCGCGACGGCTACGTGCGCATCACCGGGCGCACCAAGGACGTGATCATCCGCGGCGGCGAGAACGTGCCCGTCGTCGAGGTGGAAGGCCTGATCTACCAGCATCCGGGCATCCAGGAGGTCGCCGTGGTGGCGATGCCCGATCCACGGCTGGGCGAGCGGGCCTGCGCCTTCGCGGTGCTGCGGGAGGGCGCCAGCCTGACGCTGCCCGAGCTGGTGGCGTTCCTGAGCGAACGCCACCTGGCGCGGAACTATCTGCCGGAACGGCTCGAAGTGGTGGACGCGCTGCCGAAGACGCCCAGCGGCAAGATCCAGAAGGTCGTGCTGCGCGGCATGGCCAAGACCCTCACGCCCGAACCGCGGCAGCGCTAGGCCGACGATGCACCGCTTCGCAGCTCGCACGAAACCCCCTCCGGGCGCGGCAGGCCGCCGCGCCGACGCCACCTGACCCGACCACCCCCTGGGAAGCCGCGATATGTTTCATTTGCAAGTTGCTGACGCCGTCGCAACCGTCGTGCTGGACCGTCCGCCGGTGAATGCCATGAGCGACGCCTGGGTCGCCGGATTCCATGCCCTGCTCGACGGGCTGGGCGCGCGCGACGACTGGTCGGTGCTGCACATCCGCAGCGCGCTGAAGGTGTTCGCCGCCGGCGCCGACCTGAAGGAGATGCGCGCGCGCTTCGCCGCACCGGACGGGCTGGACCAGCAGCTCGCCGGCGTGCGTGGCTACCAGGCGCTGTTCGCCCGCATCGAGGCGTTGCCCGTGGTCACGCTGGCCGAGATCGGCGGGGCGGCGCTCGGCGGCGGGTTCGAACTGGCGCTGGCCTGCGACCTGCGCATCGCCGCGCGCGAGGCCAGGATGGGCCTGCCGGAATTGCGCCTGGGCCTGCTGCCGGGCGCCGGCGGCACCCAGCGCATGACCTGGCTCGCCGGACGGCCGACGGCGCTGCGGCTCATCCTGGGGGTGGAACAGGTGGACGGCACGGAGGCGGAACGGCTCGGCCTGGTGCAATGGAGCGTGCCGGCGGGGGAGCTGGCGGCCACCGCCGCCGCGATCGCCCGGCGCTATGGCGCGGTGCCGGCGCATGCGGTGCGGGCGGCGAAGGCCTGCATCGCCGCCGCCGGCAACCCGGCGATGAACGGGTTCGACGAGGAAGTGGGACAGACCCGCGCCCTGTTGCAGTCCGCCCGGACGCGCGAGCTGATCGGTGCCTTCCTCGCCGGCACGAACCGTTGAGCCGGCCAGGGCGATGACCGAAACCGACGCGTCACGCACCGCCCCGCGCGGCCAAGGAGCACGTCCCTGACCCGCTCCCGCAAGTCCGCCCCGGCGATGAAGATCAAGACCACGGTCGAGGACACCGCCCTGGTCGAACGCCGCCGCGCCCAACTGACGCAGGCTGCCATCGCGTGTTTCAGCGAACGCGGCTACCACCCGAGCACGATCCGCGACGTGGCGGAACGCGCCGATGTCAGCATCGGCCTGATCTATCAGTATGTCGGGGACAAGGAAGACCTGCTGTTCATGGCCCTCCAGGAGGTGCTCGACACCTACATGCGCCAGATCCCGCTGGCCCTGACCGGCATCACCGAGCCGTTGCAGCGGTTTTGCGCGGCGGTGCGGGCGTATTGCCGGGTGAACGGCGCCTCGGTCGAGGCCACGGTGCTCGCCTACCGCGAGACCAAGTCGCTGGGCAAGCAACGCCGCATCGCGATCATGCGCAAGGAGCTCGCCACCAACGGGCTGATCGCCGCCTGCGTGCGCGATTGCATCGATGCCGGTCTGTTCGAAACCAGCGATGTCGATATGTTCGTCTACCAGATCGTCATGTTCTGCCATACATGGGCGCTGAAGGCGTGGCATTTCGCCCGGGACATGGACGTCGATGCCTATGTCGAGCGCGGCCTGAGGTTGATGCTGCGCGGCGTGCTCACCCGCGCCGGTGCGCGGCGAATGCAATCTTTGTCAGCCGCCGGCGCGGCGCCTGCCCGGCCGGCTGCGCGCAACCGGGCACGGCGGACAGCGGCGCAATGATGCGATCGGTGCCGTAACGGCAGGGCCTTGGCCATGCCGGCGAGGCCACCAGCGGCCGGCAGACGGCGCGCGTGATGACGATCTGCTGCGTCGCCGCCGCACGCGGCAAGCGCGGCGGGTCGCCCTAGCCCCGGACCAGGCCGGCGGCACCGCAGGCGGCATCGCCGCCTCGACGCATCGCCGAGGATTGGAATCGGCCGCATCGCCCTGTATCACCCGCCCTCGCCTGCAACGCCTCCTGCCTCAAGGCCAACGCCATGTCCGACACCCCCCCCGACCGCCTCTCCAGCAACCCGAAGAGCCCGTACTACGACGCCGCCCTGCTGGAACGCGGCGTCGGCATCCGCTTCAAGGGCGTCGAGAAGACCAACGTCGAGGAATACTGCGTCAGCGAGGGCTGGGTGCGCGTGGCCGTCGGCAAGACGGTGGACCGGCGTGGCGCGCCGCTGACGATGAAGCTCACCGGCCCGGTCGAGCCGTATTTCCGCGACGAACCGCCTGCGGACTGATCTGCCCGACGCGCCGCGCGAGCAGCCGATCGCGCCGGCGACGGCGGGCGCGAAGCGGCCGGAATAATTGCCGGAAGCGATCGGCCAGCCGTCCATCGATACCTTCACGCCGGCCACGCGGCTGGCGCCCGCCGCCCCCACACCGATGCCGGTCGCCGCTGCCGTCGCGCCCTCCGCCACCCGCGCCCGCACCACCTCGGTGCCGGGTCTCGTTGCATGGCATGCGGCGGCCGCAGGATGGCGGCGTGCTGTCGGCGCGACGCTGTCGTCGATGCAGCGCCCGCGCCCGCGCGGCAGGGCGGCATCCTCGCGGCGTGGCAGAGCGGGTCCGAGCCAGGCTTTGATTGAGTTTGTCCGGTGCGGGACTTTCGCCGCCGACCGGCGCGGCGATTGCCGTCGTGCCGACCACCGATGCCAGCCAAACGTCATCGCGTGCCGCCCGGGCCCGATCGGCACTCAGGCACCTGCCCGAGCGGCCGGGCAGGTGTCACCGCCCGTGCCGACGACCCCCCGTTCCCGGCCGCCCGCCGGGGTTCATCCGCCGAGGTCCCGTGCCGACAGATTTTTTTCGGCGGTTTACGAAGTGTTCACCTTTTGGACGTGTTCTAGGCGAGACGGAGCCGCCACGCGAAGTATCCGTCAGCCGGCCGGCAGAATGCTGAGGCATCAATTTCACACAGGTTCGCGCGACGACGCCGCTGGGGCGCGGCGCGGGAGCAACAAGGAGACTGAGATGCTCACATTCCTCAAGAACCTCACCGCCCTGGCCAAGGACGAGCGCGGCGTGACCGCGCTGGAATACGGCCTGATCGCGGGCCTCATCGCGGTGGTCATCGTCACCTCGGTGACCGCACTCGGCACCAAGCTGTCCAGCACCTTCGCCACCGTCACCGCCGCCATGCCCTAGATCAATCGCCCCGGCGGCCAGCCGAGGCGGCGCAATCGCCTTGGCGTCCGAGCGAGATCCGCGCGGCCGCCAGGCGAGGGCCCGTTAACCGATCGGCAACATGCTGAGACGACACTGCATCCAGCTGGCGCGGCGCCGTCACCGGCGCCGCGCAGCAGCAGCGAGGCGACACAGATGTTCAGATTGCCAGACACCCTCACCGCGTTGGCCGGGAACCGGCGGGGCGTGACCGCGCTCGGCGCCAGGCTGACCGACACTTCTCCCACGATCTCCGCCGCCCCGGGCTGAGCAATGGCCATGGCAGCCGCCCGACCCGGCGCGACCGCCACGGCATCGAGGCGAGGTGTGGCGGACCGATGACCTATTCCGCTCTGTTGCATGCGCTCCTCCTGTCCGTCGCCGGAACGGCCCTGCTGTTCGCCACGGCGCACGACGTGGCCGTGCGCACCGTCCCCAACCGCGCATCGCTGATCGTGGCACTGACGGGGTTGGGGCTGCAAATGCTGGACCGGCACATGGTGCAAGCCCTGTTCGGCGCCGTGGTGGTGTTCGCCGGCGCCTGGCCGTGCTGGCGACGGGGTTGGATCGGCGGCGGCGACGTCAAGCTGCTGAGTGCCTGCGCCCTGCTGGTGCCGCCCGCCTTGGTGCCCGCGCTGATCCTGGCCACGGCCATCGCCGGTGCGGCGCAGGCGCTGTCCTATCTGGCCCTCGCGCGGCTGCTGCCGGGCGGTGCAACGAAGCGGCCGGCCGGCCTGATCGGGCGCATCTGGCGCGCCGAACGCCGCCGGATCCGCCGCCGCCTGTCGCTGCCCTATGCCTGCGCCATCTCCGCCGGCGTGCTGCTGACCCTGAACGTCGCCGCTCCCCTCGGCTAGCCCGCCATGCCCCTCCGCACAGCCCTGGTGGTGGCTATCGTGCTTGGTCTCGGGGGGTTCGGCCTGGTCGGATGGATCGGCCTGCACCTGCCCGCCAAGCCGCCGGCCGTGGTGGCGTCTGCGCCATCGCCGAAGGTGCAAGTGCTGGTGGCGGCGCGCGCCTTGCGGGCGGGCAACCTGCTGAAATACGACGACATCCAGCCGCGTGAGATGCTGGCCTCCGCGGTGCCCGCCGGCGCCCGCACCGACACCCCGCAGGCGCGGGCCGAACTGGTCGGCTCCATGGTCCGCCGCAGCCTGCTGCCGCAGGAGAGTTTGCTGCCGGCGGACCTGCTGCGCCCAGGCGATCACGGCTTCCTCGCCGCCGTGCTGCGGCCGGGGATGCGTGCGACCACGATCGGCGTCGATGCGGTCAGCGGCACCGCCGGGCTGATCTGGCCGGGCGACCATGTCAACGTGATCCTGACCGAGGTGACCGACGATCCGACGCTGCCCGCCGCGCGGCGCGCCTCGGCCGGGACGGTGCTGGGCGATGTCCGCGTCATCGCGATCGATCAGCAGTTGATGCAGGGGGCCACCGGCTCCAGCGCGGAGCAGGGCACCGCGCGCACGGTGACGCTGGAAGTAACCGACGTGCAAGCCGAGCGCGCGGCGCTGGCCGCCCGGCTCGGCCATCTGTCGCTGATCGTGCGGGCCGCCGACGCGGGTCCTGACAATCCAAACGTCAAGCCGCCGACGACCTGGGGCGGGGACGTTTCGCCGGCACTCAACCAGGGCCGCTCCGCTGGCCGGGTCGTGCGCATCTACCAGGGAACGTCTGACGGCAAGGAGCTCAGGTTCTGATGACAAAACGTCATGCCACCCCACGCGGCCTTTGGCTGCTCGCCGGGCTCTGCCTCGGCGCCGCTGCCCAGGCCCAACCGGCCACGCCGGCGATCGGGATGCCGATTGTTCCGCTGCCCGGAGCCGCCCAGCCCACACCAGTTCAGCCCACACCAGTTCAGCCTGCAACCACCCGGTCTGCCGTTACCCGGCCCGCTGCTACCGCGCCCGCTGCTACCCTGGCCGCCCCTGGCCCGCATGCCCAGTCCGGGACCGCCGCGCCGCTTCCGGTGCCGCGCGTGCAAGGGCTGACCCTGGAGGCCGGGACCGGCCGGATTGTGTCGCTGGCGGCGCCGGCGGCGAGCGTGTTCGCCGCCGATCCGCGGGTGGCCGAAGTGCGCCCCGCCTCGCCGACGTCCCTGTTCGTGCTCGGCGTTGCGCCGGGACGCACCACGATCGCCGCGATCGGCGACAACGGCGCGGCGATCGCCCAGTATGACGTGTTCGTGCAGCCCTCCAGCTACGCTGCCGCGCAGGCGGCCAATGCGATCGGCAAGCTGCTGCCGGGCCGCGACGTGCAGGTGGTGGCACGGCCCAACGGGCTGGAGGTCAGCGGCACGCTGCAGACGGCCGCAGAGGCGAACGAGGCGGTGCAGACCGCGCGCGGCTTCGTCGGCAACGGCCAGAGCGTGGAAAGCCGGCTGGCGGTGCTCGGCAGCCAGCAGGTGAACCTGCGGGTGCGCATCGCCGAGGTGAGCCGCAGCGTGATTCGCCAGCTCGGCATCAATTGGTCCGGCCTGGCCAATCTCGGCAAGTACGCGGCAATCGGGGTGGTCACCGCCAATCCGCTGGCCAACACCACGGTTCCCGCCAGCACCGCGTCCATGGGCTACAATTTCCCCACGCCGGGCCACGTGCTGGACATCAACGCGTTGATCGATGCGATGGCGCAAGACCAGTTGGTGCATGTACTGGCAGAGCCGAACCTGACCGCCATCAGCGGCGAGACCGCAAGCTTCCTGGTGGGCGGCGAGTTCCCGATCCCGGTCTCCCAGCAGAACAACCAGGTTACCATCGAGTTCAAGCAATACGGCGTCAGCCTCGCCTTCGTGCCCACGGTCGAATCCGGCGAGCGCATCAACATGAAAGTGCGTCCGGAAGTCAGTGCGCTGACCACCGAAGGGGCGGTGACGATCGGCGCGGGCAACAACGCCATTCAGGTTCCGGCGCTGACCGTGCGGCGTGCCGAGACGACGGTGGAACTGGCGAGCGGCCAGAGTTTCGCCATCGCCGGGCTGCTGCAGGACGACACGACGATGACCGGCAACGCGCTGCCCGGGATCGGCGAGGTGCCGATCCTCGGCGCGTTGTTCCGCTCGGATAGTTTCCAACGCGACGAAACCGAGCTGGTGATCGTCATCACGCCCTATCTCGTGCGCGGCGTGTCCAACCCCGCTCAACTCAAGCTTCCCACCGATGGCTGGAAACCGCCGAACGACCTGGAGCGCATCCTGCTGTTGCGCCAGAGCGGGCGCGGCAGCGTGCAGGAAGCGGCCACACCGCATATCCCCGGCGATGCCGGCTTTGTGGTGCAGTAGGGAGGGCATGGCCTTGATCCGCGCAACCGCGTTGCTGCTGCTGCTGATCTCCCTCGCCGGCTGCAAGCAGACCGACCCGTATATGCGCGAGGGCGTATGGCGACCGAACGGCGCCAACGACGCCAATCTGCGCGCCATGGTGGCGGTGCCCTCGGACCTTGTCGTGGCCGCTCCAGCCAACCCCGCCGACGGTGGCATGGCGGCGGCGGCGCTGGACCGGTTGCGCCACGACCGCGTCCGACCACTGGCCAATAGCGGACTGGCACAGATCGTCCCGGTCGCCAGCGGGTCGGGCGCACCCGCGGCAGGTGCACCGTCGGCGGCTGCATCGCCCTCGGGAACCGGCAACTGATGCCGCCCGACGGGACCACCGTCGCAGATGTGCCCGCAGCCGGAACGGAACGGCCGGACCGGCCGCGCGTCATCGCCTTCGTCGGCGACCAGGAGGCCGAGACGGCGCTGCGCGAAGGTTTGCTGGAAGCGGTGCCGCAGGGTTTCGAGATCCGCCGCGGAACGGTGCGCGTCGCGATGGCAGCGTTGCACAAGATGCCGACGCCACACACGCTGATCGTCGATGTCAGCGGCGAGGACCAGCCGCTGTCCGCTTTGAGCGAGTTGTCCGACGTGGTCGAACCGGACGTGCGCGTGCTCGTCATCGGCGATCGCGAGGACCTCAATTTCTACCGCCAGGTGACACGCGGGCTGGGCGTGATGGAATATCTTTACCAGCCGCTGATGCGCGACATGGTGGCGCGGCATTTCGGACCGCTGATCCAGGATCGCACGCCGCACACCGAGGGGGTGCATGGCGGGCGCGTCGTCACCGTCACCGGGGCGCGGGGCGGCACCGGGGCGAGCACCATCGCCGCCAACCTGGCCTGGCACTTCGGCGTGGAGGCGCGACGCCACACGGTGCTGCTGGATGCCGATCTGCATCGCGGCACCGCAGCCATGCAACTTGGCGCCAAGAGCGGCCCAGGTTTGCGCACGGCGCTCGAGGCGCCGGACCGCATCGACGAGTTGTTCGTCGAACGCGCGGCACAGCCGGTGAACAACCGGCTGCACGTGCTGGCCGGCGAGGAGAAGTTGACCGAAACAATCAACTATACCCCAAACGCGGCGGCGCAACTGCTCGATGCGCTGCGCCGGCGGTATAATTTCGTGGTCATCGATGTGCCCTACTCGACGCTGCCGCTGCACCGCGACCTGCTGATGATGGCACACCAGCGCGTGCTGGTGATGGACCCCACGCTCGCCTCGGTACGCGACGCGCTGCGGCTGCTGGCGCTGCCCAACGGGCCGATGCAGCCCCGCCGCGGCGTGCTGGTGCTGAACCGCGAAACCCTTCCCGGCGGGCTGAACCGCCGGCAACTTGAGGAAGGGCTGAAGATGAAGCCCGATGTCGTCATTCCGGACATGCCGAAGGTGGTGGGCCATGCCGCCAGCATGGGCGAGGCCGCCGTGGCAGTGCCCGGCAAGTTCCGCACCGCGATGCTGCTGCTGGCGCGCGAGGTGGCATTCGTCCGGCTGCTCGACAGCAGCGCCCCGGGCGGCACGCCGCTGACCGGCAGGACCCGGCGGCTGCGCCGGTTGCTGGGCCTGACGTCATGAACGTCGTGACCCCCAGCTTCGGCCGCCGCAACACGCAGCCGGCGCCGGTGCCACCGCTGCCGCCATCGGCCCTGCCGCCATCGGTCCTGCTGTCGTCGGCCGTATCGACGCCGGGCACGCCGGCGTCGGGCACCGCGGCGTCGGGCACACTGGAACCGGCCATGCCCGCCGAACCGTCGCCGCCGCCTCCCTCGGCACCGGACCAGATCGCACCGACCGCGCAGTTGCGGCTGGCCTGCCTGGCCCAGCTCGATCCCGCCATCATTGCCAATCTGCCGCCCGACCGGCTGGCGCGCGAAGTGGAACGCGTGCTCTCGGAGATCGCCACCGAACAACGCCTGCAACTGAATGCGCGCGAGCAACGCCAGCTGGCCGGTGAACTGGCGCACGACATGCTCGGCCTCGGCCCGCTGGAGCTGCTGCTCGAGGATGACAGCATCACCGACATCATGGTGAACGGACCGAACCGCGTGTTCGTCGAGCGCGGCGGCAAGGTGGCGCTGTCGAGCGTCCGCTTCCGCGATACGATGCACGTCATCAACATCTCCCAGCGCATCGCCTCGGGGATCGGCCGGCGGATCGACGAATCAAGTCCGATGGTCGATGCGCGGCTAAAGGACGGCTCGCGCGTCAACATCGTCTTTCCGCCGCTGGCGCTGGACGGACCCTACATCTCGATCCGCAAATTTGCCCGTCGGCAGATCGATTTCGCCAAGCTGGTGAGCTTCGGTTCGCTCAGCCAGCAGGTCGCGCGCGTGCTGGAGGTGGCCGGGCGGTGCCGGCTGAACGTGATCATCTCCGGCGGCACCGGCTCCGGCAAGACCACCCTGCTGAACGCCATGTCGCGGCTCATCGACCCTGGCGAGCGCGTCGTCACCATCGAGGACGCCGCCGAGTTGCAGCTTCAGCAGCCGCATGTGGTGCGCATGGAAACCCGCCCGTCCAGCCTGGAGGGACGCGGCGAGGTCACCCAGCGCGACCTGCTGCGCAACGCGTTGCGGATGCGGCCCGATCGCATCATCGTCGGCGAGGTGCGCGGGCCGGAGGCATTCGACATGCTGCAGGCCATGAACACCGGCCATGACGGCAGCATGTCCACCATCCACGCCAACACCACGCGCGATGCGGTGACCCGTATCGAGAACATGGTGCAAATGGGCAACATGGGACTGCCCTCGCGCTCGATCCGCACGCAGATCGTCGGCGCCGTCGACATGATCGTCCAGGTCGAACGCCATCGCGACGGCAAGCGCCGGATCACGCAGGTGACCGATGTCTGCGGCCTGGAAGCCGACACCGTGATCCTCAATGACATCTTCGCCTTTCAGATGGAAGGCGAAAGCCTCACCGGCGGACTGATCGGACGCTATCGAGTCAATCGCGCAAGGCCGAGTTTCCATCAGCGGCTGTCGTATTTCGGGCTCGACCGCGCCTGGACGTCCGCGCTGGAGGAGGTGGAGCCGTGAGCCCGCTGCTGCTGCAGTTTCTGCTCGGCGCGACCTGCGTACTCGGCGCGGTGGCGTTCGGTACCAGCGCGATCCTGCAGGAGCAGAAGCAGCGTCGGATGTTCCGCGCGCGGGTGGCGCTGGTGGCGGCGGCTTACACCCGGGTGAACGCGATCGGCGTGATGGGACGCAGCGCGGCCAGCCTGTCCGCACCGACGGAGCGGATGGTTGGCGTGGCGGCGCGTCTGTTCGGCTACGACCCGGCCCACGCCGAACATTATCCGCTGCGCTGGTGGATCGTGCTCGGCGTGACCCTGCTGGTGTCCCGCGGGCTAGCCGCGATGGTGGGCATTCTTGTCGGGGCATGGTCCCAGCTTATCACGCCGGTTGCGTGGGTGATGTTCAGCCGCTTCGTCTTCCGCTGGAGCGAGCTACGCCGGCGCAATGCACTTTTTGCGCAATTCCCCGACGCGTTGGCGATGATCGTGCGCGCCGTGCGCGTCGGCATTCCACTCAGCGAGGGCATCCGCACGGTGGCGCGCGAGGCCGAAGCCCCGACCCGGCCGGAATTCGCGTTGCTCTACGACCGGGTGGCGATCGGGGTGACGCTGGAGGAATCCCTGCGCGAGATGTCAACGCGCAACAAGTTGCCGGAATATCGCTTCTTCACCACCGCGCTCGCCCTGCAAAGCCAAACCGGTGGCGGACTGACCGAGGCGCTGGAAGGGCTCGCCGACGTGATGCGTCGCCGCCTGGCGCTGAAGGCGCGCGGGCACGCGCTGGCGGCGGAGGCGAAGACGTCGATCATCATCCTCGCCTCCCTGCCGTTCGTCACCGGTGGGGCGCTCGCGGTGCTCAACCCGCACTACATCGGCCGCCTGTTCAGCGAGCCCGCCTGCGAAAAGGTGCTGATGGTCGCGATCATCATGCTGGGCAGCGGGCTGCTGGTGATGCGCGGCATGATTCGCAAGATGCTGACATGACGTCAGGCATGCTCCCCTGGCTCGCGCCGGCCCTGGCCGCCAGCGTCGCCGCCGTGCTTGGCCTGGCAGCGGCGCTGTATCGCGACCAACGCCGCGCGGAGCGGTTGTCGCGACGGCTGCGCTTGGCGCGGGCTGGCGCCGGCGCGGTCGCGTCCGACAGCGGCGATGGCCTGCCGACGCCATTGCGGATCATCACCACGCTCGGCGAAACCATGGCACGCAGCGGCATCCTCTCCACCCGGACCTTGGAGGAGCTGCGGCACACACTGCAAGTCGCGGGCTTCCGCGGCGGGCATGGGCTGGGACTGTTCATCGGCACCAAGCTGGTGCTGGTGGTCGCGCTGCCACTGGCGACGCAGGTGCTGCCGCTGCTGCTGCACCGCGCCCTGCCGTATCCGGGCCTCATCATGGCGGTGGCAGCCGGCATTGGCCTGCTGGCACCCGATAAGGTCGTGCGGATCCTGCGCAAGCGCTATGTGCGCGCGCTGGAAGCCGGCCTGCCCGACGCGCTGGACATGATGGTGATCTGCGGCCAGGCCGGGCTCGGCCTGGAGGCGAGCATCGAGCGTGTGGCGGTCGAGATCGAGTACGCCCACCCCGCAGTGGGTGCCGAGCTGACGCGGACTGCGCGCGAGATGCAGGTGAACGCCGATATCCGGTTGGCACTGCTGAATCTGGGGAGCCGCACCGGGCTCGAAAGTGCGCGCCGGCTGGCCGCCGTGCTGATCCAATCGATGCAGTATGGCACCCCGCTGACCCAGGCGCTGCGTGCCCTCGCGGCCGAGCAGCGCCAGGAGCTGCTGGTGAAGTTCGAAGGCAGGGCCGCTCGGCTGCCGGTGCTGCTGACACTGCCGATGATCATTTTCATCCTGCCCTGCGTGTTCCTGGTCGTGGCAGGCCCGGCGATGGTCGACGTGTATCGGACGATGGTGAAATGACCAGCAGAGTGCGGCCAGGATGGCCCAGGGATAACCCAGAAATGACCCAACCGACGACAATGAATGGCTGGATGATCCGGATTTGCGGGATCGGTTCGCTGCTGCTGCTGGCCGGCTGTTCGCTTGGCGGCACGCCAGGCCTGCGCAACGGCACGCCCAGCGTCAATATCGCCGATGTCGCGCTGGACGGCGGCATGCCGCAGAGCGCGCTGAACATCACCCGCGCCATCCTGCAGTCCGATCCGCGCAATGTCGGCGCGCTCGAGCGCCAGGGCATGGCGTTGGCACAACTGAACCAGCCCGAGGCCGCGATGGAAGCCTACCGGCGCGCGCTGGCGGTGGATCCGGCAGCGTCGGCCGCGCTGCTCGGCCTCGGTCGGCTGGAACTGGCACACGGCAGCGCCGCGGACGCCGAGCAGAGCTTCAGGAAGCTGCTCACCGCGACGCCGGACGACAAGACGGCGCTCAATGATCTTGGTGTCGCGCTCGACCTGCAGGGCCGCCACGCGGCGGCCCAGGAGGTCTACGGAAAGTTGCTGCATCTCGCCCCGGACACCAGGGCGGCGTCGATCAATCTGGCACTGTCGCTCTCGCTCAGCGGCCAGGCCGACCAGTCCGTCGCCATGCTGCGCGGTCCCGCCACGCAGCCCGATGCGACGCCGCGCGTGCGCCAGGACCTGGCGGTGGCGCTGGCGCTGTCCGGCAACCCGAAGGAGGCCGAAAAATTGCTGCTCACCGATCTGTCGCCGGGCGATGCCGCGGCGGCGCTGTCCGGTTACGAGGCCTTCCATGACCCGCACAAGTGACCGGAGCCACCGCGCCGGGCGGCGCGCCGGGCGGCCGATCCTCCCGCGGCGGACGGCCCGTGAGCCGGCCGCGGGCATCGCGCGCCAGCGACCGACCGACATCGCGCGGGCCGGCGGGCGGTCTTCTTTCGGATCCGACTCGGAACGAAACGGCAACATCACCGTCGGGCGAACCACCTGCGTGGTAATCGGGGACGGAATGATGGCGGAGGCGGGCAACTCTTCGGCTCCCGACCCCGGCCCCGCGCCCGCCGCGACGAAGTGCGCGCGATGCCAACCGATCACCGTGGCGACGTGACGTGACGATGGGCCCGTTCCGCCTGCCCGGCGGCCTGCGGACGCAGGATCGGCGCGGCACCGCCGCGGTGGAATTCGCCTTGGTGGCTCCGGTGATGTTCCTCATCGTTCTGGGCGGGGCGGAGCTCGCGATAGTGTTGAACCAGTCCCTGACGCTGACCAATGCCGTCAGCGTCGGCGCTATGCAGTTTGCGTTCAGCGCCGGCGTGGACGCGACGCCCTATTCCGACGCCGTGAGCGCGATCAGGGCAGCGGCGCCGGACCTGTCCTCGCTGACGATTACCTTGTCGGTCAATGGGACGCCATGCGCGACCGACGCAGCATGCACGCCGGCGCTGTCCGCGGGTGCCGGATACGTGACGGCGACGGCAACGTACTCGTGTGCCGGGGCGAATATCGTCTACAATTTATTGCCTAACTGCACCATAAAATCCCAACAGACGGAGCGCGTGCAATGAACCGCGATACCGACTTTCGTTTGCGTCGAGCGCTCAAGGACAGGCGCGGCGTCGCTGCCATCGTGGGGGCGGTCGGGATCGCCGTCCTGATGGGATTCGCCGCGGTCTCGGTCGACGCAGGCTATGTCATATGGGCCCAACACACGCTCCAGACCTCGACCACGGCGGCGGCATTGGCCGGCGCGAAGGACATCGGTGTGGGTGGGACCCCGATCGCCACGGCGACCTCGTACAGTTCCGTAACCAGCTCGCCGCCGAACCTGAACAACATTGTCGGCGTCACCGCTACGATGGCCGCCGGATACCCGGCCTTGCAGTGCTTCACAGTCGGACCGGCATGCAGCACCAACCAGACCCCCGCAACATCGGCCAACGGCATCCTGGTGGTGCAGACGGCGACCGTCCCGCTGTTTTTCGCCAAGACCCTGGGGTTCGCTCCGGTGAAAATCACCGCGAGCGCGGTCGCGCTCGCGGCGGGCCAGGCGCCGCCGCCGCTCAACGTGATCTTCATCGTCGATGCGACCGCATCGATGGGCAACACCAACTCCAGCTGCGGCACCACCAAACTCGGTTGTGCGATCGCCGGCTTCGAGGCGCTGCTCGGCGAGCTCTGGCCCTGCACATCCAACCTGGGCAGTTGCGGCACGGTGACAAATCACAACGTCGCCAATCCGGTGGACGAGGCGGGGCTGTTGCAGTTCCCCGGATTGCAGAGCGCCCCGCCGGCGAACTATAATTGTTCCTCCCTCACCACGACATCCTACGCGGGGGTCAATGGCAAGACCAACGCCTCGACCGCATCCTCGTCGACCCTGCTGCATTTCACGGCGACGCCGGCCTTCAACACCGGCTCGCAGGCATTGGTGACCGACGCGACCAACCCGTCGTTCATCAAGGTCGGCACCACGATCACGTCGACCACCAGCACGACGGCGGTCATGAGCACCACACCGACCACAAATGACACCATCAAGAGTGGCGACGCCATCGGCGTTTGGCCGCCGCTCTACCAGGTCGTTCCGTTGTCGAGCGATTATCGCACGTCCGACGCGGCGGCCACCCTGAATGCGAGTTCCAGCCTGATTGCTTGTTTGACTTCAATGAAAGCGCCGGGCGGCTACGGCACATTCTACGCCGATGCGATCACCGTGGCCCAGAACATCCTGACCGCCAACGCTCGCTCGGGCGCGAGGAACGTGATCATCCTGCTCAGCGACGGAGAGGCGAATGCCACCTCCGCCAACATGGTCGCGCAGGGCGGGACAACCACCGCCAGCAACGAGTGCAAGGCGGCTGTCACGGCGGCACAGAAAGCGGCGGGTGCGGGCACCTGGGTGTACACCGTCGCCTATGGCACCGCCTCGTCCGGCGGCTGCACCACGGACTCGGGATCATACGCCAACGCGTGCTACGTGATGAGCCAAATCACCAACATCCCGGGGGCCACGGTGGGCAGCTTTGTCAACGATCCGACGAAGTTCTATTCCGACAACGCGAACGGCTGCCAATCGAGCGCTCACCCGAACATCACGGCCCTGAAAGCGATATTCCTGAACATCGAGTATTCCCTGACCACCGCGCGCCTGCTGCCCAATGCCTGTCTGGCAAGCCCGCCGCCGGGATGGTGCTAGCCCGGCGTTCGCGATCCGAGGATGCGTGCCGCATGGCTTGCCAGCAGCCCCGGCGTCGCAAAGCCACGGGCCGCATCGTACGCCAGGCGCCGCTGCCGGCCATCAATGCAACCATGGTCACGCCGAACGACGCTGCGCCCTCCGGCGGGCGGCAGGGTTTTGACAGGTGCCCATTATCGGCGATTGCATGACCGCCGCACCGAACCGGCCGGGATCGGTGGTGCACGGGGTCACCCTGGCCGGGTCCGCTTGGAGTCCCGAAAACGGCTGAACCGGTACCTGCCGGTATCCAGGCACGCGGGCCGCGGGCGTGTGACGGATCCGGGCCGGGCCGCACGAGCCGGCATACGCAACGGGCCTGGAGCGGGAGGGGTTCTGATAGGCGAAGTCATCCACCTCTGGTTTTTTGTTTGTCGTGTGGTTCACGGTTCATGGTGATTCCGCCTGAAGCGGTCACGCCCTAGCCCGCATTTCTCCCACTGTTGCGGGACGATGGCGACGGTCATTGTCGTGCCCCATTGGTCCCTTGGGGCGCGGCAAGGACCAAGCCAGTGCCCGCGAGAGTGGGAGAAATGCGGGCTAGCTGACCGGAAACCGAATGGCGTTGGGCATGTCGCTGGCAATCCGGTGCCAGGCGGCCGGCACCTCGTAGCGAAGACCGTCCCGAATCGCGTGCCCGCGCAGGAGCGTTTCAGTCCAGGCACGGCCATGCGCGCGGTGCCAGGTCTGAAACGCCGCGCGCACGCGATCGAGCCGCAGCAACTGCTGCCGATCGGCCCCATCCCGCACCAGGCCATGCAGTGCCGCGGTGACCTCTTCAAGCCAACCGATCAATGGCATGACGGCGGTCGTTTGCCGGCGGTCCGGGCCGAAGTGGCGCAACCGCGCATCGACAAACCGGTCCATCGCCGCGGCCGCGGAATCCAGGCCCACCGGCCAGGTGATCGCCGTGCGCTGCCCGGTCTGCGTCAGGGCAGCCCGCCAATCCTCCAGCAGGTCGTCATAGGCCAGGACATGGCGCGGACAGCCGCGCGTGGCGAACTCCGCGTCCAGCATATAGCGCAACCACAGCGCGGCGCCGATCCCAAGCGGGAGATCCTCCCGTACGGCGAGCGACGCGGCGACCTCGTCGGGCGAGCGCAGCACCAGCACCACCGCCGGCGGCGATCCCGCGGCGCTCAGCGCCGGAAGCCACAGGTCCAGCAGCAGACACAGCCGCGGGTCCTTGATCAATTTCAGTGGTGCCCCGCCAAACTCCGACCTCATGCACAGCATGATGAACGTCAGGGCCGTTGCGCGCGTCCGCGCATTCAAGGCACCGGCGTCGAACCCGAGGCAGTCATACCAGGTGGCACCGCCTTCGTTGAGGATCCAGTCATTGACCCCGATGACCGATGCCGCCTCCCAGAAGCCGGACGGGTTATCGGACGCCGGGGGTAGCATCTTCGCCGGCGGCGTGGCGCCGAGCAGGCTGAGTGCGCCGGTCACAACGGACGTGCCGCTCCGGTGCATGCCCAACACGAGGATCGATCCGGTTTCGACGGTATCCATTGTTAAACTATTATATCACTATTTCGCAATGGTTTTCGCCCATCCGGTCATCCAGCCTGGCTCCACGCCGCTACTTACGCCCACCCGCGCCGCGCGCCGGCCGCTTCGGGCGCGTGCTGGGATATGACCAACCGAGGTTGCCGCGGTCAACACGGGAAGCGGCACCATCGCCTGCGTAGCCGACACCCCGACGCGCCGCCGTGCGCCGCCGGTCGGCCGCGCGCGCGGCCATGGCCCCCATCCGATGCCACCGCCCGCCGCCCGAGACCGCCATCGCAGCCGCCACGCCAATCACCGATGGCGACGCCGCCGGACGCCGTGGGGTGCCAGAAACAGGCCGGAGACCCCGGGGGGACCGAAAGAAGCCCAGGCAGCGCCGGTCCTGTTTCGTTCCCCCTGCCATCCGTGCCCCGCCGTAGCACGCCGTCTTGCAACGCCGGCAGCGGCCCCATAAGCTAACCCGCAAGAATCAGGCGGAGCCGCTTGCAGCGACCGGCGGCACAACCAACCAAGAACAGGGGGACGTTGAGATGAAGCTTCGGCTCGCAGCTGCGGCAATCGGCGCGATGCTGGTTGCCGGCCTGGGTTCGGCTCCGGCACACGCGGAGAACACGCCCGGGGTCACCGCCACCGAGATCAAGATCGGCAACACCGACGCCTATAGCGGCCCGGCCTCGGCCTACAGCGTGATCGCCAAGCTGGAGACCGCCTTCTTCAAGATGGTGAACGACCAGGGCGGCGTGGCCGGCCGCAAGATCAACTTTATCTCCTACGACGACGGCTACAGCCCGCCCAAGACGGTGGAGCAGGTGCGCCGGCTGATCGAGCAGGACCAGGTTGCCTTTCTGTTCAACACGCTTGGCACGCCGACCAACTCGGCGATTGAGCGCTATGTGAACCTGAAGCAGGTGCCGCAGCTTTTCGTCGCCACCGGCGCGGACAAATGGGGCAACTACAAGGAATTCCCCTGGACCATCGGGTTCCAGCCCAGCTATCGCACCGAGGCGCAGATCTATGCGAAGTACATCCTGGCCAACGTGAAGGACCCGAAGATCGCGATCCTTTACCAGGATGACGACTTCGGCAAGGACTACCCGGCCGGCGTCAAGGATGTCCTTGGCGACAAGTTCGACAAGATGGTGGTCACCGCCACCTATGAGACGACCGATGCGACGGTGGACAGCCAGCTCAACTCGCTGCAGGCCTCCGGCGCCAACGTGCTGCTCGTCGTCGCCATCCCGAAATTCGCCGCGATGGCGATCCGCAAGGTCTATGACCTGGGCTGGAAGCCGACCTTCATCATGACCAACGTTTCGACCTCGGTCGGATCGGTGCTGACCCCGGCGGGTCCGGACAAGGCCATCGGCATGCTGTCGAACGGACTATCGGAAGGACCCGGTCGATCCGAGCTGGGCGAAAGATCCCGGCATGCAGCAATGGCGCGACTTCATGGCCAAGTACATGCCGGGCGCCGACCTGACGGACAGCAACTACGTCTATGCCTACGGCGTCAGCCTGACCATGTTGCAGGTGCTGAAGCAATGCAACGGCGACTTCTCGCGCGCCAACATCATGCAGCAGGCGACCAGCCTGCACGACCTGCAACTGCCGACGCTGCTGCCCGGCATCAAGGTGAATACCAGCCCGACCAACTATCACCCGATCAAGGCACTGCAGATGCTGCGCTGGGACGGCAAGACCTGGGTACGCTTCGGCCCGGTGATCGAGGGAGCCAGTTCGTAGACCGAACGGCTGCGCGGCGGGCCGGCATGTCCTGGCCGGCCGTCCGCGCAATGATTGGCGCGGCGGGCACCGCCACGTTGCATGGCCGGCGCTGAATTGCCCCGTGCCGAACGACCGGGGCCGAACGACCGGGGCCGAACGACCGGGGCCAAACGACCCGAGCCAAAACGACCAGGGGCAAACAACCCGCGTCGAATGGCCCACGCCAAACAACCCGTGCCGAACCAGCCACCGGGGCGGCAAGAGAATGATCTGCCAACGGATTGTCTGACCGGAGAGACCTATGGGATGGCATGCAGACCGGGCGGTGATCCGCCGTCAGCCATTGGGCCTGCGCGTTTGATGCGGCCAGCCGGCCCCTCACCCCTGCTGTGCGTGCGCGACGTCGCCGTGCGCTTCGGCGGCGTGGTGGCGCTGAACGGCATCTCCTTCGACGTCGGCCGCGGGCAGATCTGCGGCCTGATCGGGCCGAACGGGTCCGGCAAGACCACGCTGTTCAACTGCATCAGCGGCTTCTATCGCTCCAGCGCCGGGCACATCACGTTCGACGGCACCAGGCTGACCGGGCTGCCGCGCCATCGCATGGCCGGCCTGGGCATTGGCCGCACCTTCCAGAACGTCGCGCTGTTCCGCAACCTGAGCGTGCGCGACAACGTGCTGGTCGGCGCGTCACCACCACGGATCGTTCCGGATTCATCGCCAACGCGTTGCGCCTGCCGATCGTGCAGCGCGAGGAGCGGGCGGCGGCCGCGCGGCTGGCGACCTGCTGGAGCTGCTGGACCTCGGCGCGGTCGCCGACGTCGCCGCCAGCGCCCTGCCCTTCGGCACGCAGAAGCGCGTCGAGCTGGCGCGCGCACTGATCGGCGCGCCCAGCCTGCTGCTGCTGGACGAACCCGCCGGCGGCCTCAACCACGGCGAGGTGGACGAACTCGCCGCGCTGCTCGAACGCATCCAGGCGCATTTCGCGCTGAGCATCCTGCTGGTCGAGCATCACATGAGCCTGGTGATGCGCGTCTCGCACAAGGTGGTGGCGCTGGAGTTCGGCCGCAAGATCGCCGAGGGCACTCCCGATCAGGTGCGCAACGAACCCGAAGTGATCCGCGCCTATCTCGGTGACGCGCATGCCGACGCTGCCTGAGGCACCGGTGTTGCCCGATGCGGCGGGGCCGCCCGATACGCCAACGGAGTCCGCTGCGCCGGCTCTGCTCGAGGCCAAGGGCCTGCACGCCGGCTACGGCGAGACGCGCGTGCTGCACGGCATCGACTTCGCTGTCCGCCAGGGCGGGGTCACCGCACTGCTCGGCGCCAACGGCGCCGGCAAGACCACGACGCTGCGCGCCATCTGCGGCATGGTGCGCACGCAGCGGCGAGATCCGCCTGGGCGGCGAACGCATCGACAGCGCGGCGACCGAGGACATCGCGCGCCGCGGCGTCGCGCATGTGCCCGACGGGCGCGGAACGTTCCTGGAGCTGACGGTGGAGGAAAACCTCCGCCTCGGCGCCTACACCCGGCGCGAAGCAGGCCGGCCGCGCCGACATCCGCCGCATGTTCGACTATTTCCCGCGCCTGGCGGAGCGGCTCCGCCAGCAGGCCGGCACTGCTGTCGGGCGGCGAGCAGCAGATGCTGGCGATCGCGCGGGCGCTGGTGCTGCGCCCGCGCCTGCTGCTGCTGGACGAGCCGTCGTTCGGCCTGGCGCCGCTGATCGTCGCGGAAATTTTCGCCATCATGCGCCGCATCCGCGCCGAGGAGGCGGTCAGTATCCTGCTGGTCGAGCAGAACGCCTCGATCGCGCTCGATTTCGCCGATCATGCCTATCTGCTGGAAACCGGCCGCATCGTCGTCGCCGGCCCGGCCGCCGAGATCCGCCGCGACGAGGCGGTGCGCCGGTCGTATCTTGGCTATTAGGACCCGGCGATGACCACCGTAGAGCCCAGGCGCCGCCTGCAACGCCATCGGATCGGCCCGCGGCACCCGATCTTCCGCAAGAAAGCAAGACCCACCACAGAGGCACAGAGCCACGGAGAAGGGAAACAACGGCGCTCCGCGCGACGCGCGTTTGACGGCTTCTCCGTGGCTTTGTGCCTCTGTGGTGAACCCTTCTGGCGGACGTTCCAACGCCGTGGCCGGTGGACCGGCGCGAGACGCCCATGATGGCCGGCGTGCTGCACCAGATCATCTCGGGCATCGCCACCGGCGGGATCTACGCCTCGGTCGCGCTCGCCCTGGTGATGATCTACCAGGCGACGCACCACGTGAACTTCGCCCAGGGCGAGATGGCGACCTTCTCCACCTATATCGCCCTGGTGCTGATCAATGCCGGCCTGCCCTACTGGGTCGCCTTCATCGGCGCGGTCGCCATCTCCTTCGTCATCGGCGTCGCCATCGAACGCATCCTGATGCGCCCGATGACCAACGCGCCGGTGCTCGCCTCGGTCGGCGTCTTCATCGGCCTGCTGCTGATCATCAACAGCCTGTCGGGCTGGCTGTTCGACTACACCATCAAGCAGTTCCCCAGCCCGTTCGGCAGCGGCAAGCCGATGTTCGGCGGCTTCGTCTCGGCCCACGAGCTTGGTTCGACCGCGGTGACGCTGATCGTGCTGGGCGCGGTCTATCTGTTCTTCCGCCACACGCGGCTGGGCCTCGGCGATGCGCGCGGCGGCGTTCAATCCGGCCTCGGCACGGCTGGTCGGCATCCGGGTCGGCTGGATGCTGGCGCTGGGCTGGGGCCTGGCGGCGGCGATCGGCGCGATCGCCGGGATGATGGTGGCGCCGATCGTCTTCCTCGATCCCAACATGATGGCGGGCATCCTGCTCTACGCCTTCGCCGGCGCGCTGCTGGGCGGGATCGACAGCCCGCTCGGCGCCGTGCTGGGCGGGTTCATTGTCGGCGTGATCGAGAACCTGGCCGGCGCCTATGTCGTCGGCACCGAGCTCAAGCTGACCCTGGCGCTCATCATCATCGTCGGCGTGCTGGTGGTGAAACCGTCCGGCCTGCTCGGCCGCACCGTGCAGAGCCGGGTGTAGCCGATGCGCCCCCGACTGCCGACCGCCCTGCCCGCCTCGTTACCCGCCCCCCTGGCCGCCCTGGCCGTCTCGGTGATCGCGGTTGCCGCCCTGGCGGCGGCGACGTTCCTGTTCAGCAACTACCACCTGTTCCAGCTCACCCTGGTCCTGGTCTACGCCATCGCGATCCTGGGCATGACGGTGCTGACCGGCTTCAACGGGCAGATTTCGCTCGGCCACGGCGCGTTCTATGCGATCGGCGCCTATACCACCGGCGTGCTGATGACCGCGTGGGACGTGCCCTACTGGGCGACCCTGCCGGTCGCCGCGCTGGTCTGCGCCGGCTTCGGCTTCCTGATCGGGCTGCCCGCCCTGCGCCTGGGCGGCCTCTATTTGGCGTTGACCACCTTCGCCCTCGCCGTCGCCGTGCCGCAGGTGTTGAAGCACAAGGCGGTGGAGCACTGGACCGGCGGCGTGCAAGGGCTGGTGATCGACAAACCCGCCCCGCCCTTCGGCCTGCCGCTCAACGCCGACCAGTGGCTGTACCTGTTCACCTTGGCGGTCGGCGCGGCGATCTTCCTGCTGGCCTGGAACCTGACGCGCGGGCGGATCGGCCGGGCCATGATGGCGATCCGCGACCACGCGCTGGCGGCCGAGGCGATGGGCATCAACATCGCGCTGCTGAAAACCCGCACCTTCGCGGTCAGCGCGATGTGCACCGGCATCGCCGGTTCGCTCGGGGCGATCGCGGTGCAGTTCGTCGCGCCGGACAGCTTCGGCGTGTTCGTCTCGATCACCCTGTTCGTCGGCCTGGTGGTGGGCGGCGTCGCCTCGATCCCCGGCGCATTGTTCGGCGCCGTGTTCATCGAGTTCGTCCCCAACCTGGCGGAACAGGTCTCCAAGGCGGCACCGGGCGCCATCTATGGAGTGATCCTGATTGCCTGCATGTACCTGATCCCGTCGGGCATCGGCGGGGCGCTGGCGCGGCTGGCAAGGAAGGTCAGGGCTCCGCCCTGAAACCCGCCAGGGGGGCGTTGCCCCCCTGGACCCCCCACCAGAGGCAGCGGCCTCTGGACTTCATGACTGGGAGTGTGGGGAGGGGAAGGGGGCGGGTGGGCGAGGCGAAGGGGCGCCGTCCGGCATGCCGGACGGCGCCCCTTCGCCTCGCCCACCCGCCCCCTTCCCCTCCCCACACTCCCAGTGAAGGGTTCCAAGGGCTCGCCCTTGGCGGGGTTCCAAGGGGCAGCGCCCCTTGGTGGGGTTCGGGGCGAAGCCCCGACCTTGCTGTCTTGTCGCGGCGCGGGCGCGCGGGCAGAGTTTGCAGCAACGTTGGACGGAGGTTCCCATCGCCACCGCTTTGATCACGCATCCGGCCTGCCTGGGGCACGATCCCGGCGCGCATCACCCGGAATGTCCCGACCGGCTGCGCGCGGTGTTGCGCGCACTGGAGCAGGAGAGTTTCGCCGACCTGCTGCGCGAGGCGGCGCCGCGCGCGACCATCGAGCAGCTCGCTCGGGCCCATCCCCCCGACTATGTCGAGGCCATCTTGACGATCCGGCCCGAGGGCGAGGAGCGTGTGGGCCTGGACGCCGACACGGTGATGAGTGCGGGCAGCGCCGAGGCCGCGCTGCGCGCCGCCGGCGGCGCGATCGCCGGCGTGGACGCGGTAATGGAAGGCTGGGCACGCAACGCCTTCGTCGCCGTCCGTCCGCCGGGCCATCATGCCGAACCCGCGCGGCCTTGCGGCTTCTGCCTGTTCAACAACGTCGCGGTGGCGGCGCAGCACGCGCGGGCACAATGGCACCTGAGGCGGGTCGCGGTGGTGGATTTCGACGTGCACCACGGCAACGGCACGCAGGCGATGTTCGAATCGGACCCGAACCTGTTCTACGCCTCGAGCCACCAGTTCCCGTGCTATCCCGGCACCGGCCATGCGTCCGAGCGCGGCGTTGCCGACAACATCGTCAACCTCACGCTGCCCCCCGGGTCGGATGGCGTTGCGTTCCGCCGCGGCTGGGAGGGAACGATCCTGCCGGCGTTCGACGCGTTCGCGCCCGAGCTGCTGCTGGTTTCGGCCGGGTTCGACGCGCATCGGGCGGACCCGTTGGCGAACCTGCGGCTGGACGAGCGGGACTATGCCTGGATCACCACCGAGCTGATCGGGGTTGCCGCCCGCCATGCCGGCGGACGGCTCGTGTCGGTGCTGGAGGGCGGCTACGACCTGGACGCCTTGGCGGCCAGCGCCGCCGTGCACGTGCGGGCCCTGATGCAGTCGTAACGCGATGGCAACGGTCCGCCGCGCGCCTACCACTCCGTGCGCCAGGGGCCGCGCGATGAAGCGGGTCCCTGCCGCGACTTATACCAAGCGTCCGAATGATCGACTCTCCGGTCGTACCCGTATCGTCATGCCGGCGAAGGCCGGCATCCACGACTTGCCTTCGTGCAGCAAGCAAAGTCGTGGATACCGGCCTTCGCCGGCATGACGAGGGCGCGGCGCCGATGGGTCAAGACTTTGGGTCGCTGGTATTATACCAAGCGTCCGAATGATCGAACTCTTCGGCGGTGCCACCCCGTCATGCCGGGCGCAGGCCCGGTATCCACGATTTTGCTTGCTGCACACAGACAAAAAGTCGTGGATGCCGGTCCCCCGGCCTTCGCCGGGGGCAGGCTCCGCCTGTCCTCGGGCCGGCCTGCGGCCGGACCCGGGGGTCGGCATGACGAGGGTGCGGCGCCAATGGGTCAAACTTTCCGTCGGCTGGTATTACGCACCCGGGTCGGCGACGCGCTATCCCTTGTTCGGCGCGGTTGCCGCCGGCCGCGCGGCATGGCGCCGTTCGCGCTCCGCCTTCTCCCAGGCGGAGATGTCGGCCTCGGTGACGTAGCCTTTGTTCGCGGCGTCGATCGCGGTGAAGTGCCGGACGATGGTCTTGTAGCCGACCTTGGCCTGCGCCAGCGTCAGGTGCCCGTCGTGGGTCGTATTGGCTGCGGCAAAGCGCTCTTTCGCCGTCATGCGATGGTGTGGCACCGGCGCGGTGGCCTGGGATGATGCCGACGGTGCCACGGGCGCGGACGGTGCGGTCTGGGCGAAGGCCGGAGCGGCGAGCAACGCCAGCGCGGCCAGTGGAAAAACAAGACGCATCGCGATGTCCTCCGGTTGCGAGACCGGGAGTTTCCTTGCGATACGTTGACAATCGGTAAAGTCGCGCAATGGCGGTGCACGACACAAGCGCATCAGAGCGTGATCGCTTCAGGCGGAATCGCCGTGGTGGGCCAGTTGCACCGGCTGGCGCCCGGCGGCATCGGCCGGTTGCCGCGGCCCGCGCAGCAGGAGTTCCGAGATGTCGGGCGACGGCAGCAGCGGATTGTTGCTCAACCGTACGCAAGCCGCGGCGCGGCGCGGCGCGGTGCGAAACAGCGGCGGCGGCTGCTCCAGGCAGACCGGCAGCCTGACCGGGCAGCGATCGGCAAACCGGCAGCCGACCCCGCCCGCCGCCGCCTGGGGCGCCGGCCGCTCCTCGGCCCAGTCGCGCACCGTGCTGACCCGCGGGATCGAGGCGATCAGCAACTGCGTGTAGGGATGCAGCGGGTGCTTGACCACCAGCTCCACCTCGCCCGCTTCGGCCACCGCGGCGCGGTACAGCACCAGGATGGTGTCAGCGATCTGATACGCGGTCGCAAGATCGTGGGTGATGTAGATGATCGAGATGCCCTGCGCCTCGTGCAGCTTGCGCAGGCTGCCCAGGATCGTTGCGCGCAACGAGGCATCGACCATCGACACCGGCTCGTCGGCGACGATCAGCCGCGGCCGCAGCAGCAGCGCCCGGGCGACCATGATACGCTGCCGCTGCCCGCCGGACAGTTGGTGCGGGAAGCGGCCGAGGATCTCCTCGGCCTGCAGTCCGACCGCCGCCAGCGCCTGCTCGATCAGCGCGCGCCGCGCCGCGCCGGTTCGCGCCAGGTCGAACTTGCGCACCGGCGTGGTCAGCACGTGATCGACCCGGTAGAACGGGTTGTAGACCTCGTACGGGTCCTGGAAGATCGCCTGCACCTGGTGGCGGAAGTCGCGCCGCCCGGCAGCGGACAGCCGGCGCAGGTCGCGCCCCTGAAACAGCACCTGGCCCTCGCTCGGCTCGACCAGGCCCAGCAGCAGCCGCGCCAGGGTGGTCTTGCCGCTGCCGCTTTCGCCCACCACCGCAATGATCCCGGGCCGCTCGGCATCGATCGCGAAGGAGATCGGCTCCAGCGCGACCTTGCGCTCGCGCCCCAGGATGCCGCCGGCGAAGCTCTTGCTGGCCGCGCGCAGCTCCAGCAGCGGTGGGGTGCCCAAGGGGGTCATGCCCGAGGGGGTCATACCCGGGGCGGTCATACCAGGTGGCACGCCACGGTTGCCGCGGCCCCCGCCAGGCGCAAGGCGCCCGGCTCGGCACCCTCCCCCACGCTCCGCCCCGCATCACGCCCCCATTGGACGCACCGCCGGCTTGTCCACCCGGCAGCGCGCAACCGCCAGCGGGCAGCGCGGATGGAAGGCACAGCCGGACGGCAGGTCGCGCAGCAGCGGCGCGAGGCCCGGAATGCCGCGCAGGGTTCCCCGCGCGTCCAGCGACGGCAGGCTGTCGATCAGCAGGCGCGTATAGGGGTGCCGCGGCGCGGTGATCATGTCGCGGATCGGCGCCATCTCGACCAGGCGCCCGGCGTACATGATGCCCAGCCGATCGACGAACTGCGCCATCAGCCCCAGGTCATGGCCGATCAGGATCACCGCCGCCCCCAGCGCCGCTTGCACCTGGCCGAGCGTCTGCATCACCTGGCGCTGCACCACCACGTCCAGCGCGCTGGTCGGCTCGTCGGCGATGATCACCTTGGGACGCAGGCAGATCGCAATGGCGATGCAGGCGCGCTGCTTCATCCCGCCGGACAGCTCGTGGGGGTATTTGTCGGCCACCTCCCCCGGCAACCCGACCTGCGCCAGCAGCGCGCGCACCTGCGCGGCCAGCGCACGCCGCGGCGGCAGGCTGGCGTGATCGGCCAGCGCGTCGGCGATCTGGTCGCTGATCCGCACCACCGGATTGAGCGAGTTCATCGAGCCCTGCGGCACCATGGCGATCCCGGCCAGCCGCAGCCGGCGGATCGCGTCATCGGTCAGGCCGGACAGCGCGATGTCGTCCAGCCAGACCTCGCCGCCCTCGATCCGCCCGGGCGGCTTGATCATGCGCAGGATGGCCAGCGCCATGGTGGATTTGCCGGAGCCGGATTCGCCCGCCAGCCCGAGGCGCTCGCCGGCGCGCAGTTCGAAGCTCACGTCATCGACCGCGCGCACCACGCCGCGCGCGTGCTGGTAGGCCACGCACAGCCGGTCGATGCGCAGCACCGCCCCGCTCATGCGGCCCCGCTCATGCCGCGCTGCGCAGCCGCGGATTGGCGATCTCGTCCAGCCCGACGGTCAGGAAGAACAGGCCGAGGAACACCATGACGATCACCACCAGCGGCGCCGTCCACCACCACCACCAGCCGTTGATGATGGCGGCATTGAAGTTCACCCAGTACAGCGTCATGCCCAGCGTCGGCGCCTCCACCGGGCCGAGCCCCAGCACCTCCAGCCCGATCGAGGCCAGGATCGCCGCCGAGATGCTGCTGACCAAGGTGGCGGCGAGATAGGGCAGCAGGTTCGGCATCAACTCGCGGAAGATGATCTCCGGCCCGCTCATGCCATTGAGCCGGGCGATCTCGACATAACCACGCTCGCGCAACGTCAGCACCTGCGAGCGGATCGTGCGCGTCGGGCTGAGCCAGGCAAGCGAGGCAACCACGATCGCCATCTGGTTCACCGTCAGGCTGCCCTTCAGGGAGACGGCGATGATGATCAGGATCAGCAGGCCGGGCACGGTCAGCCCGATATCGGCGATGCTGCGGATCACCACGTCGACCATGCCGCGGTAATAGGCGGCGGTGAAGGCCAGCACCGAGCCGATGCCGACGCCGATGAACCCGGCAACGAACCCGATGCGCAGCGTCAACGGCGTGCCGGCGACCATGACCGCGAGCAGGTCGCGGCCCTGCCGGTCGGTGCCGAACGGATAGTCCCAGGACGGCGCCAGCAGCGTCGGCACCGACAAGGGCTGGGCGTTCTCGGTGTCCACGGTCAAGCCGCCCACCACCAGGAACAGCGCCAGCAGGCCGAGCAAGCTCAGTCCGACCACCAGCGACGCATTGCGGCTGACATAGCGGCGCATCGGTCAGTTGCGCCGGTAGGAGATGCGCGGGTCGAGCAACGGATAGATCACGTCGAGCAGGAAGGTGGCGAAGCCCAGCGCCACGATGACCGTGAAGACGATGCCCTGGATCAGGAAGAAGTCGTTCTCCTCGATCGCCTGGAACAGCAGCGCGCCGATGCCGGGATAGCCGAAGATCGCCTCCACCAGGACCGCGCCGGACAGGATCTGCCCGAGCGCCAGGGCCAGCCCGGTGGCCTGCGGCAGGATCGCGTTGCGCATGCAGTAGCGGGTGAAGATGGTCACGCTGCGCAGGCCCTTGGCCTCGGCGAAGGTGACGTAGTCCTCGCCCATCGTGGTGACCATCATGCCGCGCATCGCCAAGGCCCAGCCGCCGATCGAGACCAGAACGATCGACAGCGCCGGCAGCACCGCGTGCCGCAGCACGTCGAGCACGAAGCGCCAGGTCCAGCCCGGCGTGGCGCCGGCGCTGTAGCCGCCGAAGATCGGCAGCAACTGGAGCTGGAACGCCAGCAGATACATCAGCACCAGCCCGAGCAGGAAGAACGGGATGGCATGCAGCGCCCACAACGGCGGCATCAGCCAGCGCATCCAGCGCGGCGCCCCGGGCCAGGCCAGCAGCGCCCCCAGGATCGTGCCGGTTACGAACGAGAACAGCGTGGTCAGGCCGAGCAGCCCGATCGTCCAGGGCAGCGCATCGGCGATCATGCCGACGACGGTGCGCGGATAGTTGGCGATGGAATAATTCAGGTCGCCGCGCACCATGTCGCCGACATAGGCCAGGTATTGCCGCCAGAGCGGCTTATCCAGGCCGAACTTCTGCTGGTACTCCTTCACCATGTCCTCGATGCCGCCCTGCACGTAGCCGCCGAGCGAAGCCTGCTCGAGCAGCTTGGTGCGCACCGGGTCCTGGCCCGACAATTTGGGCAGGAAGAAGTTGAGCGTCGCCGCCAGCCAGACGATCAGCAGGAAGACACCGAAGCGCCTGGCGATATAGACGGCGCGCATCGTCCGTCAGGCCGGCTGCACGTTCCACAACACCAAATTGTAGGTCAGGTGCCACGACGCGTCGTTGATGTAGGAATTGTCCTCGGTCGGCCAGTTCTTCCAATACGTGGTGTTCAACGGGATGCGATGGTAGTTCTGCACCAGTTGGATGTCCGGCAGGTCCGGCAGCCAGATCTCCATCGCCGCGCGGAACAATTCCTTCAGCTTGGGGACGTTCTCCGGATCGGTGACGTAGACCTCGTCGACGATCTTGTCGTACTCCGCGTTCCTCCAGCGGCTGAAGTTCACCAGATGCGCGCCGGGCACCGCGATGCTCTTGCCCTGGTACAGGCGCATCGTGTCATACGGCTCGCGGATGCTGCCGCCGTGACCATAGATCGAGCCGGTGTACTGGCCCTTCTGGAACCGGCTGTCGAAGTCGGGCGGCAGGCTCAATGTGGCGGCGACGCCGTGCCGCTTCAGCATCTGCGACAGCACCGGCCCGATCGCCGGGCCGGACCCGCCGAAGCCGATGATGTCGAGGCTGAACGGCTTGCCGTCCGGCATCTCCCACATGTTGGCCTTTTTCTTGAACCCCTTCGCCGCCAGCAACGCGTCGCCCTTCTTGGGGTTGAACTCGATGGTGTTGTGTTTGGCGAGCAGGTCCTTCACCGCATCGAAATAGGGCAGCAGCGGCTTGTACGGCGGCATCGGCAAGCTGGAGACCGTGTCGGCGCCCAGATAGGCCACGTCGATGAGCTGCTTGCGGTCGATGTAGTAACTGACCGCCCAGCGCGCGTCCCGGTCGTCGAACGGCTTCACCTCGTTGTTGACGTACAACGAGATCGGCCACCAATCGACATAGCCCCACGGCGGCTTCTGCCCGGAATACGAGGTCACCTTGGGGTTCTGCCGGATCACCGTGGGAAAGGTGGCCGGCTGCAATGGGCCGCCGAAGTCCGAGTGGTTGGTGATCTGGGCCTGCGCGGTCTCCTGCTCGCCCACCATCGGCAGCCAGATGTTGCGCAGCACCTGCGGCATCGGCGCCAGCTTCTGCTCCGCCGCCCACCAGGTATCGCGCCGGTCGAACACCTTCTGCTGCAACGCGGAGGCGACAACCTTCCACGGTCCCGTGGTCACCGGCCAGCCCTTGGCGATGTCGAAATGCTTGAACGTCGTCCAGTCCTGGCCCTGGAAGATGTGCTTCGGCACGATGTAGACGCCGATGTCGTATTTGTAGGTGGCAAAGAAGAAGAACCGCGGTGACGGGATCTTGAACTTCAGCACCACCGTGTTCGGGTCAACGGCAGTCGCTTCATCCAGCGCCTGGTTGATGTCGACGCCCCATTTCACCTTCGGACCGAGATCACGCAGGCTGTTCATCGTGAAGGCGACGTCCTCGGCACTGAACGGCGTGCCGTCGCTCCATTTGATGCCCTGACGCGTCTTGATCGTCAGCTGCTTGAAGTCCGGCGTGAACTGATAGCTTTCCGCCAGCCACATGTACCACTTGTCGGCGAAGGCACTGTAATAGGCCAGCGGCTCATAGATCAGGTTGGGCCCGTTCTGGTGGTTGGCGCCGATGGCGTACGGGTTCCACAGTTCGTAGTCCACCCACCGCCCGTCACGGCTGTTGATGCCGATCAGGGTGACGGTGCGGTTGCGCGGAATGTCGGCGATCTGCGCCTCGGCAATGCCCGCCGGCAGCATCACCGCCGCCGCCGCGGCAGCCCCGCCCATGAGCACATCCCGCCGACCCGCGCCGTAGCGCCCTGCCTGGTTCGTCATTGCCGTTTCCCCATGCGCCTGAGCGCCGTTACGTTTGTTGTCCGACAGCAACCATATCGCCGCCGACTGTCAACCCACAACGGCCGGTGTCAAGCCCAAGCCCGAGGCATTCGAGCGAACCAAAGCAAGGTCAGGGCTCCGCCCTGAAACCCGCCAGGGGGCTTTGCCCCCTGGACCCCCACCAGAGGCCGCGGCCTCTGGACTCCATGACTGGGAGTGTGGGGAGGGGAAGGGGGCGGGTGGGCGAGGCGAAGGGGCGCCGTCCGGCGCCCCTTCGCCTCGCCCACCCGCCCCCTTCCCCTCCCCACACTCCCAGTGAAGGGTTCCAAGGGCTCCGCCCTTGGCGGGGTTCCAAGGGGCAGCGCCCCTTGGTGGGGTCCAGGGGCGAAGCCCCTGACCTTGCTTTGGTCGCCCGCGTGCCCCGGGCCTAGGGCGGCGGCGGTGCCAACCAGCCGTGGCGGAAGCTGAGCCAGGGGCTGGTGATCAGCAGGTAGGCGCCGATCCAGACGATCGTGGCGAGGATGGTGGTGGCGATCGCCTTGCGCAGCAGGTGCGGCCGTTCCGGGGCGCCGCGCCAGCCGGTGAGTTCGTCGGCCTGCGCGACCGGGCGGGTGCCGAAGGGCAGCACGGTAAACAGGGCGACCCACCAGATCAGCACATACAGCACGCAGCCGGTGAACCAGTTCACCTCAGGACACCCGCAGCACGTGGACCTCGACGAGCGGGCGTTTTTGCAGCCGTTTGCCCAGGGCGCGGCGCAGCGCGGCGCGGGCGGCCTCGGTCAGCGCGGCGTCGTCGCGGCGCAGCGCCGCCGGCAGGTCGGCCAGCGTTTGGGCCATTTCGCCGCTGATGCGCTCGGTCTCCGGGTCGTCCAGCTCGAACAGGCCCGGGGCGCTGAGGCGCGGCCGGCCGATCAGCCGGCCGGCGGCATCGACCGCCAGGCTGGCGACCGCGACGCCGTTGAACAGCATGCGCTTGCGCGCCGCCATCACGCCGCCGCGCAGCGGCACCAGCCGGTTGCCGTCCACCACAAGGCGCCCGGTGACGGCGCTGTCAACGATCTCCACCCGGCCAGGGGCCAGGTTGAGCACGTCGCCGTCCTCCAGCAGGACCGGTTCCGCGCCAGCGTCGCGCGCCAGGTCGGCATGCGCGGTCAGGTGGCGCCACTCGCCGTGCACCGGCACGGCGTAGCGCGGCTTCACCAGGCGATACAGCCGGCGCAGCTCGTCGCGCGCCGGATGGCCGGAGACGTGCACCAAGTGGTCGGCATCGGTCATCAGCCGCACGCCGCGGCGCACCAGGGCGTCCTGCACGGCGGTGATCGCCCGCTCGTTGCCGGGGATCAGGCGCGAGGAGAACACCACCGTGTCGCCCTCGCCCAGCGACACGCGGGGATGGCTGTCCTGGGCGATGCGCGCCAGCGCCGAGCGCGGCTCGCCCTGGCTGCCGGTGGTCAGCATCAGCAGGTTGTCGTCGGGGACGTCGTCAACGTCGTCCTCGCGCAGGAAGGCGGGCACCTCGGCGAGGTAGCCGCATTCGCGCGCCGCCGCTTCGATGTTGCGCAGCGAGCGGCCGACCAGGGCGACGCTGCGCCCGGCGTCGCGCGCGGCCAGTGCGACCGACTCGAAGCGGGCGACGTTGGAGGCGAAGCAGGTCACCGCCACGCGCCCGGTCAGGCCGCGGATCAGCGCGGTGAGGCTCTGGCGCACCTCGGCCTCGCTGCCGGAGTGGCCCTCCACCATGGCATTGGTCGAGTCGCAGATCATCGCCAGCACGCCGGCATTGCCCAGCGCGGCCAGCGCGGCCTCGTCGGTGGGCGGGCCGATCAGCGGGGTGGGGTCCATCTTCCAATCGCCGGTGTGCAGCAGCACGCCATACGGCGTGGTGATCGCCAGCGCCTGGGCTTCCGGGATCGAGTGCGCCATGCGGATGAAGCGCAGCGCGAAGGGCTTCAGGTCGATCGCGCCGCCGGGTGGAATAACGTGCAGTTTCACCTGGTTGAGCAGGTTTGCTTCGCCCAGCTTGCGGCGCAGTACGGCGGCGGCGAACGGCGTCGCATAGACCGGGCATTTCAGTTGCGGCCACAGCCAGGCGACGGCGCCGATGTGATCCTCGTGCGCATGGGTGATCACCAGCCCGCGCAACCGGTCGCGGCGCTCGGCGATGAACGAGGGGTCGGGGGTCATCACATCGACCTCCGGCAATTCCGCGCCGCCGAAGCCGATGCCGCAATCCACCGCGAGCCAATGGCCGTCGCAGCGGTACAGGTTCAGATTCATGCCGATCTCGCCCGTCCCGCCGAGTGGCAGGAAGGCGAGGTCTCCAATAGTGTCATTCATTCGGTCTGTTTACTCTTGTTCGATCAGTCGTGTGCGTTCACGTGACAATGTGGGCGCGGGGTTGCGTTCCGCCAACAGCCGCAACCCTTCAAGCGTGAGATCGGGGTCGATCTGCTCGATCAGCAGGGTGCCCTCGGCGAGCAGTGGCGCCAGGCCGCCGGTGGCGACGACCTTCATCGGCCCGCCATATTCGGCGCGGATGCGGGCGATCAGCCCCTCGATCATGCCGACATAGCCCCAGTAGATGCCGGACTGCATGGCCGGGACGGTGGCGCGACCGATCACCGCTTGCGGCCGGCCGATGCCGATGCGCGGCAGCCGGGCGGCCGCCTGGTGCAGCGCGCTGAGCGACAGGTTGATCCCGGGGCAGATCACGCCGCCGAGATAGCCGCCGTCGCGGTCAACCACGTCGAAGGTGGTGGCGGTGCCGAAATCCACCACGATCAGCGGGCCGCCGAACCGGTGATGCCCGGCGAGCGTGTTGGCGAGGCGATCGGCGCCGACCTCGCCCGGGTTGTCGACGCGGATCTCGAAGCCCCAGTCGAGCGGGGCGCGGGCGATGAGGGGTTCGACCGCGAACCAGTCGCGGCAGAGCCGGCGCAGGTGGTACAGCGCCGCCGGCACCACGGTGCCGATGACCGCGGCCGAGATGTCGTCCTTGCGCAGGCCGGCCAGGGTGAGCAGCGACATCAGCCAGACGGCGTACTCGTCCGAGGTGCGCTGCGCTTCGGTGCGGATGCGCCAGGTACCGCGCCAGCCCCCGGCCTCGCGGGCGTTGTCGTCATGCACCGCAAAGACGACGTTGGTATTGCCCGCGTCAACGACGAGCAGCATGTCGCCTCCTTTATCCGAACAGCACCTTTGCGGCGGCCTGGGCCGCGCCGATGAAGGGGGCCGGGAAGATGAAGAAGAACGTGGTGAACAGGGCGGTCACCGCGACGACGAAGGACAGCGACGCCGGGCGCCGGTCGAACGCCTCAACCGGCGCGTCGAAATACATCACCTTGACGATGCGCAGGTAGTAGAACGCGCCCACCACGCTGGTCAGCACGCCGATGACGGCGAGCGCCCACAGCCCGCTTTGGACGGCGGCGAGGAACACGTACAGCTTGCCGAAGAAGCCCGATAGCGGCGGGATGCCGGCCATCGAGAACATGAACACCGCCATCGCCATCGCCAGGCCCGGATCGGTGCGCGCCAGCCCGCTGAGCTCGCTGATCTGCTCGACCGCCCGGCCGCGGCGGCGCATGGCGATGATGCAGGCGAAGGCCCCGGCGCTCATCGCCACGTAGACCACCAGGTAGACTAGCACGCCGCGGATGCCCTCGGGGGTGCCGGTGGCGAGGCCGATCAGCGCGTAGCCCATGTGGCCGATCGAGGAATAGGCCATCAGCCGCTTGATGTTGGTCTGCCCGATCGCCGCCAGCGCGCCGAGGATCATCGAGGCGAGCGAGACCAGGATGATCAGCAGTTGCCAGGCCCCCACCAGATGGCCGAACGGCGTTGCCATGACGCGCAGCAGCAGCGCCATCGCCGCGACCTTGGGGGCGGTGGCGAAGAACGCGGTGACGGCGGTGGGCGAGCCCTCGTAGACGTCCGGCGTCCACATATGGAACGGCACCGCGGAGATCTTGAAGATCAGGCCGGCGAGCACGAACACCAGACCGACGATCAGCCCGGACGACGCGGCCGCGGGTTTGGCCAGTAGCTTGGCGAGCTGCGCGAAATCCATCGTGCCGGAGAAGCCGTAGACCAGCGAGATGCCGTACAGCAGCAGGCCGGAGGCGAGCGCGCCGAGGACGAAATACTTCAGTCCCGCCTCGGTCGAGCGCAGGTCGTCGCGCGCCCAGGCGGCGAGCACATACAGCGACAGCGATTGCAGCTCGAGCCCGAGATACAGCGTCATCATGTTGGACGCCGAGGCCATGATCATCATGCCGATCACGGCGAACAGCATCAGCACGGGGTATTCGAAGCGCGCCAGGCCCTCCTGCCGATTGAAGTCGAGCGACAGGATCAGCGCCAGCGCGGCGCCGGCCAGCAGCAGTTCTTTCATGAACAGGCTGAACGGATCGACCACGAACTGGCCGTTGAAGCCGACGCCCGGGGTGCGCGAGGCGACCAGGATGGCGGCGATCAGGAAGCCGCCGAGGGCGAACATGCTGGCGAGAAAGCTGTTGTCCCCCTTGCGCAGCACGCCGAACAACAGGATCGCCATGCCGATGATCGACAGCACCAGTTCCGGTAGCGCGAGTGTCCAGTTCATCAGTGCAGGATCCCCGCAAGCTTGACGGCGTGGGAAAGCGTGACCGCGTCGGGCAGCCTGGCCACATCCGTCGCATGTGCCGCCATCGCCTGGGTGTGGTGCTGCACCATCGAGGCCACCGAGGCGTCGAAGAAGCTGGTGAAGCTCGTCGGGTAGATCCCCATCCACAGCGTGAGCAGCGCCAGCGGCGCGAAGATCGCGATCTCGCGCGGCGACAGGTCCAGGATGCCGCGCAGATCGACCTTGGTGAGCCGGCCGAAGATCACGCGGCGATACAGGAACAGCGTATAGACGGCGCCCAGGATCATCCCCAGGCCGCCCAGCAACGCCAGCCAGAAATTCACCTGCAGCGCGCCGACGATGACCAGGAACTCGCCGACGAAGCCCGAGGTGCCGGGCAGCCCGACCGAGGCCAGGCTGAACAGCATGAACACCAGGGCATAGACCGGCATGCGATCGGCCAGGCCGCCGTAGCGGGCGATCTCGCGCGTGTGAACACGGTCGTAGACGACGCCGACGATCAGGAACAGCGCGCCGGAGACGATGCCGTGCGACAGCATCTGGAACATCGCGCCCTGGATGCCCTGGACGTTGAAGGTGAAGATGCCGATCGTGACCACGCCCATGTGGGCGACCGAGGAATAGGCGATCAGCTTCTTCATGTCCTCCTGCGCGAAGGCGACCAGCGAGGTGTAGATCACCGCCACCACCGACAGGGTGAAGATGAACGGCGCGAACGAAGCCGAGGCGATTGGCAGCATCGGCACCGAGAAGCGCAGGAAGCCGTAGGCGCCCATCTTCAACAGCACCCCGGCCAGGATGACCGAGCCGGCGGTCGGCGCCTCGACATGCGCATCGGGCAGCCAGGTGTGCACCGGCCACATCGGCACCTTCACCGCGAACGAGGCGAAGAAGGCCAGGAACAGCCAGGTCTGCATCCCCGGCGGGAACGACGTCTTCAGCAGCACGGTGATGTCCGACGTGCCGGCCTGGAACCACATCGCCAGCAGCGCCAGCAGCATCAGCACCGAGCCGGTCAGCGTGAACAGGAAGAACTTGAACGCGGAATAGACCCGCCGCGGCCCGCCCCACACCCCGATGATCAGGAACATCGGGATCAGCACGCCCTCGAAGAAGATGTAGAACACCACGAAGTCGAGCGCGCAGAACATGCCCACCATCATCGTCTCGAGGATGAGGAAGGTGATCATGTATTCACGCACCGAGCGGGTGATGGTGTCCCAGCTCGCCAGGATGCAGATCGGCGTCAGCACCGTGGACAACAGCACGAACAGTACCGAGATGCCGTCGACGCCCATCTTGTAACCGACGCCGTAGTCCGGCAGCCATTTCACGTCTTCGATGAACTGGAAGCCGCCATCGGTCGGGTCGAACCTGACCCACAGGATCAGCGACAAGGCCAGCACGATCAGGCTGGTCCACAGCGCGGTCCAGCGCGCGTTGGCGGCGACGGTGGCCTCGTCGCCGCGCACCGACAGGATCACCAGGCAGCCGACCATCGGCAGCCAGGTGATGAGCGAAAGGATCGGGAAACCCGCGGCGTTCATATCGGCATCACCGGAACAACAGGAACACGCCGATCAGCGCCACCACGCCGATCAGCATCGAGAACGCATAGGCCGCGAGGTTGCCGGTCTGCAGCTTCACCACCTGCTCCGAGGAGTCGGTGGCGAGTGTCGCCAGCCCGTTCGGCACGCCATCGATCAGCGTGGCATCGCCGATCTGCCACAGGGCGCGCGCCAGCCGGATCATCGGCTGCACGAGGACCCGATCGTACAGCTCGTCGAAATACCATTTGTTGAGCAGGAACTGGTAGACGCCCGGGAAGGCGGTGGCCAGTCGGTGCGGCAGCAGCGGGTTGGCGATGTACATGACGTAGGCCAGCGCGATCCCACCCAGGCCGCAGACCAGCGGCGCGTAATCGACCCAGGCCGGCACGTGCTCGATCGCCGCCAGCACGTGGTTGTTGGCGGCCGCGAAGATGCTGCCGTCCCAGAATGCCGGCCAGGCCTCGCCGATGAACGTGCTGTCCAGCGCCTTGCCGGCGACCACCGCGCCGATCGCCAGCAGCACCAGCGGCACCAGCATCACCGCCGGGCTTTCGTGCACGTGCGCCATCACGTGGTGGTCGGCGCGCGACTTGCCGTGGAAGGTCATGAACAGCAGCCGCCAGGAGTAGAACGCGGTCAGGAACGCCGCCAGAACGGTGCAGACGAAGCCGTACATGCCGACCCCGGTGCCGGCGGCGTAGGCGGCGGAGACGATGGCGTCCTTGGAGTAGGAACCGGCGAATGGCGGGATGCCGGCGAGCGACAGGCTGCCGATCCACATCACCGCGCAGGTCCACGGGATCAGCCGCCCCAGCCCGCCCATCTTGCGCATGTCCTGCTCGTCCGACATCGCGTGGATCACCGAGCCGGCCGCCAGGAACAGCAGCGCCTTGAAGAAGGCATGGGTGATCAGGTGGAACACCGAGGCCTGATAGGCGCCGACGCCGGCGGCGGTGAACATGTAGCCGAGCTGCGAGCAGGTCGAGTAGGCGATCACCCGCTTGATGTCGTTCTGGGTGCAGCCGACCGTCGCGGCGAACAGCGCGGTGGAGGCGCCGACGATCGTCACCATGCCCAGCGCGAACGGCGCGTATTCCAGCAGCGGCGACATGCGCGCCATCAGGAACACGCCGGCGGTCACCATCGTCGCGGCATGGATCAGCGCGGAGACCGGGGTCGGGCCCTCCATCGCGTCGGGCAGCCAGACATGCAGGAACAATTGCGCCGACTTGCCCATCGCGCCGATGAACAGCAGCACGCCGATCACCTCGAAGGCGGGGAACGTCGTGCCGAACAGCCGGTAGGTGTCGGCCTGGTGCGCCGCGATGGCGCCGAAGATGGTGGGGAAATCGAGCGAGCCGAACTTCAGGAAGATCAGCGCCAGCCCGACCGCGAAGGGCAGGTCGGCGATGCGGTTGACGACGAACGCCTTGATCGCCGCGGCGCAGGCCGAGGGGCGGTCGTACCAGTAGCCGATCAGCAGGTAGGAGCAGAGGCCCACGCCTTCCCAGCCGAAGAACAACTGCACCAGGTTGTCGGCCGAGACCAGCATCAGCATGGCGAAGCTGAACAGCGAGAGGTAGGCGAAGAACCGATACCTCGGGTAGCTGTCGTGCGCCATGTAACCGATCGAATAGACGTGGATCAGCATGGCAACGAACGACACCATCGCCACCATGACGGCCGCCAGCATGTCGTAGCGCAGCGCCCAGGCGATGTGGAACTGCCCGACATCGATCCAGGTGGCGACCGGGACCACGCCCGGATCGGCGGCGCCGGCGGCGAGCTGGAAGCAGGCGAGCGGACCGCAGATCGCCGCGACCACCATGCCGGTGACGGCGGCGCCCATGGCGGCGCGATCGCCGATCGCCCGGCCCAGCAGGCCGGAGATCAGCGCGCCGACCAGCGGCGCGAAGACGGCAACGGCGTAGATCATGCGCGTCCTCCGCCGGTCCGCTTCGGTTGCCGCGCCATGGCCGGCCCTGGCCCGGCCATGCACGGGATTGCTTGCCCCCGGCTCATTGTGGCGGACCGGCACACGGCCGGCCGTGACGCAAGCAGCGCGGCGGCGGAAGTCACACTGGTCACTGCCACTAGCCCTTCATCAACGTCACGTCCTCGACCTGGATCGAGCCGCGGTTGCGGAAATAGACCAGCACGATCGCCAGGCCGATCGCCGCCTCGGCCGCGGCGACGGTCAGCACGAACATCGCCATCACCTGCCCGGCCAGGTCGCCCAGCGCCGCGGAGAACGCCACCAGGTTGAGGGTGACCGCGAGCAGGATCAGCTCGATCGACATCATGATGACGATGACGTTCTTGCGGTTGAGGAAGATGCCGAACACGCCCAGCACCAGCAGGATCGCGCTGACCACCAGGTAATGGCCGAGGCCGACCGCCATCATGCCCATCGCGTCAACTCCATCGCATCGGTGCGGGTCCGGTCGGCTTGGGTTCCATCGGCTTGCATCCCATCGGCTTGCATCACCGCACCTCCGGGGCATGCTGCGCGCCGTGGCCGTGGCCGCCCGCTTCGGCATGCGCGGGTTCCGGCGCGGGTTCGGGCGGCTTCGGGCGGTAGATGCCAAGCTCGTTCACCCCGGCGCCGACCCGGACCTCGACCAGTTCCATCGTTTCGGCCACGGTGCGCGCGGTCTGGTCGCGAATGACCTGATGGCGCGAGGTGCGACGATCGCGCAAGGTCAGCACGATGGCGCCGATCATCGCCACCAGCAGCACCAGGCCGGCGGCCTGGAACAGGAAGATGTAGTCGGTATAGAGGATGTCGCCGAGCGCCTGGGTGTTGCTGATCGCCGGCGCCGGCGAGGCGCGCAGCGTGGCCGCGCCGATGGCGAATTTCCAGCCCAGGGCGACCGACAGGATCTCGATGAACAGCACCGCGCCGAGCGCCGCGCCGATCGGCAGGTAGCGCTGGAACCCACTGCGCAGCTCGGCGAAGTTCACGTCGAGCATCATCACGACGAACAGGAACAGCACGGCGACCGCGCCGACATAGACGATGATCAGCACCATCGCCAGGAACTCGGCCCCGGCGATCAGGAACAGCGCCGCGGCGTTGAAGAACGCCAGGATCAGGAACAGCACCGAGTGCACCGGATTGCGCGCGCTGACCACCATCGCCGAGGCGGCGAGCAGGATCACGGCGAACAGGTAGAAGAAGATCGTGGCGATCATCGGTAGGGCGCGTCCAGTTCCAGCCGCTTGGCAAGCTCGGGTTCCCAACGGTCGCCGTTCGCCAGCAGCTTGTCCTTGTTATACATCAACTCCTCGCGCGTCTCGGTGGCGTATTCGAAGTTCGGCCCTTCGACGATGGCGTCCACCGGGCACGCCTCCTCGCACAATCCGCAGAAGATGCACTTGGTCATGTCGATGTCGTAGCGCGTGGTGCGGCGCGAGCCGTCGTCGCGCGGCTCGGCCTCGATGGTGATCGCCTGCGCCGGGCAGACCGCCTCGCACAGCTTGCAGGCGATGCAGCGCTCCTCGCCGTTCGGGTAGCGGCGCAACGCGTGCTCGCCCTTGAAGCGCGGGCTGAGCGGGCCCTTCTCGTACGGGTAGTTGATCGTCGCCTTCGGCTTGAAGAAGAAGCGCATGGTCAGCGCCATGCCGGACAGCAACTCCGACAGCAGCAGGCTGCGGGCGGTACGATCGATGAACGCCATCGCTTACTCCTCCGCCGACAGTGCATCGCCGACCCGGAGGCCGGCCATGACGGTGGGGTTGATCTCACACGCCATGGCTGAACACCCCCGCGTGGATCATGGTCATCACCCCCGCCGTCAGCACCAGCCAGAGCAGCGAGAACGGCAGGAACACCTTCCAGCCGAGCCGCATGAGCTGGTCGTAGCGGTAGCGCGGGAAGGGCGCGCGCGCCCACAGGAAGAAGAACAGCACGACGCAGATCTTCAGGATGAACCAGATCGGCCCCGGCACCCAGGTGAACGGCGCCACCCCGAACGGCGCCAGCCAGCCGCCCAGGAACAGGATCGTCGTCATCGCGCTCATCAGGAACATGTTGGCGTATTCGCCGAGGAAGAACAGCGCGAAGCTCATCGAGGAATATTCGACGAAGAACCCGGCGACGATCTCGCTCTCGCCCTCGGGCAGGTCGAACGGCGGGCGGTTGGTCTCCGCCAGGGTCGAAATGAAGAAGATGATGAACATCGGGAACAGCGGGATGCAGAACCACACGGTCCGCTGCGCCAGCACGATCTCGGTCAGGTTCAGGCTGCCGGCGACGAGCACCACGGTGACGATGACGAAGCCCATCGAGACCTCGTAGCTCACCATCTGCGCCGCGCTGCGCAGCGCGCCGAAGAAGGCGTATTTCGAGTTCGACGCCCAGCCCGCGATGATCACGCCATAGACGCCGAGCGAGGAGATCGCAAACAGGTACAACACGCCGACATTGATGTCGGCGATCGCCCAGCCGTTGTTCACCGGGATCACCGCCCAGGCGATCATCGCCAGCGAGAAGGTCAGCATCGGCGCCATCAGGAACAGCAGCGGATTGCTGCCTGACGGGATGATCGTCTCCTTCATGATCATCTTCAGCGCGTCGGCGAAGGGCTGCAGCAGGCCGAACGGACCGACGACGTTGGGTCCTTTGCGCAACTGCATCGCCGCCAGCACCTTGCGCTCGGCATAGGTCAGGTAGGCGACGCCGACCAGCAGCGGCACCAGCAGCGCCAGTGCCTGGATGACGACCAGCACGACGTGGCCGATGGGCGTGTGCAACAGGGCGATGATCTCGGCGAGGATGTCGGCCATGGGGCGCTACTCCGCCGCCATGCGCGGCGCGGCGAACAGCGCGCTGCAGGCGGCCATGGTCGGGCTGGCGCGGCTGATCGGATCGGTCTGGTGGTAGTTCGCGATCGGGGCCGCGAACGGCGCGGCGCCGAGCGCCGCCGGATCGCCGGCGGGTGGGGTCAGGTCGGTGCAGCCGAAGCGCGGCAGGAAATCGATCCGGCCGAACACCGGGTTCACCCGCTCCAGCCGGGCGCGCAAGGCGTCGAGATCGTCGTACGGCAGTGGATGGCCGATCACCTGGCTGAACGCGCGCAGGATCTTCCAGTCCTCGCGCGCCTCGCCCGGCGGGTAGATCGCCAGGAAGCCACGCTGCACGCGCCCTTCGGTGTTCACGTAGGTGCCGGGCTTTTCGGTATAGGCCGCGCCGGGCAGGATCACGTCGGCGCGCGCCGCGCCGGCATCGCCGTGATGGCCCTGGTAGACCACGAACGTTTCGGCGCCGATGCGCGCGGTGTCGAACTCGTCGGCGCCGAGCAACCAGAGCAGATCGACGCCGCCGCCCAGCATCTGCGCCAGCCCCTTGCCGCCCGATCCATTCCCACCTGGGCCCGGAACGAACCCGAGGTCGAGCCCGCCCACCCGCGCCGCCGCGGTGTGCAGCACGTTGAAGCCGTGCCAGTCGGGCAGCAGCGCGCCGACCTCGGCCGCGAGCTTCCAGGCGGCGGCCAGCACCGCGGCACCGTCCGGCCGCGCCAGCGCCCCCTGCCCCAGGATCAGCATCGGCTGCTTGGCGTCGCGCAGCACCTGCGCGAAGTCGCCGGCCAGCGCCTGCGGCCCGGCGCCCAGCGGCGTGACGTCGTAGGTCAGCTCCGCCGCCTCGCCGATCAGCCCGATCGTGCAGCCGCCGGCCGCCCAGCGCTTGCGGATGCGCGCGTTCAGCACCGGCGCTTCCTTGCGCGGGTTGCTGCCGATCAGCAGGATCGCGTCCGCCGCCTCGATCCCGGCGATCGAGGTGTTGAAGCTGTAATAATCCCGCCGCGTCGCATCCAGCGCCGCGCCGTCCTGCCGGCAGTCCAGATTGGCCGAGCCCAGCGCCGCCATCAGGTCCTTCAGCGCCAGCATGCTTTCGGCGTCGCACAGATCGCCGGCGATGGCGCCGATGCGCTCGCCGCCCAGGCCCGCCGCCCGCTTGGCGATCGCGGCGAACGCCTCCGGCCAGGTTGCCTTTTGCAGCTTGCCGTCGCGCCGCACCCAGGGGTGATCGAGCCGGCGGCGTTTCAACCCGTCGAGCGCGAAGCGCGCCTTGTCGGCCAGCCACTCCTCGTTCACGTCCTCGTTGGTGCGCGGCAGGATGCGCAGCACCTCGGGGCCGCGCGCGTCAACGCGGATGTTGGTGCCGACCGCGTCCAGCACGTCGATGCTGTCGGTCTTCTTCAGCTCCCACGGCCGCGCCACGAAGGCATAGGGCTTCGAGGTCAGCGCGCCGACCGGGCACAGGTCGATGATGTTGCCCGACAGTTCCGAGGACAGCGCCTGCTCGACGTAGGTGCCGACCTCCATGGCCTCGCCGCGCGCGGTGGCGCCGAGTTCGGGCACGCCAGCCACTTCGGTAATGAAACGAATGCAGCGGGTGCAGTGGATGCAGCGCGTCATCACCGTCTTCACCAGCGGGCCGAGGTCCTTGTCCTTCACCGCGCGCTTGTTCTCGTGATAGCGCGAGTGGTCGGACCCATAGCCCATCGCCTGGTCCTGCAGGTCGCACTCGCCGCCCTGGTCGCAGATCGGGCAGTCCAGCGGGTGGTTGATCAGCAGGAATTCCATCACCCCGCGGCGCGCGTTGCGCACCATCGGGCTGTCGGTGTGCACCACCATGCCGTCGGCGACGGGCCAGGTGCAGGAGGAGATCGGCTTGGGCGGCGCCTTCTCGATCTCCACCAGGCACATGCGGCAGTTGCCGGCGACCGAGAGCCGGTCGTGGTAGCAGAAGCGCGGAACCTCCTTGCCGGCGGCCTCGCAGGCCTGCAGCACGTTGGACCCGTTGGGGACTTCGACCGTGATGCCGTCGACGGTGACCTTTGCCATCGTGCTACTCCGCCGCCATCGGCACGTCGTGGCCGGGCTTGACCCGGCCATCTGGTTGGGCGGATCGCGCCTGGTATGCCGCGATCCGCGCCTCCATCTCGGGCCGGAAATGCCGGATCAGCCCCTGGATCGGCCAGGCCGCGGCGTCGCCCAGCGCGCAGATCGTGTGGCCCTCCACCTGGCGCGTCACCTGCTCCAGCGTGTCGATCTCGGCGACATCGGCGCGGCCCTCGACCATGCGGTTCATCACCCGCATCATCCACCCGGTGCCTTCGCGGCACGGGGTGCACTGGCCGCAGCTCTCGTGCTTGTAGAACTGGCTGAGCCGGGCGATGGCGCGGATGATGTCGGTGGACTTGTCCATCACGATCACCGCCGCGGTGCCGAGGCCCGAGCGCACGTTGCGCAGGCTGTCGAAATCCATCAGCACGTCGTCGCAGATGCTCTTGGGCAGAACCGGCACGCTGGCCCCGCCGGGGATCACCGCCAGCAGGTTGTCCCAGCCGCCGCGCACGCCGCCGGCGTATTTGTCGATCAGCTCGCGCAACGGAATGCCGAGTTCCTCCTCGACGTTGCACGGCTGGTTCACGTGCCCGGAGATGCAGAACAGCTTGGTGCCCGTGTTCTGCGGCCGGCCAAAGGCGCTGAACCACGCGGCGCCGCGCTTCATGATCGCCGGCACGACGGCGATGCTTTCGACGTTGTTCACCGTGGAGGGGCAGCCATACAGCCCCATCGCCGCCGGGAACGGCGGCTTCAGCCGCGGCATGCCCTTCTTGCCCTCCAGGCTTTCCAGCAGCCCGGTCTCCTCGCCGCAGATGTAGGCGCCGGCGCCGCGGTGCACATAGAGGTCGAAATCCCAGCCGCTGCCGCAGGCGTTCTTGCCGATCAGCCCGGCCGCGTACGCCTCGTCGATCGCCGCCTGCAGGCGCTGCGCCTCGTTGTAGAACTCGCCGCGGACATAGATGTAGCTGGCATGCGCGCCCATCGCGAAGCTGGCGATCAGGCAGCCCTCGATCAGCTTGTGCGGATCGTGGCGCAGGATGTCGCGATCCTTGCAGGTGCCGGGCTCGCTCTCGTCGGCATTGACGATCAGGTAGTGCGGCCGCCCATCCGATTGTTTCGGCATGAACGACCACTTCAGCCCGGTCGGGAAGCCCGCGCCGCCGCGCCCGCGCAGGCCGGACGCCTTCATTTCGTCGACGATCTTGTCGCGGCCCAGCGCCAGGATGGCCTTGGTGTTGTCCCAGTCGCCGCGCCCCCGCGCCCCCGCGAGGCGCCAATCGTGCTGGCCGTAGAGATTGGTGAAGATGCGATCCTTGTCCGCCAGCATCGGCTCAGTCCCCCGTCGCCACGTTATCGGCCGGGAAATCGAGTGTCGTCAGCGTGGTCGGCCCGCCCGCGGGCGCCGAGGTCTGCCGCCCGGTCGTCGATCCCGGCGGCGGCCGCTCGCCGCGGCGCAACGCCGCGATCAGTTCCTTGGTCCGTTCGGCGTCCAGGTCCTCGTAGAAATCGTCATCGACCTGCAGGATCGGCGCGTTGACGCAGGCGCCGAGGCACTCGACCTCGGTCATGGTGAACTGCCCGTCGGCGCTGGTCTCGCCGAAATGCTGGATGCCGGTGGCCTCGCGGCACGCCTGCACCACCGCATCCGAGCCGCGCAGCCAGCACGGCGTCGTGGTGCAAACCTGCAGATGGACCTTGCCGATCGGGCGCGTGTTGAACATGAAGTAGAAGGTCGCGACCTCGTAGACGCGGATCGGCGCCATCGACAACCGTTGCGCCACCGCGTCCATCGCCACGCGCGGCACCCAGGCGCTGCCGGTCTGGCGCTTCATCTGGCGCTGCACGATGTCGAGCAGCGGCAGCACGCCGCTGGCCTGCCGGCCGGGCGGGTACTTCGCCAGGATAGGCGCGATCGCGGCATTGCTTTCCGCATCGAACTCGAAATGGGTCGGCTGGACGAACTCCGCCGTGCTGCTCTCGGTCATGGCTACCTGTCGATCTCGCCGAACACGACATCCAGCGATCCGATGATCGCGCAGACATCGGCCAGCATGTGGCGTTTCGCCATCACCTGGACCGCCTGCAGATGCGCGAAGCCGGTCGCGCGGATCTTGCAGCGATAGGGCCGGTTCGACCCGTCGGCGACCAGGTAGACGCCGAACTCGCCCTTCGGGCTTTCCACCGCGGTGTAGGTGGCGCCCGCCGGCACGTGGAACCCTTCGGTGTACAGCTTGAAGTGATGGATCAGCGCCTCCATCGAGCGCTTCATCTCGGCGCGCGAGGGCGGCGAGAACTTGCGGTCCTGCACCTTGACCGGTCCAGGTTGCATCTTCGCCAGGCACTGCTGGATGATCTTCACGCTCTCGCGCATCTCGGCGATGCGCATCAGGTAGCGGTCATAGCAGTCGCCGTTGCGCCCGACCGGAACCCTGAAGTCCACCTCGGCGTATTTGTCGTACGGCTGCGCCTTGCGCAGATCCCACGGGATGCCGGAGGCACGGATGCAGGGGCCGGAGAAACCCCAGGCCAGGGCTTCCTCGGGGCTCATCACGCCGATATCGACGGTGCGCTGCTTCCAGATCCGGTTCGCCGTCAGCAGGCCTTCCAGATCGTCGATGAAGCGCGGGTAGGTCTCGGCCCAGGCGGCGATGCGCTCGGTCAGGCCCGCCGGCAGGTCCTTCGCCACGCCGCCCGGGCGGAAATAATTCGCATGCAGCCGCGCGCCACAGGCGGCCTCATGGAACTCCATCAGTTTCTCGCGTTCCTCGAACCCCCACAGGCTCGGCGTGATGGCGCCGACGTCCAGCGCGTAGGTGGTCAGGCTCAGCAGGTGGTTGAGCACCCGGGTGATCTCGGCGAACAGCACGCGGATCCATTGCCCGCGGTCCGGCACGACGATGCCCAGCAGCTTCTCGGTGGCCAGGGCGAAGGCGTGCTCCTCGCACATCGGCGAGACGTAATCGAGCCGGTCGAAATACGGCACCGCCTGGATGTAGCTTTTGTATTCGATCAGCTTCTCGGTGCCGCGGTGCAGCAGGCCGATATGCGGATCGGCGCGCTCCACCACCTCGCCGTCCAGCTGCAGGATCAGCCGCAGCACGCCGTGCGCCGCGGGATGCTGCGGGCCGAAATTCAGCGCGTGGCTGTCGAATTCGACGGTGGTCAGGTCCTTCTCCGGAACCGCGGTCTCGCTCATTGCCTGAACTCCGTGCGGCACGATTCATGGCAAGCCGCCGAGGTCACGGCAAGCGGCGCGCAGGCGCGGCGGGATCGGCGAACCGGCATCTTACTTTCCGTCATCGGGCCAAAAATCATCGGCCATCACCTGCTCGAACGACCAGGTGCCGGCGGCGGCGAAGGTGGCGCGATCAAGGCCGGTTTCGCGCGCCGCCACCAGGACCGCGCCGGCATAGGCGGACGCCATCGCCTCGGGCAGCCGGTCTTTCAGACTTGGATTGTCGGCCAGGTGATCAGCGACCTCATGGCGCTGTTCCTCGATCGTGAGGCGCCAACTGGTTCCACGCAGGGTCGGTTGGAACCGCCACTTGAGAAGATGAGCCACCAGGATCTTCAGGCGACCGACGAGTTCGCGCTTCTCGCTGCGTCCCATCGTCTCGATCTCTTCCGCGATATTCTCGATATCGGCCTCGGCAAGTCGGCCGGCGCGCAGCAAGGCTGCCTGCTCATTGGCCCAGGCGAAGAAATCCTGCTCATACAGGCGCGAATCGCGCATGCGCCTAATCCTTGGTCCCGCCGGCACGCCCGGCATGCACCTTCTCGTCGCCCGGCAGCGTGACCATCGCTTCCCATGGCGAAACGAAATCGAAGTTGCGGAAATCCTGCACCAGCTTCACCGGCTCGTAGACCACCGATTTGCGGTCCTCGTCGTAGCGCACCTCGACATAGCCGGTCAGCGGGAAGTCCTTGCGCAGCGGATGCCCTTCGAAACCGTAATCGGTCAGGATGCGCCGCAGGTCGGGCTGGCCGGAGAACACGATGCCGAACAGGTCCCAGGCCTCGCGCTCCCACCACGTCGCCACCGGCCAGACCGCGTGCACCGAGGGCACCGGCGTTGCCTCGTCGGTGGTCACGATGACCCGCAGCCGCTGGTTCAGCGCCACCGACAGCAGGTTGTAGACCACGTCGAACCGCTCCGCGCGGTCCGGCCAGTCCACCCCGCAGATGTCCATCACCTGGGCGAACGCGAACCGCGGATCGTCGCGCAGCCTGGTCATCAGACCGACCAGGGTGTCGCGACCGGCCGCGGCGATCACCTCGTTCAGGGCCACGCTTGCGGCCAACACGCCCGGCAGGGTGGCCACGGAAGCGGCAAGCAGCTCGGCCGGCGTCGGTGCCGGCGGGGGCGCCGGCGGCGGTGCGGTTTCCTCAGCCACGTAGAATCGTCCCGGTCCGTCTGATCTTCTTTTGCAACTGCATGATGCCGTAGATCAGGGCCTCGGCGGTCGGCGGGCAGCCGGGCACGTAGATGTCCACCGGGACCACGCGATCGCAGCCGCGCACGATCGCATAGGAATAGTGGTAGTAGCCGCCGCCATTGGCGCAACTGCCCATGGAGATCACCCAGCGCGGCTCCGGCATCTGGTCGTAGACCTTGCGCAGCGCCGGGGCCATCTTGTTGGTCAAGGTGCCGGCGACGATCATCACGTCGCTCTGCCGCGGCGAGGCACGCGGAATGATCCCCATCCGGTCCAGATCGTAGCGCGGCATGTAGGCGTGGATCATCTCCACCGCGCAGCAGGCGAGGCCGAAGGTCATCGGCCACAGGCTGCCGGTGCGCGCCCAGTTCACCACCTTGTCGAGGTTGGCGACGATGAAGCCCTTGTCGGCGATCTCGCCGGTGATGCCCTTCACCACCGCGTCCTGCTCCGGCCCGGGCGGCAGTGCGTCGCGGTTCCAGGCAATCCCCGCTTCGGCGGACCCCGCGGCAGCCCCTGGGGTCGCCCCTGGGGCAACCCCAGGCGCCGTCATGGCCGTGGCCTCGCTCATCGCGTCACTCCCACTCCAGCGCGCCCTTGCACCACTCGTAGACGAACCCGACCGTCAGCACGACCAGGAAGCCCAGCATGGACAGGAAGCCGAACACCCCGATCCCCTTCAGGCTGACCGCCCAGGGGAACAGGAAGGCCACTTCCAGATCGAAGATGATGAACAGGATGGCGACCAGGTAGTAGCGCACGTCGAAGGGCCGGCGCGCATCCTCGAATGCCTCGAACCCGCACTCATAGGCGGACAGCTTCTCCGCGTACGGCTTCTGGCGCGCCAGGATCAACGAACTGCCGGTCATTGCCGTGGCGATCACGCCGGCAATGGCGATGAACACCAAAACCGGCAGGTACCCCGCGAGCACAGGCTGCATGACTGATTCCCGTCGTTCCGCCGTGCCGCCTTGCGCGACAAGTCTGCCGCGCCGCAACACGCGGCGGACCTTACCCCCATGCGCCGCGCGCCGCCATAGGGCCACGCCGTCTGAATTCCAGGTTTCCGGGGAAAATCTGCGCCGGGAACAGCGACATGCCAGCGCGACTGGCGCGAGTGACGGGGCTCGAACCCGCGACCTCCGGCGTGACAGGCCGGCGCTCTAACCAACTGAGCTACACCCGCGTTGCAGGCAGGGCGGACCGTGTAGGGCGAGGGTCCAGCCCCGTCAAGCCGCCGCCCGGGAGGAAGCAAGGTCGGGGCTCCGCCCCGAACCCCGCCAGGGGGCGTTGCCCCCTGGACCCCCACCAGAGGCAGCGGCCTCTGGACTCCATCCGTGGGAGTGGGTGATGGGGGGGGGCGGGTGGGCACGGCGTCGGTGCCGGCCGTCGTGACGGCCGGCACCGACGCCGTGCCCACCCGCCCCATCACCCACTCCCAGTGAAGGGTTCCAAGGGCTCCGCCCTTGGCGGGGATCCAAGGGGCAGCGCCCCTTGGCGGGGTCCAGGGGCGAAGCCCCTGGCCTTGCTTCCTACCGGGCTGGTGGGCGGTGACGGGTTCGAACCGCCGACCCTCTCGGTGTAAACGAGACGCTCTACCGCTGAGCTAACCGCCCGGCAGGGGTCGCCGATCGCTTCCTGGCGCGGTCAGGCAACCTGTCTCCCGATCACTGACCCCCGATCACTGACCCCTGGTCACTCACCTCGGGCCACCGACTACTGAACAGCGTCCTTCAGTCCCTTCCCGGCCTTGAATTTCACCGAGGTTGACGCGGCGATCTGCATTTCCTCCCCGGTGCGCGGATTGCGCCCGGTGGTGGCGGCGCGCTGGGCAGTGGCGAAGGTGCCGAAGCCGACCAGGCGCACTTCTTCCTTCTTCTTCAGCGCACCTTCGATCGCGCCGAACAGCGCATCGACTGCCTCGGTCGCCTTGGCGCGCGGCAGGTCGGTGGCATCGGCCACGGCGGCGATCAGCTCCATCTTGTTCACTGGCTACTTCCTTTTGCAATTCGTGGGGTGACTGGGTTGGTCTTGCGCCGCCCTGCCCACCCCGGCGGCAATCGCCGGGGACTCTAGGGGGGCGGCTTCGGCGCCGTCAATGCAAGCGGCCCGCCGAAAGCCCCGGCGGGCCGCCTTGTCAAGCCCGGACCTGTGGCCCAGACCGGTGGTCTCAGTGCGGCAACGAGGCCGCCGCCGCCGCCGGAAGTTGCGGCGCCGCCACCGGCTCGGGCGGCTCCTCCCACTCGATCGGCTCGGGCCGGCGGGCCAGCGCCTGGGCGATCACCTCGTCCACGCCGGCGACGGGAATCAGCTTCAGGTGCTTCTTCACGTTGTCCGGAATTTCCGCCAGGTCCTTCTCGTTCTCCTTGGGAATGAACACCGTGGTGATGCCGGCCCGCAACGCCGCCAGCAGCTTCTCCTTCAACCCGCCGATCGGCAGGATACGGCCGCGTAGCGTGATCTCCCCGGTCATCGCGATGTCGCGCCGCACCGGGATGCCGGTCAGCACGCTGACGATCGAGGTCGCCATCGCCACGCCGGCCGAAGGTCCGTCCTTCGGCGTGGCACCCTCGGGCACGTGCACGTGGATGTCGCGCTTCTCGAACAGCGTCGGCTTGATGCCGAACCGGGTCGAGCGGCTGCGCACGTAGCTGAGCGCCGCCGACACGCTCTCCTGCATCACGTCGCCGAGCTTGCCGGTCTGCTTGATGTTGCCCTTGCCGGGCAGCAGCACGCTCTCGATGGTCAGGATCTCGCCGCCCACCTCGGTCCAGGCCAGCCCGGTGACCACGCCGACCATGTCCTCCGCTTCGGTCTCGCCGAAGCGGAACTTCCGCACGCCGGCGTATTTCTCCACGTTCTTCATGGTGATCGACACCTTCTTGGTCTTCTTGGTGACGATCTCCTTCACCGCCTTGCGGGCCAGGTTGGCGATCTCTCGCTCCAGGTTCCGCACGCCGGCTTCGCGCGTGAAGTAGCGGATCAGGTCGCGCAGCGCGTCGTCCGAGATGTGCCACTCGTCCGGCTTCAGGCCGTGCGCCTCGGACTGCTTGGCGATCAGGTGGCGCTTGGCGATCTCCACCTTCTCATCCTCGGTGTAGCCGGGGATGCGGATGATCTCCATGCGGTCCATCAGCGGCCCGCGGCATGCGCAGGCTGTTGGCGGTGGTGACGAACATCACGTCCGACAGGTCGTAGTCCACCTCCAGGTAGTGGTCGGCGAAGGTGGAATTCTGCTCCGGGTCCAGCACCTCGAGCAGCGCGGACGACGGATCGCCGCGCCAGTCGGCCCCCAGCTTGTCGACCTCATCGAGCAGGAACAGCGGGTTGGAGGACTTCGCCTTCTTCATGCCCTGGATCACCTTGCCGGGCATCGAGCCGATATAGGTGCGCCGGTGGCCGCGGATCTCCGCCTCGTCGCGCACGCCGCCGAGCGACATGCGCACGAAGTTGCGCCCCGTGGCATGCGCGATCGACTTGCCGAGCGAGGTCTTGCCGACGCCGGGCGGGCCGACCAGGCAGAGGATCGCGCCGCGCACCTTGGGCGAGCGCGCCTGCACCGCCAGGTACTCGATGATCCGCTCCTTGACCTTCTCCAGCCCGTAGTGGTCGGCTTCGAGCACCTTTTCGGCGGCCACCACGTCGTTTTGGATCTTGGTGCGCTTCTTCCACGGGATCGACAGGATCCAGTCGAGGTAGTTGCGCACCACCGTCGCCTCGGCGCTCATCGGGCTCATGGTCTTGAGCTTCTTCAGCTCCGCCACGCCTTCTCGCGCGCCTCCTTCGACAGCCTGGTCTTCTTGATCTTGGCTTCGAGTTCGGCGGTCTCGTCCTTGCCTTCCTCGCCCTCGCCCAGCTCCTTCTGGATCGCCTTGAGCTGCTCGTTCAGGTAGTACTCGCGCTGCGTCTTCTCCATCTGCCGCTTGACGCGGCTGCGGATGCGCTTCTCCACCTGCAGCACGCCGATCTCGGACTCCATGTGGCCGAACACGCGCTCCAGCCGGTCGCTCGACCTTGACGAGTCTCGAGCAGCTCCTGCTTCTCGGCGATCTTCAGGTTGAGATGGCTGGCGACGGTGTCGGCGAGCTTGCTCGGCTCCTCGATCTGATTGAGCGACACCAGAACTTCCGGCGCGATCTTCTTGTTCAGCTTGATGTACTGCTCGAACTGCGAGACCACCGAGCGGCCGAGCGCCTCCAGCTCCTTGGCCTCCGTCACCTGGTCGGGGATCGGTTTCGACGAAGGCCTCGAAATACGCCTCGGTCTCCTTGAAGCCGGTGATGCCGGCGCGCCGGCCGCCCTCGACCAGCACCTTCACCGTGCCGTCGGGCAGTTTCAGCAGCTGCAGGATCGTCGAGACGGTGCCGACGCGATAGATGTCGTCGGCCGAGGGATCGTCCTGCGTGGCGTTCTTCTGGGCGACCAGCAGGATCTGCTTGTCGTCCTTCATCACCGCCTCAAGCGCGCGGACGGATTTTTCCCGTCCGACGAAGAGCGGCACGATCATGTGCGGGAAAACGACGATATCGCGCAGCGGCAGGACGGGAAGCAGTTCGCCCTTCGCCGGCCCGGCGACCACCGCAACCGGCTTTTCAGGGCCTGGCCGATTGGCTTCACTCATGGTTGACCTCCTGATGGACAGTCGCCGCGCGATCCGCCCGCTGTCGGCACGGACCGCGCTTCGTCCGGGCCGGATGCCCGGGTTTCAGGCGGTCGATATCGGCAGCGATGACGGCAGGCGCAAGGCCTTGAAATTCCGGGTGCCGGATCAGGCGCTGGTTTCCGCCCGTTCCTTGCCGTACAGGAAGAGCGGGTTGGCGCGCGACTCGGCGACTTCGCGATTGATCACCACCTCCTCTACCCCATCCAGCCCGGGCAGATCGAACATCGTGCCCAGCAGGATCGATTCCATGATCGAGCGCAGGCCCCGCGCGCCGGTCTTGCGCCCGATCGCCCGGACGGCGACGGAGCGCAGCGCGTCTTCGGTGAAGGACAGCTTCACCCCCTCCATCTCGAACAGCCGGCCGTATTGCTTGACCAGGGCGTTCTTCGGCTTGGTCAGGATCTCGACCAGCGCGTCCTCGTCCAGGTCTTCCAGCGTGGCCACCACCGGCAGGCGGCCGATGAACTCCGGGATCAGGCCGAATTTCAGCAGGTCCTCGGGTTCGACCTCGCGCAGCACCGCGCCCATCCGCCGCTCGGTCGACGTCGCGCACCTCGGCGCCGAAGCCGATGCCCGAGCCCTTGCCGCGGGCCGAGATGATCCGCTCCAGCCCCGAGAACGCGCCGCCGCAGATGAACAGGATGTTGGTGGTGTCGACCTGCAGGAACTCCTGCTGCGGATGCTTGCGCCCGCCCTGCGGCGGCACCGAGGCGACGGTGCCCTCCATGATCTTCAGCAGCGCCTGCTGCACGCCCTCGCCGCTGACGTCGCGGGTGATCGAGGGGTTGTCGGACTTGCGGCTGATCTTGTCGACCTCGTCGATGTAGACGATGCCGCGCTGCGCCCGCTCGACGTTGTAGTCGGCCGATTGCAGCAGCTTGAGGATGATGTTCTCGACATCCTCGCCGACGTAGCCGGCCTCGGTCAGCGTGGTGGCGTCGGCCATGGTGAACGGCACGTCGAGGATGCGCGCCAGCGTCTGCGCCAGCAGCGTCTTGCCGGACCCCGTGGGGCCGAGCAGCAGGATATTCGACTTGGCGATCTCGACGTCGTTGTTCTTCTGGCCGTGCGCCAGCCGCTTGTAGTGGTTGTGCACCGCGACCGAGAGCACCTTCTTGGCGTGCTCCTGGCCGATCACGTAGTCGTCCAGCACCTTGCAGATCTCGCGCGGCGTCGGCACCCCGTCGCGCGACTTCACGAGATGCGTCTTGTGCTCCTCGCGGATGATGTCCATGCAGAGCTCGACGCATTCATCGCAGATGAACACGGTCGGGCCGGCGATGAGCTTGCGCACCTCGTGCTGCGACTTGCCGCAGAACGAGCAATACAGGGTGTTCTTCGAATCGCCGGATTTGCTCATACGCGCTCCTGCCCGGAGTCCTGGGCGCCGGGACCAGTCATATTACTCCCCTGGGACCGGGGGGGACAACCCCGGGTACAGCCACTCGCGCAGCCCACCCCCTCGCCCGGCGGGGCCACCCGCCGGGGTACGCTCAGGCGGTCCGCGACCGGCCGTCGGACCGGATTGCGGCCGGCCTGGCCTACTTGTCGGTGTCGGCCGGCAGCGGCCGGTTCGCCACCACCTCGTCGACGAGGCCGAATTCCTGCGCCTCCTGGGCGGACATGTAGGTGTCGCGCTCCAGCGTGCGCTCGATCGCCTCGAGCGGCTGGTCGGTGTGGTGGACATAGATCTCGTTCAGCCGCTTGCGCAGCGTCAGGATCTCGCGCGCCTGGATCTCGATGTCGGTGGCCTGGCCCTGCGCGCCGCCGGACGGCTGGTGCACCATGATGCGGGCGTTCGGCAGGGCATAGCGCTTGCCCTTGGCCCCGCGCGGTCAGCAGCAGGCTGCCCATCGAGGCGGCCATGCCGATGCACACCGTGCTGACCGGGCTGCGGATGTACTGCATGGTGTCGTAGATCGCCAGGCCGGACGACACGACGCCGCCGGGGCTATTGATATAGAAGGAGATGTCCTTGTTCGGATTGTCCGATTCGAGGTACAGCAACTGGGCGCAGATCAACGAGCCGACCTGGTCGTAGACGGTGCCGGTCAGGAAGATGATGCGTTCCTTCAGCAGCCGGGAGTAGATGTCGAACGCCCGTTCGCCGCGGGAGGTCTGCTCCACCACCATCGGGACGAGGTTGTTGTCGTAGATCTCGATCGGGTCGCGGTCCCGTATCATGATGTCACCTTGAGAGTGGCGGAACCCCCTACATAAGACGCCGCGGCGCGGGTTCCAGTCGCCGCGCGAAGTCCTTGTCGCCGCACGCAGTGCAACCCGCCGGCAGCCCCATCGCAGGCAACCTGGTCGCGGGTATCCACCTCGCAGGTATCCCCCTCGCGGGCATCGCCGCCGCCACGGCAAGCGGTGCCGGGGCACCGGTTACCGCGCCGCCCGCCGTCGCTGGGCTCGTTGCCCGGGGGCCCGTTGCCCGGTGGCCGGTTGCCCGGGCGTCATCACGGGACGGCGGGGTCCTTGGCCAGTTCCTCGGGGCTGACCACACGCTCGGTCGTCTGCGCCAGTTCGAGCACGAAGTCGATCGCCTTGTCCTCGAAGATCGGCCCGCGCAGCGTGTCGGCGGCGCGCGGGTTCTTGCGGAAGAAATCCATCACCGCGGCTTCCTGCCCGGGGTAGCGCGACGCCTCGGCCTGCATCGCGCGCATCATCTCGTCCGGGCTGACGGTGATGTTGTTGGCCCGGCCGATTTCGGCCAGCAACAGGCCCAGCCGCACCCGGCGCTCGGCGATGGCGCGGTAGTCGGCCTGCAGCGTCGCGTCGTCCTTTTCCTTGTCGTCCTCGTCCTGGCGCCCCGCCTTGCGGTCGGCCTCCAGGCGCTGCCAGATCTGGTCGAACTCGGCCTGCACCATGCTGTCCGGGACGGCAAAGCTGACCTGCTCGGCCAGCCGGTCGAGCAGCTCGCGCTTCAGCCGCAGGCGGGCGAGCTGGTCGTATTCGCTCTGGACCCGCCGCGTCAGGTTCTGCCGCAGCTCATCCAGCGAGGCGAGGCCCAGCTTCTGGGCCAGCGCATCGTCGACCGGCGTCGGCACGACGCGCTGGATCTTCTTGGCGGTGATCTCGAACTTCGCCGCCTTGCCGGCCAGTTCGGCCGACATGTACGGATCGGGGAAGGTCACGTCGATGACCCGTGTCTCGCCGGGGCGCAGCCCTTCGATCTGCTCGGTGAAGCCGGGGATGAAGCCGTCGCCGCCGACCTCGATGGTCGCGTCGGTCGCGCTGCCGCCGGGGAATTCCGTGCCGTCGACCCGCCCGACATGGTCAACCACCAGCACCTCGCCCTTGGCGGCGCCGCGATCGCCGAGTTCCTCCGCCGCGATGTCCTCGAGCGGACGGTTGCGTGCGGCGATGTCGGCCAGCGCCTTGTCCACCGTCTCCTCGGCCACCTCGGCCTTGATCCTGGTCAGGGAGATAGATGCAAAATCAGGCAGTTCGATCTCGGGCAACAGTTCCAGTTCGACCTTGAACTCAAGGTCCGTGGCGGCGCCGTGGCCGGGGTCCTGGCTGACCAGGTCCACCTTCGGCTGCATCGCCGGGCGCAACCCGCGCTCGCTGAGCACCTGCTGGGTGGCGCGGCTGACGGCGTCCTCCAGCACCTCGGCGGTGACCGCGCTGCCGTAGCGCTGGCGCACGACGGGCAGCGGCACCTTGCCCGGGCGGAACCCTGGCAGGCGCAAGGTCCGGCCGAGGTCGGTCAGCCGCGCGGTGCGGCGCTGCTCGATGTCGGCGGCCGGAACAACGATGGTGAAGCCCCGCTTCAGCCCCTCGGAGAGGGTCTCGGTAACCTGCATAGGTTGGGAAGTCCTTGATCCTTGAAGAAACACGCCGCCCCGAGGACGGTCCCCAGGGACGCCGCCCAGGGGACGGCACCCAGAAGACGCGCCCAGACAGTGGCCGCCCGGCAGGTGGTGCGGGCGGAGGGACTTGAACCCCCACGGCTTGCGCCACCAGAACCTAAATCTGGCGTGTCTGCCAATTCCACCACGCCCGCGGCGCTCCGCCGGCCGGGCGTTCGCCCCTCCGGCGGCGGGCAGCGCGCCGGAACGGACGAATTTAGCGCAGCCGCCGCGGCGCGACAAGCGGCGATCCTGGATGCCGCCCATGCCATGCGACCACGCTGTTGTGCACGGCAAACCTTTGACCGGTTCGTCGCGGAGTGACAATCTTGGGTAACAGAGCCTACCGGCCAGTAGGCCGCGTGCTGCGCCGGCAGCGCCGCCGGGGCGGACGATTCCGGTAGGACAACGGGTTGTCGGGGGATGTTCCATGGGCAGTTTAAGCAAGGCGCCAAGCAAGTCAGCCAGCAAACCGGCGAGAGGGTCGCAGCCCAAGCCCCGCCGCGCCGCGCCCGGCAAGACCGACGCACCCGGCAAACCGGCGCGTCCATCGCGCGACTACAGCATCGCCGCGGTCGCGCGCACGCTCGACCTGCTGGAAGCGCTGGCCGCGATCGGGCCGGCGCCGCTGGCCAGCGTGGCCGACACCGCGGGCTGCACCCGGACCGCCGGCTTCCGCCTGCTGCGCACCCTGCAATCGCGCGGCTTCGCGATCCAGGACGAGGCGCGCGGCGTGTGGCGGCTCGGCGCGCGCTGGACCGCGCTGGGCCAGGCCGCCGAAACCCAGGGCGCGCTGGCGGCGACCGCCCTGCCGTTCATGAACGAGCTCGCCAAGGCGTGCGGCGAGAACGTCTATCTGCACGTGCGCGACGGCCAGATGGGCGAGACGGTGGCGATCACGCAGGCCGACCCGGGCCTGCGCGTCTACGGCGAGGTCGGCAAGCGCCGGCCGCTGCACGCCGGGCCGTTCCGGCTGTTGCTGGCGCATGCGCCGGAGGCGGTGCAGACCCAGGTTCTGGCGCAGAAGCTGCCGCGCTTCACCCCGGCGACGCGGACCGACCCGGTGTGGATCGCCGCCGACCTGCACCGCATCCGCACCCGCGGCTATCTGGTGGCGGCTGACGAGATCAACCCCGGCGCCGTTTCGGTGACGGTGCCGGTGCGCGACGCCAGCGGCCAGGTGGTGGCGGCGTTGACCATTTGCGCCGCGTCGCTGCGGATGCGTCCGCCGCGGCCGCGTGCGCTGGTGCCGGTGGCGGCCGACGCGGCGGCCCGGCTGTCGCGCGGGCTCGGCCGGCGCGAGGATCCTGCGGATGCCATCATGCCGCCGCACCCGACCAGCCTGCCGTCGGGCACCGGCATGCAGCTTCGCCCGCCGCGCAGCAACGGCCAAGCGAACGGCCACACGGTGGCGATGCCGCCGGCGCACGTCCATCTCGCGCTGACATAGGTGGTCGCCGCCTGGGGCGTTCGCAGCCAGGGACGTTTGTAGCGCGGGACGTTTGTAGCCGGGGCATTCGCCGCCTGGGCCGCAGGCGGCGGGGATCATCGACCGCCGCGAGAGGCGCGGCGCATCGGGCGCCGCAGCGTCCGGTCAGCCGCCGAACGCGGAAATCCCGGTCTGCGCGCGGCCCAGGATCAGCGCGTGCACGTCGTGCGTGCCCTCGTAGGTGTTGACCGTCTCCAGGTTCATCACGTGGCGGATCACATGGTACTCGTCGACGATGCCGTTGCCGCCGTGCATGTCGCGCGCGGTCCGCGCGATGTCCAGCGACTTGCCGCAGTTGTTGCGCTTCAACAGGCTGATCATCTCCGGCGCGGCGTCGTGCGCGTCCATCAGCCGGCCGAGCCGCAGCACGCCCTGCAGGCCGAGCGTGATCTCGGTCTGCATGTCGGCCAGCTTCTTCTGGATGAGCTGCGTCGCCGCCAGCGGGCGGCCGAACATCATGCGGTTCAGCGTGTAGTCGCGCGCGGCGTGCCAGCAGAACTCGGCCGCGCCCAGCGCGCCCCAGGCGATGCCGTAGCGCGCGTTGTTGAGGCACGAGAACGGCCCGCGCAGCCCCTTCACGTCGGGCAACAGATTCTCCGCCGGGACGAAGACGTCCTGCAGCATGATCATGCCGGTGGCCGAGCTGCGCAGCGAGAATTTTCCTTCGATCTTCGGCGTGGCCAGGCCCGCCATGCCGCGCTCCAGCAGGAAGCCGCGGATCTCGCCGCCGTCGTCCTTGGCCCAGACCAGCAGCACGTCGGCGATCGGCGCGTTGGTGATCCAGGTTTTTGCCCCGTTCAGCACGAAGCCGCCATCGACCGCCTTCGCCCGCGTGCGCATCGAGGCGGGGTCGGAGCCGGCATCCGGCTCGGTCAGGCCGAAACAGCCGACCAACTCGCCGCTGCGCAGCCGGGGCAAATATTTGTCCTTCTGCGCCGCCGAGCCGAAGGCATGGATCGGATACATCACCAGCGAGGACTGCACCGAGAAGGCGCTGCGATAGCCGGAATCGACCCGCTCCACCTCGCGCGAGATCAGCCCGTAGCTCACGTAGTTGACCCCGGCGCAGCCGTAGCCTTCCAGCGTGGCGCCGAGGAAGCCCATCTCGCCCATCTCGTTCATGATGGCGCGGTCGAAATGTTCGTGCCGGTTGGCCGCCAGCACGCGGGGGAACAGCTTGTCCTGGCAGTAGGCGTGGGCGGCGTCGCGGATCGCCCGCTCATCCTCGGAGAGCTGGCCGTCGAGGCGCAGCGCATCGTCCCATTGGAACGGCGTGAAGTGGCTGGCGCGCCGGGCGGTCTCGCCGCCGGCAGCGGCCGGCGCCCCGGCCCGGGTGTCGGTTGGGGCGTCAGCCTGGGCGCTCACGCCTCGCCGTCTCCGTCGGGCCGCGCCGCCGGCGGGGTGCGCAGGCGCAGTTGCATGAAGGCGGGCACGTCGCTGCCAAAGCCACGCACCGCGGGGCCGCTGTCCGCCTCGCCGTGCCGGTCGCGCCTGGCGGGACGTTCGGCGGCACGCGCGCGCGGCGCCGATGTCGCCGGCGGTGGCACTGACGCTGACACGGAAACTGGCACTGCCACTGGCGCCGCGGGCTCGTTGCGGGACCTGGAGCGGGACCTCGGCTCCGGTCGGCTCGCGGCCCTCGCGCGCGGCGGCGCGGTCGGCGCGTCGCCTGGCGTGGGTGCCGCCACGTCCTCCGGGGCGTGGGTTGGCGGGTGGCCTGGGGCGGGCGTTCGCACGCGGGCCCGGGCGGGCGCCGGCCCATCGTCCGGCGCGGCGGCGGCCCGCGGCGCCGGCTTCGCCCGGGTCTTGCCCGCGCCAGTCCCCTTGGCCCCTGCCCTGCCCCCGGTCTTGGCGGCACCAACGCGGCCGCGGCGCTTGCGGCCATCCTCTTCCGTCCAATCGACCGGATCGAGCCCTTCGACGATCATCGGCGGGATCGGGTGGCCGGTCAGCGCCTCGATCGCCTCGACCGCGAATCGGTCGGTCGGCGCGGCGATGGTGAAGGCGTGCCCGGTCAGGCCGGCGCGGCCGGTGCGGCCGATGCGGTGGACGTAGTCCTCGGCATGGTGCGGCACGTCGAAGTTGAACACGTGCGACAGGCCGCCGATGTCCAGGCCGCGCGCGGCGACGTCGCTGCACACCAGCAGGCGCAGGTCGTTGGCCTTGAACTTCTCCAGCGTGGCGAAGCGCACGGTCTGCGCCATGTCGCCGTGCAACGCGCCGACGTCGAATTTGTGCCGGGTCAGCGACTTGTGCAGGATGTTGACGTCGCGCTTGCGGTTGCAGAAGATCAGGGCGTTCTGCACGTTTTGCGTGCGGATCAGCCGGCGCAGCGCCTCGCGCTTGTCGTGCTCGGCGACCAGCGCCAGGCCCTCGACGATCGTCGTCGCCACCGAGGCCGGGCGGGAGACCGCGATCTCCTTCGGGTTGGTCAGGAATGCGTCGCCCAGCCGGCGGATCTCCGGGCCCATGGTGGCGGAGAAGAACAGCGTCTGCCGGGTGCGCGGCAGCATGGCGACGATCCGCTCGACATCGGGGATGAAGCCCATGTCGAGCATGCGGTCGGCCTCGTCGATCACCAGCAGGCGGGCATCGGTGAGCAGGATCGAGCCGCGCTCGAACATGTCGATCAGCCGGCCGGGCGTGGCGATCAGCACGTCGACCCCGCGCATCAGCACGTCCTTCTGGTCGGACATGCTCTCGCCGCCGATGATCAGCGCGTGGGTCAGCTTCAGGTATTTGCCGTACTGCACGAAATTCTCGGCGACCTGCAACGCCAGTTCGCGCGTCGGCTCCAGGATCAGGCTGCGCGGCATGCGGGCACGGGCGCGCGAGCCGGTCAGGATGTCGAGCATCGGCAGGGTGAAGCCGGCGGTCTTGCCGGTGCCGGTCTGCGCCGTGCCCATGACGTCGCGGCCCATCAGGACGAAGGGGATCGCCTGCTCCTGGATCGGCGTGGGATGGCGATAGCCCATGTCGGCGATCGCCCGCAGCACCGCCTCGGAGAGGCCGAGATCGGCAAAGGTCGCGCGCACATCTTCGGGCGGGCCGGGCGGCTCCGCGTCGATGATCGGGGCGTCGTCGGTCGAATCCGCCGCAGCGGTCGTGGTCTCGGTCAAACTGTGGTCCGATCCGGATCTGGCGCAGTGGAGCCCGCGGCGCGATGGCGGGAGCGCCTGATTGCGCACACGCGCGGCATATCCGAGGGAAATGGCGGAAAGTCAAGCTGGTGGGCACGCGGCTTGACCGCGCCGCACGCCGACGCTGCACGATCCGGGCTGCACGCGCCCGGCTGGAGGTGTAAAGTGGCGGCACGGCAAATGCGTGCAGAGGGTTGTCCATGCTCCACGCCAAACGTCTCCCACCCCCGCTTCGGCTGATCCGCTGGGCGGCGATCGCATCGGTGGCCGGCGTCGCGATGGCGGCCGCCACCGCCCCGGCCGCCGCCTGGTGGCGCGGCGGCGTGTTCATCGGCCTGCCGCCGATCGTGGTCGCGCCGCCGCTCTACCCGCCCCCGGTGTACTATCCGCCGGCCTACGCCCCGCCGCCGACCTATTATTACGCGCCGCCCCCAGTGAGCGACGCGCCGCCGCAGGCCGCCGGACAATCCTGCTACGCCGGCCCCTATGTGTGTCCCATGGACCATCCGGTGGCCTCGGGCAGCGCCTGCTACTGCCTGAGCAACCAACGCAGCCCGATCTGGGGCCGCGCCGGCTAGAGGCTTGCCCCACCGGCGCCGGGCTGCGGCGCCGCGTTGGCGCCGGCGCCGCGTCAGCTTGGCGGGATGAACGGCTGCACCACCGCCTGAAACGGCGCCAGCACCTCGCAGCGCGACGCGTGCGCGGCCAGCGCCGGCCGGCGCGCGGGATCGAACAGCGTCTTGTGCGCCTCGGCGGTGAAGCGTAGCGCGCAGGCCACCGCGATGTCGGGATGGCCGAGCGCGGCGCCGAACCAGAACGGGGTGGTCCGCTGCGCCCGATCGGCCTCCAGCGCGTCCAGCACGCCGGCGACCTGCGACCCGCAGCGGTCCAGCCATGACTGTTGGACGGCCCCGTAGGGCGGAAAAGCGCAGCGCCTTCCGCCACCGCCGGGCGAGCCGCTCGCATCTGCCGACGTCCCCAACAACATATCCCGCCACCGTCCGACGGCGGAAGGCGCTGCGCTTTTCCGCCCTACGGGGCCGTCCAACAGTCAACGCCATATGAGCCAAGAATTTCAACCCGGAGGAAGCCTTACTTGCTGGCGATGCAGCCAGCGCCCAGGTCGCATCACCGGAGCGCGCCGACCGCCGCGGGCAACGATAGGTGAATGCCGTAGGGCCACCACCCGGGGCAATCGCCCGGCTGCCATCGCCCGGGGCAATCGCCCGCACCGGGCGGCTACCCGCTTGTGCGCCAAGCGCCAATATGCAAATGACCGACAACTCAAACATCGAAACTAGGGAGACGTCCGGGGGTGACTGACACCATCCTGGAGACCGCGGGGCTGACCCGGGCGTTCGGCGGCTTCGTCGCGGTGGACGACGTCGCGCTGCGGGTGCGCACAGGCTCGATCCACGCGCTGATCGGACCGAACGGCGCGGGCAAGACCACGTGTTTCAACATGCTGACGAAGTTCCTGGCCCCGACGCGCGGCACCATTCATTTCAAGGGGCGCGACATCACCCGGCTGAAGCCGGCCCAGGTGGCGCGGCTCGGCCTGGCGCGCAGCTTCCAGATCTCGGCGGTGTTTCCGCACCTGACTGCGCTGGAGAATGTACGGCTGGCGCTGCAGCGCGCCCGCGGCGCCAGCTTCGACTTCTGGCGCTCGGAGCAGGTGCTGAACGTCTACAACGACCGTGCGCGCGAGTTGCTGTTCGATGTCGGCCTGTCCGACGTACGTCGACACCGTGGTTGCCGAGCTGCCCTATGGCCGCAAGCGGGCGCTGGAGATCGCCACCACGCTGGCGCTCGATCCGCGAGATGCTGCTGCTGGACGAGCCGACCGCCGGCATGGCGCATGACGACGTGCGGCCGCATCGTCGAGCTGATCGCGCGGGTGCGCGAGGGCCGCACCATCCTGATGGTGGAGCACAACCTGTCGGTGGTGGAAGGGCTGTGCGACATCATCACCGTGCTGACCCGCGGGCGGGTGCTGGCCGAGGGCGATTATGCCACGGTCTCGAAGAACCCCGAGGTGATCGCCGCCTATCTGGGATCGCGACGATGCTTGAAATCAGCGGCCTGAACGCCTGGTACGGCGAAAGCCACATCCTGCACGGCGTCGATTTCGAGGTGCGGGAGGGTGAGGTGGTGACCCTGCTCGGGCGCAACGGCGCCGGCAAGACCACGACGATGAAGTCGGTCATGGGCCTGGTGCCGCGGCGCGAGGGCAGCATCCGTTTTCGCGGCGCCGAGACCGATCGGGCTGATGCCGAACCTGATCGCCCGCGCCGGCATCGCCTTCTGCCCGGAGGAGCGGGGCATCTTCGGCTCGCTCAACGTGATGGAGAACCTGTTGCTGCCGCCGCTGGTGGCGCCGGGCGGGCTCGACATCGACGACGATCTTCACGCTGTTTCCCAACCTGAAGGAACGCTCCGGCACGGCGCACGGCACGCGGCTGTCGGGCGGCGAGCAGCAGATGCTGGCGATCGCGCGCATCCTGCGCACCGGCGCCAAGCTGCTGCTGCTGGACGAGCCGACCGAGGGGTTGGCCCCGGTGATCGTGCAGCAGATCGGCCGCACCATCCGCGAGATCAAGAACCGCGGCTTCACCGTGCTGCTGGTGGAACAGAATTTCCGCTTCGCCGCGACGGTGGCCGACCGGCACTACGTGATGGAGCATGGCAAGGTGATCGACATGATCCCGAACCATGCGCTGGAAGCCAACATGGACAAGCTGCACGAGTACCTCGGTGTGTGAGGCGGCGTGACGGGGGCGGCGTGACGGGGATTGAGGCGTGACCAACATGGCATCCAGGCAGGCAAAAGCGAGCGTCCCGTCATGATGATGATCTTCGGCATTCCCGCGCCACTGATGTTCGGCCAGTTGTTGCTCGGCCTGATCAACGGCGCGTTCTACGCGATGCTGTCGCTCGGCCTCGCGGTGATCTTCGGCATGCTGAACATCATCAACTTCGCGCACGGCGCGTTGTTCATGATGGGTGCCTTCGCCGCCTGGATGCTGCTGCACTATGCCGGCATCGGCTATTTCCCGTCGCTGATCCTGGCGCCGCTGCTCGTCGGCATCTTCGGCATCGTGCTGGAGAAGACGATGATCAGCCGGCTGTACAAGCTGGACCACCTGTACGGCCTGCTGCTGACCTTCGGGCTGGCGCTGGTGATCCAGGGGCTGTTCCGCAACTACTACGGCAGCTCCGGCCTGCCCTATCGCATCCCCGACGTGCTGCAGGGCGCCACCGACCTGGGCTTCATGTTCATGCCGAACTATCGCGGCTGGGTGGTGCTGGCGGCGCTGGTGGTGTGCCTGGCCACCTGGGCGATGATCGAGAAGACCTCGCTCGGCGCCACGCTGCGCGCGGCGACCGAGAACGCGCCGCTGGTGCAGGCGTTCGGCGTGAACGTGCCGCGGCTGATCACGCTGACCTATGGCGGCGGCGTCGCGCTGGCCGCCTTCGCCGGCGTGCTGGCGGCGCCGATCTACTCGGTGAACCCCAACATGGGCGACAATTTCATCAACACCGTGTTCGCGGTGGTGGTGATCGGCGGCATGGGCTCGATCCTCGGTTCGATCGTCACCGGCTTCGGCGCTCGGCGTGATCGAGGGGCTGACCAAGGTGTTCTATCCGGAGGCGTCGGCGACGGTGGTGTTCCTGGTGATGGTGATCGTGCTGTTGACCCTGCCGCACGGATCTGTTCGGAAAGCGAGCCTGACATGTTCGGATTTTCCCGCCCGCAATGGATCGGCTTCCTGTTCATGCTCGCGCTGATCGTGGTCTGCCCGTACGTGCTGTATCCGGTGTTCCTGATGCGGGTGCTGTGCATGGCGCTGTTCGCCTGCGCGTTCAACCTGATGATCGGCTATGTCGGGCTGCTGTCGTTCGGCCATGCGGCGTTCTTCGGCATGGGCAGCTACGTCTCCGCCTGGACCATGAAGTTCTGGCATGTGGACGCGGTGTTCGCGATCGCCCTGGGCGGCATCGCCGGGGCGGTGCTGGGGCTATGCCTGGGCTATCTGGCGATCCGCCGCTCGGGCATCTATTTCGCCATGATCACGCTGGCGCTGGCGCAGATGGTCTACTTCTTCTGCCTGGAGGCGCCGTTCACCGGCGGCGAGGACGGCATCCAGCAGGTGCCGCGCGGGCACACTGTTCGGCGTGATCTCGACCTGAACAACGACATGACGATGTACTGGGTGGTCGCGGCGGTGTTCGTCGGCGAGCTTCCTGCTGATCCATCGCATCATCCACTCGCCGTTCGGCCAGGTGCTGAAGGCGATCCGCGAGAACGAGCCGCGCGCCACGTCGTTGGGCTACCGGACCGACGACTACAAGCTGATCGCCTTCATCCTGTCGTGCATGCTGTCCGGCGTGGCGGGGGGCACCAAGGCGCTCGTGTTCGGCATCGCCACGCTGACCGACGTGCATTATTCGACCTCGGGCGAGGTGGTGCTGACCACGCTGCTGGGCGGGCTGGGCACGGTGTTCGGGCCGGTGATGGGCGCGGTGGTGGTGACCGGGATGGAGAACTACCTGGCGCAGTTCGGCTCCTGGGTGACGGTGACGCAGGGGGCGATCTTCGTGGTCTGCGTGCTGGCGTTCCGGCGCGGCATCATCGGCGAGTTCGGCGCCTGGCGGCGGCTGGCGCTGTAGGCGGGGTGGCGCTCCCCGCCGGCCGACGCTCACGATAGACGCCGCAACCACACCCCAGCCTTCTCCACCGCGCTCCGCGCCTTGCCCACCGTGGCCGTGGCCCGCATGAAGCCATGCACCACACCCGGAAAGATCTCCAACGCCACCGGAACGCCGGCGGCCTGCAGCCTGGCCGCCAGCGCCTCGCCCTCGGCGCGCAGCACGTCCAGTTCCGCCAGTTGCACCAGCACCGGCGGCAGCCCGGTCAGGTCGGCACGCAATGGTGCTGCCAGCGGGTGGTGCCGATCGGCCGCGTGCGGCACGTAGACGCGCCAGTAGAAGCTCATCCGCTCGTGCGTCAGGCCGTATCCCGTGGCGAATTCCTGGTAGCTCGCGGTGTCCAGGGCGCTGTCGCACACCGGGTAGACCGCCAGGATGCCGCGCAGCGCCGGCCCGCCGGCCTCGCGCAGCAGCAGCGCGGTGCCCAGCGCCAGGTTGCCGCCGGCCGAGTCGCCGCCGACGAACAGCGCTGACGGATCGAGCCCCCACTCGGCGCCATGCGCGGCGACGTGGCGGGTGACCGCGGCGCATTCCTCCAGCGCCTGCGGGAATTTTGCTTCCGGCGACAGCGCGTAGTCGACGCTGACCACGCCGACCTCGCCGGCGGCGGCGTATTCGCGCGCCAGCCGGTCATGCGTGTCGATCGAGGACCACACCCAGCCGCCGCCATGGAAATACACCAGCGTCGGCAGCGGCCGATCGGTGCGCGGGCGATAGACCCGGCAGAGGATGCGCCGGCCGCGGGCGGCGACCCAGCGGTCGGTGGTCTCCGCCATGACCGGGCCGCCGGCGGCAATGCGCAGCGCCAGGATGTCGTTCACCGCGCGGTGCGGGTCGAGCGGGATCGCCACCCGCACGGGCGGAAAATTCTTCGCGTATTCCTCGGCTTCCTGCTGAAATTGCAGCATTTCTGGATCCCAGCGCGATGTGTCCGCCATGCCTGCCCCTTGCCCGTCCCCTTGCCTGTCCCGTGACGCTGCCGTCGCCGGTTCATCTGCAACCCCACCGGTGACATAACTGCTGGCATATTGGCAATGCGTCCCGGCGCGGCTGACATTCGACCGCGATGGGCGTATGCTGCGGTGCAATATGAACCTGGTCCGCCCCAAGCCCGCCGGCCGCTTCGCCCCTGCCTCGCTGTTCCGCCCGGATCGCCTCGCGGTGATCGGCGCCGGCAGCAGGCTGGGCGGCGAGGTCATGCGCAACCTGCGCGACGGCGGGTTCAAGGGGGCGGTGCTGCCGATCGATCCCGCGCTGCACGCCGTGGCGGGGGTGCTCGCCTATAAGACGGTGGCCGACCTGCCGGTCGCGCCCGACCTGGCGGTGATCGCCGATCCGGACTGTCTGGCGGCGGCGCTGCCGGCGCTCGCCGCCAAGGGGTGTTTCGCGGCCATCGTGTTGACCGACACAGTCCCGCTGGCCGCGGCCGATGGGTTGGCCGCGGTGGAGGGGCCGAGCGCAGCGGAACGACCGGGAACGACCAATGGCCCGGGCACGGCGGGCGGAAACTGCACGACCCTGGGGTTGGCCGATCTGGCGCGGCGCACCGGCGTGCGCGTGCTGGGACCGGGGTCGTTCGGGCTGATCGTGCCCGAGCTGGGCCTCAACGCCTCGCGCGCCCACCTGACGCCGGCCAAGGGGCGGCTGGCGCTGGTGTCGCAATCCACCGCGCTGTGCCGCGCGGTGCTGGACTGGGCCGGGCCGAACGGCGTCGGCTTCAGCCACGTCATCGGCATCGGCGGCAACGCCGATCTCGGCTTCGGCATGGCGCTCGACTGGCTGGCGCGCGATCCGGGCACCGGCGCCATCCTGCTGGACGTGCGCCGCATCAAGAACCGCCGGGTCTTCCTGTCTGCCGCCCGCGCGGCGTCGCGGCTGCGCCCGGTCGTGGCGATCCGGGCCGGCGGCCTGCTGGCTGGACCCCTCCGGCACCGGCGAGCTGGCGTTCGAGGCGGCATTGCGCCGCGCCGGCGTGCTGTGCGTCGCGCGCCTCGAGGACCTGCTGACGGCGGCGGAAACCCTGTCGCGCGCCCGCCCGGCCCGCGGCGAGACACTCGCCATCGTCAGCAACGCGATCGGCGCCGGGCGCATGGCGGCCGATGCGGTGCTGCGCGACGGGCTGCACCTCGCCACGCTGTCGGCGGAGACCGAGGCTGTGCTGCGCCTGCGCCTGCCGGGCGCCGCCCAGCCCGCGCCGCCCCGAACGCCCTCCCCCGCGCCGTGCGAGACCAGCGAACAGCCCAGCGATCGGCCCCGGCATGGTCTATGTCGGCCCCGACGCGCCGCTGCTGCTGGCCGAGGTCGCCGCCCTGCTCGCCGGCGCGCCCGAGGTGGGCGGCATCCTGGTGGTGCACGCCCCGACCGGCGCGGCCGACGCCACGGCGATGGAGGCGCTGGCCGCCTGCGGCGGCACCGTGAAGCTGCCGCTGTTGGTCGCCGCGCTGGGCGAGACCACCGGCGCGGTGCACCGCCATCGCCTGGCCGAGGCCGGCATGGCCGCCTTCGCCACGCCGGAGCAGGCGGTGCGCGGCTTCCGCCATCTGGTGCAGGACCGGCGCAACCGCGCCGCCGCGCGCGAGCTGCCGAACAGCCGCGTGGTCGCGGTCGGCGCCGACCAGGCCGAGGTGCGCCGGCTGTTTCACCGCCTGCGCGCGTCCGGTCGGCTGGAGATGGCGCAGGACGAGGCGATGGACGTGCTCGCCGCCTACGGCGTGCCGAGCGTGCCGTGCCGCGCCGTCTGCACCGAGCCGGACGCGCTTACCGCCGCTTCCCTGCTCGGCTACCCGGTGGTGGTCAAGCTGCGCGACACCTTGCCGCCGGGCTGCCGGGCGCGCGACGGCCTGGCGCTCGACCTGCACGACGCGGCCGAGCTGCGCCTCGCGGCGCGGACGCTGCGCCTGCGCCAGGCGCGCCGCACGCCGGACGCGGCGGTCACGCTGCTGGTGCAGCGCCAGGCGGCGCGCGGGCGCGAATTGCTGATCCGCGTGGCCGATGATCCGGTGTTCGGCCCGACCATCGCCTTCGGCCAGGGCGGCACCGCGGCCGAGGTGCAGCGCGACATCGCGATGGACCTGCCGCCGCTGAACCTGACGCTGGCCCAGGCGCTGATCGCACGCACCCGCGCCGCCGGCACGCTGGGCGCCTTCCGCGACATGGCGGAAGCGCGGATCGATCCGGTGGCGGAGACCCTGGTGCGGGTCAGCCAGTTGATCCTCGACTTCCCGGACATCGCCGCGCTGGAGATCAACCCGCTGTTCGTCGATGCCCAGGGCGTGCTGGCCGCCGATGCCTGGCTGCGGCTGCGCCCGGCGGGCGAGCTCGGCCTGCCGGCGATCCCGCCCTATCCGGTCGAACTGGTCGAACACTGCGAGGCGCGCGGCGAGCGGCTGATCATCCGCCCGATCCGCCCCGAGGATGCCGCGCAACACGGCTTGTTCTTCCAGCGCCTGTCGCCCGAGGACATCCGCTACCGCTTCTTCACCGCGATGCGCGAACTGTCGCCCGAGATGACCGCGCGGCTGACGCAGATCGACTACGACCGCGAAATGGCCTTCGTGGCGATCCGCGCCGCCACCGGCGAAACGGTCGGCGTCGCGCGCCTGGTGGTCGAACCGGACGGCGCGACCGGCGAGTTCGCGGTGATCGTGCAGCCGGACGTCAAGGGCAAGGGATTGGCCAGCCGGCTGATGCGCCGGCTGATCGATTGGGCGCGGGCGCGCGGCATGCAGGCGGTGGTGGGCCAGGTGCTGGCCGACAATGCGCCGATGCTGGCGTTCATGCGCCACCTTGGCTTCAGCCTACGCCGCCTGCCGGAAGAACCGGACGTGATGGAGGCGCGGCTGGCCCTGACGTGACCCCGGCGGCGCGAGGGCCTCGGGTCATGCAGTCCAGCCCCTGGAGCGGCTTCGCCCCGACCGGAAACGCCGCCCCTGGGCCACCGGTCGGCGGCCATGCCTGCGGCACGCGCCAGCCCGCCGGTGGCGCGGCCGGCCCGAACAACGCGGCGAGTTGCCCGCGCAAACCCGACGTCCACGGCACCGCCAGCGGCGCGCCGCCAAGCGCCGCGGCCCTCGCCGCCACGCCCGCCGCCCCGGTAGGGCGGAAAAGCGCAGCGCCTTCCGCCGCTTGCCTGCCGCCGCCACGCCATCCGGTAGGGCGGAAAAGCGCAGCGCCTTCCGCCGCTTGCCTGCCTCCGCCGCGCCCCGATCCGCCGCAGTCAACCACACCCGCACCACTGGACCCACCAGGCCGTGGCCCCACCGAGCCACCCAAGGCGGCAGGCCCCACGCGACCAGACAGTTGCATGGGGTTCTGACGCACGGCGTTCGTTTCGCCGCGTTTGGCACGCACCGGCCCGGTCCGCTTCGCGGCTTGTGCCTCCCGCGTCGCCGCCCGCGCCTCCCGCTTGGCCGCGCGCGCAACCGCGATGGCCTGCCGCCATGGCGCCTGGGAAGCCGCCTCCGCCCGCGCCGCCAGCCGCTCGGCGGCCCGCAGGGTCAACGGCAACCCCACCGCCCCGCCAGCCCGACCGGCGCGGGACGCTCGGCGCAGTGCCGGCAGACTGTTGCATGGGGCATGCCCTCGGGCGCTTGACCCGAGGGTCGTGTGTGCATTTTTCCACACCGCCCCCGGCGACGGCGGCTCCGGCGGCAGGAACTCCGCCGGCAGGAGCGCCAGCCGCGCCGCCAACTCCACCGGCAGGTACTGCCGCAGCCGCATCGCCCTGCAGAAGAGCTGTGTCCGCACCACCAGCGTCCTGACATACCGCTGGTGCAGCCGCTGCGCCGCCGTGCAGTACCCGTGCGTGGTGCGCGCCGCGGTCATCCGCGCCATCCCCTCCGGCGTGCGCGGCCCGGTGCTGCGCCCGCCATGCATCCGGCACCGCCCATTGGCCATCGCCGGCGCGCGGCACGGGCAGCCGGAGCGCGCCCGCGCGCCGCAGCGTGGTGCCAGGTTGAGGTCGGGGTTGCCGCGCGGATTGCCGCCGCGCCGGCGGCCGGCCGCGCCACCGGGTCCATCGTGTCGCGGCCCGGTCGCGGGGTCCGGTGCGGCGGCACGCTGGGCCGTGGCAGACAGGTGCATGGGGCATGTCCTTGGGCGCTTGACCCGAGGATTGCTGGTCACGATCTCGCCGCCGCCGGGTTTGCCCGCCGGCCGCCGGCTTCGTGCCTGAAGGGACCGACGACACCGCACGGCACCGGGGTCGTCTCGGGCGTGGTTGCACCACCGGGTGCACCGGGGCGCCGCTTTGTGGCCGCCCCCGGCCTGGCTGACAGTTGCATGGGGCATGCCCTCGGGCACGTGACGCGAGGGTCGATGGCAATAATCTCATGCCGCATCGCCGCTGGCAGGCCTTGCCCGCCGGCAGCCTGCCCCCTTGCATCTTCTCCCGGTGGGGCGCTTGTCCCGGGCATTCCCGTAACCGCTGTCCCTGCGGTCAGTTCCCCCGGTGCACCGAGACCATCCGCATCCTGGGTCTCATGTTCGGCTGCACCTTGTCGCTGTTCGGTGGCAGGTTCCGCAGGGGCAACCCCGGCGCCCGGCTGTCGCATGGGGCCTGCATTGGCGACCCCCTTGCCCCACCCCGCATCCAGCGCCGCGACATCGATCGCGTCCGCCAGCACGGTGCCAAAGAACGCCGCCGGCTTCTGCTGCGCCCGCTCCAGCGCGACGCAGCAGCCCCGTCGCCGTCCGCACCAGCTCGGCCGCGGCACGTCCCACCCGGCACATCTGCGCCACCGTCAGCTCCGGCGCAGTGGCCCGCGCCGCGATCGTGTCCGCCAGCTCCCGCACGATCAGGATCTGCGCCGCCAGCCGCGCCTGCGCCGCATCGGCGGGCATCAGCGTGGCGATCTCCTGCATCAGCCGCGTGATGCGTGCCTGCCGCCAGGCCGTGGAGGCATCTTGTGGCGGTGGCGGCAGCGCGGCGAACGTCGCCTCCAGCAGGTCGGGGCTGAGGTGATACGGCGGCATCATCTGGCGGATGACGTCTGGGGTGATTCCGTTGGAGGGGAGGGACATGCGGGAAGCCTCCGGGGAAAATTGGCCTGACGTGGATGGTCATATATACTAACCTTCGGACCAAAGCCAGCTAACACTCATCCCGCTGTGCGGGCGCCGACGCGGCAAGCGGCAAGCCAGCCACCGGCGTGCTTTGCCGCGGCGCGACCCGCCGGCGAAAGACCAAGGGCGGCGGCGGTCAGGGCCCGGGCCATCTCGCCGTGTTTGGGTCAAGCGCTGCTGCGAGTGCGTAGTTCGTCAGCTTGAATGTCCACAAAGGGTAGAGCGCGGACCGTCATTTGGCGGAGTCCGGGACTCTGGCTACTTCAAACGCTTTCGTGCAATACCCCGATGATCGATGCGGGATCCTTGGGTGCACCGCTCCATGTAGGCGTCCAGCCGGCCAGTAGACAGCAACCGTTCGAGAGTCCTTATTATGAGCACCCACTATTCCAGCGCCCGCTTCCGTCCGACGCCCCACCGGCTGGCATTGCCCACGGCGGTTGATCGGCGGCGTATCGTCTGGTCCTACGCGATGACCGTCGGGCTGTACCATCTCGTCGCAGTGCTGGCGGTGCTGCCGTGGTTTTTCAGTTGGGCCGGACTCGTGCTGGCCGTTGTCGGCGTCTATGTGTTCGGCGGCCTCGGCATAAATCTATGCTATCACAGGTTGCTGACGCATCGCGGTCTGGCTTGCCCGAAATGGCTGGAGTACCGGCTTCGCCATCCTTGGCGTGTGCTCCATGCAGGACACGCCGGGACGTTGGGTGGCGGTTCACCGGCGGCATCACGAGCACTCTGACAGGCAGGAGGATCCGCACTCTCCGCTGGTCAATTTTTTCTGGAGCCATGTCGGCTGGATGCTGGTGGAGAACCGCGACCTGACACGACTGTCCATCTATGAGCGCTACGCAAAGGACGTTCTGCGCGATCCGTTTTATCGCCGGCTGGAGCGTACGCTGCTGTATCCGATCATCGTCCTCGCATCCTGGACGGTCTTCTTCCTGGGCGGCATCGCGGCCGGTCTGCTAAGCGGGGACAGCGCGGTAGAGGCGGCTCGATTTGGCGCGAGCCTGCTGATATGGGGGGTGTTCGTGCGTGCCGTCGTGGTCTGGCACATCACCTGGTCAGTCAACTCCGCGGCGCATCTCTGGGGATACCGCAACTACGAAACCGACGAGGAAAGCCGTAACAACTGGGTCGTCGCGATCCTTACGAGTGGGGAAGGCTGGCATAACAACCACCATGCGGACCCGCGCTCCGCTCGGCATGGCCATCGTCGATGGGAAATAGATTTGATCTTCGCGTTCATACGAATGTTGGAGTCGGTGGGTCTGGCGTGGAATGTTTGCCGACCGGACCAGCGGTTGATCGTGACAATATCGGACAAGAAACGCAAGCCGTAGCCAGGATAGCTCTGCCGGTCCGGGCGAGGTCGATAATCAAACCGCCCGATCGGTGATTTTTCAACGTTGTTCTTCAATTATGCCTCACGTGAATGACCGCTCTGGGTCGGTGCGGAACACTCGATCTGACCTACTCCCTGTAACCGACACGCCCATGGATTTGTGGACAACCCACGCGCGCGTTGATTGCGCTGTCACGTCCCGGGGCGAGGTTGCCCACAACCCCACCGGCGCCACGGCAGCATCGAAAACAGGGCAGCCGCGATCGGTTGTAGAACGCGCCCCCTCACCGGATACGCATCTGGTAACAACACCCCCGGAAAACCCCAGCGACGACCACAACGCAAAGACCCCCCCAATCAAGCCCCCACCAAGCGGTCCGCACCACGCCGCCCCCCAATCGCAAGATCCACGACGGACCTTCCTCCCTCGCGGTCTAGGATCAGAGAATGATCGCCCCGCCTCCCGCCACCGAGTTCCACTCAGTCTGCAACCGCACCAGTCCCTCTGCACAGTGATTTTGACCGGTTGATTGGGGCAGACCGCGGGTGCCGTGTGTGACCGGCTCGGCGCGCCCAAACAGTCAAAATCACTGTGCCGAGGCTCCGACCGCCTGCCCGCGGCGTGACTCCCGGGCTGGAAACGCCTGGCGCTCGACGAACAGCCGCGCGCATGAGAGGCGTGCTGGGCTTGCGCTGCATCGCCCCGGCTTCTCCCGGCCGATGACGAGCTGGTGCATCGCCTTCCTTCATCTGCGCTGAAATTCTTGGCTCATATGGCGTTGACGGTTGGACGGCCCCGTAGGGCGGAAAGGCGCAGCGCCTTCCGCCGTCGGACGGTGGCGGGATATGTTGTTGGGGACGTCGGCAGATGCGAGCGGCGCGCCCGGCGGTGGCGGAAGGCGCTGCGCTTTTCCGCCCTACGGGGCCGTCCAACAGTCAACGCCACAAGAGCGAAATTCTTGCTTGCCCAGCCGCGCCACCAGCGCGCAACGCAGACCGAGCCCACACGTGATCGCGGCCCCCAAGCCACCGCCGGAGCACACGCAATCGGTCAGCATCACCGTACGGCGGTCCCGGACCTCGGGCCAGAGAAGACTCTAAGCCACAGGCCGGAGCCACGGACTTTGGGCCACGGACTGTGGACCGCAGACCGCGGGCGAACCGAGGTTGGCCCGTTCAGCCCAACATGGCCAGCGTGACCGTCAGCAGACCCAGCACCAGATTGGCAATGATCAGCGGCCGGATCATCTCGATGGCGCGCCCCTGGCCGTTGCGGAAGTCGCGATACGGCCCGAACCAGATGGCCAGGAAGATCGCCGCCATGGCGAGCCCGAGCAGGTGCATCATGTGCACGTTCCATTTCGTTCCGGAGAACCCGCCGAACTCCCCGTACACCATGATGTAGCCGGTCAGCAGCATGCCCGGCATGACCACCCAGATCATCCGGAAGAAGCGATGGAACGCGGAACGGTAGACGTCAACCCGGCATGGCGCATCGAGCGAGGCCAATGCGGGCCGCATGATCAGGATGGTGAAGAACATCCCGCCGACCCAGACCACGGCACCGAGCAGATGCACCACGCGCATCAGCCGCCAAAACCCCACCTCGCCGATCATCCGGACACATCCAGAAGTTCCGCCATCAATGCCCGCATCTCCTCCGCCGCCGCGGACCGCGGCTCGGTCTCCACCACGCCGAGCCCCTCGGCAAAAGCCAGCGCGATGGCGGTGCGATTGCCCAGCTCGCTGCGCAGCGCCGGCAGCGCGCGCGCGGCGATATCGGCGCGCACCGCGTCGCGCAGGCGGGACGCCGCCGGCACGCGATTGAGCACCAGCCGCGCGGTGCGGCCCTCATCGGCGGCAAGCTTCAACATGGCCTCCGCCGCCCAGACATCGGGCGGGCTTGGTTGGACCGGTATCAGCACGATGTCGGCACCGCGCACCGCGAGCTTGGCATCGGTATCGACCTGCGGCGGGCTGTCGATCACCACCACGTCGTGGCTGCGGCGCAGCCGATCGAGCTCGGCGGGCAACCGCCAGCCCGCGACGTCGGAAAAGCCGAGCGCCGCGGCCGGCACCGCGCGCGCCATGCGCAGCGCGTGCCACCGTGTCAGCGTTCGTTGCGGATCGATGTCAAGCAGGGCCACGCGCTGCTCGGGGGCGAGAGCGGCGGCGATGTTGGCCGCCAGGGTCGTCTTGCCGGTGCCGCCCTTCTGCTGCGCCACCGTTATCACCAGCGCCATGTCGGGCAACTCCGTGTCCGAGGGATGCTCAGCAGACCAGATCAGCCATCCGCTGACCAGCCTGGATTTCCCCAAGCGGGGGGCGTTGAGCGCTGCAACCGTGCCACGTCTGCACGCGGGCGTGCCGATGACCCGGCGGGCATGGTTCCACTGTCCAGCGTCGAGTAAGTAACGTCCTTGTCGTAACCCGCCATCTTGCCGGTCCCATTGCTCTCCGTGGCCGCCATCATCACACAACCGCGATGCTCCTGCATGGTCCGAGAAATGCACGCCAACGCAACGTCGTTAGGGAATGCTTAGTGCTTTTCGGCCAGACTGACCGCTCATCTCGCGCATCGCCTCGCGGCGCTCGGGGTACGACCACCGACGCAGAGGGGAACGCCAAGTGAACATCGAGCCAGGTTCCGACGATCGTGCGACGCGCCTCGCATTCATGCAGGTCGATGACGGCTCCAGGCACCTGCTCAAGGGGTGTTGGAAGTTTGTGGAACCCGCGCTGCCGACCATTCTGGACGGGTTCTACCGGCACGTGACGGCAATGCCGCATCTCGCAAAAATGGTGGGCAACGACATCCCCCGGCTCAAGAAGGCGCAGGGCTCACATTGGGAACGGCTGTTTTCCGGTCGCTTCGACGATGCCTATTTCAACGGGGTGCGGGCGATCGGCCTGGTACACAACAAGATCGGCCTGGAGCCGCGCTGGTATATCGGCGGCTACAACTACGTCCTCAGCAGCCTCACCGATCTGGCGGCCAGGACCTACCGATGGTCGCCCGGCAAGGCGCGCGTCGCCATCCGGGCGATCAACAGCGCGGTGATGCTGGACATGGACCTGGCAATCTCGGTCTACCAGGAAGCCTTGCTCAGCGAGCGCGCCGAACGGGGCAAGCGCGTGGATGCGCTGATCGGCGTGTTCGAGCGCGAGGTGACCGGGTCGCTCACCGCGCTGGCCTCGTCCGCCACCGAGATGAACGCAACGGCGACCAGTATGGCCGGCACGGCGGAGGAGACCACGCGCCAGGCGACCGGCGTGGCGGCGGCCTCGGAGCAGGCCTCGACCAACGTGCAGACGGTGGCGGCGGCGACCGAGGAGCTGGCGGCCTCGGTCAGCGAGATCGGCCGGCAGGTGGCGCAGTCGGCCAAGATCGCCGCCCAGGCCGTCACCGACGCGGAAGCGACGACGGCGGCGATGCGCGGGCTGGCCGACATCGCGCAGAGCGTCGATACGGTGGTGAAGATCATCAGCGAGATCGCCGGGCAGACCAATCTGCTGGCGCTCAACGCCACCATCGAGGCGGCGCGGGCCGGCGACGCCGGCAAGGGTTTTGCCGTCGTGGCCTCCGAGGTGAAGGCGCTGGCCAACCGGACGGCGGCGGCGACCGGGGAGATCAGCCAGCAGATCAACGCCATCCAGACCGCCACCACCACCTCGGTGGCGCGGATCGATGCGATCGGCAGCACGATCAACGACATGAGTCAGATCGCCGCCACCATCGCCGCCGCGGTGGAGCAGCAAGGCGTCGCGACCCAGGAGATTGCCCGCAACGTGCAGGAGGCGGCGCTGGGCACCGGCCAGGTTTCGGCGAACATCAGCGGCGTCAGCCAGGCCGCCAGCGAAACCGGCATCGCGGCCTCCCAGGTCCAGGCCGCTTCCGCCGAGGTGGCCCAGCAAGGCAACGCGCTCAAGCGCGAGGTCGATCGCTTCCTTGAAGGCATCCGGGCGGCTTGATTTGCCGTGCGTGCCGGACAACCGCCCAAGCGGCAGCGGAACGGGTCGGCCAGCTGAGCAAGGGAACCGAGGGGGGCGTGCATCGCGACATGTCGATCTCGTTGACGGCCTGTATCCACCTGGAGGTCGAATTCGGCGAACCGGAACGGCGACAGCGGGTGCCTGCCGGCTGATGCGATATCGTTCCGACAGTGCAATGGCATAAACTTGAGCCCCTGCGCCGGATCAATGCCCTGGCCGGACCCGCCGTTGCGGCAGGCGCTCAGGTGAGGTGGTGCGGTCCAGGGTTGGCGCCCCGGCCTGCCGGCCGTTCGCCCGATTGCCGGGGGGGTCATCGCTCTGGCGCCGCACGGGATCGATGGCGGACGACGCGCCGGGGTGGCACTCTCCGGCCATGAGCTTCGACCCTGACCTGGCACGCCGGCTGGCGGGCCGCGCCGAGCTGCTGGACCCGGCCGAAATGGGCCAGGCCGACGCGCTGGCGCCCGGCCTGGGCGTGTCCGGCCCGACGTTAATGGCCAATGCCGGCCGCGCCGTGGCCCGCGCGGTGCGGGCGCGCTTCCGCCCGTGCCGGACACTGGTGCTGGCGGGCCCCGGCAACAATGGCGGCGACGGCTATGTGGCGGCGCGGCTGCTGGCCGAGCAGGGCTGGCCGGTGGCGCTGGCCGCGCTGGCCCCGCCACGCGCGGGCTCCGACGCCGCCGGCGCGGCGCGGCTGTGGCGAGGCCCGATGGTGCCCTTTGCCCCAAACGAGGCGGCGCGCGCCGAGCTGGTGATCGACGCGGTGTTCGGCGCCGGCCTGGCCCGCGACGTTGACGGCCTGGTGGTAGACACGCTGCGCGCGGCGCGGTGCGTCGTCGCGGTCGACGTGCCGAGCGGCGTCGATGGCGCCACCGGCGCGGTGCGCGGCTACGCCCCGCACGCGGCGCTGACCGTCAGTTTCTTCCGCCTGAAGCCGGGCCACCTGCTGCTGCCCGGGCGGGTGCTGTGCGGCACGCTGGCGCTGGCGGATATCGGCCTGCCCGCCGCCGTGCTGGACCAGGTGCGGCCGCGCTGCTTCGCCAACCTGCCGGGGCTCTGGGCGCTGCCCTTGCTGCGCGACGACACCCACAAATACCGCCGCGGCCATGTCAGCGTGATCGGCGGCGCGACGATGACCGGTGCGGCGCGGCTGGCCGCGGAAGCGGCGCGGCGCGCCGGCGCCGGGCTGGTGACGATCGCCGCCGCCGCGCGCGCCGACGTCTACCGGGGCGGCCCGCCCGGGCTGCTGGTGAGCGAGGCGCCGTTGGACACGCTGCTGGCCGATGCGCGGCGGCAGGTGTGGGTGTGCGGTCCGGGGCTGGGGCCGGAGGCGGCGCGCACGGCGTTGCCGCGCCTGCTGCGGGCCGGGCGGCGCGTCGTGGCCGACGCCGATGCGCTCACCGCCTTCGCCGGCGCGCCCGAGGCGTTGCGCGGCGCGGCGGTGCTGACGCCGCATGCCGGCGAGTTCGCCCTGGTGTTCGGCGCGCCGGGCGCCGACCGCCTCGCCGCGGCCCGGGCCGCGGCGGCGCGCACCGGCGCGGTGGTGCTGCTGAAGGGGCCGGACACGATCGTTGCGGCACCGGACGGCCGCGCGGCGATCAACGCCTCGGCACCGCCCTGGCTCGCCACCGCCGGGGCCGGCGACGTGCTGGCCGGGCTGATCGGCGGGCTGCTGGCGCAAGGCATGCCGGACTGGGAGGCCGCCTGCGCGAGCGCCTTCCTGCACGGCCTCGCCGCGCAGCGCGCCGGGCCGGCGATGGTGGTGGAGGACCTGCTGCCGGCCCTTGCCGCGGTGCTGGCGGATGCCGATTTGGGGCTGGAGTTCGCCACCCGCCGGAGACCCCGATGAACGACGCCCCGCCTGCCGCACCCGGTCTGTTCGACCGCGCGCTTCGTCGCATCGGCCTGGTCTGGCGCGAGATGGCGGCCGCCGTCGCCGGCGAGACCGACGACAGCATCGAGGCGCAGATCCGCGCCTGCCTGGACGGACGCGGCGGCGAGGTCAGCGCGCGCAACCGCGCGGCCAAGCTGGCGCAGACCTTCGAGTCGCTGGATGCGGCGGGGCAGCAGGACTTCCTGCGCCGGCTGGCCGGTTTCGACTCCGATCCGGCAGCGGTGGATGCCGCCTATGCGGCGGTCCGCGCGGCCGGCGATCCGGCGGCACGCGCCATCGCCACGGCCGAACTGCGCCGCGCGCTGGAGCCGCCGCGGCTGCGCCTGTTGACCCAGTTCACCACCATCCCGGATGGCCGCAAGTTCCTGGTCGATCTGCGCGCGCTGCTGCTGGGCTCGCGCCGCGAGGACAAACACCTGGCGGCGCTGGAGTTGGACCTGCGCGGCCTGCTGGCGGCCTGGTTCGACATCGGCTTCCTGGAGTTGCGGCGGATCGACTGGTCCAGTCCGGCGGCGCTGCTGGAGAAGCTGGTGGACTACGAGGCGGTGCACGCCATCCGCAGTTGGCGCGACCTGAAGAACCGGCTGGATTCCGATCGCCGCTGCTACGCCTTCTTCCACCCGCGCATGCCGGACGAGCCGCTGATCTTCGTCGAGGTCGCGCTGGTGCAGGGCCTGGCCGGCTCGGTGCAACGGCTGCTGGACGAGAAGGCCCCGGTGCTCGATGCGCGCCACGCCGACACCGCGATCTTCTATTCGATCAGCACCTGCCAGAAGGGGCTGGCCGGGATCAGCCTCGGCAACTTCCTGATCAAGCAGGTGGTCGAAGTGCTGGAGGCGGAGCTGCGCAACCTGCGCAGCTTTGCCACGCTGTCACCGATCCCGGGGTTTCGCGCCTGGCTCGATCCGCTGCTTGGCGCGGGAGTGGCGAATGGCGGCGTGGATGGCGTCGGGAACGGCGCGGCGCACGGCCCGGGGAATGGCCAGATGAACGGCCCGGGGAATGGCCCGGGGAATGGCCCGGGGAATGACCAGGTGAACCACGTGCCGAGCGCCCGGGTGAACGACCTGCTGAGCGATGAGGAGAGCGCCAGCCTGGTCTCCGCCATGCCGGCCGAGACCGGCGCGCGGGCGCTGGCCGCGATCCTCGGCAAGCGCGGCTGGTGGCGCGAACCGGGGCTGAGCAAGACCGCCGGTCCGGTGCTGGAACGGCTATGCGCGCGCTACCTGCTGCACGAGTCGCGGGGCAAGCGGGCGCGCGATCCGGTGGCGCATTTCCATCTGTCGAACGGCGCGCGGATCGAGCGGATCAACCTGCACGCCGACACCTCGGAGAAGGGGGCGCGGGAGAGCGCCACGCTGATGGTGAACTACCTGTACGACCCGGCGCGGATCGACGAGTATCACGAGGCCTACGCGGGCGAAGGCAAGCGCAACGCCTCGGCCGCGGTGCGCCGGCTGGCGCGTGGCGCGGGGTGAGGCAGGGGGCGCGGCGGGACGGTGCCGTGCTTGGCCGCGAGAAGCGACCGCGTACTCCGGCCGCGGCCGCACGGCGCGCCGCGGCGGCGGGCCATGCGGTTGCTAAAGGTTGCTGGAGATCCAGTCTTTCAGCCGGCTTTTCGGCAGGGCGCCGACCTGGGTCGCCGCCGGCTTGCCGTCCTTGAACAGGATCAGCGTCGGGATGCCGCGCACCGCGTAGGTATTCGGCGTCATCGGGTTGTCGTCGATGTTCACCTTGGCGACGGTCAGCTTGCCGGCCAGTTCGCCGGCGATCTCCTCCAGCGCCGGGCCGATCATCTTGCACGGGCCGCACCATTCCGCCCAGAAATCGACCAGCACGGGGCCGTCGGCTTGCAGCACGTCGGTGGCGAAGGTCTCGTCGGTGACCGGCTTGGTGTTCTCGCTCATGGGTTGGCCTCGGGTTGTCGGAGTGGATCGTTGCTGGTCGCGTCACGTGGTGGGAAGCGGCGGGCGGGTCAAGCGGGGGCATGCCGATCGAGCAAGGCGTCCGCCAGCATGGCGACCCGCGCGGTCTGGGTCCAGACCAGGGCGCAGCGCACCGGCCGGTCGGGGAAGACCTGCCGCAGCACCGCGCGATAGGCGGCGAGCTGGCGCAGGTACAGCACCGGCGTCTCGGCCTCGGTGGCCGGCGGGCGGCGGTTGGTCTTGTAGTCGGCCAGCAGCACGCGGTCGTCCAGCACCGCCAGCCGGTCAACCAGCCCGCCGACCACGGCGTTGCCGATCAGTCCGGTCAACGGCACCTCGGCGCGGCTGGACGGGCCGAACAGCGGCGCCAGTTCGGGATGCGCCAGGATGGCCAGCACCTGCTCCGCCAGGGCGGCGGCCTCGCCGGGGGGCAGCTCGTGGCCCGGCCGATCCAGCCAGGCGCGTGCCGCTTCGGGGCGGGACGCCGGCGGCAAGTCCGGCAGGTGTTGCAGCAGCGTGTGCACCAGCAGGCCGCGGCGGAAGCGGTCGACCGCGCCGGCGCGATCGGCGAGCGGCGAGGCGGCGGCGGGCACCGGGCCGAGTTCCACGCCCTCCGGCCGGCTGGGCGCCAGCGGCTCGGGACGGGCGGGTTCGTCGGGCGGCGGCAGCGGACGCCAGGCGGGTGCGGCGCCGGCCCAGGGCGGCAAGGGCGCCTCGGCGGCGGTCGAGGTTGGCGTGGGTTTGCCGTTCGGCGCAATGATTTGCGGGCTGCGATGGCGCAGCGCTTCGCCCCAGCTTTCCGGTGCGGCGTCGGCCGCGGCCGGGTCTGCGGACCCCACGGCTTGCGACGCCGACGCGGCGAAGGCGAAACGTTCCGTTGGCAGGCGTTCGAAGCCGCGTTCGACCAGCCGATACCAGCAATTCTCCGCCATGCTCCGCGCGGTCTGCCAGCCGCACACCACCAGCCGGTCCTCGGCCCGCGTCAACGCGACATACAGCAGCCGGTTGTGCTCGGCCAGGCGCCGCGCCGTGGCGGCGTCGCGCAACGCCTGCACCGCGGCGCAGCGCAGTTCGCGGCGCGGGGAAAAAATCGGCACCGCGCGGCGCGAGCCGGGGTCGTCGGCCCACAGCAGCCCGCCCTCCTCGGGCGGCAGCGCGGTGGTGTCGGGCAGGATCACCAGCGGCGCCTGCAACCCCTTGGCGCCGTGCACCGTCATGATGCGCACCGCGTCGGCGGCGACGTCCTGCTCGCGCTTCACCTCGGCGGCGGTGCGGCGCAGCCAGTGCAGGAAGCCCTGCAGCGACGGCGGGTGGCTGCGCGCATAGGCCAGGGCGGCTTGCAGCAGTTCGTCCACCGGCTCGGCGGCCTCGGCGCCGAGCCGGGCGAACAGCCGGGCGCGCCCGCCGAGCGGGCCGAGCGCCTCCGACAGCAGCGCGTGCGGGCTGAGGTAATCGACGCGCGCCAGCAGGGCGGCGAAGCAGTCCCAGGCGGCCTGCCAGTCGGGCTGCTGCCCGGCACGCTCGCGCAACGTCTCCCACAGCCGCGTCTCGCCGCGATCGAGCGCGAGGCGCAGCAGGCTGTCGTCGCTCAGGCCGCCCAGCGGGCTGGTCAGCATGCAGGCGAAACTGAGGTCGTCCTGTGGCAGCAACAGCGCGTCGGCCAGCGCCATCAGGTCCTGCACCGCGGGCTGCGCGGTCAGCAGCAGGCGATCCAGCCCGGCGACCGCGACACCGCGCGATTTCAGCGCGCGCACCAGGGCGCGGGCGAAGTCGTTGCGACGCCGCACCAGGACCATCACGTCGCCGGGCGCCAGCGTGCGCCCCCGGCTTTCCAGTTGCACCGCGCCGCTGGTTTCGTGCGCAATCCACTCGGCCAGGCGCTCGGCCAGCAGCTGCGGCGCGGTGCGCTGGCCCTGGTTGCGCTCCGGCACGGTCCATGGTTCCGGGTCCGGCTCGTCCGGGCGCAGCGCGAGCGGCCACAGCTCGACGCATCCGGCATGGCCGGCGCGGTCGGCGTAGTGGCGCAGCGCGCCGGGCTCGGCGACGCCCGCGGCGGCGAGCGGGTCGGCGAACACCGCATCGACCAGGGCCAGCACCGGCTCGGTCGAGCGGAACGACACATCCAGCGGCACCTGGCGAAATTCCTGGCCGGACGCCTCGACGCGCCGGCGCAGCGTGGCGCGGGCGCGGTCGAACTCGTCGGCGTCGGCGCCCTGGAAGGAGTAGATCGACTGCTTGCGGTCGCCGACCGCGAACACCGTGCGCTGGGTGTCGCGCGCGCCCAGGCCGGCGAAGAATTCCTCGGTCAGCGCGTGGGCGATGCGCCACTGCGCCGGCGCGGTGTCCTGCACCTCGTCGAGCAGCAGGTGGTCGATGCCGCCGTCGAGCTTGTACAGCACCCAGGCGGCGCCGGGATCGACCAGCAGGTTCGACGCCTGGCCGATCAGGTCGTCGTAGTCCAGCAGCCCGGCATTGGCCTTGCGCGTGGCGTAGGCCGCCAGCATCGGCGCCGCCAGGGTGACCAGGGCGTGCGACACCGCGGCGACGTGCAGCGCGCGGCGGCTGTCCTCCACCGCGTCGATGCGCGCCGCTTCGGCCAGGAACGGCTCCGGCAGGGTCGGCTGCGCCTTGGCCAGCTTCGGGTTGACGAAGGCGCCGGCGGCGCGCGGCAGGCCGGCCTTGGCGTGGAACTCCTCGCGCCAGTGGTCCCAGACCTCGACCCGGGTTTCGGCGTCGAGGTTGAGCCACAGCAGGATGCGCTCGGCGCGCGCGGCGACCGAGGGCGAGCCGTTGTCCTGCACGAAGGCGGCGGCGCGGCGCAGCCGGGGTTCGTCCTGCCAGTTGACGGCGTTGGCGAGGATCTCGGCGTCGCTGGCGGCGGTGATGCCGAGGGCGCGGCGCTGCGCGGCGATCAGCTCGGGGCCGAGCGCCAGCGCATCGTCCAGCCGCTTGCGGTCGGCTTGCAGGGCGACGACGTGGCGGGCGAACTGCTCGGCCGAGGCGAGGCCGGCGAGCAGGGAAAGCGCCTGGCGCATCGGGACGCTGGCGGCGCTGGCGAGCATGTCCTCGCGCGCCTCGGTCATCGCGTCGGCGGCGTCGGGGTCGTCCATCAGGCGGAAATGCGGCGACAGCGAGGCTTCCAGCGGGAAGCGGCGCAGCAACGATTGGCAGAAGGCGTGGATGGTGCCGATGCGCATGCCGCCGGGCAGGTCGAGCACCTCGGCGAACAGCGCGCGGGCTCGCTTGCGCAGCTCGTCGGAGGGGACGACGTCCAGGGCGGTCAGCCTGGCGTCGAGCGCGGCGTCGTCGAGCGTGACCCATTCGCCCAGGGTGTTTTGCAGCCGGACCGCCATTTCGGCGGCGGCGGCCTTGGTGAAGGTGAGGCACTGGATGCGCTGCGGCGCCTCGCCGGACAGCATCAGCCGCAGCAGCCGGTCGGTCAGCAGCTTGGTCTTGCCGGAGCCGGCCGAGGCGGCGACGAAGGCCGACGCCGCGGGGTCGGCGGCACGGCGCTGTTCGGCGTTGGCGCGGCGGGCGCGGGCGGAGTCGCTCATGCGCGCGGGCCGGTCTGGCCAGGAGCGAGGCCGGGAAGGCGACCGCCGAGGGGCACAGATGCACGCAACTGACCGCCGGCAGCAGCGGATCGACGTTGCGCGCGGCGATCGGCGCGGAGCTTAGTTGCGTTCATCTGCACTGCCAAACCTCAAGAATCACTGCGCCCAGCGAAGAATCTCCGCCGACACGACGATAGCATACTGACCACGTTGGTTCTTCCGGCTTACTGGCCACGCCCGTACGATTCGCGGCAAAGACAATTCAGCCGCCGATGAACGCCGATGAACGCCGATAAGGCCAATGCCTCACAGGCCGAGGACAATGCGTTTGATCTCCAGGCGCCGGTTGCCGAAGTTGTGCAGCAGGCAGACCTGCAGGCGAGTGGCGCGAAGGTCGTTGATGCATTGGGCGCGATGGATCTCAGCCATCGCCTTGATGGAATTCAACTCCTCGATCACCGCTTGCTGGATCAGCAGGTCCACCGCGTCGTCACCGACGATCACGCCATCCTAGATCACGGGAACACCGCGCTGCTGCAAGGCCGCGAGGCCGGCCTGGCGAAGCTCATGCGCGAGGGCATTTTCGTACAGCTTCTCGGGAAATCCGGTTCCAACAGCAGTGGAGACAGTCAGGGCACTGCCGATGATCCGCTCCGTCTGAGCTGCCCCCGATTTCTCTGGACACGGTATTGTCGAGAGAAAGGGAGCAGAGCAGATGTCGAACCCCAAGGAATCGAACATGGATTTGTCGGCTGATGGGCCTGTGGACAGCGTGGGCGGGCGTAGCCCGTCCACGCTGCCCACAGGCCAGCTCGCGGCGCCGAGCATGGGGCCTCTGGCGCCAGGGCAGCGTTGGAGCGTGGCGCGCAAGCGCGAGGTGGTGCTGCGCCTGATGCGCGGCGAACCGAGCGAGTTGCTTTCTCGCGAACTCGGCGTGCCGTTGTATCGGTTGGAGCGCTGGCACAACCGGGCGCAGGCGGCGATCGATGCCGCGCTCAAGGAACGTGAGGCCGACGCTGAAAGCGTCGAACTCGCCGCCGCGATGCAGCGGATCGGCGAGCTCTCCATGGAGAATGAACTGCTGCGCGCGCGGATCGGACACCCGGGCCCTTTGGCCCGCAGGAGGTCGCGGTGACGGCCGCCGCGATCTCCACCACGACTGGCCGGGCCTACGGCGTCGCGCGGGTCTGCCAGGCCTTCGACCTGCCGCGCTCGTCGTTCTACGCCGCGCGCCAGCAGAAGACCGATCCCGCTGCGCCACCGACCCCGGTACGCCGGCGTGGGCCGAAGCCCACGCTGTCGGATGCGGCGCTGCTGGCAGCGATCCGCACCGACCTCGCCCGTTCGCCCTGGCACGGCGAGGGACATCGTAAGGTCTGGGCAAGATTGCGCGTGCTCGACGGCATCCGGGTCGCCCGCAAGCGCGTGCTGCGGCTGATGGGCGAGAACGCGCTGCTCTCGCCACACCGCTCACGCACCGGCCAACCAGACGGCCACACCGGGCGCATCACCACCGATGCGCCCAACCTCATGTGGGCGACCGACGCCACCCAGATCGCCACCGTGCAGGACGGCAAGGTCTGGCTGTTCAGCGTCGTCGAGCACTGGAACGCCGAAGCGCCCGGCTGGAACGTCAGCAAGCGCGGTGATCGCTACGCCGCGGCTGAGGCGATCGGCATGGCGGTCAAGACCATCTTCGGCCATCTCGGTGCCTCTGCCGCCCGCGGGGTTGCGCTGCGCCACGACCATGGCAGCGCCTTCATGGCCGAGCACTTCCAGAACCAGATCCGCTTCTGGGGCATGAACCCGAGTTATGCCTTCGTCAGGGAACCCGAAACCAATGGCGTCGCCGAACGGTTCTTCCGCACCCTCAAGGAGCAGATGGTTCATGGCCGCATCTATCAGACCATTGACGAGGTCCGTGCCGCCGTGCGCGACTTTATCGCCCGCTACAACGCCGCCTGGCTGATCGAGAAAAATGGCTTCCGCAGCCCCGCCGATGCCAGAGCCGCTTGGAACCAAGCCGTCATGAAGCAGGCCGCTTAGCCTTGGCTTGTGTCCAAGAAACCGGGTGCGGTACATGATCCGCTCCGTCAGATGATCCAGCACGGTGTCATCGGCGTTCATCGGCGTTCATCGGCGGCTAAAAATTGCTTCCCTCCTGCGCACCAGCACCTTGCCTGAAAGCTGACGGATACACCTGCCCGCCCCCCCCCCGAAGCAGCGGCACGTCGCATGACCGATCGCCAGGGCCTGGCTCGCCAGGCCCATCCGCGCGCGGTAGAGCGTTCTGGCTCGACCCCACACGTGGCCTGGCGGCTCCCCGTCGAGAGAGGTCTGGTTGCGGCTTAGCGCCGCGCTATGTGCATCTGCGGCTGAATTTGCTTTCGGGTGCCGGCCTGACCCGGGTCGCGGACCGTTCGCAGGCGGCAAAATCCACCGGCGAGCCTTGCGACTGGCGGCGGCGCTGCGGCGGCATGCGGCAAACCGCATCGTGATACCCTGATTTGGTGTGCGTCCTTGGGTCGTCGTCGTTCCCCCATCGCTCCGAGGTTGCCGTCGGCGGAATCCCGCTCCCGCGCGGGGGCGGCATCCCCCGGGGGGATCGCGCTCGCCCCGCGCTCGATGCTGCTATGGCGCCAGCGGCGATGCGGGGCAATCTCGCACCCCGGCCTGGGGGCCCGACCGCCGCGCGGGAGGTTGGCCGCAAATCCAGCCGCGGCGCCCCGCGCGGGATGGACTGCCCTGGCCCAGCCATGTCTAAAGATTGCAAATACCGGGTTGCGACCTGGTATCCCGCTCGACGACGAGCAGCGCGGCGGCCCTGTCGGTCCGGCCGCGCCAGGAGACTGCCATGACCTACCTGGCCCGCCGCGACTGGGTGCCCACCGTCAGCGAAGACCTGGTCCAGTCCACGGCCGCCGGCGTGGCCGCCGCCAGCACCGATGCGATCGCCGCGCGCATCGCCGCGGAGATCGCGCGCAACCGCACCATCCACGAGCGCGACTGCGTCAACCTCAACCCGGCGACGAACGTGATGAACCCGCAGGCGGAGGCGGCGTTGTCCGCCGGCCTGGGGACGCGGCCGTCGCTCGGCTACCCGGGCGACAAGTACGAAATGGGGCTGGAGGCGATCGAGCAGATCGAGATCATCGCCGCCGAGCTCGCCGCCGAGGTGTTCGGCGCGCGGTTCGTCGAATTCCGCGTCCCCTCCGGCTCGATCGCCAACCTGTATGCCTTCATGGCGGCGGCGAGGCCGGGCGAGGCCATCATCACGCCGCCCGCCAGCATCGGCGGGCATGTCACGCACCACGCGCCGGGCTGCGCGGGGCTGTATGGGCTGGAGATCCACCCGGCGCCGGTCGATGCGGACGGCTACACGGTCGATGTCGCGGCGTTGCGGGCATTGGCGCGCGAGGTGCGGCCCAGGCTGATCACCATCGGCGGCAGCCTGAACCTGTTCGCCCATCCGATCGGCGCGATCCGCGAGGTTGCCGACGAGGTGGGCGCGCTGGTGCTGTTCGATGCCGCGCACCTGTCGGGCATGATCGCCGGCAAGGCCTGGCAGCAACCGCTGGAGGAAGGCGCGCATCTGATGACGATGAGCACCTACAAGAGCCTCGGCGGTCCGCCCGCCGGGCTGATCCTGACCAACGATGCGGGGCTGGCGGAAAAGCTCGACCGCATCGCCTTTCCGGGCCTGACCGCCAACTACGACGCCGCCAAGGCGGCGGCGCTGGCGATCACGCTGCTCGACTGGAAGGCGCACGGCCGCGCCTATGCCGCGACCATGGCCGAGACCGCCGCCGCCCTGGCCGAGCAGCTCGCGGCGCGCGGCATCCCGGTGTTCGCGACCGCGCGCGGCGCCACGCGGTCGCACCAGTTCGCGGTGCGCGCGGCGGCGTTCGGCGGCGGCCAGACGGCGGCCAAGCGGTTGCGCGGGGCAAACATTCTCGCCTGCGGCATCGGCCTGCCGACCGCGCCGGTCGCCGGCGACATGAACGGGTTGCGGCTTGGCACCTGCGAGATCGTGCGCTGGGGCATGACCGCGGCGGACATGCCGGAACTCGCCGCGCTGATCGCCCGCGGATTGCTCGGCAACGAGGCGCCGGAAGCCGTCGCCGCCGAGGTCACGGCGTTCCGTAAGCGGTTTGACCGCCTGCACTTCATCCGCTGACGACCGACCGAATCCGCTGACGGCCGACCGAAGCATGGCCGCGCTGCCTGATCCCGCTCGGGCGGCACGCGTGCCGGCGTCGCGTGGCGCCGGCGGAGCCTGTTCGGGAGCCTGAGGCGGCGCCCGAAATCAAGCCTTTTCCATCAGTTGGGGCCGTCGGCATCGCGCCTTGGGGCCTGCTCCGATGTGCCCCGGCCGGCGCGCTCACGCCGGCGACATTTCACCGCGACGGGCGCGCATCCGGAGCGATGCCGAGATCACTTATCGAGGGCGCGGCGAACCGCCTCGGGATCGCGTTCGATCACCGTCAGATAGGCGAGCAGCGCGCTGTCGGCCCGGGTTCGCCCCTGTTCCAGGTCACGCAACCGCGCCACGTTGATGCGGTAGGTCCTGGCGAATGCCGCCTGGCTCAGGCCGGCGTGCTGTCGCGCCTGCCGCACCAGGCGCGCGCTACGCAGCTTGCCAAGCTCGTCCCGCGTGAGGGGCTTGTTGTCCGCGTCCTGGTTCGCGCTGGCGGTGATGGTCGCGTCCGTCATGCGCTCCAGCCGCCTGCGCTCCGCCGGCGACAATTGTGGGGCGTTATTCGGGTCGAGGTTGCACCGCGCCATAGGCTCTTTGCTCCGTCACGTTTGCCCGTCGTGCCGAGATGATGCGACCCCGGCCGTCGCGCTCGGCGTAGACGACCACGTACAGCTTGCCCTCGATCAACCCGACGGCCTTGCGCCCGGTTTCGTTGTCGTCCGACCGGCTGGCATCAAGATCGGCCCGGTCAGGGTCGAGAAAAACCCGCGTCGCGTAGGGAAAAGGAACGCCGTGCTTGGCGAGATTGCTGCGCGCCTTGGCATCGTCCCAATCGAACGCACGCTCCGTTTGCATGGGCGTCTATACGGAATTCCCATGGCAATGTCTACGGAAATTCCGTAGCTAGCGCCCGCCGGCTGATCCAGCCAGCAAGCGGAAAAAGGTCATTCCCCCTCCCCCGCCGCCGACCACTCCGCGACGCGCGCCAGTTGCGCGTAGTCGGCGAAGCGCGGGGCGCGGCCGGGATGCGGGTGCGACAGATAGGGCCGGGCGGGGTCGTCGAAGCTGTCGATCAGCCGGGCCAGCGCCGCGGCGGCCTCGGTCACCGCCGTGGCGATCGCGGCGGCATTGCCCTTGAACAGGGTCAGGCTCGATCCGGGGTCGAAGCCGCCGGACAGGTGCCAGTAGATCAGCTCCGCCACCGGCGCGACCAGCTCGGCGCCGAACGCGCCGGCCTCCGCCATCGCCGCTTCCAGCAGCAGTTGCGGGGCGAGGCCGGCGTCCACGTCCGCCTGGCTGGGCGGCGTGCCGGTCTTGTAGTCCAGGATCGCCAGGGTTGCGGCGGCCAGACCTTGGGCGGCCAGACCTGAAGCGACCAGACCTGAAGCGGCCAGACCTGAGGCGACCGGACCTGAAGCGACCAGACCGGGGGCAGCCGATCCGGGACGCTGTTCGATGCGGTCGGCCCGGCCGATCAGCTCGAACGCCCCACCGGGGCGCGCCAGCGTCCAGGCGCCGCGCGCCTCCGAGACGATCGCCATGGGCGGCACCACCGCGCGGCGGGCCGCCTCGACCTCGGCCACCCAGTCGGCGATGCGATCGAGGCGCGGCGTCCACCAGGCGCGCAACGCCTCGCGCGGGGCGGTCTGCGCGAGCGCAAACCCCAGCGCCTCGCGCAACCGGGCCGCCGCGTCGGGCGGCCAGGCGGTGCCGTACGTGCGCAGGAAACGGTGCAGCCCGGCATGCACCAGCTCGCCGTAGTCCGCCGCGTCGGTCTCCTGGTCCAGCGGGTCGAGCTTGCGCAGCCGCAGGACGTGGCGCGCGTGGATGGCGTAGGGGTCGCGCAGCCAGGTCTCGATCTCGGTCACGCTCAGTCGGCGCGGACGCCGCCTGACCGGCGGGCGCGGCTCGGGCGGCCGGACCGGGTGGGCGCCGTCGGCCGGCTGGTCCAGCCGCCGCGCCCAGTCGGCGGCCGGATGCTCCGCCAGGGCGAGGCCGGCGTTTTTTGCGTTTCGGCCAGCAACCCCTTGTCCTTGCAGGAACATCTCCAACCGGGTCAACCAGCGCGCCGGCACGGCGGGGGCGCCGTCGCGCCGGCGCGGGCAGGACAGCACGACCAGCGGCGCGGTGCAGGCGGCCTGGGTGAAGTCGTGCGCCGCCTGGCCCACCGCCTGCTCCGGCGAGGGCAGCCCGATCGCGCCGCGCATCGGGCGCGACAGCCAGGGGCCGGGCTCGACCAGCGGCGGCCAGACGCCCTCGACCAGCCCGCCGAGCACGATCACCTCGGCCGCTTGCAGCCGCGCCTCCAGCAGGCCCCAGATGAACACCCGCGGGTGCTCGGCGCCGGCGCCGCCGCGCAGCGCCCGGCGGGTGCGCACCACCGCGCCCTCCAGCACCGCGTCGAGCAGGCCTGGCAGCACGCCGCGCGGCTGGTCGTCCAGCATCGGCAGCGCCGCCTGCACCGCGGCGAGCGCGGTGGCCAGCGCCTCGCCCTCCTCGCCCGCCCAGAGCCGCGCGGGACCGGCCAGTTCGTCGGTGGCGGCAAGGCGTTCGGCCGCCGCGATCACACCGGCCAACATCTCCCCCGGCGGGGCCGCGACCGCGGCGGCGATGCGCAGCGCCGGCTCCAGGCAGGTTTCCACCCGGTCCAGCAGTGCCGCGGCCTCCGCGGCGCCCGCCCGGTGGTCCGCCCGCGCCTGATCCAGCCCCTGGCGCAGCCCGGTCAGCCCGGGGCGCGGACGCGGACCGCGCAGCGCGCACAGCTCCAGGGCACGGGCGGCGGCGCGGCAGGCGGGGGGCGCCAGGCCGGCGCCGGCCAGCGGGTGTTTCAGCACCGCCAGCAGCGGCACCGGCGCCAGCTGCTCGGCCAGCGCCACCGCCAGCAGGCGCAGGAACACCGCCGGCGGCGTGGCGGCGAGTTCTTCCCCCGCGCTGTCATCGGCGACGACGCCGTAGCGCGCCAGCTCGGTCGCCACCCGTCCGGCCAGGTCGCGGTCCGGCGTGACCAGCGCGGCGCGCGCGCGCGGGGTTTCCAGCGCCTGGCGCAGCACCAGGGCGATGGCGGCGGCTTCCTCCTGCTGGTCGGCCGGGCTCAGCCGGTGCAGCCCGCCGAGCGCGCCGTCGATCGGCGCCGCGCCGTCGCGCGTCCAGTCCCCCAGCGCCTCGCCCGGCAGCAGCGCGCGGCCGAGCATGGCGGCGCGCGCCGCGGCCGGGCCGCTGCCGTCCGCCAGCTTCCCCTGGCCGCGCCCCGGCCAGGGCCGCACGTCGCCGCGAGTCGCCCGAGTTCCGCTCAACAGGCGGCGCAACCCGGCCTGTGGGTGCGAGTCGGACAGCGCCTCCCACGCCGAGTCGGGCATGGCGGTGTCCAGCCCGGGCAGCACCACTGCCCCGTTCGGCAGGCCGGCGATCGCGCGGGCCAGCCGCGCCACGGCGGGAATGCCGCCGGTGGTCCCGGCCAGCAGCACGCGCTCGGTCGGTGGCGCGGCAAGCCAAGCCGCCGCCTGCGCGTCGAGCAGCGCGACCTGGCGGGCGGCCGGGTTCATCAGCCCCTGCTCGGCGAGCCAGGCGGGCCAGTGCTCGGTGACGATCTTCAGGAAGGTCAGCGTCGCCGCCCAATGCGCGGCGAACCGCTCGTCGGCGGCGTCGGGCAGGCGGGCGCCGAGGTCCACCCCGGCGCGCTCGGCCTCGTCCATCAGTGCCGCCAGCTCCGCGGCCAGCGGCCAGGCGCGGTCGGCGGTGCGCGGCGCCCCGTTGGCACCGCCCATCTTCAGGATCAGCCGCGTCAGCGCCGCCAGGCGCTGCGCCGGCTCCACCGCCGGCGGCAGGTCGAGCGCGCCGGCGAGCGCCAGCGGCGCCTCGTCCAGCGCGCCCAGCGCCATGATGCGCGGCAGCAGCAGCGCCCGCCCGCCGGACACGCGCAGGAACGCCTCGGCCAGCGCGCGGGCGGCGCGGCGGGTGGGCAGCAGGATCAACCCGTCGGCGACCGCCAACGGCGTGGCGGCCCGGTCCAGCCAGTCCGCCGCCACCGCGTCGAGGAACGCCAGCTGCGGCGGGATGGTGAACAGGTTCATGTGCGATCCTTGGGGTGCGATCGGCCGTGCAGTCCGCCGGGCGCTCAGCCGGTCTGGCGGAGGTGCAGGACCAACTCGGCGTCCGACAGGTCGGCCGGCGTGGACAGGTGAAACCACAGCCCGTCATGCACCAGCGCCCGCGCCCGGTCGGCCGCGATGGCGCGGTCCCACAGCCGGTTCATGCTGAACGCCCCATCCGGCGCGCCGGCGAACAGCGCCGGAGACACCAGTTGCACGCCGGCAAAGACGTAGGGCACCACCTCGCGCTCGGCGCGGCGGCGCAGCCCGCCCCATTTGTCCACCATGAAGTCGCCGAAGCCGACATCGGCGTGCACCTGCGCGGTGCGATAGACCAGCAGCACCGCGTCCAGCCGGGCGGGATCGAACGCCTCGGCCAGTCGGGTCAGCGCCTGGCGCGGGCCGTTCAGCCAGAAGGCGTCGCCGTTGACGACGTAGAACGGCGCCGGGCCGAGCTCGGCCAGCGCGGCGCGCACGCCGCCGCCGGTGTCCAGCAGCGTGGCCTCGCGGCGCAGCACGATGCGCGGGCTGGTGCGGGCGGCGAGGTGCGCTGCCAGCCGATCGGCCTGCCAGAACGCGTTGACCACGACGGTCTGCACGCCGGCCTCGATCAGATGATCGAGCGCGTGGTCGATCAGCGGCCGGCCGCCGAGCGGCAGCAGCGGCTTGGCGGTGGCCGCGGTGAGCGGGCGCATGCGGGTGCCGAGGCCGGCGGCGAGCAGCATGGCGGTGGTGGGCGATGGTCTCATGCGGCGAGATCCGGCGGGTTGGCGCGGGTGGCGGGCGGTATCCAGCGGTCCATGGCGGCAGCGAGCGGGGCAGCGGCCGGGTGGCGCAGGGCATCGTTCAGCAACGCCCAGGTGTGCGGCCCATATGCCAGATAGGCGGGGCGGTTGTCGCGCCGCGCGAGGCGGACCCATTGGGCGGCGACGCGCAGATGGCGCTGGGCGGCGCAGGCGGCGTAGGCGATGCGGAAGGCAGGCGCGTCGAGCTCGGGCCGGGCCGCCAGGTAGCGCGCGACGGCGCGGGCCTCGATTGGCGCGGGAATGACGCGGCGGGCGTCCTGCAGCAGGGAGACCAGGTCGTAGGCCGGGGGACCGATCGAGGCGCCCTGGAAGTCGAGCACGCCGACCCGCCGGATCCCGTCGCGCGCCGGCAGCCAGAGCAGGTTGTCGGCGAAGAAGTCGCGATGGACGAAGCCGCGCGGGCCGGCCGCGAGCGGGGCGAGCAGCTCGGCGAGCGCGGCCGCGAAGTCGCCGTGCGCGGCCGCGGGGGCGGGTGCGCCGAACATGGCGGGCCACCACCAGTCGAGCAGCGTGCCGAGCGCGGTGTGACGCATGGCGGCGGCGTCCCAGGCGGGCAGGTCGGCCGGCGGCGCGGCGCGATGCATCGCCACGAGGACGTCGATGGCGGCGTCGAACAATTGCGTTATCAATAGACTATGGGGCGTTTCTCCAGAATGGTCGTGGCTGTCGCCGAGCAGCACCGGATACAGCTCGTCGCCAAGGTCCTCCTCCAGCACCAAGCCGGCCGCCAGGTCCGCGGCGATGATGTCCGGCACCGACAGGCCGAGCCCCGCCAGATGCGCGGCGATGCGCAGGAACGGGCCGACATCCTCGGGCGGCGGCGCGTCCATCAGCACCGCCGGACGCGGCCCGCCGGCCAGCCGCAGATAGCGCCGGAAGCTGGCGTCCTGGGCCAAGGGCGCGGCGCGCGCGGCCGCGTAGCCGTGCCGGGCGAGAAACCCCGCGATGTCGGTCGCGCGGCTCATGCCAGGCGGCCGATGCGGTCGGGCCAGCCGGTCAGCGTGGCGCGCCGCGCCTCGCCGGCGCCGGGCGTCAGGGTGATCGCCAGCGCATCCTGCGGCCATTCGGCGCCAAGCCGGTCGGGCCACTCGACCAGCACGATGTCGGCGCACGCCTCGTCCCAGCCCAGCTCGGCCAACCCGCCCGGTCCGCCGAGCCGCCAGAGGTCGAAGTGGTGCACCGGGCCAATGGCGGTGTCGTAGCTCTGCACCAGGGTGAAGCTGGGGCTCGGCACCTCCAGCCGCGGATCGCCGGTCGCGGCGCGCAGGAAGGCGCGGGCGAAGGCGGTCTTGCCGGCGCCCAGCGGGCCGGCGAGCAGGATCGCGTCGCCCGGCCGCGCCAGCGCCGCGACGCGGGTTGCCAGGTGTTCGGTCGCCGCCAGGTCGGGCAGGGAGATCTCGATCGCGCTCACAGCGGAAAGTCTGCCAGCCCGGCGGAGTCCCCGACAACCGCTGGGCATGCCAGCACAGGCAATCGGGTGAACGCAGGAAGGCTGGGGCTCCGCCCTTTTCAACCGGGCACATAGGTTACACTTTAGACCGGGCACATGGGTTACAGTTTTCCTGATTTGTTCCCATCCCATCCGAGCCTCTCCCCCTCGGCCAGCCCGTGCACCGCCTGCCGCCGTTTCCTGGTTCGGTTAAAGCGCCGTTTCCCCGTCCCGGCCTGATCATCGCAAGGACGCCGGACGGTGCGGCTGTCAAGGATTGGCCGCAGGCCAACCGCAGAGCGGCGCGTAGCGTCCTTGATAGCCGCACCGCCCGGCGTCATCCTCGCTCAGCCGGCGTCGGTCACGCCTCAAGCAGGCGGCTGGTTCAACCCACCTGCCTCACCCGCCGTCCGCGCCAGCCCAGAGCGGCGGATGTCGCCCGCCGCGTCCCCCAACGTCGCCAGATCGAAGCCGCGGAAGCGGATCGTCCAATCGCCATCATCCCGCTGGGCCAGGGCCACGATCTGCCCTCGCAACGCCTCGCTGAGGTAAAGCCCGCCGTCCCGCCACCGGATATAGCCACTCCGATTGACCCGGCAGACGTGGTGATCGGCCGGATACTCCCAGGGCCGGATCCGCTCGGGAAACACCCGCGGCGAGGCGGTATAGACCGAGGCCGGGCAGCATTGCCCCAGCGCCTCATGCGGGCGGATGGTGTTGAAGTCCTGCCGCCAGGCATCGAAGCGTGCCTGCTGCTTGGCCAGCGTGGCGGCGGGCGGGCGGGCGGTGTCCTCGCCCAGGGTGCGGTGCATGCGCTCGTGCCGGCCGTTCTGGTCGGGACGACCGGGGGCGATCCGGTCGGGCCAGATGTCCAAGCTCAGCAGCCAGACCGAGAGCACGGACAGCCCGCCGAGGCCCAGCCGGTGCGCGAACGGGCTGCCGTTGTCGGTGCGTAAGGCGAGCGGCATTCCGTGGGTCTGGAACAGTCGGATCAGGATCGGTTGGATCACCTCGGCGGTGATCCGCGCCACCGCCTCGCAGGCCAATAGGTAGCGTGAGCAACCGTCGGTGACGGTGAACGGTTCGCAGCGCACCCCGTCGGCGGTGCGGAACCAGCCCTTGAAGTCGGCCGCCCAGCTGTCATTCGGCGCCGTGGGCGCGATCTGTGGGCACCGCGCCGCAGGCTCGCGCGCCATGCGGGTCCGGGGGTGCGACACGCCCTCCCGGCGCAGCAGGTCCCCTGCCGTGCTGGCCGCCGGCCAGACGCGGTCAGGCTGGTCCAGCGCCAGGCGGACCAGCAACTTGCGCGGGCCCCAGGTCGGGTGCCGCTCGCGCAGCTCGAGGATCGCGCAGGCTGTCGCCGGGTCGATCGACAGCGGCTGAGAGTGGCGGGCGCGGCTGCGGTTGACCAGCGCCGCGGCGCCGCCGTCCGCGTAACGCTGCAGCCATTTGTGGCCGGTCTTGCGGCTGATCCCGTAGCGCGCGCAAAGCGCGCTGAGCGGTTCGCTGCCGCATAGGTGCGCGGCGATGAAACACAGGCGGTCGTCCATAACGGTTCTCTCGGTCCAGGGCATAGGGGGCCTCCAGACCAGCATTTGGGGTGTAACCCATGTGCCCGGTCTAAAGTGTAACCTATGTGCCCGGTCTGTACCCCCCAGACCCCACCAAGGGGCGCTGCCCCTTGGAACCCCGCCAAGGGCGGAGCCCCGGCCTTCCTGCGTTCACCTGCCCTGCGTGCCAGCAGTTGGGCACTTGATCCCGCCGCGCCCGGCCGCTACGGGCCGCGGATGGCAGAGACGATCGAGACCGACGTGGCGATCATCGGCGCCGGCCCGGTGGGGTTGTTCGCCGTGTTCGAGCTGGGGATGCTGAAGCTGTCCAGCGTGCTGATCGACGCGCTGGGCGAGGTCGGCGGGCAATGCGCCGCGCTGTACCCGGAGAAGCCGATCTACGACATCCCCGCCCACCCGGCGATCGAGGCGTCGGAGCTGATCGCGCAGCTGGAACGGCAGATCGCGCCGTTCCACGCCCCGCGGCTGCTGGGCCGGCTGGTGACGGGACTGGCGGGGACGGCCGGCGCGTTCGTGCTGAGCACCGACGCCGGGGACACGGTGCGGGCCAAGGCGGTGGTGGTGGCGGCCGGGGTCGGGGCGTTCGGGCCCAACCGCCCGCCGTTGGCAGGGCTGGCCGCCTACGAGGCCAGCGGCGCGGTGCAATACTACGTCCGCCGGCGCGAGGCGCTGCGCGGCCAGCGCGTGGTGATCGCCGGCGGCGGCGATTCGGCGGTGGACTGGGCGCTGGCGCTGAAAGACATCGCCCGGGTCGCGGTGGTGCACCGGCGGGCCAAGTTCCGCGCCGCGCCGGAAAGTGCGGCGCAGCTCGACGCCGCCGCGGCGCGCGGCGAGATCGAGATGATCGTTCCGTACCAATTGCACTTCCTGCACGGCGAGGCGGGCCGGCTGCACGCGGTCGAGGTCGCCACCCTGCAAGGCGAGACGCGCCGCCTGCCGGCCGACGTGCTGCTGGCGTTCTTCGGCCTGGCGATGGACCTGGGGCCGATCGCCGCCTGGGGCCTGGCGCTGGAGCGCCACCACGTGACGGTCGATCCGGCGACCTGCCAGACCAGCCTGCCCGGGGTGTTCGCGATCGGCGACGTGGCCACCTATCCGGGCAAGCTGAAGCTGATCCTGCAGGGGTTCAGCGAGGCCGCGGTGGCGGCGCACGCCGCCTTCGCCGTGGTGCATCCCGGCCAGGCGCTGCACTTCGAGTATTCGACGACGCAGGGCGTGCCGGCCGGCTGAGGGTCTCGCCAGCGGCGAGCCGATCGTACCCGCCAGACGCGGCGGCGGGACACCAGCGATGGGCACGGGCTTCCCTCCGGCGACCCTGCGTGACACGCGAGGGGCCGATCCCTACATTCCGTGCGGACCTGATCGCCGGCAACTGTCATTCGAGGCGAGGCGCCCGATGAGTGATCTCTATGAGGCCGACATTCTGGCATGGTCGGAGCACCAGGCTGCGCTGCTGCGCCGTCTCGCGACGGGAGAGCGCGTCAATCATCAGATCGATTGGGCGAACGTGGTCGAGGAGATCGAGAGCGTGGGCCGATCGGAGCGCATGGCGCTGGCAAGCCGGGTTCGGGTGATCCTGGAACATCTGGCCAAGCTACAGGTTTCGCCGGCGACCGCGCCACGTGCAGGCTGGCGGGAAAGTATCCGCCAGGCGCGCGCCGCGGTTGCCGAACTGCTGGAGGCCAGCCCCAGCCTGCGGCAAACGCTGCCTGAGGTCGTCGCGCGGGAGATGCCACGGGCCAAGGTCACTGGTGGCGGCTTCACTCGCCGATCAGGCGGAAGCGCCGCGGGTTCCCTTGGACAGCCTGCACCACAAGGTTGCAGACGTTACCGGCACCTTCTTCCCGGCCGATCCCACTCCGCCGGGGTGAGCGCCCAGCGCGTTCAGGCAAGCCGCATGCGCATCAACGCCCCGCGGACGCGGTCGGCCAGGCCTGACCGGTGCGGTCGCGTGCGGCGTCGTCATGTTGGCAATTCGACGCCTACCGGCGCTGGTCCAGCGGAACGATGTTGGACCCGAGGAGTTTCGTCTCCCGGCTCGGCGCCGCCTTGCGCAGCATGCCGGGCGACACGTTCCACTGCCGCCCTTCGTCGGTGATGACGGTCACCGTCTTCCGGTTGTAGCGGGTCAGCATCCCCTCGACCTGGCCCTGGCCCGGCGGTTGAAACGCCACGCGGTCGCCGATCCGGAACGCCAGCATCTCCTCGTGCGACCGCATCGCATGCAGCAGGCGCAGGCGCGCGACGATACGGTGGTTCAGGTCGATGAGGTCGGCTTCGCTCAGTGTGTCGATGTCGATCATCTTCGCATCCCATTGCCGGCCGACCGCCGATGCCAGGCCGCAATCAGCAGCTTTCGCCCGCGCTCATCATAGGCCAGCACGCGGGTCCGAGTCGCTGCCACCTGCCGCGCCGACCGGCGTCCGAGCGATCGTATCCGGCGCAACCGGCCGCCGGCGCCGCCGACGCGAAATTCCGCCGCGGCCGCTTGCGTCATGGCGCACGAACAAGGCGACCCAGCCACGACAGCGCGGCCGGACGTCGGGACGGATCGTGCCGATGCCGCGTCGCGCGCGTCAGGCCGCCTGCGCCACGGTCAGGCCATCGCCGGCAATGGTGGTGCGGCGCATGTCGCGCACCTGGGTGTCGTCGAACCGCGTCGCGCGGTGCAGCACCTGGCGGTTGTCCCACATCACCAGATCCCACTGCCGCCATTGGTGCGAATAGGTGAACCGGCGCTGGGTCGCGTGCTCGGTCAGGTCGCGGATGAAGGCGCGCGCCTCCGGCATCGGCCAGCCGACGATGGTGCCGATATGCGATGACAGGTACAGCGATTTCCGCCCGGTCACCGGATGCGTGCGCACCAGGCGCTGGCGCACCGGGCGCATCATCGCGCGCTCTTCGTCGGTCAGCCCGGTGAAGCCGAGCGTGCCGCGCGAGTAGATCAGCGAATGCTCGCAGACCAGGTCTTCGACCTCGGCCTTGGTTGCATCATCCAGTGCATCGTAGGCGGCGCGCATGTCGGCGAACTCGGTGTTGCCGCCCGCGTCGACCACGATGCGGCCCGACAACAGCGAATACTTGGCCGGCACCGCGCGAAACGAACTGTCGGAGTGCCACAGCCGGTTGCCGAGGTTGAACATGCGCTTGCGGTCATCGCGCGCCAGCGGCTTGTGGTCCTTGTCGAGATTGGACACGTCGGCCATGTACGGATCGAGCCGGCGGTCCTGCGCCTTGGTGATGTTGCCGCCGGCGGTGTGCTCCAGATCGCCGAAATTGCGGCTGAACGCCTGCTGCTGCTGGTCGGTCAACCGCTGGTCGTGCAACACCAGCACGGCGTAACGATCCATCCCCGCCTCGATCGCCGCGACCTGGTCCCTGGCGAGCGGTTGGGTGATGTCGATACCGGAGACCTTGCCGGCGAAAACCGGGGTGATCTGGCGGATCGCGATGCTCATAGGCTGGCCACTCCCTCTGGCTATTCGGCGGCGGCCGGCACGGGCACCTGCTCGGCGTCCATGAAGGTGCCACGGATCGTCGTGCGGCGCATGTCGCGCACCTGGTTCATGTCGTCGTAGCGCCGGGCGCGGTGCATCGTGGTGCGGTTGTCCCACATCACCAGGTCGTTCACCCGCCAGACATGCGCATGGACGAACCGCGGCTGCGTCGCGTGCTCGATCAGGTCGCGGATGAAGGCGCGCGCCTCCGGTACCGGCCAGCCGACGATGCCGCCGATATGCGAGGCGAGATACAGCGACTTTCGTCCCGTCACCGGATGCGTGCTGACCAGGCGATGGCGCACCGGCGCGATCCTGGCGCGATGCGCCTCGGCGAAGTCGGCAAACCCCAGCTCGGCGCGCGAGAAGGCGATCGAGTGTTCGCAGATCAGGTCTTCGATTTCGCGCTTCGTTGCGGCATCCAGCGCGTCATAGGCGGCGCGCATGTCGGCGAACTCGGTGTTGCCGCCGGCCGACGGGATGATGCGCGCCGACAGCAGCGAATAGATCGCCCCGGTGGCGCGGAACGACGCGTCGGTGTGCCACAGCCGGTTGCCGAGCGCATACAGGCGCCTGGCATCGTCGCGCGCGCGCACTTGGTTGCGATGGTCAAGGTTGGAGATGTCGCCAAGCTCGTTTGTCAGGCGGCGCTCTTCGGGCCTGGTCATCTCGCCCGCCAGCGTCACCTCCAACTCGCCGAAGTTGCGGCTGAACGCCATCTGCTGGGCGTCGGTCAGCGGCTGGTCGTGGAACACCAGCACGGCGCAACGATCCATGCCGGCCTCGATCGCCGCCACCTCGTCGCGCGACAGCGGGCGGGCGATGTCGATGCCGGACACCTCGCCCACGAAGCCGGACGGCATCGGATGGATCGCAACGCTCATCGCCCCCCTCCCCTCATTCCGCGGCCTAGACCCGAGCCGCTTGCCCCAAGATCGCCGGCGCCCCGATCGCCGGCACCCCGATCGCCTGCGTCCCAGTCGCCAGCGTCCCAGTCGCCTGCGCGGCTATCGCGGGCGTGCCACTCACGCCTGCGTCGGCCACCTGTTCCGAGATCGGCACGGTGCCGGCAACGGTGGTGCGGCGCATGTCGCGCACCTGCGCACTGTCATAGCGCCGCGCCCGATGCAGCGTCGTGCCGTTGTCCCACATCACCAGATCGAAATTCCGCCAACGATGCGTATAGACAAAGCGGCGCTGCGTCGCGTGCTCGGTCAGCTCGCGGATGAAGGCCCGCGCCTCCGGCACCGGCCAACCGATGATCGTGCCGATATGCGAGGCCAGGTAAAGCGACTTCCGCAAACTGCCCGGCTGCAGCCGCACCAGCGCCTGGCGCACCGGGCGCATCGTTGCGCGCTCGGCCGCGGTCAGCTCGCCGAACCCCAGCATCTCCCGCGAGTAGATCAGCGAGTGCTCGCACACCAGCTTGTCGATCTCCGCCTTGGCGGCATCGTCCAGCGCATCATAGGCGGCGCGCATGTCGGCGAACTCGGTCTCGCCGCCGCTGGTCGCCACGACGCGCCCCGACAGAATCGAGTACTTCGCCGGCACCGGCTTGAACGAACTGTCGGAGTGCCACAGCATATTGCCCAGGCTGTACAGCCGGCGCCGGTTGTCGCGCGCCAGGATCCGGTTGTCCTTGTCGAGATTCGAAACGTCGGCAAACGCCGGATGCAGCCGCTGCTCGCCGGGCTTGGAAATGCCGGTGCCGTTGGTCACCTCCAGCTCACCGAACAACCGGCTGAACGCAAGCTGCTGCTCATCGGTCAGGCGCTGGTCGCGCAACACCAGAACGCCAAAACGGTCCAGCCCGGCCTCGATCGCCGCCACCACCTCGGGCGTCAGTGGCCGCGTGGCGTCAATGCCGGCAACTTCGCCGATGAAGATCGGGTGCAGTGGCGTGATGTCGATGCTCATGCAGCGCTCCGTCCCGCACCGGTACCAGCGCCTGCCGTCGCGTATGGCCAGCCCGGCGCGGTGAGAGAAGCAAGGCTGGGGCTTCGCCCCAGACCCCACCAGGGGGCTTTGCCCCCTGGACCCCCACCAAGGGCGGAGCCCTTGGAACCCTTCACTGGGAGTGTGGGGAGGGGAAGGGGGCGGGTGGGCGAGGCGAAGGGGCGCCGTCCGGCGTGCCGGACGGCGCCCCTTCGCCTCGCCCACCCGCCCCCTTCCCCTCCCCACACTCCCAGTCATGAGTCCAGAGGCCGCTGCCTCTGGTGGGGGTCCAGGGGGCAAAGCCCCCTGGTGGGGTCTGGGGCGAAGCCCCGGCCTTGCCTCCCTCACCCCGCCAGGTCGGCGACAAACCGGTCGCGCCAGGTATCGAGGTTGTTGCGTCGCATCACGTTCAGCATGGCCGCTTGGCGTTCGCAGCGTTCCTCGCGCGGCATGGCGAGGCCGCGGTCCAGCGCCGCGGCGACGCCGGCCTCGTCGTATGGGTTCACCAGCAGGGCGGCGTCCAGTTCGCTGGCGGCGCCGGCGAACTGCGACAGCACCAGCACGCCGGGGTCCTCCGGGTCCTGCGCCGCGGCGTATTCCTTTGCCACCAGGTTCATCCCGTCGCGCAGCGGGGTCACCAGGCCGATCTGCGCCTCGGCGTAGAGCGGCATCAGCACGTTGCGCGGGAAGCCCTTATTTCAGTACCGCAACGGCACCCAATCGACTTCGGCGAAGCGGCCGTTGATGCGGCCGGCCTCCGCCTCCAGCTCGCGGCGGATTTCGCGGTAGGTCTGGATATCGGTGCGCGACGGCGGGGCGATCTGCATGAAGGTGACGTTGCCGTGCCACGCGGGGTAGTCCTGCAGGAACCGCTCGAACGAGCCGAAGCGCTGGCGCAGCCCTTTCGAGTAGTCCAGCCGGTCGACGCTGAGGATCAGGTTGTCCAGCAGGGTCGCGCGCATGCGCGTGGCGGTGCGCCGGTTGGTGGGGGTTTCGGCCTGGGTGCGGATCTCCTCGACGTGCACGCCGATCGGGTAGACCTCGGCGTGCACGGTGCGGCCGAACGCGCTGAGCCGGCGGCCGTCCAGCGCCGCCCCGCCGGCCCAGCGCACGACGTAGTCGGCGAAGGCGGTGCGATCGGTTTCGGTCTGAAACCCCAACAGGTCGTAGGCGCACATCGCGCGCACCAGTTCCTCGTGCGCCGGCACCGTCATCAGCACCTGCGGCGCGGGGAACGGCGTGTGCAGGAACAGGCCCATGCGGTTGGTCCGGCCCGCGGCGCGCAGCGCCTCGGCCAGGCACAGCAGGTGGTAGTCGTGTGCCCAGATCATGTCGGTCCCGCGCACCAGCTTGGCGAGCGATTGGGCGAACAGCGTATTGACCCGGCGGTAGCCGGCGAACTCGGTCCAGTCGAAGCGCGACAGGCCGATCTGGTAGTGCAGCGCCGGCCACAGCGCGCCGTTGGCGAAGCCGCGGTAGAACTCGTCGTAGTCGCGCCGGGAGAGATCGACGGTATAGAGCGTGATCGCTCCCACGGTCCGCTCGGGGTTGGGCCGCGAGTTGGCGCCGGCGGTGATCTCGCCGCTCCAGCCGAACCAGATGCCGCCGGTTTGCTTCAGCGCGTCCATCACGCCGGCGGCGAGCCCGCCGGCGGTCGGTTCGCCCTCGGTGATCGGCGCGACGCGGTTGGACACCACCACCAGGCGCGACACGGCGAACGCTCCCCATCAGCCCGGCAACGGCGCCCGACGGCGGCGCCAGGCGGCGGCGCAGGCGGCTCCCAGCCGGGAGGGCCCAGGCGGCGCGCCTAGGCTGCGAGGGGCATGCCATCCATGCGCTGTTTGCGCAACAGCTCGCGGTACGGACCCGGGCGCGCCGCCAGCTCGTCGGGCGAGCCGTCGTCGACGATGCGGCCCTGGTCCATCACGATGATGCGGTCGAAGCTGCGCAACGTGGACAGCCGGTGGGCGATGGCGATCACCGTGCGCCCGCGCATCAGCCGGTCGAGCGCGTCCTGGATGGCGCGTTCGGACTCGCTGTCCAGCGCGCTGGTGGCCTCGTCCAGCAGCAGCAGCGGCGCGTCCTTCAGCAGCGCGCGCGCGATCGCCAGGCGCTGGCGCTGCCCGCCGGACAGCTTGACCCCGCGGTCGCCGACGATGGTGTCGAAGCCCTCGGGCATCGCCTCGATGAAGTCGCGGCAATGCGCCATCTCGGCCGCCGCCAGCACCTCCTGCTGGGTGGCGTCGGGGCGCGCGTAGCGGATGTTCTCCAGCACCGAGCGGTGGAACAGGCTGATGTCCTGCGGCACGATCGCCATCGCCTGGCGCAGGCTGTCCTGCGTCACGTCGCGGATGTCCTGGCCGTCGAGCAGGATGCGGCCGGCGTCGGTGTCGTAGAAGCGCTGCAGCAGCGCCAGCACGGTGGACTTGCCGGCACCCGAGAAGCCGACCAGCCCGACCCGCTGGCCGGGCTCGATCACCAGGTCGAAATCGCGCAGCACCGGCGCGCGCGCCGGGTAGGCGAAGCGCACATGGTCGAACGCCACGCGCCCCGCGCCGAGGCGCAGCGCCGGAGCGTTGGGCCGGTCGGGCAGCTCGTGCGGCACCAGCAGGGTGCCGATCGCCTCCTCCAGCCGCGCCAGGTGCTGGGTCAGGTCGACCAGCGCCACCGCCAGGTCGCGGGTGGCATGCAGGATGGTGAAGGCGAGCGCGGTGAGCAGGACGATGTCGCCGACCGAGGCCTGGCCGTGCTGCCACAGCAGGATGCCCCAGCCGACCACGCCGGCGGTCAGCAGTACCGTCATCACCGCGTGGATCAGCCGCAGCTTCTCCAGATAGATCAGGCTGCGCCGGCGGGCGCCCATCTCGGCCGCGATGTTGAGGTCGAACCGGCGCTGCTCGCGCAGCGTGGCACCGAAGGCGCGCACCACGCCCATGTTGGAGATCACGTCCACCAGCGCGCCGTCCACCTCGGCCGCGGCGCCGGCGTACTGGCGATGCAGCGGCGTGCCGCGGCGCGCCAGCGCGTAGATCACCGCGCCGAGCCCGAGCGCCAGGGCCACCAGCACGCCGGCCATCAGCGGATTGACCGAGGCGATGAAGCCGAGCGCGAACAGCACCGCGACGCTGGGCGGCAGCACGTTCCAGGAGCCGGTGTTCTCCACCGTGAAGGCGGCGTTGGCGGTGGCGCTGATCCGTCCGGCCAGCGCGCCGGGCAGCCGCTCGGCGAAGTAGGCGGGCGAGTGGCCGGACAGATGGGCGAACATGTCGCGCCGGACGTCCCCGGTGACGGCGACGAAGGTGCGCGCCGCGGCCCAGCCGCCGACCCGCCACAGCAGGTTGTCGGCGGCGATCAGGGCGCACAGCAGCAGGAATGCCGACCACACGCCTTGCGCCGCTGGCTCGGCCGCGTTCGGACCGGCGGCGATGACGTCGATCAGCCGCTTCATGCCGTACTGGGTGGAGACGCTGCACAGCACCGCCGCGACCACCGAAACCAGAACGATGGCATGGCCGATCGGATGGCGGGCGACATAATGCGCCAGGAAGCCGATCGGATGGCGCCGGGCGGCCAGCGCGCCCGGCGTGCTGGGCTGCGCGCCCGGCAGGCCGGTCAGCCGGGTCGGTGTCTCGGTGCTGCGCGGCAACGCCTGCTCCTGTGGCCTGCGGGTGAGGTCGGGCGCGGGGAGGCGCCGCCTGGCGGGGCTTATGGCAGGCGATCGTGCCGACTTTGTGGCAGCGAATGAGTTTATGGCCGCGGGAGACGCCGACTTTTCGCCACATTCACCGCCTAGAACCTGCGCCCGATGGTCGCAAGTGTGCCTGCTGGTCAAGCCAAAGCACAGCGGCTTCTCGTTACTTTGCTGACCAAGTCAAAAGGGGTCCACGACGAATGCGTATCGCGCAGGTCTCGCCGTTGTTCGAAGCGGTGCCACCAAAGCTGTACGGCGGCACCGAACGTGTCGTCTACTCGCTGACCGAGGAGCTGGTGGCGATGGGGCACGACGTGACCCTGTTCGCCTCGGGCGATTCCATCACCTCGGCGACCCTGGCGCCGATGCGCGCGCAGGCGCTGCGGCTGGATCCCACGGTGATCGACTGGGTCGCCATCTATATGCAGATGATCGAGCGGATCTACCGCCGCGCCGACGAGTTCGACATCCTGCACTTCCACATCGACTACTTCCCGCTGGCGCTGTTCAGCCGGCAGAACACGCCGTTCCTGACCACGCTGCACGGCCGGCTCGACCTGCCGGAATTCAAGGACATCTACGAGCGCTATCCCGACGCGCCGTTCGTCTCGATCTCCAACAACCAGCGCAAGCCGATCCCGGGCCTGAACTGGGCGCGCACCGTGCTGCACGGCATGCCGGCCAGGCTGCTGACGCCGCAGCCGGTGCAGCCGAGCTACTTCGCCTTCCTCGGCCGCATCTCGCCGGAAAAGGGCGTCGACAAGGCGATCCGCATCGCCGCGCGCGCCGGGGTGAAACTGAAGATCGCCGCCAAGGTGGACAACGCCGACAAGGTCTACTTCGAGACCGAGATCAAGCCGCTGCTGGCCCAGGGCCATGTCGAGTTCATCGGCGAGATCGACGACAGCCAGAAGCCCGCCTTCCTGTCCGGGGCGCACGCGTTGCTGTTCCCGATCGACTGGCCGGAGCCGTTCGGCCTGGTGATGATCGAGTCGATGGCCTGCGGCACGCCGGTGATCGCGTTCAACTGCGGCTCGGTGCCCGAGGTGATGGACGACGGCCTGACCGGCTTCATCGTCAACTCCGAGGACGAAGCCGTCGCCGCGATCGATCGCCTGGGCGAGCTCGACCGCGCCAAGGTGCGCCAGCAGTTCGAGCGCCGCTTCACCGCGCGGCGCATGGCGCAGGACTATCTCGACCTGTACGGCGAACTCTGCCAGCCGGTGGCACCCCGCCTGCGCGCGGTCGGCGGCTGACAGCGTTGCCTGGCGCGGCCGGCCGGCCGTTGGCTGGGCGGGCCGGGCGGGCCGGGCGGGCCAACGCGGGGATGCCCAACGCGGGGATGCCCAACGCGGGGATGCCCAACGCGGGGATGATCGTCACGGGGCCGGCTGACACCGCCCGCGCCGGTTGCTAACCCTGCTGGGCGGCGACCCATGCCGCCGCCCAGCAGGGGAACGACCGGATGACTTCGCCGACCTCGCGGCACGGCCTCAACTGGCTCAACTTCTTCGTCGCCGCGGTGCAGACCGGCTTCGGTCCGTTCATCGCCGTCTACCTGACCCAGCGCGGCTGGAGCCAGACCGATATCGGCGTCGCGCTCAGCATCGGCACCGCCGCCGCCATGCTGAGCCAGGTGCCGTCCGGCATGCTGGTCGACTACGTCCATCGCAAGCGCGGGCTGACCACGGCGGCCCTGGTGCTGATCGGCGTTTCGGCGCTGCTGCTGATCGCCTGGCCGGCCCAGGGTCTGCTCGCCCGTAACCTGGTGTGGGCCTCGCAGATCCTGCACGCCGCCGCCAGCGGCATCCTGACGCCGGCGATCGCGGCGCTGACGCTGGCGCTGGCCGGCCACGACGCCTACAGCGCCCGGCTCGGCATCAATGCCAGGTACATGTCACTCGGCAACGCGGTTGCCGCCGGCATGCTGGGCGTCGTCGCCAGCGCGTTGTCGAACCGTGCGGTGTTCGCGCTGACCGCCGCGCTGGTGGTCCCGGCGCTGCTCGCCCTGCTGGCGATCCGTCCCGCGCACTACGCCGATCCACGCAACGACCATCCCTCGATGCTGCACCCGCGCGAATTGCGCCAACGACCGGACCGCCCCTGGCACATCTTCGGTCTCTCCGCGCTGCACGTGTTCGCCGCCTGCATGGTGCTGTTCGCGCTGGCCAACGCCGCGATGCTGCCGCTGGCGTTGAACGCGCTGACCATGCGCACCGGCAACACCGGTCTGGTGGTCTCGGCGGCGATCGTCCTGCCGCAGATCGTTGCGGCGGGGATCGCGCCATGGGTCGGCACCGCGGCCCAGCGCTTCGGTCGCCGCCCGGTGCTGCTGGCGGGCTTCCTGGTGCTGCCGCTGCGCGGCGTGCTGCTGGCGACCCTGCCGGGCGCCGTGCCGCTGGCGCTGATCCAGTCGCTGGACGGCGTCACCGCCGCGGTGCTCGGCATCATGGTGCCGCTGATCGCCGCCGACGTCACGCGGCGCACCGGCTACCTCAATCTGGCGATCGGTTCGTTCGGGCTGGCATCGAGTGTCGGGGCGACCTTCAGCACCGCGCTTGGCGGGCTGGTGGCCGACTGGCTGGGCATCGCCGCGGCGCTGCTCGGCCTGGCGCTGATCGGCTTCGCCGCGACGTTCCTGCTGTGGGTGGCGCTGCCGGAAACCCGCCCGGCGCCGCGGCCCAAGGGGGAACCGCCGGCCCTACCGACGTGAGCCTTTTTTGCCCATCCATATATCGTCAGGTGTTGGCGCCGGGTGGCAGCGCGGGATGCCCCGGTGGGACGGACTGGTGGGACGGACTGGTGGGAATGCCGGGGCGGCGCGCATCGGCACCCCGGTTGCCGGTCGGCGGCTTGCCGGCCATGATGTGACGGACAAACGACGCCAGGGTCGGAGCGCACGATGCCAATGCACGCGGTCGTGGGATGGGCGGGCATGCCCACCCAACGAGGTCAGCCGACCACAGCAGCCGAACCGCGGAAGGCGCATGCAGGCCAAGGCGCCTTCCGCAGATTGATCACGCGGCGGGGACGATAAGCCGGTGGCCAGACGCGCAACGCCGCCAACCGCCAGCGACAACCAGGTGCACGCCCTGCTGGAACGCTACCAGTGCCCCACGCCGTTCCATGCGGTGCGGACGCGGTTCCTCGGCAATATCGCCTCGCCCGATCTGCAGGCCTCGCCGATGAAAGCCGTCGAGGCGCTTTGGGGCGGCGAGCTGCCGACCTTCGAACGCACCGAAGCCGCCACCGAGCTGGTCGGTGCCCTGGTGATGGGCTTGTGGAACCGCCTCAGTCACCATCAGGAGCGATCGGCACCGTTTCGTCTGACGCGGCTCGAGGTCCCGGTCACGCGCGAAGGGTTGGCGAGCCTGGCCCGGCTGCGTTGCGAGGAAATTGACGGGTTCATCGAGGGGCTGTTCGGCGACCAAGAGAGCCTGGACTTGCCGGAGCGGGCGCACCGGGCGCTCCGCGTGCTGGCGGACCTGCGCGCCATCCTCGAAGGCACGCGTGAGGTGGCAGAGAACCTGGACAAGCCGGCGGAGCAAGCCGACATCGCCGTCTCGCTCGGACAGTTCCGCGAACTCACGCGGATCGCCGAGCACGAGATGCACGAGCTGGTGCTTGCCTGCACCCGAGCCCGGCGGCAGATGCTGCGGGCGCTGCCGGCGACCCGGCCGGTGCTGCACTGACGGCGGAGGCCCCGAGGGTGATCGGGGGAAGCGAAGGAAGGCTGGGGCTTCGCCCCAGACCCCACCAAGGGGCGCTGCCCCTTGGAACCCCGCCAAGGGCGGAGCCCTTGGAACCCCGGACTGGGAGTGTGGGGAGGGGAAGGGGGCGTGTGGGCAAGGCGTCGGGAGCGCCCGTCGCGACGGGCGCTCTCGACGCCTTGCCCACACGCCCCCTTCCCCTCCCCACACTCCCAGTCATGGAGTCCAGAGGCCGCTGCCTCTGGTGGGGGTCCAGGGGGCAAAGCCCCCTGGCGGGGTCTGGGGCGGAGCCCCGGCCTTCCTTACGCTTCCCCCGATTGCCTCGAGGAACCCCCTGCCCTCTTGCCCTGACGGCGGTCCTTGGGCCTGATAGCCGGGTCAGATCGGGAGCAACGCGCGATGCCGGAAGCACCACACCTGTTGGACCCCAGCGGGGACTACCAGACGCTGCAGGAGTTCATCCCCGAGGCGCGCAAGAAGCTGAACAGCAACACCTGGGGCTACCTGGTCGGCGCGACCGAGACCGAGACCACGATGCGGCGCAACCGCATGGCGCTCGATTCCATCGCGTTCCGCCCGCGGGTCTGCCGCGACGTCTCGCAGGTGGATACCTCGACGACGTTGCTGAACATGTCGTTACGCATTCCGGTGATGCTGGCGCCGGTCGGATCGCTGGAATCGTTCCATTCCGGCGGTGGTGTCACGGCCGGGCGCGGCGCCTCGGCGTTCGGCGTGCCGATCATCGTCAGCTCGGTGACCCAGCCGGGGCTGGAGGAGATCGCCAAGGCGGCGACCGGGGCAAAGATCTTCCAGCTCTATGTGCGCGGCGACGATGATTGGGTGAACGCGGTGACGCAGCGCGCGATCGCCGCCGGCTACGACGCGTTCTGCATCACCGTCGACACCGCCGCCTATTCGCGGCGCGAGCGCGACATGGTGGCGCGCTTCGTCAAGCCGTGGCGCGCCGCCGCCACCGGCCATGAGTTCCAGGCGGGCTTCACCTGGGACAACGTGCGCCGCTTCAAGGACAAGCATGCGATTCCGCTGATCCTGAAAGGCATCGCCACCGCCGAGGACGCGGCGACGGCGGTCGAGTGCGGCGTCGATGTGGTTTACGTTTCGAACCATGGCGGCCGGCAGCTCGATCACGGCCGCGGCGCGATGGACGTGCTGCCGGAGGTGCTGGAGGCGGTCGGCGGCCACGCGCGGGTGGTGATCGACGGCAGTTTCGCACGCGGCACGGATGTGGTGAAGGCGATCGCGCTGGGCGCCGATGCGGTGGCGATCGGGCGGATGTATTGCTACGGCCTGGCCGCCGAGGGCGATGGCGGGGTGCATCGCGTGCTGGAGATCCTGGAGCAGGAGATCGCGGTGGCGATGGCGCTGCTGGGCGCGACCTCGCTGCGCGAGCTGGACCGGTCGTTCCTGCACTTCGGTGCGCCGGTGGTGACGCAGCCGCACGTGCACAGTGCCTTCCCGCTGCTGTTCCCGACCCCGGAAGCGCCGCGGAGCTGAGCCCAGAGGAAGCCAAAGATCAAGGCAGACACAGGAGGAAACAATGCGTGGCGTGGTGTTCACCGGCGGACGCGAACTCGAACTGATGGAATTCCCCGACCCCACCCCGGGCCCCGACGAGGTGGTGGTGGAGATGAAGGCCTCGGGCATGTGCGGCAGCGACCTGCACCAGTACCGCCGCCCGAAGGGCGGGGAGCGGGCGGCCACCGGGTTTCCGCAGAACCCCGACCCGGTGATCGCCGGGCACGAACCGTGCGGGGTGGTGGCCGCGGTCGGCCCGGGCGTGACCGCGCGGGAGGCGCGGATCGGCGAGCGGGTGATGGTGCACCACTACCAGGGCTGCACGCAGTGCAATCATTGCCGCTCCGGCTGGCAGCAATTGTGCCAGGAGGTGCCGGTGAAGGTCTACGGCGCCAATGCGCATGGCGGGCACGCGAAGTACCTGAAGGTGCCGGCCAACACGCTGGTGCCGCTGCCGGACGAGCTGTCGTTCTCGGCCGGCGCGGCGATCGCCTGCGGCTCCGGCACCGCCTATAGCGCGCTGCGACGGATGAACCTGTCCGGAAACGACACGATCGCGATCTTCGGCCAGGGGCCTGTGGGGTTGGCCGGCACGCAATACGCCAAGGCGATGGGCGCGCGGGTGATCGCGCTCGACATCAGTCCCTCACGCCTTGCGCGCGCCCAGGCGTTCGGGGCCGACGAGGTGGTGAACCCCGGCTCCAACGACCCGGTCGCGGCGATCAAGCAGCTGACCCATGGGCGCTACGCCGACCTGACGCTGGACACCTCGAGCAATCCGGAGGCGCGGCTGAACGCCATCCGCAGCACCAAGGTCTGGGGCACGATGTGCTTCGTCGGCGAGGGCGGCGACGTGAAGATCGACGTCAGCCCGCATCTGCTGCGCCGGCAGATGACGCTGGTGGCGTCGTGGACCTTCTCCAACGTCATCCAGGCCGAGTGCGCGCGGTTCTCGGTGGAGCGCAAGATCGACGTGGACAAGCTGTTCACCCATAGCTGGAAGCTGGAACAGGCGGTGGAAGCCTACAAGCTGTTCGACAGGCAGGCGGACGGCAAGGGCGTGTTTTTGATGTGAGGCGTAACATACTCCCCCTCCCCTTGAGGGAGGGGGCTGGGGGGAGGGGTCGGTGCCACGGTCGCACCGAAGGTTCGTGCGCCCGAACCCCTCCCCCCGCCCCCCTCCCTCAAGGGGAGGGGGAGTAGGTTATGACAACGTCGAAACGCCGGGTCGCCGGGGTCTACCGCGCGCTGGGGCGGGCCGGCATGAGCGCCGGCAGCTCCGGCAATGTCAGCCTGCGCACGCGGCGCGGCATGGTGATCACGCCGTCGGGCTGCTCGGCCGCAACGATCGCCGACGCCGACCCGGTCGCGACGACACTGGACGGCGCGGCGCGCGGCAAGCGTGCGCCGTCGAGCGAGTGGTTCATGCACGCGGCGATCTATCGTGCCTATGCGGATGTGGGCGCGATCGTGCACACCCATGCGGACGCCTGCACCGCGCTGGCCTGTCTGAACGAACCGCTGCCCGGGTTCCATTACCTGGTGGTCCGGTTCGGTGGCGACGACGTGCGCTGCGCGCCGTACGTCACTTTCGGCACGCCGGCGCTGGCCGAGGTGGCGGTGGCGGCGCTGGCCGGGCGCACCGCGTGCCTGCTGGCCAACCACGGCATGATCGTCACCGGTGCGACCGCGGACGATGCGCTGAGCGGCGCCATCACGCTGGAGACGCTGGCGCGGCAATACCTGTTGGCCCGCGCGGCGGGGAAGCTGCGGCTACTGAGCTCGGCCGAATTGCGGGCGGCGCGCGAGCGCTTCAAGACCTACGGGACGGCCGGCACGGAAGCGGTCGCCAGGTAGGGTCGCGCGCCGGGCCGCCGGATTCAGAAATTCGTGCAGTCGCGCCGTAGCACGAGGCCGACCGACTGCTGCTGAAACTGCGCCCGGGTACTGCGCCATCACCGCGTCCAGGTTGCGCCGCGTCGGCTCGGTATCCGGCGCGGCGACGATGACCAGCATGGAAGGTTCGCGGCTGATCGCCCCGCTCGCCGGGTCGCGCCATTGGCCCGCGGCATTGAGCACGGTCAGCCCGTCCGGGAAGGCCGGGGTGAGCACATCGCGCACGAACCCCGCCCACTGCGCGTCGGTCACCTCCGCGCTGCCGGCGCGCTGCGCGGTCAGCGCGATGCTGCGGCCGAAGAACAAGTCGGCCACCAGCATGGCGTGGCTGGCCGGCGCGGTGCAGCCCCAAGCCGGATCGGCGCAGCCGGCCAGCATCGTGCCGAGCGCCAACGCTGCGGCGAGCGGGCCGGCAACGCGCCAACCACGCAAAGCCTCAAGTCCCGGCGAGCAAGGTCTCCGCCGCGACGTAGGGAAACCCCACATCGTGCGCCACGGCCTGGTAGGTGACCTGGCCGGCATGCACGTTCAATCCGTCGCGCAAATGCGGATCGTCGCGCAGCGCATCGCGAAAACCCTTCTCGGCCAGCGCGATCACGAACGGCAGGGTCGCGTTGGTCAGCGCGAAGGTGGAGGTGCGCGCCACCGCGCCGGGCATGTTGGTGACGCAGTAATGCACCACGCCTTCCTCGACATAGGTCGGCGCCGAGTGCGTGGTTGGCCGGCTGGTCTCGAAACAGCCGCCCTGGTCGATGGCGATGTCAACCAGCACCGAGCCCGGCCGCATGCGTTGCAGCAGCGCGCGGGAGACCAGCTTCGGCGCCGCGGCACCCGGCACCAGCACCGCACCGATCACCAGGTCGGCGCCCAGCACCGCGCGCTCGATCGCCTCGGCGGTGGCGAATTCGGTGGTGGCGCGCGGGCCGAATTGCAGATCCAGCTCCTTCAGCCGCGGCAGCGAGCGATCGAGGACGATCACCGAGGCCTCCAGCCCCACCGCCATGCGCGCGGCGTTGGTGCCGGCGACGCCGCCGCCGATCACCACGACGCGGGCCGGCGGCACGCCGGGGACGCCGCCCAGCAGGATGCCGGCGCCGCCCTGCTCGCGCTCCAGGCAATGCGCGCCGACCTGCACGGACATCCGCCCGGCGACCTCGCTCATCGGTGCCAGCAGCGGCAGGCCGCCGAGCCGGTCGGTGACCGTTTCGTAGGCGATGCAGGTGGCGCCGGAACGGACCAGTCCCTCGGTCTGCGCCTTGTCGGCGGCGAGGTGCAGGTAGGTGAACAGCACCTGGCCGGCGCGCAGCCGGGCGATCTCCGCCGGTTGCGGTTCCTTGACCTTGACGATCATGTCGGCGGCGGCGAACACCGCGGCGGCGTCGGGGGCGATCTCGGCGCCGGCGGCGCGGTAGGCGTCATCGGCGAACCCGATGCCCGCGGCGGCGCCCTGCTGCACCAGGACCTGGTGGCCGTGGTGCATCAGCTCGCGCGCCCCGGCCGGGGTCAGCCCGACGCGATACTCGTGGGTCTTGATTTCCTTCGGAACGCCGATCAGCACCTTTGCCTCCCGCTGCCATGGGGGTGGCAGTCTAGCCCGCCTGTCTCGCACTGTCGCGCGATGATGGCGGAGGGCGTTCCCGTGCCGCAACGCACCAGCGGGGCGGTTTCGCGCCGGGGCCGATACGGACGGATCGGCCGGCGCGAAACCCCCGGCCGTGCCTTGGGGAAACCTGGGCGTGGCTGGCAGCAGGCCGGCGCCGCGGACCCCGCGCGGGGGAGACCGTGCGACAGGTGGGATTAGCCCGCCGGCAACGGGAAACGGTGCAGGTACGGCATGAAATCGTCCTCCACGTCGATCCGCAACGTCGCCAGCACCCGCACCACGGCATTGTAGAAGGCGATGGTGATGGTGAGGTCAACGACCTGTTCGTTGCCGAGCGCCGCCTGCAGCGCGGCGAAGCTGGCGTCCGACATCTCGCCGTCGGTGGTCATCTCGCGCGCCGCGCGCAGCACCTGGCGGGTGAGCGTGTCGAGGCTGCTGGGCTTGCCGTCGGTGTCGTCGATCAGCGCCTGGATGTCGGCCTCGGTGACGCCGAAATCGAGGCCGAGCTTGACGTGGTGCGACCACTCATAGGGCGCGCGCGCCAGCCAGCCGACCTGCAGGATCGCCAGCTCGCGCAGCCGCATGTCCAGCTTGCTGCCGTAGCGGATGTAGTCGCCCAGCCCATGGAACGCGCGCGCCGCCTTGGGCGAGTTCACCAGCGCCTTGAACAGCGTGATCGGGCGCTTCAGCAGGTCCTGATCGGCCGGCGCCAGATCGGATGGTTCGAGATAGGGCACGCGCGCCATGGGGCGATCCTCCGGTTTGGTTCCGCGCGGCAGCGTAGACCCGGTTGGGGGGAGCGGCCACACAAGACGGGCGTTCGATCCATCGCAAGAAAATTCACCACAGAGACACAGAGACACCGAGAAGGATCGGGATGACGCTTTGCGTGAGGCGCATTCGATTTCTTCTCGGTGTCTCCGTGCCTCTGTGGTGGACCTTGCTTGCGGGACGATCCAGCGGCACGGCTGGTTGGGGGTGTGTCCCTGCCCTGCCCCGACCAATCGATCGGCGGTCAGTCCCCCGCCCGCGCCGCACGAAACGTCACCACCAGCACATCGCGATGCCCCGGCAGCGCGGGGTCCAGCGGCTGCACCGGCGTGACGCCATGATACACCCGCGTATCGTCCACCAGGGCCGCATCGAACGGATGGGTCAGCGTGAAGCTGCCCAACAGGCGCTTCTCCAGATCATGGATCGTGGTCGTTCCGCTGGCGATGTTCCGCCGCCCGATCAACAGCACCAGCACGTAGTTAACGCCGTCGCGGTGCACGCCCTCCGGTGTCGGCTGCCCCGCCTCGCCCGGCCGCGCCTCGATGCGGAACTGGTGCACTTCGATGTCCCAGGCGCGCGTCGCCGGGGCGAGACCGGCGAACAGGCGATGGCAGAAGCGCAGGATGGTGGCCAGGCTGGCGCCCGCGCCGATCGCCTCGGTGAGCGGGGAGAACCAGCGCGCGATCCCGCCGTTCAGCTTGTTGTAGTCCCGCGTCTGGTAATGCGCCCGATGCGGCTGGCGGCGGATCGCGCCCGCCGCGGTGGCGGCGAACACGGCGTGGCGCCGGCGGCGGTAGCGCCCACCGTCGGCCATGTAGGTGTCGAGGTCGAGCGCCTGCCAACTGGCAACGAACTCGCCCCAGTCGGTCAGCGGACCGGCCGCCGCCAGCGCCTGGTGCATCGCCGCGGCGGCGACAAAGACGTAGCCGGCATCGGCAAGATGCGCGTCGAGCGGCGCGTCCGGGTGCAGCACGAGGTCGTTCATGCCGCCGACCTGGGGGCCTGCGCGCAGGCGGCGACGTCGAGCCAGGTGCTCTGATAGGTCGCGCCCTCGCCCATGTCGGTGTAGCGGTCGGAGCAGAGCATGTTGACGGTGCCGGAAATCGCCTCGGAATCCGGGCGCTGGCCGGGCACCAGGACGACGCCCGACGGGACTTCATCGCTGATCCGCAACGTGAACACCACCTCGCCGCGGTCGTTGAACAGCCGCACCGGCTGGCCGTCCGCCAGGGCGCGGGCCGCGGCGTCGTCGGGGTGCAGGACGCAGACGGCGGGTCCCTCGCGGCGGCGCAGGAACGCGACGGCGGAATAGACCGTGTGGCTCTGGAAATAGCCGGGCGCGGTCAGCAGGCGCAGCTTCCAGCGCGCGGCCTCGCGCTGCTCGTCCGGGTCGGGCGCCCAGTCGGGCATCGGCGGCAGGCCCTGCGCGGCCAGCGCCGCCGAATAGAATTCCAGCTTGCCGGACGGCGTGCGGAACCGCTGCGGCCCCTCGGGCGCGAGGCGGATGGGACCGGCGGTCTTCACCTCGACCGGATCGAGCGCTGCCGCCGGGCCGGCGGCGCCGTCGAACAGGGCGCGCAGCATGTCATCCTGCGACATGCGAAACACCGGGTCGGTCAGGCCCATGCGGGCGGCGAGGTCCTGCGCGAAGTCGACGTTGGAGCGCGCACCGGGAAGCGGAGCCACGGCGCGCGGGCCGTATTGCAGGTAGTAGGCGCCATAGGCGCGATACAGGTCCTCGGTCTCCAGGTAGGTCGCCGCCGGCAGCACGATGTCGGCATAGCGCGCGGTGACCGACAGGAATGGGTCGTGCACCACGGTGAACAGATCCTCGCGCAGCAGGCCGCGGCGCACCTTGGTCGTGTCGGGACAGGTTACCGCCGGATTGTTCGCCGAGACGAACAAGGCACGGATCGGCGGGTCGCGCAGCTCCAGCAGGGCCTCGCCGAGGCGCAGATGGTTGACCAGCCGTGTCGTTGCCGGGCCGGACGGTTTGCGCACGGCGTCGTAGTTCAGCGCGCAGGACGCCGCGGTCATCAGCAGCGCGCCGCCGCCGCGCCGCGCATAGGCGCCGGTGACGCCGGGCAGCAACGCCACGGCGCGCATCGCCTGGCCGCCGTGCAGCAGCCGCGTCATGCCCTCGCCCAGGCGGATGAAGGCGGCCCTGGCATTGCCGTAGAGCGCGGCGAGGCGCTCGATATCGGCCACCGCGAGGCCGGTGATGGCGGCGGTGCGCGCGGGATCGAAGCGCGGCAGCACGTCCTGTTCCAGCCGGTCGAAGCCGATGGTGTTGGCGGCGAGGTAGGCGCGGTCGCACCGCCCGTCGCGCGCCAGGATGTGCATCACGCCCAGCGCCAGCGCGGCATCGGTGCCGATGCGGACCGGGATGTGCCAGTCGGCCCGCGCGGCGGTGCGGCTGCGGCGCGGATCGATCACGACCAGCTTCACGCCGGTGCGGCGCAGCTGCTCCACGCGGGCGAAGAAATGCACGTTGGTGGTGACCAGGTCGGCGCCCCAGGCGATCACCAGGTCGGAGTGTTCCACCGTTTCGGGATCGGCGCCGCCGATCGGGCCGACCGTGGCGTCCCACGCGGCCTCGCAGCAGGTGTCGCAGACCGTGCCGGGCTGCAGCCGGCTGGCGCCGAGCGCGTGGAACAGCCCGTTCACCAGGCCGCGGTTCATCTGACCCTGGTGGGCGCTGTAGGCATAGCCGAACAACGCCGATGGACCCAACTCGGCAATGACCGTTTTCCACCGCGCGGCGATCTCGTCCAACGCCGCGTCCCAGGTGATCGGCGCGAATTGTCCCGCGCCCTTCGGGCCGGTGCGGCGCAGCGGCGAGGTCAGGCGGTCCGGCGAATGCACCAGCTCGGCGTCGCGGTTGACGCGGGCGCAGGCGAAGCCGGCGGTGAACGGCTGGGCGGGGTCGCCTTCCACGCGCACGACGCGCCCGTCCTCGACATGCGCGAGCAGCGAGCACATGTCGGGGCAGTCGTGCCCGCAGACCACGCGAATGGTTTCCATCTCGACCTCCGGCCCCAGCCCAGCGGGCCAACACGACAGAGAATTGGCCGGGGCAAAAGGGCCAGTTTCGCGGGGCAGGTCAGACCATTTGGCGGCCGTGTCGACGCCGGCGGGCGGCCATCAGCCGCCGAGGAAGCGCTCGGTCCAGCTCTTGTAGTCGCCCTCGCGGGTCAGCCTTGCCATCGTCTCGGCCGAGGCGACCCCGGTCAGTTCGGCCGGCTTCGTGCCGTCCCGCAGCGCCTTCAACGTGGTGTAGACCGCCTGCACCGCGGCCGAGAACGGCTGGTGGCCCTGTAGCGCGATGCGCACGCCGCGGCTGGCGAGATACGGCTTGTCCTGCATGTCGCCGCTCAGCCCGCCGAGCACGATCGGGATCTTCACCTCGGCGGCGATCGCGTCGAGCTGGTCGCGGGTGATCCGCCCGGCGAAGAACAGCGCATCCACCCCGGTCGCCTGGTAGGCCTTGGCCCGCGCCACGGCATCCGCCGTGCCGGTCATCGCCGCCGCACTGGTGCGCCCGACCACGGCAAAGCTGCTGTCCTCGCGCGCCGCCAGCGCCGCACGCATCTTGCCGACCCCCTCGTCGATCGAAATCAGCGTGGGCCTGGTTTCGCCATAGGTGCGCGGCAGCAAGGTGTCCTCGATCGAAGCGGCGGCGACACCGGCGGTCTCCAGCTCCTGGATCGTGCGCATCACGTTCAGCGCGTTGCCGTAACCGTGGTCGGCGTCAACCAGCAGGGGAAGCTTGCCGGCGCGGTTGATGCGGTAGGCCTGCGCGGCGAACTCGGTCAGCGTCAGCACGATCAGGTCGGGCACGCCGAGCACGGTGAACGAGGCGATGGAGCCGGCGAACATGCCGATCTCGAAGCCAAGCTCCTCGGCGATGCGCGCGGAGATCGGATCGAAGACGGAACCGGGATGCACGCATTCGGTGCCCAGCAGCACCGCCCGGAAGCGTTCGCGTCGATCGGTCCAGTGCATGTGCGTCTCCTCGATGGGTGGATCGGTGTGGCCGTGCCGCGCCGCCGCGCAGGGCCGCCGGCTGAGCGGGTGCAGCCTGGGATGGGGCCGGCCGCCGGTCAACCGCGGGTGCGCCGGCCGCGCGGCGCGGTCGGGGGAGCAGGAAGGCTGGGGCTCCGCCCCGAACCCCGCCAAGGGGGCGTTGCCCCCCTGGACCCCCCACCAGAGGCAGCGGCCTCTGGAACTCCATGACTGGGAGTGTGGGGAGGGGAAGGGGGCGTGGGGCCGGGTGTCAGTGCCGCCCCTCGCGAGGGGCGGCACTGACACCCGGCCCCACGCCCCCTTCCCCTCCCCACACTCCCAGTCAAGGGTTCCAAGGGCTCCGCCCTTGGCGGGGTTCCAAGGGGCAGCGCCCCTTGGTGGGGTCTGGGGCGAAGCCCCAGCCTTCCTTCGCCTCCCCCGACCGCGCCGCGCGGCCGGCGCGCCGCGGTTGACCGGCGGCCGGCCCCGCCGTACACGCCCGCGATCATGGCCCCGCGGACTGGCGTCCCGCCGCCGCGCCACGCCGAGGACGCAGTATGACCGGCTCGCCCACCGACCTTGAGGCCGCCACCCAGCAGGCCGTGACGCTCGCCAAGGCGCTGCCGTTCCTGCGCCGCTACGCCGGGGCGACGATCGTGGTGAAGTACGGCGGCCACGCGATGGGCGAGGAGAGCCTCGCCGAGCAGTTCGCCGGCGACATCGCGTTGTTGAAGCATGTCGGGATCAATCCGGTCGTGGTGCATGGCGGTGGACCGCAGATCAATGCGATGCTGAAGCGCCTGGCGATCCAGTCCAGCTTCGTCGACGGGCTGCGCGTCACCGACGCGGCGATGGTCGAGGTGGTGGAGATGGTGCTGGCCGGCACGGTGAACAAATACGTCGCCGGGCTGATCACCAAGGCCGGCGCGCTGGCCGTCGGCATCTGCGGCAAGGATGGCGGGCTGGTGCGCGCCAAGAAGCTCGAGCGGACCAGGAAGGACCCCGACAGCCATATCGAGAGCGTGCTCGACCTCGGCTTCGTCGGCGAGCCGGTGGAGATCGACGTCCGGGTGATCCACGCGCTGACCGGCGGCGGGCTGATCCCGGTGATCGCGCCGGTGGGTCTCGGCGTCGACGGCCAGACCTACAACATCAACGCCGACACCGTGGCGGGCGCCATCGCCGGGGCGCTGCAGGCCACGCGGCTGCTGATGCTGACCGACGTCGCCGGCGTGCTGGACGGCGAGAAGCGGCTGGTCGCCGGAGATGACCGTGGCCGAGGTGGAGGCGGCGATCGCCTCGGGCATGATCTCGGGCGGCATGATCCCGAAGGTGGAGACCTGCACCTATGCGGTGCGCAACGGCGCGCGCGGGGCGGTGATCCTGGATGGGCGGGTGCCGCACGCCTGCCTGCTGGAGCTGTTCACCGACGCCGGGCCGGGGACGATCATCCGGCGATAGCGGGCGACCGTCCTCCGGCGATCGCCGGGGACCGTCATGTGGCGGTCTCCCGGGACGGTCATCCGGGGTCAACCAGAGCGCTCCCCGGCTGCGCGAGCGCAACGCCGCGACCGAGGAACTGGATCTGCCAACGCATCTCCTCGGGCGCCAGCGGGAAGCTGCCGCGCGGGCCGGGGGCGAGCAATGCGCTGGGCGCCAGGCGGGTCAGCAGGCTCTGCAGCGGGACCGCAACCTTCATGCTGAACCCGGCCCGCCAGACCAGGCTCACCACGCCCTTGGCGCTGCGCAGGGTTGCCGCGCGTTCGACCGCCGCCAGCGGCACATTGGCCGCGACCGCGAGCATCGCCGCGGCCAGCCGCGCCTCACCCCGACCGACCACGCCAAGCAGGTCGGTCTCGGTGAGCTGCCCGGCGGCGGCACGGACATGGGCATCGGCCAGGCTGTCGGGTCGCGCGCCGGTGGCGCCCGGCATCGCGGCCGCGCTGCGTGCCGGGGCGTCGGTCGGGGTGGCGTCGGTCGGGGTGGCGCCGATCGGGATCGCGCGGGTCGGCATGGCGCAGGTCGGGGCGGGGTCGGGCCGCGCCGGCGCCGCGGCGTGCTGCAGCCGCGCGGTCAGGCGCGTGCGCAGCTCGGCGGCGACCGAGGGGGCCAGGTCGGCGCGGCTGGCAAGCTCGGCCAGCAGCGTATCGGCGACGATGTGCGACAGCGCATCGGCGGCGCGGGCCGACAGGTTGGGGCGGCGAACCAACGGCGCATGCCAGGCGACCTGCTCGGCGGCGCGCGCGATCAGGGCGTCGAGGGTCGCTTCGCGGATCTGCGCCGAGTGGTTGAGCAGCATGGCGCGGATGGCCGCGCTGTCGGCGGTCTCGGCGACGGCATGGGCCACGTCCGCGGTCAGGTCGGGGCGGCGGGCAATGGCGAGCGCCACCTCCGGCGCGCCGGACGCCGCCAGCAGCGACAGCAGGTCCGCCTGCGTCAGCAGCGGCGACAGGCGGATCACCGGCCCGGCCACCTCCATTTCGGTGTCGCGCGCCAAGCGCAGCACCAGCTCGCGCGGGACGTTCGGCATCTCCTTGACCACCTCGGCGATGGCGGCGCGAACCCGTACCGCCGTGTCCTCGATCAGGCAGCCGAGTGCCTCGACGGTCTGCCGATTGAGCCGCGCCCGCTCGGTGGCGGTCAGGCGCGGGGCGAGCGCGGCCAGTTTGCCGGCGAGCAGCGCGCGCACCCGCTCATCGGCGTCGCGCGCCAGCAGGCCGAGCGCCGCCGGCGGCGCCGCCGGGTTGAGCACCAGTGCGGTGCGCACCGTGATCGACGGATCGAGGGCGAGCTTCAGCAGGATTTCGGCGGGGGTGCTGGCCGCGGCGCCCAGCCGGACGCGCCCCGCTTCGTCGTGGGTGATCCCGCCCGGCGCGCCCGCCTCCGGCGCTTTCGCTTGCGGCAGGTCTCCTTGCGGCAGGTTTCCCTCCGGCACGCTCCCGTCCGGCACGCTCCCGTCCGGCAAGCTCCCGTCCGGCCCGATCCGATCCAGCATGGAGCCGCCGGGGTCGTTCTCTTCCGCCATCCGCCGCTCCGCCGCCGTCCCGTCCGCTGGCGGCTTGCCAGGCCGCGACGCGACCACCATGAGGTGCGGCCGGCTCATGACGACGCACCGGGTCATGACAGCCGCCAGCTCACGCCGGCGCCTTATGGGACACGCGCCAATGGCCGCGGCCGCCGCGCTTGACCGCATACATCGCCAGATCGGCACGCCGCATCATGCTGTCGATGTTTTCGTCGCTGCCAGCCTCCCGCGAGGCGATGCCGATCGACATGCTGAGCCGCATCTTCAACCCGGGGGCGATCTCGGCCAGCGCGTGCGGCGCGTTGACGCGCAAATACTCGGCGCGTTCGGCGGCCGTCATGTGGTCGGCGCCGTTCATCCAGACGGCGAACTCGTCGCCGCCGAGCCGCGCCACCAGGTCGGTCGGACGCACCAGGTTGCGCAACATCCGCGCCGCCGCGCAGAGCACCTCGTCGCCGACATGATGGCCGAACTGGTCGTTGACCGGCTTGAAGTTGTCGAGGTCAACATACATCAGCGTGCCGCACCGCTCGTCGCGGTCGAGCCGGTCGAGATGGCGCGGCAGCTCCTCGAGGAAGGCGCGGCGGTTGAACAGGCCGGTGAGCGTATCGGTGCGCGCCTGCAACGCCATCTCGTGCTGCATGACCTCCTGCTCCAGCACGACCCGCACCACCAGCGTCGCGGCGCCGGCCAGCAGGCGGTCGTCGAGATCCCAGGCTCGCGCGCCCGGCGCCCGCCACAGCACCAAGCCGGCCTTGGCGCCGACCCTGGTGTTGCAGGCGCTGACCAGCACCGGCCGCCCGTCCTCGGTGACGCCCTGCGCGGGGATGTCGGCACCGCCCGCCAGCAACCTGGCGGCGGTGGCGAGCACCTGGGCGCCGCCGACCCGCTCGGCGGCGAACCTGTCGGCCTCCGAGGTGCCGGGCGCGGGCCGGTCGGGTTCCGGCCAGTCGGGTTCCAGGCTGTCGGGTTCCGGCCTGCCGGGTTCCAGCCTGCCGGGTTCCGGGCTGTCGGGTTCCGACTTGTCGGTCCTGGGCGGGTCGGTTTCGGGCGGGTCGATCCGGGTCAGGCGGGTGTTGACCTGGTGCGTCATCTTCGGCTCGGCGCCGGCCTGATCGGTGTCGATGATCGCAACTCCATCCGCGCCAAGCGCACCGGCCAACGCATCGAGCGCCGCGCGCACCACGTTGGACGGCGCCACCTCGTTGCGCATGACGGTCAGGATGTGGTCCAGCACCTCGCTGCGACGCAGCATCGCGGCAATCTGCGCTTCCGTGCCGTCCTGCTCGGTCACGTCGATCCCCAGGCCGCGCACGCCGATCTGGCGACCCCTGCCGTCCAGCAGCGGAGCGACCGCAAGCGCGATGCAGACCAGCGCGCCGTCAGCGCATTTCAGCCAGGTCCGCACCCGGCGGATCGGCTGCGTCGTGGCGAACGGATTGAAGCCGCCGTTCTCGACCGGCTCCGCCAGCAGCCGCTCGGCCTGTTGGCCGAGCAAGGCCATCGCCGACCAGCCGAGCGCCGGATCCGGCATGACAAAGCTGAAGCGGCCGAACGCGTCCGTCTCGAACGCGAAATCGGCTGCCAGGTCGACCAGGTCGCGCCAGCGTTGCCGGCTGTCGAGCAGGGCGTTGCGCAGCGGCACGAACAGCCCGCTGTCGGTTGGCCGCGCGGGGCCTGCGGCACGCGAAGCAGCCGGCGAAGGGACTTCCCCGGCACTGGACGAACTCATGAGCGAACGATCCTTGGAACGATCCGGGCCGCGCAGTCAACGCATTTCACCTCATGCCGGCTAACGAAAGGTTTCCGTCACGCGCACAATGGTAGGTGAAAGTCGGGGCTTCGCCCCCTCCCCCTCCCCACACTCCCAGTGAAGGGTTCCAAGGGCTCCGCCCTTGGCGGGGTTCCCCAATGGGGCAGCGCCCCTTGGTGGGGTTTGGGGCGAAGCCCCAACCTTCTTCCGTACGCAGGTCGCGTTGACAGGAGACGGGGGTCTCTCCATCGTCCGCCGCCGCAACCTGGGGACCCCGCGCCGATGAGTCAGCACCCGTTGGAGCCACCGATCGAACGGCTGTGGGAGCAGCGCGAGACGCTGTCCGCCGCGACCAAGGGGCACGATCGCGACGTGGTGGACGCGGCGCTGGACGCGCTGGACGAGGGCAAGGTGCGGGTGGCCGAGCCGGGGTCCGCCGCCGACCCGGGCGGCTGGCGGGTCAACCAATGGCTCAAGAAGGCGGTGCTGCTGTCGTTCCGGCTGACCGATTCGGTGGTGATGGAGGGGCCGGGCGGTGCCAAGGTCTGGGACAAGGTGCCGATGAAGTTCGCCGGCTGGGGCGAGAACCGCTTCCGCCAGGCCGGCTTCCGCGCGGTGCCGGGCGCGGTGGTGCGCCGCTCGGCCTATATCGCCCCGGGCGTCGTGCTGATGCCGAGCTTCGTCAATGTCGGCGCCCATGTCGGGCGCAACACCATGGTCGACACCTGGGCCACGGTCGGCAGTTGCGCGCAGATCGGCGCCAACTGCCACCTGTCCGGCGGGGTCGGCATCGGCGGCGTGCTGGAGCCGCTGCAGGCCAACCCGGTGATCATCGAGGACGATTGTTTCGTCGGCGCGCGTTCCGAGGTGGCCGAGGGCGTGATCGTCGAGCGCGGCAGCGTGCTTTCGATGGGCGTGTTCATCGGCGCCTCGACCAAGGTGATCAACCGCGCCACCGGCGAGATCCATGTCGGGCGCGTGCCGGCCTACTCCGTGGTGGTGCCGGGTTCGTTGCCGGGCCGGGCGCTGCCCGACGGCGCGCCGGGGCCGTCGCTGTATTGCGCGGTGATCGTCAAGACGGTGGACGCGCAGACGCGGGCGAAGACCTCGATCAACGAATTGTTGCGCGATTGAACGCGTTGCTGGGTGGTGCGCGCTTGTCTGTCGAGCTGGGATCGGGGTCGCCAGCCGGCCCGTGGCATCGGGCGATGACGTCCCATCCCACCTGCGCGCAGCGGGCGCTCACGTGGTAACGGTCGCTGGAAACTGCTCGGCCACGGCGGCCGCGCGCGCGCCGCGCAACCGCACGTTGACATTGTCCGCGGATGACGCGAGCCGGTTAAGTCCACGCTTGGCCACGCTGCATCGTCCGGCTGAACTGGCGAACTGCATCGACAGGACGATCCTGGGCGATGCAGTGGAGGTGATGCAGCATCTGCCGCGTGCGGCCTTCGATCTCGTGATCGCCGATCCGCCTTACAACCTGACCAAGTCGTTCAACGGCACCGTATTCAGTCGGATGGCCGAGGCCGAGTATGAGGCATGGCTGCGTTCCTGGCTGTCTTTGGCGCGGGCGCTCCTGACCCCGACAGGATCGATCTACATCTGTAGTGAGTGGCGGACATCTGAGATCGCGCATCGCGTCGCGCGGGAATTCTTCATCGTCCGCAACCGTATCACCTGGGAGCGTGAGAAGGGCCGGGGCGCGGCACGGAACTGGAAGAATTGTTCCGAGGACATATGGTTCTGCACTGCGGGCGAGGATTATGCGTTCGATGTGGACGCGGTGAAGCTCAAGCGCCGTGTGCTGGCGCCATACAAGCACCAGGATGGCAGACCGAAGGACTGGGAATCCGGTGCCGATGGCGACTACAGGACGACGCATCCGTCCAATCTCTGGACCGACATCACCGTGCCGTTCTGGTCGATGCCGGAGAACACCGACCATCCAACGCAGAAGCCCGAGAAGCTGATCGCGAAGCTGGTGCTCGCAAGCACGTTGCCACGAGGCCTCATTCTGGATCCATTCCTGGGCTCCGGCACGACGTCCGTCGTCGCCATGAAGCTCGGCCGTCGCTATGTGGGTATCGAAATCGAGCGGGACTATTGTCTGTTGGCGGAGCGCCGCCTCGAACTGGCTCGGGGAAACCCTGTCATCCAGGGTTACTCCGGCGGTGTCTTCTGGGAGCGCAATTCGTCTCCGTCGCGCGCCGGGCATGAGCGAAACGGATCGCAGCCCGATATCTTCGCCCCAACCTCTCCCTTGCCGGGGGAGCCGGAATGAGAAGTCCGATCTTCGATACGCAACTATTCAGCGACATTGAACGCAAGGTGATGGATCGGATCAACCAAAGCCCGGATTTCCTGTCCGACCGCACGGCACAAAGCCCTCGCTCGGCGGGTGACGCCATCGAGAACATCATATCCGGTTCGTTCAACGATCTGCTTGGTCCGGTCTGCGCGGAATACTCGGCCGATTTTTCAAGACGGGCTATGGCCGACCTCGCGTTCAAGGATACGCGTGGTCTGTATTACGTCGTCAACGTCAAGACCCATCGGACGGATACGCGTTTCAACATGCCCAATCTGACGTCGGTTGAGCGGCTGGCCAGATTCTACGAAAGCGACGCCAATTATTTCGTCATTCTTTTCGTCAGCTACGGTGTCGCGGCAACAACCGCTCGTGTCACCGATGTGAAGTTCATGCCGATCGAGTGGCTTGGCTGGGATTGCCTCACGATCGGCGCACTCGGCTGGGGGCAGGTTCAGATCGCCAACTCCAATGCGATCACTATCAATCGCGGCTATTCGCGGAAGCGGTGGATGTTGGAGTTCTGCGATGTCATGCTCGCCTTCTATCCGAAAGAGATCGCGAAGATCGGCGACCGGGTCACCCGCTTCGAAGAGGTCCGGGAATTTTGGCGAAAGCATCAAGACAACGATGAATGATCAGCAGGGTGCGAGCACGAACCGCTTGGCTCCGGAGGACTTCCGTGATCCGTTGGGGCTGGCGCAGGCGCTGATCCGCTGCGCCTCGGTCACGCCGGCGGATGGCGGGGCGCAGGAGGTGCTGGCCGCCGCGCTGGAGCGGTTGGGGTTCACGGTGACGCGGCTGCGCTTCGGGCCGATCGAGAACCTGTTCGCCCGGCTCGGCGACGGCGCGCCGCATGTCTGCTTCGCCGGGCACACCGACGTGGTGCCGGTCGGCGCGGCGCAGTGGCGGCACGATCCGTTCGCCGCCGAGGTGCACGACGGCGTGCTGTATGGCCGCGGCGCCTGCGACATGAAGGGCGGCATCGCGGCCTTCGTCGCCGCCGTGGCGCAGCTGCTGGCCGATGGCCCTGGGGCGGCGGGGCTGGCGCGCGGCTCGATCAGCCTGCTGATCACCGGCGACGAGGAGGCCGACGCGGTCGACGGCACCGTGCGCGTGCTGGAGTGGATGGCAGCGCACGGGCAGGTCCCGGACTTCTGCCTGGTCGGCGAGCCGACCTGCCCGGTGCGGCTGGGCGACATGATCAAGATCGGCCGGCGCGGCAGCCTGAACGCGAAGCTCACGGTGCACGGCACGCAGGGCCACGTCGCCTATCCGCACCGCGCGGACAACCCGGTGCACCGGCTGGTGCGCGCCGTCGCGGCGCTGACCGCGGCGCCGCTGGATGCCGGCACCGAGTGGTTCGAACCGTCCAGCCTGCAACTCACCAGCCTGGACGTCGGCAACCCCGCGACCAACGTGATCCCGGCGGCGGCCCGGGGCGCGCTGAACATCCGGTTCAACGACCGCCACACCGGGGCGTCGCTGTCGGCCTGGCTGCGCGCCGTGCTGGCGCAGCATGCCGAGCGGTTCGACCTGGATATCTCGATCAGCGGCGAGTCGTTTGTCACCCAGCCGGGCGGCGCGGTCGAGGCGTTGCGCGGCGCGGTCGCCGCGGCGAGCGGGGTGGAGCCGAAGCTGGACACCGGCGGCGGCACCTCGGACGCGCGCTTCATCGCGCGCGTCTGCCCGGTGGCCGAGTTCGGCCTGGTCGGCGCCAGCATGCACCAGGCGGACGAGCGCGTGCCGGTGGCCGAACTGCGCGCACTGGCGGGCATCTACCGCGCCGCGCTGGCCGCCCTGCTGGCGGCGCTGCCTGCCGCGCCGTTGCCGGTTGCCGCGCGCGGCCAAGCCCCGGCGCCGGCGCGACCGCCGTCACAGGAATGAGCGGGACCGAGCGCCAGAAGCTGCCGCCGCGGCGCAGCATCCTGTTCGGCATCTATCGCATCGCCACCGGCCGCGCCGACGGCCTGGCGCAGTTCGGCGACACGCCGGAGGCATTCCTCGCCAGCCTGGCGCCGCTGGTGGCATTTCCCCTGGTCGGCACCGTGCTGATGCTGAGCCAGGGCGAGGGCCTGGCGGCGCTGTCCGACCTGCTGGCGACGATCTGCGCGCTGCTGGCCCCGGCGGTGCTGTCCTATGAGGCGGCGCGGCTGTGGGGGCGGGCGGCGGCGTGGCTGCGGTTCGCGGTGGCGTTCAACTGGTGCCAATGGGCGATCCCGATCCTGGCGATGTTGCTGGTGGTGCTGGCGGGGATGCTGGCGGCAGCCGGCCTGCCGACCACGCTGGGACTGGCGATGGTCGTGGGCGGGCTGGGCGGCTACGCACTGTGGCTGCACTGGTTCCTGGCCCGCCACGGGCTTGGGCTGAGCCCGATCCGCGCGGCGTTGCTGGTGGTGGGGGTCAATCTTGCCACCGTCCTGCTGGTGCTGGGGCCGCCGCTGCTGGCGGTGGCGCTGGGCGGTTCGCTGGCGGGTGGCCGGCATTATCCCTGATTTGCCGGCCGGGAGCGGTATGTTCCGGGTCCGAGATAATACCAACGGCGCGTTGCCCCGGCTGTTCTGAGACTTCGTTTGGAGCGGGCCGGCGCGGTGTGATTCGAGGTGCCGTTGGGACGCGGCGGTCATGACGGGATCGATCCCGCCGGAGGGGCTCAGCCCGGCGGCGTTACGGCGGGAGGCCGGGTGGGCCTCAGACGCGGCGGCGGCACGGCGGCTGTTGGCGATCGCCCTGGTGCTGGGGGGTATTGCCGCGGCGATGCAGCGCGACAGAGTGGGATGGACCGACCGACGCTGCGCGATCGGGTGCATCGGTTCAATGCGGAGGGCGTCGCCGGGCTGTCGCCTCAACCCGGGCGAGGGAGAGCCAACCCGGAAAGTTCCTCCACCGAATCCGCCTCAGCCAGCCGCAGAATCGCCTGGTAAAGCCGTGCCGTCTGCGCGCTCCCCAGCAACGCCGCGGAATTGGCGAAAAACTTGTCCTGCAGCTCGGCATCGCTCAGCGGCGCGCCAGGGTCGCCCTTCGGCAGCAGGACGGTTTCCTGCAGCCGTGTCCCATCGTCCAGGGTCACCGTCACGCGGGCCGGAAACTTGTCCGGATACAAGCGGTTCAACGCCGGATCGGCGATCACCTCGGTCCGCTGCAGCACACGCTGGACCAGCGGATCATTGATGCGGCCGGGCGCGAACTGGGCCTGTGTCAACCGCCCGTCCACCGCGGCGACCGCCACGCAGTACGGCACCGACACGCGCGCCGACATCACCGAGTTCGACGTTCTTGTTGGAGAAATGCGTAAGCACCGTCTCGTAGGTCTCGATCGCAATGCGGCTGATCCGTGCCGGATCCGGCCCGTCGCGCGCAACGATCGCCAGCGTCGCCTGGATCGGCGAATGGCTGGCGAGGATGGACGGAAAGTATTTGAACCCGTTCTGCAGGATCTCCCAGTCCCGTCCCAGGCCCGCCGTGAGGGCCGCTGGCTTCGGGTCCAACGAGAATGCGGCGAGGTAGCCCTTCGGATGCTCCAGGATCGTGGGCGGGCTGGTCGCACCAAGACGGGCCAGTTCGGCCGACAGGATGCCGTTCAGCGCGGCCTTGCCGGGATGGATGCTTTTCGTCATGTCGCCGGATTCGAAGAACGTGTTCAGCCCGGCCGCCTGGGTGCCCGCCAGCCCCAGCGCCCGTTGCGTTGCCTCGGCATCCAGCCGCATGGCGCGCGCCGCGCTCGCCGCCGCACCGAACGTGCCGTTGGTGGCCGTGGAGTGCCAGAACCGGTAATGCGTCGGCATCACCGCCATGCCGACGCGCACCGCGACCTCGTAGCCGGCGACCAGGGCGACGAGCAGGTCCCGCCCCGACAGGCCGCCAGCCTGCGCCAGCGCCAGGCTGGTCGGGACCACCACCGAGCCGACATGGAGCAGCGCGCGCTTGTGCGTGTCGTCGTTATCCGCCGCGTTCACCAGCATGCCGTTGGCAAGGGCGGCGAAGGCCGGGCGGGCGGCGATCCCGGGCGCACCGATCACCCCGGCGCCCGGCCGGGCCGCGTAGAGCGCCGCGATGTCGCGGGCGATCCGGGCCTTGTCCGGATCCTCCACCCAGGCGGCGAGCGCGCAGCCGACGGCGTCCAGGACCACGCGGCAGGCCTGGTGCGTCACCTCCGGCGGCAGATCCTCGGGGCGCAGGGTGGCGGCGAATTCCGCAAGCGCGCGGGTGGTCATGCTGATCCTCCTGGCGCGGCCGGCGGCGAGGCCGGCGCCGCGAACAACAAAACATAGAGCGTGGGCGAGCCCGCGAGGCCGAGCTGCCGCGCGAGCGCCGCGGCCGCGGCGCCGACCGGCTCGGCCTCGGTGCCCTCCACCAGCACGACGGTGGCGAACGAGGCGTCGCCGCCGGGTCGCAAGGCCGCCTCCGGATTCGCCACCGAGGCGTTCGCATCGGCGCACCAGACCCTGGCGCGGGTCACCGCCGGTTGCGCAACCGCCGCGGCGACGGCCGCGGACACCGCCGCGCCTGGCGCGGCGTCGGACCCGACCAGGGCGACGATGCCGCCGATGCCGCCGCCCGCGTCGCCCGCGACCAGGCAGGCGGTCCGCGACATCGCGCGGAATTGCGGCATCACCCGCCGCGTCCACTCGGTCGGTTGCGCCAGCCGCGCCAGGTAGGCCGGCGAGCGCAGCACCACGGGCGAGTCGGTTTCGTAGAAGGTGCGGTCGAGGTCGGCGTCGGTGAAGCCGTAGGAGCGCGGGTCGAGTTCGGGGTGCGGCTTGGGGATCTGCAGCCCCAGCGGATCGAGCCGCGCTTCCAGGTGCCCACGCACGCGGTAGGAGCGGATCAGCATCAGGGCACGCAGCGAGGCGATGGTGGCGGCGCGGATCTGCTCGGCGGAGACGGCCAGCGGGGCGGGGCGGGCTGTCTCTGCTGCCGCGGCGGGCTGGAAGGCCGGATGATGCGGCGCCCAGGAAGCGCCGGTCGCCTCCTCCAGCACCGCGCGCGCATCCTCGTTCAGCGCGCCGAACAGCTCGGCGAAGGTGGGATCGGCCGAGCCGGGGTCGGCGGCCCAGCGCGCGTACTGTTCAGCGAGAAACGCCGTGTTCGCACCGCTGAAGGCGGAAGCGAGGATGTCGACGCCAGCCATTCCTTATGGTCCCTCACATGTGTGGCCGCCGTGCAGAGGGCGGCGGGCACTACCGCGATATGCCGCCCGCACGTCGACTGCCTTGCTTCGCCCGCATCTCCTGGCGCGCGAACAAGGCGTGGCGTGATGGTCGAAGACCGGCGGGCAGGGCGCACTCTCCAGATGCGGCAGGCATGCGGTCATTTCAAGCAAGGAGGGAAGCCCTCGCGCACATACATCAGCGGCTTGTCCCCGTCGTGCAGGATCAGGATCGGCAGCAGGATGTCGTTGCTCACGTCGGCACCCCAATCCGCCGCTGCGCGGCGCGCGAGGTTCATCCCCGCGCGTCGCCTCGTTGACGTGCCGTTCCAGCGGATAGTCAGCCATCGGCGCGAATGGCATGTCGGCGAGATTGTCTTACCCGCTCGATGACCATGAGCTGACCCAGGCGGTCACGACCGCGTCCTGCATGTCGGGCGAGACCAGATCGAGACCGAACAGCCACTCGGCGACCAACCTGCGGCGCGGGCCAGCGCTGCGATCAATGATTTACGGGATCACGCGAGTTGCGTCCCCCTGGTTTCGGGCGAAACGAAAATGATGAGTGCCCCGAGGGCGAAGGCGACGATGTTGGTCCCCATGCCGACCTGGAACCCCGTTGCGGAGGTGGCCAGGGCGCCGATGAGGTAGGGCGCGAGAATGCCGCCCAGCCGTCCGCCGTTGTAGACGACGCCCATGGCCAGCCCGCGCGCGGTGGAATTCGGCATCAGCTCGGCGGTGAACGGTCCCAGGCCGGCGAACAGCCCGGTGATGCCGAAGCCGGTCCAGAAGATCGTGGCGTATAGTACCGATTGGCGTCGATACCAGCACGAAGACGCCCAGGGATACCGCGCCGATGAGAAGGTAGAGCAGAAAGGTCGGGCGCCGTCCGATCCGGTCCACGAGGGCCGCGAACACCAGGAAGCCGCACAGCGAGCCGATCTGCTGCGTCATGACGAAGCTCAGGCTATGCACGAAGCTCAGATGCTTGACGCTGACGAGAAAGGTCGGGGTCCAGGTGAGCACGCCCCACCAGAGATATTGGCAGCAGAAGACGAAGGCGAGCCCCAGCACCAGGCCGCGCGCGTTGCCGCGAACGAACAGGTCTTGCAGTCCCCCTCGCGCGCCCGGCGATTGCGCGCGTCGTTGCCAGAGCGGCGATTCCGGCGTGCGTCGCGCGAGCAGCAATACGATAATGGCCGGCAGCACGCCGAGCGCGTAAAGCGCGCGCCAGCCATTCCCGTTCATGCCGCCGAAGATACTGGCCGCGGCGGCCGCGGCGCCGATCGCCAGCATCGAACCGATTGGCAGGCCCATCTGCATCAGAGCGCCGCCCTTACCCCGATGCTGTGGGTCCCAGGTCTCCGCCACCAGCGCGGCGCTGGAGGTCCAGGCGCCGCCCATGCCGAGGCCGGTAAGGAAGCGCAGCGCCGCCACCCACATCCCCGAGGGGGCGATTGCCGTCAGGCCGCAGAAACCTGAATAGATGCAGACGCACAGCACCAGCGCGCGTACGCGGCCGATTCGGTCGGCGACCCAGCCGAAGATGATGCCACCGATCACCATCCCCGCGGCATTCATACTGGTGATCGCTCCGGCTTCCGCCTTGCTGAGAGCGAAGACTGCGATCAGGGCCGGCAACGTGAGCGATCCAACAGCGCCGTCGAAACAATCGAACGTCCAGCCAGCGCCAGCGAGCGTCAGCGTGCGCCAAGAAGCGCCGGAAATCTCCCGGTACCAGGGGCCGGCTATGATCGCGGCGGCGGTACCCTGCGGTTGCGTCTGCGACATGGATGCTTCCTCACGTTGCCTGCTGTTGTTGGTGCTCCGATCGGCCGGAGAAACGTGGGCTGCTGCTCAGCAACGTTTGTCGACCTTGCCAGGCGCCAGTGCGCGGCGGCAGCCGAATCATCAAACACTCCCCAGATGGGCGCCCCAATCGGTCGTCCGATAAACCAACTTCCGATATAATATAATGTCAATAGGTTCTGCCCGCAGGGCAATCGGGTGAAGGCAGCTACCCCATCTTATTCACCGAACCAGCCGGCCGCTGTACCATTACGTATCGACAACCATAACGTGCATGCCTCGCCTTCGGCACGCTTGACCGTGTTTTAGATCGTCTCTGCAAGGTGTTGGAGGTTGATCGGACAGGGTTCGACCGGGACACTCGTCCCACCGCTTACGTTGGACGCAGGATCAGCGCACCAACCAACCCACGAAACAGGGCAGCGTCGGGGCAGTTGGCAGCGAATGCCAGCTTGATGCGAGTCGCAGTCTCCTTGATCCGCACTGCAATCTTCAGCAACCGCAGCCGGATGGTGGAGAATTCGCCGCGGGCCAACGGCTGCATGCAAGGGATGGCATCGCGCACGGTCAGCGTCAGCCAGTATGCGGCGGTGTGCAGGATCAGCCGCATCTGATTGGCCAGCGGCGAACGGCAACTCGTCCGGTCCGAGGCCAGCTGGCTCTTGTGCCGCTTGATCAGGTTCTCTGCCTGCCCACGTGCGCAGTAGAGACTGTCGTAGAGCCACTCGGCGGTGCCGTAGGTGATGTTGGTAACGATATAGCGGATATCGAGACCTTTTCGCGTCGCCTCGATCCGTGCCACGACGCGGCGGGGATGCGACCAGGATTTGGCGCCATAGAGGGTTTCGGTGTAGTCGCGCACCACATCGAGGTTGGCGATCGCGCGCCGGACGCACACATCATCGGACTTGATGAAGACCTGAGCGGCAAGGATCGTGTTGGTGGACAGACCGAAGATATAGCGGACACGGTTCTGCTCGCACCAGTCCATCGCCTCACGTCGGCCGTAATGGCTGTCGCCGCGGATAGTGATGCGTGTGTGTGGCCAGTGCAGCCGGATGCGTCGCACCAGACGACGTAGATGGGCTCTCACCTCCTTGCCATCCGGCGTCTTCCCTGGGCGCAGGATCGTCAGCACGCAATGGCCGGTGCCTGCATCGTAGACATGGATCGGCAGGAAGCAGCGTTCGTCATAGTGCGCATTGAACAGCGACAACTGCTGATGGCCGTGCACCGTGTCTGCGGTATCGTCGATATCGAGGGTGATCGCCTTCGGCGCGCGCCGGTGGCTCTTGCACCACAGGTCCACCATGCCCCCCGTCAGCCGGAACAAGGTGCGCAGGTCTGGCGCGTTCTCCCAGCGTGACATCGTGGGTTGCGAGGCCAGATCGTCGCCGCTTTCTGGCAGCCGCCCGCAGGCGAGTTTGAAAGCGGGGTCCTTGCGCAGATCATCCAGATCATTGGCGTCCGGGTAGCCGCAGGCGATGGCGAACACGCGAGCACGCAGAATGTCTGCCATCGAATGGGTGATCAGGTTGCGGTCGCGATGGTCGGGGATGATCGCAGCCAGTGTGTCGATCAGGCCAAGTCGCTTGTCGGCACCGGCCAAAAGCAAAACGCCACCGTCCGAACTGATCAGCCCGCCGTCGAACGCGGCCGTGACCTTCTTCTGCAAGATGCTTGGCAAGGAGAATGGTAGAAGCGTATCGTCGTCGGTGGCGGGCATGGCAGATTCTGTCCAGTCATGGAGAGTGGCGTCGATAACCAATCTCTATGCAATTCCAGACGTTTATACCATGCCCGTCAGCGAATCCCTGCCATGCGGTGAATAAGATGGGCTACGCGCGGGTTCAGGTAGTCCTGCTGCGGCCCGTGCAGGCGCCGGTAGCGCCGGGCATGGCCGAAACCCGGGACCGAGAGCCGGTCTGGCAGGTGGTCGCGCTGATACCAGGCTTCGTACTCGGCGCGATCGCACGCCTCGGCGAGGTCGTTCAATACGCAGAGCAATGCGGTTCCGATTGCCATCCGCCGCACCCCACGCTGCAGCGTCTGCAACGACCACGGTGCGCCCGGTTTGTCAAACCTGGCAGATGCGACGGCCCCCCCGGACGGCAACCAACACCTGCAGTGGCTGCAGCTATCGGCAGCGAAACGTTGTGCCGACAGACCAGGCCACCTCAGTTGCCCGCGCTGGCGCCCGCGCGTGCCTTGGCGATGTCTGCGAGCGTCGCCGGCGTTTTCACCCCGTCGCGGCCAGACAATTCGCCAGGGCGCCAACCAAAGCGGGATCGAGCGGCCCGGACGCGACGCGCGCCGCGAGCACGCGCGCAGGCTCCGGCAGGCGATCCGCGCCGAAGCGGTAGTCAAGGCACTCGGCGACCTTCCGCGCCAATCCCTCATCCGAAAGCGGGCGCATCCGGTGGCCGGGTTCCACCGCGCATTCCTCGGCAAGTGTCGTTCCGTCGCGCAGCACCACGCTGACCCGGTCCACCCGGAACGGCTCATGCCAGGTTTCCGGATCGTCGGTCGGCACGATGCGCACCCGCCGGCGCAACGCGGTGACATCCCCGGCGGTCGCGCGGGCGTCAGTGAACTGCGCCAGGCCCCCGCGCCCATCCAGCAACGCCACCGTCACCGCGTGTTCCAGGCTGAACTTCGCGGCCAGCCCGGTTTGTGGATCGTGCTCCAGCAGGATGTTGCGATGCTCCGGGGCGGGGTCGCACGAGATCTCCACGATCTGGTCGGTACGCCCCTCCAGCCGCCGGCGCAGGTTCAAGGCGGCATCGATGCTGCGATGCGTGCCGCGGCAGGCGGCAAACGGCTTGAGCCGAACGCCCGAGGTGACAATCAGCGGCTCCTTGACTTCGGCCAACGCGGTGTTCGGGCCGCCACCGGGGCCGCTGCTCCAGAACGCCGACCACATGCCGCGATCCGGATCGTCGAGCATGGTCTCGCCGGCGTGCAGGCCCTGCCTGGCAAGCAGCGCGGCGCTGGTCGCCGAGCGGGCGGCGTGACCGACCTGGATCGCCTTGCCGGGCGTGCCGAAGCTGGCACGCAGGCCCGAGGCAAAGCAGGCACCGAGGCCACCCGCGCCGATCAGTCCGGCTTCGTCCAGTCCCAGAACGCGAGCGGCGGCCAGCGCACCCGCCACCGCCCCGTACAGCGTCGTCGAGTGGAAACCCGCGACGATAGGCCCCGCCGCCGCCGCCCATGGCCGAAGAAAGCCGCATCATGGCCTCCACGCCGACCAGATAGCCCAGCAGGAGATCGTTCGGATCCTTCGCGCCGCCTTCGTGCCAGGCACTCCACACCGCCGGCCAGACCACCGCGCTGGGGTGCCCGATCAACTCACCGATCGCGCTGTCGTCATAGTCCTGCAGATGCGTGGCGATCCCGTTGAGGAAAGCCGCATCAAGCGCATTTCGCCGCGACCATGTAACGACCTCGGGGACCGAGCCGGACTGCGACGAACACGCCGCGGCGGTCTGCGCGGCGATGCTCATCCCGCCGCCCGCGATGGCGACGGCGCCGGTATCAAGCAGGCCGCGCACGCCGGCACGCACGCCGGCGGGCGTGAACCAGGCAAGATCCACCTTCGCCGCCCAGCCGGCGAGCGATGTGAGCAGAATGCATGAATGTTTGCCCTTCTGAACGCGGATCCGATGGGATCGCATGCAACCAAGCCTGCTCGGCAAGCAACGACCTGTCAAACCGGTTCGCGCCGCTGGTGTTGGCGCGGCGGTTGCAGTTTCGCGCAAACCACTGTTCGCGTGGAACCGGGCTGCGGGGCTTGCGAATTCCGTGCAGCCGGGGCAGCTTGCTCAGCGTTCGGCCGATAGGCTTTGCGGGAGAAGTGTGATGGAACAGGGTCCTCGCTACGATGTGGTCTGGCCCCGCGGTCAGCGGCAGACCGGGATCACGCCCCTCACCCCCCGCCTGGCTGACCTGAACGGCAAGACGATCGCCCAGCTGTGGGACTATGTGTTCCGCGGCGACGAAGTCTTCGAACTGCTCGAAGAAGGCCTGCGTGCCCGTTTCCCGACCGTCAAGTTCGTCAGTTGGCGCACGTTCGGCTCGACGCATGACCAGGATGAGCGCGCGCATCTGGCCGCCTTCGCGGAAAAGTTCCGCGCGCATGGGGTCGATGCGGTCATCTCCGGGATGGCTTGTTGAGGAAGCTGCACGCCCGCCGTGTTGCGGGCCAGCGCTGCCAGCGAAAAACTCGGAGTTCCCACCTCATCGCTCACGTGTGAGGGGTTCATCCGGCAGGCCAAATCGACCTCGGTCGGTCTTGGCATGCCGAACCTGGAGCTTGCCTTGGTGCCCGGCCACCCCGGGGTGCAGACCAAGGAGGAGTTGCGCCAGAACGTCCTGGGCGTGACGCTCGAGCAGGTGATCGCCAACCTGACCGGCCAGATCGAGACCGCCTCGGCGCTCGACGCCGAACCGCGTGACGGCGAGGTGGTGTTCAGCGGCACGCTGGATGAGGTGATCGGGCATTTCTACCAACAGGAATGGAGCGACGGACTGCCGTTCGTTCCGCCGACGATCGAGCGCGTCGAGCGCTTCCTGCGCTTCACCGACCGCGACCGCCACGCGGTGATCGGCGTGCCGCTGCCGGACCATCGCGCGGCGACGATCTGGAATGTCGCGGTGAACGGCGTGATGGCCGGCTGCCGGCCGGAGTACATGCCGGTCCTGGTCGCGCTGGCCGAGGCGATGTGCGACCCCGACTACGGCGTGGAGCACAGCGGCAACACCCCCGGCGCCGACACGCTGATCGTGCTCAACGGCCCGATCATCAAGCAGCTTGGCTTCAATTACGAACAGGGCGTGATGCGCGACGGGTTCCAGGCGAACACGTCGATCGGACGTTTCTGGCGGCTCTATCTGCGCAACGTCGCCGGCTTCCTGCCGCACCAGACCGACAAGGCCACCTACGGCAACACCTGGCGCGTGGTGGTGGCCGAGAACGAGGACGTGCTGGCCAAGATCGGCTGGGAGCCGCTGTCCGCCGATTTCGGCTTCGCCATGGGCGAGAACGCGCTGATGATCGCGCGTTACACCGGTGGCGATGTCAGCGCGTCGGTGTCAGGCTCCACGCCGGAGACGATGCTGCCCTATCTGGCCCACACCATCGCGCATCAGGCGCGCTGGCAACTGACCTTCACCATCGGTGCCGGCCGCGGGACCTATCGGCCGCTGCTGTTCCTGTCACCGATCCTGGCCGAGACGATTGCCCGCGCCGGATGGTCGAAATACGACGTCAAGCGCTACCTGTTCGAGCACAGCAGATATCCCGCCCGCCAGTTCGAGAAATACCAGCGCATCTGGACCAACAAGCCGGACGCCAAGTCGATCGCGGTGCAGGCGCGTCTCGGCAATATCCCGGCGTTCTTCTACGAGTTCGACGATCCGGATCGGTTGCTGCCGATCGTGTTCGATCCCGAGGACTTCCAGATTGTCGTGACCGGCGACCTGCTGCGCACCAACGCCTATAGCTTTGCCCACAACGGGCATCTGGGATACACGGTGGGCAGACGCATCGTGCTGCCGGCAGCGTGGGAGAGCCTGCTGGCGGACCTGCCGCCCGGAAGGAAATAGCCGCGCCTTGCAACGGTCGATCCGACGTAATCAGGGCTACGACCTGCTGGTGATTGGCGGCGGTATCGCCGGCCTGACCGCCGCGCTGCACGGAATGCGGCGTGGTCTTGCCACGGCAATACTGGAAGGCGAAATGATGTTCGGCGGCCAGGTGGCCACCGTCGCCTCGGTCGAAGGACTGCCGCTGGCGCAAGCCGCCTCGGGCGGGGACATCGCCGTAGCCATGGTCGAGGCCCTGCGCGCCGGCGGCGCAACGGTGGTGGCCGAGGCCGCGACCGCCGTGACCGAAGGGGGCGCAGCCCTGCAGGTCGCCACCGCGACGCAGACGCTGCGGGCGAAATCCGTTGTCGTCGCGACCGGCTGCCGGCCGCGTCTGCTGGATGTCCCGGGCGAGGCGGCGTTGCGCGGACGCGGCGTGTCCCATTGCGCGACCTGCGACGGGCCGTTGTTCCGCGGCGAGGCGGTGGTAGTCGCCGGCGGTGGCGATGCCGCGTTGCAGGAGGCCCTGACGCTCGCCGCGCTGTGCGGCCAGGTCAGCATCGTCGCCCGCGGCCGCCTGCGCGCCCGGCGCGGCTACGTCCAGCAGGCCACGGCAACATCGAACATCCGCTTCATCTGGGACAGCACGATCGACGCGGTGCTCGGCGGCGACCAGGTGACCGGCGTGCGGCTGCGCAACGTCAAGACCGGCGAGGCCAGCGAACTCGCCTGTGCGGGCGTGTTCGCCTATCTCGGCGGCATCCCGAACAGCGAGATCCTGCCGCCATCGGTGGCGCGCGACGAAGCGGGCTTCGTCGTCACCGATCCGACCTTCCGCACCGGCGGCAACGGGATCTATGCGGTCGGCGCCGTGCGCCATGGCTACTGCGGCGAACTGGTCAGCGCCGCCGGAGAGGCCGCTTCGGTGGTGCGGACGATCGCGGGATAGGTCGCGCGGCTGGCCCCAGGGCAAACGAGTGAAACAACAGCAAGCCGGGGCTCCGCCCCGGACCCCGCCAGGGGGCGTTGCCCCCGGCCCCCCCCAGAGGCAGCGGCCTCTGGACTCCATGACTGGGAGTGTGGGGAGGGGAAGGGGGCCTGTGGGCACGGTGCCGGTGCCGCCCGTCTCGACGGGCGGCACCGGCACCGTGCCCACAGGCCCCCTTCCCCTCCCCACACTCCCAGTGAAGGGTTCCAAGGGCTCCGCCCTTGGCGGGGTTCCAAGGGGCAGCGCCCCTTGGTGGGGTCCGGGGCGAAGCCCCGGCTTGCTGTTGTTTCCCCCGATCGCCCCGGTCTCCCGCCGTTCGGACGCTACCGTCCGCCGAAGATGCCGGTCACCTCGGCAACAAAGGCAGCGTTCTGCGCCATCATCGTTTCCAGCGGCAGGCGCCAGGCATGGAGCTGGTCGAACGGCGGGTTATCCTTCGCCGACGCCACGTCCTTGCGCACCGAGTAGAGGCCACGCACCGCCACGACCGAAGCCTGTCCCTGCCGCGACAGGTACCAGTTGGCGAACAGCTCACCCGCATGCGGGTGCGGCGCGCCGGCGATCTGAAACATTGAAAAAGTAAAGTAGGGCATGCCTTCGGGGGGGAAAATTGTGCGGATCGGCGCCCCTTTCATGCGGGCGGAGGTACTCGTTGGCGATCGAGAAGACGCCGACCGGCAGCTCGCCGCGCGCCACCGCCAGCACGCCCGGATCGAATGAGGTGAACATGCGCGGCTTTTGGGCGGCGAAGGCTTTCAGGTAATCGTCGCCGAGCTTCTCCTTCATGAAGGAATACATGGCCCAGCTCGAACCGCCGACCGTGATCGGCGCGGTGGCGATCTTGCCGCTCCACTTCGGATCGAGCAGATCGTGCCAGGTTTTCGGACTATCCGCGCCCTGCACAAGCTGCACGTTGTAGAACGGGACCATCACCGCCACGTTCGCGGCGTACCAATAGCCCGGGTGCTTGGTTCCTTCCGGGTACTTATCGGCGGACGGCGCCGCCCAGGGGCGAACCAGCTTCGCCTTGATCAAATTCTCGGTCAGGATTTCCGAACTGCTGCCCATCACGTCGTCCTGGGTGACCCCCGCCTGGGCTTCGGTGCGCACCCGCTCGTACAGCCGGCCGGTGACCATGCTGATGACCGAGACGCGCACGCATGGAAACTCCTTCTCGAAGGGCTTGATGATCTCGCGCTCGTCAGCGCCCGCCTGGGCGGTGTAATAGGTCACCTGGCCCTCGGCGCACGCCGCCTTGACCAGTTCGGGCGAGCCGATGGTTTCCCCGTCGATGACGTTGGACGGCAGCTGTGCGAGGGCGGTTCCGCTCCCGAGCAGCGCGGTCAGCGCCAGCGGCCCGAACAACCGATGGCAGAGCGTACGGATGGTCATGGATACCTCCCAGTTTCGTTTTGCAAGGGCTCAGCTTCCGGGCGCGAGGGTTGGACCAGCCCCGGCCTTGATCAGCCGGCTCAACACCACAAGGGTCAGAATGATGACGGTCTGGACCAGCGCCATGACCGCGACCACGCCGGTCGATCCGCGCGCCCACAGGTCGAACATGGTGACGGAAAACACCTGCGTGTCGGCGGTATAGAGGAACAGCGCGGTGGCGATCTCGCGGAACGACAGCGCCAGCAGGAATGTCATGGCGGCGAGAATGCCCGGCCAGCTCAGCGGCACGACGATGCGGCGCAGGGTGTAGAGGAAGCCGGCGCCGGACAGCCGCGAGCTTTCCTCCAACTCGTTGTGGATCTGCACCAGAGAGCCGGTGATGGATCGCACGCCCTGCGGCGCGAACTGCGAGACATAGGCAAAGATCATGATCCACAGCGAACCGTACAGCCCGACCGGAAGGGTGATCCAGGACCACAGGTAACCGAGTCCAATGATGAGACCTGGTATCGCCACCGGCAGCACCATGATCGTGTCGAGCACGCGCCGCCCGCGCAATCTTGTGCGGCTGACGGTGTAGGCCACGGCGAAGTAGAGCACGCTGCCGATCAGGACCGTACCCAGGCCGACCAACAACGAGTTCCACAACGACGCTTGCACCACCGGATCGCTCAGCGTGGACTGAAACTGCGCCAAGCCGAATTGCCTGGGGTCGAACAGGGTGGACAGCGACGTATAGAACAGGTTGCGCCGCAGCGCGATCAGCAGCAGCGCGGCATAGGGCAGCAGCACGTTGGCCAGCAGGAACAGGAACACCAGCACCGCCAACGGCCATCGCAGCATGCCGAGGTCCATCGGCCGCGGTCGCAATCCCTTGCCGGACACCGTGACATAGCTGCGGTGGCGCATGACCCGGTGCTGCAGCCACACCAGGGACATGGTCACCATCATCATCAGCACGCCCAGGGCGGAGGCCTGATTGACCTTCGGCGGGGCGAAGCCGATCAGGTCCCAGATGCGCACCGACACGAAGTGGATGTTGCCGGGCTCCCCCAGCACCGCGGGGATCGCGAACAGGGAGATCAGCAGGACGAACACCAGAAGCGAGGCCGACAGCAGCGCCGGCGACACCAGCGGCAGCGTGACCTTCAGCATCGTCCTGACCTGGCCCGCGCCGGACATGATGGACGCTTCCTCGAGCGTGGCATCCATGTTGCGCAGGGCCGCCGATACCAACAGGAACGCGTACGGCGCGTAATAGATCGAAAACACGAACGCGATGCCGGGCAACGAGTAGATGTTGACGGTGAACGGCAGATGCAGCTCGCGCGCGAACAGATTGATCAGGCCGGAGTGCGGCGATGCCAGGATGTCCCAGGCGAAGGCGCCGACCAGCGGCGAAACGAACATCGGCAACAGCGCGATCACCGCGACGCCACCGCGACCGGGCAGGTTGGTCCGGATCGCCAGCCATGCCGATACCGCCCCGATCGTGACGGCGCCGATGGTGCCGAACATCGCCGCGCCGAGCGTGGTTTCAACCAGGTCGGCGAAGCCGGATGAGAGGATCAGGTCGAGGTAGTTCCGCAGCGTGGCGCCTGCCCAATCGAAATGCAGTGCCCGCGGCGGCTCGCTGAGGAAGGAACCAATCACCAGCACGATAACGGGGAATATGATCAGGATGGAGACGATCACCAGCAGCACCGCCATCGCGCCGTACGGCGCAATCGCCACCGCGCGGCCCTGGATGCGCTGGTCGCTGGCGGCGGCGGCAGTGGCAGTGGCGGCGGTGCTCATGGCGCCTGCCGGGGCAGGATGCGCGTGCTCTCCATTGGCAAGTGGAGCATGGCGTCGGCCCCTTCGCCAATGAGGTCGCGGGTTCCGATGGCGACCACGCAGAACCGCAGACCAGCCCAGTCCATCGTGTAACGCGTCAACGTGCCCTGGAACTGCCGATGTGCGATGCGAACCTTGTGCCCGCCGGTCGAGGCATCGGAAGCGGCCAGGGTGCAGTCCTCGGGATGAATGACCACATCCACCCGATCGCCGACCGAGACCGGTTCCTCGCGCGAGGCGTAGAGTTCGTGGCCACCGTGGATGCCCAGCCGGCAGAGGCTGCCTTCCAGCACATCCAACACAGTGGCTTCGAAGATGTTCGCCGATGAGATGAATTCCGCGACGAAGCGGGTCTTCGGCCGGATATAGATGTCCAGCGGCGCGCCGATCTGGATGATCTTGCCGTGATCCATGATGATGATCCGGTCGGCAAGCTCGACGGCTTCCGCCTGATCGTGGGTGACGTAGATGCTGGTCAGCCCGGTGCGCCGCTGCAGATTCTTGAGCTCGATGCGCAGACCTTCCCGCAGCTTGAGATCGAGGTTGGACAACGGTTCATCGAACAGCAACAAGGCCGGATCGAACACCAAAGCCCGCGCCAGCGCGACCCGTTGCATCTGCCCCCCCGACAGGGCGGTTGCGGGCCGTGTCGCCTGGCCGGCGAGCCCCACCAGGTCCAGCACCCGCGTCACCTTGTCCCGCAGGTCTGCTTGGCCGACCCGTCGCGCGCGCAGCGGATAGGCGACGTTCTCGAACACCGTCATGTGCGGCCAGATCGCATAGGACTGGAACACCATGCCGATGTCGCGGCGTTCCGGCGCCACAAACACTTTGCGCATGGGCGCGGAGACCAGCGCCCCGTTCAGCGCGATCGTGCCGTCATCCGGCTTTTCCAGGCCGGCGATCAGCCGCAGGGTGGTTGTCTTGCCGCATCCGCTGGGACCAAGCAGGACGACGAACTCACCTTGATCGACCGAGAACGAAATGTTGTTGACCGCGACGTGGGAGCCAAAACGCTTCAGCAGGCCTTGCACTTCGCATTTCGCGCTCATCGGCTCGCTGGCGCCCCACCGATGACATGCCGGGCAGGGCACCGCCTGGTCGCCGCGCACCGCGGGCAAGACCGCATGTTGCCACCTGCAAACATCGACGTCTCCCACAAGGCGAGGCCGGCAGCCACGCCGATTGCACCGTATCGTGATCGGTCAGAGCGCGGAGTCAAGGGCAGCCGACAGTCGGTCGATGAAAGCGAGAGCTTGTGCGGCGCGCACGGCATTGGCGCAGCTCAGGCGGCACCCGTCGCGGCGATGCCCGCACGCGTTGCCCTGCGTCGGCTTCGGCATCGTGCCGAGGTGCACCAACCGGCGACCGCGACGCATCCCGGAACAGCGGCCGGGCCGGGGGAAAAAGCCGTCGGTCCAACCGGGATCAACCGCAGGCGACGCTGCGCCCGCAACCGCGGGCGGCCAGCGGGGCGAACGCGGCGCTCACGCTGCCTGCAAACTGTTCAGCACGTAGGGCAGGATGCCGCCGCTGCGAACCCAATCGGCTTCGCGCCTGGTGTCGACGCGGGAGAGCAGGCGGATCGTCTCCGACCGGCCATCCGGGCGGTGCACCCGCACGGCGACGCTGGCGCCGGGCACGCGTGCCGCGGCGACATCGGCAATGTCGAAGGTTTCCTCGCCGCCCCAACCCAGGCTGTGGCGTGACAGGCCCGGCGGGAACTGCAGCGGCAGCACGCCCATCCCGACCAGGTTCGAGCGGTGGATGCGCTCGAAGCTCTCGGCGATGACCACGCGCACGCCGAGCAGGCGCGTGCCTTTCGCGGCCCAGTCGCGCGAGGAGCCGCAGCCGTAGTTCCGGCCGGCGACGACGACCACGGGCTGGCGATCCGCGCGGTAGCGCTCGGCCGCCTGGAACACCGTCATGGTCTGCCCGCTGGGCTGGTGGCAGGTGAAGCCGCCCTCGCGGTCGGGCACCAGTTCGTTGCGCAGGCGCAGGTTGGCGAAGCTGCCGCGGATCATCACCTCATGGTTGGCGCGCCGGCCGATATAGGTGCCGAATTGCTGCGCCGGCACGGCGTGGGCCGCGAGATAGATCCCCGCTTCCGAAGCCTCGGGAATGCTGCCGCCCGGCGAAATGTGATCGGTCGTGACGTCGTCGCCCAGCAGGAGCAGGATGCGCGCGCCGAGGATCGCCGCATCCGCATCCTCCGCTGCCTCGAAGAAGGGCGGCCGGCGCAGGTACATGCTGTGCGGATCCCACTCGAAGGTCGGCGCGCTGCCATGCGGGATCGCGGCCCATTGCGGCCCGGGATCGGCGAAGCGGTCATAGGCGGCGTGGAACAGATCGCCGGTCAGCGCGCCATCGAGCTGGGCGCGAATCTCGGCGTCGCTCGGCCAGATGTCGGCCAGGAACACCGGCTGGCCATCCGTCCCGTCGCCCAGCTTGTCGCGCGTGAGATCGTGCAGGATCGATCCGGCAATGGCATAGGCCACCACCAGGGGCGGCGATGCCAGGAAGGTCGCGCGCACCGACGGCGTTCAGGCGGCCGTCAAAATTCCGGTTGCTGGAGATCACGCCGACCGCCACCAGCTCGCGCGCGGCGATTTCGGCGGCGATCTCCTGGGCGAGCGCACCGGAGCCGCTGCCGCAGCTCATGCAGCCGAAGCCGACGAGATGGAAGCCGAGAGCGTTCAGCGCCTGGTCGAGGCCCGCCTTGGCCAGCATGGCCGGCACGACGCGCGAGCCGGGGGAGAACGAGGTCTTCACCCAGGGCTTGGCGCGCAGTCCCTTCGCGACGGCGTTGCGCGCGAGCAAGCCGGCCGCAATCATCTGATACGGATTCGCCGTGTTGGTGCAGGACGCGATCGCGGCAATGGCGACGTCGCCGTGCTGCAACGGGCGCGTTGCGGCGGTGACCGAAGGCGCCGGCAGGCCGGCCGTGCCGCGGGCGGCGTAGGTGGTGCGAAACCGCTGCGGTGCGTCCGCCACGCGCGACCAGGCTCTCCGGCCGCGACGGTCCGGCCAGCGACGGCTGCACGCTGCCGAGATCGAATTCCAGCACCGTCTGGAACGCCGGTTCCTGCGCGCGCCACAACCCTTGGGCTTTGGCATATTGTTCGACCAGCGCAACATGGGCGTCCGCGCGGCCGGTTTGCCGGAGATACCGCAGCGTCTCCGCGTCGATCGGGAAGAAGCCCATCGTGGCACCGTATTCGGGCGCCATGTTGGCGATGGTTGCCCGGTCGGGCAGCGAGAGATGGTCCAGCGCCGGGCCGCAGAACTCGACCACGGCCGCCAGCACGTCCGCGCCACGCAGCAGGCGGGTGATCGCCAGCACGATATCGGTGCACATCACGCCAGGGCGCGGCGTGCCGATCAGCCGGCACCCCACCACGCGCGGTGTCGGCAAGCCGACCGGCTGGCCGAACATTGCAGTTGCCGCCTCGATCCCGCCCACGCCCCAACCGAACACCGCGAGCGCGTTGACCATCGTCGTGTGGCTGTCCATGCCGACCAGGCTGTCGGGGAAAGCCATGGTGTGCCCGTCGCGTTCGGCGCAGGCCACCACCTGGGCGAAGTGCTCGATGTTCACCTGGTGCACGATGCCGTTGCCGGGCGGCACCACGCGCAGGTTGCGGAATTGCCCCATCGCCCATTTGACCACGCCGTAACGTTCGCGGTTGCGCTCCAGCTCGGCGTGGACGTTGCGGGCATAGGCGTCCGGCGTGCCGGCGAAGTCCACGCGGACGGAGTGGTCGATCACCAGGTCGGTGGCGACGCTGGGATCGACCCGCCGCGGGTCCAGGCCGCGCGCGGCCATCACGTCGCGCATCGCGGCCAGGTCGATCAGCAGCGGCACGCCGGAGGAATCGGGCATCAATACGCGGACCGGATGAAACGCCACCTCCCGCCCCAACGCCACCGGATCCGGCCAGCGGGCCAAGGCGGCGATGTCGTCTGGCGTGACCGTGACGCCATCCTCATGGCGAACCAGGTTTTCCAGCAGCACCTTCAGCGCCACCGGCATCCGACCAAGCTCGACGCCGAGCGCATGGCCAACCGCCGGGAGGCTGTGATAGGCGACCGTGCCGTTGAGTTTCTGCAACGAACCGAACGAATTTGGCATTGGCTTGGGGCTTGCTGGGTTCAGGTTGCGTCGGGCGGAGCGGCGAACGACCGCTCCAGGTCGCGGAGCTGGCCGAGGCCCATCAGTTCGTTGAGTTCGCCGAACGAGACCAGCAGGTCCGGGCGATCGATCACCCGGCCCTCCGCGATGGACTGGCCGAGCGTGGCGAGCGCGTTCTTCATGCCCTGGATCGCCGCCGCGGTCAGCATGCGCGGGAAGGACACCGCCTTCACGCCGAGATCCTCCAGCTGCCGCGTGGACAGCAGCGGCGTGGTGGGGCGCTGGCGGATGCCGAAGCCCATGTTCACCGTCAGCGGCTTGATGACGTTGCGCGCGACCGTGCCGATGTCCTCGGCGGTCAGCAGCGCGTCGGCGAACAGCAGGTCGGCGCCGGCCTCGGCATACAGGTTCAGCCGGCGGATCGCTTCGCCGAGACCATGGATCGCGGTGGCATCGGTGCGGGCCTTGATGACGAAGTCCGGATCGCGCCGGGCTTCGGCCGCGGCGCGGATTTTTTCCGCCGCCTCCTCGGCTGAAATGACCTGCTTGCCCGCCATGTGGCCGCAGCGCTTCGGCCAGACCTGGTCCTCGATCATCAGGCAGGCGAGGCCCGCACGCTCGAACCCCTGCACGGTGAAGTAGACGTTCAGCGCGTTGCCATAGCCGGTGTCGCCGTCGGCGGCGAGCGGGATGGTGCTGATCGCGGCGAGTGCGGCGGAGGCGCGCAGGTTCTCGGCGTAGCCCATGAGACCGACATCGGCCCAGCCGAGGTTGCTTTCGCTCAGGCCGGCGCCGCTGATGGCGGCGGTCTTGTAGCCCATCTGTTCGACCAGGCGCAGGCTGAACCCGTCATAGACGCCGGGGGTGACCATGATGGTAGGTTCGGCGAGCAGCGCGCGCAGCCTTGCGCCGGGGGAGAGCGAGTTGGTCGGGTCCATCGTTGCCACCCTGATTTATCCGGAGCCTAGACGCGGGGCGCTGAATCTGTCAACACTTCGAAGTAAAAGCGGGAGGAAACAGCCGAAGCATGCGTCGTCTTAAAGATGAATGTTCACAACCTGCGGTCTTCGGCCAGCCGCCAGGCGAGCCTGGCGGAACCCTGGCGGAGCAGGTCTATCGACGCCTGAGCGCGGCGATCCTTGCCGGCGACCTCGCCCCCGGGGAGAAGATCAGCGAACCCGCGCTGGCGCGCGAGTACGGCGTCAGCCGCGGCCCGCTGCGCGAGGCGCTGCACCGGCTGCAGGAGCGCAGGCTGATCACCCGGTCCGCCAACCAGGGGCCGCGCGTCATCCTGCCGACCCCCGAAGCGCTGGTCGAACTGTTCGTGGTGCGCGAGGCGCTGGAGGGGATGGCGGCACGGCTCGCCGCCATGCACGCGCGCGATGCGGACATCGTCGAACTGCGTGCCGCCGTCAGCGGCCAGGCGGTGACCTCCGACACTGCGGACGTCCCGCCCGAACTGGCCGAAGAGCAGCAGAACCACGACTTCCACTCCGCGGTTGCCCGCTGCAGCCGCAACCCGATGCTGATCGACCTGCTCTGCGGCGAACTGTACGCCTTGCTGCGGCTGTATCGCGGCATCGCGCCGGGCGTCCGGCCGCGCGGCCGTCCGGCGATCGTCGAACATGAGCGCATCGTCTCCGCCATCGAGGATCACGACCCGGACCTGGCCGAACTGCTGATGCGCCGCCACGTCGCGGCAGCCCGCGGACGCCGCGAGATGGCGCTCGCGCAGGGCGGCGCCGACGAACCCAATGCACCAGCCCGGCGGCGCGGCCGCCGCAGCGGGCTGGTCGCCCGCCAGCGCAGCGGGCTTGTCGCCCAAGGTGCCGGCCGACCATGACGCGCGGGCAGGCAAGCCCGGCGGACCGGCTTCGGCCGCGCCGTTGCAGCCGTGCAGCGCAATCCGAACGCAACAGGAGACAGACATGCGGTTGACGGACCGAGTGGCCGTGGTGACCGGTGCTGCGGGCGGGCTGGGCCGCGCCATCGCCGAACGCTTTGCCGCCGAAGGCGCGAGGCTCTGCCTCGCCGACCGGGCGAGCGCCGGCGCGCTTGCCGACGCCCTGAAAGCGCGCGGCACCGCCGCGATCGAGGTGCCCACCGACGTGACGCAGTCGGCCGAGGTGCAGGCGTTGATGCAACGGGCGCTGGCGGCGTTCGGCCGCATCGACGTGCTGGTCAACGTCGCCGGCGTCAGCTCCCTCGGCAACGCGGCCGACCTGGAGGAGGCGGAGTGGGATCGCGTGCTGACGCACAATCTCAAGAGCGTGTTCCTGTGCATCCGCGCCGTGGTCCCGGCGATGCGCGCCAACCGCTATGGCCGCATCATCAGCATCGGTTCGATCCTTGGCAAGAACGGTGGGAATCCGCGGCCGTGGCTCGACCCCGCGGAGCAGGCGCGGGCCGGTAACGCCGCCTATGGCGCGTCGAAAGCCGGCATCAATGCGCTGAGCTATTTCTTCGCCAAGGAGCTCGCCGCCCACGGCATCACGGTCAACGTGGTGGCGCCCGGACCCATTGCATCGCCGATGACGACGAACTTCCCGCAAGCGCTGCGCGACCTGATCCCGGTTGGCCGCATGGGGCAGCCCCAGGATGTGGCGGATGCGGTCACCTTCCTCGCGGGGGAAGCGGCGGGGTTCATCACCGGGGAGGTGCTCGACGTGAATGGCGGCGCGTGGTGCGACTGACGGCCACGGCGTGGTGCGTTGCCGGGCGGCGGGCAACCCGGCGCGGCGGCGAAACCCCGCGGCTTCGAGGACCGCGGTCGCACCGGGGGCGTTGCGGTAGTTACGGACCCGTGGTCTCGCCCGGCCAGCCCTGGTGGCAGGGCGGCGCTTCGTCGGGACAGTTTCGGGTTCGGCTTAATGCCGCGCTATGGGTCGGGGTCAGATCATTCCGGGTGGTTCGGTGCGGCCGAGGGCTCGGCGACCAGGGCGTCGAGCCGCAGGTTCAGGCGCTTGGCCAGCCGAGCATAGACCGGGATCGTCCCCTTACGTTGGCCGGTTTCGAGCTGTGCCAGGCAGGGCGGGGAAATCTCCGCCGCCTGCGACAATTCGATCCGGGTCAGGCCGCGATGCTTGCGCCAAAACGCCAGCGGGGTCGGGGCGGCGAGGTCGGCGTCCACAGCGGCCTCGGCGACGGTCGGCATCGTGCCGGCGGCGATGTCGCGCAGCGCGACCGCGGCGTCGCGGGCATCGATGAGGTCCTGGTATTCGTCTTCGGTCATGGTGACGAGGCGTTTCCCATCGGGCGAGATCGTGGTCTGAATGGTCATGCTCGGTCTCCGTCAGGCATCGCCCAACAATGAATGAATTGATCGCGGTTGTGCAGCCTGGCTGCCCGGCGGGCAGGAGGACCGCATTTGGCCCGTGCCGCCGGCTTGCCTGGGCTGCCCACACTGGTGTTTCGGGAATCGCGGCAACGCGGGAAAGCAAGTAATCAAGCGGACACAGAGTTGCACCGAGGGCACACAGAGTTGCACAGAGAAGTATTTGTTGGCGCTTCGCGCTGATGACGGATGTGCAGGTCATGTTACCTTGTGCGCAGCGCCATTTGCTTTCTCTGTGCAACTCTGTGTGCCCTCGGTGCAACTCTGTGTCCGCTTGATTACTTGCGTGACTTACTTGGCTTGCTTGCCGCGCGGTGGCAGCTTCAGCCTGATGGTCGCCATCGGGATTGAGGGCGTCCCGGTGCGCCTGGAACGGAACGACGCGGCCTGGCCAGGGCGCGCCTCGAAGCGGCAATTATTGGGCGTTGCCTCAGTCGTAGACATTGCCTCGGGGGCCGATCCGGGTCGCCACCAGTTCTTGCCCTCGGGCGTCGCTTGCGGGCGACCCGAGGGCTTGCTCGGTTTCGACGAAGATCACCCGGTCATCCGCCACGTAGAAGTTCGCCAGCAAGGAAATCCGCGAGCGGCTCCGCGAAGAGTGGCAGCGCCTGCCAGCGGGTCCGCGCAACTCAGGCGCGACTGCGATCTTGGAGCAGGGCCTCAAATGGCAGGCGCTCGGGCTGTCGATGGTCGATAGCCAGTTCATCGAGTTGCGCAACTTCCAGCTTCGCGACATCGCCCGCGCCTTCGACGTGCCGCCCTACAAGCGGGCGATCGAGGGCGAGACCGAAGGCCCGGCGATGGTGCAGATGGGCCAGCAGTACCGCAATGGCCCGATCTCGGGGTATTGCGCGCGGTGGAAAGCGAAGGCCGAGCAGTTCTACGAACTCGACGGCGACGACACGTTCCTGGATTGGGGCTACGGGCATTTCCTCAAGGCGGACCTGCTCTCCCGGTTCACCGCCTATCGGCAGGCGGTCGGTGGGCCGTGGATGAAAGTCAACGAGGCTCGGCGTGCCGAAGGTCTGTCGAGCGTGCCGGATGGCGACACGGTGCAGCAGGCGGTTAACATGGCGCCGCTGGGGTGGGTACCGTCAGCCAGGGGCGGCGCCGGCGATCAGGGAAGCAACCAGACTGGCATGTCGGGTGAGGGAGGCAACGGTGATCCGAACCGCAACCCGGCAGACGATCCGGCGTCTGGGGTCTGAGACGACCAGGCGGGCGGTCGTGCTCGTGCGGTGCGCTTCGTGCTTTCCCTGCACCATCCGATCACCCATCATCAATGAATCCGTGCGCCCGCGCCCACGCCCCCCACTCGACTTGCTCGGTCTCGATCACCTCCAACCGCTCGTTCATCGGGTGGTTGAATGTGAAGATCATGAGGTTGTCGCAGGTCCAGCGGGCGGAAGGAGCAATCAGGCCATCAAGGCCCAGGAACGCTAGCGCAGCGCCGATGCTCTGCGTCCGGCCGTAGTCGCGTTCGCCATATTGTGCCATGTTGACACCCAGGCTTTCGAGGCTAGCGCGCGCGAGGCGCAGTGTCTTGGCCGTCGAGACGCCCAGTCGCGATACTTTCAGCGAACGCGACGGCAGCGGCGTCAACATCGCCAAGTATGACACCACTTCGGCGAGCGCGCCGTCCCGCTCAAAGCTGGTGTAGAGGGTAGGCACATCAGCGCCATCCCGCGCCCTTGGTGCCCAGCGGCCACCATTGACCGAACTGGCTAAAGGGTCGGCGCTGACGCCCGTTGCCCGAAAAGCCTCACCCTCGAACCGCTCGAACGGGAGCGCGCTTAGCTAATCGACGAGGCTTTGATCATGGATCATGCCCCACCCGCAGCTTAGAAATGGACCGCTTCGCGGAGTTGGTTCACCAGCCGCATAACTTCGTCAATCCGCCCATTGCGAATCAGCTCAGCCGGGGACGTGCCCGCCAAGAGCTTCTGGGGCGCGAAAATCCACTGCCGCGCTTCATTCGGCTCATAGAAATCCGCAAGCTGGTCAACAATGTATTCCAGCTCCAACAGCGTCTTTTCCGTGCCCGCGTGCGGATAGGCCCGCCCTTGATTCCAGCGGGAAACAGTCTCCGGACGCGTGCCAAGGAGGTTGGCAACTTCGATATTCTTCATTGCCCCCTTTGCGCGGAGCGAGTCCAACTTTCTGGCAACCGCGCTAGTCATGGCCTTAGCCTCCATCTGCGTATGATCGTCTTCCTTCCTCGCATCGTTTACCCACCTTGCTGCGCCTGCCGACGTGGCGGAGCCACGGCAACAGATGCAGAATCCGCGCCTTTGTTGCTGCCGACGATGTGTGCCATCGTCTGTCGGAAGTGGCTCATTTCTCGCTGCTTCTTCTGCAATCGTTCCGCCAAATCGTTGTCGCTCATGGAGACAGCTGCGATGCGCGCCACGGCGTCCGACACGCTCCGCACGTTTTGGTTGAGATAATCTTCGGCGCGCACGCTTTGCGGAACGCCGCTCAGGCGCTCGATCTCCCGCGCTCGCTGATAGACAGCGTGCCGCACAGGGTGTTCGAGCATGTCGCGGGTACCGTGCGGACAGCAATGCGTGTCCCTGCATCCGCACGTGGCCTTGATCCTCGGCGAGGTTGCAAAAAGCGCATCAGCCATCTTCGGCTTGAGCAAGAGATCAAGCTGGGGAACGTAAACGCGCCAGGGTGCACCGCCGCCGCTCGGCACAGGCGGACGCCGCCAGCCCGACGCCCTGAAATTCTGCTGCCCGGTCACGCCGTGGGCAATGCCGCCAACCGCGCCGAAGGCTAGTGCGCCAAGTCCTGGTAGTCCGCCGATATGATCGCCGACAACCGGTAAGCCACGTTCATGGAAATCCCGGCAGGCATCGATGTATGTCGCCACTTTCTCCCCGGTGGCGTCGTCGCCGAAATTCGCGACCTTCAGCCAGACCGCATCGTGAGGCGCATCTGCGAGAGCGGCGATGATCGCGCGGCGTTCGGCCGTTTGCCGCAGCACGTTCATCGGCATAGCCAAGGGGTAGACGAGGCTCAGCTTTGCGTCGTTGCGGGCGATTTGGTCGGCCGTCCACTTCATCATGGCGATGTCGCGTCGGAGCCACGGATCATTCGCGCTGTTCAACAGATGCGTCGGGCCAAGAATTTGCGTGAAGCCGTTTGTCGCGGCAGTTTCCACGATCTGTTCCGCGCGCCGCCGGCCCTCGTCGCCATCAAAGTCCGTCATGTTATGGTGTCGTTCCAGACCCCACGGCAGCGCCGCCAAACCTTCGGTGTGACTACCCGGAAGGCCCATCTGCTGGGTTTTTGGGTCAAGAATCACGTCGAGATCGTGCCTCTGTGCCTCGGTTATCAGCTCGCGGTGACACTCGACATTGTGGGCATCAATGACGAAGCCGAAGAAGCCCCGCTCGCCCGTAGCGAGCAAATGCAGCAGTTCGGTATGAGCGTTGCGCGCGACGCGCACGAAGAAGCCCAAGCCTTGGGGGCCGGGTCGCTGCGGACGCGGGCGCGGCAAATGGATCACGTTGGACCGCATAGCTGACACCTTTCAAAAAATGATATTAGCATATACTTTGCAATTGCGCAAGAGAATGATGTTTGGATTGACATTTTGTCGGCGGGTAGGCCAGGGCGTGTCCCTGACCGGCCGGGCGCTACGCGCAAGGGCCACATCGCCCAGGCGAAAACGCTGACGCGCGCTGCCGTCGCCAAGGTGACGGAAACCTGACCGGCCCCTTGTCCGGAAAACGATCAAATGATCAATTTCGGGACATGAGAGCAGGGCTGGGTCGCCGGATTTCACGCCGAACTTGCGCGCCGAAGGGTCCGTAACCCACCCAAAGCGGGCCATTGATCCGGGTTCTATCCGTCAGGTTTCACCACGACAATGCTGCTGGCTGGGGCATTGACTCGATGGCCGGTCCGTCCAGGGGCATGGGGTTTCAGCCCACCCGCTCGCTCCCTCCGGGACCGTGCATGGGTGTAGTTCTACCGGGCACGAATTCGGGTGGGGGGTATGGCGCGGCGGGGTATGGCCCGCGCGCGCCTGCCGATAGCCGCCGCGTCAGGCGGCTTGGTCGAGGAAACTCGCCTGGATGGCGACCTCGCGCAGCGCGACCTCGATGCGGCGCAGGTCGGTCTGCATGACGGCCAGCAAGGCGGCCAGGGTGCCCCCTGCCCCCCGCCTTCGCGGGGGCTGGCTTTCGCAGGGGCAGGCTCCCCGGTGCGGGCCGGTCTTGCGCACCGCGACGATCTGGTTCTCGTGAATGCCGGAGCGCAGCAGCGCCGCGACCCGTTCGACATGAGCCTCGAAGGCGTTGGCCAGCTCGCGGTCCTCTTTGGTCGGCGGCGGCGGTGCGTCGGGCATCAGCAGAAGCTGGGCCTCCGCATTGACCAGCGCGGTGGCAGAGGCCCGGAGGTCGTAGTCGTTCCGGCAGCCGCCGGGGCGGATGGCGTTGAACATTGTGTCCTGCCCGCGCGGCGACAGGCGCACCAGTTCGGTTGCCTCGGAGGGTTTCAGGTTGCCGCTCGCCAACAGGGCTTGGTACTCGGGCCGGAGATTGAGCAACGCCGTGCGCTCGGTGATCCGGTGCGGCGCCCCCCGCCTCCGCAGGGGCAGGCTTGCCGATCCGGGCGCCGAGTTCCTCGACGGTCCAGCCGGTCGAGTCCATCAGCGCCTGATAGGAGCGCGCCTGTTCAAGCGGGGTGACGTCCTGCCGCTGATCGTTCTCAATGACCCCCGGGTCAAGCCCAAGGGCGGGCGTGTCTGCAGGACGCGGATCGTGGTCGTATCTTTCGGCTTGACACAGAATTCGCGGCACACAGCGCCGCCGGCGTCAATTCCCGTCGCGCAGATGAACACGAACACGGCCGGGCTCGACGATCCAAAGGCAGCCGCTCGGCGATCGCACGTCAGCCACAGCCAGGAAATCCCGCAACCGGTCCAACAATGATCGCGGTGTCACCCGCCCTCCAGGTTCCAGGATGACCAAACCCGCGCTGCGCTCGGGTGGAAACCGCAGAACCTGACCGAAGTCGTGGTCCAGCGTGATGAGAATCCGATCTTCACCGGCACAGAGATCGAACAACGCTTCATCGCGGGCACCCTGAAGGTTTTGATCCCGCACCGTCATCACGTCGTGTCCGGCCAGCCGCAGCAATTCGACGCCGCGGTTGCCGATATTCTCATCCAACTTGATCCTCATTCACGCCACACGAGCAAGCGCAACCGGCAAGATTTGCTCGCGTGACATCTCGGCGCCGTAGGCGATCGCCGCCATGACATCCTGGTGCGTCAATTGGGGATAGTCACCGAGCAATTCGGCCTCAGTCATGCCATCGGCCAGAAAATCCAGGATCAGTGCGACCCAAAGGCGCGTGCCTTTGATGCAGGGCTTGCCGCCGCAGACATCGGGATCGATGGAGATGCGCTCAAGGAGTGCGTGCATGGGCGATGATCCTTGCTCACTGACCGGGCAACCATATCATCCATTCACTGCGTAAGCCATTTTCATGGGGTGTGATACCAGGCGGCGGAAAGTTTGACCTATCGGCGCCGCACCATCGTCATGCCGGGCGCGGGCCCGGTATCCACGGTTTTGCTTGCTGCGCAGAGGCAAGTCGTGGATGGCCGGCCTTCGCCGGCCATGACGTGGTGCGGTGCCGGTGGGTCAATCCTTTCGCTCCCTGGTGTGAGGTCAACGTCGGTCAGGTACAGGTTTCGCCACGCTCCATACGGCCGTAGACCAGCGATGCCTGCTCCGCGCCTGAGGGATTGGGGGTTTCAGCCCATCCACTCGTGCGCTCCGGCACCGGGCGTGGGGGCAATTTTACCGGGCGCGGCTTCGAGTGGCGAGCGTATGGCGCGCCGGGTGGCGTCGCCTCAGCGCTGGTGGCGCTCAACGTACTCGCGGAGCGCGGCATTGATCCGGGTCTGGTAGCCCTCGCCACCGCGCTTGAACCACTCCAACAGGTCCGCATCCAGCCGCAGGGACGTAAGGCGCTTGACGGGGCGATAGAGTCCGCCGCGGACCGCCCCGCTCCAATCCGTGACCTCCGGCAGGTCCAAGGTATCGATCTCACTGTCGGCCATGGCGGCAACCGCGTCGAGGGCGGCCTGTTCCTCTGTCGTCAGCTTCCTGGTGTTCGCCATCTTCGTAAGTTTTCCCCCTGTCGAGTTGCCTTTCGCGCGCTGCTGATGCGGCCCGGCGTGTCGTCGCCATCGGGCCAGGTGTGGACGATAAACAGAACCACCGTCCCGCCTTGCACATTGTATCCCAGCGGTCGCCGTCGCGATGGGGATCGTGCCGGGACAGGGCCAACGGATCGGCGAACGCGACCTCGCCGATACTCGGCGGCAACTTATGTTTGCGGCGGTTGATGGCATCCTTGTCCGGGTCCCATGCCCAACGCAACACAACCCTCCTGTATTTACCGAGACGTAGATACAGGAGGGTTGCATGTCAAGGACGCGTCAGGCCGCATCGAGGAAACGCGCCTGGATGGCGACCGCGCGCGGCGAGACCCCGAGGCGGCGTCACCATGGAAGGGGGCGCCGACGGAAGACGGGCGCCGCCTCGGTCGCGACCTGGCGCTGTTCGCGATCGATGGTCGAGTCCTCGCATGGGTTTGGGCGGGGCCATTGCCAGCACGGGGATGCCACTCTACGGTACGGCGTTACGGAAACTAGGCACTGGTTACGCGATGCGAAACGGCGGCGACGAACAGCGCGACCCCTACCTGCTTGGCTCCCTGCGCAAGGGGCTGGAGGTGATCGACTGTTTCACGCGGCAGAAAACCTGGAGCCTGGCCGAGCTGGCCGCCGCGCTGGGCCAGAGCAAGCCGACGGTGTTTCGCATCCTGCACACCATCGAGGCGTTCGGGTACCTGCAGAAGGACCCGGACACCGGCCGCTACTCGCTGGCGATGCGGTTGCACACGCTGGGCTCGGCCGCCGTGCACCACGAGCAGCTGCGCTGGCAGGCGCTGCCGCCGCTGCAGGACCTGGCGCGGGAGACCGGCGAGACGGTGCATGTCGGCATCCTGTATGACAACGCGGCGATCTGCGTGCAGGCGGTGGACGGCAGCAGGCTGATCCGCATGCACGCCTTCGTCGGCAAGCGCACGCCGGCGCATGCCTCGGCGCTGGGCAAGGTGCTGCTGGCGCATCTGCCGGACGCCGAGCTGGATGGGTTTGTCGCCAATGGCCTGCCCGGCTTCACCCCCAACACGATCACCACGCCGGCGGCGTTGCGCGAGGCGCTGCATCTTGTGCGCGCGCAGGGCTGGGCGCTGGACGACGAGGAGATGGAGATCGGGCTGCGCTGCCTCGGCGCGCCGATCATCGATCATGCCGGCCGGCCGTGTGCCTGCGTGGCGGTGTCGGCCCCGGCGGCGCGGATGGACCCGGCGCGGATCGCCGAGCTGATCCCGCGGGTCAAGGCCACGGCGGCGCGGATCTCGCGGATGCTGGGCAGCCCGTCCATGCATGGCGTGGCGCACGACGTGGGGCACGGCACGGACACGCGGGCGGCATGACGGCTCGGCGCCTCGCCGCCCTCCGTCGCAGCCCCGGCGGGGCGCGGCTGGCAAGGCCCGGCCAGGCCGGCTGGGATCGGTAGCAAAACGACAACGCACGGAGGACGTCCATGAACAGCAGCGAACGCGCCCTGATGAACGGGGCGGACATCATCGTGGACTTCCTGATCCGCCAGAAGGTGCCCTATTTGTTCGGCCTGTGCGGCCACGGCAACGTCGGCTTCCTCGACGCGGCGTTCAAGGCGCAGAACCGCATCCGCACCATCTCGGTGCACCACGAGCAGACCGCCGGGCACATGGCCGATGCCTACTTCAAGGTGCGGAATGAACCGGTGGCGACGTTCACCTCCTGCGGGCCCGGCTCGACCAACATGGTGACGGCGCTGGCCGCGGCGATGGCGGACAGCTCGGCGTTCTTCGCCATCACCGGCAACGTGCCGACCAGCCAGTTCAACCGCCAGCCGTTCCAGGAGACCGGGCGGTATTATCAGGGCGATTTTCCCTCGGTGATCCGGCCCTACGTCAAGCGCAGCTACCAGCCGACGCGGGTGGACATGGTGCCGCTGGCGGTGCGCCAGGGCTGGGAGCTGATGCTGTCCGGGCGGCCGGGGCCGGTGAACCTCGACGTGCCGCTCAACGTGTTTGTCGAGGAGGCGGAGGTGGCGCCGCCGCTGCCGGTGACGCGCGCCATCAACGGCGCGCCGGGCAACCCGCAGGCGCTGACGACGGCGCTGGCGATGCTGCTGGCGGCGGAACGGCCGGTGATCATCGCCGGCCAGGGCGTGCTGCTGGCCGCGGCGGCGGTGGAATTGCAGGAATTCGCCGAGCGCGCGGCGATCCCCGTGGTGACCAGCCCGAACGGCAAGGGCGCGATCAGCGACCGGCATGCGCTGGCGTTCGGCTCGATCGGGCGCAACGGGTCGTATGCGGGGAATGACGCGACCAAGCACGCCGACGTCATCCTGGCGCTGGGCTTCACCTTCGACGACCGCGCCACCAGCGCCTGGCTGGACGGCTACACGCTGTCGATTCCGCCGTCGCGGCTGATCCAGATCGATATCGATCCGGCGGAGCTGGGCCGCAACTATCCGGCCGAGCTGCCGATCCTGGGCTGCGCGCGCGCCAGCCTGGCGTTCCTGAACGGATTGCTGCGGCAGCGGGGCGATGCGGCGCCGGAGGGGCGCGCGGCGTGGCTCGGCCGGCTGCGCCGTGGGCGCGAGGTGTGGCAGCAGTACCAGGGCGGGCTGGCGGGGTCCGACCAGGTGCCGCTGCGCCCGGAACGGCTGATGCGCGCGCTGTCGCGGGCGCTGCCCGACAACGCGATCATCGCCAGCGACGTCGGCGTGCACCACAACTGGATCATCCAGTTGTTCGACACGCTGCGGCCGCGCCAGCTGATCCATTCCTGGGGGTTCGCGGCGATGGGGTTCGCGACCTCGGGGATCCTTGGGGCGAAGCTGGCGGCGCCGGACCGGCCCTGCGTGGCGGTGGTCGGCGACGGCTCGTTCCTGATGACGCCGCACGCGCTGGCGACGGCGGTGGAATACGACATCCCGGTGGTCTGGGTGGTGTGGAACAACCAGGGGTTCTGCTCGATCCGCGACATCCAGCACGGCATGTTCGCCGGGCGCGAGCTGGCGACCAGCTTCCAGCACGACGGCAGCCAGGCGCCGTACAGCGCGGATTTCGCCGCCCTGGCGCGCGCGTTCGGGGTGGCCTCGCACACGGTGACGCATGCGGGTGAGGTGGAGGACGCGATCATCACCGCGATCGCCGCCAACCGGCCCTATCTGGTCGAGGTGCCGGTGGACCGCGAGATCCGCCCGATCGGCACCGGAAGCTGGGAACTGCCGCCGCTGCCGCAGCCGGAGCCGAATTTCCTCAAGGCGCTGGCCGCCGCGGGCCTGGCGCTGTAGCGGCTGGCCGGGAACAGTCGTTGCGATGGCCGAGCCAGGCCCCCTCCCCGGTCGTGCGGGCGCATGCCGGTCGCCACGGGTTTGCCGGCGGCACGACGGCGGGGCGATGGGGCAAGGCGTGGCGACCGGCCGGCGCCGGCATGATGGGTTGGGACCGCCAAACTGAGCCGTAGAACAAACCAACGAGGGAACGCCATGAACCGTCGAAGCCTGCTTGCCGGGGCCGCCGCCTTGCCGGTGGCCAGCCTGCTCCGCCCGCGCCGCGCCGCCGCCGCCGCCGCGATCTCCGATGGGGTGGTGAAGATCGGCGTGCTGGACGACATGTCGGGCGTGTTCGCCGACCAGCAGGGGATGGGCGATTACATCGCCGCGCGCATGGCGGCGGAGGATTTCGGCGGCCAGGTGCTGGGCGCGCCGGTCGAGGTGGTGCAGGCCGACTTGCAGAACAAGGTCGATGTCGGGCTGTCGGTGGCGCGGCATTGGATCGACGAGGACAAGGTCGATGCGATCTTCGGCCTCGGCAATTCCGCGGTGGCGCTGGCGGTGCAGGCGTTCTGCCAGCAGCGCCAGCGCATCGACGTGCCGATCGCGGCCGGCACCACCGACCTGACCGGCAAGCAGTGCTCGCCGTACGGGGTGCACTGGACCTATGACAATTATTCCGCCGCCAAGGGGCCGGCCATTACGCTGGTGAAGCGGGGGCTGAAGCAGTGGTTCTTCATCACCTCGGACTACGCGTTCGGCCATTCGCTGGAGGACAACGCCGCGGCGATCGTCAAGGGGCTGGGCGGGGCGGTGGTGGGGCGCAGCCTGGCGCCGCTGGGGGAGACGGATTATTCGGCGCAGCTGCTGGCGGCGGCCTCGTCCGGCGCGCAGGCCGTCGGCATCGCCGCGGGCGGGGCGGACTTCGTCAACGTCGTCAAGCAGATGGGCGAGTTCGGGCTGATCAGGCGCGGCATCGTGCCGGCGGCGCTGAACTGCACGCTGAGCAACATCCACTCGCTGGGGCTGGCGGCGGCGCAGGGGATGATTTTCAGCCAGCCATACTACTGGGACCACGACGCGCCGTCGCGCGCGTTTGCGGCGCGGTTCGCCAAGCAGTTCAAGAACCGCCCGCCGACCGCGTTCCAGGCCAGCACCTGGGGCGCCGTGACGCACTACCTGAAGGCGGTGCAGGCCGCCGGGACCGATGCCGCCGGGCCGGTGATGGAGAAGATGCGGGCGATCCCGATCAACGACTTCATGACCAGGAACGGCAAGCTGCGCATCGACGGCACGGTGGTGCGCGAGATGTTCCTGCTGCGCGCCAAGACGCCGGCCGAGTCGCACGCCGAGTGGGACCTGCTGGAGGTGGCCGAGACCATCCCGGGGGCGGACGCGTTCCGCCCGCTGCAGGACGGGGGATGCCCGCTGGTGAAGGGCTGATCAGGCGGGTTTGCGGCCGGCGGGGGGCGCGCGCCGGCCGTTGGCGGTGGGTCGGTGCGGCCGGGGCCGGGCGGTGGGGGTAAATTTTTCTTCTGCAACCTTGGGTTGTTGTTTGGGGTGCGGGCCAAGCGGTGCCGGCGCGATAGCGCATGGGTTTATGCTTGGCGACTCGGGTCGGATCGGCGATTGCTGAGCGGGTGGCGGGCGGACGCGCGGCGCATTACAACCTTTGGTTGTTTTTGCTGATTTTTTGCTGACGGGCGGGGCGAGATCTGGTAAGGAATTGTTAAGGTTCTGGCGACACGCTCACGTATGTCGCTGGTGCCGGATGCGCGGCACTGCTGGGAGAGTTTCGAATGTCTGTGGACGCTTTTCCGATCCTGCTGGCGGACGAAGCCGCCATGTCGGTGCTGTGCCGCAACAGCTTGACCGACCGTCAGGTCCGCGTCGCACAGGCTGCACTGCGGCGCCGGGCGCCCACCTGGTCGGTGGCGTGCTGCGAAAGCTGCGAGGCGGATCTGTTCCTCGATGTGTCCTCGGTGCGCGCGGACGGGCGCTGCGTCAGCTTCATCATCCATGCCCGCGACGGCGCGATCGAGGTGCTGCGGATGGTCGATGACGCGCACAGCCGGGTCGGGCGGTTCGCTGACGTGGCGCGGGCCGTCGGCGCGGTGGTGGCGGCGATCGGGGCGGAGCTGGCCTGACCGCGCGGCCTGGCGGCGGCGCGTGAGCCGCGGCGCGGGGCCGGCGGCTTGCGGTTAACCGCATGGTAAGCTTGCTGCGCTAGGCTCGCCTGAGGCCCAGAACGGGTGCAGGCGGCAGATGGCGAAAACAACCAATCCGGCGTGGTATTCGGCGGGATCATTGGAAGCGTGTCCGGAGGTCGCCTTGTCGGCGCAACTGGCGACGCTGGCGAGCGCGGCCGATGCGGTCGGGTTTCCCTTCACCGCCGAGCATCTGCGCCAGTTGGCCTTGTATGTGCTCGACGAGGCGGCGGTGAAGTACAGCGACCTGGCGCCGGACAGCGACGCGGACGACGCCGACCGGGCGTGAGGGCGGCGCGGCGGACGCGGGGCTGTTCCGTGAGCGGACGTACTGACGCATTGGCGCGGCGCCCCGCCATGCCGGCGACACCTGCCGCGCCGCGGGAAGCAGGTCGGCATCCGCGATTTGCCTTGGTGCAGCCAGCGACGTGGTGGCTGGCGGCATTCGCCGGCATGACGTGGGCGCGGCGCCGAGGGGTCGATCATTCGGACGGCGGGGATTATTCCGCCAGCGGGTGGGTCATGTCCGCGGGGCGCACCCAGGCGTCGAACTGCTCGGGCGTGACGTCGCCGCTTTGCAGCGCGGCCTGGCGCAGGGTGAGGCCCGCGCGGTGCGCGGCCAGCGCGATGCGCGCCGCCTTCTCGTAGCCGATGTGCGGGTTGAGCGCGGTCACCAGCATCAGCGAATTGTCCAGGTTGGCGGCGATCCGTTTGCGGTCCGGTTCGATGCCGCGGGCGCAATTTGCGTCGAAGCTGCGGCAGGCGTCGGCCAGCAGGGCGGCGGATTCCAGCAGGTTGTGCAGCATCACCGGCTTGTAGACGTTGAGCTGGAAGTTGCCCTGCGAGCCGGCGAAGGCCACCGCGGCGTCGTTGCCGAACACCTGGACGCAGACCATGCTGAGTGCCTCGCACTGCGTCGGGTTGATCTTGCCGGGCATGATCGAGGAGCCGGGCTCGTTCTCCGGGATGCGCAGCTCGCCGATGCCGGCGCGCGGGCCGGAGGCGTACCAGCGCACGTCGTTGGCCAGCTTCATCAGCGCGCCGGCCAGCGTGCGCAGCGCGGCGGAGGCGTTGACCATCGCCTCGTGCCCGGCGAGCGCGGCGAACTTGTTCGGGGCCGAGACGAAGCGCTTGCCGGTGGCGGCGGCGAGCTCGCTTGCGACGGTGGCGCCGAAGCGGGGGTGGGCGTTGAGGCCGGTGCCGACGGCGGTGCCGCCGATCGCCAGTTCGCAGCAGCGCGGGCAGCGCGGCGGCGACGAAGCCGGCGGCCTGGTCGAGCTGGGCGACCCAGCCGGAGATCATCTGCCCGACGGTCAGCGGCGTGGCGTCCTGCAGGTGGGTGCGCCCGATCATGACGATGTCGGCATAGGCGCGGGCCTTGGCGTCGAGCGTGTCGCGCAGGGCGCGGACGGCGGGGAGCAGGCGGTCGGCGATCTGCTCGGCGGCGGCGATGTGCATCGCGGTGGGGAAGGCGTCGTTGGAGGACTGGCTGTGGTTCACGTCGTCGTTCGGGTGGATGCGGGGTTTGCCGCCGTGTGGTCCGCCCTTGGGAGCGCCCAATGTTCCGCCGGCGAGCTGGGTGGCGCGGTTGGCGATCACCTCGTTGGCGTTCATGTTGGTCTGCGTGCCGGAGCCGGTCTGGAACACGACCAGGGGGAACTCGGCGTCCAGCGTCGCCGTCGATCACCTCCTGCGCGGCGGCTTCGATCAGCGCGGCCTTGTCCGGCGGAAGCTGGCCGAGCTGTCGGTTGGCGCGCGCGGCGGCCTGCTTGAGGAGGCCGAAGGCGCGGATCACCGGGCGGGTGAAGCGGAAGCGGTCGACGCCGATGGGGAAATTTTCGCGCGAGCGCTGGGTCTGCGCGCCCCACAGGTGGTCGGCGGGGACATGGACCTCGCCGAGCGCGTCTTCCTCGATGCGGGTGGCGGATGCTGGGGCAGACATGGCGGCGGGCTCCGGCCTGGTGTGGCCAGAAGATAGGGTGCCGGGCGGGTGACGGCAGCCCCCGCTGGCAGACGGACTGCACGTGCGGCGCGACGCGCGGTCAACGTACGTCGGTGATGCATCTTGGGGCGTGCGATCCGTGGCAAGGAAGGTTCACCACGAAGCACGCCGAGTACGCCAGTTCGCGACGCCGCGTTTCGGTGAATTGGCTGCTTTTCGGTGGCCGGTTGCGGATTTGCTTGCTTATGGGGCCAGCCGACCAGGCTGTCAGGAAGGCGTTGTACGTGCCCAGCCCAAGGCCAGGGCATGCTCTGCGGAAATCGTCCTTGGAAAACGGTTCCGCAAGTGTGCCACTTCTCACTGCGCCGACGATTGCAGTATACTCTCTGTGAACCATGCCGAGGGGCACCAAAACGGCGAGGCTTCTTCGCCGAACTCCGCACGAGTTGGCGAGGCCGCAGAGGTACGCTTTATCGAAAATGAGAGACACTAGCTTATCGACCGGGGGGGCGCTCAAGGTATCCCTCATAGATACGCGTATCGTCATTCCAAAGTAGACAAAGTGCCACCTCAGTGACGGCGGTCAGCGCAGCCGCTTCCTGCTTCCTTACAATGAAAGCTAGTTCCATCAGCCTCTTAGAGCTCGATCGCCCGATGATTGCGGCGCAGACCTCCACACGATATTCGCCTTCGGCAAACAGAAAATCGGTGGAGCCACGACGCGGGTTGAAGTGATGATCGCAGGCAATCCCAGTTGGGCCAACAAAAAGACCGCTGCCGGGTGTCAACCTGCCGCTCTCAGTATGTGCCCAACGATCGAAGACAAATGTTTTCCCTAGTCGGTGAACCTTTAAGAAGATGTGCTCAACGACACGACCTTTAGTGCCCGTCGTGAAAAGCAGCATCCGAAAAAAGAATTTGGGTAGACGGTCGTGGAATTCCAGTTTCAGACAGACCAGGGTAGGTCGGGTCATTTTTAAGCGACCCCGATTAAACTGGGCTACCCACAACGCATACCCTGCCAAAATGAATGATGCGCTGGACAGCAGGACAGTAAAAAAGTCCTTCGGCTGCATACTCGCCCAAATCTCAGCGGCATTCATGACCCCAGCCTCGAAATCGTCGCCTGGCTGACGTTGTAGATTCGGCCGATCTCGGTCAACAGTTCGCCGCTCTCCCGCCGCTTCACCGCGTCGCGCCGCTGATGCGGAGGCATCTTGAACGGACGGCCCTCGCTTTTGCCGTTCGCCTTTGCTCGCGCCCAGCCTTCGCCGGTGCCGACGCGGATCAACTCCCGCTCGAACTCGGCCAAACCGCCCAGCAGGGTCAACGTCAGCCGCCCGTGTGCAATCGTCGTGTCGGCCCAGGTATCACCGAGTGACCGGAAACCCGCCTTGCGCTCCGTAAACGCGGCGAGGGTGTGCAACAGGTCGCGGGTTGAGCGGGCTAGGCGGTCAAGCCGTGTCACCATCAGCACGCCGCCATCATCGAGCGCGACAGCACCTTGCGAAGCTTGGCGCGGTCGGTCTGTGCGCCGCTCGCGGCCTCGCGGAACACGTTGACGGCTCCGGCGGCGGTCACTGCGGCAACCTGCGCCGCCACGCTCTGCCCGTCCGTCGATACCCGTGCGTAGCCGTATTTCATGGGGCGCCAGAAGCGGCCAACTCCTGCTCAATGACGATGCGCAGCGGCGGCAAAGCGCGCTTGACTGCTTCCCAAACCCGGGATGCAGTCACATCCTCGTACTCATGCCGGTAGATGTTCCCTGCCCCGGCCATGTTCCTCCACGCTATCGAGGGATGCCGCGCCTTCATCTCGTCGGGCAATCGGCGCGACGCCTTGGATATAATCTCAAGGCAGCGCGTGATGGCATAGACGGTGCGCAGATCGTCGCGGAATTCGATAGCGTCCAGGCCTGTGGCAAAGTGGTCGGCCAAGTCGATATGATAAGCGATGTCACGCAGGGCGGCGATGGCAGAGTCAGAATGCATAAATCGCATCCGATGTGGCAGCAGGCCGCACGTAGGGTTTAAGTCCCTCGCGGTCCACGACATCGACCGGTCCGTCGAACAGGCTCGCGATGTATTCTTTCAGGCCAACGTAATCGAAAACGGTGACATGCGCCTCGGGGTCGATCTCGATCATGATGTCAGTATCGCTACCGGGGTGATCGTCGCCGCGTGCGCGCGAGCCAAACAGCGCCGCATGCGCCACGCCACGTGACCGTAGCGCTGCCTCGTTCTCCCGCAACCGGGCGATAATGTGCTGCCGATCCATGATCCGCTTTTAGCACCAAAGCGCTGCCGATGCAGCCGCCAAATCGCGCGGACACCGCGTTTCATGAGGTGCGCACAGCGCGGCCGTTGGCCGCAACCCGACAAGAGCGGGGCGCCAATCACCAGTGGCGAGCAGCGTCAGGCGGTGACCGAGGTTGATGAGGTCTTCAGTTAGATCCTCTGCGCACGGTCTGGGGCACGATCCTGGGGCGCTTGGTCCGCGCATCACGCTGGTGCCCTTGCGTCGGTTTCTCGTTTGCTCAGGCAACAGGAAGTGGCAACGCAGATAAGGCAAGCAGATAAGGCAGGATGCACGCAGATCGAGGTTGAACCGACATTGGCTCACCTCCAACCCAGTGGCCGTGCCAGCGCACCATCTGCGTGCATCCTGCCTTATCGGCTTGCCTTATCTGCGTTTCCCCTTACTTTGCCTGCAGCGGCGCAGGCGCAACAGTGGCGCACGAATGCCACGCCGCCGTTTGGTGCCGCGCTCGGTTGGCCCGGATGACGTTACCGCTTCGGCTGGTCTGGCTTGACCCCTGCCTTCGCCGGGGCTGGCTCCCGCCATCGCCGTACTGCCGCCGGTGGGCGGACGGCCAGCTGAATGCTCGCTGGCATTCCCGCAAATGTTAGTATATCTTACCATCGTCGTCAACCAATTTCAGCCGGAGCCTTGTCGCATGTCCCTCTCCTCCAACGGAATCACCCAGGACGTCATCCGCGAGATGATGCCGCCGTACCAGCTCAGCGCCGACCTGCTGCAGGCCACCCTCGCCGCCCTGGCCCCGCCGCCGCCGGACGCCACCGTGGCCTGGCGGCACGCGCGCATCGCGCGGCTGGTCCAGGAGATCACCGCGTTCATGCCCGCCGATGCGGCGCAGGCGCGGCTCGCCGCGCAGCTGCTGATCGTGCGGGAGCTGGCGGACACGCTCGCCGGCCGGGCCACTGCGGCAGACGCGACGGTGGAGCAGATGTGCCGCCTCAGCCGCGGCGCGGCCGAGCTGGTGCGGACGGCGACGCAGCTGGAGCGCACGCTGGCGCGCCACCAGCAGAAGCCGGTGGCGTTCTTCGGGACGGTGGCGGCGGACGCGGTGGATGTGGCGGCGCTCGACGCGGTTTGGTGCAACAACCCCATGCACCGTGAGGCGGCGGCGTCGCCGAGCCCGGCCGCGGCGGGCGAGACGGAACCGGCCGGGGCTGGCGGACCCGCGCCGGCGGGCGATCGGCCGGACAGCCGCGCCGGCGGCGGCCGAGGCCGAGGCGGCGCCGGCCGTCAGGTCGCGCCCGGCCCGCTCCGGCCCGGGCAGGGCGCCCGCCCCGGCGTGGCGCGGGCGGGTGGCCGTCGCCCCTTGCCCTGCGGCGGAGGCCGATGTCCCGGCGCACGCCGCCGGCCGGGCCGCGGCGCCGCGGCCGGCGGCGTGATTTTGTGCATCGACCCCATGCAACAGTCTGCCACCCCGGAGCCTGCTGGTCGGCGCCGGCGCCGGTGGCGGCGCGGTGCGGTTGGATCGGGGGGATGAAGGGGTGGCGCTGGTCGTCGCACGGGGGCGGCGGGTCGATGAACGCGGACAAGACCCCATGCTGAGCCTGCCACCGGGCACTTGTCCCGGTCGTGGGGACGGTGCGGCCGGACGGCGGGGCGCCGGGGCGGGAACCGGGGTCGGACGCGAGGCGCGGCTCGATGAACGCGGGCAAGACCCCATGCAACGTGAGGACGGCGCGGCCGGACGGCGGGGCGCCAGGGCGGGAACCGGGGTCGGGCGCACGGCGCGGTTCGATGAACGCGGGCAGGACCCCATGCTGAGCCTGCCACCGGGCACTTGTCCCGGTGGTGAGGACGGTGCGGCGGGACGGCGGGGCGGGAACCGGGGCCGGACGCGAGGCACGGCTCGATGAACGCGGGCAGGACCCCATGCAACGTGAGGACGGTGCGGCGGGACAGCGGGGTGCCGGGGCGGGAACCGGGGGTCGGTCACGAGGTGCGGTTCGATGAACGCGGACAAGACCCCGTGCTGAGCCTGCCACCGGGCACTGGTCCCGGTGGTGAGGACGGTGCGGCCGGATGGCGGGTCGCCGGGGCGGGACCCGGGGTCGGTCACGAGGCGCGGTTCGATGAACGCGGACAAGACCCCATGCTGAGCCTGCCACCGGGCACTTGTCCCGGTGGTGAGACTGGTGCGGGCCGGGTGGGGCTGCGGCCGATGGTGAGGCGCCACGCGGTGATGGCCGAGCGGCAGCCGTCCGGTCGCGGCAAGGAGGGTGTGAGCGAAAAACCGCGCAACGACCCCATGCAACGTGAGGACAGTGCGGGCCGGGTGGGGCTGCGGCCAGTGGTCGGGCGCCACGCGGCGATGACCGAGCGGCAGCCGTCCGGGGCGGGAACGGGGCTGCGAGCGAAAAACTGCGCATCAACCCCATGCTGAGCCTGCCACCGGGCACTTGTCCCGGTGGTGAGACCGGTGCGTGCCAGGCGCCGACGCGGCTGGCCGCCTGGGGCGGCGCCGCGGGGGCGGAGCGCCATCCGTCCGGCCTGGGGGATACGGGCGCGGGCGAAAAACCGCGCAACGACCCCATGCAACAGCCTGCCACCGGACCACGATCCGGTGGTGAGGCGGGACGGCCGTGGCGGCGCCGGCTGGGGGGCGGATGGCCGGCACGAGGGCCGGCCAAGACGGTGAGGGTGGGGGGTGGCAGGCGGGCCTGGCGCGATGGCGCGGGAACAATCCCATGCAACAGCCTGCCACCGGGCGACGACCCGGTGGTGAGGACGGTGGCGGGCCGGCTTGGGTGGAGGATGGTGGGTCGCAGGCGGCGACGGCGGCGATGCCGCGCCGGTGCAGCCCCCCTCCCCCTGCCCTTGCCCAGCGGCGCGGCCCGGGTTCTCCGGCGGAGCGAGGGAAAAAACCCCATGCTGAACCGGCCACCGGGCACTGGTCCCGGTGGGGGCGCGGTGGGGCGGTCGGCCGGCCGGCGGGCTAGGCGGTGACCTCGCCGGCGCCTGGCAGCGGCGCGGTCGACCGGCGGGTGCGCCAGAGCAGCCAGAGGGCGATCGCCGCGTTGGCGGCGTTCCAGGCAATGCCGTTGGCGAAGGCGGCGCGGTAGGAGCCGGTGAGGTCGAACAGCACCCCCGACATCCAGCCGCCCAGCGCCATGCCGAACAGCGTCAGCATGATCACCAGGCCGACGCGGCGGCCGGCCTCGCGCGCCGGGAAGCACTCGCGGATGATGATGGTGTAGCTCGGCACCAGGCCGCCCTGGAACAGGCCGAACAGGGCGGAGACGACGTAGAGGCCGCTCAGGCTGGTCAGGCCGAGATACAGCACCAGGGCGCTCATTTGCGCCAGCGAGCCGATCACCAGCGTGGCCACGCCGCCGATGCGGTCGGCGACGTGGCCGGAGGCGACGCGGCTGACCACGCCGAAGCCGAGCATCAGCGACAGCATCTGCGCGCCGGCCTGCGCGCCGTAGCCGAGGTCGCCGCAATAGGCGACGATGTGCACCTGCGGCATCGCCATGGCGACGCAGCAGCACAGGCCGGCGACGGCGAGCAGGGTCTGCAGCGTCGCCGGGCGCAGGCCGAGCGTGCCCCGCCAGGGCGGCGCGGCGGGCTGGCCGGAGGCGTGGCCCGGCGGGCGGCCGCGCAGCAGCAGCGCCAGCGGCAGCATGGTGGCGAGGCAGAAGGCGGCGATGCCCAGATGGGTGGCGCGCCAGCCGTACAGGCCGATCATGTGCTCCAGCACCGGCGGCCACAGCGTGCCGGCGGCGTAGTTGCCGCAGGCGGCGATCGAGACGGCGATGCCGCGGCGGCGGACGAACCAGTGGGAGATCTCGGCGACCAGGGGAACGAAGGTGGCGGAGCTGCCGACGCCGATCAGCCCGCCATAGGCGAGCGCGAAGCTGGTGGGGCCCGGGGCGAGGCCGGCGGCGGTGTAGCCGAGGCCGAGCGCGGTGGCGCCGCCGATGACCGGCAGGATCACGCCGACCCGGTCGGCGAGCCAACCCATCGCCACGCCGCCGAAGGCGAAGCCGAGCATCGACAGCGTGTAGGGCAGCGAGGCGGCGCCGCGGTCGAGCTGGAAGCTGGCCTGCACGGCCGGGAGGGCGACGACGACGGACCACAAGCCGACGCCGCCGATGGTGCTGAGCAGGACGGCAATGCCGAGGCGGACCCAGGCGTAGGGCGAGTCAACCTCGCGACGCGGGGTGGGGCGGGTGGACACGTGCTTGGGCATTCCTGGTTGTGCCGGAGTCTAGGGGGGCGGGCGGGGGGATGGCTAGGCCAGGGCCAATCCTCGGGCGGGCGGGCGGACCTAATGCGGGGCGGCGGGCACGGGGAGCGGTGCCGGCGGGCGGGCGAACAGCGCGGCGATGACGGCGAGCACCGACAGCGCGGCGAAACACTCCAGCGACAGCGTGTAGTTGCCGGTGGCGTCGCGCAGCACGCCCGACAGCAGCGGGCCGGCCGCCTGGGCCAGCACCTGGAAGGTCAACGCCACGCCGCGGATCGCGCCGTAGCTGCGCCGGCCGTAGTAGTCGGCCCAGGCGACCGGCGGCAGGGTCAGCAGCCCGCCGATGCCGAGGCCGAACACCGCGGCGGCGAGGTAGAACGCCGGCTCGGCGGAGGCGCCCAGCAGGCCGAGCACGCCGATCGCCTGCAGCGTGCCGACGGCGGCGAGCATATGGCGCACCGGCAGGCGGCGCGGCAGGAAGCCGAAGCTGAGGCTGCCGCAGCCGGAGGCGAAGGAGAAGGTGCTGACGATAGTGGCGGCGGTGGTGGGGCTGAGGCCGCGCTCCACCAGGTAGGCGGCCTGGTGCAGCGAGACCCCGGCCTGCACCGGGTAGGCGAACACGGTGAACAGCGCCAGCAGCCAGAAGGCGCGGGTGCGCAGCGCCTGGGCGCGGGTGAAGTGCGGCTCCGGCGCATGCAGCGTGGGCGGGGCGGCGGCGGGGTGGGGCGAAGCGGCGGGGTGGGGCGAAGCGGCGGGGCGGGACGAGACGGCGGGGGCGCCGGCGTCGGGCGTGCCGGTGTCGGGGCGCAGGCCGAGATCCTCCGGCGCGCGGACGATCAGCAGCAGGCTGGGCAGCAGACCGACCGCGAGCACGGCGAGGCCGACGGCGATCCAGCCGGTGCGCCAGCCGCCGAGCAGGATGGCGCCCTGGGCGATCAGCGGCAGGCAGACCAGGCCGACCATCTGCGCCGCGGTGGCGATCGCGGTGGCCATGCTGCGGCGGGCGATGAACCAGTTGTTCACCGCGCCGTAGATGCCGAGGTCGAAGGGGCCGGCGAAGTTCATCCGGATCACGCAGTAAAGCAGGTAGAAGACGGCAAGCGACTGGGTGAGCGACAGCGCCATGCAGGCAAGGCCGGTGGTCAGCACGGCGGCGGAGAGCAGCAACCGGGCGCCGGCGCGGTCCAGCAGGCGGCCGAGGCGGGGCGAGGTCAGCGCGGCGAGCAACCCGCCGAGCGAGACCGCGCCGGACAGGGCGGTGCGGGACCAGCCGAAATGGGCGGTCATCGGCTCGACGAAGATGGAGAGGATGGCGACCCCGCCGCCGGTGCGGGAGAAGCCGGCACAGCAGACGCAGCCGAGGATGACCCAGCCGTAGAAGAACGGCAGGCGGCGGATCAGCAGGCGGGGGAGACTTGGAGGGCCGGGCATGCGGCGGAGGGTAGATGGATGCTCGCCTGGCCCCAACATCGGCGGGGCGGCGGAGGATCGTTGCGGAGCTGCCGAGATTGTTCCGGGCCCGGTGTTGGCGGGCGGACGGAAGCGGCGCGGGTGGCGCGCGCCACGGACCCGCGCATGGCGTGGTCGGCAGATCGGCCTGAGGACGGCGTGGGCGAGGTCGGCGGCGTGGGCGGCGTGGGCGAGGTCGGTGGCGTGGGCGGGCGTCGCGCGTCCGTGACGGCGAGGCAACGTCGTGCCGGCAAGACCGGACGGGCCGAAACCTTACCCCAGATGGGACTGCAGCGCGGCCATGATCGCCGCGTGCACCTCGCCCTCCGCGCCGTCCGCGTTCACCACCACGCAGCGTTGCGGCGCGCCGCGCGCGATCTCGCGAAACCCCGCATTCACCCGCGCGATGGAAGAACGCGTCCAGCCGCTCGTAGCGATCCGCGTCCATGCCGCGCTTGAGCTGCCGCTCGACCGCCACCGCCTCCGACACGTCCAGCACGATGGTCAGCTCCGGATGGACGCCCACCAGCCGCGTCAGCGCCGCGATCATGCCGCGATCCGCCCCCAGCCCATAGCCCTGGTAGGCCATCGTCGAGTCGTAGAACCGGTCGCACACCACCCACATCCCGGCCTCCAGCGCCGGGCGGATGGTCTGCTCCACATGCTCCGCCCGGCGGCGAAATGCAGCAGCGTCTCGGCCGGCGCGCGACCACTCGACGCTGCCGCTCGAGCAGCAGCCCGCGCAGCACCTCCGCCCCCGGCGCGCCGCCCGGCTCGCGCGTGCGCAGCACCGGCACGCCGCGCGCCGTCAGCGCCTCGGCCAGCAGCTTGCGCCTGGGTGGATTTGCCTGCCCCCTCGCCGCCTTCCAGCGTGATGAAGGCCCTGGGGCCCATGCGGCAACCTCGAGAACCGCGCGCCGCGCTTGCGCGAGCGAGGCTCGCGCGCGCATCGGCCGCGCCGGGTGACCGGTGCGACGCGCCGCACTACCCGCCCGTCACGTAATGCGACAGCACCGCCATCGCCCGCCCGGGCAGGCCCAGCATCGGCACGTCGGCGCCGGCGATCAGCGGCACCACCATCCCCGGCACGCCCTGGCCGGTCACCACCAGCTTGCCGACGGCGCCCCCTTCGCCACCGGCGCCGGGATCGGCGCATCGTAGCTGATCTTGACCGCAGGTCTTGTTCCGCCAGTTGCGCGGCAGGGTGACCACAAGGTCCCGCCCGGCGACCAGCGGCACCGTCGCGGCGGTGCCCAGCCAGACCGGCGCGCGCTCGATCGCCGTCATCGGCGCGGAACAGGGTCACGTCCTCGAAATTGGCGAACGCCCAGTCCATCAGCCGCTCGCCTTCCTCGGCGCGCTCGCGCATGGTGGCCATGCCGTTCAGCACCAGGATCACCCGCCGCCCGCCGCGCAGGCTGCTGGCGACCAGGCCGTAGCCGCCGGCCTCGGTGTGCCCGGTCTTCAACCCGTCGGCGGTGCCGTTCTGCACCAGCGGGTTCCGGTTGCCTTGCTCGATATTATTGTATTTGAATGTTTTTTCCGAATCGTAGTGATAATACTGCGGGAAAATCATGGATGATGCGCCAGGCCAGCGTCGCGATGTCGCGCACGCTCATGTGGTGCTCGGGATCCGGCCAGCCGGTGGAATTCATGAAATGCGAGTGGGTCAGGCCGAGCTTCTCGCCCGTCTCGTTCATCAGCTCGGCGAACTGCTCCTCCGAGCCGGCGATCGCCTCGGCCAGCACGATGCAGGCATCGTTGCCGGAATTGCACGATCATGCCGCGGATCAGGTCCTCGACCGCAACGGTGCGTGCCGACCTGCACGAACATCTTCGACCCGCCCATCCGCCAGGCCCGCTCGCTCACCGGCAGCATGTCGGCGAGCTTCAGCCGCCCGGCCGCCAGGCGCGAATAGACGATGTAGATCGTCATCAGCTTGGTCATCGAGGAGGGCGGCATCTCGCACGTCGGCGTCCTTGTCCAGCAGCGTCGCGCCGGTGGCGTAATCGACGATCACCGCCCAGCGCGCGCCGGTATCGACCGGGCCGATCGGCGTGTTGGCCGGGGTGCCGGCGCGGCAGCGCCGGCGTCGCGCCGGCCCCGCGCGGGGCGACGGGGGCGCGGCGTGCCGCCGGTCCGCGGTGCGGCTGCGCCCAGGCCCGGCCTGCGGCCAGAGCCACCGATGCGAGCAACGCCAGGCGTCGGGTCAGCATGTGCCCCGCCTCCCTATCGCACCACGATCTGCGCGTCGGGGATCCCGGCGGCGACCGCCTGGTCCAGCAACCGATCGGCCTGCGCGACGTCGTCGATCGGTCCGATCGTCACCCGGAAGGTCTCGGTCGCGGCCGTGCAGCACGCTGGCGACGGTGGCGCCGAGCCGCGCCACCGCGGCGCGGCGGATGTTGGCGAATTCATAGGTGGGAAAACTGCCCAGGTCGATCCACAGCCTGCCGGGGTCCGGCGCCACCTGGCGCACTGTCTCAGGCAGCCGCATCGCCGGGGCCGCGACGCCCGCCGCGGGCGCCGCCGCCAGCACGAGCGCCAGCGACCCGGCGCTGCCGCGCGCGCCGGGCGGGGGCGGCAGGCTCGCCACCTCCACCGTGCCGCGCGGCGCGGCGGTCAGCGCCAGTTTCGGCGCGCCGGGCAGCACGTCCTGCGCCGCCTGGCTGTCGCCCTCCTGCACCTCCAGCCGCACCCGCGCCACGCCGGAGGGCGGGAAGCCCAGCAGCTGGGCGGCGCGGCGCGTCACCGCCAGGACCCGCCGCGGCGTGGCCGGGCCGCGATCGTTGATCCGCAGCGTCACCTGCCGGCCGGTCTCCAGGTTGGTCACGCGGGCGATCGCCGGCAGCGGCAGCGTCTGGTTCGCCGCCGCCATCGCGCCCTGGTCGAATGCCTCGCCGTCCGTCGTCAGCTTGGCATGGCGGTCGGCGTAGACCTCGGCCAGGCCGCGCACATCGAGCCGCAGGTCGTCGCGCGGATACCACCAGACCCCGCCGGCTGCGTACGGCGCGCCGAGCACGTAGTGCGGTGAGGGGGGCGGCGACGGCACGCAGCTTGCTAGCAGCGCGGCCAGCAGCATGGCCGCCAGCGGCACGGCCGACCGGATCGCCGGAGGCGCGGGGCGGATGGGTTTCACGCGGTGATCCCGTCGCCGATCAGGCCGACGGCGATGGCGTAGAAGTCCGACGGGTTGTAGCGCCGGATCGCGGCGAAGTTGCCGTAGGCCAGGAAGGCTTCGCCGCCCGGCCCATCGGGCAGGATCAGCGCGGCCTCGGTCTCCGGCGGGCCGAGCGGACGGCCGTCGGCCGAGCCGACCCCCCGGCGCTGCCATTCCGCGACCGGCTGGCGCAGGCCGCGCCCGCTGTCCTGCGTCGGGAAGCCCGCCGGCAGGATGACCGCTTGCCCCCAGCCGCCGCCCGGCCGCCAGCCGCTCTTCGCCAGGTAGTTGGCGATCGAGGCCAGCGTGTCCGGCGTGCTGGTCCAGATGTCGCGCCGCCCGTTGCCCTCGAAATCGACCGCGTAGCTCAGGTAGGCGCTGGGCATGAACTGCGGCTGGCCCATCGCGCCGGCGTAGCTGCCGGTCATCCGCGCCGGCGCGACGTCGCCGTGGTTCAGGATGCGCAGCGCGGCCAGCAGCTCGCCGCGGAAGAAGCTGGCGCGGCGGCCCTCCCAGGCCAGGGTGGCGAGCGCCTCGATCACGTGGAAGCTGCCGAGTTCGCTGCCGAAGCTGGATTCCAGCCCCCAGATGCCCAGGATCACGCCGGGGGCGACGCGGTAGCGGTCCTCGATCCGGGCCAGCAGGGCGCGGTTGCGGCGGAACGCGATGCGGCCGTTGGCGATGCGCTGGTCGCTGATCACCAGGGCGCGGTAGCGCGTCCAGGTCATGGTGAACTCGGGCTGGTGGCGGTCGCGCTCGATCACCGCCTGGTTCGGCCGCAGGCCGGCGAAGGCGCGGTCCAGCGTGGCGCGGGCGATGCCGGCGCGGCTTGCCTCGGCCCGCATGCTGGCCAGGAAGGCGTTGAAGCTGGCCAGGGTGGCGTGATCCGGCGCGGCCCGGGCGGGGGCGACCAGGGCGCGCGCGATCAGCATCGGGCCGGCAAAGGCCGCGGGAACCGCGGTGGCAATCAGGGTGCGACGCAACATAGCCGATTGTGTGCCACGATGATGGGGCGCGCTGCAATCAACGGTGCCGAGTCGCACCGACCGCGCTCAGTCGCGGGCGGCGATCGGCTCGCGCGGCGCCATCGGCAGCCTGGGGTCCGGTTTGGCCGCATGGCGCTCCGGCAGCGGTGCCACCCACGGCCGCGTCCCCCGCTTCCAGCGGTCGCTGACGATCACCGCGCCCGCCGGGCGCAGCCAGATCGCCACCGAACCATAGCGCCACACGGTGAAGCGATCGACCAGCTTCGGCCAGGGCCGCGGGCAGCGCCCGCGCGCCGGCTCGGCCGCCACCTCCACCGCCGCCGCGCGGCAATCGGCAACCGAGACCTGGCCGCGCACCAGCAGCGCCGCCGCCGCCCCCGGGCGCGGCCGCAGCAGGCAGCCGGCGGCATCGCAGGCGATCGCCCCCGCCGCCGCCGTCCCGCTCTTCGGCATCGGGGTCATCGCGCCGTCTCCCCAGTAGTCGGTCCAGTCGTCGCGGATGAAGCGCGAGGCGCCGGCGCCCTGCTCCACGAACACCCCGGAGGCGGTGTGCACCGCGATCAGCCGCCCGTCGGCCGAGACCAGCAGGTCGGCCGGGCGCGCCAGCAGCGGCGAGGCCAGCCCGACCGCCAGCACCGCGATCCCCGCCAGCCGGACCCGCCCGCGCCACAGCCCGAGCCAGGCCATGCCGAGCCCGACCAGCGCCAGCCCCCAGGCCGGCGCGTGCGGCACCGGCAGCGTCGCCGCCGGCAAGGCAGCGGTGGTGCGCGCGACCCACAGGATCGCCTCCACCCCCCAGCTCATCGGCAGCATGACCAGCCGGTCCAGCCCCAGCGGCATCAGCGCCAGCGCGACCAGCCCCAGCGGCATCACCCAGAACGCCGTCAGCGGCACCGCCACCATGTTGGAGACGACGAAATACACCTGGATGCGACCGAAATGGTACGCCCCGAACGGCATCGAGGCGGTGCCTGCCAGCAGCGAGGTCAGCCCCAACATCGCCAGGTGCAACGTCAGCTTGCCGCGCCAGCCGCCCTCGCCGCGCAGCGCCGCCAGCCGCGGGCGCAGCACCTCGTAGCCGGCGATCAGCGCCAGCACCGCGGCGAAGCTCATCTGGAACGACACGCCGGGCACTTCCTGCGGCGCGGTCAGCATCAGGACGACGCCGGCCAGGCCGAGGCCGCGCAGCGAGATCGCCCGGCGGCCCCACAGCACCGCCACGGTGTACAGCGCCGCCATCGCGAAGCTGCGCATGATCGGCACGTGCATCCCGGTCAGCACCATGTAGCCGCCGCCCACCGCCAGGGCGACGAAGGCGCCGATCTGCTTGGTCGGCCAGCGCAGCGCGGTGAACTCGCACAGCGCCAGGGCGGCGCGGGTCAGCAGCATCGTCCAGCCCATGACGATGCCGATGTGCAACCCGGCCACCGCCAGCAGGTGGGCCAGTCCCGAGTCGCGGAACGCCGCGTGATCCGCCGGCGGGATGGCGCCGGACATGCCGGTGAACAGCGTCGCGGCGATGGTGCCGGCGGCGCCCGGCATGCCGGTCATGAACCGCGCGCCGATCGCCTCGCGCAGACGTTGCACGCGGCGCGCCAGGCCCGAGGGGTTGGCGGCGGCGACCAACGCCGCCGGCCCCAGCGCGAAGCCCGACCCGCCGAGCCCGGCGTAGAACGCGTCGCGCTGCAGGTCCCAGCCGCCCGGATAGGCCGGCGGCGCCGGCGCCCGCAGCAGCGCGCGCACCCGCACCCTGTCGCCGGTGGCCACGACGATCGGATCGCCGCGGCGCAGGCGGACCCGCACCATCCGGTCCAGTGTCTGGCCGGTCTGCATCAGCGCCGCGCCTGCCGGCATGGCGCCCGGCAGTGTCGCGCTGATCCGGGCCGCCTGTTTCGGCGGCGTGCCACTCTGGGGTGTCGCTGGCTCGGGTGTCGCCGTCTGAGGCGTCCCTGTCTGGGTTGTCCCGGTCTGGTTGTCCCGGTCTGGGTTGTCCCGGTCTGGGCCTCCCGCTTGCGGACGGCGCGCGTCCGGGTCGCGGTCCGGTCCTCCGTCGCCTGGGCCTCCACCTCCGGAGCCGGCGCCTCCAGCCGCACCGCCTCCAGCAGCAGCCGACGGCCCACCGGCAGCGGATCGATCTGCCGCACCACGCCGCTGATCGTCACGGCATGGGTCGGCAGGACGATCAGCGGTGCCGCGCGCCAGGTCGCCACCTGCGCCGCGGTCAGACCCGCCGCGAAGGCGGTCACCGCCACCAGCGCGCCGCGCAGTAGCGCCGACGGCGCCGCAGCGTCGGAGCCCATGGCGGCGGACCCCGAGGCACCGGGCCGCGCCAGGCCCGCCCCCAGTGCCGCCCCGAGTGCCGCCGGCACCAGCAGCGCCAACCCGATCCAGGGCGGCGGCTCCCGGCGCAGCGCGAAGTAGGTCAGCACGCCCACGCCCATCAGCACCGGCAGCCACAGCACCAGGCGATCGCGCTCGACTGCCAGCCACGCCGGCGGCCAGGCCAGCCGCCCGCGTCCGGCCGCGCGCGCCCACGCCGGCCGCACCACCGGCAGCCAGGCCAATGCCAGCCGGGTCAATGCCGGCCGGGCGGCGGTCAGTCGCGCCAGGAGCAGCTTGGACTGCATGCCGCCAGCCTACGGCGCGCGTCTCTACAGGACATGAACGCCCGTGCTAGCCCGCATTTCTCACCCTGTTGCGCGACGATGGCGAAGGTCATTGTCGTGCCCCAATGGTACCAATGGGGATTTTCGCGCCGCCGCCAAGACTGGGTGTCTTCGCAAGGCGCGAAAATCCTCTGGCGCGGCAAGGACCAAGCCAGCGCCCGCGACAGGGTGAGAAATGCGGGCTAGGTTGGCGCATGTCCGTCCGCACCCGCTTCGCCCCCAGCCCGACCGGCCTGCTGCATATCGGCGGCGCCCGCACCGCGTTGTTCAACTACCTGTTCGCCCGCCACCACGGGGGAGAATTCCTGCTGCGCGTCGAGGACACCGACCGGGTCCGCAGCACCGACGCCGCCACCCAGGTGATCCTGGACGGGCTCGACTGGCTCGGCCTGGCCCGCGACGGGCAGACCGTCTACCAGCACACCCGCGCCGCGCGCCACGCCGAGGTGGCGCTGCAGATGCTCGCCGCCGGCCACGCCTATCGCTGCTACTGCACGCCGGACGAGCTGCGCACGATGCGCGAGCAGGCGCTCGCCGAGGGCCGCCCGCCCCGCTACGACGGACGCTGGCGCGACCGCGACCCCGCCGACGCGCCGCCGGGCGTGCAACCCGCGCTCCGCCTCAAGGCCCCGCGCGACGGCGACACCGTGGTCGAGGACCTGGTGCAGGGCAGCGTCCGCGTCGCCAACACCGAGCTCGATGACATGATCATCCTGCGCAGCGACGGCACGCCGATGTACAACCACTCGGTGGTGGTCGACGACCACGACATGGCGATCACCCATGTGATCCGCGGCGACGACCACCTGACCAACACGTTCCGCCAGGTGCAGGTCTACCAGGCGATGGGCTGGGCGCTGCCGCGCTTCGCCCACATCCCGCTGATCCACGGCGCCGACGGGGCAAAACTCTCCAAACGCCACGGCGCGGTCAGCGTGCTGGAGTTCCGCGAGCAGGGCTACCTGCCCGAGGCGCTGTGCAACTACCTGCTGCGACTCGGCTGGGGCCACGGCGACTCGGAAATCATCAGCCGCGCGGAGGCGATCCGCCTGTTCGACCTGGACGGAGTCGGCCGCGCCGCGAGTCGGATGGACTACGCCAAGCTGACCCATCTCAACGGCGTCTACCTGCGCCAGGCCGACGACGACCGGCTGACCCGGGATGTGCTGCAACGTCTGGCGCATCGGGGCGATCTTTCGCTCGGCGCGATCGCCGCGGAGCGCATCCGCGCGCTGATGCCGGGGCTGAAGGACCGCGCGAAAACCCTGGTTGAACTGGCTGACAGCGCAGCATTCCTCGCCCGCACCACCCCCCTGCCCTGCGAGCCGAAGGCCGCCGCCCTGCTGACCCCGGAGGCCAGGCTGATGCTGCGCGAGGTCGTCGCTGTCCTGGCCGCCACGGACTTCTCGCAACCCGCCTTGGACGCCGCGCTGCGCGGCTTCGCCGAAACATCAGGCCGCAAGCTCGGCCAGGTCGCCCAACCACTGCGCGCCGCGCTGACCGGCAGCACCACCAGCCCGGGCATCGATGCCACCCTGGCCGCGCTCGGCCGCGACGAAGCCCTGGCCCGCATCGCCGCCGCCGCCGCATCGCCGCTTTTGACCTGCGTCAAGGCACTTGCCGCCGAAAAGCGCTAGCCGGCCCTGTCGATACGGCAGGAGCCCAACATGCTGAAGCCGAGACACGGCGCCACCGACCTCGCGGCGCTGGCAACCGGTGGCGGGCTGTTCCTGGTCGCCGCGCTGAGCGGGATGTTGGGCCTGGCCGAGTTCATCGGCGCCAACCGCCCCGCGGTCGGCGATATCCTGACATTCAACACCGCCGGCGGCGTGCCGGATAGCCTGCCGGGCCAGCTCGGCGTCATGCGGACGGATGGCTCGCCCTGCCAGCTCGACCTCCGGGCGATGCGCGATGCGCATGGCAGCATGGTCGTCGAGGCGGTGACCAATACCGCCCCGCGCGCCTACCGCCTGCACTGGGCCGGGACACCCACCCATCGCCAGGCCGGGGATTGCGGCACCAGCGCCGATATCGAAGCTTCGGAGACGGTCATGGCAACCCTGCTGGTCGCCGCCGGCGGCGCCGGCCTCGGGCCGGAGAAACGGGAACTGCCCGTCTTCGTCCTGCAGCACATGCCGCAGACCGCCCAATAGCGCCGCACCGCAGCAAGGCGGGGCTCCGCCCCGAACCCCGCCAGGGGGGCGTTGCCCCCCTGGACCCCCCACCCCCCGGGACAAGTGCCCGGGGGCAGGCGCCGGCGGAGCCTCTGGACTCCATGACTGGGAGTGTGGGGAGGGGAAGGGGGCGGGTGGGCGCGGCGAAGGGGCGCCGTCCGGCGCCCCATCGCCGCGCCCACCCGCCCCCTTCCCCTCCCCACACTCCCAGTGAAGGGTTCCAAGGGCTCGCCCTTGGTGGGGGTCCAGGGGGCAACGCCCCCTGGCGGGGTTCGGGGCGGAGCCCCGCCTTGCTGCGCTGCGACCGTTGACGACCCGCGCCAGTTCCGGCAACCAGCGCGGGTGGCCTACTGGCAGAAACATCTCCTGGCGATCGAGGGGCTGACACCGCCCGAGATCGGGCATCTGCTCGATGTCGCCGAGAACTATGTGCTGCTGAACCGTTCCGGCAAGACCCAGCGCGACCTGCTGCGCGGGCGCACCCTGATCAACCTGTTCTTCGAGGACAGCACCCGCACCCGCACCAGTTTCGAGATCGCCGGCAAGCGGTTGGGCGCCGACGTGATCAACATGTCGGTTTCCACCTCCTCGGTGAACAAGGGCGAGACGCTGCTGGACACCGCGGCGACGCTGAACGCGATGAACTGCGACCTGCTGGTGGTGCGCCACGACCAGTCGGGTGCGCCCAACCTGCTGGCGCAGAAGGTCGATGCCGCTGTGATCAACGCCGGCGACGGCACGCACGAGCACCCGACCCAGGCGCTGCTGGACGCGCTGACCATCCGCCGCCGCAAGGGCCGGCTGGGGGGTCTGGTGGTGGCGCTGTGCGGCGACGTGCTGCACTCGCGGGTGGCGCGCTCCAACATCCACCTGCTCAGCGCGATGGGCGCCAGGGTGCGCGTCATCGGCCCGCCGACCCTGATCCCGGCCGAGGCGCCGCGGCTGGGGGTGGAGGTGTTCCACGACATGCGCGCCGGGCTGGACGGCGCCGACATCGTCATGATGCTGCGCCTGCAGAAGGAGCGGATGCAGAAAGGCCTGGTGCCGTCGGCGCGCGAGTATTTCCGCTTCTACGGCCTGGACGCGGCGAAGCTGGCGGCGGCCAAGCCCGACGCGCTGGTGATGCATCCCGGCCCGATGAACCGCGGGGTAGAAATCGACAGCGCGGTGGCCGACGATCCGCTGCGCAGCGTGATCAAGGAGCAGGTGGAGATGGGCGTCGCCGTGCGCATGGCGGTGCTGGACACGCTGTCGCGGGCGTATCGGCGCAATGTCGGCTGATCCGCGGCCCATCGACACGCTGTTCACCGGGGTTCGCCTGCTCGATCCGGCGAGCGGGCTCGATGTGGTCGGCGATCTGCTGGTGCGCGACGGCGTGATCGCCGATCTCGGCCCGGCGCTGGGCCGGCCGGATGGGGCGCGCGTGGTTGCCGCGGCCGGTGCGGTGCTGTGTCCGGGCCTGGTCAACATGCGCGCCGAGCTGGGCGAGCCGGGGTTCGAGTATCGCGAGACGATCGCCTCGGCCGCCGCGGCGGCGGCTTCGGGCGGCATCACCACGGTGGCGGTGCTGCCCAACAGCGCCCCGGCGATCGACGATCCGGCGCTGGTGCGGGCGCTGCGGGCGCGCGGCGAGGACACCGGCAGCCTGACCATCCTGCCCTATGGCGCGGTGACCCGCGGCTGCCGGGGCGAGGAGCTGGCCGAGTTGGGCCTGCTGCACGAGGCCGGCGCGGTCGCCTTCACCGACGGTGGGCGGACGATCGGCTCGTCGCGCATGATGCGCCTGGCGCTGTCCTATGCGCGCGGCTTCGGCGGCATGATCGTGCAGCATCCGGAGGACCCGGGCCTGGCCGACGGCGGCGCGGCGACCGAGGGCGAGCTGGCGACACGGCTCGGCCTGCCGTCGATCCCCGCCGCGGCCGAGGCGATCCAGGTGGCGCGCGACCTTCGGCTGGCGCGGCTGACCGGCGGGCGGCTGCATTTCGCGCATGTCTCGACCGCCGAGGCGCTGGCGCTGATCCGCGCCGCCAAGGCAGCGGGGGTGGCGGTGAGCTGCGACACCGCGCCGCCGTATTTCGACCTGAACGAGACGGCGATCGGCGAGTTCCGCACCTACGCCAAGCTGTCGCCGCCGCTGCGCTGCGAGGCCGACCGGCTGGCGGTGGTGGCGGCGCTGGCGGACGGCACGATCGACGCGATCGCGTCGGACCACCAGCCGCGCGACGCCGACGACAAGCGCCAACCGTTCGCCCAGGCGGCGGCGGGCGGCTCGGGGCTGGCGACGCTGCTGGCGGTCACGCTGGTCCAGGTGCACGGTGGGGCGTTGAGCTTGCCGCAGGCGATCGGGCTGTTGACGGCGCGCCCGGCGGCGGTGCTGGGCCGCGCGGCCGGGCGGCTGGCCAAGGGCGGGGCGGCCGATCTGTGCCTGTTCCATCCGGAGCGGGCCTGGCAGGTGGAGGCGGGCAAGCTGCCCGGCAAGGCGCAGAACACGCCGTTCGACGGGCGCGCGCTGGAGGGGGTGGTGCTGGGGACCTGGAAGGCCGGGCGGCCGGTGTTCGGTTGATGCCGACCGGAGGTGCCTGACGCTGACAGGTGCTCAGCCCTCGGCCAACAGGTCATCCAACCCCACCGGGCAGCTCCCGGGAAGCGGCAACGGCGCCTGCCCGTCCATTGTTTCCGGCAGCGCGCGCAGCGCGTCTGCATAGAGGCCGGGCAGGTCGAGACGCTGACGCATCGATGGCGCGAACGCCCGCCGCGCCTGGGCAAGATACAGCCGGGCCTCTGCCCGCCAGCCTGGGACCGACGGCGATGTCGGCCAGGCCTCGGCCTTCAGCCGATGAACCAGCGTCTGCAACAACAGTGACTCGACCGCGCGCAGATCGCTGCGTCCGACGCTTTCCACCTCGTCAATGATATTCAGCCAATCGGGGCGTTCGTTCACCGGCTCGCCAGCCGCGATCCGGCGCAGCAGCGCGCCCTGGCGCTCGCTCCACAGCAGGACGTCGTCGTCGTAGAGGTCGCTCATCGCCGGTCTCCTGTGCGCCGGGTCTTCTGTGCGCCGGGTCTTCTGTGCGCATCGTTGTAGCACAGTCATCGGGTCGCTGCGCTGCCATACCCGACCCGTGCGCCGGGCCGGCGGCTACGCCACCCCCATCCACGGGTTCAGCAGCCGCAACCCGGCCCGCGCGAAATCTTCCGTGTTGCGCGTCACCACGCCGAGTTCGTGCTGCCACGCCGTCGCCGCCAGCAGCGCGTCGGGCTGGGCGTAGGTGTAATTCTCCTTCTGTCCGTCCCCCACAAGCTGGCACCAGCGCAGCAGCACGGGTTCATCCACCTCCAGGATGCGATCGGCGAACCACGCCAGCAGCCCGTCGCGCAGCCAGGCCTCCAGTTCTGCGCGGAAGCCGGGATCGGGCACGCGCCGGATGCCGAAACGGATCTCCGCGACGCTGACGCGGCTGAGGTAGCAGGCGATCGGCGGCACCGTTTCCGCCCAGGCCCGCACCGTGGGCGCCGCACGCGAGCCTTTGCGCAATTCCGCGACGACGTTGGTGTCGATCAGCCAGCCGCCGGCTGGCCTCACGCCGCGAAGTCCGGCGGCGCGCGCATCAGGGCGCGTTCACGCACCAGCGTCGCCTCGAAGCTGTCCAGCCGCGCGAACGGCGGGTCGCCAAACAGCGCCGCCAGGCTCGGACTGACCGCCGCCGGGGCCAGCCTGGCGTAGTCTTCGGCCGCGAGGATCACCACCGCCTCCTGTCCGCGCACGGTCACCTTCTGCGGCCCCCGCTCCCGCGCGAGCCGCACCACTTCGCTGAACCGTGCCTTGGCGTCCTCAAGCTTCCAGGTGTGGGAGCCGGGGGGTGGCAACGGATCGGATCAAATTGGGCGCATGACGGGTTTCAATTCAGTTGACCGACCAGACTGGTCAGACAAGCGGCCTGCGCTGCCGGTGCAAGAGAGCATCCAACCGGCAGCGCCAAGCCACAAACCTTCGATGTCGGGCGGTCCGCCAGAAAGCAAGGTTCACCACAGAGACACCGAGACACAGAGAAGGAAGTCGATGCGCTTCGCGCGAAGCGCCGTGGTTTTCCTTCTCTGTGTCTCGGTGTCTCTGTGGTGAACCTTGCTTGCGGCCGACCGAGCGCCCCAGCGCGTGGAAGACGCCCCCTCGGAACCCGCAGCGAACCCGGCTATCCTCGCCGCACCCATGTTGCCCGACCCCTCCCTCCTGCTCGGCTACCTGCTCGGCGCGATCCCGTTCGGCCTGCTGCTGACCCGTGCCGCCGGGCTGGGCGACATCCGGGCGATCGGCTCGGGCAACATCGGCGCCACCAACGTGCTGCGCACCGGAAGCAAGGGCCTGGCCGCGGCGACGCTGCTGCTGGACGGACTGAAGGGCGCCGCCGCGGTGCTGCTCGCCGCCCGGCTGGCGGGGCACGACGCGGCGCTGTGGGCCGGGCTTGGCGCCGTCCTTGGCCACCTGTTCCCGGTCTGGCTGCGCTTCAAGGGCGGCAAGGGCGTCGCCACCGGCTATGGCGTGCTGCTGGCCGCCGCCTGGCCGGTCGGCCTCGCCGCCGGGGCCGTCTGGCTGGTGGTGGCGAAACTGGCGCGCATCTCCTCGCTCGCCGCCCTCGCCTCGTTTGCCGCCGCGCCGCTGCTGGCCGCTTGGCTTGCCGCTGTGGGCCTCGCTGATTGGGGGGTCGTTAAGCTTGCGTTGGCGATCGCCGTGCTGGTGTTCATCCGCCACCACGCCAACATCCGCCGCCTGCTCGCGGGCACCGAGCCGCGCATCGGCGGCAAGGCGTAGGACCGGCCCCCGCGGCGCCAGGGCCGCGGGTCAGCAGGAGTGCGCCGCGTGCCCCAGCCAGCCAGCCCCGCGCAAACCACGATCGACCGCCTGCGCCTGGCCCGCGCCGAGGGCGTCGGCCCGGTCACCTACCGCCGCCTGCTCGCCCGCTTCGGCAGCGCCGGCGCGGCACTCAGGGCGCTGCCGCGGCTGGCCCGCGCCGGCGGGCGCGCCAACCCGCCCGCCATTCCCACCGAGGCCGAGGCGATCGACGAGTTGGAGCGCACGGCGCGGCTCGGCGCCTGGCTGCTGCTGCTGGGCGAGCCCGCCTATCCGCCGCTGCTGGCCCGGCTGGAGGACGCCCCGCCGGTGCTCGCCGTGCTGGGCGACCCGGCCCTGCTCGCCCGCCGCGCGGTGGCGCTGGTGGGCGGGCGCAACGCCTCGGTCAACGGCAGGCGCATCGCCGAGGACCTCGGCGCCGAGCTGGCCGCCGCCGGCCTGGTCGTCGTCTCCGGCATGGCGCGCGGCATCGACGCTGCCGCGCATGCGGGCGCGCTGCGCGGCCGGGCACACCATCGCCGTGGTGGCCGGCGGGCTTGACTGCCCCTACCCGCCCGAACACGCCGACTTGCAGCGCCGCATCGCCGCCGCCGGCGCCGTGGTCACCGAGGCGCCGCCCGGCACCGTGCCGCAGTCGCGCCACTTCCCCCGCCGCAACCGCATCATCGCCGGGCTGGCGCTGGGCGTCGTGGTGGTGGAGGCGGCGCCGCGCTCCGGCAGCCTGATCACCGCCCGGCTCGCCCAGGAGGCCGGGCGCGAGGTGTTCGCGGTGCCCGGCTCGCCGCTCGACCCCCGCTCGCGCGGCGCCAACGACCTGATCCGCCAGGGCGCGGCGCTGGTCGAAACCGCCGCCGACGTGCTCGCCAACCTGCCGGATTTCGCCGGCGCGGCGCAGGCCGGGCTGGACGAGGCGCCGCTTCCGTTCGCCGACGCGGGCGGCCCGGGTGGCGCGACCGGCTTCGCCGAACCGCCCAAGCCGGACGCCGATTTTCCGGACTCCGCGCTTGACCGCGCCGCGATCCACGCGCAAGTGCTTGATTTGCTGGGTCCTTCCCCCACGCCGGTTGACGCGGTGGTGCGGCGCTGCCAGTTCTCTGCCCCCGCCATCATGGCGGCGTTGCTGGAACTGGAGCTCGCCGGCCGTGTCGAAACACTGCCGGGGGGCGGGTTGCGGCGCTGTCGGATCTGACTGCCTAGTGTCCAAGCCCGCCGTCCGGCCCCGCCGGAGCCGGTCGGACCCGGGACACCGGGACTTGGGTGTGAGTGGCCAGCCTGTCGCCTTGCGCCGCTGCGATCAGCAGCACGCGTCGGGGGCAGGACGCGGAAGTCTCCGTGGCCTGCCGATCCCCGGCATCCGCTGCCAAGTGCAGCGCGTGCCGGGCGCAGGGCACCAAATGCATGACAGGACAAAATGTCGGACGTTGTCGTCGTCGAATCGCCCGCCAAGGCAAAGACCATCAACCGCTACCTCGGTGACAAGTTCACCGTGCTGGCCAGCTTCGGCCACGTCCGCGACCTGCCGCCGAAGGACGGCAGCGTCCGCCCGGACGAGGATTTCGCCATGGACTGGCAGTCCGACGCGCGCGGCGAAAAGCAGGTCGGCGCCATCGCCAAGGCGCTGAAGGGCGCCCAGCACGCTGTACCTCGCCACCGACCCGGACCGCGAGGGCGAGGCGATCTCCTGGCATGTGCAGGCCATGCTGGCGGACATGAAGGCGCTGAAGGGCGTCAACGTGCAGCGCGTCACCTTCAACGAGATCACCCGCAGCGCCGTGCGCGCCGCCATGGCCGCGCCGCGCGCGACTCGACCAGCCGCTGATCGAGGCCTACATGGCCCGCCGCGCGCTGGACTACCTGGTCGGCTTCACCCTCTCGCCGGTGCTGTGGCGCAAGCTGCCCGGCAGCCGTTCAGCGCCGGGCGCGTGCAATCGGTCGCGCTGCGGCTGATCTGCGAGCGCGAGGCGGAGATCGAGGCGTTCCGCGCCCGCGAATACTGGACCATCGAGGCCGCCTTCACCACCCCGGCCGGCGCGCCCTTCACCGCGCGGCTGACCCATCTGAACGGCAAGAAGCTCGACCAGTTCGACCTGCCGAACGAGGCCCTGGCACTCGCCGCCAAGGCGCGCGGTGGAAGCCGGCACGTTCCACGTCGGGACGGTCGAGAAGAAGCGCGTCCGCCGCCACCCGCCGGCGCCGTTCACCACCTCGACCCTGCAGCAGGAGGCCAGCCGCAAGCTGGGCTTCGGCGCGCAGCAGACCATGCGCATGGCGCAGCAGCTTTACGAGGGCGTCGAGCATCGGCGGCGAGGTCACCGGGCTGATCACCTATATGCGCACCGACGGCGTGCAGATGGCGCGCGAGGCGGTGACGGCGATCCGCGACCACGTGAAGCGGGCCTATGGCGGCGACTACCTGCCCGCCGCGCCGCGCGAGTACCAGAGCAAGATCAAGAACGCCCAGGAGGCGCACGAGGCGATCCGGCCGACCGACGTGGCGCGCACGCCCGGCCGAGGTCAGCCGCTACCTCATCCGCCGACCAGCGCCGGCTGTACGAGCTGGTGTGGAAGCGCGCCGTCGCCTCGCAGATGGCCTCGGCGGAACTCGACCAGGTCAGCGTCGATGTGACCGACGGCAAGGGGCGGGCTGACCCTGCGCGCCAACGGCTCGATCGTGGCGTTCGACGGGTTCCTGAAACTCTACCACGAGGACAAGGACGAACCGGACGAGGAAGACGAAAGCCGCATGCTGCCGCCGATGCGCGAGCGCGATCCGCTGCGCCGCGGCCAGGTCGATGCCTCGCAGCATTTCACCCAGCCGCCGCCGCGCTACTCCGAGGCCAGCCTGGTGAAGAAGATGGAGGAGCTCGGCATCGGCCGGCCGTCCACCTACGCCTCGATCCTGTCGGTGCTGCAGGACCGCAACTACGTGCGGCTGGACAAGCGGCGCTTCATCCCCGAGGACCGCGGCCGGCTGGTGACCGCCTTCCTGGTGAGCTTCTTCGAGCACTGGGTGGACACCGGCTTCACCGCCGCGATGGAGGAAAAACTCGACGACGTCTCGGCCGGCCAGCTCGACTGGCGCGTGGTGATGCACGCCTTCTGGGACGGGTTCTCCCGCGCCGTCGAGCAGACCAAGGACCTCAAGATCAGCGACGTCATCGCCGCGCTGGACGCGGACCTCGGGCCGCACTTCTTCCCGGCGCGCGAGGACGGGTCCGATCCGCGCAGCTGCCAGGCCTGCGGCACCGGGCGGCTCGGGCTGAAGCTGGGGCGCTACGGCAGTTTCATCGGCTGCTCCAACTACCCGGCCTGCCAGTACACCCGCCGGCTCGCGGTGGAGATCGGCGAGGCCGAGGGCGAGGTGCTGAAGGACGGCATGCGCGAGCTGGGCGCGGACCCTGAAACCGGCGAGAAGATCACCGTGCGCCGCGGGCCGTACGGGCTGTATGTGCAGCGCGGCGAGAACGGCGAGGACAAGAAGGTGAAGCCGCGCCGCACCTCGTTGCCGCGCGGCATGGATGGCGAGAAGGTCACGCTGGAGCAGGCGGTCGCGCTGCTGTCGCTGCCGCGCCTGGTCGGCATCCATCCGGAAACCAAGGACAAGATCGAGGCCGGCATCGGCCGGTTCGGGCCCTATGTGCGGATGGGCGTGGTGTTCGGCTCGCTGGACCGCGACGACGACGTGCTGGCGATCGGCCTCAACCGGGCGGTCGATCTGCTGGCGAAGAAGCTGGCCAGCGTGCGCTCGCTGGGGGTGCATCCGAAGGACCAGCAGCCGGTGACCGTGCGCAAGGGCCGGTTCGGCCCATATGCGCAGCACGGCCAGACGGTGGCGAACCTGCCGCGCGGCGTGGCGATGGAGGAGATCACGCTGGACGAGACACTGGCGCTGCTGGCCGAGAAGGGCAAGCAGTTGAAGCCACGCGGCGGGGCGCGGCGCGGGCGTGGGGCGCCGGCACGCAAGGGTGCCGCCGCGGCACCGGCGGGCGAGGCCGAGCGGCGCGCGGCGCCGGCCAAGCGCGCGGCACCGAAGGCGGCGAAGAAGACCGCGGCTGGCGGCAAGGCGGTGGCAAAGAAGCCGGCGGTGGCGAAGAAGCGGGCCGCTGCGAAAGCGGCAGCAAAAGCGCCGGCCAAGCGGCTGGCGGCACGGTAGGGCGCGTCTCCGAGGCAACGCCGCGTTAAGCGTCGGCGTGTGACTATCGCTCGCTATCGCGCGACCGAAGTGGCAGCGTGGCACAATCGGCGAGCCGATGATGAGCGACAACCTGGTGCTGGAACATCTGCGCGATATCCGCGACGCCTCGATGCCCTGCGCGAGGATGTGCGTGACGTTGAACATCGGCTGACCACGCTCGAAATCCAGCTCACCCATTCCGCCTCGACTGAAACGAGCCATTATGCCGGCCTCGCGATCCGGCTGGACCGCACCGACGATCGGCTGGACCGCATCGAGCGGCGATTGGACAACGTCCCCGCCAGCTGACCGGCACCTCCTTCGGCACACCGCGACGATCGACCTCGACCGACACCTTGCAAAGGAGGCAGGTGCATCCGCGCACCGCGCGTGGCGGTCGCACGCCCCATCCTCGGCTTTGACTTCCCCCGGCGCCGATGCGAGCCTTTTTGCCATCGTGCACGCCGCCGCCAGCGGTCAACGCGCGCGATGCAGGGAGGTGGGATGAAGATCGACGGCATCCGCCACGCGCCGGAGCAGACCGAAGCCTACCGGCGCGCCGGCTATTGGACCGACACCACAACGGTTAACCTGCTGGACCGCCACGCGTGCGAACAGCCCGACCGGCTGGCGCTGGTCGATGGCCGCACCCGGCTGAGCTACGCCGCCTATGCGCAGCGCAGCCGACAGCTCGCCAGCCATTTCATCCAGCTTGGCCTGACCGGCGACGACGTCATCGCCCTGCAACTGCCGAACTGGACCGAGTTCGCCATCGTGGTGAACGCGGCGATGCTCGCCGGCATCCCGTTCTGCCAGGTGCACAGCGATTTCCGTTCCCGCGAGATCGAGTTCGTGCTGCGCTACACCGGCGCCGCGGTTTTCATCTGCCCGGTGGCGTTCCGCCGCTTCGACTACCTGGCGATGGTGCAGGACCTGCGCCCTGCCCTGCCCTGCCTGCGCCACGTCATGGCGGTCGGCGACGAGGTGCCGCAGGGCGTGTTCGACCTGCGCGCCTACCTGGAGCAGGACGGCAAACCCGAAGTCCCCGACGCCGTCCTGCGCGCGCGCCGCCCGCATGGCGACGACCTGGCGCGCGTCGCCTTCACCTCCGGCACGACAGGCGACCCCAAGGCCGTCCTGCACCTGCACAACACCACCAACAGCGCGGTGCGCTTCGCCAATCGCGGCCACGGCATCACCCGCGACAGCGTCGTGCTGGTGTTCCTGCCGGCCGGGATGAACTGGGGGCTGTTGAACGTGCTGCAGGCGCTGGAGGCCGGCTGCACCCTGGTCCTGCAGGACGTGTTCGACGCCGCCGCCGCGCTGCGACTGATCGCGCGCGAGCGCGTCAGCTATTTCTGCTGTGCTCCGGCGCACCTGGTCGCCATGCTGAACAGCCCGGAGCTGGAACGCTGCGACCTCGGTTCGTTGCAGATGGTGGTCACCGGCGGCGCCTCCTGCCCGATCGAGGTGATCCGCGCCTTCCGCACCCATCTGCGCGGCAGCCTGGTCGAGCTGTACGGCATGCTGGAGACCGGTTTTCAAAGCTGGACCCGGCCGACCGACGATCCCGAGGCGGTGTGCGGCACCTGCGGCCCGGCCATCCCCGAGGTGCAGTCGAAGATCCTCGATGAGCACGACGCGGACTGCCCGCCCGGCGCGGTCGGCGAGATCCTGTCGCGCGGGCCGTCGGTGACGATCGGCTACTACAACAATCCCGACGCCAACGCGCGCGCCTTCACCGCGGACGGCTGGTTCCGCACCGGCGATCTCGGCAGCTTCGACCAGCACGGCCTGCTGCGCATCGTCGGGCGCAAGAAGGAGATGATCATCCGCGGCGGCGCCAACATCTATCCGCGCGAGATCGAGGAAGTGCTGTACCAGCACCCCGACATCATGGACGCGGCGGTGATCGGCATCCCCGATGCGCGGCTGGGCGAGCGCACCTGCGCCTGCGTCGTGCCGCGCCCGGGACGCACCCTGGATTTCGCTGCGGTGGTGGATTTCCTGCGTCCCAAGATCGCCACCTACAAGCTGCCCGAGGTGGTCGAGGTGCTGGCCGAGATGCCGCGCACGCCGACCGGCAAGATCCAGAAGGACCCGCTGCGCACGCTGGTCCTGGGCAAGCTGCAATCCGCCACGACGCCCGCCGCCAAGGCGACCGGCGCATGAGCGCCGCCGCCGCAACGCTGCCCATCATCGACCTGCACTCGCACTGGGCCACGCGGCGCGGCTACGTGCTGCAGACCAAGGCCGAGCTGGCCCAGCAGCACGGCACCTGGCGCTCCAGCCCGGCCTATCGGACCGAAGACGAAATGGCGCAGGACTTCGCCCAGGCGAACGTCCGCACCATCCTGGATTTCGGCTTCACCAAGTTCCTGCCGCTCGCGCAGGCGGCGCCGCTGCACGACTACGGCTTCGCCACGCAGCGCCGCTTCCCCGACCTGATCATCGGCAACTGGCTGCACTTCCAGCCCGAGCACGGCGCGCCGGCGCTGGCCGAATTCCGCCGCTGCCTGGACGCGGCCACCGGCTTCGTCGGGCTGTGCGCCTCGGGCGGCGGCGGCCTGCCGGCCAGCGACCCGGCCTGGTTCCCGTTCTACGACCTGTGCAGCCAGGCCAATGTTCCGGCACTGATCTTCGTCGGCACCACCGGCCTGGGCGCCGGCTTCCGCGGCGGCATGGGCATCGTGCTCGACAATTCCCACCCGCGGCATCTCGATCTGGTGGCGGCACGGTTTCCCGAGCTGACCATCATCGCCGGCCGTCCCGCCTGGCCGTGGCAGTCCGAGATGATCGCCATCCTGTTGCACAAGGCAAACGTCTGGTACGAGCTGCACGGCTGGTCGCCGCGCTACTTGACCGACGAGCTGAAACGCGAAATCCCCCGCCGCTTGCAGGACCGCGTGCTGTTCGGCGCCGACTACCCGCTGCTCAGCTACGACCGGCTGCGCGCCGATTGGGCGCAGCTCGGCCTGTCCGATCCGGTGCTGGAAAAACTCTTCCACCGCAACGCCGAACGGCTGTTCGCCGAACTCGGCCACGACCTGACGCCGGCCGCCGCGCCGCAGCGAATGTTGCGGCCATGAACCTGGGGCTGGCGGGCCGCGTCGCGCTGGTCAACGGCGCCAGCCAGGGCATCGGCTACGCCATCGCGCACACGCTGGCGGAAGAAGGCGCGCGCGTCGCCATCGCGGCCCGCCGCACGCCGGCACTGCGCGAGGCCGCCGAACGGATCGCGCACGACACCGGCGCCGAAACCATCCCCATCCAGTGCGACATCCGCCGCGCCGAGGACTGCGAACGCGCGATCGCCGAGACCGTGCGCCACTTCGGCGCGCTGCATGTCCTGGTCAACAACGACGGCGCGCCGCCGCTGGGCGGGTTGCTGAGCTTCGACGACGAGGCCTGGCGCAAGGCGGTCGAGCAGAACCTGATGAGCGTCGTCCGCCTGACCCGCGCCGCGGTGCCGCACATGAAAACGGCAGGCGGCGGCAGCATCCTGAACATCGCCGCCATCTCCATGCTGGAGCCGAAGCCGGAGTTCGGCCTGTCGGTCGCCACCTGGGCGGCGGTGATGGGCTTCGCCAAGACCGCCTCGCTCGAACTTGGCCGCGATCATATCACCATCAACACGATCGCGCCGGGCCTGGTCGAGACGCCGCGGCTGCACAAGGTCACCGCCCAGTCGGGCAAGGTGATGGGCGACTTCGCCGCCGGGATCCCGCTCGGCCGGGTCGGCACGCCGGAGGACGTCGCCGCGCTGGTGGCGCTGCTGGTCTCGCCGCGCGGTGCGTACATTACCGGAACGACCATCCCGGTCAACGGCGGCCTGCTGGCGAGCCTGCGGTAGGCGGCAAGCAAGGCCAGGGGGCGCTGCCCCCTGGACCCCCGCCCAGGGCTCGCCCTTGGAACCCCGGTTGTCTTGTTGTGCAGCGGGGCGGAACCGCTGAAGCGGCGGATGGGCTTCGTCAGGCCCCGCTGCACAACAAGACAGGCTGAGGTCCAGGGGCGCGGGCGCTGGCGGCGTTCCAGGGGGGCGGCGCCGCTTGGCCTTACTTGCTGGCTTGCCGCATCGCCGCCCGACGCCATCCGTCCGAATGGTCAACTCGCCGGCGGTGCCCACGACCCCATCCCGGCAAAGCATGCCCCGGCGGGGGCCGGGAGGCACGGCATCCACCACGTCATGGCCGGCGAAGGCCGGCCATCCACGACTGGCCTTCGTGCAGCAAGCAAGATCGTCGATGCCGGGCCAGGCATGACGTTGGCGCAGCGCCAATGGGTCAATCATTCCGCCGCTTGGTATGAGACGTCCGGTGACTTTGTCCGGGACTGGGTCGCAGGATACGGCCGGGCTGGTTCGGCGCGCCGCGCAGCAAGCCACCGATCGCGGCGAGAAAACACCGGACCCGGCGCCGCACTGGCCGCGCTCCCCGCGCACCGCGGCCCTGCCGACGCCACCGCCCCGGGCAACGGGCGCTCACTGGACATGGGGTCTTGCCTACGCCGGTGCCGCGGCGAGCCTGCCGCCGGCCAGACCGCTGGAACCGGACCGGCCGGCACCCGCGCCTCGGCGGGGCGGCGGGGGAGACAGCAAGCCTGCCGCGGAGGCGGACCGGGCCGTGACGGCGGCGGCTTCCGGCGCGGGCGCCAGGCGCTCACTGGACATGGGGTCTTGCGTACCGGTGGGCTTCGCTGCCTGCGCAGTGGCCGCGGCGCGCATGGCGGCGACGTCGGCGGCGGGCTGAGTCGTGGGGATGCCAGCGGACGGCGCGGGCGACGGGCGCTCACTGGGCATGGGGTCTTGCCTACCGACCGGCTTCGCCGCGATGCCAGCCGCTGGTCGGGCCGCCGCAGCCGGGGCCGACGCCGGCGGCACGGCCGACCGCGCCGCCGGCTGCGGCTGCGGCTGCGGTTGGGCGCGCGGGGTCGCCGCCTGGCACTCCCGCAGCGTGCGGAGCATGTCCGTGTTCATGCGCGACAGCGCCACGGCCTTGCCGATCCAGCGGAGTGCCGCGTTGTCCGGCGTGTCGGGGAGCATGGCGCGGCGGAAGCATTCCATGGCGCCGTAATGCGCGGCGGTGGCGCGCGCGGCGTAGGCGGCCTCGATCGGGTCGCGCGGCCGAAGCGCCGCGATCAGCGCCGCGCCGGCCTCGCGCTGGGTCTGAAGCTGCGCCGGGCTGCGGTCGGGGTCGCGCCGCTGGGCGGCGAAAATGGTGGCGAGGGTTTCGTCGGTGGTGGCCGGATCGAGGCTGAGGTGCGCGGCGGCGGCGGGCTGGGGGGTCATGGGTTTTTCCCGGCTGATTGCAGGAGCGACCCGGCATTATACCTCAGGTTGAGGAATATTGTCAAAGGAGCTAGGACCATAGTCCTTGCCAACCTGTGCACCAGCGGACGTCTCCGACATCAGGCGCGCGTTCATTCGCACTAAACGGCGGCACCCGCGCCGGCCTTGCGCACCGCTGCGCGGGTGGCTGACGCAAACGACGGATGCGGGTCCCGGAGAGCTTCAACCGGCTCCGAATCGTCCACCAGCAAGCAAGCCAAATTCCACCACGGAGCGAGGCCGAGAGCCACGGAGCCCCCGAGGGCAGTGGTTCGCCGCTGCGAGTTCGCCCCACCGTCGCTGTGATACCAGGCGTCCGAATGATCGACCCCTTGGAACCCCGGGGTTGGTTGGTGTGGGGGTGGGCGCTCGGCGAGGCGGTGATGGGTCCGTGCGGGCGCCCACCCCCACACCAACCAAAAACGGATGAGTTGCAAAGGCTGTGCCTTTGCTGGGGTCCCAAGGGTACCATGGGGGCAAAGCCCCATAGGCGCGAACTTAAGAGAAGGTCTGGTGCCGGACGGTAGCCGGCGAAAGCTACTGCAATCGGCCCTTAGTGTCCGTCCGAGAAGCAACCAAATGATTTCAGAAAGGCGCATTTCTGATCGCCTGAAGCGGAAAGATGGCAGTTTTGACTCAAAACATGCCTTTTTCCGATCGGCGGTCGCAGAAACTAACTGCAAATCAATTGATTTGCTTCCGGACGGACACTTAGGCGACGCCCAACAATGAACAAATCGATCGTGGTTGCGCCGCTTGGCGGCCCGTTGGGCAGGATGGCCGCATTGGGCCCGCGTCGCCGACTGGCCTGGCTGCCCACACGCGTCCTTCGGGAAGCGTGGCGACTGAGAAAAGCAAGTAATCAAGCGGACACAGAGTTGCACAGAGATTCCACAGAGTTTCACAGAGAAGAATATATCGGCGCTTCGCGCGGAGGGCGGATGTACAGATCAGTTAATCTTGCGCGCAGCGCTATTCTCCTTCTCTGTGAAACTCTGTGGAATCTCTGTGCAACTCTGTGTCCGCTTGATTACTTGCTTGACTTGACTTGCTTGTTTGTCGCGCTGCGGCGCACCCAGACCCAACGCCGCCACTCGGCCACCGTCCGAATTGATCCGCGCCCCGGCACACCCGGAACGCGATGATGCAGCCTGGCCTGCGCGCATCTCGAAGCGGCAATTCTTGGGCGTTGCCTTACCGGTCCGAGGATGCTTACGCGATGAGGCGGGCTTCTCCCGAAACCCGGATGCTGGCACCGGGTTCGCCGGTAATCTCGGCACACAAACGCGACGGCATACCCATATCCTCCCCTTGGATGATCTCGATCGCGCCGCCATGTGGCCAGGCAAGATCACGCAGGTAGCCGGCAAGGGCCGCGGCCGCCGCACCTGTGGCAGGATCCTCGTACACGCCGCCGATCGGGAAAGGGTTGCGGGCGTGAAAACGTCGCGGGCCTTCGGCATGGATGAGGCTGAATGTGCCGACGCTCTCGCGCAGCGCTAAGGCCCGCCCGGCATCGAGATCATACAACATCGCTGACAAGAGCGCGCGCTTGCGGAGCGCTAGAATGAGGTGGTCGGCGCCCGCATGCGCGATGCTCGGCGGTATGCCCGGGTCTAGAGCATCGGCAGGAAGATTGAACAGCGCCAAGGCTTCGGCCAGCAACGCGCGTCCAGCCCGCCGGCTATGGGTCGGAGGCGATTGCAGGGTGGCCGACAGGGCATCTCCCGTCTGGCGCCCTTCTACCGTGATCCGGGTATGGTTGAGCCGGAGCGGGAAAGTGCCGTCCCCGTGCCGCAGCGCGAGTGCTGCCCCGAGTGCGATCGTGGCATGGCCGCAGAAGTTAACCTCTATCTCGGGCGCGAAATAACGCACCCGCCATCCGCTATCTTGTGGCGCAGCGAACGCCGTCTCCGAGTAACCGACTTCTGCTGCCGCACGTTGCATTTCGGCAGCGTCCGGCAACTCGGCGCAAAGAACGACGCCGGCCGGATTGCCTCCAAACGAGCCGGTTGAGAATGCCGCGATACGTTGAACGTCCATTCTTCGACGGCGCCGCCACGTCATGCCGAGCGCAGGCCGGCATCCACGACTTCTTGCCTGCGTGCAGCAAGCAAAATCGTGGATGCCGGGCCTGCGCCCGGCATGACGAGGGTGCAGCGCCAATAGGTCAAACTTTCCGCCACCGGGTATCACACCGCTTCAAGCGGCTGCACGCTTTGGTCCAGGTTCCGCGCGGCGAATTCGAGCGCCTGGCGGATATCCTCCGGTTCCAGTTCGGGGTATTCGCGGCGCAGGTCGTCCCAGTTCGGATAGACCGCGAGCGCCTCGATGACACGCCGCACCGACAGGCGCATGCCGCGGATGGTCGGCTGACCGTTGAGGATAGTCGGGATACAGGTGATTCGGTCGAACGTGGCCATTGGTTTGCCCTGGGATTTCCGGTTCGGGCAAGCATAGCCCGAGCTGGTTGCTGGAACAACGCGCCGATGCGGCAGCGCCTGCCGGGGCGCCGAAGGCACGCTCCGGGTCGAATCCGGCGGTTCAGGTCGAGCGGCCCAGTGACTGCCGCTTTGGCTCGAAGGCAACATTCGAACTCGGACACCACCCGGCGCAGTGCCCCGAAGCCGGCCTCACCCGTCGGTCGGCGGGGTGGTGATCACCAGGAACACCAGGTCCTGCAGGCCCGAATTGTAGATCGCGTGCTCCACCCCGGGCGGAATATGGATCACGTCATGGCGCCGCACCACGGTGCGCTCGCCGTCCAGCTCCATCAGCCCCTCGCCGTCCAGCACGTGGTAGATCTGCTCCTGCACCTTGTGCCGGTGCGGCGCGACATAACCCTTGGGCTGATACGACGAGATCCGATGATCGAAGCGCTGCGTCTGCGCGGTCTCCGGATTCACCAGCAGCTTCGAATGCGCGTCGTAGTGCGCCGGCGGCGTCTGCCACAGCACCTCGACGATGTTGCGGATGGTGGCTCCATGGCGTTCAAACATGACGGCCTCCTTCACTCAGTCGCACCGCTTGCCGCGTCGCGTTCGGCCGCGGTCACCCGCCGGCCGAACGCCGGTTCCATATGCGGGGTCGGCGGCAGCGACCAGGTGCCGGTGGACGCCGGGCGCACGTTCGCGTCAACATGCACATCCAGCACCCAGGGCTTGTTCGACCGCACCGCCGCCTCCAGCGCGGGGGAAAAATCGGCCAGCCGCGTGATGGTGATCCCGCTCGCGCCATGCGCGCGCGCCAGCGCGGCGAAGTCCGGGTTGTACGGCTGGCGGTTCTCCCCGGCATAGAACCCGGTGGCGTATTCGCGTCCGCCGAACAGCCCGTGCTGGATGTCGCGGATCGCGCCCCAGGCGAAATTGTTCCAGATCACCCACACGCAGGGAATGTCGTATTCGACCGCGGTGCACAGCACGTGCGGCGTCATGGTGAACCCGCCGTCGCCGCAGATCGCCACGCAGGCCCGCTCCGGCGCGGCCAGCTTGGCGCCGAGGATCCCCGACACGCCGAACCCCATGCCGCCGAAGCCCCAGGAATTCAGCATGGTCTGCGGCTGGCGCGCCTCCCAGAACTGCATGAACCAGTTGTGGTGGACGCCGACATCCAGCGTGATGATCGCGTCGTCCGGCAAGGCGCGCCGCACCGCGCCCACCACCAATTCCGGCCGCAGCGGCGAGGTGTCGAGCGTAAAGTTCGGCCCGGTGAAATCCCGCCACGCCTGCTTCCAGCCTTCGATCTGCCGCAGCCACCCCGGCCGCTCCGCCACCTTCAGCCCGCGCGCGTCGCACCCGGCCAGCATCTGGCGCAGGAAACTGCCGGCGTCCGAAACGATCCCGAGATCGACCGGATAGTTGCGGCCGATCTCGGTCACGTCGACATCCACCTGGATCAGCTTGGTGGCGGGAAAATTCCACGAATAGCCCTCGATCCAGGACGAGGCGGACCGATCGTCGAACCGCGCGCCGACCACCAGCACAAGGTCGGCGTGGCGGCCGGCCTGGTTGGCCGGATAGGCGCCGTTGCGGCCGATGAAGCCGAGCGAAAGATCGTGCGCCATCGGCAGGCAGCCCATGCCGTTGGGCGAGGAGATCACCGGGATGCACAGGCGCTCGGCGAGCGCGGTCAGTTCCTTGGCCGCCTCCGCCAGCGTCACGCCGTGGCCGATGAACAGCGCCGGCCGCTCGGCCGCCGCCAGCATGTCGAGCGCCTGGGCGACGTCCTCCGGCGCGGCGCCGGAGCGGCGGGCGGTGCGGCTGTGCGTGCTGGCTTCGACCTCGAGCTCGCCCTCCTCCTGGAACAGGTTGAACGGCACGTCCACCTGCACCGGCCCGGGGCGGCCGCCCAGCATCGTGTCGTAGGCCAGCCGCAGCGTCAGCGGCAATTGTTCCACCCGCGTCGGCTGGAAGCCGCGCTTCACCACCGGGCGGCACACCGCGGGGAAGTCGGCCTCCTTGTGCCGGTACAGCTCCTGGAACGGCGCGCGGTTGAACTGCTGCGTCGGCACGTTCGCGGTGATGGCGAAGATCGCCGATGAATCGAGGAAGGCGTTGGCCAGCGCCATCACCATGTTGGCCGAACCAGGCCCGCACGAGGTCAGCGTCGCGGCCGGCGCATGCTTCACCCGGAAATACGCATCCGCCATGTGTCCCGCGGTCTGCTCATGCCGCGGCGAGACCATGGCGATCTTGTCGCGGGCGGCAGCGAGCGGGTCGAGCATGCCGACATTGCCGTGGCCGCACAGGCCGAAAACATGGCTGACCTTTTCACGGATCAGAAATTCCGTGATCAGCTCGCCGCCTTTCATGCGTGGCATGCGTTTTTCCTCCCGCGGGCGTCGCTTCGCCTGCTCGGACGCCTCGCCCGGGCGAACCAACGCACAGCGTCGCAGGCTCCCTTGCCGCCGCCGCTCCCGCATTGAGCCAGATCAAATCCCGCGGCTCATAAGGCGTTGACTGTTGGACGGCCCCGTAGGGCGGAAAAGCGCAGCGCCTTCCGCCATCGGACTACGGGCCGTCCAACAGTCAACGCCATAAGAGCGAATCCCGCCGACCGTCCGTCGCCCGGCCTCAGGCCGTGGCCGGCACCCAGGCCAGCCCTTCGCGCCCGTGCAGGTAGCCGTTGATCATCGGCACCTCGCCCATCACCGCCGGCAGGCGCGCCATCGCATCCTCAACGTCGACCCGCCCATCCAGCACGTCGCGCACAATCCGCGCCACCGCGACCATATCCACATCCTGCGGCGACAGCCGGAAGCGGCGCACGCCCTTGGCCACCAGCGCCGCCATCTCCCGCAGCAAGACGACGTAGCCATGCGACATCGTCTGGGTGCCATTGATGGCGACGATGTTCCGCCCGTCCAGCGTGTCCACCGCCAGCCCGTCCGGCTCGCTTTCGCAGGCGAACTGGCAATTGTCCTTGTGCAGGCCGCGCGACCGCGCGGAATAGCACCGGGCGGACACCGACAGCACCTGGCGGCCGAACACGATCGCCTCGACCTCCATCGCCCCGGCATGCGCGGCGAGCACGCCGATGCCCGAAGCCGATACCTCCGGCGGCGGAACGATCCGGATCGCGCCGAAGCGGGCCATGGTGGCCAGGCTGCCCTCGTTGAAGACGTTGACCAGCGGGCCGATCACGTGCGGCCGCCCGGCCAGCACGCGCAGGCAGGACACGTCGTTGGCCTCGACCAGGAAGCCGGCCTCGCAGTGCTCGCGCACCGCCTGGATCTCCTGCGGCGAGGTCACCAGGGCCAGCGTGGACAGCACCACCTGCTTGCCCGCCGCCTGCAACCGCGCGGCGATCTCCGCCAGGTCGGGCGCGGCGAAGGGTTCGCGCTTGGAACACACCACCTCGCCCAAGTGCACGCAGTCCACCGGCGCCTCGTCGGCGATGCGGAAATAGAAGTCGCGCCGCTTGTCGCGCGGCCAGTGGAACAACAGCGGGCCGAGCGTCAGGCCGATCATCGCCAGCCCTTCCGATAGGCGCCAAAGGTCTCCTTCCGGCCCTCGACGATGCCGCTGAGGTCGATCTGCGGGATCGGCTGGCCATGCCCCAGCGCGTCCAGCACGGCGCGGAACGCGCGCACCACCTGGGTGACGTAGGCGCGGCTGCGCTGGCGGCCCTCGATCTTCAACGCGGTCACCCCGGCGGCCTTGAGCTGCGGCAGGATGTCGATGGTGTTGAGCCCGACCGGTTCGTCGAACAGGTAGGACGCCACGCCGCGCGTCACCCAGCGCGCCTTGCACGGCGTGGGATAGGACGCCGCCTCGCCGTGCTTGAAACAATTCATCGTCACCCCGCCGAGCCGGACGCGCATCATTCCGTCCACCTCGTCGTAGGCGACATGTTCCGCCGGCGCACAAACCCCGTCGCTGCTCGGCGACCGCCCGGTCAGATAGGACGACAAAATACATCGCCCCTCGGTCATCGTCCCCAGGCTGCCAAAAGCAAAAACCTCCGCCTCCACGCCCATGCGCGCCACCAGATGGGCGATCTCCCGCACCTCCAGCACGCGCGGCAGGACGGCGCGGCGGATGCCAAAGTTCTCGCGGTAGAAATCCAGCGACAGCGGGTTGGAGGCGGCCGCCTGCACCGACAAATGCAACCGCAGCTCGGGGTGCCGCCGGCTGGCGTAATCCAGCACGCCGATATCGGCCAGGATCACCGCATCGGCGCCCAGCGCGGCGGCGTCATCCACCGCGCGGTGCCAGGTGGCGATCTCGCCCGGGCGGGGAAACGTGTTGATGGCGACCAGCACCTTGCAGCCGCGCGCATGGGCGAAGCCGATCCCCTCGGCCATCTCCTCGCGGTCGAAATTGAGCCCGGGGTAGTTGCGCGCGTTGGTGGCGTCCTGGAAGCCGCAATAGACGGTGTCGGCCCCCGCCTCGATCGCCGCGCGCAGCGCGGCCGGCGTGCCGGCGGGGCAGACCAGTTCCAGATAGGTCACGCTCATGCGGCCTGCTCCCGCCGGCGCCGGCCGGTGGCTTCAAGCCTGGCCACCCGCGCGCGCAACTCCGTCATTTCGGCGGCGAGGGATTGCTGTTCCTCGTGCGTATCATGCCCGCCATGCGCCGCGCGGTGCACCTCGTCGCGCCAGCGGACCAGCCGGGCCTTGATCCAAGCGGCCCGGCGATCGAGGCGCAGCACCAGGCGCCGGCCCGGCGCGGCCAGCGGACCGGAAGCCGCCAGCGCATCGGCGAGCAGGCTGATCACCTCGCCGTCGAGCGTGTTACGGAAGCCGACGGCAACCGCGGTGTCGCCGCTGACCACCACGTCGCGGGTGAAGAACAGCGTGTCGGAGTCGATACGTCCCTCCATCAGATACAGCAGGTTCGCCAGGCTGCCCTTGATGCGCGCCGAGGCCGCCTGGTCCCGCGGTGCGAGCGTCAGGCGCAGATCGTCCGCGGCGATGCGCAACAGGAAGCAGTGCGGCGTGTCATCCGGCTCGAACAGGATCGTGGCCGGGGCCAGCCGCGTCAGGCGCTTGAACAATCCGGGGTGCTGGCGGCGCATCGCGCGCATCACCGCGCGCAGCCCCGGGCGCAGCACCGGGGCGGGCAGGACATGCAATGCCCCCTTGATCAGGCCGACCGGCGTTGGCAGATCCTGGCTCACGGCGCGCCTTCCCGCGGGGCCGACGATCCGGGCACCCCATTCCACTGCCGGGGCCATTAGCGCGACGGCGCCAGCCAACCATTGATCCAGATCAAACGATGCCGCGCGGTCGCCGGCGCGGCATCGGCGCAGGCACCCCCCATCGGTGGCGCGACCGCGCGCCGGCGCCGGTCAGGCGGCCAGGCCGGTCTGCATGTCGCGCTCCATCGCCCCGTCCTGCGCGGCGAAGGCCTCCGCCTCGCGCCGATACTTCTCGGCCAAGGCGCGTGCCATCGGCACCAGAATCCGCACATAGGCGGCCAAGCTCGCATGCGGCTTGCCGTCGTCGCCCTCCGGCTTGAAGGTGCGCAGATCGGCCAGCAGCAAGCGGCTGCCGCGCTCCGCCACGTCCAACGCGATCTGCAGCTTGTGCAGCGCCTTCTCCAGGTCCTTGGCCGCGTTGCGCGGCGCCGGGTTCTGTCCGGCCTGCTGCATGGCGGCCTGCCACTCGCCCAGGGCCGTGGTGTAGGCGCCGTGCTGCTGCTCCCAGCGGGTCATGCCGGTGATCAGCCCGCGGCAGGCACCGCGCCGCAGCGGCGGCTTGGCCGCGCGCTCCGCCGCGCCGGCGAAGGCGGCGAGGCTGACCGAGCTGAACTCCACCGGGCCCGGATACCATTCCTCCGGCCGATCGACCGGCTGCAGCAGCACCGGATCGTCCGGATACAACGTTTCGAGGAACGTCACGACCTTCTGCACGTTGGTGTTCTTGTTGCTCAGCACCTCCTCGGTCAGGCCGCATTTCTGCATCGCCGACTTGGCCACCGGGTCCTGCTCGACCTCCGCGCCCCAGGCGATGACGTATTTCGCCAGCGTCGGGTTCTTGCGGATCGAGGCGCGGATGGTCTTGCGGTCACCGGGGTTCTGCCGTGCATCGACATAGAGCTTCCATGCCTTCTTCAGTTCGGCTTCCCGCCAGTACTTGGTGATAAACACGCGCAGCGCCGTCACCCCGCTCAGCGTGCTGCCGATGACATGGCCCACCGGTGCGAAAGGTCCCGCCACCGACACCGCGCCGGCCACCAGCTTGGCCGCGTTCTCCAGCGCCGCGACCACCTCCTCGGTGCCCTTGCCGCGGGAGATGTCCATGCGATTGGCCATCGCTTCGACCTGGATGCTCATCGCCGATTTCGCCTCGCGGGTGTTCTCCTGCCATTCCGCATAGGCGGTGAAATGGATCGCCGCCTTGCGGATGTTCTTCACCAGCTCGATGGCCGAAACCGCGATGCCGGCCTGCGGCAGGAACGCCGCGATCACCTGCGCCGGCAGCGAAACCAGTTGCAGCGCCAGGTCGACCACCATCTGGTCCTTCTTGAGCTGCATCACCAGTTGCTCGATCTGCTCGACATCGGCCTCCTCGTCGCCGGTCTCGCTGCGGTTGAGCATGTCGCGGAATCCCCGCTCCTCATCGGCCATTTCCGCGTCGAATGTTTGCAGTTCGGCGTCCTGCAGCGCCTTCTGCTGCTTGGCGACGGTCTCGGTCAGCTTGGCCATGGCCTTCACCGCCGGGTCATCCTTCTTGGCGTTCTTCAGCGCCTCCGGCCCCTTGGTCAGCACCTCCTTGATCAGCTTGTCGCCGGCGCTGAAGCCCGAGGCGGTGGACCCTGAATCACGCAGCGCCTGCCATTCTCCCTCAATGACGTTCTTCGCCATGTCGGTGTTCGGCGTGGCCGTCGAGCTGTTGTCCTGGTCATATGTCTTGTCGAGGCCCGAGGCTTCGGATTCAAGACCGGTCTTGGAATGGTCCAGCTTGATCGTCGAGCCGGCGTCCACCGCGCCCTGCACGGCCTTCTCCAGGATCTTGACCAGGTCGTCGGGTCCCGGATCTCCCTTGAACAGCGTGTTGAGCATCGGCGTGACGGCCTTGATGCCGAGGGAGATCGTCGTGCCCATTTCGGCATAGGTCACGGTGCCGTCGCCGGTATCCTTGCCGCCTTCGTGCTTGATGTTGGCGGAATAGACCGCGAAGCAGCCCGACACCGTGTCGGCCAGGTCGTCGAGGATATCGACGTATTTCTTGTCCCTGATCTTGACGTAGATCGACGGGCCGCTGATGGCGATACCGATGCCGGCCGAGATCGCCTTGCCGAGCGCCTGTTCCTCCGGCGAGCTGCCGGAAAATCCCGCGCCGATCAGCCCCTGCGCGGATTTTACCAGGTCCTTGACGATGCTTTCGCAATTCTTCTTGTTGAACTTGCCGTCTTCCTTGAGGAAGGCCTTCGGCACGGTCACGCCGGCGGTCAGCGTGGCCTGCACGCCCTTGATGATCGCGGCAACCTCGCTCGGGTTCTTGGTGACGCCGAGCGCGGCCAGGTCGCCCGCGACCGCACTCGCCGCCGCGCCGCCGAGGTCGATCACGTCCTTGGCGATACCCAGGCCCTGGATGAACTTGTCGAACGTGCCGAGACTGTCGGTATAGGCGGCAAGCCGGGTCTCGTATTCGCCCGACGCGCCGGCGAAGGTGCGCGACACCTCGCTGTAGCGATCCGGAATGGCATTTTCCGGAATCAGCTTGCGCCGCATCAGCGGCGCCCAGATCGCCTCGCTGATCTCCTTGTCGCTGAACAGCGGCTTGCGCGTCTCTGTGTCCTGCGCGCGGCGCAGCGTTTCGACCTCGGTGGCGACGATGGACTGCGCGTTCATCAGTTGCGCGAAGTCCTTGCCGTCCATGCCGGTCATCTTCCGGGTGTCGTGGCCGGTATCGAATTCCTCGTTCGGATCCTCGCCGATCGAGGCCATCGTGATCTTGCGTTTCAGGAAGCCGCTCAGCGTTTCGACCTCGAAATCCTCGCCGACCTTGATGTCGCCGACGCTCTGGTCGATCTTGTCGCGCGCCGCGTCCAGCAGTTCCTGCTTGCGTTGCTCGATGTCGAGCGCGGCGTCGATCGTCGGCACCTCGCCGGCGGCCTTGGTAATCCAGGTGATCTGTTCGTCGCTCAGGGCCATGATCGCCTCACTCCACGCAGGTCAGGATGGTGTGGTTCAGCCGGTCGAGCCCGGCGAACAGCCGGCGCGGCACCGCGCGCGCCGCCGGGATCGGCGCGCCGGCCAGCAGCGTGGTCAACGGATGCGCCTGCAGCCCGCGCTGCAGGTCCCCGATCGCGCCCAGCGCCTGCTCGCGCGCCTGGCGCCGGGCCGGATCGGGCTGCGTGTCGTCCGCCAGCGTGCCGATCAGCGGGCGCAGCAGGCTGCGTCCCTTGGCGAAGGTCTTGCGGTACTCCTCCACGCGGCGGCCGAGCCGGCGCACCGATTTGACGAGCCGATCGTCGTCCAATTCAAATTGGTCGATCAGCGTCTTCACTTCGGCCAGGTTGGCGGCGGCCTCGGAGCGGATCTTGCGATACGCGTTGTACAGGTCGGGCAGTTCCTTGCGCTTGCGGCCGACCTCGCCCTCCGGGTGCGACAGCACCAGGTCGATGCGCTGCTGCATGCGGTCCATCGTCTTGGTGGCCTTGTCCACCTCGACGCCCTCGATCTCGGCTTCCGCCTGTTCGCGCATCCGCTCGAGCTGGGCGATGGAATTCTTGTCGCCATTGACCTCCTTGACCGCGGCGGTGGCCTCCTCGAGCTGCATCTTCAGGCTGTACAGCCGGTTTTCCAGCGGCTTGCGCTTGTCCTTGTCATCCTGTTTCTTGGCCTTTGCTTCCCGCTTCTTCTCCGCATGGGTCGAGATCGCCGCGTCCGCGACGTCACCGGGCGTCTTGAGGTCCTTGAACGCCTCCTCGAGCGCGGCAAGCACTGTTTCGAGCGTCGTCTTGTCGGGTGGTCGCTTCTCCAGTTCGTCCGTGACCGCGTCCAAGGCCAGTTGGGGCGCGTTCGGCAAGGGCAACTCCGCCTCGGAAAGCTGCGCCATGATGTAGAGGTTCAGCTTCTCGCGCTGCACCGGCTTGACGTCATCGTCGATGTACATGCCGAGCGTGTTGGCCTCGGTCAGCTTGGTGTCGAACGTCGTCTTGAGCTTGTCCAGCGCGGCCGAGCTGGCCTTGGCCTTGGTGGTCGGCAGGGCCTTTTCAAGCTTCGCCAGGTCGTCGGCGACGGTTTTCCATTCCTTGGGGTAGTAGGTGGGGAACGGCTTTTTCTTGCCGTCGGCCGCCTCGATGCTGGTTTTCAGCGCTGCAAGCTTGCCGTCGAAGTCGCCGATCGTGGCCTTGTCGGTGTTGATCCCCTGCACGATGGTCAGCACCGTCCTGGTCAGCGGCCATGCGGCGGCAAGACCGGCCAGCGTTTCGCCGGTCAGCGGGGTGGATTCCTTGGTGAGCTGCTGCGGCGGCATCAGCCGGGCGATGGATTCCATCACCGCGTCGATCTGCTTCCAGTCGGCGGCGAACACCGCCTGCGTCTTGGTTGCGGCAGCGGATTGGATCGCCTCGTCGAGCTGCCTGCGCAGGTCGTCAACGTCCTTGCGCAGGGTCTTCGCAGCAGCGCCGGCATCCTTGATCGCGGCGTTGACCCGCTTCACCAGGTCCTTCGCCAGCGCGTCGGCGTCGGGCACGGGATCGCTCGGCTGGGCGAGCGTGGCGCGGGTCCGGGCGGCCTCGATGGCGAGGGCCTGGTAGCGGTCGTCGCCCAGCGGTTCGGCAAGCTGGCGGAACTGTTCCAGCGGCGCGGTGACCTGGTCGTTGAACGTTTTCAGTGCCGCAGCGCACTGATCCTGCTGCACGATGGTCTTGCCGGCCGACTTGGCGTAGGTGCCGATGTCGGCGGCGGCGTCGAGCTCCTTCAACGCCTCGTCGGCCAGACGCTCGATGCCGCTCGGGTTGAGCAGCCCGGCCTCCGGATTCAACGCCGCCCGCAGGCTCTGGAGCTTCTGCGCCAGCGGCGAGCGGTCCGCGCCTTTGCGCATCTGCTTAGCGAGACGCATCATGGCCTCGTCGCCGCGGTCGAGGATGTAGCTGTAGTCGGCCACTGAATTCCGCTGCTCGGTGATGTAGTCTGCCGCCTCCTTGATGGTGCCGCGCAGGTCGTCGATCTCGCCGTCGAGTTCGGTGTTGCGCGCCTCGGTGACGATGCTGCCGGTGATCTGCAGGCGGATGCGCTCGGCCTGGCCGTTCAGCGTGAAGCGCGACAGCGCCTCCGGCATCAGCACCTGCGGCTTGCCCTTGGTCGGGACGAAGCTCGTCTCGATGCTCTTCGCCACCTCATCGAGCGTCTTCAGCAACAGTTTTGCCCGCGCCTGATCCTCCTTGGTCGCGGTCTTGGTTTTGAACGTCGCCGGTTCAAGCTGGCGTTTCTTTGCCTCGAGCTTTTCCAGGTCGGGCAGCACCGTCCGGCAAATGCGCTGCGCGGTATCGACCGAGGTCTGGCGCTCCGTGTTGCTACGCGCCTTGCCGTAGATGGTGTCGCGGGCGGTGTTGAGCTGCGTCATCACCTGCTGCGCTGCGTCGCTCTTGGGCAGTTTCAGCGCCCTTGTGCGCAGCGCCGTGACCTCCTGGCGCATCGGCTTTCGCTGCACCTTGCCGATGTGGAAGGTGTTGCAGAAACGGTCGCTCAGCGTGACGCTCATGGTTGTCCCCCCTTCCTTTGGCCTAATTGCGTGTCGCGCGTTCCGTGAGCACCTTGCGCAGCTCCGCCAGCGCGGTCAGCGCCGGCGCGCCGATGCGGATCGGCTGCAGTCCGTTGCCTTCGACGATGGCGATGATCTCGTCGCCCTTCAGCTCGCTCTCGATCTGACCGATGCGCGCCAGCACCTGTTGCACCGCCTTGGCGCGGCGTTCGCCCGCGGCATTGATCGCCGCATCCACCTGGTCGGCGAGGCCGTCGCTCAGCCGCGTCACGATCGGGTCGAGCCGCGCGTCGAGTTCCTCGCGCACCTCGTCCAGTTCATCGGGCTCGTGCTCGTCCTCGGCCCGCAGCGCCGCGATGACGTCGGTCTTGAACGCGGCGATCGCGCCCGATACTTGCGTGCAGGCGTCGCGCCAGGCGCGGGCGGCGCGGACCACGTCGGCGGCTTCCTCGCCGCGGGCACCGGACAGGGCGCCGGTGATCTCCGGCTCGATCTCCGTCAGCACCGCGTCCGCGATGCTCCATTTGCCGGCTTTCAGCGCGGCCACCGCGTCGGCGAACCGCTTCGCCAGCTTGGGAAAGCCCGGGGTGTTGGCCAACTCGCGCAGGCGCAATCCCAGTTCGTTCACTTGATCCCTGAGACCGGGCGGTTCGACGCCGGAGCCGCCCATTGTGTCGAGCCCCAGCACGCGATGCACCCACTCGCGCTTCGCGTCCGCCGTCTGGACGGTTTCCGACATTCCTCCCTCCCTGCCTTCGCCCCCGAAGCGGATGTAGTATCATCCGATCGAAGGCGGCTTGCCAATGACAGAATGACAAACTCCGGCGAGGTGTGATCGCAACGGTGGGACGGCGGCGCGGCCGTCGGCGCCGGCCGCGCTTGCGCTGGCCACGGGCCGGCGTACGCTGCTATGCACGCGCCGATGAGCGACGACGAACGGACGACCCCGGACAGCCTGCTGCCCTACGAGGCATGGACGCAGGACGCGCTGCGCCAGGTGGTGGCGCGTGCCGTGGCCTATGCCGGCGCGCATGGGCTGCCCGGCGAGCACCACTTCTACCTCACCTTCCGCACCGACCATCCCGGCGTGGTGATCCCGCCGCGGCTGCGTGCGCAGTATCCGCAGGAGATGACCATCGTCCTGCAGCACCAGTTCTGGGACCTGAAAATGGACGCCGAGGCCGGCCTGATCAGCGTCGGCCTGTCGTTCGGCGGCGCGCCGGCCTCGCTGGTGATCCCGCTCGACGCGGTGACCGCCTTCGCCGACCCGGCGGTGCGCTTCGGCCTGGGCTTCCAGGCGGCGATGCCGGAACAGGAAGCCGAGGCGACGGCCGCGCAACCGGAACCCGCCGCGGGGGCGGCGGCGGCGCCCGGCGAAACCCAGGCCGAAGCGCCGCAGGTGGTCAGCCTCGACGCGTTCCGCCGCCGCCCGCCGGCGAAACCATGATGCCGCAAGCCTGACAGCCGCGCCCCAACCTGGCGGGCAGGCCCAAGCTTGCGGGCCAACCAACCTTGCAGGCTGGCCCAGCCTTGCAGGCCTGCCCTGACCGAAAGGACCGCTCGATGAACGCTCCGATGCCGCGGCCGTCCACCTTCCTTTATTCGCCGATGTATCCGCTGGGACCGGACCGGACAACCTGGAAGCGGTTGCCGATCGGCGGCGTCAGCACCGCCACCTGCGATGGGCGCAGCGTGCTGCGCGTGGCGCCCGATACGCTGTCGGAGCTGGCGTTCCAGGCCTTTCACGCGGTCTCGCACCTGCTGCGGCCAAGCCATCTGCAACAGTTGCGCGCCATCCTGGACGATCCGGAGGCGAGCGCGAACGACCGGTTCGTGGCGCTCGATCTGCTGAAGAACGCCAACATCGCCGCCGGCGGGGTGCTGCCGATGTGCCAGGACACCGGCACGGCGATCGTGTTCGGCAAGAAGGGCCAGCGCGTCTGGGTCGATGGCGACGAGGAGGAGGCGCTGGCCTGGGGCGTGCACCGCACCTACACCGAAACCAATCTGCGCTATTCGCAGATGGCGCCGCTGTCGATGTTCGAGGAGGTGAACACCGGCAACAACCTGCCGGTGCAGTTCGACATCATGGCCGCGCCCGGCGAGCACCACGCCGACGAGTTCCACCTGATGTTCGTCGCCAAGGGCGGCGGCTCGGCCAACAAGAGCTTTCTGTTCCAGGAGACGCGGGCGGTGCTGACGCCGGAGCGGCTGCTGGGCTTCATCGAGACCAAGATGAAGACGCTCGGTACCTCGGCCTGCCCGCCGTACCACCTGGCGATCGTCATCGGCGGCACCTCGGCGGAGCTGACGCTGAAGACGGTGAAGCTGGCGTCGTGCCGCTGGCTGGACACGCTGCCGACCGCGGGCAGCAAGGCCGGCCACGCGTTCCGCGATCTGGACATGGAAGCCAAGGTGCTGGAGGTTTCGCGCCGGATCGGCATCGGCGCGCAGTTCGGGGGAAAGTATTTCTGCCACGACGTGCGGGTGATCCGCCTGCCGCGGCACGGCGCCTCGCTGCCGGTGGGGATCGGGGTTTCCTGCAGCGCCGACCGGCAGGTGCTGGCGAAGCTCACGCCGGACGGGGTGTTCCTGGAACAGTTGGAGACCGATCCGGCGAAGTACCTGCCGGAGACCACCGACGATCATCTCGGGGGCGAGGCGGTCGCGGTGAACCTCGACCGGCCGATGCCGGAGATCCTGAAGCAGCTCTCCGCCTGTCCGGTGAAGACGCGGGTGATGCTGAGCGGCACGATGGTGGTGGCGCGCGACATCGCGCACGCCAAGTTGAAGGAGCGGCTGGATCGCGGCGAAGGCCTGCCCGGGTATCTGAAGAACCACCCGGTCTATTACGCCGGCCCGGCGAAGACGCCGCCGGGCTACGCCACCGGCAGTTTCGGTCCGACAACGGCCGGGCGGATGGACAGCTACGTGGCCGAGTTCCAGAAGGCAGGCGGCTCGCTGGTGATGCTGGCGAAGGGCAACCGCTCGCGCGCGGTGAAGGACGCGTGCAAGGCGCACGGCGGCTTCTATCTGGGCAGCGTCGGCGGGCCGGCGGCGCGGCTGGCGCTGGACTGCATCCGCAAGGTCGAGGTGCTGGAGTACCCCGAGCTGGGGATGGAAGCGGTGTGGCGGATCGAGGTGCAGGATTTCCCGGCATTCGTCGTGATCGACGACAAGGGGCACGATTTCTACGAGGGGATGGAGTGATACCGCCGGCGGAAGGATTGACCCGTCGGCGCCGCACCCTCGATAGGGGTCGGGAAGGCGCTACCTCCCCGCCCTCCGAACCGTGCGTGCGGTTCTCCCGCACACGGCTCTCCAGTTGCTGGTTTCCTCATCGGGAGTGTCTCGCCTGTGCGTGAGCAGTCTGTAGGGTGAACAGCCCGCGCCGAGCGAAGAAGGCATTTGGCCAGCGTTGGTGATCGGCTTGGCATTTCCCGAAGCCGGGCCGCTTCTCCTGCTTGCGCAGGATGGCGCGCAACCGTCTGCGGACGAGGCCGTCGATGGCGCGGAAGACACCCGGCGTGGCGTGTTGGAAGTAGCCGAACCAGCCACGCAGCACCGGGTTGAGGTCGTCGATGATCCGCCCCAGGCTGACGCCCCGGGAACGGCCCGTCCGGCTCCTCACCTTGTCCTTGAGCGCCATCAGGCTCTTCTTGCGCACAAGACGCTGGCCCGCCTCGAACCGGTAGCCGAGGAAGTCGAACCCCTGCCCCGGCAGTTGGCTGTCAGCAATCCGCGTCTTGTCCGGATGGAGGATCAGCCCGTTCTGCGCCACCCACGCCGCAACGTCGCGCAGGGCAGCCTGGGCCTCGGCTTGCGTCCGGCACAGGATCACGAAGTCGTCGGCATACCGCACCATCCGTCGCCCGCTCTGCTCCATCAGCAGATCGAGCGGGTGCAGATAGAGGTTGGCCAACAGCGGCGAGATCACCGCCCCCTGGGGCGTGCCGGCGGTCGGCCGCCAGCGCTCCATGTCCTTCATGATGTCCTGGCGGAGAAAGCCCTCGATCAACGCCAGCACGCGGCCGTCGCTGATCGAACCCGCCACCGCGGCCATCAGCCGGTCGTGCGGGATGCTGTCGAAGTAGCCCTTCAGGTCGGCGTCCACCACGTGGGTGTAGCCGTCCTTCAGCAGCCGATCGACTTCCCGCAGCGCATCCTTGCAGCCGCGTCCCGGCCGGAAGCCGTAGCTGCCCGGCCGGAACTGCACTTCAAAGATTGGCTCGATGACCATCTTCAGAGCCGCTTGCACGATCCGGTCCTTCACCACCGGGATCCCTAGTGGACGGGTCTTGCCGTCTCCTTTGGGGATCTCCACCCGTTTCACCGGGTGCGGCCGGTAGCTGCCGTCCGCCAAACTGCTCCGGAGTTCCTGCAGATACCGTTCCGCCTGCAGCGCGAACCGCTCCGTATCCTGGCCATCCACACCCGCTGCCCCCTTGTTCCGCGCAACCCTCTGCCACGCCGCGTCCAGGGTCGAAGGCCGGATGACCTTGTCCACCAAACTGAACCATTTGCCTCCTCGGACGCCGTTCTCCAGCGCCGACACCATGCGGTCCGTCCACACCGAGGCTTCTGCCCACCACAGTTTGCGGCGCTCGCCGCCGGTGGCGTCTGTCTCTTGCTTAGCCCTCTCGGACACTGCCGAAACTTCCCCTTGCCCCATGCCAGACCTCGCGCATCCAGCTTCCTACCTCCCTTCCCTCGGGCCGGTTTTGCTGCCCGGCCGTTTCGCCGTTCATCACGGCTGCGGTACTATGAAGGCTCTAACTCCTGGAAGGCTCACCCGGGCCCCCAGGTCTCCTCGCTTACGCCGCCTTGCCGTCCCGACATTCCATCCCCAACCACGTGAGCCGTCCGCTGGTCGCTTTCGCCGTCGTCGCAGCGCCAGAGGTTGCTTCCAGGCTTCGCCATACATGAGCAGGCTCGCCACAAACTCCCGCCGAAACGGGTTCGTCACCCTACGGACTGTCGGTTCGTCTCCGGTTGCTCCCCACCCCGCCTTGCTTGCGCTTGGCCGACGCAGTTACCTTCGACTACGGAGTTACGACACCCTCCCGCACGGACTTCCACCGTGCTGACCTGGCGGTTTCACGAGCGCACTCATGCCGGCGAAGGCCGGTATCCACGACTTTGCTTGCTGCACGAAGGCAAGTCGTGGATGCCGGCCTTCGCCGGCATGACGATGCCCGGCATGACGATGCAGGTACAACGGAAAGTCGATCATTCGGACGCCTGGTAAAATGCGCGGCGTGGGACCCGGGTGTCCGCCGGCCCGCTGCCCACTCACCCCGACAGCGTCTTGCGCATGAACACGCGCTGAAACCCCGCCTGCGCGCCGCGCGCGTATTCCCGCCAGCCCAGGCGTGTGTAGAGCGCGATGTTCTCGTGCATCAGCACATGCGTATACAGCCGCAATTCGGCATGGCCCATCCGCCGCGCCTCGGCCTCGGCGAAGTCCAGCAGCAGGCGCCCCACCCCCCTGCCCTGCCAGGCCGGCGCCACCGCGATGTTGTCGAGCAGCAGATGGTCCGCCGCCGGCCGCAGCACCAGGATGCCGGCGATGTCTTCGCCCGCGACGCAGACCGAAACCTCGCCCGCCGCGACCCGCGCGGCGTAGTCGTCCCACATCGGCCCCGGCGGCTGGCCGATGCGGGCGACATATTTCACATAGGCATCGTGCACGCTGCGTTCGATGGCCGGAACGTCGGCGGCAACCGCGCGGCGGATGCTCGGCACGGCCCCGGTCGGCATGGCCCCGGTCGGCATGGCTCTGTCCCTCCTTCCGCGCAGCCGGTAGACTTCCCGCCAACGACCTCGTCCAAGGCGGAAAGGACCACGCAAAGATGCGCATCCACAATCTCTACACCGACGCCGACGGCCAATCCCACTTCCGCGACATCGAGGTGGAATGGGTCGAAACCCGCAACGCCAGCAAGCTGAGCAAGCGGCTGCCCGCCACCGGCATCATCTTCCGCGAAACCTCCGGCAACTACGACCTGGATTGGCATCCGGCGCCGCGCCGGCAATACATCATCAACCTCGACGCCGGCGTGCAGCTCACCGCCAGCGACGGCGAGGCCCGCACCATCGGCGCCGGCGAGGTGGTCCTGGTCGAGGACATCACCGGCAAGGGCCACCTGTCGAAATCGATCGGCGGCAAGCTCCGCCATTCCATCTTCATTCCCATCGACTGAACCGACACCGTCGCGACAACATCGCCGGAATCACACCGGACTGGGGAAACACCGCAATGAAACTGGCCTTCTTCGACGACTACAAACTGGGCGTGGTGCTGGGCGACGGGATCGTCGACGTCTCCGCCGCCGTGCGCGACATCGCGCACACCGGGCCCGGCAACCTGATCACCGGGCTGATCGAGACCTTCGCCGCCTGGCGCGGCAAGCTCGAGGCCGCCGCCAGCGCCGGCAAGCCGGTCCCGCTCGCCGGCGTACGGCTGCGCGCGCCGCTGCCCAAGCCGGGCAACATCGTCTGCATGGCGGTGAACTACATGGAGGACGGCACCCGCGCCGCACCCGCGCCGCTGAACGCATTCCACAAGGCGCCGACCGCGATCATCGGCCCGGGCGACACCATGGTGCTGCCCGACGTGCCGGCCACCATCTTCGAGGGCGAGGCGGAGATCGCCGTGGTGATCGGCAAGCGCGCCACGCGCGTCAGCGCCGCCGAGGCGATGGGCTACGTGTTCGGCTACATCAACTTCATCGACGGCTCGGCGCGCGGCCTGCCGCCGCCGGGCAACGTGTTCTTCCAGATGAAGTCGCGCGACACGTTCTGCCCGATCGGCCCGTTCCTGGTCACCGCCGACGAGATCCCCGATCCGCACAAGTTGCCGGTGGAACTATCGGTCAACGGCGAGGTGAAGCAGAACTTCAACACCGACGACATGGCGCACAAGATCCCGCGCTGCATCGAATGGGTCACCTCGATCCACACGCTGGAGCCGGGCGATATCCTGGCCACCGGCACCAACCACCGCGGCCTGTCCGCCTTCATGGACGGCGATACCGTGGAACTGGAGACGCAGGGCCTCGGACGGCTGACGCATCAAGGTGCGCGATGAGCTGAAGCGCACCTGGTCGCGCGAGACGCGGCTGGACCGGCAGAACAAGGGCTTCGATACGCCGACGCCGCAGATCGGCGGCAAATACGCGCCGAAAGCGGGTTGAGTGGTGACAACCGGCGGCCCGCCAAGCGTACGCCGCCGGTCCATCCCGCGCCTGCTGAGATTGTATTCACCTGACAGTTGAGGCTGCGCCTGCCGATGGGAAGGCAGGTGTGGCATGCCGTTTTTGGTGGGGACGAGCGAAACCCGAGAAAACTGCCCAGACGGCAAAGACCACGACGCCCGATATCTGGATCAGTTTCATCATCGTTCCTCCCTGTCCGACCGCTCGCTCCTTCGCGCGCCGGCGGCGGTCCGCATGAGATGCGGGCCTACTTCACGACGAGATTGTTCTGCACGGATCTGACGCCGGAAATGCCAGCGGCGACTTCGCCGGCGTGCGCCCTCACCTGATCGCTGTTGACGAAGCCGGCGAGCTGGACGACGTCCTTGTAGGTCTCAACGCTGATTTCGAAGGATTTCAGACCCAAATCACCGAGCAAGGCGGCCTTGACCTTCGAGGTGATCGCCGCGTCGTCAACATATTCGCCGGTGCTCTCGGTTGTACGGCTCGACGACGTGCAGGCAGCAAACGTCATCGTCGCGACGAGCATGGCGACCAGGCGTATCCACAACGCTTTCTTCATGATGACTTACCCAAGGCTTAAGTGACGGGCACGACGATCCGCGCTCACCGCAACAACAATACGAGCAAAACGATCAGGATGATGAGACCGATACCGCCACCCCCATAGCCGAAATGGCGCGGCATATAACCTGAGTACCCACCGAAGAACGAAAGCACGACGAGCACGACTATGACCACAAGTAGAGTGTGTAGCATCACTCTATCTCTCTATGCCGTTCCGGTTCCGGCAGGTTCACAATTGCTGCGGCTTGCTTTATTGTCTGGGGGAGGCGAGTCGCGAAAGCAAGGATCGCGCTATAGGCCGGTACGTTCCGCGAACGTGATTGGGCCACCGACTGCTCTGCCGGTCTGCGGAACGCGCGGCAACCCGCTGGACGCCCGATTCTAATGGCCCACATTGCCAGGCTGGCCACGATCGTCGTGGGACTGGGGATGATCGCGGTCTCCTTGACCGTGATCGCCGTAACCACGACCCGGGCCAATGACACAACCGGTGAGGGCGAGCGAAAGCAGCAGCAGTGTGATCAATGTCCTTTTCATTTGGTCCTCCAGCAGGGGTAACGCCGACTAGGGTGGAAGAGGGCGCCGCATTGCATGGGGCCGACACCAGGCATTCCTTGATGCGATGATGCGGGCGGATCACGGTTGATCCTGTCCCCGGTTCGTCCTCCTCTAACGACCTTTTAGCGCGTGGTCCGGTCCTCCCGTGTTCTGCGTCGCTGGCTCGCGAACAGACGATGACCAGCGGCCTATCGCCGTTAAGGAAATTACTTCACGACAGTGATGTCGACCACCCGGTTGTGTGGTTCCGCGGCGTCGTCGGCCGTCGCTACCTGCTGCTTGCCTTCGCCGATCCAGCTCGTGTCGATGCGGGCAGCCGGCACGCCGGCGGCGATGAGCGCATCACGGACCGCGTCCGCCCGTCGGTGCGACAGCGCCATGTTGGCGGGCGGGGCGCCGACGCGATCGGTCTTGCCGATCACCGTCACGCGCGCCGTGCTGAGATTTGCGACGACATAGGCTACTTTCTGGACGATCTCCTGCCCTCGCGCGTTGATCCCGGAACTGTTGGTATCGAAATAAATCTGATACCAGGCGCCGACCAACTCAGGACCGGTCGCAGCGGCAGTCTGCGGCGGCGATGACGCTTGTTCCGCGCATCCAGCAGCGATGGAAAGCGCGAGGGTAGCAACAAGCGCTCGCAAGATTTTCGCAGATTGCAACATTGTAGCCTCCATTGTCTGCCGACGCTGTTCTGGACGTGAGCTGCCTACCGCCAAATCGGCCGGCCGAGATTGATCTGGCTTGGACTGGTGAGCGCGCCGGTGCCAGCGCCTACCGCGCCGCCGATCAGCGCGCCCTCAAGGGGAGCGCCGACCATCCATCCGCCGAGCGCGCCGACTCCGGCGCCGATTCCGGCGCCGCTTACGGCGCGTTCGCCGGGCCTGTTACCGCACCCGCCGAGCACGCTTAGCGAGAACAAACAGACGGCCGCCAAGGTGACCCGCTTCATGACTTGCCTCCAAGTGGATCGTTCATCCATCCCGCATGGGCGGGTTGGCCGACGCCGCAGCACCCATCACGACAACCGGTGTTGGCTCATGGCTTTTCGGCTCACGGCGGGACCTACCTTCGGCCCGTCACTTGCTCATAGCGCAGTCCCCCATTGCACATGGTTGAACTCTGCCCATCCAGCCATCCGCTTGCGCTCGTCGAAGAGCGAAATATTTTAATAGAGGATCCAGGCCGCGCATTGATCTGGATCAACAGCGCGACAAAATCCCGATCGGAGTGGAGCACAGGATCATGAGCGCGGCCGAACCGCCCCGCTTAAATCATAGCATTCAGCGCCGGAAGCCTGTCCCGCGACGCGCGCTTCTGACGGCCGCCCGGCAACGTGTTCTTCCAGATGAAGTCGCGCGACACGTTCTCCCCGATCGGCCCGTTCCTGGTCACTGCCGACGAGATCCCCGACCCGCACAAGCTGCCGGTGAAGCTGTGGATCAACGGCGAGGTGAAGCAGGACTTCAACACCGACGACATGGCGCACAAGATCCCGCGCTGCATCGAATGGGTGACCTCGATCCACACGCCGGAGCCCGGCGACATCCTGGCCACCGGCACCAACCATCGCGGGCTGTCCGCCTTCATGGACGGCGACACGGTGGAGTTGGAGACGGCGGGTCTCGGGCGGCTGACGATCAAGGTGCGCGACGACCTGAAGCGCACCTGGTCGCGCGAGACGCGGCTGGATCGGCAAAACAAGGGGTTCGATACGCCCACGCCGCAGATCGGCGGCAAATACGCGCCGGCCCGGGCTTCCTATGGCACAAATCCAAGACACAAGGTGTAGGGTCGGCACGACGATTCCGGTCACGATGAAAACGCTCTAACGTCATGCCCGGCGCGCGGGTCAGGTCCAGGCTGGCAAGGCTTAGCCCGGCCATGACGGGCCGACGGGGTCGCTCCGGGCAGCCTGCCGGCAGCAACTGACCAGCGCCACCCGCACGCCAACACGGTGTCGCCGGGGTTGGCCCGCCAGATCCCCACCGGCCCGCGCGGCGATCCGCGCGGGCCGGTGGAGGCTTCTCAGGCGGAGATCGGGAACTTGCACTTCTCGTTGAGCGGGTGCAGCGCCACGGAGGCGGGCGTGGTGTGCAGCAGCTTGTAGAAGTCCCATGGATACTTGCTCTCGGCCTTGGTCTTCACCTCGAACAGGTAGGCCGGGAACACGCCGCGGCCGTCGGCGCGGATGCTGCCCTTGCCGAAGGCATCGTCGTCGGTGGGGATTGATTTCATATGGGCAACCGTGGTGCGGCCGCTCTGGCCCGCGTTCGCCGCCCCCATCGCCGCCACGGTCTTCAGGTAGTGCCGCGTGATGCCATAGGCGCTGGCATGCGCCTGGTTCGGATAGTTGTTCGGCGTGCGCGGCAACACCCGCTTGGTGAAGGCCCGCGTGCGGTCGTTGAGGTCCCAGTAGAACGTTTCGGTGGTCACCAGCCCGGCGGCAAGATCGAGGCCGAGCGCATGCACGTCGGTGATGAACATCAGCAGCGGCACGATCTTCATCTTCTTGTCGAGGCCGAACTCATGCGCCTGCTTGACGCAGTTCTGGGTATCCAGCCCGGCGTTGGCGAGGCCCAATGTCGTCGCCCCGCTCGCCATCGCCTGCGTCAGATAGGCGGAGAAATCGGTGGTGTCGGGGAACGGATAGCGGACCGCGCCCTTCACCATGCCGCCAGCCGCCTTCACCAGGTCCATGTTCTGCTTCTCGAGGATATGGCCGAAGACGTAGTCGGCGGTGATGAAGAACCAGTCCTTCTGGCCGGACTTCACCATCGCGCCGCCGGTGGAGATGGCGTTCTCGTAGGTGTCGAAGCTCCAGACGATGGTGTTGGGGCTGCACTGGCCATCGGTCAGGTCGGTGGTGGTGGCCGAGGCATTCAGCATGATCTTGTCCTTCTCCTTGGCCACCTGCGCCACCGCAAGCCCCACCGAGGAGGTCGGCACATCGATCGTTGCCAGCACGCCTTCATCGTACCACTGCCGCGCGATGGAGGAAGCGACATCCGGCTTGTTCTGGTGATCCGCGGTACGCAGGTCCACCTCGAACCCGTGCGCGGCCGGATTGAACTCCTCGATCGCCTGGCGCGCGCAGGCGATGCTGGTCGGTCCGGTGTTGTCACGATAGGTTCCGCCAAGATCGGTCAGCACGCCGAGCTTGATGGTGGGCTTGCCCTGGGCGCGGGCGCGCAGCATTGGCGCGGCGGACAGCGCTGCTGCCCCACCGAGCAGCAGGCGACGAGAAACAGGCATGGAAAACCCCTCCCAATTGTCGTGTCGTGGTTCCGCGCTTGGACGCGGGATGCGGTCGCTTGGCGCCGCTGGCCGGAAGTGTGGCACAGGCCGTTCGGTCCAGCTAGCCGGGCGCGAAGCCCCGCCACGGGGTGGGGTCCGGGAGGCGAATTGCGCCCAAGGCGCCGGCGCGCGGCTGGCCGGCGCGCGATCGCGGCCGGCTCCGCCCCGGCGGCCAGGCGTGCAGCGCGGCCGGGCGCGGGCTTGATTCAGGTCATTGCAGGCCTTGCCATGCCGGTCATAGGGAACCCAGGATTGGCGTGGCGCCAGGCGCCAGCCGACCGACGCCGGGCGTCCAGGGAACGCGGCCCGTGGAATGCCCCATGGAATGCCCCATGGAATGCAATGCGCAAGCGCACCGAACGAGGCAGGGTGGAATGAGCGCGGAATGGAGTGTCGCCGGACTGCTGCGATCGCTCGCACAGCGCGGGCAACATCCGGCGGTCGTCCGGTTCGGCGCGGCCGGCCAGACGGTCTGGAGTTGCGCCGCACTCGCCGAACAGGCCGTGACGCTGGCGCATGGGCTGCGCGAGGCAGGGCTCGGGCGCGCGCAGCCGATCGCGCTCTGGGCACCCAACGGCGCGGAGTGGATCGTTGCGGCGCTGGGCGTCATGGCGGCCGGCGGCGTCCTGGTGGCCATCGACGACCTGTCCGACAACGCGCAACTGGCGGCGGCGCTCGAGGTCAGCGGCGCCAGGCGCATCTTCGCCACGTCGCGCCATCTCGCCGCTGCCGGGGACCTGCTGCGCGCGCGGGCGGTGGCGACGATCCAGCTCGACGCGCCGAGCGGCGGCGGCACGGCGCGGCCGGGCTGGCCGGCGCCGCGCGGCGGCACCGCCGCGGCGCTGCCGATCCCGGCCGCGGATGATCCGGCCGTGCTGGGCTGGACCTCCGGCACCACGGGAACGCCGAAAGGGTTCTTGCTGACCTACCGGAATATCGGCAGCAATGTCGAAGCCTTGTGCGGGCTCGCCGCCATCGGTTCGCAGGATCGCCTGCTGCTGCCGCTGCCGCTGCACCACGCCTATCCGTTCGTGGTGGGCATGCTGACGCCGCTGACGGTCGGCGCGCCGATCGTGCTGCCGGCGGGCGTGACCGGCCCGCTGATCCTGCAGGCGCTGCGCGACGGCGCGGTCACCGCGGTTCTCGGCGTTCCCCGGCTGTACGAGGCGATGCTGGCGGCGATCGGCGGGCGGGTTGCCAGCCATGGCAGCGCGGTGCGCGCGACCTGGCGCCTGCTGCTGCGGCTCGCGGCCTGGACCCAACGCCGCACCGGCCTGCGTCCCGGCCGGCTTTGGTTCGCCCCGGTCCGGCGCGGCATGGCGCCGCGGCTGCGCTACCTGATCTGCGGCGGCGCGCGGCTGGACGTCGGCACCGAGACGACGCTGGAAGCGCTCGGCTGGACCGTGCTGGTGGGCTACGGCCTGGCGGAGACGGCCTCGTTGTTCACCGGCAATCCGCCGCGCGAGCGCCGCCGCGGCAGTGCCGGCCGGCCGCTGGCCGGCGGCGAGATCCGCATCGCCGCGCCGGACGCCGATGGCAGCGGCGAGATCGAGCTGCGCGGCCCGGCGATCACCGCGGGCTACCTGAACAATCCTGAAGCGAACCAAGCATCGTTCACCCCGGACGGCTGGTTCCGCACCGGCGATGTCGGCTTCGTCGATCGCGACGGGTTTCTCTACGTGACCGGCCGCAGCAAGGAAATCCTCGTGCTCGGCGGCGGCAAGAAGATCAATCCCGAGGGGCTGGAACGGATCTACGGCGCGGCACCGCAGATCGGCGAGATCGCCGTGCTGGAAGACCAGGGGGCGCTGGTTGCCCTGGTGTGCCCCGACCTGGCACGCGTCCGCAAGATGGGCACGGTGAATGTGCGCGATGCCATCCGCGTGGTGCTGGCCGAAGCGGCGCGGGAGCTGCCGGCGTATCAGCGCCTGGCGGGTTTCGCGCTGACCGAGCAGCCCTTGCCGCGCACGCGCCTGGGCAAGTACCGGCGCTTCCTGCTGCCGGCCCTGTATCGCGCGGCGCTGGGCGGCGGGCCGCGGCGCGCGGCGCAGCCGCTGGGGCCGGACGACCAGGCCCTGCTGCGCGACCCGGCGGCCAGCGCCGCCTGGGCACTTCTGCATGAGCGATATCCCGACCAGGCGCTCGATTTCGACGTGACGTTCGGCCTGGAACTGAACCTCGACTCGTTCGGCTGGATGGGCTTGGCGGTCGCCCTGCAGGAGCGCTGCGGGGTTGTGCTGAACGAGGCGGATATCGCCGGGATCGATACAATTCGCGACCTGCTGCGGCGCTGCGCGGCGCTGGCGGCGGCGGGCGGAGCGGCGGCGGAGACGCCGGCCGAGGCCACCGGCGTTGATCCGTTCCTGGCGCCCACCGGGGCGCTGCTGACGCTGCTCGGCGTGACGCTCTATGCGATCAACTGGGTCGCCATGCGCGCGCTGTTCGGGCTGCGGGTCAGCGGGCGCGCGGCGCTGCCGGCGCATGGCGCCTTCGTGATCGCGCCCAATCACCTGAGCTACCTCGATCCGCTGGTGATCGCCGCGGCGCTGCCGCTGTCCTGCCTGCGGCGGGTCTATTGGGCGGGCACGGTCACGCTGCTGTTCAGCACCCGGCTACGCCGGCTGGTGTCGCGCGCGGCGCACATATTTCCGGTTGACGAGCGTCGGCCGGATGCGGCGATCGTGGCCGGCATTGCCGTCTTGCAGTCCGGCCACGCCGTCGTGTGGTTCCCCGAGGGATGGCGATCGCCCGACGGCCGGCTGCAACGCTTCCTGCCGGGGATCGGCCGGATCCTGCTTCGCGCCGGCGTCCCCGCCATTCCCACCAGCATCGGCGGCACGTTCGAGGCCTGGCCACGCGGCCGGTCGCTGCCCCGGCTTGCGCGCGTCAGCGTGACGTTCGGCAACGCCGCGCCGGCCGAGGGCCTGCGCGCCGCCGGCAGCGGGGAGACCGCAGAGGCGCGGGTGGCGCAGGCGCTGCGCGAGCGGGTGCTTGCGCTGGGTGCCGGGAGTGAAACGGGGTCCGCAACTCCGCGCCATTCCGCTTGAGGCGGCGGTTGCAGCCGCGGCGGCGCGGTTCCTGCCGATGCGGACCGGGGCGCGCCGGACGAAACGATCGCCGTCCCGTCTTTTCGGCCGGTTGGCGCCGCGTGCCGGCCTGGCCGATTGCGGACATGGCAGATGATCCCGTCACGTCTGGTTCGTTCCACTACGGGACTTACCCTGGTGCGCCGCCTGGTTTTTCGGATGCAGCAGCGGCATTGTCCGCCGCCATGACGGGCTGGTGCTGCCGGCCTGGCTCTGCTGGCGGTCGCGGCCGACCGTCTCCGGCGCGCGGGCCAGGGCACAAATGAGGTCGGCGCGGCTGACCACCCCAACCAGCTTGCCGTCGCGGACGATCGGCACGCGTTTGATCTTGTGCCGCAACAGCAGGTCGGCGAGTTCTCCGAGCGGGGTGGCCTCGGTTGCGGTCACCACCGGCCCGGTCATCAGGTCCCGCACCCGGCGCCGGTCCGATCGCAGGTACTCGGCGAAGGCCGGAGCAAGCTCGGCCCCTTGGGCCAACATGCCGAGCCACCAGGAGCGGTGCAGCGCATTTTCCTGCCCGAACGGGCGCAGCAGGTCGCCCTCGCTGACCATGCCCAGCAGCTTGCCGTCCTTGTCGCAGACCGGGGCCGCGCTGATCCCGTGGCGGGCCAGCAGCGCGGCCGCCTCGGCCACCGTGTCATCGGGCCGGACGCTGACCACAAGGTGGGTCATCACGCTGGCGGAAGTGATCGGCATGCTCGATCCTCCATCGCGCCCCCGCCGAATTTTCCCGCCCCGGATAACCGGTTCCGCCGGCGGCGACATTGATCTCGCTCAATCGCGCCGCCATCGGTTCGCTTCGGGTGGTTGATCTGGATCAATGCCCTTTGGGCGGGGCATCAATAGCAATAATAAGGCAGAGTTTTCCGGTGCGGCGGCTCATCGCGCGCCGATCGGCGGCGTGGGCGTCCGGCCGGCTCGCCGCGTGCCAAAACTTGGCCCGGCGTTCGCCGCTGTCGCCGAGCGCGGCCGGGCAGAGCGGAACCAGGAGGCGCTTCGTGGCACACAAACAAGTGCTGTTTCGGTCCGCCGCGCGCGAGAAGGTGCTGCGTGGCGCCACCCTGCTGTGCGACGCCGTGCGCGTCACCCTGGGGCCGAAATCGAAGTCGGTGCTGATCCAGAAGAGCTGGGGATCGCCGATCATCTGCAACGACGGCGTGACCATCGCCAAGGAATTCGACCTCAAGGACCCGGAGGAGAATCTCGGCGCCCAGGTGCTGCGCCAGGCCGCCGAGAAGACCGGCGACAGCGTCGGCGACGGCACCTCCACCTCGACCATCCTGGCGCAGACGATCTTCGCCGACGGCGTGCGCAACGTCGTCGCGGGGGCCAGCGCGATCGACCTCAAGCGCGGGCTGGATCGCGCCGCCAGGGTCGCGATCGAGGCCTTGCGCAAGATGTCGCGCCCGGTCGGCACCCGCAAGGAAAAGGCCCAGGTGGCGACCATCTCGGCGCACAACGATCCGGCGATCGGCGAGCTCGTCGCCGACGCGATGGAGAAGGTGGGCGGCGAGGGCGTGATCACCGCCGAGGAATCCAAGACCACCGAGACCACGCTGGACGTGGTTGACGGCATGCAATTCGACCGCGGCTACATCTCGCCCTACTTCATCACCAACCCGGAAAAGATGACCGTGGAACTGGATGATCCCTATATCCTGATCCACGAGAAGAAGCTGTCGGGCCTGCAGCCGCTGCTGCCGCTGCTGGAGGCGGTCGTGCGCAGCGCCCGCCCGTTGCTGATCGTCGCCGAGGATGTCGAGGGGGAGGCGCTGGCCACGCTGGTGGTGAACAAGCTGCGCGGCGGGCTGAAGGTCGCGGCGGTGAAAGCCCCCGGGTTCGGCGATCGGCGCAAGGCGATGCTGGAGGATCTCGGCGTGCTGAGCGGCGGGCAAATGATCTGCGAGGAGGTCGGCGTCAAGCTGGAGAACGCCACCATCGAGATGCTTGGCTCCGCCAAGCGCGTCGTTGTCACCCATGAAAACACCACAGTCGTGGGCGGTGGCGGCAAGAAGCCGGACATCGACGGGCGGTGCAACCAGATCCGCCGGCAGATCGAGGAGACCACCTCGGACTACGATCGCGAAAAATTGCAGGAGCGGCTGGCCAAGCTGGCCGGCGGCGTGGCGGTGATCCGCGTCGGCGCGGCCTCCGAGGCGGAAATGAAGTCGCGCAAGGAGGCGCTCGACGATGCGATCAGCGCCACCAAGGCGGCGGTCGCCGAGGGCATCGTGCCCGGTGGCGGGCTGGCGTTGATCCGGTGCATCGAAGCCGTCGGCCAGGAAGAGGCGAAGTGCGAGGGCGACGAACGCACCGGGGTGCAGGTTCTCAAGCGCGCGCTGGAAGCGCCGACGCGGCAGATCGCGGAGAACTCGGCGGTCGATGGCGGCGTGGTGGTCGCGCGCATGCTGGACGGGCAAGGCGCCTACGGCTTCGATGCCGCGCGCAAGGAATATGTCGACCTGGTCGAGGCCGGCATCATCGATCCGACCAAGGTGGTGCGCGTCGCGTTGGAGAACGCGGTGTCGGTGGCGAGCGTGCTGCTGCTGACCGAAGCGACCATGACGGACATCCCCGAAGACAAGCCGGATCGTTCGCGGGAGTCGGAAATGGCCATGTAGGGGCACGTCGATGGCGACGGCGAAACCGGGGAACGCAGGCTTCGACGTCCGGCAAGCCCGGCGGCACGATGCGCTGCCGCCCGACCGGCGGCCGCGCCCGAAGCCCGATCCGCAACCCGCCCCGCCACCGCCGATCGAGCTGCCGCCGCATCCCGAACCGATCCCCACCCCCGAAACACCCGCGGCGCGCTGATCCGGTTTGCCGACCTCGGCGCAACATCGGGGAGGCAGCGCTGCTACGGCGTTCACCAAAGCCACGCCGGTTCCGGCTTCGAGACATCCGCGCCGTTACCGGAGTCGATAAACCCGCGCCGCTATCGGCGACGCCGCAGCAGGGCGCGCAACTCGCCGAGCCGCCTGGTGTTCAGCACATCCTCCGGCTCCAGCCAGCCGCGGCGCGCCTGATCGACGCCGAAGCGCAGGAAATCGAGATCCGTCGTGGCATGCGCGTCGGTCGAGATCGCCAGCTTGAGGCCGAGTTGCTTGGCCAGGCGGCAATGCGCGTCGGTCAGGTCCAGCCGATCGGGCTGGGCATTTACCTCCAGATAGCAGCCACGCTCGACCGCGCCGCGCATCACCCGCTCCATGTCGAGCGCATAGGGGGGACGCTGGTTGATCAGCCGTCCGCTCGGATGCGCCAGAATGCTGAAGCAACGATTGTCCATCGCCCGCAGCACGCGCTCGGTCTGTTTCTGCTGCGACAACTCGAAATGCGAATGGATGGCGCCGACCACCAGGTCGAGCCGGCGCAGGATCGCATCGGGCAGGTCGAGCGTGCCGTCCTCCAGGATGTCCACCTCGCTCGACGTCAGCACGACGAAGCCCGCGAGACCGGCATTGAGCCGCTCGATCGCGGCGATCTGCCGGGCCAACCGCCTGGCGTCCAGGCCGTGCGCCACGGTGACGCGCTTGCTGTGGTCGGTGATGGCGATATACCCGTGGCCCTTCGCCCGCGCCGCGCGGACCATGTCCGGCAGGCTGGCCCTGCCGTCGCTGGCGGTGGTGTGGACGTGCAGGTCGCCGCGCATGTCGGCTTCGGTCACCAGGCGCGGCAGCCGCCCGCTGCGCGCCGCCTCGATCTCGCCCTGGTCCTCGCGCAGCTCGGGGGAACCGTCGCCAGGCCGAGGCGTTGATACAGCTCGGCCTCGGTGCGCCCGGCGAGCCGCTTTTCGCCCTTGAACAGACCGTATTCGTTGAGCTTCAGGCCTTGCTCGATGGCGATCTGGCGCAGCGCGATGTTGTGCGCCTTCGCGCCGGTGAAGTAGCAGAGGGCGGCGCCGAAGCTGTGCTGCCCCACCACGCGCAGGTCAACCTGCAGACCGTTGCGCAGCACGACGGTGGCGCGCGTCGGCCCCTGCGCGACGACCTGGCTGACGTCCTCGTAGCCGACAAAGCGCTGCATCACCGCGCGGCTTGGCGCGGCGGCGACCACGATGTCGAGATCGCCGACCGTCTCGCGCCGCCTGCGGTAGCTGCCCGCCACCTCGACCTGCTGCACGCCCGCGGCCTGGCGAAGCTGCGCGAGCAGCGGGGCGACGATCTGTTCCGCCGCCGCCAGCTTGGTGCGCGGCGCCTGGCCGGCGCCTTGCGCGATGGCGGCCAGCAGGTTTGCCTCGATACCCGGACCGAAGCCCGGCAGCTCGCGCAGTTTGCCGGCCTTGGCTGCGGCGGCAAGCTGGTCCACCGTTTCGATGCCGAGCGTGTCGTGCAGCACATGCACCCGCTTGGGGCCGAGGCCGGGCAGCGCGAGCAGGGTGGTGATGCCCGGCGGCAGCTCGCGCGCCAGCTCGTCGAGCAGCGGCAGATGGCCGCCGCGCACGATGCTGGCGATCTTCCCGGCCAGGTCTTTGCCGATGCCGGGCAGCGCGTCGAGGTCCTCGCCCGCGGCCAGCATGTCGGCGACGCTGCGCGGCAGCGCGCCGAGCATGCGCGCGGCCCGCCGGTAGGCACGCACACGGAACGGGTTGGCGCCTTCGATGTCGAGCAGGTCGGCAACCGTGTTGAGCTGGCTGGCGATTTCGGCGTTGACCACCGGCATGGCAGGGTTCGCGCGTGATTCGGTTCGCTCCGAAGACGATCGGAACGGGTCGCCAGACTGCGCCGGCGGACCGGCGGCGCGCCTTGACCTGCATCAACGCGGCCGTTCTTGGCCGGACGACGTTGCCTCGCCACGACGTTGCCTCCCCGTCATGGCCGGGCCCTTGTCCCCGGGCGCTTGTCCCTACGGCATTCACCTATCGTTGCCCGAGGCGGTCGGCGCACTCCGGTGATGCGACCTGGGCGCTGGCTGCATCGCAAGCAAGTAAGGATTCCAACACGGAGGAAGCGCGGAGGGCCACGAAGGCCACGGAGAAGCAAGGAATTTGGGCGCTTCGCGCTGTCGTCGGTTCCGCCACCGCGCGCAGCGCATCGATGCCTTCTCCGTGGCCTTCGTGACCCTCCGCGCTTCCTCCGGGTTAAAATTCTTGGCTCATATGGCGTTGACTGTTGGACGGCCCCGTAGCAACCATTAATCGTCGGCTGGTTTAGCGGCCCTCCTGCGTTCAGCGTGCCGCCGTGCTCGGTCCGGTCAAGGCCGCTGCGCGCCGCTTCGCGGTGGCCTACGGCCCTCCTTGACCGGCCCTGTGCGCGACGGCTGGCATGACGCAGGTCGGGACGAAGGAACAGGTCGTTTGCGGTCGAACCCAGGAACATCTCCTGATGCTGCGGAGCGGTCATGGGCTGGCCGGCTTTGTCACCCAGGGCGTACCGCGCGCGACGACGGTGTTGGCGAACACCAGCAGTTTGCGGGCGCAGGCCACCAGGGCGCTTTTATGGGGGCGGATTCAAGTTTGGGAGCGAACACCACCGGGTGACCCGACAGTTTAGGGTGGTGGGATGGCAATTTCGAGAACGTCGGCTGACGGTTGTTGATCGCACGATGATTGAGGTGCGTCTGCATGACGGCTGGGGGGTCCGATCGATTGCCCGGGCCCTCTGCCGATCGCCTGGGACGATTTCGGCTGAGATCAAGCGGCATCGCGATGCCGCGGGGTACCTGGCGCACACGGCGGAGACCCAAGCCCTTGCCGGCCGGCGCCGGTCTGGCTGCAAACCGCGGCTGGCTAGCGATGGCGCGCTGTTTGGTGAAGTGGCCAGGCTGTTGCGCTTGAAATGGTCCCCTGAGCAAATATCGGGCAGGCGCAAGCGGATCGAGCATGGAATGGAGCAGCAATCGGGCCTGCGTGTGTCGCACGAGGCGATCTACACCGCGATCTACGCCTTGCCGCGCGGCGAACTGCGCCGCGAGCTGATCGCGTGCTTGCGCCAGGACAAGCCAAACCGCGGTCGCAAGCCAAAAGGCAGCGAGCGCCGCGGCAAGCTCTGCGGCATGACCAATATCAAGGACCGGCCTGAGGAAATCGAGGGCCGTCTGGTGCCGGGCCATTGGGAGGGCGACTTCATTGTGGGTGCCGGAGGGGCCAGTGCGATCGGCACGTTGGTGGAACGCACGACCCGCTATGTCGTCCTGGTGCGGATGCCCACGCGCAAGGCGGATGTCGCCGCCTGCGCTTTCGCCGGGGCCTTGAACGCCATTCCGGCTCCGCTGCGCAAAACGTTGACCTACGACCAGGGCAAGGAAATGGCGGAGCACGAGAGCCTTGCCCTCAATACCGGCATGCGCATCTTCTTTGCTGACCCGCATGCGCCGTGGCAGCGCGGCTCCAACGAGAACACCAATGGCCTGCTGCGCCAGTATTTCCCGAAAGGCACGTCCTTGTCGGGGCTGGACCAAGGCGACCTCGACACCGTCGCCGCCAGCCTCAACAATCGACCCAGAAAGACGTTGGACTACGCAACGCCGAACGAGCAATTCAGCAATCTGCTTGCCGCAGCGGCCAGCGCAAACCGAACGTCATCCGGTGGTGTTCGTTCCCAAACTTAAATCCGCCGGGTCTTTCCGCGTGCCATGAGACGTGCATAGAGCGCCTTCAGGGCTGGGTTCCAGCGGAACGCCCCCGGCAGTGCGGCGGCGTAGAGCGAGCGGCGGAGCCGGCTGCGGCCGCCGCCGATGTGGGTCTCGCCTTTGCGTTTGCCGCTTTGATGGACAAACGGCGCCAAGCCGGCCAGCGCGGCGGCTTCCTCGCGGCTGACCTGACCGAGTTCGGGCATGCGCAGGACCACGGCGAGCGCGGTGCGTTCGCCGATGCTTGGCACGCTCAGCACCAGCTCGAAGCGTTGTGCCAGATCCGCGTGGCCGTGCGTCGCGCCGACGAGGCGCTTCAGCTCGGCGGTGCGCCGCTGTTCCAGCCGCGCGATGTCGGTGGTGACCACGCGCCGCAAACGTTTGTCGCTGATATGCTCGAGTTGGGTCTTGCAGCGGGCGATATCCTCCTCGACCTGCTCGATGAAGGTCAGATGATCGGTCAGCGCGTCCAGCCGCGGATCGGGCGGTATCTTGTTCCGCGCATCGATCGCCACGGTGCAGGCGGCGATCAGGATGGCGTCGATGCGGTCGGTCTTAGCGCGCCGCAGATGTAGCTTGGCGAACGCCTTGACCTGTAGCGGCTGCAGCACGACGACGATGAAACCGGCGCCCTGCAGGTGGCGGGTGACGCCGCGTTCATAGCCGCCGGTGGCCTCGATGCCGATGCGTTGCACACCGGCTTTGGCGAGTTCGCCGGCCAGGCGCTTCCAGCCGAGGCGGCTGTTCTCGACCGTCCAGGTGCTCGTCTGGCCATGGATAGCGACGTCAAGCTTGTCCTTGGCGGTATCGATCCCTGCCGTGAGCATGGTAGACTTTGTCATCTTCTACGACCCTGCCTTGTTAAGCGAACCTAAAGTTCAGGCAACCATCCGGGTCCGACGAAGAGGCTGGCGCGATCTTGCTACGTATGAGCCCGTAACGGCTCAGGGCGGACCGATCCGACGCCAGCCACCCGGCCCTGGGTGGCCACCCAGGGCCGGGCGCTCCCTTCGGAACAACGCAAAGATAGCAGCGGGCGGTATTACAAGGGCGGAAAAGCGCAGCGCCTTCCGCCATCGGACGGTGGCGGGATATGTTGTTGGGGACGTCGGCAGATGCGAGCGGCTCGCCCGGCGGTGCGTGGATGGCTGGGTGATCCCCGGGACAAGCGCCCGGGGACAAGGGCCCGGCCATGACGGAGAGAGGCTGCCCGGATCAGGCAAAATGAGACTTGCTGGCATCAACGGCCTCGCGCTGCGGGCGGCCGCCCCACGCCTGCCCGCCTCGCGCCTGCCCGCTTGGCGCCTGCCCGCTTGGCGCCTGCCCGCTTGGCGCCTGCCCGCTTGGCGCCTGATTGACCGAGATCAAGGCAGCGTTGCGCGGGACGGCGGATCGTTTTGCCATGCTTGAGCAGACCCTGCTGCTGACCGATCTGTACGAACTCGCCATGTTCGAGGCCTATGCCGCACACGGCATGGCCGATACCGCCGTGTTCGAGCTGTTCGTCCGCAAGCTGCCGGAAGGGCGCGGCTTCCTCATGGCGGCGGGCCTGGAACAGGCGGTGGGGTTCCTTGAGGGCATGCGGTTCACCGCCGACGAACTGCAATGGCTGCGCGCGACTGCGCTGTTCGCCCCGGCATTCCTGGACGGGCTGGCAGCGCTGCGCTTCACCGGCGACGTCGACGCGATGGCGGAGGGCACGCCGTGCTTCGCCGACGAACCGATCCTGCGCGTGACGGCGCCGCTGCCGCAGGCGCAACTGGTCGAGACGCGGCTGATCAACCTGCTGCATTTCCAGACCGTCATCGCCTCGAAGGCGGCGCGCATGGTGCTGGCCGCGCCGGGCAAGCAACTGGTGGATTTCGGCCTGCGCCGGGCGCACGGCGCCGAAGCCGGGCTGCTCGCGGCGCGCGCGAGCTACCTGGCCGGCTTTGCCGGCACCGCGACGGTGCTGGCCGGGCGCGCCTTCGCCATCCCGATGGTCGGCACGATGGCACACTCCTTCGTCCAGGCGCATGACGACGAGGCGACCGCGTTCGAGCGCTTCGCCCGGGCGCGGCCGCAGGCGCTGACCCTGCTGATCGACACCTACGACACCGAACGCGCCGCGGCGATCGTCGCCCGGCTGGCCCCGCGCCTCGCCGCGGACGGCATCACCATCGCCGCGGTGCGGCTGGACAGCGGCGACCTTGCCGCGCATGCGCGCGCGGTGCGCGGCATCCTCGACGCGGCGGGCCTGACCGCGATCCGCATCCTGGCCAGCGGCGGGCTGGACGAACACAACCTGCTGGCGCTGTGCCGCGCCGGCGCACCGATCGACGGTTTCGGTATCGGCACGAGCCTGACCACCTCGTCCGACGCGCCGGCGCTGGATTGCGCCTACAAGCTGCAGGAATACGCCGGCCGCCCGCGGCGCAAGCGCAGCGAAGGCAAGGCGACATGGCCGGGCCGCAAGCAGGTCTACCGGCGCTACCACCAAGACGGGACCATCGCAGGCGACGTGGTGGCGCTGCTCGACGAGACGGTGCAGGGCGAGGCGCTGCTGCGCCCGGCCATGCGCAACGGCCGACGGGTGGCCGACCTGCCCGGCCTGGCCGAGGCGCGCCTTCACGCCGCTTCCTCGTTGGCGCGCCTGCCGGCGGCGCTGCGCCGACTGGAGCCGGGTGGCGTCCCGGTGGAGATCAGCCAGGGGATTCGCCGGCTCACCGCCGAGCTCGACCGGGCGATGACGGCGGGCGACGCCCCGGGCGAAGCCCCGGGCCAGACAAGGTGAGCCGAGCCCCCGCTCCCGCCGATGACCAGGCGGCGGTGATCGACTTCCTGTCACGCGCGGCGAGCTACGGTCTTGGCGACGGCGCGGTGCCGCGGATCGAGACCCATTGCTCGATCGTCTTCCTGGCCGCGGAGCGGGCCTACAAGCTGAAACGGGCGATCCGCTACGCCGCGCTCGACTACACGACGCGCGCACGGCGCGAGGCCGCCTGCACGGCGGAACTGGCGTTGAACCGGCGGACCGCGCCGGAGATCTATCTCGGCGTGCGAACGATCGCCCGCGCCGCGGATGGCGCACTGGGGTTCGACGGCAGCGGGCCGGCGCTCGACCACGTGGTGGTGATGCGCCAATTCGCCCAGTCCGACCTGTTCGACCACATGGCCGAACACGGCACGCTGACGCCGGCGCTGATGCGCGCCCTCGGCGCGGCGGTGGCGCTGCTGCATCGCGCGGCGGAGATCACGCCGGCGTTCGGCGGCAGCGCGGCGATCCGCCGGGTGATCGCCGACAACGACCGCGAACTCGCCCGGGTCGCCACCGAGCTGGATGGCGCCGCCGTCGGCAGCCTGAGCCGCGGCGCCGGGGCCGCGCTCGATGCGGTCGCGGCGCTGCTGGATCGGCGCCGGGCCGCAGGCAAGGTCCGCCGCGGCCACGGCGACCTGCGGCTGGCCAATATCTGCCTGTGGGCGGGCCGGCCGACGCTGTTCGACTGCGTCGAGTTCAGCGCCGAGATCGGCTGCATCGACGTGCTGTACGACCTGGCGTTCCTGCTGATGGACCTGCAGGTGCGCGGCCTCGGCGCGCTGGGCAACGCGGTGTTCAACGCCTATCTGGACCGCGCGCCGGAGACCGACGGGCTGCCCGCCATGACGCTGTTTCTGGCCTTGCGCGCGGCAACCCGCGCCTATGCCCTGGCCGGCAGCGCGCGGCGCCATGCGGACCCCGGGGAGGCGGCGCGGCTGCTGGGGCTGGCACGGCGGCACATCGAGGCCGGCATCGGCTTCCTCGCGCCGGCCCGACCGCTGCTGATCGTGCTGGGCGGCGATCGTGATCGCGGCCGGGCGGAGCTGGTTGGCAGCCTGGCGTGCCTCGCGCCGCCGGCGCCCGGCGCGCGGGTGTTGCGGCTGGCGCGGCAAGGCGCGGCGGTGTGGCGCGAGGCTGCCGCCACCTTGGCCGCCGGCTACGCCGTGCTGGTCGCCGGCGACTTCGCCGCGGCGGCGGAGCGGGAAGCCGCCGCCGAGCTGGCGTCGCGGCTTGCCGTGCGGCAGGTCGGCTTCTGGCTTGGGGCGGCGCCGGCAAACCCGGAGCCGCGGCACTGGCGGACGCTCGATGCGAGCCAGGGCATCGCGGCCGCCGTCACGCGTGCCGCACCGCTGATCGGCGGAGCCGACGCAGCGCGACAGGAAATCGCCGTCGGGTCGTGGTCGGGTTGAACGTCGCTGACCGCCTCTTCTCGAACATTCGGGTCAGGCGACAAAATGACAAGTCTTGGCCGATACCTGAATGGCAACATTGGAGCGCCGAACTCAAGTGGCAGACGTTCGCTCCCGGAAAATTATCGAGAGCAGACAACCCTTTACGAATGCGGCTGTCCCATCGACTTCCTCGCTGCGACGAACTGACCGTCTTGCAACCAGTCAGTATCACTATCACTATGACGAGGGCACCAAGTGTTAGATTCTATCTAGTGGATAAAATCCAACGCATGAGTCCGATTTAGGATTCCCAGGATGCCGCTGTGGTGCGAGTCTGTGGGATGCGTACCGGCATCAAAGTTGAAGTGAGCGCCACGGATCGTGTCGATCTGGACGCCGTCGTAGCGAACCGAAACAGCCCGCAGAAGCATGTCTGGCGAGCGCAGATCGTGTTGTTGACGGCAGATGGTTGCGGCACCGCCGAGATCATGCGTGTCACCGGCACGAGCAAAACCGCTGTCTGGCGCTGGCAGGAGCGTTTCATGACGGACGGTGTTGCCGGGCTGCTGCGCGACAAGACCCGTCCGTCGCGTATCCCTCGGCTTGGAGCAGAGCTTGAGGCAGGCGTCGTCGCCGCGACCCTGGCTGATCCACCAGGCGAGACGACGCACTGGACGGGCGCCGCTATGGCCAAGCTGCGTGGCATCAGCGTCAGTTCGGTGCAGCGCATCTGGCGCAGGCACGGCTTGCAGCCGCATCGGATGCGCCAGTTCAAGCTGTCCAACGACCCGCAGTTTGCCGCCAAGCTGCGTGACATCGTCGGGCTCTACGTCGATCCCCCGGCGCACGCTGTCGTCCTCTCGATCGATGAGAAAAGCCAGATCCAGGCGCTCGACCGCACCCAGCCAGGCCTGCCAATGAAGAAAGGCCGCTGCGGCAGCATGACGCACGACTACATCAGGAACGGCACCACCACGCTGTTTGCAGCCCTCAACGTGCTGGACGGCAAGGTCATCGGCCGCTGCATGCAGCGGCACCGGCATCAGGAATTCATCCGCTTTCTCAACTCGGTCGAGGCCGCAGTGCCGGCCGGCAAACTCATCCACGCCGTCGCCGACAACTACGCCACCCACAAGCATCCCAAGGTCCGCGAGTGGCTGGTGCGTCATCCGCGCTGGACATTCCATTTTACCCCGACCTCCGCCTCGTGGCTCAATGCCGTCGAGGGCTTCTTCGCCAAGCTGACACGGCGACAACTCAAGCGTGGCGTCTTCCGCTCCGTCGTCGAACTGCAAGCCGCCATCAAGAGATTCCTCACCGAGACCAATGCAGACCCGCGTCCCTTCCGATGGACCAAGGAACCCGATAAAATCATCGCCGCCGTCAAAAGAGGGCACCAAGTGTTAAATTCTATCCACTAGTTCATCCAACGGTGGAACCTGCTGCAAGCCGGAGACAATCATATTCGACTTCACGCAATCTCCTCCATTGATTCTCACAAATGTCCCATATTACAACAGCTACGACAAAGACACCAAGCTGTCAGGTTTTGCCAACGGAGTAGTCTACAAAGGGTATTCTGATGATACAACTGATCTCGGCGAGCCAGTCTGGAAGGTCTATCGATATACATACGGAACCGGCAAGGTTGTCGTCGTCCGCTCAACTGTGAAGTATGATTTCACGCCCCTCACCGCCAAAAAATACCCAAGCGAGATATTGAACGATCCCGTTCAACGCGTGCCCCTCATCAACGTCATCGGTCGTGGCCAGTTCAAGAAATTCCGTGAGAACATTGGCGTAGAATCCCCGCTCGAAAGAATTGCAAACCGATACATTGTCGGACATGGATGCTTGCCGCATAGCTGCGGCAGCCAAGAAGCGATTTTCGTTCTCGACACCGTGAAGAGCGAAGCCTGGGCGATCTCGTACAGCACTGACTATATGGTGTCACCTCCAAAGGTCGATGGAAGGCTTTGGGGTAGTTTTGCCGCTGATGACGGCGTTCCTAAGCTCATCCTTACCCGTTGGATGACAGAGCATGGCCTCAATCCCACCGCTACGATGTATGTCCCTTATACGCCTCCCCCAAGCTCAGTAGCTTCCTCGATCGCAGGCAAGCGAACAGAAGTGGCCTTGGTGAGAGATAGCGGCATTCTCACCGTTCCGGCGTTGGTCAACGGGATGATCCCACTCCACTTCGTTCTTGATAGTGGCGCGTCAGACGTTAGCATTCCTGCTGATGTAGTGTTAACCTTGATGCGGACTGGAACTCTCACTGACAGCGATTTCATCGGAACGACGAAATACCGCATGGCGGACGGCTCCGTCGTACCCTCTACTACGTTCAGACTACGCAGTATCAAGGTTGGCGACCGTGTTGAGGAAAATGTTGTGGCCAGTATGACAGGCGTGGAGGGAGGCTTGTTGCTCGGTCAGAGTTTCCTTGGTCGCTTCCAGCGTTGGTCAATCGACAACGCTCGACAGGCCCTGGAGTTGGAGTGATTGGTTTATGGCGTTGCTCATCGTTGATCTCGACAAACATATCGGCAACGCCAAGGCATGGCGCGACACGTTCGGGGAAAAGCTTCCCGATCTGGAGATCCGCATTTGGCCGGATGCCGGGAACCTGGCGGACATCGAATATCTCGCCTTCATGCATCCCGATTTCGATTCTTTTCCCGTCTTTCCGAATTTGAAAGCCATGTTCAGCCGCTCCGCCGGGGTCGAGTCCTTCGTGCAACATCCAAAGCTGCCGAAGGCCCCGTTATGCAAGGTCGAGCCGCCAGGCGGCGATCCGATGATGACCGAATACGTCGTCATGCACGTTCTGCGTTTTCATCGCGACATGCCTGGATATCAGGCGGCACAGGCCAACCGGGAGTGGCGCCGCACAACGATTGTGCGACCCGAGCAAAGGCGTGTCGGGTTCCTCGGCTTCGGCAAGATGGCGACGGCGCCGGCGCTCGTGTTGAAGTCGCTCGGTTTCAAGGTCTCGGCCTGGGTTCGCAACTCGAGGCAGGAAGCTGACGTTCCGATCTATCATGGCCCCGACCAACTTGAGCCGTTTCTTCAGCAGACCGACATCGCGGTCTGCCTGTTGCCGCTTACCAGGGAAACAGAGGGCATATTCTGCGCGCGCAGCTTTGCCATGATGCCACGCGGGGCGATGCTGGTGAATGTCGGGCGCGGCAAGCATGTGGTGGACGAGGATCTGATCAAAGCGCTCAATTCGGGACAGTTGGCATACGCCGCATTGGACGCGCTGTGGCCCGAGCCGCTACCGCCAACCAGCCCGCTTTGGCTGCACCCCAAAGTTACCGTGATGCCACACGTGGCGCGGCGACCGACCGTTGCTCAACTCGTGACCGAGATCGCGGCGAATATCCGCAGCGTCGAGGCGGGTGGGCCGCTGTTGCAGGAAGTCGATATCACAACGGGATACTAGTGGATAGAATCTAACACTTGGTGCCCTCTTTTGACGGCGGCGATGATTTTATCGGGTTCCTTGGTCCATCGGAAGGGACGCGGGTCTGCATTGGTCTCGGTGAGGAGTCTCTTGATGGCGGCTTGCAGTTCGACGACGGAGCGGAAGACGCCACGCTTAAGTCGTCGCCGTGCCAGCTTGGCGAAGAAGCCCTCGACGGCATTGAGCCACGAGGCGGAGGTCGGGGTAAAATGGAATGTCCAGCGCGGATGACGCACCAGCCACTCGCGGACCTTGGGATGCTTGTGGGTGGCGTAGTTGTCGGCGACGGCGTGGATGAGTTTGCCGGCCGGCACTGCGGCCTCGACCGAGTTGAGAAAGCGGATGAATTCCTGATGCCGGTGCCGCTGCATGCAGCGGCCGATGACCTTGCCGTCCAGCACGTTGAGGGCTGCAAACAGCGTGGTGGTGCCGTTCCTGATGTAGTCGTGCGTCATGCTGCCGCAGCGGCCTTTCTTCATTGGCAGGCCTGGCTGGGTGCGGTCGAGCGCCTGGATCTGGCTTTTCTCATCGATCGAGAGGACGACAGCGTGCGCCGGGGGATCGACGTAGAGCCCGACGATGTCACGCAGCTTGGCGGCAAACTGCGGGTCGTTGGACAGCTTGAACTGGCGCATCCGATGCGGCTGCAAGCCGTGCCTGCGCCAGATGCGCTGCACCGAACTGACGCTGATGCCACGCAGCTTGGCCATAGCGGCGCCCGTCCAGTGCGTCGTCTCGCCTGGTGGATCAGCCAGGGTCGCGGCGACGACGCCTGCCTCAAGCTCTGCTCCAAGCCGAGGGATACGCGACGGACGGGTCTTGTCGCGCAGCAGCCCGGCAACACCGTCCGTCATGAAACGCTCCTGCCAGCGCCAGACAGCGGTTTTGCTCGTGCCGGTGACACGCATGATCTCGGCGGTGCCGCAACCATCTGCCGTCAACAACACGATCTGCGCTCGCCAGACATGCTTCTGCGGGCTGTTTCGGTTCGCTACGACGGCGTCCAGATCGACACGATCCGTGGCGCTCACTTCAACTTTGATGCCGGTACGCATCCCACAGACTCGCACCACAGCGGCATCCTGGGAATCCTAAATCGGACTCATGCGTTGGATTTTATCCACTAGCAATGACAACCTTCGGATTGTCAGAAGTCGGGTATATCTCATCAATGCTCGTGTAGGCATTAGCGAATAGAATAAGGCCACTTAGCTCTATCACTTGGCAATCAAGCGGATAGTTCTGGGTGGCGCATTCGGCTTTGGTTGCAGATCGAGTAGTTAGCAGTCCAGCGGGCGTATTCACCTTCGTGATCTGATCGTAAGCGTGGCCAACGCTTACCGACAGCATCACAGCAGCAACCATGGCTGACAACCAATAACGCATCCGTCTCACGCGCCTCCTTATCGCCCCGCTCTCATCACCACTTGTAGACCTTCTGCAACGTGCCGCCCATGAGCGCCGCCTTGTCGCTCTCGGACAGGCGTTTGGTGTCGCGGAACGGCGCGACGCCCTGCTCATAGGTCAGCATCCCGATCGTCCGCGTCCAGTCGGTGCCCCACATGCAACGATCCAGCCCGAACGCATCGATGACCCGAAGCACCGGCTCCCAGATGTCGTCATACGGGAACGGTTGGTGCGACATCGTGCAGGCGCCGCTGATCTTCACCCGTACGTTCGCGTATTGGGCCAAATCGAGCAGCTTCGGCAGGTCGGCCCAGACCTCGGCCGGAACCGGCGGGCGAAACGGTTGCAGCAGGCCGAGATGGTCGATCACGATGACCGTGTCGGGATGTCGCTGGATATGCGGCAGGCCTTTGTCCAGGATACCCCAGCAAAGCAAGTTGACGGGCAAACCATGCTTGGCGGCGCCGGCGAAAGCGCGGTTCAGGCCGGGATGGTCGGCGTCCATCGGCAGGCCGTCGCGCATGCGGATGCGAATGCCGCGCGCGCCTGGCGTCGCCGCCCAGTTCGCCACCACATCGTCGATCGCCGGATCGGTCGCGTTGACCGGCGTCACGACCCGGAATTTGTCCGGATAGGCGTTGTACACCTCGAGCGCATAGCTCGGATCGTACTCATACGCGCTGAACGACGACACCATGATCGCGCCGTTGACGCCGACGCTGTTCATGGCGGCGACCATTTCCTCGCCGGTGGCGGAGTCGAGTCCGTGCGAGGGACTGGCCCACGGCCGGGCGGGATGATTTCGATCAAACGGATGAACCTGAACGTCGATGACTGGCACGGCCGTCCTCCTGCCTGATCGACCCATTGTCCGTTATCGCGACCGGATTGCCCAGAGGGACCGGTGCGACAACGGGACCTGGTATGAGTGCGGCCTAATAATGCACCGTCCGCCCGGCGCCCCCGGTTGCCGCGACCAGCTCGCCGGAGACCGCCCAGGCCTTGTCCGAGGCCAGGAACACCGTGACGAACGCGACCTCCGAGGCGTCCACCATGCGGCAGATGGCATTGCCGCGCGGCGAATCGGGGGAAAAATCCTGCCGCTCCGCTTCTTCCGGCGATACGCCCAGTTGGGTGGCCCGTGCAGCGAGCAAGCTCGGCGTGCGCTCGGTGCGGGTCGTGCCGGGGTGGATGCAATTGACCGTGATGCCATGGCGTCCCATTTGCACCGCCAGCGTCTTGGTCAAGTGCACGAGCGAGGCGTTGCGGGCGCCGCCGCTGAGATTGCCGGCGTTGCGGGCGTTGGCACCGCTGATGTTGATGATGCGGCCCCAGCCCGCCTTCTTCATGAAGGGGATGACAGCGCGGCAACAGCGTAGCGCCCCGACGTACTTTACGTTGAAATCCTGGATCAAATCCTCATCGATGACCGTATCGATCGGCCCGGTCGCGGTGGCCGAGCCCCCTGGCGAGGATCCGCTGTTGACCAGGATATGCAGGCCGCCCAGTTGCCGGGCCGCCTCGGCGACCATGCGATCCACCTGCTCTTTGCTGGTGACGTCGGCCGCGAGGGGAAGGATGCGCCGGTTCGTCTCGGCTCCAAGCTCCCGCGCCGTCGCCTCCAGAGCCTCCTTGTTGCGCGCCACGATCGCCACATCGACGCCCTCGCGCGCCAATTCCCACGCGATGGCTTTGCCGATGCCCCGACTGCCGCCGGTCACGATCGCATGCTTGCCTTGCAATCCGAGGTCCATGGCACTCTCTCCCCTTGGCGGTGTGACCGTGATTTCATTGCTTCGGTGCGCATTGTTCTCTCCGGGGCACCCTGGTGCAAGGGGTACCAGAGGGAGGGCGATGTACTGCCAAAACTGGTCGAACGTCTGCGTTCGAGCGACGGCGAGGCGGCTTGACATAACCGTCCTGGACGCGGTGCAGACCTCGACGCGGCGAAGCAGTCACGTCCGCTTTTCCCCCCTTTGCACCCAGCCAAAATGGCCATCCCCGCCGCCCGCCGGGCTTGACCTCGATCAATGCGGCGCCCGCCGGATGGTTGTCCCCTGCGCGCGCAGCAGGGGGAAAATGTCGATGACTTCCACTGCACTCCGAACCCTCGCGGTGACCCTTCCGCCGCACCACGGCGAGGGCGTGCTCGGCCTGCCCGCGGGCACCGCGCACGGACTTGTGATCTTCGCCCATGGCAGCGGCAGCAGCCACCTCAGCCCGCGCAACCTCCTGGTCGCCGCGACGCTGCAACGCGCCGGCCTCGCCACCCTGCTGTTCGACCTGCTGACCGAGCGCGAGGCGATGCACCGCGCCAACGTGTTCGATATCCCGCTGCTGGCCGACCGGCTCGACCAGGCGGCCGACTGGGTCGCCGCCAGCGCGGCCGGGCGTGGCCTGAAGCTGGGGTTGTTCGGCGCCAGCACCGGCGCCGCCGCCGCCCTGGTCGCCGCCGCCGCGCGCCAGGATGTGCGCGCCGTGGTCAGCCGCGGCGGACGGCCCGACCTGGCCGGCGATGCGCTCGGCAGGATCGCCGCCGCCACGCTGCTGATCGTCGGCGGCGACGACCCGCAGGTGCTGGCGCTCAACCAGGAGGCATACCGCCAGTTGCGCTGCGAACGCCGGCTGGAGGTGGTCCCCGGCGCGACCCACCTGTTCGAGGAGCCGGGCACGCTGGAGGCGGTGGCGGACCTGGCGCGCGACTGGTTCCTGCGGCACCTGCCGGCCGCGCCCGCGGAGACGACGCATGCGGTTCACCGATCGACATGACGCCGGCCAGCGGCTGGCGGAGCGGCTGTTGACGCTGCGGCTCAAGGACCCCGTGGTGCTCGCCCTGCCGCGCGGCGGCGTGCCGATCGGCTTCGAGGTGGCGCGCGCCCTGGCGGCGCCGCTCGACCTCGTCCTGGTGCGCAAGATCGGCGCCCCGGACCAGGAGGAACTGGCGATCGGCGCAATCGCCGACGGCGAGCATCCCGAGCTGGTCACCGATCCAAGGCTGATCGACGCCCTGGCGGTCCCGCCGGAGTATCTCGAGCAGGCAAAGTCCGCCGCCTTGCGGGAAATCGCGCGTCGGCGCCGGGCCTATCTGGGCGATCGCCCCCAGGTCGAGGTCGCCGGGCGCACCGCCATCGTCGTCGATGACGGCATCGCGACCGGTGCGACGATGCGCGCCGCCCTGCGGGTCACGCGGCGGCGCCGGCCGGCGCGCCTGGTGCTGGCGGTTCCGGTCGCGCCGCCCGAGGCGCTGAACCAACTGCGCCGGGAGGTCGATGCGGTCGTCTGCCTCGATACCCCCGCCGAGTTCTTCGCCGTCGGCCAGTTCTACCACGCGTTCCCGCAGTTGTCGGACGACGAGGTGGTCGCGCTGCTCGACCAGGCGAAGGCCTTCGTCCCCCCCAACCGCCCCTGAGTGGAGACCGCGATGGCGCGCCGCCCGCTGACCCTGTTCGGCCTGCACCGCAGCCGCGAGCTCGCCGAGTGCGTCGCCGGGCGCCTGGAGGTGGCGCTCGCGCTGCACGAGGAACGCGACTTCGAGGACGGCGAGCACAAGACGCGCGCACTCCAGGACGTACGCGGCCACGACGTGTTCGTGCTGCATTCGTTGCACGGCGACGCCAGCGAAAGCGGCAACGACAAATTGTGCCGGCTGCTGTTCTTCTGCGGCGCGCTGAAGGACGCCGGCGCCGAGCGCGTCACCGCGGTCACGCCCTATTTGTGCTACGCGCGCAAGGACCGGCGGACCAAGCCGAACGATCCGATCACCACACGCTACCTGGCGGCGATGTTCGAAGCCGTGCACGTCAACCGCGTGATCGCGCTGGAGGTGCACAACGTCGCGGCGTTCGAGAACGCGTTCCGCTGCCCGACCTGGCACATCGACAGCGCCCCGCTGCTGGTCGCGCATTTCGCGCCGTTGCTGCGCGACATGCAGGTGGTCGCCGTCTCGCCCGACGCCGGCGGCGCCAAGCGGGCCGAGCAATTCCGCCAGGCGCTGGAACAACAGACCGGAACGAATGTCGGCAGTGCCTATATGGAGAAATATCGCAGCAGCGGCGTGGTGAGCGGCACGCTGCTGGTCGGCGACGTGCGCGACAAGGTCGCAGTGATCGTCGACAACCTGATCAGTACCGGCGGCACCCTGGTGCGCGCCGCCACCGCGTGCCGCGCCGCCGGCGCCCAACAGGTGTTCGCCGCGGCGGCACACGGCCTGTTCATCGGCGGCGCCACCGAGCTGTTCGCCTCGCCAGCCCTCGATGGCATCACCGTCACCAACACCGTGCCACCCTACCGCGTCCCCAAGGACGTGGCGGCACAACACCTGACCGTGCTCGACGCCAGCGAACCCATCGCCCGCGCTATCGCCGCCTGCCACGACGCCAGCTGACCCATCGCGCAGCCGCGCCGCCAAGGCAAGGTCAGGGCTCCGCCCTGGCCTTGCCTTGGCGGCGCGGCTGCGCGGTGGGTCAACTGGCGTCGTGGCGTCAGAACTTGGGCGCGCGGGGGAAGCCGTTGGGGGGGGTACGGCCGGCCTGGGCGCGTTCGGCCAGCCAGTCGCGCAGGTTGGTTTCGGTGCGCGTTTTTTCGCCCAGGCGCCAGCTCAGGCCGTCGGCCAGGGTGAAGACTTTGGCGTCCGCCAGGCCGCCGTCCTTGTAGCGTTGCAGGATCACGCCGGCGCCGCGGGCCATTTCGGGGACCTGGTCGAGCGGGAACAGCAGCAGCCGGCGATTGGAGCCGACGACGGCGATGTGGTCGCCCTCGGCCGGCACGCAGATGGCGGCTTCTTCGCCGGGGCGCAGGTGCAGGATTTGTTTGCCGGTGCGCTTCTCCGCCGACAATTCCGCGCCCGGCACGACGAAGCCGCGCCCGGCGGAGGACGCCACCAGGTATTTGCCTGCCTCGTTGGCGACGAACAGCGCCACCACGTCGTCCTCGTTGGTGAGTTCGGCGAGCAGGCGCACCGGCTGGCCGTCGCCGCGGCCGCGCGGCAGGTCGGCCGGCTTCAACGTGTAGGCGCGGCCGTTGGTGCCGAACAGCGTCAGCCGGTCGGTGGTCTGGCAGTGCAGCCGCAGCTTCAGCTTGTCGCCTTCCTTGAAGCGCAGTTCGGCGTCATCGGCGAGATGGCCCTTCAGGGCGCGGATCCAGCCCTTGTCCGACAGCACCACGGTCAGCGGCTCGCGCTCGACGAAGCCTTCGGTCGCCACCTCCATCGCCACCGGCGCGGCGCCGATCTCGGTGCGGCGCGCGCCCAGCTTGCCGCCGCCGAATTTGTCGCGTGTCGCCTCCAGCTCCTCGATGATGCGCGCCCAGCGCTGCCCGGTGTCCTTGAGCAGCGCCTGGGTGTCGCGCCGCTCCTTGGTCAGGCCGCGGTGCTCCTTGCGGATCTCCATCTCCTCCAGCTTGCGCAGCGAGCGCAGCCGCATGTTCAGGATCAACTCAGCCTGCACCTCGGACAATTCGAAGCGCGCCATCAGCCGCGGCTTCGGTTCGTCTTCCTCGCGGATGATGCGGATCACCTCGTCGAGGTTGAGGTAGACCAGCAGGTAGCCGTCCAGCACCTCGAGCCGGCGTTCGATCGCGGCGAGGCGGTGGCGGCTGCGGCGCACCAGCACCTCGTGGCGATGATCGAGCCAGGCGCGCAGCACCTCGGGCAGCGCCAGCACCCGCGGGGTGCGGCTGGCGTCCAGCACGTTCATATTGAGCGGGAAACGGCTTTCCAGCGCGGTGGCGCGGAACAGCGTCTCCATCAGCACCTCGGGCTCGACGGCGCGGGTGCGCGGCTCCAGCACCAGGCGCACCGCCTCGGTGCTTTCGTCGCGCACGTCGCCCAGCAGCGGCAGTTTCTTCTCTTCCAGGAGTTGGGCGATCTGCTCGACCAGGCGGGCCTTCGGCACCTGGTAGGGGATCTCGGACACGACGATCTGCCAGAGCCCGTGCTTGGCCTTTTCCACCGCCCATTTGGCGCGCACGCGGAAGCCGCCGCGGCCGGTTTCGTAGGCCGCCAGCAGGGCCGCTGCGTCCTCGACCAATACCCCGCCGGTGGGAAAATCCGGCCCGGGCATGTGGGCCAGCAACTCGGCGGTCATTGCCTTCGGATGGCGGATCAGATGGATCGCCGCGGCGCAGACCTCGCCGGCGTTGTGCGGCGGGATCGAGGTCGCCATGCCGACCGCGATCCCGGCGGCGCCATTGGCCAGCAGGTTGGGGAAGGCGCCGGGCAGCACGACGGGTTCGGCTTCCTCGCCGTCGTAGGTCGGGCGGAAATCCACCGTGTCGTCGTCGATGCCCGCCAGCATCGCCGAGGCGACCTGGGTCAGCCGCGCCTCGGTGTAGCGCATCGCCGCGGGGTTATCGCCGTCGATGTTGCCGAAATTGCCCTGGCCCTCGACCAGTGGGAAGCGGGCGGCAAAATCCTGCGCCATGCGCACCATGGCGTCGTAGATCGAGGCGTCGCCGTGCGGGTGGTATTTGCCCATGACGTCGCCGACCACGCGGGCGCATTTCTTGAACCCGGCGGTGGGGTCGAGGCGCAGCTGGTGCATGGCGTAGATCAGCCGCCGGTGCACCGGCTTCAGCCCGTCGCGCACATCGGGCAGCGAGCGCGACATGATGGTGGACAGCGCGTAGGCGAGGTAGCGCTCGGACAGCGCGTCGGACAGGCTGGTTTCCTCGATGCGACCGATCAGGTCATCCGGCATTGTTGGTCTCCGACGGGGTCTGCGGCGCGGCGATCTCCCGGTGGTCCGGGGCCTCGGCTGCCGGCGTCGCCAACTCGGCGGCGAGCGCGGCGACGCGGTCGTATAGCATCCGCCGCGCGGCGGGCAGCGGGCGGTGGTGGTGGCCGAAGGCGTCGCGCGCCAGGAAATGGCCGGTCAGCGTCAGTCCGTCGCGCCAGTCCGCGGCCGCGCTGGTGTTGGCACCGACCAGGAAGCCGGGCAGGCGCAGCAGCCGCCCGGTCCAGGCGCCGGCCGCCTCATTGGTGACGGCGCGCCCGGTGCGCGGGGAGACATAGGCGAGGCCGGAAGTCGCCCCGGTGACGGCGCAGGCGGTCAGGTCGAGGCCGTAGCCGAGATCGGCCAGCAGCAACGTCTCCCACCGCACCAGGTCGGCCAGCAACGGCGGTCGCAGGGTCGGGTCCTGCGCCAGGTGGGCGATGAGCTGCAGCAGGCCGTGGAACACGCGCGGGTGGGGCTCGCGCTCCGGCAGGGCGCCGTCGGCGACGGCGCAGGCGGCGCTCAGCAGGGCGAGGGCCAGGGGATCGTCCATCGCCAGCGCGGCGGCGGGGTGCACGAGCTCGGCGGCGAAACTGCCGAGCTGCTCGGCCAGCCGGCCCACCCAGCGCACCTGCACGAGGTTGCCCGGCTGCCAGATCGCCGCCCCGGTGCGGCCGGCGCCGCCGCGGGCGAGGCCGCGGTGCAGGCCGTGCGCCTCGGTCATCACCCCGGCGACGGCGTCGCCTTCGCCGTAGGGGCGCACGTCGAGCACGATCGAGGGGGCATCCCAGTCCATGTCAGGCGGTGGCCATGTCAGGCGGTGGCCCTGTCAGAAGGTGGCCCTGTCAGGCGTTGGCGATGTCAGGCGTTGGCCATGTCAGGGGGGTGGCCATGTCAGTGGGGGATGTCAGGGGTTGGCGATGTCGGTGGGGGGCGGTGGACTATCGGCGAGCGGAGCGTGCCGCGCCGGGCTGGATCAGAGCCAGTGAAACCCATGCGCCATCACGCCGAGCAGGCCAGCCAGTGCGGCGAGGACCGTCCCCGTCGCCCCCAGCATCATACCCAGCAACCAGCGGAAGTCGCTGCGCTGTTCGACCGACACCGCATCCAATCGACGCTCGATCCGCTCCAACGACACAGCGGTCGTGCGGGCGATCTGTTCCCGTACGGCGACCCTGGCTTCCATGTTGACAGGATATCGGCCGCCGCCGAGCGGTTCAACAGGAATATCCGGCACGTCCCTCGCTCCATCGCCAACGGCCAACAACCTGACGGCGCGAGGTAAAGAAATCGGGTCCTCGCTGTTTCGTGTGGGTAGCAGCGGCCGCTGACCTTCGTCGGGCCAACCGCGTCAACTGCCGCTTGCGGCCGAGCTCCCCCTTTGTACGGCGAACCACCAGCCAGGTTTCTTGGTTCGGCTGAGCGCCGTTTCTTCGTCCCGGCCTGACGATTGCAGGGCGTCGCGCGCAGCCGCAGTCAAGGCATGCCCTCGGGCCTGACCCGAGGGATGGCCGCAGGCCACCGCCGAAGGCGGCGCGTAGCGTCCTGTGTGCTGGGCATGTCCAGCAGCCTGGGGGTGAAAGTCCCCTGTGCAACCTGATGGAGGTGAAGCACGAGTGAAGCGCAAGGGCGGAACCGCGAGGGACCGTCTGAAGGAAGCGTGGAGCGAAATCGCGACCTGACGAACAGCAACCGGATATGAGGCAGCGATTGGTCGGACGAGCGGGCAGGATGTCGCGAAGTCCATATCCATCAAGGGCCAGGGCTGTAAATCCGGCGGGTGCGCGAGGAAGGCTGTGGGGCTTACCCCAGGAGATCTGTGTCGTGTCCGTCCGGGAAACCGGGCGGACTGAGGGAGCCGCGAGGCGCCCTGACCGCGGCACAGAAGTCAGCAGAGGGCGTAGTAGGCCACTTCGGCGGCCGAAGGCCCGAACGGTCCCCGAAAAAGGGGTTGAAGGAGAGGGCAAGTAGCCTGGACGTCTCATGATCACACCGCGACCGCCATTCCAGTTCACGTTGGACTTGCCGATGCCTGGCAGGGGTGAAGCCCCGCGTCCGGCCGCGCGAGAGGTCGAAGTGACCGCGGTGACGTCCGAAGCCGAAAGCCCGGCACCCGCTGCATATCTGATGGAGGCGATCTGTGACCCGGATAACATAGAAGCGGCGTTGCGTGCGGTGGTGCGCAACAAGGGGGCACCGGGCGTTCACGGGATCACCGTTCGACAACTCCCGGACATCCTGAAAGCGCGCTGGCCGGAGCTCGAACATCAACTGCTCCAGGGTTGCTACCAGCCGCAACCGGTGCGTCGGGTGCAAATCCCGAAGCCGGCCGGCGGGACACGTAACCTCGGCATTCCAACCGTGATTGATCGCGTGATCCAGCAGGCGGTGCTCCAGCGGCTCCAACCGCTGTGGGACCCGACGTTCAGCGAGCACAGCTACGGCTTCCGGCCGGGCCGCTCCGCCCAGCAAGCGGTGAAACAGGCGCAAGCCTATGTCACCGACGGCTATCGGTTCGTTGTCGATATAGACCTAGCGAAATTTTTCGACCGGGTTAATCACGACAAACTCATGGCCCGCGTGGCGGCGCGCATGCAGGACCGCCGGGTGCTTCGGCTTATCCGAAGCTACCTGACGGCTGGCGTGCTCAACAGCGGGCTGTTCGAAGCCAGTCGGGAGGGGACCCCGCAAGGTGGTCCGCTCTCGCCACTGCTCTCGAACCTCGTGCTGGACGAACTGGATCGCGAACTTGAGCGTCGTGGCCACCAGTTCGTGCGATATGCGGATGACTGTAACGTCTATGTCCGCAGCGAGAAGGCTGGCCTCCGGGTCATGGCGAGTTTGACCCGCTTCATCGAAGGGCGTCTCAGGTTGCAGGTCAACGCGCAAAAGAGTGCCGTCGCCCGGCCGTGGCAGCGGTCGTTCCTTGGCTTCACGGTCACGGACGATCCGCAGCCCCGGCGGCGCATCGCCGACAAGGCCGTCGCTCGGTTCAAGGACCGGGTGCGCGACCTGACACGGCGGCATCGCGGGGTCAGCCTGGGACAGATGATCGCTGACCTGAACCCGCTGTTGCGGGGATGGGCCGGATATTTCGGCTTCAGCCAGTTGCACGAGTTGGCATCGCTGGACGGCTGGACACGGAGACGCCTGCGCTGTGTCGTCTGGGTCCAGTGGAAGACGCGGGGCAATCGCTATCGAGAACTCCGTCGCCTGAAGGTCACTGAGAAGGTGGCCAGTGCGGCCATCTTCAGCCCGAAGGGACCGTGGCGGCTGAGTTCCTCGAGTGCGCTGCATCGCGCCTTCACCAACAGACGCTTCAAAGGTCTTGGGTTGCTCTCCATGGATACGCTGGCGGGCGCTTAATCCGCCGAACCGCCGTGGTACGGACCCGTATGCCCGGTGGTGTGGGAGGGGGGGCGTCGCGAGGCGCCCCCCTATCCCGATTGACCGCGCCGAGCACGGCGCCAGGCTCGATCAGGTCGGGCAACGAGGCCCCCCGACGCCGCGTCGATTTCCACCCACACGAAACTGCGAAGAGCCGGTAAACCAGTCATTGCCGATCTGGGTGCAGAACCCGTTCTTGCCGGCATGCCGCGCGCCAGTGTCGTCCACGGAGATATACGGTGACGTTTCCAGTCCGGCCCTGAGAACAGCCTGAGCCTCGGCGATGACATCGTCCGGTTTATCCGTCAGCAGGCGCTGCAACTGACGCTTCGAAATCGACACGCCCCCCGATCGCAAAAACACCAGCAGCCGAGGCAGCGTCGTTTGCCCCTGGTGATATTGCATCAGCACGAAGCGGCGCAGTTCCGGGCCGGAATGACCTGCGATCCCGTCGGGCAGCGGCGCCAGGATCGTCCGTCTTTCGGGCGTGACCTAGTGGATAGAATCTAACACTTGGTGCCCTCTTTTGACGGCGGCGATGATTTTATCGGGTTCCTTGGTCCATCGGAAGGGACGCGGGTCTGCATTGGTCTCGGTGAGGAATCTCTTGATGGCGGCTTGCAGTTCGACGACGGAGCGGAAGACGCCACGCTTGAGTTGTCGCCGTGTCAGCTTGGCGAAGAAGCCCTCGACGGCATTGAGCCACGAGGCGGAGGTCGGGGTAAAATGGAATGTCCAGCGCGGATGACGCACCAGCCACTCGCGGACCTTGGGATGCTTGTGGGTGGCGTAGTTGTCGGCGACGGCGTGGATGAGTTTGCCGGCCGGCACTGCGGCCTCGACCGAGTTGAGAAAGCGGATGAATTCCTGATGCCGGTGCCGCTGCATGCAGCGGCCGATGACCTTGCCGTCCAGCACGTTGAGGGCTGCAAACAGCGTGGTGGTGCCGTTCCTGATGTAGTCGTGCGTCATGCTGCCGCAGCGGCCTTTCTTCATTGGCAGGCCTGGCTGGGTGCGGTCGAGCGCCTGGATCTGGCTTTTCTCATCGATCGAGAGGACGACAGCGTGCGCCGGGGGATCGACGTAGAGCCCGACGATGTCACGCAGCTTGGCGGCAAACTGCGGGTTGTTGGACAGCTTGAACTGGCGCATCCGATGCGGCTGCAAGCCGTGCCTGCGCCAGATGCGCTGCACCGAACTGACGCTGATGCCACGCAGCTTGGCCATAGCGGCGCCCGTCCAGTGCGTCGTCTCGCCTGGTGGATCAGCCAGGGTCGCGGCGACGACGCCTGCCTCAAGCTCTGCTCCAAGCCGAGGGATACGCGACGGACGGGTCTTGTCGCGCAGCAGCCCGGCAACACCGTCCGTCATGAAACGCTCCTGCCAGCGCCAGACAGCGGTTTTGCTCGTGCCGGTGACACGCATGATCTCGGCGGTGCCGCAACCATCTGCCGTCAACAACACGATCTGCGCTCGCCAGACATGCTTCTGCGGGCTGTTTCGGTTCGCTACGACGGCGTCCAGATCGACACGATCCGTGGCGCTCACTTCAACTTTGATGCCGGTACGCATCCCACAGACTCGCACCACAGCGGCATCCTGGGAATCCTAAATCGGACTCATGCGTTGGATTTTATCCACTAGAGCAGTTCCCGAACGCGTGGAATTGGGATGTGATGCCGAGGATTCCCAGATACCGCTGTCCGTGCGAGAATCGACCGCCAGATATTGTGGCGGAGGCGGTGATGGCGAGACCTTATTCGATCGACCTGCGCGCGCGTGTGATCGCTGCGGTGGCTGAGGGAGAGAGTATCCGGGCGGTGGGGGAGATCTTCGATGTCAGCCCGAGCTTTGTGTCGAAGCTGGCGCAGCGGTGGCGGCGCAGCGGGCGCATTGATCCGCTGAAGAGCGGCGGCGATCGACGTTCGGGAGCCATCGAAGCGCAGCGGGATTGGCTGCTGCAGACGATCGAAGCGACACCCGATCTGACGCTGCGGGAGATCCGCGAGCGGTTGCGCCAGCGGGGAACGTCGAGCAGCAAGTCGGCGGTCGCACGGTTTTTCCAACGCCATCGCATCAGCTGCAAGAAAAAGACGCTGCACGCCACCGAGCGGGATCGGGCGGATGTCAGCGCCGCCAGGGCGGCGTGGAAGGCGCAGCAGCCCGAGTTCGATGCCGCACGCCTAGTGCCTCGCGTCATTGACAGTGGGTAGAATGTTTGAATCGATAGCCCCGCAACGTAACGACGGAGCCGATTCGTGGCCGCCAGAGACATCGCCGTAAAGAAGTATGTCGTGAAGCTCAGTGCGGAAGAGCGAGAACGGCTGGATGGCCTGATCCGCAGCGGCAAGCACCCGGCTCGAAAGTTGACCCGGGCACGCATCCTGTTGAAAGCCGATGCAGGGGAAGCCGGCGAAGGATGGAGCGACAGTCAGATCGCCACGGCGCTGGGCACCGGCCTGGTAACTGTCGCCCGAGTTCGTCAGCAACTGGTCGAAGAAGGGTTCGAGGCCGTGCTGACCCCCAAGCGCTCGCCCGCCTCGGCCAGGCGGCGCATCTTCGATGGGGCAGCCGAGGCCAAACTCACTGCGCTGGCCTGCTCGCAGCCGCCCAAAGGGCGTGCACGGTGGACCTTGCGCCTGCTGGAAGACAAGGTTGTGGAACTGAACATCGTTGCTCGGGCCAGCGATAATACGATCGGGCGGACGCTAAAAAAAACCACCTCAAACCGCATCTGAAGGAGCAATACGTCATTCCGCCGGACGCCAACGCGGCGTTCGTGGCCGCCATGGAAGACGTGCTGGATGAGGTGGACCCCATCCATTGGACAGGAAACGGGGCAAGCTAAGAGAGACTCCCGCCGGTTGCTTTGTCCCCCACCCGTTCGAGGGGGCAACGAAGTTATAGCACGTTTTCCCTATCGATAGAATCCTCTTTTCGCTGTTGGTGTGCCTGTGGGGATGTGGTCAACGCGCTTGCGTTGTCCACATCCCCACAGGCTGGGGACGTCTGGAACACTTCGCGCGGCGTTCGGTAACCCAAGGCCTGGTGCGGGCGTACGTCGTTATAAAAAATCAGCCACAGACCGATGCTGGCACGAGCCGTCGGTACCGAGGTGTAGGCCTTGATGTACACCTCCTCGTATTTCAGGCTGCGCCACAGCCGCTCAATGAAGATATTGTCCAGATATCGACCCTTGCCGTCCATACTGATGCGCACGCCGCTTGTCGCCAGCGTGGCAATGAAATCGGTGCTGGTGAATTGCACGCCTTGATCGGTGTTGAAGATCTCCGGCGACCCGTATCGATCTATCGCCTCCTGCAAGGCCTCGACGCAGAACCCTGTCTCCAGTCCGCTCGACAGGCGCCAGGCCAGAACACGGCGGCTGAACCAGTCCATCACCGCGACCAGATACACAAACCCCTTCGCCAGCGGGATGTACGTGATGTCCGCACACCACACCTGGTTCGGGCGGTCGATCACCAGACCACGCAAAAGGTAAGGATAGACCTGGTGTTCCGGGTGACGACGGCTGGTGTTCGGTTTCTGGTAGATCGCCTCGATCCGCATCAGTCGCATCAGCCGGCGCACGCGTTTGCGGTTCACCGTCCAGCCATCCCGGCACAGCACCGCCACCATCCGCCGCGAGCCGTAGAAGGGCGTCGCCAGATACAGCTCATCAATCCGCCGCATCAGCCGCAGATCGTCCTCGCTCACCGCGGACCGGCGCCAATACAGCGTCGAGCGGGCGACCCTCAGCAGCCGGCACTGCGCTACGATCGACAGCTCGTCGTCCGTGCGGTCCACCAGTGACCGTCGAGCGATCTGGTTCATGGACCAGACCTTTTGCGAAAAAAATCCCGCTCGACAGTCAATTCGCCGATTTTTTCATACAGCTTGGCCAGCCGCGCATCGTCGGCGGTCGTGCCATCGGTCGCGCCAGCTTTGCCGCGGACAAACAGCGAGCCAACCCCGTCGATGACCGTCTTCTTCCACGCATGGATTTGGCTGGCATGCACGCCGTACCGGCTCGACAGCTCCGCCACCGTGCCATCCTCGCGAACCGCTGCCAAGGCTACCTGCGCCTTGAAATCAACGCCGTGCTTCTTGCGAACATTCATCATCTGGAACCCCTGGATTTCAAGCCGTTTTAGGGGCCGGAACCTCTCTTAACTACCTGTCCAGGTTTCGGGGTCCACCTCACTCTATGCGTTTTCAGGCGTTTGTACCATGCCCGTCTGCGAATCCCTGCTATGCGGTGAATAAGATGGGCTAGTGCCTCGCGTCCTTGATAGTGAGGGGATCTCCTCCATCTCTTCGCGCCACAAATCCCAACGCAAGGGGGCTACACAACCCCTCATTTTCAGCGACTCAGGGCACGAGCAGCCTGTCGGACTTGCGGCCTGGCTGCCTGTTGGGGGTCATGTTAGAATCGCAACGTCGATTCACACTTCCCTCCGGACATTGCCGCATGGCCAACTTTCGCCCGACCGACCGCCTGACCAGCTTTCTGCTGCCCCCTTCCGTGGATGAATGGCTGCCCCAAAGGCACCTGGCCTGCTTCGTGGTGGAAGTGATTGAGGACCTCGACCTGTAAGAGGGGCAAAAGTGTGGGCGTTGCCGCCGGTCAGGCGTACCGAGTTCGCCCTCTGACGTAACGGTCGAGCGCTTCGATGATCACGTGGCCCGCCACCTTGAGCCGGTTGCCCAGATAATCCCAGACGGGGATTCCGAGCTTGTCGCAGGTCTTGGACAGACCCAGGAATGCATCGCGGCTATCGCGCCCAACATCGCTCCGTGTCCCGGCGCTGACCTTCCGCCGCGTGACGTAACAGCGGATGTCGTTCTCGGAACCGTTGGTATGGAGCGGGATCCCCGGCCGATCCAGCACCAACAGCAACTCGTCCTTGTTGACGTGCAGCCGCGCCAACAAGCGGTCCAGCGTAGCGAAGCCGGTGCGGCGGCGGAAGATGCGGTCGAACCGGGCCCGCAACACACCCGCCTGGTGCTTGCCGGGGTTGAGCCGATAAGCCTGGAGGCTGGCGTAGAAGTCCCAGATCAGGCCGCGAACCCGCGTTTGCGCTGCCCGGTCGCGGTCGTTGAAAGTATCCAGCTTATGCACCAGCCGTTCCGCATGCACCCAGCACAGCGCGTGCCGGCCGATGTTGAACTGCCCGGCGTCATCGCTCAGCACGACGGCGTCGCACAGAAATTGGTGCGATTGAACGCTGCCCCATAACGCGGCCTCGGTAGCCACCCGAATTGGATCGGCTTTCACGTCGAGTCCGGAGCAGCCCAACCGGTCGAGATGTGCCAGCCAGGCGTCGCGATCGGCGAAGCGTGTTTCCGGTTCAGCCGCTAGCCCATCTTATTCACCGCATAGCAGGGATTCGCCGACGGGCATGGTACAAACGTCTGGAATTGCATAGAGATTGGTTGTCGACGCCACTCTCAATGTCTGGACAGAATCTGCCATGCCCGCCACCGACGACGATACGCTTCTGCCGTTCTCCTTGCCAAGGATCTGCCAGAAGAAAGTCACCGCCGCATTCGACGGCGGCCTGATCAGTTCCGACGGTGGCGTTTTCCTTTTGGCCGGTGCCGACAGGCGACTTGGCCTGATCGACACATTGGCCGCGATCATCCCCGACCATCGGGATCCCGCCCTGATCACCCATTCAATGGCGGACATTCTGCGCGCCCGCGTGTTCGCCATCGCTTGCGGCTATCCGGACGCCGATGACCTGGATGATTTGCGCAAGGACCCTGCTTTCAAACTCGCCTGCGGGCGGCTGCCAGAAAGCGGCGACGACCTGGCCTCGCAACCGACAATGTCACGTTGGGAGAATGCGCCAGGCCTGCGCACCTTGTTCCGGCTGACGCGGGCCATGGTGGACCTGTGGTGCAACAGCCACCGGCGCGCGCCCAAGGCAATCACGCTCGATATCGACGATACCGCAGACACTGTGCACGGCCATCAGCAGTTGTCGCTGTTCAATGCGCACTATGACGAACGCTGCTTCCTGCCGATCCATGTCTATGACGCCGATACCGGCCATTGCATCCTGACCATCCTGCGCCCAGGCAAGACGCTAGATGGCAAGGAGGTGAGTGCCCATCTACGTCGGTTGGTGCGGCGCATCCGGCTGCACTGGCCGAACACACGCATCACTATCCGGGGCGACAGCCACTATGGCCGGCGCGAGGCGATGGACTGGTGCGAGCAGAACCGTGTCCACTATATCTTCGGTCTGTCCACCAACACGGTGCTGTCCGCTCAGGTCTTCGCCAAGGCCGATGACGTGTGCGTCCGGCGCGCGACCGCCAATCTGGATGTGGTGCGCGACTACACCGAGACCCGCTATGGCGCCAAATCCTGGTCGCATCCCCGCCGCGTCGTGGCGCGGATCGAGGCGACGCGGAAAGGCCTCGATACCCGCTACGTTGTTACCAACATCACTTATGGTACCGCTGCGTGGCTCTATGACAGCGTCTACTGCGCACGCGGGCAGGCAGAGAACCTGATCAAGCGGCACAAGAGCCAACTGGCCTCTGATCGGACCAGTTGCCGTTCGCCGCTGGCCAATCAGATGCGGCTGATCCCCGGGTCAAGCCCGGGGACATGCCCTGCACACCGCCGCCTACTGGCTGATGCTGACGGTGCGCGGTGAAATCCCCTGCATGCAACCGTTGGCCAGCGGCGAATTCTCGACTATCCGACTGCGGTTGCTAAAGATCGCAGTGCGGATCAAAGAGACCGCGAGCCGGATCAAGCTGGCGTTCGCTGCGAACTGCCCCGACGCTGTACCGTTCCGTGGATTGATTGGCGCGCTGATCCTGCGTCCAACGTAAGCGGTGGGGCGAGTGTCCCGGTCGAACCCCGTCTGATCAACTTCCAGCGCCTCGCAGATACGGTCTGAAACGCGGTCAAGTCAGCCGCCGGCGGGGTGTGTACATGTAGGTTGTGTATTCGTAATGATATGACGGACGGCTGGTTTGGTGAATAAGATGGGCTAGGCCACTCTCGAAGCGAGGACAGAATTTGCCATGCCCGCCACCGACGACGATACGCTTCTGCCATTCTCTTTGCCAAGTCTCTACCAGAAGAAGATCACCGCCGCATTCGATGGTGGCCTGATCAGTTCCGATGGCAGTGTCTTACTTTTGGCAGCTGCCGACAAGCGAATTGGCCTAATAGACACGTTGGCCGCGATCATGCCCGACCATCGTGACCCGGATCTGATCACCCATTCAATGGCGGACATTCTGCGCGCCCGCGTCTTCGCCATCGCATGCGGCTACCCCGATGCCGATGATCTGGACGATCTGCGCCGGGATCCCGCGTTCAAACTGGCCTGTGGACGACTGCCAGAAAGTGGAGACCACCTGGCTTCACAACCCACAATGTCACGCTGGGAGAATGCCCCCGACCCGCGCACCTTGATCCGGATGACGCGGGCCATGGTAGATCTGTGGTGCAACAGTTACCGGCGTGCGCCCAGGGCGATCACCCTTGATATCGACGACACAGCAGACACCGTGCATGGCCATCAGCAGTTGTCGTTGTTCAATGCGCATGGAG